>NZ_VOAK01000011.1 GCF_007859075.1 Gemmobacter aquaticus
GCCATACTTGGCCCGCCACTTGTAAAACGTCGCACTGCTGATGCCGTGCTCGCGGCACAGCTCGGGAACAGGCATCCCGCCCTCCGCCTGACGCAGCACGCCCATGATCTGGGCTTCGGTGAAACGGTTCTTCTTCATCGGAATCTCCTCGTCCATCCTGCCGAGAAAATTCTACTTCCGCATCCCCTTAACCATCGGGAGGATTACCCGACGGCCTCACCCCGCGGGAGTTCCTCAACCGGTCGACAAAGGACCAAACCACTAACAGAACTAACTTCTGAACGAGGACAATACGGGGAGCAGGTCAGCGGACCAGCGTCGCGATCACCACCAACCTCAGCTTCAGCGAATGGGCCGCAGTCTTCGGCGACGCCAAGATGATTACGGCCTTGCTCGACCGTCTCACACACCGCTGCCACATCCTAGAAACCGGAAACGCCGGCTACCGCTTCAAGGCAAGTTCAACCGCCCCAGCCCGAAGAAAGAAGGACGCAAATCATGCCTTGACCCCAGAATGACACAAAATCCATAATCAAAGGTGGGTCACTTCTCGATGGAAAACCCGGGTCACCTCTCACTGCAAATCAACAGGTCTGGAGCCTAGGTGCTACCGGTCGCACTTTTCCCGTAGTCGAAGTTCTTTTGGGTGCTAAAAGTTGCTTGGGTGCAAAGATCCATCAGCATGTCCTGCACCCAGAACTGCCAATGCTGCGGTTCGATCCGAAATTCTGCCATGCGGCCAATGGTGCGCAGGGGCTTCGCCAGGCGCTCGATCACATGATATGCTGGCCTGTCGGTGTAATCATCGAACAGAACGGTGACCGGGCGACTGATGCGCAGGCAAGCCGTGACGAAACAGGCGGGGCGGAACCTGCCGTCGATCAGGATCAGGTCCGGGTGGCGGAAGAAGGGTTGAGTCCAGACCGAGGTGGGGTAATGGTGGAATTTTCGCCAAGCTGCTTCACTGACGGGGCGCCCCCATTCTCCGGTCGGACCGATATCGGCATGCCAGATGATGACGGGCGAAGGCAAGCTAACAGCATTGAACTTGCGTTGCAGGTCTATCGCCCAGTTCCGGTCGCTTTCAACACTGATTACCAACTTTCCGGGCAGTTCTGCGGCGAGAACGGTAGAGCCGCCTGATCCGTATTCGAGAATGACCGTGGCAGCCTTGTAGGCCATGCGCAGATGGTTCGCCTCGGCTTCAGGGAAAGTTAGAACAGGCCAGCCCACGTTGTTCATTTCTGAGGCCTTCTCCTGTTCAGCGCACGAAACCGGTCGATCGCGCGCCGGGCCGGACGAGTAATGCACCAAGATGTGCTATTGATAACCGCATTGTATCGCTCCAGATGCTGTTTGGCCTCGTCTTCCCAAGCCTTTCGCTTCATCTCCAGCTCGTGAAGCTGCGCCTGCAGTGTCGCAACCTGCAGGCTGTGCTCCTGGATCAGAAGAGTTCGCTCTTCGACAGAACGCTGGGTCCTCTCGCGTTCCTTTTCGAGCGTCGAAGTCAGAACCGCGATTTCACGAAAGCGTTCCTCACGCCCAGCCTCTGCCTCTTGCCGTCGAATGGATTGTTCCTCTCGCTCGGCCTCTAGCGCTGCGATCCGCTGTTTGGCCGTGTCTTCCCAAGCCTTTCGCTTCATCTCCAGATCGTGAAGCTGCGCCTGAAGTGTCGTAACCTGCAGGCTGTGCTCCTGGATCAGAAGAGTTCGCTCTTCGACAGAACGCTGGGTCCTCTCGCGTTCCTTTTCGAGCGTCGAAGTCAGAACCGCGATTTCACGAAAGCGTTCCTCACGCCCAGCCTCTGCCTCTTGCCGTCGAATGGATTGTTCCTCTCGCTCGGCCTCTAGCGCTGCGATCCGCTGTTTGGCCGTGTCTTCCCAAGCCTTTCGCTTCATCTCCAGATCGTGAAGCTGCGCCCGAAGTGTCGCAACCTGCAGGCTGTGCTCCTGGCTCAGAAGAGTTCGTTCTTCCAAGTCTCGGCTCAGTTCCGTGTTTTCTTTTTGCAGGCGGTCGAGACTGCGTTGCTGCTCGTGTAGGCGCTGGCTGTCCTTGCGGCTCTTCCATTCATACCGATGCGCGGCACCCAGCCGCTGAAAGACCTGACGGACATCAAAATAATCTGGGGTTTCCGGGGCGAGGTTGGCGAGCCCCTGAAACCGCTCCTGACGCTCGGTACCCCAAAGCAGGACGCTGAGACCGTCGCCACCGTCGAAATGCACGGTTGGGCAGCGAGCCCCTAGATCGCGCAGCAATACCGCGCCGGGGGTTTCCTCGAAGCCGGGTCGGCCGGTGCCATGCACCAGCACCACCGCACGCTCCGATAGCTTGCAAGTCCAGTCCTGCACCAAGCTGTTCATAGGGGTGTCGTCGCCCTGCAAGTTGACCAGCAGCAGATCGACGCTGCCGTTGTGGATGCGGCTGGCAACCTTAGCGGGAGGTTCGGTAAGGATCTGCGAGAATTCGGCGTAGAATTCGGAATTGCGCCAAAGGATGCCTTCAGGGATCGTAGCAGGCTTCCCGCCTGTCTGGTGCCAGATGCCCGTGCAGACCGCATCCGGCTCGATTTTATCCATGGCCTGGCAAGCCGCAAAGTACGACACCGCCTCCGTCATGTTGATTTCGACATAGCGGCGCGGGCGCAAGATGGACAATAGCCAGAACAGGAACGGCAAATGCTGCAGAATCGGCGATTCCTGCAGATAGCGCGCCCTCCAGAACAATGCGCGCGCCGCCTGCGGCGAGGTGAGATCGGACGAGGCCACGAAAGAATGGGCGACAAGTGTTTCGAGAGCGACAGATTTGTTTCTTGGGGGCATATTCGGAGATCAAAAGGTTGCGCAGGTACCATATCTTAGTCACCTGACTTAGTTCGTAAAAGGGCGTTGTTGCAGAACTCTGCGCATCGAGGATTCACATCGCGAATCCAGACTGCCAGGCGGGGCGGATCAGCAAGCCATCATCCTACCGCTGCCGCACGACGAACCGGTCCAGCTACACGGCTTCGCTGCGCAAGCGCGCGTCACTGAGCTCTACCGAAAATCGGACAGCGACGGAAGCTACGATCTGACCTCTTCTGGTCTCCAGGCGCAAGGAGATCAGGGCATGTCGAAACGCCGGAATTACGAAGCGGCATTCAAGGCGCGGGCATCTGCACGCCCGGGAAACCGGATCAAAGGCGAGGGCAGGCATCGGGCGCTGGATCATCCGTCGTCGGCGCCGCCCACAAAGAGCGAAGGTTCGCGCCGAGCGTGGCGGCGTCGCGTACCGCCGGGGAGGACGGTTTTGGGTGCCGTGGTGTGGTGGGCAGCAATCCCGGCCTCGATCTGGGCGGCCATCGCGAGAGCAAAGTTCGACCGCACATCGAGCTTCCCGGCTACAAGCCGGTTCGCGGGATCGGAGGCAGCGATGGCGCCGGGTTCGACGACCCGCAAGAGCGCGTCCTCGATGGTGTCGTCGCCCCGCATGCCGCCGAGGGCGATGCAGCGCGGTTCACCATTGTCGAGCAAGCCTCGCCAGCAGGAATGGCGCGGGATGTCGTGATGTAGCCCGGTGTAGGGGGACGTCAACTTGCGACCGCAGCACCGACAACGGAGGAGACCGGGGTAGCGACGATCAACTTACCACGGAGAGCCCTCTCGTAGTGGGCTGACATCGACCGTCGCCGCAGCAGATCAGGCCCATACTCGTTGAGGCTGTGCAGCACATTATGGGCCGAAGATTGCCCAACATAGAGGATCGCTTTGCGCTGCAGATGATGTGGCCCGATCTTCTCATGCATCATATCCGGCATCCTTCCGTTGGCTCGCCGCGCCGTTGGCGAGGTTGAGGATCAGGCGAACCATCAACTCGGCCGGCGTCAGCCGCGCCTCGTGGGGCAAGCTGCGCCATTGCGGCCTTGGAGTTCGCTTGCCGTCGCATAGAGGGCTGAAGAGGTCGAGCTTCTGGGGTTTGTCGGTCAATGTGGCATGGGCATCTCCCGAAATCACCTTTGGGGAGCCAGATGCTGCGTCCGGATCGACGGATCGCGATGGGAGTGCTGCGTCGCTCAAGAATGCCGCCAGGGCCGTCAGAGCCGAACCCGCCACCAGCGGCGCGGCTTTCAACTGCCAAGACCGGCAGACGGCCCGGTCGAACATCCAGATCGGGATCTCCAGCCAACGATCGTAAGCTATGCTGGTCAGGCCGAAGCGAAACGCCGCAATACTTGCCTGCTAGGTAACCGCATGGACGTGAACCCGCCGACCTGTCCACGGATGCCACGGATAGAGAAGCTCACGTTCCACGTTACTGTGGGCGTTCCTTGACCGAGTTGTACAACCACCAGCGGCCCCACACCGCCCAAGGCTGACAGCCGCCTGCCGTGGGCTACTTCAATGCAAGCGAAACCGATCCGCAGGTCCAGGCGACAGCTTAAATGACGCCGACAACTGCACAAAGACCAACGTGTAGTTTACCTAAGGGCAACCACAATAACAACCGGGTGGTTACGCTTGACAGCCCCCGGAAATTGAATAGAGGTGTTCTGCCGTCACAGATCCGCGAAGACATTTCGCAGATGAAGTAGCGCAGCGCAAAATTTTATTAAGCGACGCAAGATGAATAGAATAGGGCAAACTACACCATCTATTGATGGCTCTCCATCCCTATCCCGCCGAACCGATGACAGCCTGTTCAACGCAACGTGGTACCGGGCGCGCTATGGTGATGTCGACATGTTAGGCGCTGATCCGCTGCAGCACTTTCTAGCTTGGGGGCGCTTGCTGGAGCGCTCGCCCGGGCCGGATTTCGATACGCGCTTTTATCTGTCGCGCTATGCCGATGTCGGGTCGGAAAATCCACTGCGGCACTATCAGGCCTTACCCGAAAGCGACAACCGGCCAGTCACGCCCGCGCAACTTCAGGCCGAAATGCGTGCGTTGGTCCGGCAGATGGATGCCCAATGGCAACCAACCCCGCCGGCATCGCCACGCGGCGCGCCGCCAGTAGTGTCTTACTGTATTCCACTAATGGGCCGACTGGACGATATCCGCGGCACTCTGGCGGAGAACCTGGCGGCCCATGTGGAACTGGCCGATCAGGTCGAGTTCCTGGTCTTGCTCTTTGGCGACAACACAGAAAGCAAGGCTTGGATAAGCGAGAATTTTGGCACTGCTCTTGAGTCCGGGCTGCTGCGAGTAGTCTGCGATGACAGTCTCGATTCTTGGCATTTCGGCAAGGCAAAGAATGCCTTCAGGCCGCATATGTTGGGCCGTATCTACTCCAGCCTCGACGGCGACAATTTCGTTACCCAAGCTGAGACCCTTCGGTTGCTGGCGGTGGATGCCGAATTCGACGGCCACTTCCTACTGCACCACTTTTCCGGTCAGTGGGGCGACGGAACCAGCGGCCGCATCAGTATGCCGACTGCGGTCTACCGCAGTGTCGGTTATGACAGTTCCCTGCTACCCCGTCAGTTCGACGAGATCGATTTGATCCTGCGCGCTCTGAAGCGGTTCTCGTCGATGCCCTTTCTATGCATCGACGCCGACCAAAACATTTTTGGGAAGTCGTTTTTCGCTCGTAAGTTCCGTGACGAAGAGCGTCTGCCCAACCGGACGATCGCCATCGGCGATTACCCACGTCGGCCTCCTCTTAATCCGCGTGGCGAAGGCTATGCGCAGCAGACACCATATCTCAATCATATGGGTAATCTGAACGCGAGACTTAGCGGATTCGCTGCCAGTTCGGACTCCATCAGGCGCAATAGCTATTTGAATGACCTGACCGCGGACAAGCACAGGCTTCTCGATACGATGCCGCGGGAAATTCTGCTTTCAACCTTTTTCCACGCTCCCAGGGAAAGGGATATGAACTGCCGCATCCAAGCCGGGCGGGTCTGTGCTTTCCTTGTTGTCAAAAACGAGCGACATTTTCTGGCGCCACTTCTGGCACATTATCGCCGCTGCGGTGTCAGTGATTTCTTCATCGTCGATGACGGTTCGGACCAGCCTGTCGAGGACTGGATTACGGATGAAGATGTTCATGTATTCCACCCCAAGGTAGGCTCTTTCCGCACACTCAAGACTGCTTGGGTCGAAGCGCTAATGACATATTTCCTGCCTTCAGGCGCTTGGGCGCTAACTATTGATGCCGACGAATTCATTCATCTACCCTCCGATACCAATAGCTTTACGACCCTTGCCGCCAGTTTAGAGCGGGAGGGACATGACTTCATGCCGGGGCTGCTGATCGACCTGCTGCCCGCACCGGACACGCCTCTCGAGGCGTTGCAGCATGCCGATTGTGATTTTATTCAGCTTTTTACCCATTGCGGAAATGCGGACTACTCTCCTCCGGAAAGCTACCGCAGCCATGCTTCGGTTGCCTGGGCTTTCGGTCCCTATGCCCACCTTCCATGGCAGGTCGATGTGCGCAACCATGCATTCGGCACATTCGATTCGTTGCGAAAGATCCCCTTCCTGCGTTGGCAGACCCAGCGGCATCTCAATCAGGGGTTCCACACGCTGCACCACACCGATGGCCGTCCACAACCTGGCCACGACATCTGGGAACGGTCCATTCTGCCAGTGTATCACTACAAGCTAGTGCGACTGTTTTCGGAAGAGGCCCGTGCGCAGATGTTGCGCGAAGCGGGAAATTACCATTCCCGCACCAAGGAGAACCTGGTCCGGATCTTCGGTGGCGAAGCGGCAGGGGTTATGGCCCGGTTGCGCGATCTACCCACAATGCCGGCAGTGCAGATCCACGACCGACTCAAAGCTGCACGGGATCTCGAGACTATCTTAAGCCCCGCCTTGCCGGGAACAGCCGGCGGAGTGCGGCTCCATGGCTGACGACATGAGAATGATCAATGGTGCGCCATCAGAGCAACAGTCAGCGACGTATGCAGGAGCGACGTTTGGACCGGCATTGGGGCTAATGCCGTGGTGACAGATGATATTCCCCCTCTATGCGATCATGGTAGGCAGCCCTGGCCATGTGCGTCATTACCGCCTCGGATCGCTACAGATCATATGACACCCTGAGACTATTGCTTGCCCCTTGCGGTGGGCAACGATGTTACGTCTTGGTTAACGGGAGAAGTAGTTGCAAAGTAATCTTTTTTTGGGTCCAGATGCCGATGGCCGCTTCGCCCTGAGTGCCTTGCGGGCTTACGAGGCGACCGGTACGATCTCGTCTGAGAAAACCGTTATCCTGAATGGAATTACCCTGTCCTACGGAGGGGGTGGGCAACTGAGGGGAAAGTACGTGAGCAGGCGGGACAATATGCTGTCCCTGAGCCTTACCTGCAGGTCGCGCTCACTCCCGCAATGGCAATGCCTGACAGTTCCTCTAGGCGCGATGGACCTGACAGGGGCTGCCGCAATCGGCATCATCGTGCGCAGCTGGTCGGATCAGTCTACTGTGTCCCACTTCGCCCTCCGATCTGGGCGGGACGGGGATTTCGTGGATCAGGCCTTCGGAAAGACAATGGTATCCTTTGCCGCGGCCTCCACCCATCTAGACGTGATCGAAATCGCCAAAGCTCCCAACCTGCCCATTCAGGCTCAATGGCGAGATCTGGTCCTGTTTTTTCGCCCTGGACCGCTTGAGATCGAGCTTCTGGATCTTCGCTTCTTCGTCGTGTGACATCCGATGACAGATAAAGCTTCGCTGGGGATCGCCATCCCGGTCTGGAATCTTCCTGATGATCTGGCGCATCTGCTGGAGCAGGTGTCCCAGATGGGAATATTTTCCGAGATATTGGTCTCGGACGATGGATCGGACATGCCGTGCGATCCTGCGAGGCTGGGCTTCACGGAGGAGCGATTGGGCGCACGCCTGGTTTATCTCCGATCGCCCAAACAGCGGGGTGCGGGTCATGCGCGCAATCTCGCGCTTGCCTCGGCGACCACGCACAATCTTTTGTTCTTCGACGCAGACGACCATCTGGCCCCCGAGTTTCCAGCCATCTGGCAGCAACATCTGGATGCCGACTGTCCTGATTTTACGATCTTTCGGCACAGCGATACCCGTGTCCTGGAAAGTGAGGGCCGTGAAGGCACGTTTTCGCCCGACGAAGCGCGGTGGAAGTTGGCCTTGGGAGCCCGGCCATCCACAATCCTGACCCTGGCTGAGGCGGCGGAGCTATGTTCGATTAGCGCCTATCCTTGGAACAAGATCTACCGGACAGATTTTCTGCGCCGTGCAGGGATCAATTGTTCTGAGACACCGGTTCACAATGACGTCCGCCTACACTGGCTTAGCTTTCTCAAGGCGCAGCGGATTCAGGCCGACACCCGCATCGGAGCGGTCCATCTCATCCAGGATCGCGAACATCACTTGACGATACGCCGAGGCGCCGAGCGGCTGTGTCTGGGACCCATTCTCGAGGATCTGGTTGGCGAGTTTCAGTCGGCACTAGATCGCCGGATCTTCATGCGTCAGTTCATCCAGTTTGCCCACGATCTGTGTTTCTGGAATCTTGCTCACATTGACCCGCCGGTGGTGCCCGATTTCAAGCGGTTGATGATCAACTTCTACATGCGGCTTCGATTCGAGGATTTTCGGATATTCGCCGAATGTCGTCCCGATCAGGCCGAGGAAATCGTAGACTTCCTGCTGCGCGAAGGAGGTTGAGATGACCATCAGCTTCATCCTGACCAGCTACAACATCCGGCCCTATCTGCCCCAATGCCTGCGATCTTTGTCCAACGTCGCCCGGCCGGGCGACGAGGTGATCGTTGTTGATGACGGCTCCACGGACGGCTCAGCCGAACTTATCGCATCCAAGCTCAGTGACTTTGGCTTCGGTCCCGGCGTAAATCTGCAGCCGGTGTGCTTGGGGGCCAATACCATGGGCGGCGTTGGGATCCCCGCTAACATAGGCCTGTCGTTGGCCACCCAAGAGACCGTATTCTTCGTGGATGGAGATGACTGGATCATCCCCGAGGGCTTCAACCGCGCGCGAGCGCAGATGCTATTGACCCCTGCGGACATCCTTATTGCGAATTACAAGGTCTTCGACGAAACTCGCCAGACATCTAGCCAGCCTGCAGATGACGATAAGTGGCACAAGCTGGTTCACAAGGGCGACATCGAAATCCTGCGCGTTCAGGCCCTTTCCTTGATTGGGGTGCCCTGGCGCAAGTTCTATCGCCGCGGATTCCTGCAGGAACGAGCGTTGCGCTTTCCCGAAGGGGATTTCTTCTACGAAGATAATCCCTTCCATTGGGCAGTCTGCCTTGCTGCCGGCAGTATCCGCTTCCTAGATACGGCTGTCTGCCAACACCGGGTGAACCGGCCTGGTCAGACCATGGGCGAAAGCGGTATGGCGCTTACGGCATTCTTCACGCATTTTGAGACGATCAGCCGAATGCTACACCGGAGGGATGCTGAGTATCACCTGCTGGCCGTAAGGTGGCTTCTCGAGAACATGGCATGGCACACCAATCGCCTGTCCGCTGAAGCGTTCTATCCATATGCGGTTCATGCCGCTGCGGTTCTGTCCGCCATTCCCGAGCCAATCTGGGTCGAGGCCCTTGCAAGGAGCGGACATCTCCACCCTGTCTGGTTGGTCGCCGATCGGCTGCGGAAAGGCGATATCTCGGGACAAGTCAATAGTTGGGAGCATGCAAGGTTACATGGGCGGCTAGCTGAGATCGAAGCGCATTTGGCAGACATCGGAAAGACATCTAAAGAATCCTTAGACCGTCTGCGCGGCCAGGATGCCGCTGATCGCTTCGCTGCGATCAAGGCGACTTTCGATATGCGTTGATACAGAACTCCCCTCTGAGATGTTAGAGCCCCTTTTAACTTGAGCATCAGTTCACGTGGACGATTCAGGCGGCGCCGAGGGTAGAGAACCTAGTGGCAAGGGCTCAGAACTTGACGGCAGCCAGCAGGACGGGTAACCCATCGGTCGCGACGGAAAGTATAAGTACTTCTCTTATTCTTCGCCCTACGTGACGATGCCTCCTGTCTAGGTGAGGCTTAGGTAATTTGGAGAGATATCTTGCCCGTATCATCTAATAATTACTCCAATTCGATCCTAGTATCGTCTGCACGATCAGGTACGAATTACTTCCTTTCGATATATGCCAAGATGTTTCCTCGGGACCTGGTTCTCAAAGAAATTTTCAGGCCGCAATCCGACAGCTTGCATCTGCTTGCCCCTCATATTGGTAAAAACCCTGAGGCTATTGTTGAGATGGCAAACAAGGATCAGCTTAGCCTGTGGCGGGATGTCGTTTCTCGTTCTGAGGCAGTCGACCGGCGGACGATGGCTAAATTATTCTATTACCATACCCCCCGCAAGGGGCCACTGATGGAATACTTCCGCGCCCATAGCAACGTCATTCACCTGATACGCCGCAATATCTTTGACGTATACGTTTCTACCATGATTGCGCGTCGAACTGGCCAATGGCAGTTAGTCGGAGATCATACACCTGCTGTCGAACCAGAGCCGTTCGAGATCATTAGAGCAGAGTTTGAAGATTTCCGCTGCACTCGAATGAATGACATCAGCCTAACGCGCGAGTTTTTTTCCGGATCACCGAACTACCACGAAATTTTCTATGAAGACATTTGTGATCGTCCAGAAGACTGCAGGCAGGTGATTGGGGAGATATTCGGTGTTAATGCGGCCTCGGAGATATCTACCCAGCAGAGAAAGCAGAAATCTACCCCTAACAGCGCCCTAATAACGAACTACTCCGAAGTGGCGGATCTTGATTGCCCTATTTCGTGGAGCGTGTGATGACGATGAACTATCACTTCGAGAGCAGCCACATTGCGGACTACGATCTTTATACCCTTCCGGGTATTGGCTTCACCTTGCGCGGCCCGCGATGGCCACTCCACGCTTCCACTCCATCCATCAGCTTCTTGGGCGCGGCACAGACGTTTGGTGCCTTCTGCAAGTATCCCTTCGCAAATCTCATCGGCGAGATGTGTTCAGCGCGCGTCTTGAACCTTGGCAGAGGCGGGGCCGGACCAGGCTACTATCTGAAGCAGCCGAAGGTGTTTGAGTACGTCAATACAACCAAGTGTTGCATTGTGCAGGTCATGTCGGCGCGTTCGTCGATTGAAAACTCGTACATGACTGCTCCATACGGGCTGGCTTCTGTTGAGATCAAGAAAGGCCAATTGGCGGGCCAGACCCTCATAGGGCATAATGCATTTCAGAAACTGTTCGAAGAACTGCCGCGTGGCGAGTTCCTTGATCTCATCCGACAGACCCGCGAGGCCTACATTGAGCAGATGATAGACCTTTCGGCCCAAATCAAGGTTCCCAAGGTCTTGCTTTACGTCGGCAGGAATGAACCTCTCACAGATGCGACCTTAGATGAAAACAGTAAGTTTTCTGACATTTTTGGCATCCACCCGCACATGATTACCAAGAGTATGGTTGCTCGCATGGGTGCGCACTTCGACCAGACAGTAATCGTTCATGGAAGTGAAGGTTTCGATCAGCGACTGATGAGCCGTTTCACCGGAGAGTTTGTGTCAGTAAAACGGTCAGAGACATACACTGTAAACTCTCACGATGCCTATATCTCACCGACCCTCCATGTGAAAGCAGCCCAAGAACTTTATCCTACGATCAGTGCAATCATTCGTGGCAGGAGCAACGCGCAGACTCGATAGTTCACTTCACCCCAACGGTCAGCCTCCGCAACGAATGCCTTCTGTAATCGGGACGTGGCTGTCAAGCTTGATCGGCCCTTCCCTTGCTCCGTCTGGGATCATGCTTCTGTCCGCGGTCGGCATCTCGGCGCACCGCATAATGGTGGTCGAAGGTGAGGCTGACAATGCTGAACGGCGGGCTTGCAGATTTACGCACATTTGCAGCCCAGACACTCGTGCGGCCTTCGCCTGTGACCTGCCCCCCGGAAGTTTCCTCGCCGTGATGTAAAGTCTGCCCAACTTGAGAAGGATCAGACGACATGAGGAAGAGCCGTTTCACCGAGGCGCAAGTCATTGGGATGCTCAAGGAGCAGGAGGCAGGCTTGCCGACCTCCGAGCTTTGCCGGAAGCACTGGCTGAGCCCGGCCACATTCTACAAGCTGAAAGCCAAGGATGGCGGGATGGACCTGTCGGACGCAAAGCGGCTGAAGCAACTCGAGGACGAGAACGCGAAGCTGAAGCGCCAGGTTGCGGAAGCCATGTTCGACAATGTGGTGCGGAAAGATTTTATGGGGGATCCGTCTCTTCAGACCGCAGGATCCTCCGGATCGTATTCCGCGACACATGCAGTTCCCGCGCGATCTTCTTCACTGACCGGCCCTGAACGTAGAAGGCCCGCCGGACCCGCGCGATCGTATCCACTCGCTTCAACTCCCCCCTCAGTTCGCGGCCTCGCAACGAACGGTCCGACATAACATCAGGGGGTAAAACTGGACGCCGATACCGCGCCTCAGGGAGTCAAAGATGCTTGCCGAAACACACCTCGTCAGAATTTGGCCTGAACCGTCTTCCCGTCAGCGCCGGTGATCTGGATCGCCCCCTTTACGTCGGCGGGGATTTCCACGCCGGTATCGGCAGACAGGACACCCGGCGTCGTGGGCGCGAGTGGCGCGCGGACCGGTTTGCCGCCGATCAGCAGGATGGCCGTTCCGGTCATCGTCAAGGTGTCGACGGCGCTTTCGTCATCCATAGTGACATAGACGTTCACCACCGTGCCGCTTGGCACCAGTTCGACACGGTAGGGACTGGCGTCCACGCGCATACCACCGTTCGGTCCGATGCCAGGTTCGTGGGCGGCGAGTGGGGTCGCGAGGAAGATCAGAAGTGTGGCGATGCGGAGCATGACGTTTCCTTTCAAGGATCAGAAGGTTTGGACCGCCGCGCCTTCGGGGGCGGTCCGGTCGGAGGTCGTAGATTTGGCAGCCGCAACAAGGCGTTCCAGCGAGGCGCGACCGTAACGCAGGAAAAGAACCGGCGTCAGGAAGGTGTCGAGAAGTGTCGACGAGATCAGCCCGCCGAAGATCGTGATGGCAACAGGGCTGAGGATTTCCTTTCCCGGCGCATCTGCGCCGACCATCAGCGGGATAAGCGCCACACCTGCCGAAAGCGCCGTCATTAGCACAGGTGTCAGCCGTTCGAGCGATCCGCGGATGATCAACTCGCGGCCGAACGGCAGACCTTCATGCAACGCAAGATTAATGTAATGGCTGATTTTCAGGATGCCGTTGCGGGCCGCGATTCCGGTCAGCGTGATAAACCCGATCATTGACGCGACCGACAGTGGTTGCCCCGCAATCCACAGCGCCGCGACCGAGCCAATCAGGGCGAGGGGGACGGAGCCCATAATGATCAGCGCGCAAACGGTGGATTTGTAACGGCTGAAAAGGATCGCAAACACCATAGCAAGTGAAACGAGGGAAAGGAGGGCGATGGTGCGGCTGGCCTCTTCCTGCGCCTGGAACGTGCCTTCGAGCGTGGCGGTGTAACCTTCGGGGAGTTCGGCGGTGGCGAGCACGGCACGGATCTGTTCGACCACTCCGGCCATGTCGACCTTTCCGTCGGTATTTCCTAGAACCACAACTCGGCGACTGCCGTTTTCGCGCAGGATCTGGTTCGGCCCGTCGGTTTCGCGCACCTCGGCAAGTTCGCGCACCGGCACCCAGCCCGCGGGGGTTTCGATAAGCAGGTCACCCAAGGCCTGCGTCGTGCGATATTCATCCGCAAGTCGCATGACGACATCGTAGGTGCGTGCCCCGTCCACCAGTTTCGAGACGACGCGTCCGTTCGAGAGCCGCTCCAGCGCTTCGGTGATAGCGGCAGGCTGGATGCCGTAAAGGGCGGCACGGTCGTAATCGATACGGATTTCGAGCTGCGGAATGCGGACCTGCTTTTCCACCTGAAGGTCGACCAGTCCGGGGATCGTGGCGATGTCGGAACGCAAGCCTTCGGCCACGGATCGCAGGGTGTCAAGGTCGGGGCCGTAGACCTTGAGCGCCAGTTGCGCCCGCACTCCAGACAGCATGTGGTCGAGACGGTGCGAGATCGGCTGGCCCACGTTGACGGCGACCGGCAGGACCGACAGGCGCGCGCGGATGTCAGCGACGATCTCAGTCTTGGGGCGGTCGGAGGGGTTGAGGTCCACCTCAATTTCCGACGAATGGACCCCTTCGGCATGTTCGTCGAGTTCGGCGCGCCCGGTGCGGCGGCCCACGGCGCGCACCTCGGGTACTTCGAGGATCAGCTTTTCCGCGATCAGGCCGACGCGATGGGATTCAGCCAAAGAGATGCCCGGATTGAAGAGCATCGAGATGGTAAAGGTGCCCTCGTTGAATGGCGGCAGAAAGGCGCGGGGCAAAATTGTCGCCGCTCCGGTGGCTATGATCACCGCTGCCGCCGAGAGGATCATCAGGGTTTTCTGCCAGCGGAACACCACGTCGAGCGCCGCCCTGTTGCCGCGCTTGAGCGTGCGGACGAGCCAGCCTTCATGTTCATCGAGCCGTTTCAGACCAGGAAGCAGGTAATAGGCCATGACGGGGGTCAGGGTGATCGACACCAGCAGGCTGACCAGAATCGAGATGATGTAGGCCTGACCCAAGGGCGCGAAGAGCCGCCCTTCGATGCCCGAAAGGGCAAAGAGGGGGACGAAGACCAGCACTATGATCATCGTGGCATAGACGATGCCCGAGCGGACTTCCTGACTTGCCGAGACGACCACGGCGAAGGTCGAGCGCGGGTTGCCCGCCTCGCGGTTCTCGCGCATCCGGCGGAAGATGTTCTCCACGTCTACCACCGCATCGTCGACCAACTCGCCGATGGCGATGGCAAGGCCCCCAAGCGTCATGGTGTTGATCGACAGGCCGAGTAGCTGGAACACGATGGCCGTAACAAGTATCGAGACGGGAATGGCGGTGAGCGAGATAAAGGTGGTGCGAATGTTCAGCAGGAAAGCGAAAAGCACGATTGCAACGACGACAATCGCTTCGACCAGAACGGTCTGCACATTCCTGACCGATGTTTCGATGAAGTCAGCTTGCCGGAACAACACCTCGTCGGCACGCATGCCTTCGGGCAGGCTGGCGGTGATTTCGGTGAGGGCGGCTTCGACGCGGCGGGTCAGATCGACGGTATCCACATCGGGCTGTTTCTCGACCGAGATGATGACGGCGCTTTCGCCCATGTATCCGGCTTCGCCCCGTTTCAGGCGTGCGCCATAGCCGACATCTGCCACCTGATGCAGCAGGATCGACTGGCGGCCATCGCTTTTGACCACCACCTTGCGCAGGTCTTCGAGGCTAAGCGTGCTGCCGATATTCCGGATCAGGAATTCACGGGCGTATTGGTCGGTGAAGCCGCCGCCGGTGTTCACGCCAAAGGCGGTGATGGCGGTTTCGACCTCTTCCAGCGTGACGCCCAGGGCGCGCAGAGCGGCGGTATCGGGGGCGACGCGGAACTGGCGCACCTCGCCTCCGATGGGGATGACCTGTGCCACGCCGGGGATCGTAAGGAGGCGCGGGCGGACGATGAAATCGGCGGCTTCGCGCAACTCCATCGGCGTCACGCCTTCGGGCGCGGTCATGGCGACCAGCATGATCTGGCCCATGATCGAGCTGATCGGCCCCATCTGCGGGACGACACCTGCGGGCAGTTGCGCTGCGACAAGCGTCAACTTTTCAGCGATCTGCTGGCGGTTGCGGTAGATATCGGTGCCCCAGTCGAACTCGACATAGATGATGGACAAACCCACTCCGGAAACCGAGCGGACACGGTCCACACCGGGCAGACCGTTCATCTGCGTCTCGATGGGGTAACTGACCAGCTTTTCCACCTCGGGCGGGGCAAGGCCTTCGGCTTCGGTCATGATGGTGACGGTGGGGCGGTTGAGGTCAGGGAAGACATCGACAGGAAGTTTCATGGCGATGAATGCGCCGTAGCCCATCAGGACCACAGACAGAACAAGCACCAGCACGCGGTTGCGCAGCGACTGCGTGACAAGGAAAGTGAACATCCCTGCTCTCCCTTACCGCAGCTGGTTAAGAAGTTCGGCCCCTCGGGTGACCACGCGGTCCCCCGCATCGACGCCCGCAACGATGATGACCCGCCCGCCATCGAGCGGTTCGGTTCTCACGGCGCGGGGTTCGAAAATTTCGGGTCCGATGTGGACAAAGACAATGTTTTCGCCGTTCGCGCTGCGGATCACCGCTTCGCGCGGGGCGCTGATGCCCTTTGTGACGCTGGTTGTTTCGGCATAGACGGTCACGCGGTCACCGACACGCAAACCCGTCGCAGGATCCGCGATACGGAATTGAACCGGCTGCGCCTGTCCGTCTTCTGCAAAGCCCGCGCCAACAAGTTCGAGGGATACGGCTTCTTCGTCGGGACCGGCGACCGAGGCTTGGTCGGCCACGGCCACGTCAGCAAACAGTGCGGCTTCGACCCAAAGCTTCGCCGGATCGATTATATGGAAGACTTCGGTATTCGTCTCGGCGATCAGGCCGGGGGCGGCGTTGGCCTTGGACACCACGCCCGACACGGGTGCGACCAGTGTTTCCGCCGCCATCCGCAGGTTATCCAGTTCGGCGCGGCGGTCGCGCAGGCCCTGTAGGGTCAGTTCGGCTTCTTCCAGTTGGGCCTGCGATACAGCCCCACTTTTCGCGAGCGGGCGATAGCGCTCCAGCTGCCGTTCGGTCAAGGCGATGTCCTGTTCCAGTTCCGCCTTGGATTGGCGGATGGACGTCTGGTCGGCGGCGGCGAGAGAGGGTTCGACGAGTGCCATCACATCACCCGCTTTCACGGTCGTTCCGAGGGCCGGAAAGCCGCCGGGCGGTGGGAGAAGACGGCCACCGATGGCGGTCTGGACCAAGCCGCTGGCGTTGGGGTCGGGGACGACACGTCCGGCCATTTCGATGCTGCGGCGGTGCTCGTTCTCGACCGCGGCAAGGGTGCGGATGGCAAGGATTCGTTGTGAGGCCTTGGGTACGAAGATGCGACCGTCCGGCAAGCGCTGTGCCACGTCGCGGATCACGACTGCGCCCTGTGGTGCGGTTTCCGCAAGCGCCATGGGCGCCGTGGCTGCGAGTATGATGCCGAGGACGAATAGGCTCGCGACGACTGATCTGCCCCTTTTAAGTGCCATGACCAGCACTCCGGCAAGGAAGCCTGCGATGCCAACGGCGATCAACGCCAGATCGCCAGCACGCAGCCGTTCGGCGACCGATGCGAGGCCGCTTGGCAATTGCCACGATCCTGCAAGTGGCGCGGTATCAGCACCGGCAGCGATTTCGGGGATGGTCAGGGTGGCAGTCAGGAAATCGATGTCGGTTCCGGCTTCGACGGTAAAAAGGAGTTCATATTCACCCGACTCTGCCGCCCAAGGGGCATCGAGCAGAAAAACGTCACCTTCCAAGGTGGCCGTTGCCGGTCCTGCGGGGGTTTCGACGTAGACTGTCGCTTCCGTCACCGGCTCGTTCGTGTCGAAGCGATCGATATAGACCGTCAAGTTCTGCCCGTTTGCCACTGCGACCAATTCAAACAGCGTTGAGGCCGCAGTTGCTCGGGGCGCAGTCTGAACGGTATCGGGCGGCGCTTCGTCGCCGTGGGAATGGCCCTCGTGTGCGAGGGCAGTACCTGCGGTCAGGGCCGCGAAAAGGGCTGCGAAAACGCCCGTGCGAAAGGAAATCACGTGTCACCTCGAGAAGTTGTTTGCTTCGGATCCGCAGCGTTTCTCACTGCCGCGATGATGCAGTCAGCTTCTTGGGGGGCGTTTAAGGGTGTCTTGGTCGAATAAGGCGCTCGTTACCGCATGGGGAACGGCAAAGGCGTCCTCTGCGGCCAAAGTCGGATGCGTGTTGGCGTCCGCCGCTGCCAGTCCCGCAGCACAATGCGCGGGAGAGCAACATTCGACGCGGCATTCGGTTTCTATCGAAGCAATGCTTTCAACCCTTGTTGCCTCGACGGGTGACGCAGAAGCAGCAGTCTCGACCGCTTCTGGGAGGTGCAGGACGTGGGCTTGAGCGCCACCTGCAGAGAAGAAGCTGAAACCGAGAGCGCAGAACAGCACAGCAAAAGCCCAGAGGGTCGCACCGATGACGTGCGGCCAAAATGTGTTATTTGCTGACGCAGCAGATACAATCAAGCTGTCGGACCACCTCACATCATGGGTTGCACTTAGCCTTAAAGAGGTGCCATGGCGATATCAAATCTCTGTGATCCGAGGGACCCGCCTTTTGGGTGATGAGGATACGCCTATTCCCTGGAGTGGGCTCTTGTGGCGACACATGGCTGACCCAACTGGTTTGGTTTGTCTAGAATTCCGCCGCAACCCAAGGTTCCCACCCATGTTTCGAGGTACCACGCACCACATCGCGGAACTGGTGCAGGAGGATGTTACCAAATGGTGGTCCAGAACGCCCGGTTTGGCGCTGCGGATCAGGTCAGTGCCCTAAGCGCAGGGCTCGTCTCGATGTTGTGACCGGCCCGGAGTGAGATTGCAGAAATTAACGCTCTTCGCGCCTGCAGTTTCTGCGCTCGAAATCCAGCAAACATGGGCAATAGACGCTGAACACGCCCGGACAGAGCCGCACCTGCGGGCAAAGATCCTCGCCAGAAGACCGGGTGTTGCAGTATCGTTTTGAACGGGAAGCCCAAGGAGGTGGCCATGCGGAGTGATACCGAGTACCTGCGCCTTGCCGTGGAGATCGCCCGCGCCAGCAGGGCAAGCGGAAATCATCCCTTTGGCGCCTTGCTAGTCGGGCCGGACGGCGACGTGCTGCTGACATCAGGCAACACTTATGCACGGGACCGAGGTGTCGGCCATGCAGAGGCGAACGTGGCCCGTGAGGCTGCACAGCGCTATGATCCAGCCTTTCTTGAGCGATGCACCCTGGTGACCTCGGTCGAGCCGTGCTGCATGTGCGCGGGGGCCTGTTACTGGGCCGGGATCGGCGCTGTCGTCTACGGGTTGAGCGAAAAGCGGCTGGCTGAGCTGACCGGGGATAACCCGGAAAATCTGACGCTCGATCTGAGTTGCCATCAGGTGTTTGCGGCGGGTCGACGGCATGTGGATGTCCGTGGCCCCTTTGTTGAACTTGAGAACGAGATTTCAAGCGAACATAAGGATTTCTGGTAACAGGATCGATGGAGCGGGGCATGAACTTGCACCGCGCAGAACAGACGCTGCCCTGCGCCCTGCTCAGTCGGGCATTCCCTCGACTTGCAGCCAAGCATCATTCTCCGATGCGTGGGGCGCGTTTGCCAACGAAGCCCGCGTCAGGTATACTACATATGTCTGGACCCTTCTGATGTTTGTCGGAGGCGACCATGTATCGGACAGTTCTTCTGGCTTATGACGGGACACGTGAAGGGCGGCTTGCTCTGCGTGAGGGAGCGCTTCTCGCGAAGCGTTTCCGTTCGAACGTTGTGCTCTTGGCTGTCGTTGAGGCGTCGTTCATGCCGGTGGCGGTGGATACCGGTGTGGCCTATGTCCCGAACGATCAAAGCGAGGAGTATCGTCTGGTCCTCGACGAGGGGTCGGAGCGGCTGAAGAAACTGGGGCTGACACATAGCGTAAACATGCAGGTGGGTGACCCGGTGACTTGCATCGTCAATGCAGCCAAGGAAGCCCAGGCCGATCTGGTTGTGATCGGACACCATAAGTCGGGCTGGTTGGCGAGGTGGCTGCATGAATCGGTGGCGAGCGCACTGATCGAAAGTCTGGACTGCAGCGTCCTCTTGGGGCGCATGGAGATTTCTGACGACGATCTCTTTAGGTCTGACGAATAAGGCCGTTGGCCTGGACGAAAGCCGCAATTGGTATGGGGAGATACGCGGGAGCCGCCAAATTTTCTGCCGCGCGCCGCCTTGATGTGCAGACGTTTCATCCCGTTGGCTGAGCTTTCCGAGACGTGACGCTATGCGGGCCCTCTCGGCCCCCTTGTGATGGCAAACGATAGGCGAATGACCGAGCGCATTTTACCCGCCGTTCCGAATTACAGGGCCTTCGGGTGCAAGGACGTGGAGAACCTGCGCGGGGGACACCGTGCGAACAATCAGGAGGGCAAGTCATGGCACTGGAGGTGATCGGTTCAGGTTTCGGACGCACTGGGACGAAATCCCTGAAGGCAGCACTCGAGCGTCTCGGCTTTGGGCAATGCCATCATATGCACGAGATCGTCGTGAACCCTGAACAGGTGATCCACTGGCAACGGCTGGCGGCGGGCGAAGCGGTCGATTGGGAGGTCGTCTTCGCCGGCTATCGGTCCCAGGTGGATTGGCCAGGCGCCCATGTCTGGCGCGAACTGGCGACCGCATTCCCCGATGCAAAGGTCGTTCACACGATCCGTCCCGAGGAGAAGTGGTGGGCAAGTTTCGACAAGACGATCGGCAAGCTGATGGCCCGCTACGGCGATATCCCGCTGCCACCACATATTCACGATATCCTCACCGCGTGGAACGAATTGGCGGGTATGGGCACCTTCGGCGGTGTCCTTGATGACAAGGAAGTCGCATTGGCCGCCTATCGACGTCGGACTGCGGATGTGCGCGAAGCACTTCCCGCCGATCGGTTGCTGGTGTTCGACGTGGCAGAGGGGTGGGAGCCCCTTTGTGCCTTCCTTGGCGCCGAGGTACCTGACGAACCCTTCCCGCACCACAATTTGAGGGCCGACTTTTGGGAGGTTCTCGGCGGAGAACCTGCGTGAACTTGAGCTGCCGCACCGATCGCCTTGCACGAGGCCATTGCCAAGCCCCGTGTGTTGTCCCCGTGTGTCGGGAATTTCTCTCTGGTATCCCCTTCCATGTTTCCTTCAACCCCGGTTGCGTCAGGCAGCGCGCCGGGTTTCCTCGTTTCATGGAGGGACATTGCTACCGGGCCTTTGACCTGCGCGTCTTGGACCCGTGCTGCGGCCTCGAAGCTGCGACAAGGCCGACATTGGACACGGCCGCTCAAATGGCGCATGATCAAAGCATGATCCACCGCGCCATCGCATTGATCGCCGTCTTGTGTTTCGCGATTTTCCCCGCGATCACCTCAGCGCATGCGACCGCACTTGCCAAGGGTGCCTCGCAGGACCACCATGTGGCGCATCTGCTGGGTGGAGCAGCAGACCACCATGATTGCATGGAAGGCTCATCCTGTGACGTCGGTGATGCTGGTGCTTGTGCGGCGGCCTGTGCCGCCCTTGTCGGCTATTTCCTCCCATCAGAGGGTGTCGCCCCGGCCACGCTGATCCTTCAGGTCCATCGTTGCCCTGCCGAGATCGTTGCAACTGGTCGCGTTCCAGGATTGGCCGAACGCCCACCCATATTGCGTCTTAGCTGAGAGCTGTCCGGGCCTCGCCCGGTGTTCCATCGACTGCTTACGGGGGATACATGCCCCCAGGAGACGCACATGATCACCTTTTCCCGACGCGGCTTTCTGGCCGCAAGTAGCGCAGCTATCGCGGTTCCGCATCTTGTACACGCCACAGCCGCGGACCCTGCACCCGCGCTTGCGTTGGCCGCATCCTCCCGCACGCTCGATATCAACGGCCGCGCCGCCACAGTCTTTGGCCTTGCCGGGCCCGCGGGTCAGGGACTGGTCCTTGATCCCGGCCAGTTGTTCCGGGTCGATCTGACAAACCGGCTGACAGTTCCGACGATCATCCACTGGCATGGCCAGATCCCGCCCAATGAACAGGATGGGGTTCCGGATATGCCCTTGCCGTTGCTGGCGCCGGGCGAAATGCGATCGTTCGACTACATCCCACGCTCTGGCACGCACTGGATGCACAGCCATGTCCCAGTGCAAGAGATGCAGCTTCTGGCCGCGCCTCTGATCGTGCGTCGGTCCGAGGACTTGGCTGCCGATCGGCAGGAAGTGGTGCTGTTCCTGCACGACTTCTCGTTCAAGCCACCAGAGGAGGTGCTGGCCGAGATCACCGGCGGCACTGGCATGGCCACGATGGATCACGGCGCATCGGGGCAGATGGGCATGGGCCAGATGGAGATGCCGATGGGCGGTATGATGGGCCATGGCGGGATGTCCATGGACCTGAACGACTACGACTGGGACGCCTACCTCGCAAATGACCGCACGCTTGATGATCCCGAGGTGGTGATGGTCGAGCGCGGCGGGAGGGTGCATTTGCGGGTGATAAATGCGGCGGCGGCCACTGTGTTCTGGATCGACAGCGGCGAGCTATCCGCGCGCCTTGTCGCCGTGGACGGCCATGACGTGCAGCCGGAAGCGGGCAGCCGCTTTGGTCTTGCGATGGGCCAGCGGCTGGATCTTGAGATCGACCTGCCGGCAGGGACTGGTGCCTGGCCGATCTTCGCGCTGCGTGAGGGCAGGCGCGAACGTACCGGGCTGATCCTCGCGACCACCGGCGCCGAGATTTCTCGTCTCGACACGCTGGCTGAGGCCGAGTCGCCTGCCTTCGACCTCGCGCTGGAGGCGCGACTGGCGGCCCTGGATCCCTTGCCGGACCGGGCGGCGGATCGTGGCCAGATGCTGATGCTGGGTGGCTCGATGCAACCCTATGTCTGGACGATCAATGGCGCGACCTGGGGCAAGCACGAACCAGTCAGGGCACGCAAAGGCGAAAGGGTGATCCTGTCCTTCCACAACATGTCGATGATGGGCCACCCGATGCACCTGCACGGTCATGTGTTTCAGGTCGTCGGGATCAATGGCCATCCGATCGCCGGTGCCTTGCGTGACACAGTCTATGTTCCGCCAATGTCGATGGTGGATGTGGCGCTCGACGCAGGTGAGGCCGCGCGCTGGATGCTTCATTGCCACCACATGCCGCATCTCTCGACCGGCATGATGACGGAATTCGTCGTCTCGGCCTGACATCAGCAGGGCGGGACGGCTCCCCGTCGCCCCGCCCCTATCGATCCCGGTGCAGGGATTGCACCAGCGAAAGGGAGACTTCATCATGATGAACGGCATCGGAATGGGCTTTGGTTGGCTATTTGGCCTGCTGGTACTTGTCCTGGTCATTCTGGCGATCGCCGCCCTGGTCAAGTACCTGCGCAAATGATCGCCGAGCGGCAGTAAACTGCGGACGGAACAAACGCCACGCGCCCCAAACCGGTGCAGCATCGGCGTTTCCGCTCATGCACAGGGCTGCCCAAATTCGTTAGGAAGGGTAGGCACATCATGGAACACCACCATTCGCATTCGAAGTCAGCCCTCCCCGGAGCGGGGCTGACCGCACAAGACCCGGTCTGCGGCATGACCGTCGCAGTCGGCGCGGACACCCGGCATGAGGACTTCGGCGGGACGAGTTTCTATTTCTGCTCGGACAAGTGCCGCGCGGCCTTCAAGGCCGACCCCTGGCATCATGCCAGCGGTCGCGCCATGGCCCTGAAACCCGCCCGTCCAGCAGGCACCCGTTGGACCTGCCCGATGCATCCGCAGATCGTCCGCGAAGAGCCCGGCTCTTGCCCGATCTGCGGCATGGCGCTTGAGCCGATGGTGCCAACCAGCGTCTCCAGCCCCGAACTTGCCGATTTCACGCGCCGGATGTGGATCAGCCTTGCGGCCGCGATCCCTCTGGTCGTCCTGACCATGGGGGAGTTGGTGTCTCTGCCTGTGCGGGACTGGATCGGCCATGGCGCCGCGTCTTATGTCGAATTCCTGCTGGCCACGCCCATCATCCTCTGGGCTGCGACTCCCTTTTTCGTCCGCGGGTGGGCGTCGGTCATCAACCGCTCTCCCAACATGTGGACGCTGATCTCGATCGGCGTCGGTGCGGCCTATGCCTATTCGATCGTTGCCACCTTCCTCCCGGGTATCTTCCCAGAAGTCTATCGTATGGGCCACGGCGTCGGCACTTATTTCGAGGCCGCAGTCGTCATTGTGACGCTGGTCTTCGTGGGCCAAGTACTGGAACTGCGTGCGCGTGAACGCACGGGCGATGCGATCCGGGCTTTGCTGGATCTTGCACCCAAGACCGCGCGCCGGGTGCTGGAGGACGGCAGCGAATATGATGCACCCCTTGAGAACATCATGGTGGGCGACCGGCTGCGGGTGCGGCCCGGCGACAGCGTGCCGGTGGACGGGATAGTGGTCGACGGGCACTCGTCTGTGGATGAAAGCATGATCACCGGCGAGTCTGTTCCGGTTGAAAAGGGCGAGGGGGATGCTGTCACTGGCGGCACGATCAACCGGAACGGCAGCCTGGTCATCACCGCGCAGCGGGTGGGGGCCGATACCGTGCTGGCACAGATCGTCGAGATGGTCTCAAGTGCGCGGCGATCCCGCGCGCCCATTCAGGGTCTGGCCGACCGGGTGTCGGCGGTGTTCGTGCCGACGGTGGTGGCGATTGCCCTCATCGCATTTGGCGTGTGGCTGGTCTGGGGGCCGGATCCGGCGCTGGTCTTTGCCATCGCCGCTGCTGTGTCGGTTTTGATCATCGCCTGTCCCTGCGCTCTTGGTCTCGCCACACCGATCTCGATCACCACGGCGGCGGGGCGCGGAGCGCAGGCGGGCGTATTGATCAAGGACGCCGAGGCGCTGGAGCGAATGGCTGCGGTCGATGTTCTCATCGTGGACAAGACCGGCACCCTGACTGAAGGGCGTCCGAAGCTGACCGATGTGGTCGCCTTGGGGCCGACTGATGAGAACAGCCTGCTTGCCTTCGCTGCGGCGCTGGAACGCGGATCAGAGCATCCCTTGGCTGAAGCGATTGTCGAGGGCGCGCTGGCGCGCGGGACCGAGACCCTCGACACAATCCGGTTCGAGGCTGTCACCGGCAAGGGCGTGCAGGGCGAGGTTGCGGGCCATGCGGCGGCACTCGGGAATGCCGCGATGATGGCAGATCTGGGACTGGACACGACCGCTTTGGATGTGCAGGCCGACGCGCTGCGCCGCGATGGCAAGACGGCAATGTTCGTCGCGCTCGACGGTCGGCTTGCGGGCATCGTCGCCGTGGCCGACCCGATCAAGCCCTCGGCCGCCGAGGCGATCCGCACCCTGCACCAGCTCGGGATGCGCGTCATCATGGCGACCGGCGACAACCAGCGCACCGCAGAGGCTGTTGCTGCAACGCTGAACATCGACGAGGTGCGCGCAGGTGTTCTGCCCGAAGGCAAGAAGGCCCTGATCGACTCTCTGCGCAGGGATGGCGCGGTGGTCGCCATGGCGGGCGACGGGGTGAACGATGCCCCGGCCCTTGCTGCGGCTGATGTCGGCATTGCCATGGGCACCGGCGCGGATGTCGCGGTCGAAAGCGCGGGACTGACGCTTCTTGGGGGCGATCTGATGGGGGTGGTTCGCGCCAGACGGCTGGCGACCGCAACGCTGCGCAATATCCGGCAGAACCTGTTCTTTGCCTTCGCCTACAATGCCGCCGGCGTTCCTATCGCTGCGGGTATTCTTTACCCGCTGACCGGCATGCTGCTGTCCCCGATGATCGCGGCGGCGGCGATGAGCCTCTCCTCCGTCTCGGTGATCGCGAATGCGCTGCGCCTGCGGCGGCTGGAGCTTTGACACCTCACGCAAATCCATGAAAGGAACTGTAGATGACCCAATTCACTGTGACGCGCCGTCGGCTGCTGGCTATGGGCGCAGGGCTTGCCGCACTGTCCGCCACACCCGCATTTGCCGCGACTGACGCGACCCCGCTCCATGTACTGAAGGACCCCGATTGCAGTTGCTGCGGCGCCTGGATCGGGATCGTTGAGTTCGAAGGATTCGTCGTCACCACCGACTTCGCCTCCGCCACGGACCTCATGCAGTACAAGCTGGACAATGGCATTCCCGAGGCGCTGGTCTCGTGCCATACGGCGCGGGTCGGGGGCTATATGATCGAAGGCCATGTTCCGGTCGCCGACATGCGCCGCCTACTCTCGGAACGTCCAGATGCCATCGGACTTGCCGTGCCGGGCATGCCGTGGGGATCGCCCGGCATGGGCCCCGAGGCCGAGCGCGAAGCCTATGACGTGTTCCTGATTCACCGCGACGGAAGCACGACGGTCTTCAGCCACTACCCCGCTGCGTGAGCAGAGGGGTCAGATCTCTCTTGCCCAAGGACACCGCGTCGTAGTGGCCGCGCACTGCCTTCAAGGATCATCTGGTAGTGTGCTGGAGTTCAGGCGCCAAGCGTCCATCCACGCTCGGGAGGGCAGCCATGAAGCGCTATATCACTGAAGTCGGGGGCGTACCCCCATCACCTTCGCCGATCAGCAATGCAGTTGTTGTTGGAAATCACTGCTGGATCAGCGGCCAACTATCGGTTGGCGCCGACGGGACCTATCTGCGAGGGACTGCGCGTGAGGAGGCGGAGCGCGCCTTTGGCCACGTATTCCGGATCGCTGAAGCCGCAGGCTTTTCGCGATCCGACATCGTTTATGTCGATCTTGCTTTCACGGATCTGAGCGACCTCCGCGAGGTGAATGACCTCTATGCGAGCCTTTTCCCTGAGGGAAAGAGACCCGCCCGAACGGTCTACCAGGCTGCAAGACTGCCGTTCGGCGGTAAGGTCAAGGTTCAGGCCGTCGCTGCGCGAGTGTGATCGCCACGCGGGGCTCCTGCCTTGGGGGCGCTATCCTGCCAAGTGCGTTCGGTGGCGTTTGTCTTTTCGCCATGGGACGCCCGCACTTTCATGCAACCGTCGGCGCCCGAACTCGCAGCACCGACGGACACTTGTTGGCAGCTTTAATCGCTACCTACGACACCTGCCGATCCGTTCTTGTTGCTTGGTACACTGGTTGGCGCAATGAGCGGGCATTTGAACGAAAACACGATTGCCCGACAGAACTCTGGGGCGCTGACTCCCGCAGCTTCGTCGTTCCGAGGTTTGTCAACGTGGACCGCCACCCATCGGCGGCTGGCAACACGCCGCAGTCCACGTCGACAAACCTTCAGGATAGCGGCCGTTCGGCACCCCCTGCTCTATCAAGGGCGTGAGGTCAGAGATGACCAAGCTGTCGTCCTTTCGACGAACGTAAACCGGCCTCGGACAAGCTGACACGGCCAGAGGCTTTCGCTTCGGGCCGTGGGTTGATTTGCAGGTTGCGTGATTACTTTTCGAAGGCGCCCATCTGAAACAGGCCGCCGAGCCAGTCTTCGAGGTGCCAGGTGGTCTGCACCATGCCCTCTTCGTTGAACTCGTGGATGTCGATGGTCATGATGGTGAAGGGCCTGTCCTTGGCCGGAAAGCCTGCGAAGGGCCCGACCTGGGTGGCGGTATAGGTCGAGCGGACGGCGACTTTGTTGCCATCCTGGACGATGTCCTCAATCTTGATGTTGCCGTCCTTGAAGGTGGCGGCATAGCCCGGGATCAGCGTCTTGAAGCCCTCGCGGCCCGGTTCTTCACCCGGGGCGGCGGGGATGTGGACCCAGTCCTCGGCGATGATCTGGTCCAGAAGCGCCGGGTCGTTCTGGTTGAAGGTTTCGTAGAAGATGCGGATCTTCTCCTTGTAGTCGTCCTGCGCCATGGCTGCCCCGGCAAATAGCGACAGGGTGGTGGCGGCGGTGGCTAGGGCCAATGTGGCGCGGCGGGTGATGGACATGATGGTCTCCTTCTCTCTCGTTTTGGGGTAAGGCCACCGGATCGGTGCCGCGCGTTATGCGCGGCCCGGCGGGCCTTTCGGGTTTCGGGTTTGGATCGGGGCTGCTTGGCTTGTGATGTCTCGCAGCCCGATGAGAGGAAGCTAAGCCTTAATCCTCAGGAGATCATCTGGCGGCCCGTTAATCCAGACTTTCCTGCAAGGAGATGATCACCCTCGTCTGTTGCCCACATCACAGCGCCCCCAGCGGGCCGCCGAAGCCTTCGGGGCCAGCAAGGTAGTCAAGAAAGCTGCGGGTCTTTGCGGGCAGGTAGCTGAGGTCGGGGTAGATTGCTGACAGAGCCACCGTAGGCGCGGGTAGGTCGGGAAGAAGCCGCTCTAGCTTTCCCTCAGCCAGGTAGCTGCGGCAAACGGGGTGGGGCATGATCGCAATGCCCATCCCTTCCAGCGCGGCCTGAAACAGCAGCGTCTCATTGGCGCTTTGCATGACGGGGGTCATGCGGACCTCGGGGGCATTGGGACCAAGCCCCAGACGGACCCGCCCCCCTGTACTGACCGGGCTGTAGGCAAGAAACGGCATGCCGTTCAGGTCTGCAACCTCTTGAGGGCGGCCGATCCGGTCCAGAAGCGGGGGGGCGGCGACGACGTGGAAGGTAATGTCCACCAAGCGCCGCGCAATGAGCCCCTCGTCCAGCGCCGGGCTGACTCGCAGGGCGAGGTCATAGCCGTCCTCGACCAGATTGACAGGCCTTCCGCTGAGGTCGAGATCGAGGGTCACCTCCGGGTACCGAGCGCGATAGGCCGCCAGCACGCGGACGAAGCCGGGCTCGGCCAGCCAGACCGGCAAGGACATCTTCAGGGTCCCGCGCGGGTCGATGGTCGATTGCGCAAGCCGCGCCCCGGCCTCGTCCAACCCTTCCAGCAAGGGGCGCACGGCGGCAAGGTAGATCGCGCCCGCCTCGGTCAGGCTGACACTGCGGCTGGTGCGGTTGAGAAGCCGGGCACCCACCTCGGCCTCAATGTGCTGCACATGCTTGCTGGTCATCGCGGCCGAGATGTCCAGGCGGTCGGCGACGGCGGCGAAACTCCTCGCTTCGGCCACGGCGGCAAAGACCCGCAGGCTGAGAAGGCTGTCCATGATTTCCCTTTGGTAAATCAAGCTATGATTCGGGCTTGGATCAATTTTCCATAAGGAAATCTAGCGATGCAAAGATTTCCGATCAATGCGCAATACTGACCATTATCGCAAAGATCATCAACTGAGAGGAAAGACAGCCTTCGCCCTTGCGCCAATGATCAGAGGCGGCGGACCGAGTATCTTTTGGGGGCACAGAACAAAGGGGCCCCGCCCCCCCCAATAGCTAGAGGACAGACCATGACCATGACTTCGACTGCTTCCGTAACCTCGAGCCGTGGCTGGAACATCGCCATCTGGGTAGGCCAGATCGCACTTGCAGGTCTTTACCTGATGGGGGCCTGGTTCCATTTTCTCTCACCGGAAGAGGCCGCAAAGATGGGCGCGGTCTGGATGTCGGAAGTGCCGATTGCACTGCCCCGGTTCATTGGAGTGATGGAAGTTCTTGGCGTGCTCGGGCTGATCCTGCCTGCTGCGACCCGCATCATGCCGCATCTGACCGTCTGGGCCGCGGCTGGCCTTCTGGGGATCCAGGCGCTCGCCATTCCGTTCCATGCCATCCGCGGCGAATTCGAGCCGCTCCCCTTCAACCTGGTCTACGTCGCACTGGCCGTGTTCGTCCTCTGGGGCCGCGCCCGGAAGGCACCCATCGCGCCTCGAGCCTGATCCTCACCCCACAGGAGACCGACATGGAAACCGCAGCCCTCGCCCTTGCCCGGCAACGCGCAGCCGACAACCTTCCCGAACGGCTGACTTGGGGCCCGCTGACCTTGTCGGTCACCAACCTTGACCGCGCCGTGGCGTTCTGGACCGAAGTCACCGGTTTCTTGCGCCGCCCCGACGAGGGGCCGGGCGTCGCGCTTGGCACCCCCGACCGGACACTGGTCGTGCTTGCCCCCGGCGCCACCAGTCCGGTCACGAAGGGATATGCGGGCATGTACCATGTGGCCTTCGGGATGCCTTCACAGGCCGAATTCTCGCGCCGGATGCAGCGGTTCATAGGTCTGGGTGTTCACTTCTCACCAGTAGATCACCTGATGTCGAAGGCAATGTATCTTGACGATCCCGATGGCCACGGCATCGAGATCGCCTATGAGACGCCCGAACGCTTTGGCCGGTTCAGTTTTGACGGCGGCCGCTTTGCCATGTTCGACGCACAAGGCCGCCCCCATAGCGGGCGCGAGCGGCTCGATCTGCGGGCCGAACTGGCTGGGGCCGATGGCACTGATCCGGCCCTGCCTCTGCACCGAGATGCGACGGTCGCGCATCTGCACTTGCACGTGCCAGCCCTTGACCCTTCGCTCAGCTGGTTCGAGACCTTAGGGTTTGCGCGCAACCTGAACCTGCCCGACTTCGGCATGGCGGACATGGGGACGGGTGCGCCCTACACCCACCGGCTGGCGATGAACCTCTGGGCGGGCTCCGGAGTGCGGCCGGCGCCGCGCAACTCGGCCCGGCTTTTGTCCTACCGGCTGGAGGCGGCCGACGCCGATATCTTCGCCTCCGCGAAGGTGCAGCTGGCTCAAGACCCGGCAACGGGCGTCTTGAGCGGCACCGATCCCGCCGGTGTCAACCTGACCCTGGCCCTGCGCGCCACCGAACACGAGAAGGATGACGCAGCATGACCCTGCAAAGTCCGATCGAAACAGCCCCCGCGCCTACACCCTCTCTGCTGCGGCGCCTTCTCTACCCCTACGGCCTCTGGGCGCTTTTCGCCTTGCCCGGTGTGGCGATGACCGTGGCGATCTTCATCTCGGCCACTCCCGCGACGATGATCCACGAGATGATCCATCCCGCGGGCGAGTTCTCGGCCCGCTTCCTGATTGTCGCGATGATGGCCACACCGCTTGCCATGCTGCTGCGCGGCTGGCGCGGGCCGCAGTGGATGAAGAAGAACCGCCGCTATCTGGGCGTCGCGGCCTTCGGCTATGCCCTTCTGCACACGGTGCTCTACCTGATCGACAGGGCCACGCTGGACTCGGTACTGTCAGACCTTCCGAAGTTCGATATCTGGACCGGCTGGGTTGCCTTCCTGATCTTCGTGCCGCTGGCCATCACCTCGCATGACTGGTTCGTGCGCCGCATGGGCACCTGGTGGAAGGGACTTCAGCGCTGGACCTATGCCGCCGCCGTGCTGACACTCGCTCACTGGGCCACGCTGAACGACTGGGGCGGTGTTGCCCCGGTGCTGATCCACTTCGGCCCGCTGTTCGCGCTTGAGACCTACCGCATCTGCTACTGGTATCTGCGCCCCCGCCCCACCTCCGCCTGACCCAGCCCTTAGCCAGGAGACCCCATCATGGCCATCGCCCCCACCGCCTACCGCCCTGCCCAGATCTGGCTGCACTGGATCGTCGTCATCGGAGTCATCCTGCAGATCGGCTTCAACAGCGCCATCGTCGCTGTCGTCGATGCGCGAGAAGCCGGGCAGGTCCCCACTGATGCCGACATAACCTGGGCCTGGTTCCATGTCGGCATCGGCAGCGTGATCCTCTTGTCCGTCATTGCCCGCCTTGTCTTGCGCTTCCGCCATGGTGTGCCCGGCCATGCCCCCGGCACATCGGCCGCACAGGCGCGCATCGCCAGCATCATGCACAACACGCTTTATGGCCTTCTGCTGGCCATGGTCGTCACCGGCATGCTGACCTGGAACGAGATCGTCCCCCTCGGTGGCCTGCATTTCGCCCTCAGCACGGCGCTATTCTTCGCGGCTCTCGCCCATGGCCTTGCCGCCATCTTCAACCAGTTCGTGCGCAAGGATGGCACACTGGCGCGGATGGTCCCCGCGCTGCGGAAGTGAGGTGCCATGTCCAGCCCTGACACCCTGGCCTGTCAATCGGCTTGCAAAACTGACCGCCTGTCGGCGTCCGAGATTACCCCCTTGCGCTTCGTCGAGATCAGGGCCTGAGCCGACGGAACTGATCACAGACTGGAGGCGGGGCACGCCCTGATCGCGGTTAGGCCGTGTTGGACAAAAGGGATTCACAGGGCGGTCAGAACGTGATTCAAGCTGGTATCTGTGATGGGGACCAGCTTGGCACGAGCCCTGATGTCGGACGTTGAGTGGGCGTTTCACGAGCGCTTCAACCTGGCGATCCGAGCCCTGAACGGGCGCAAACCCATGAACCATCGGCTTGTTCTGGATGGGATTTTCAGGGTTGCACGCATCGGTTCGCCGTGGCGTGACCTGCCGGAGGAATTCGGAAAGTGGTCGTCGATCTATCGCCAGTTCCGACGCTAGACGCTGGCCGGGTTCTGGGAGGGGATACTGAAGGCCCTGAACGAGAGCGCGCTGGTCCCGGACAGGCTCCAGATGATCGACAGCACTATGGTCCGCGCTCATCATCAGGCAGCGGCCGCTAAAGGGGGCCTCCGCGACAAGGTCTCGGCCGTTCGCGTGGTGGCTTCACGACCAAGATCCACCTTCGCGTCAAAGCTGCGGGCCTGCCCATGAGATCGACCATCACGCCGGGCCAGACGTCGGACTATCTGGGCTTCGACTTGGTCATGGACAACAACCTGCCAGAGCCCTGCGTCCTGCTGGCGAATTGCGGCTATGACTCTGCCAAGGTTCGAGAAACCATGGATGCGCGAAACGGCGTGCCGGTCATCCCGATGCGCAAGTCCCCAAAGCTGCGCGTCACCGTGGATCGCTCCCTCTACCGATTGCGCAACTTGGTCGAGCGCCGCTTCAACAAGCTGGAAAACGCCCGCCGCGTCGCAACCGTCTACGACAAGACCGCCGAGAGCTTCCTGGGCTTCATCGACATCACTTCCATCCGCCTGTGGCTACACCATTTGTCAACATGACCTGGTGGCGGGATGAACCGCGACCGACAAAATGGCCCAGAAGGCTAACTCAGATCAGCCTTGAGGAAGGCGTTCCCGGCTATTGGGATAATCAAGTCAGCTTTTGTTTTCAGTCCTCATGCGGTGCCTGGACGCATGAACGCGCCGTGTCCGTACCAGAGGTAGTGCAAGGCCCACCAGGATGACCAAATGGTCTCCAGAGAGGCGCAACATTGAAGGAAGCCCCAGATGATGACTTCCAAATCGCGCAAGACTACCACGGCAATGCTCGCGGTGTTGTCGCTGATGCAACCGGTGCCGGCTTCGACACAGGTCCTTAAGGGCGCCAACGATAACGAAAACGGAGCGATGTCGGATCGGAAAGAGCGCCGCGACCGTGTCGAGGCCCGTTCGTTCGAAGAAATTTGTGCCGAGGCAATGATTGCAGATCCGCGCGCCTGCGCAGCCCTGATCCGCGACCTTAAGGCAAAGGCCGAACTCAAAGCCCGAGCAGCGACCGACAAGGCTGGACAGGCCGCGATCGAAGCCAAGGCAGCGGGAAAACTGGCGAAGGAGACCAAGGGCGCTGAAAAAGGTAAGGCCAAGGCAGTGGCAGCGAGGCTCGCCCGCGAGGCGGATGTCGCCGCAGCCCAGGCCAAGGTGGCGACTGAAACCGCCGAATTGCTTGCGGCCCAGGCACAAGCGGCTGAACAAGCCGCGGACGGCGAGGCGCAAGCACGGGCGAAAGCTGCCGCATTTGCTAAGGCCCAGGTGGATGCCAAGGTCGCGGCTGACACGACTGAGCAAGCCCAGTCCGAGGCCCAGTCCGAGGCCGAGGATATGGCGGATGCCAAGGCTGGGACAGAAGCAGAATCCGTTGCTGGTGACCAACAAACCGTAGAGGACACTGCCGCCGCAGAATCTGAACAACCCGCTCCTGCGGCAGGTGCGGACGACTGTCCGGCCCAGGTCATCGATGCGGACGGAACAATCCGCTGCGTAGATGCGCTGACGTCCGACGCTATGGCAGCGATTGCGGTCGGGTCTGATGCCGGGACCGAGGAGCAGGCCGAGGTAATCACCGAGACCGTCACAGAGAGCAAGCACCGCTCCAGCAGCGAGGAATTCGGCCATAGCGACCCGGTTGAGGAAACAGCGGGCAAGGAGGCCGGCGACGGTAATGCGACCGTTGCGGCCAAGGCGCAACCCGACACCGGACTGAGCGATCTTGAAAAGGCGGGCCTGATTTTCCTAGGCGCCGTAGCGGTCGGGGCGATCCTGTCCAACGGTCAGCGGGTGGAAACCAACACCGGCGATCGGGTGATCGTGCAGGAGGACGACGGATCCTTCCGGGTTCTGAAGGATGACGATGCTCTGCTTCGCCAGCCGGGATCAAAGGTGCGCACGGAACGCTTCAACGATGGTTCGACCCGTACCACTGTTACGCGTGCCGATGGCACCCGGATCGTCACCATCCGCGATTCCTCGGGACGCGCGCTGCGCCGCATGCGCATCGAGCCGGACGGGCGCGAGTATCTTTTGATCGACGACACACGCACCTTCGAGCCCGTGACCGTCGAGGAGTTGCCCAGTCCTGCCCAGGACGCTTACGATTATCGGGAGGCATCCGACGCAGAAAGCCTGCGCCTAGCACTGCTTGCTGCCGAGAGGCGCGACATCGGCCGCAGTTTCAGCCTGCGCCAAGTGCGGGAATATGCCGAAGTGCGCGCACTGGCGCCTGTGATCAACCTGCAGTCCATCACTTTCGCAACGAACTCTGCCGCTCTTCAGCCATCGCAGGCAGAACAACTGCGACAGATGGGTCTGTTGATGCGCGAACTGATCACAAAGGATCCGACCGAGTTGTTCCTCGTCGAAGGCCATACCGATGCGATGGGAAGCGCGAGTTATAACCTGCTTCTGTCGGATCGGAGGGCAGAGTCGGTGGCGCTCGCCTTCAGCGAGTATTTCGGGGTTCCCGCCGAAAACATGGTCGTTCAGGGCTATGGCGAGAGCTTTCTGCGGGTTCCTACCCAGGAGGCTGAAAGGGTGAACCGTCGCGTGGCTGTCCGCCGCATCACGCGGCTTCTGTATCGCTATTGATGCGCTGCACACTGGCGGCAGGATGTGTGATTGCCGCTGAGAACTGACCCACCCTTCAATTATGTTCTGTGGGGCATGTTTGGGTCAATGCACTTGCGGCTCCCTTAATTGGTTTGACGGCTGCCGTCGATTGGCCTGTGAATAGCCCCGGGTTTTCTAGACGCCTTCGTGTCTCATCATCTGCCGCCGTTAGAACTCAGCAGGCGAAAGGCTCCCGTTCCGCGCATGCTTGCGCTTCGGGTTGTAGTGGACTTGCCCGGGAAAAGTGGAGAGCACCAACTGAGGGACCAGGAGGTGGTCTATGGGAAACGGGGACAGGCCGACGCCGGAGTTTCGGCGTGAAGCGGTGCGGCTGGCACAGACCAGCGGCCGGACGCGGCGGGAGATCGCGGAGGATCTGGGCATCGGGCTGTCGACGCTGACGCGATGGCTTGTTCAGGAGCGCGATGCATCTGAGCCGAGTGAGGCACCGGTCGATGTCCATGACAAGTTGATGAGGCTGCGGCAGGACAATGCGGTCCTGAAGCAGGAGCGTGACATCTTTATCGGCATCACCCGAGGTTGCCTTCGCAAACTTGCGCTTCTAGGCAAAGAGCGAGTGCAAACTCACCCCCAAGCGTTCCGACACCTCTTTGATCGGGAAGCCCCGATCGGTGATCTGCGCAACCGCATCACGCTTGAAATCGTCGCTGAAATTGCCGGTGCCCATCATGGCCTCCTTGCCTCACAGTCAGCAAAGAAGACCCCCAAGAAACATGGGGCTATTCAGTTCCGGGGTGAAACGCAGGTGGTGTAGGTCGGCACATGCCGACCAGTCATTACGTTGAACCCACGACATCAATACCTCAGGGGGGTGGTGCCTTGGAGCAAACGGCTACGGTGCCAGATACCCAAAATGGGCACACACTCTCTTGTGGTCTGGTGGATGGCCTTTACGCTTTGGCAAAGAAAATCCATGGGAGAAGCAGATGGAACGGCGCGATGTGCTGAAAGCTGCAGCCTTGACAGCGACGACTGCAGCAACGCTGGGTGGCATCATGGGCGGCGGGGTCACCCCCGCATCGGCGCAGGGCACCAAGGGTGTTGGTGTGATCGACATTCCGCCGGTCGACCCGGCCTATTTCGTGCCTGGCAGGTTCACGGGCAAGACGATGATTGTAACCGGCTCGGCCCGGGGTTTGGGTGCCGGGGCAGCCATCCGCGCGGCGCGTGAGGGGGCGAATGTCGTCGGCGTCGACATCCTGGGCGACCTTGGGCAATCGGTGATCGACGCCATCGTGGCCGAGGGCGGCAAGGCAGTGTTCGTGGCCGGCGACATTGCAGACGAGGACACCTCAACCAGGATGATCGCCGCGGCGGTGGACAATTTCGGTGGGCTTGATCTTGCGATCAACAATGCCGGGGTGATGGACGGGGCATTTCCGGGTGATCCGCCAGACTATGCCAGCCAGAAGGACCTGGTATTCGCGCGCCTGCATGAAAGTACCGATGCCTATTGGGAGGGCGTGATCCGCACAAACATTACCGGCACCTGGCGCAACCTGCGGGCGGAACTGAAGCAGATGGTCGCCCAGGGCCGCGGCGGGGCCATCGTCAACGTCGGCTCGATCGCCGGGCTGACCGGGCTTGCCGGCAACCCGGCCTATGTCACGACAAAGCATGCCGTCAACGGCATGACCCGCAACGCGGCAGTGGACTACGCGCCCTATGGCATCCGCGTGAACTCGGTCAACATGGCCGCAACGGACACGCCGATGATCGCTCGGGCGGGGGCAATGGTGGCCGCCTCGATGGCAGAGGTCCAGGGGCCAACCATGGGCCGGGTCAAGACTCAAAGCCTTCTTGCCTATGCCGACAGCGCCAATCGGCCTTCAACAGTGGCCGAACAGGTTGCCATGATGCTGTTTCTGCTGTCTCCTGAAGCCTCAAACTTCACGGGGGCGCTTTATGCCACGGATGGCGGCTGGACGACCTACTGACGCTTCTGGCGACAGCGCGACGCCAGAGACCGCGCGCGGTGCTGTATCTGCTGTGCTTGAGGCAAATTACCCGACCGTGCAGTACCACTATGTCCAGTTTCTGACCGAGCACCTGATCGATTGCCGCAAGACGCTTGGCGGCGATTTCGATGACCTGATGCTGCTGGCGGTCATGGGGCAACGCTTTCTGCAGGCGCGGCGCGACCGCGATGCAGGAGATGCTGCGGCTGCCGAACGGATCTGGATGTCGGCTCTGCGGCTCTCGGATGTAACAGGCATCCCGCGCGAGTCCGTGCGTCGCAAGTTGAAAGGGCTTGCCGCGCGGGGGTGGGTGACACAAGACCCGGCGCGAGGCTGGGGGCTGGCCGGGTCGCTCGATTATGCCACCGCGCGGATTGACCTTGGCGATCTGGACCGGCGCGGGCTCGAGCGACTTGGAAAGTTGATGACAGCACTCATGCCCCTGCTGCTCGACAGGCAAGCGCCTTCGTCCGACGCTGGCGCTTGCGCGATGAAGAGCGTGTAAGCCTGCTTTGCCCTGCGTCACCAGCGCAATCAGAACACCGTGAAGCCGCCATCGGTGTTGTATGTGGAGCCGGTAATGTTCGACGCTTCCTGTGATAGAAGGAACAGCATGATCGCCACCTGCTCGGCCGCAGTGGAGCCGCGCTTTTGCTGGTCGCTGAACTGAAGAAGGCTCATGCTCTTGTAAAGGCCGATACCGGTGTCGGCAAAGCCGGTCTCCCGTCGTTGTCCGATGATCTCGTAGGCGCGCTCAAACATCGGGGTCAGGGTCGTTCCCATCCCGACCGAATTTACACGGATGCCGTAGGCCGCGCAGTCGATGGCGGCGGTCTTGGTCAACCCTTGCACCGCGTGCTTTGACGCGACATATGGCGCCGTACCGCCGAAGCCCCGGATTCCGGCGACCGAGGCCACGTTGACGATCGCGCCGCCGCGGTTCTGGGCGATCATCTGCCGGATCTCATGTCGAAGCGAATAGAACGTCCCATAGACGTTCACCCTGACCACGCGGTCCCAATACGCATCGCCCGCCTCGTCGATCCGCGCCATCACGCGGTCCTTCTGATTGACGTAATCGATGGGTTCGTCGGGAAAGAGGGCATCCATGACGCCCGCATTGTTGATCGCACCATCCAGCCCGCCATAGGCCGAGACCGCAAGCCTCACCATCTCTTCGCAGACAGCGTTCTCGGCAATGTCACCGCCAAGGAAGGTGGCGCTGCCGCCCTGAGCCTTGATGTCGTCGATCACCGAGGCACCAAGATCCTCGAGTATATCGACACCGACCACGTTTGCGCCTTCCTTCGCCAGACGGCGAGCGGCTACCTCGCCCATGCCGCGGGCCGAGCCTGTGACAATTATGGTCTTGCCGGAAAAGCGGCCGGGGATGAAATAGTCATCGGGCACGGGCTCGACGTTCATTCGGCCGGGGATCTGCGGGTCGGCGGGGTTCCACGGCGTTGCCATGGGGCCGGTCGGGGCCAGGGCCTGTGCTTTCGCGTCGTCGGTGGCGGACGATACGGTGGCCGCAGCGGCAGCGGCAATTCCTATCCCCTTCAGGATCTCGCGGCGTTCCACCATGGAAAATCTCCTTGCGACTGGGACAATGTCAGAAGGCGTAGCGGACAAAGACCATTGCGCTAAGCCAGTCTTTTGCGGTGCCCCCCAAAGCGTCGGTCACGGCCTGACCGGGCACGGTGTAGGCAATATGGCCGTGAACATAGGTGTTCCGGCTGGCGAACCATTTCACCGTGACATTGGCCTCGTAGCCGTATTCGTCGTCCGACATGAAGGTCAGCGCCGGGTTGCCGCCAATGTTGTTGGTTTGATCGGCGTAGAAGGCCCAGAGTTGCGGCACCACCTCGACTTTTGGTGTGACGCGCAGGCGGGCCTGCAGGCGATGCGCGATGACATTGCTGTCCTGCACCACCTTGAAATGGTTCGCGCCCTGCACCCACTGCTCGCCATTGCCACCAGACAGAAGCGGATCCCACCTCTCATAGGCTGCGGTGGCCGGGTCATCACCTGAAAAGTAGGACAGCCGGTAGCTGACTGCGGGCGTCCACTTCGCCTCGGCAAATGAATAGCCAAGCTCGGCATAGCCGGCCCATGCGTCCATGTCGAAATTGTCGTTGGTCTGACGGGCGACTTCTGCCCCTCCGAAGAACCCCGAGGTGCCCGCAGGCTGACTGTAGGTGAAGCGAAGATCCCAGAGGTTCAACCCCTCACGCGTGCCGGCGATGCCGCCAGTGGGACTGAAATACTGCTGCGTCGATTGTGGCACAGTCAGGTAGCTTGCCCCGACCAGAAGCCCGGGTCGAACCACGGATTCGACGTTGACCCCGGTTATGACGGTGTCGCTGTCAATGATCGGCAGCTCATCCGGGTCGACATAGAAGGCTTCAAATTTTGTGCTGTTCCAGCCGATCTGGCCGAGGACCAGCATATCGGACGACCAACGCGCGTTGGCCTGCAGTGCAGCGCGTTCCGAGCCGTTGGCGGCGGTGTTCGCAATCAGAAATGCATTGGCCAGCGTGAACCGCTGCCGCCCGGCAGAGAGGTTGAAGGTCAGCCGGTTGCCGGCCTCATCGGTGTTGCCGGTGACAAAGCCTGCATAGGCATCCTCGACCCCGGTGTAGGTGCGCGCTTCGTCAGTGAAAAGCTCTTGCCCGCGCGATGTCGCAGAGATGGCGCTCAGCCCACCATAGACGAAGAACGTGTCTGACAGCGGGGTGATCCCGTATAGCCCATAGTGCAGATAGGCCTCCCCCCACTGATCCCACCCAGCCCCGGCGGGCGATCCGGATACCAGCGGGTTGCCCGCCAGCATCAGGTCAGGGCGGCCATACCATGCGTTGTTGTTGGCGTAGTAAAGGGTCAGGACGTCCAGCTTGTAGCGAAGGATGGTGCCGTTGCGGTCATAGAGCAGAGGCAGATCGTCACGATCGCCCGTCAGGAAATACCCCTTCGCCACTTTTTGATTGGCGTCATCGGTCAGGGTGACGGTGACAGAGACATCCAGACTGCCTGCCGCGCCGGGGGCAAGGTCATAGGCAATATCGGCGATCTCCGGGTTGCGACGGGCCTGGCCTACGGCGGCGTTCGCGCGGTCACGCGAGAAGGCCGAGCCCGGAAACAGCGCCAACGATCGACGGACGCTGTCGACAACGCGGTTGTTCAGTGCGGCATCCCCGGACGGATTGGCAATCGTGACGCTGACGGTGCCGACCGGTCGGTCCTCGAACGGGTCGCCGACGTAGGACTGTGAGAAGGCTGGCGACGTGGTGATCGTAACAATCGCGACAATGGCTGCGAGACAGCGCGCAAAGGCCTTCGATCCGTTTCCGGCGCGACTGGTGAATGCTGGTCGGCTCCGCATGTGCGAGTCCCTCGCGGCAATCCTCATGCGCATAGTAACTACATCGACATCAGCCGACAGCAACTCGAGAGTGCGCCTTCGCGGTGGCGTTACTACCCAGAATGGGCATCAACAAGGATGTGGGCCTGCCTTTGGCAAAGGTGGCGAGCAGCCGGTAGCGAAGTGATCCCGCAAGTTGCCCGATGTGGAGAGAACCGTTCGCGCGGTCGCTGGTCATAATCACCAGTATGTTGATGGGCTTGCCTTTGGGAAAGCCGGATGACTTTTCAGGGGCAGGTCAGCGGAAAAAACAACACCACGCGGATAGAGAGCGATCTTGCCGCAAACACTGCGGGGGCTATGCACGAGGGGGCTTCGGATCGTCCTCCTTCGTGATATCGGGCAAGGTCTTCCGGGGGCTCGACCGCTTTGAGGACAGGATACTCTGGGCCAGACGCGGGCAGTGCTTGCCAGAAGTGGGTCAGCCCTCTTTCGGCAACCTCAACACCAGAATGATCGCCAGAATCTTAAGGCCACAGGGCAAAAGCGCATAAGCGAAGGCAAGACTGGACAGGGCTTCGGGGCCATTGGGCTGGCCCGGAACGAAGCCGTTCCGGGCCAAGAGCGGCAGAACCATGAAGGCCGCCAGCGCCAGCCCAAGCTTGCCCGCGAAAGACCAGATGCCGAAGGCAACCGATGCGTTGAGCCCGGCCCTGCTGAGCGCAACCGAGAACATGGCGGGCAGGATGACCATATCGGCGCCCAACGCCACGCCGGATGCCGCACAGATCGCCCCAAATCCGATCAAGCTGCCCGGCTCAAGCAGGGCTGCGCCGACAAAGCCGAGAATCGCCAGAGGCATGGCCAACAGCAGGGTCGCTTTCGCCCCGATCCTTCCGCTCAATCTGGTCCAAAGCGGCACGCTGACTCCTGCCGACAGAAAAAACAGAACAAGCAGCGGTCCGGACCAGCCCGCGAGTTTCAGTCGGTCTTCGACGAAGAACAGGAACAGCGTCGAGGTGATCGCCACAGGCAGGCTGTTGACCAGGGCGATCGCCAGAAGGCGGAGAGCGCCCGAGCGGACCAGCCCGGAGGCCGATAGCGGTTCACCGGCCAAAGGAGGCCTCTGCCAGATTGGCCGGGTTACAAGGGCAGTCACCACCGCGATTGCGCCAAGCAGCAGGCCAAAGGCCGGGTAGCCCTGACCGCCTGCACCAAGCCCGTAGAATATCGATGGCGCAACCGACGCCGTGACCACGCCGGCCAACATTCCGCTTTCGCGCCAGCCTGCCAGTACCATCAGTTCCGCGGGCTCGGGCCGGAGCGCCAGCGTGGCGCTGCGCCCATAGAGCAGGATCGACCCGAGGCTGTAGGCTGTGAACAACAGCACCAGCGTGGCCAGAAGCTGCACGGCGACCGATGGTCCAGGGCCGAGGTTGAACAGAATGGGAAAGCCAACCGCCAACCCCGCAGCCGCACTCATTGCAAACAGGCCTTGCGCGCGCGGCCAACGGTCAATCGCCCAGCCGATCAATGGGTCCTGCACCAGATCGACCAGACGAATGACAAGCAGAAGGGTGCCGATCGTGGCGAGCGATATTCCAAGCTCGGTCGATGCGAACCGCGGCACGTGGATATAGAGCGGGATGCCAGCCGCCGCCAGCATAAGCGCATAGAGACTGACGCGTGGATACACCTTCATTGGACCGACATCCTGACCTACGGCGGCGCAAAGTCAATCGGGCAGGCCCGGGATCGTGCCTATAATCGGGGTCAGGTGCGTTTCTTGCCCAGCAGTTTGGCTGTCTGTCACGCGCAACATACGCCGCCAAACTCACCGAAATGGGCGACCGGATGTCCCGGACGAGAACGATCCGCCGCTCGCCCGTTGCTCCCACACCGCAACCGTACCAAATTCAACCACCTGTGCCGGTTTCAGCTGAATGAGAGCAAGGGATCTCAGCAGCCTGAGCCTAACGCGCGCCCCAGGTGTCGCTCAGCTTGTAGCCTTCTGGCCAGGGATCATCGGGGTCCAGCATGTGTTGGTGGATGCCGGTAATCCAGCCCCGTCCCGAGATCTCCGGCAGGATCGCAGGTTTGCCGCCGACGGTGGTCGTCCCGACGATGCGCCCAGCGAAGGTGGAACCGATCAGGGACTCGGCGGTCAGGCGGTCTTCCGTCCCCATCTGGCCACGCGCGTGCAGCACAGCCATTCGGGCGGAGAGTGCTGTGCCCGTGGGAGATCGGTCCACCTTGCCCGGCTGGATGGCGACGGCCGCTTTGGCGCGCAGTTCATTGCCAGCACGCTCGACCGCCCCGGCAAACAGGCAGAACGAAACGTGCCGCCAGTCCGGGTTTTCCGGGTGGTGAAATCCAAGCTGTTCGGTCGCGGCATTGGTGATCCGCACGCCAAGCGTCGCGATGTCATGCGCTTCGTCCTGGGTCAGTGAGAAACCGAGAGACGGGGCGTCGACGAACACGAAGCTGTCGCCGCCATAGGCTGTGTCGACCTGAAGGCTGCCCAGCCCTTCGACCTCAATCCGGGCGTCGAGCGTTGACGCGAAACTTGCAAGGTTTTGCACGAAGATCCGCTCGGCCTTGCCGTTGCGGCACTCGGCGCGCACGCGCACAAGCCCGCCCGGTGCCTCGAGCGTGATATGCGTTTCGGGCTCGGTCATGGGCAGGATGCCGCTGTCCAGCAATACAGTAGAGACGCAGATCGAGTTCGACCCCGACATGGGGGGCGTGTCCTCCGGTTCCATGATGATGAAGGCCGCATCTGCATCGGGATGCTTCGGCGGGACCAGCAGGTTGACATGGCGAAAGACCCCGCCGCGTGGCTCGTTCAGAACGAAATTGCGCAGGGTCTGATCACGCGCAATCCAGCGCGACTGCTCCCAGACCGTATCGCCCGGCGGAGGGGTGACACCGCCCACGATGACATCGCCAACCTCGCCCTCGGCATGGGCGGAAATCACATGGATCGTCTTGGTCGAGCGCATGGCAGATTACTCCAGCCAGTGTGGAAGCGCATGGGGCGCTTTCCCCGTGATCGCAGCCTCGGCGCAGGCGGCAAGCCCGCCAAACCGGATGGCGCGGCCCGAAAGGCCGGGCCCGTAGTGGGCGTATTTCCCCGAGTTCGTCATCAATGCACGGGTTGCCGGCGGAAAGACCGGCTCCGAGATCGAACACCAGCAAAGGTCCGGCAGCACTTGCACACCATCTGCCTCCAGTCTGGCAAGCGTACCCTCGGCGCGCATGTTTTCCATCACGGCGCGGCCGGCGGTTACGATGGTCGGGATCGCAACCCTGCGCCCGTCAAGGGCATCGGCCAGAGCCCGGCATTCCTCGGCAGAGGCATGGGGGCTGCCGATGGCAACAAGCTCGACCGTATCGGGACCTGCGTTCAGGACCTGCCACCCAGCAACCATGTCGGCGCGGGTGATGCAGGCATGATCCGCATCGGCGGCGATCCGGTGTGCCTCGGGCGTCACGCCTTCGACGTGCAGCATGGGGGCGGCAGAGGTGGTGCCAAAGGCCGCGCAGACAGCCTTGAGGTTTTCCGGCGTGGGTTTCGCCGCGGCGAGGCCGCGCAGCAACGGGATGCGATCTGGTGCGGCCTTGCCCGCAAGCCAGCCGATCAGTGGCCAGAAGGCATCGTCGATGGCCTCGGGCAGCTCCACATCGAGGATCCGCCGCGCCTGGCGCGGGGCGTCCAGATAGACCCCGGCAAGCGGCGCGCGCCCGGTCATTGCGATGCAGAGGTCCAGAAAGTCCGGATGTTTGGCCGTTCGGGCACCGAGCACGGTATTTGCATAGATCACCGCGTTCGATTCCGCCCAGGCGATGGCCTCGCCCTCATGCGGGGCGGTGTCCAGCAGATAGGGCGAACAGGTGAAGCTGGGCTGGCAGCCCATCCGGACATAGGCATCGGCAAGCCGCTGCGCCGGCCCCCCGAAACTGGGTGGTACGCCCTGCGTCCGCCAGTTCCCGTGATCGACAGAGATCGCGTTCATCGTCGTGGGAATGCGCACGCGCGCACCCATGTCGGCCATCTTCTCGGCAAAGGTCAGATTTGCGGGGCTGGCGTAGATGCAGCCGTCGATATGTCCCTGCGTGACATCGATCAGGCGTTCGGCCCCCTGATTGGCCGCCATCGCACAAAGGATGCGCATGGCCTGCGCCACGGCCTCGCCCTCGGCCCCTGCCAGCATGGCCTTATCCGTGTCAGTCAGCGCCAGCGTTGTGGTGGCGGGCGGGTGAACCGGGATTAACACGCCCTCGGCCTCGATCGTGTCTCTCCCGATCCGGGCAGAGCCGGCCTGCGCCAGCGCGTCAAAGGCATCACGCGTCAGGCGCAGGACGGGCAGGGTCTTGCCGAACATCTCGGCCGCGATCAACGCGCCAAGCGTCACCACATCTTCTGGTTCGGCAAAGACCAGCGCCGCAGGCGCGCGCTGGTTCAGAACCATGTCGAGCAATACGCCCGACCCGGTACAGGACCCGCGTGTCCCAGGCATCACGAGAATGCGCCCGACAAGGCTTTTCCCCGCCAGCGGATGATGCACATCGATCACGCATCCCGTGGCCGGGTCAACACCGCCCCAGAAGCTGATCGGCTCGGTCGTGGCAATGATCTCGCCCGAAGCCGCGCCCGGCAGGATCGACAGCGCGTGCCCGGTCATTTGACCACGAACCCGTGGGCAAAGGGGTCGCGATCATCGATGAAGATGGTGTTGTACCCCGTCATCCGCGCCCAACCGGCAATGGAGGGGATGATGGCCGGGCGGCCCGCCACGGTTGCCGAGGCTTCTACCCGGCCCTTGAAGATCGAGCCGATGATCGACTCGTGGTGAAACTCGTCGCCTACTGCCAGCTTGCCCTTGGCGGCCAGCTGCGCCATGCGGGCCGAAGTGCCGGTTCCGCAGGGGCTGCGGTCGATTGCCTTGTCGCCATAGAAGACCGCGTTGCGCGCATGGGCGCCGGGGACAGTCGGCTGGCCGGTCCACTGGATATGGCTCAGGCCGTTGATCGCCGGATGCTCGGGGTGAACGAAGTCATACTTCGCGTTCAGCGCCGCGCGCAGCTTTGGCGAGAAACCGATCAGCTCTCCGGCCGTGAAATCGGCCATGTCGCGGAAGTTCTTCTGCGGCTCGACGATGGCGTAGAAATTCCCGCCATAGGCCACATCGACCACAACTTCGCCCAGCCCCTCCACCTCTGCCGTCAGACCTTCGGAGTGAAGGAAGGAGGCGACGTTGGTCAGCCGCACCTCTTCGACAAAGCGGCCCTCCTGGCGGTAGGCGATATCCACCTTGCCCGCTGGCGCCTCGATCGACAACCGTCCCGGTTCGCGGGGGCTGATCAGGCCGTTTTCGATGCCCATGGTGATCGTGCCGATGGTGCCATGTCCGCACATCGGCAGGCAGCCCGAGGTTTCGATGAACAGCACCGCCACGTCGCAATCCGCCCGCGTTGGCGGATAGAGGATCGAGCCCGACATCATGTCATGCCCACGCGGCTCGAACATCAGACCGGTGCGGATCCAGTCGAACTCGCGCAGGAAATGGGCGCGCCGCTCCAGCATGTCGGCGCCCTCCAGACGGGGTCCGCCACCGGCGACGAGGCGGACGGGGTTGCCGCAGGTGTGGCCGTCGATGCAGGAGAAGGTATGGGTTGCCATGATTGCCTCAGAAGCGTTGTGGCGAGAAGGGGGTCATGTCGATCGCGGGGGCCGTTCCGGTAACCAGATCCGCCACCAGCCGCGCAGTGCCTGCGGATTGCGTCAGGCCCAGATGGCCGTGGCCAAAGGCGTAGGTCACGCGTGATGTGGCGCGCGCCTTGCCGATGGCGGGCAGGCTGTCGGGAAGCGACGGGCGGAAGCCCATCCATTGAACACCACCCGTGGGGCGCAGCCCGGGAAGAAAGCTCTGTGCCTTCTTGAGCATGGCCTCGGACCGGCGGAAGTTCGGCGGCAGATCCAGCCCGCCCAGTTCGACCGCGCCGCCCACGCGGATGCCACTGGCAAGCCGGGTGATGACAAAACCATGCCCGCCAAAGGTTATCTGTGTGCGCAGGTCAAAGGCATCGCCGGGCAGGGTGGTGTTGTAGCCGCGCTCGGTTTCCAGCGGGATACGCTCACCCATACCGCGGGCCAGAAGATGGGAATGCGCGCCTGCCGCCAGCACGACCTGCGCCGCGCGCCGTGTCTGGCCGTCGGCCAGCGTCAGCGTGACGCCTGCGTCATCGGGAGTAAGGGCCACGACCTCGCCTTGGGTCACCTCGCCGCCCTGTGTGCGCAGACGTTCGGCCAGGGCGAGCGTGTAGTCCTTGGGGTCGGTGATCGAGTACCAGCCGGGGGTAAAGGTGCCGCGGATGAAGCGGGGCGAAAGGCCGGGCTGAACCTCGGCCATTTCTTCGGGGTCCATATGGCGGAAGTCGATCCCGTGATCGGCCCGCGCCTGCCAGCCCGGCAAGGATGCGCGGAACTCGGCCTCTGTCTCATAGACCTGCAGGTTGCCTTCCTTGCGCAGCATCGCGAGCAAGCCTGTTGCCGCAAGAAACGGCTCCAGCTCGGCCTTGGACAGATCCATCAGCGCCGTCTGTGCGCGGGTCGAGGCTGCAACCCGCGATGGTGCGCAAGCCCGCCAGAAGCGATACATCCAGGGCGCGATGCGCAGCGCATAGGCGGGTGGCACGCTCAGCGGTCCGAGCGGGTCGAGGAGCCACTTGGGCGCCTTGCGCAGGATCCCCGGAGAGGCCAGCGGCAGGATGTCGGTAAAGGCAAAGGCGCCGGCATTCCCCGCCGAAGCCCCCGCAGCCGGCCCTTCGCGGTCAAGCACGGTCACGGTTCGCCCCCGCGCCCGCAAGGCCAGTGCGGCCGACAGGCCGACAACACCCGCGCCGACCACGATCACATCAATATTCCGGTCCAATTTGGCCTCAGTGGGTAGCGGCAAGGAACTTCTGAAGCTCCGGGTCTTTCGGAGCGCCGAACAGCTGGTCAGGCGCTGCAATCTCGGCCATCACGCCCTTGTGGAAGAAGGCCACCCGGTCAGACACCTCGCGCGCAAACTTCATCTCATGCGTGACGCAGATCATGGTCATCCCCTCGGATGCCAGCATCCGCAGCGTATCCAGCACCTCGCCCACAAGCTGCGGGTCCAGCGCCGAGGTCACCTCGTCAAACAGCATGTAATCGGGCGACATGGCCAGCGCGCGGGCAATGGCCATGCGCTGCTGCTGCCCGCCCGAAAGCCGTGACGGATAGACCTTGAGCTTCTCGCCCAGACCCACGTGGTTCAGCTGCTTGACCGCCTCGGCCTCGGCGTCAGCCTTGCTGCGCTTCAAGACCTTGACCTGTGCAAGCATCACGTTTTCCAGCACCGTCAGGTGCGGGAAGGCGTTCCATTGCTGGAACACGATGCCGATCTTGCGGCGCAGCTTGTTCAGGTCTGTCGTCTTGGCGTGAACCTCGACACCATCGACGAGGATCCGGCCGGAGTCGATGGGTTCGAGCCCGTTGATGCAGGTCAGAAGCGTTGACTTCCCTGACCCCGAGCCGCCGATCACCGTCAGCACCTCGCCCTTGGCCACCGTCAGGTTGATGCCCTTGAGCACCTCGAGCGGGCCAAAGGATTTGCGGACATTCTCGATCTCAATCATTGGACCACCGTTTTTCCAGATAACCGCCAAACCGGGCGATTGGGAAGGAAATGAGGAAATAGAACAGGCCGCAGATCATCAGCAGGAACAGTGGCTCCTGCAGGCGCGTGATCAGGATCTGGGTGGATTTCAGCAGTTCCACCACCTGCACGATATAGACAAGGGCCGAGTCCTTCATGACCCCGAGCGCAAGCCCGATCCATGAGGGCAGGGCCACACGCGTGGCCAGCGGCAGCACGACATAGGTCATGTCCTGCCCCCAGGTCATGCCAAGCGATCGCGCGGCCCGGCGCAGGGTCTGCGGCACCGACTCGATCCCGCCGCGCACGATCTCGGCGCAATAGGCTGCGGTGTAGAGTGAGAGCACTCCGCAGGCCACGGCAAAGCCCGAGATGCGCAGGCCGAGGACGGTCGTGATGAAAGCATTCGCCAGAACAAGCTGGATCAGCAGCGGGATGGAGCGGAACACATCCAGCACAAGCGTCATCGGCGTCGCCCACCAGGGGCCGATCTGATAACGGATCACCCCGAACAAGATCCCGAGGATCGTACCGAAGAAAACCGAGATCGCCGTCACAAGGAGCGTCATCCCGGCGCCCTTGGCGAGGAAGACCAGATCGTTCGCGGTCAGTGCGGTATCAAACATCTGATTTCCCCCTCAATACCGGAAGAGCCGCGCCGCAAGCAGGCGGGCCGAGAGGGTGATCGCCTTGGTGATCACATAGAAGATGACCGCAGCGATGGCGAAAAGCTCGAAGGTCCGGAAGGTGCGGGCATTCAGCTCGCTCGTCACACCATAGAGGTCGGTGTTCATTGCGACGACAGCGCCAAGCGACGTCATCAGGATGGCCCAGACCATCTGGTTCGTCATGGGCAGGAAGGAAATGCGCAGCATCTGCGGCAGGATCACATTCTGGAAGGCCTGGATCGGCGACATCCCCAGTGACCGCGCGGCGCGGGTCTGTGTCTCGGGGATGGCCTTCAGCGCGCCGCGGAAGTTCTCGGTCAGATAGCCCGCATTGTTGAACGCGATCCCGATCAGCAGCGACAGATAGGGTGACAGGTGGATGCCGAAGCCGCCAAGGCCGAAATGCACCATATAGATCTGGAACAGCGCGGGCGTATTCCGCGCGATCTCGACCCAGGTGGTTGCGATGGCGGAAAGCGGGCGACTGCCCGAAAGGCGGAACAGGGTCAGCAGAATGGCGACGGTGATCCCGATAGCCATCGACAGCACGGCGATCTCGATGGTGACGAGCGCCCCTTCCAGCATCTGCGGAAGTGAGCTTAGCGCCTGGTTCCAGCGGAAATTATAGTTGAACATGGCCGCCTCTGGTCAGGGAAGGCGGTGGCGACGCGGGCGCATGTCCCGCGTCGCCACACGGTTCCGGTATCAGCGATAGACGCCCTCGACGATCAGGCTGGCGGGTTCGCCGTCGCCGACCCATTTCTTGTAAAGCTCGTTGTAGCGACCGGTACGGACCTGCTGGTTGATGAACAGGTTCATGTAGTTGATCAGGCCGTACTCTTCGCGAAGCGTGATCAGGGCCACATAATCCGGCACCATCGGGGTCTTGTCCACGATCTTGATGCCCGGGTAGTTGCCAGACTTCACATTGGCCTGGGATACCTCGACCGTCGCCACGGTCGCATCAAGCTGGCCCTGGCTCAGCGCGAGGAAGACATCAGCCTGCGTCTGGTACGGACGGAACTCGCCCTCGCCCCATTCCTTGACCTTGCCTTCAAGCCAGATCGCCTCATAGGTGCCGGCGGTGGCGCCCACGACCTTGCCCTTCATGTCTTCCCAGGTCGACATCTCGATCTTCTCGTTCGCGACGACAGCGTTTTCGAACGAGTAGTATGGGATGGTGAAGCCGACTGTCTTGGCGCGCTCCAGCGTGTCCGAAGTCGAAGCGACCGCGATGTCAACGCGGCCGGACATCAGCGAGGGGATCCGCTCGGGGAAGGTGGTTTCCACGATCTCGGCGGTCACACCAAGAGCGGCGGCCAGATCGTTGCAGTAGTCGACGTCAAAGCCCACCGGGTTGTTGCTGGCATCGCGCGACCCCATCGGCGGGAAGTCGAGCACCACAGCGCAGCGCAGCGTGCCCGAGGCGATGATGTCGTCAAGCTTGTCCGCCTGCGCCGGAAGCGCCAGTGCGGTGGCCGCCAGAAGGCCTGCGGCAAGAACTGAAGTCTTCATGTCTCTCTCCCTTTTTATTGTCGAACGTTACGAGTCACTCACCAAAGACTATCCCACCGGCACCACAACAAAGCAATCTCTAAATACAGCCAGTATGCAAGAAGTATCCAAGATTATCTATGCCCCATGCAATCGCACCGGGGCGAGGGCGCGGGACGGGCGGATCACATCTGAAAGTCGGCCGGCAACAGCGCCGCCGGAATGTTCTGGTAGCTGACGGGCCGCAGGAATCGGCGGATCGACAGCGTGCCGACCGAGGTGGCACCGAAGTTCGTGCTGGCGGGGTAGGGACCGCCATGGACCATGGCATCGCAGACCTCGACCCCTGTCGGGTAGCCGTTTGCCAGGACCCGCCCGGCCTTGCGTTCCAGCACCGGCATCAGGCGGCGGCCAAGGGCGGTGTCCTCGGCATCAAGATGCAGCGTCGCTGTCAACTGGCCTTGCAGGCTCTGCGCAATGGCAAGCATCTCTTGGGTATCGGCGGCGGTGACGATCAGGCCAAGCGGACCAAAGACCTCTTCGGCCAAGTCGTGATCCGCCAGCCAGTCGGCGCCCCGGACCATGAACAATTGCGGCGTCGCCTGCCGCCTGTCGCAGACTTGCGTCAGCAGCGACTGAACGCCTGGCGCCCCGGCGATCCGGTCGCGGCCCTGAACATAGGCTTGTGCGATCCCCTCGGTCAGCATCACCTGGGCGCCCACGGATGCGAGGGCCGCGATCGTTGCCTCGGCCAGCGCCTGCGCCTGATCGGCCATCACAACCGCGATCCCCGGATTGGTGCAGAACTGGCCAGCGCCCATCGTCAGACTGGCGGCCCATCCCTGCGCGATCTGTGCGCCGCGGGTGCTCATCGCCGCTGGCAGCAGGAACATCGGATTGACCGATCCCAGCTCGCCAAAGAACGGGATCGGCTCAGGGCGTGCCGCGCAGAGGTTGAAAAGCGCGCGCCCCCCGGCCAGCGAGCCCGTGAAACCCACCGCCTTGATCATGGGATGCGACACCAGCGCCTCGCCCACACGGCGGTTTCCGCCTTGGATCAGGCTGAAGGCGCCCGGATGGACGTTGCATTTTTGTAGCGCGGCGAGGATGGCTTCGGCCACGATCTCGCCCGTGCCGGGGTGCGCCGAGTGACCCTTGACCACGACGGGGCAGCCTGCAGCCAGCGCCGCCGCCGTATCCCCCCCGGCGGTCGAGAAGGCGAGCGGAAAGTTCGATGCGCCAAAGACAGCGACCGGCCCGATGGGCCGCTGGATCATCCGGATCTCGGGGCGCGGCAGAGGCTGGCGGTCGGGAAGGGCCGGATCGATACGCCGGTCGAGATAGGCGCCCGTCTCGATATGATCGGCAAAGAGCCGCAACTGACCGGTCGTGCGTCCGCGCTCGCCATTCAGCCTGGCCTCTGGCAGGCCGGTTTCCTCGCAGCCGATCTGGGTAATGGCGGCGGCACGCGCGTCAATCTCATCGGCGATCGCACGCAACAGGGCGGCGCGTTCTGCCCGCGACGACCAGCCAAAAGACCAGAAGGCATCTTCTGCCGCCCGCGCGGCCTGATCGACAAGCTCGACGGTTCCGGCCGCGAAGTCATGGGCAGGGCCATGCGCCGGTTCCGAGCGGAACGTGCCCTCTCCACCAAGCCAGGTGCCCGCGATCAGGTGTTTGCCATGGGGGGTGAAGGTCATGCCTCTGTCCTCTTCCACGCAACGAAATGCTGCCCCCTGCGTCCAAAGTCGCCTTTGGCTGTGCAGAGCGTCTGGTCTCGTGCGTCTTTTGATGATGCGTGTCAGATATTCATCGCCCAAGGCCCCGTGTCGTAAGGCCTTGGGCGGTCAGTTCGATCCGATCAGACCTTGCAGGACTGAACGACGCCCGGAAGCTTGCTCCACTCTGCATACCACGTCTTGAACTGGTGGTACTGCGTCTCGGCCCAGGCTTTCTGGCTCGGCGTCAGGGCATCGGTCGGGTTGAAGTGGAGCTCGTATTCGGCGTCGCCCTGCAGCACCATCATGTGCTTGTAGTAGAGCACGAGGTCATAGCCTTCGTCCCACGACGAAAGAACATCCAGCGCCTCGCCCAGTTCCTGTGCGCGCTGACGTGCTTCAAGGTTTCCGCGCGCGGCGACCTTGGCAAGCTCGACAAAGTGCAGGATTTCTTTCGGCAGCACGTTGCCGATCCCGGTGATCGTGCCGGTGGCGCCACATTTGACATATCCATGGTAGACGCCGGTATCCACGCCCGCCATCAGGATCACGCTTTCATCGGCGCTGGTGATGTGTTCGGCCGCATAGGTCATGGCCTTGGCGCCACCGAACTCCTTGAAGCCCACGAGGTTCGGGTGCTCGGCCCGCAGGGCAAAGAACAGATCGGCCTTGGTTTCGAACCCGTAGTAGGGGCTGTTGTAGATAACGGCTGGCAGGTTCGGCGCGGCGGAGAGCACAGCCTTGAAGTGGTTGCGCTGCGCGATCGGCGAGCCGCCACGCGACAGCACGCGGGGAATGACCATGAGCCCAGCCGCGCCCACCTGCTGCGCATGGCCGGCAATGGCAGCGGCGCTGGCCGAATTGATTGCCCCGGTTCCCACAATGACCGGAATCCCGGCCTTCACCAGACGCTCCACCCCTTCCATGCGCTGTGCATCGGTCAGCAGTGGCCAGTCGCCCATCGACCCGCAATAGACGACTGCCGACATGCCGGCTGCGATCAGCTCGCCCCCCTTGCGCACAAGCGCGTCGAAATCAGGTGTACGGTCAGCCTTGCAAGGCGTCATGAGTGCCGGGATCACCCCGGTGAAGATCGCGGTATCCATCAGAATCTCCTGTTGATCGGGCTTGGCAGCACCGGACATGCCCCGGATGCCACCGAATCTCACAGGAAGAATACACCTTGCATTTTATTTGTCGACATAAATTCGGCGCCGCTAGAGCTTCACGTCCTGACGCATGTCGCGGCTGAAGAACTGCTTGATCTGACGCACGATCTGGTCGGCATGTTCGCGCGCCAGACGGTCGCACAACTCGACATCGCGGGCCGCGATCGCGTTTATGATGCCTTCATGTTCGTCGGAGTATTCCTTGGGCAGGCGGTCATTGAATGACTGATAATAGAGCCGAAGGATGCGCCGCCCCTCGTCGAGCAGCCTTAGGGTAAGTGCGGTGTAATAGGGGTTGCGACCCGCCTCTGCGATGGCGGCATGAAAGTCGCGGTTGACGGCGATCATCGCAAGCGGGTCTTGCGCTGCGACAGTTGCGGCATAGCGGGCCTGGTGTGCCCGGATAATCTCCAGATCCTCGGGCCGGTGATGCTCGGCGGCCAGCCGCGTGGTGACCCGGTACATCAGCGTGATCGCGTCGAAGAAGGTATAGAGCTTGGTGAAGTCGATGTTTGCCACGATGGCCGAACGGTTCGGCAGTGTCTCGACCAATCCCTCGCCGGCCAGACGGACAAGTGCCTCGCGGATCGGGGTGCGTGACATGCCAAAGCGCTCGGCCAGATTCACTTCGTCGATCGGGCGGCCAGGTGGCAGTGCAAGGGTCAGGATCTCGTCCCGCAGCATCTCGTAGACCAGTCGCACGCCAGAGCCACGCTTGCGCTCGCCTCCAAGATCTTCGGCAGTTTCCGTCATATGGTGGCCCCTTGGAACGCTGTTTGTCGACAAAGTTTTTTTAACGCGCCGAGGTTGGCGGAGCAACGGCTTATGTTGGCGCCGCGGAGCGTGAACCGGTTGCCTGACCAGAGGCAACCAGTATCCGCGCGGCCTGACCTGCTGCCAGCGCATAGCCGGGGTCGCGGTGGACCAGCATGGCCGAGAATGCGCCGTCAATCAGCACGGCGATCTGGCGCGCGGTGGCCTCTGGCGCGGCAAGGCCAGCCTCGCGGAAGGTTTCGGCCAGCCAGCCCTCGACCTTCTTCTTGTGCGCGGCCCCCACGACCCGCGCCGGATGTCCCGGCATGTTCGCCAGTTCCGCAGTGGTGCGCAGGAAGCCGCAGCCTTTCCAGGCGGGGTGCCGGGCCGCCCTGGCCATGCGTCCGAAAAAGGCCTCCATCCGGTCGGGGAGGCTGCCTTCAGCCTCGTGCAGCCATCGGGCGAAAGCGGCGAGGTTCGGCGCATCGCGCGCGCTGAGATAGGCCGCCACCAGATCGTCCTTGCTGGCAAAGTGATAGTAGAGCGTCTTCTTTGTCACGCCGGCTTTCTCGGCGATCGCGTCGACGCTGACCGCCCTGATCCCCTCGGCGTAGAAAAGATGGGCGGCAGCCTTGATGATGCGGTCGCGGGTCGGGGTCTTGGCATCCATGTATACTGACCAGTGAGTTTTTTATCTGCCTCAGCCTGCTACGGTTTCCTTCAGCCATCAAGGAGGTTGCGATGGAAACGGTACTTCACGACAAGCGCGGCGCGGTCACCCTGTTGACGTTGAACAGGCCCGAGAAGCTGAATGCCTTGAACTATGCGATGATCGACCGGCTGATGGCGCGGCTTGACGCGGCCGAGGCAGATCCGTCGGTCAGCGCGGTTATCCTGACAGGTGCCGGGCGGGCTTTTTCGGCGGGGGGTGACATCCCCGAGTTTTCCGCCAGCATCGAACGCAGCACGGAAGAGGCGGTGCGGGAGTTCTCGCGCAGGGGACAAGCGATGACCGCGCGCCTTGAGACTTTCCCCAAGCCCGTTATCGCGGCGGTCAACGGCCTTGCCTATGGTGGCGGGTGCGAGATCACCGAGGCCGCCCATCTCGCGATAGCAGCAAGTGATGCCCGTTTTGCAAAACCCGAGATCACCTTGGGAATTCCGCCGACCTTTGGGGGCACGCAGCGTCTGCCACGGATTGCCGGCCGGAAACGCGCGCTTGAACTGCTTCTGACCGGTGAGAGCTTTTCTGCGGACCGGGCGCTGGAACTTGGGCTGGTGAACGCCGTGGTTCCGGCCCCCGATCTTATGCCCGCAGCACTTGACCTTGCTGCCCGTATCCTGCGCCACGCGCCGCAGACCACCGCCCGAATCCTCGCCGCCGTCACGCGTGGCTTGAACGCCCCGATGGGCGAGGGGCTGGAGATAGAGCGCGCCGAGTTTGCGCGCATCTGCGGAACCGAGGCCACCCGCGACGGCCTGACAGACTGGCTGAACCGCCGCGTATCGTGAATTGGAGGAACTGATGGGCAGTCTTGGCTATGCCTGCATCGGCACAAACGACTTCGATGGTGCCTTGCGTTTCTACGACGCGCTTTTCGGGGCGATGGGCGGGCGTCGCCTTATGACGACCCCGGCGGGCGAGATCTACGCACTGGAAAGTGGCGCGGCGGTGGGTATCGTCCGCCCGTTCGACGGACAACCCGCGCATCCCGGCAACGGCACGATGCTGGCCTTTCGGGTTTCAAGCCACCCGGAGGTCGCGCGTTTGCATGAGCTTGCGATGGCGCTTGGTGCAAGCGATGAGGGTGCCGCCGGGCCACGGGCAGACTTTGGCACCTTTGCCTATGTCCGCGACCCCGATGGCAACAAGCTCGCGTTCTATTACCGTGAGAGGAACTCATGACGACTGCAGACCCGGGCTTTGTCCTCATCCTGCACGAGGTGGAGGATTATTCGACTTGGAAGGCGATTTTCACCAATGCTGCAGCGATGCGTCACGCTGCGGGCGAGATTGACTATCAACTGCTGGCGGATGAGGCTGACGAGCGGAAGATCGTCCACTTCTCGCGTTGGCGATCATTGGGGGCGGCACGGGAATTCTTTGAATCTGATGCTCTGGTCGAGATCCGTAGGCGTGCCGGTGTCCACGCGCCAGAGTTTCACTACCTGCGCGAGATCGAGCGTGACTTGCTGGGGAGGGGGTAACCATAACGCGCTGTCATCTGGCAGGTCGTTGCGCCGACACTGCTGCACACCGGGCGCAGGCGGCCCGGCACAGGACGGGCCAAAGGCATGAACGGCACAGTGACCCTTACGATACGACAATTCCGTCGCGCCACATTCAAGGCGGTCAACAGCAGCCAGCCGGCCTTGATCCGTGTCCTTGCAGGCGCAAAGCGCGTGCGGTCCATCCTCGGGGCGATGGATGTTGTCGCTGGCGGGGTCGCCGTTCTGGCGCCGCGTCTGGATATGACGATCGAGAATTGCCCTGCGCCCGATGGCCCCTATCAGGCGCAGCTCATGGTCATCCCCGAGGAACTGGTCGGATGCACCGATCACGCGGACGCCGACAAGTGTAATCCGATGCGGGCCACGACACGGGAACGCGTCGTTGCGGCCTTTGACCGGTCGGCAGTCTATGCCCGGGATCCAGCGGTGCCAGAGCGGATCAGGCTGAACGCGGTGCGCGAGGTTCTGTTGTGGTTGGCCGAAGAGGGCATCGGCTTTGGCCGGTTGAGGCAACCCCTTTTGGCAGACAGGTTGCGGGCCATTCTGTCTGCCGATCCGGGTCGCGAATGGCGATCTGCCGAGGCTGCGGAAATGCTGGCGGTCAGCGAACCCACCTTGCGACGGCAGCTTGCCCAGAACGGGGCCAGTTTTGGCGTGCTTCTGGCCGATGTGCGGATGAGCGTTGCGCTGGGTATGCTGCAGTCCTCGGATCTGCCGGTGAATCGTGTTGCTCTGGATGTCGGATATGCCTGCCCCTCGCGTTTTGCGGTCAGGTTTCGCAAGCGCTTCGGGTTGGCGCCATCGTCGATCCGTATGGCCGCAACGCAGGGCGATGACAGGGCTTCGCTTGACGCCGCACCCGCCTTTGATCGGATCGGCACCAAGAACGATCGATCCGGCACGATACCGGTCGTGTCAGAGGCATAACATGACCCTGTCCAAACAGAGGATCCATGATGCCGAAACTTTCCCGCGCCTTGATACATGTCTTTATCCTTGCCTGCGCTACGGCCGCGCCGGCCCATGCCGAAATGAGCCTGTCCCTGCCGGGGATCAGCGAAGACGGATTTGCCCCCGATCAAGTGTTGTCAGGCTTTGGCTGCGAGGGCGCGAACCTCTCGCCGGAATTGGTCTGGAGCGATGCGCCGCCCGAGACCAAAAGCTTCATCGTGTCCATCCATGACCCTGATGCGCCGACGGGGTCAGGGTTCTGGCATTGGTCGTCGTTCAATATTCCAGCGACCGTCACGGGCCTTTCCGAAGGGGCGGGCAGTGCATCGGGCGAAATGCCTGTGGGTGCGGTCATGGCGCGGAACGACTTTTCGCACAACCAGTATGACGGCGCTTGCCCGCCCGAGGGCAGCACGCACAAATACCTTGTGACGGTTTTTGCCATGCCGACGGAATCGATACCGCTGGATGAGACGGCGTCGGCGGCGATTGTGGGTTTCTTTGCGAACACGGCCTCGATTGCGCGTGCCAGCGTCGTCGTGACCCACGGGCGATGACAGGAAGGCGGGCTGCAAGATGAGCGATAGCCAAGACGCGGGCGGGCGGGATATCAGCGCGGCCCTGCCTGACATCAGCCCGCTCGCCTGGGTTGCCCCGGACTGCACGATCCGGGGCAATGTCGTGATCGGCCCCGGCAGCCGCGTCATGCACGGTGCCAGACTTGTGGCTGAGGGCGGGGGGCGGATCGTTCTGGGCCGGAACTGCATCGTTCTGGAGAACGCGGTGATCCGCGCGACGGCGCGCCATGATTGCCGGATCGGCGATCACTGCGTGTTCGGCCCCCAGACCCATGTCGTCGGCGCCGATATCGGGGACGAGGTCTTTGTCGCGACCGGGACCACCATCCTGCATGGCGCCAGCATCGGGGCAGGGGCCGAAGTCCGCATTCAGGCGACAGTCCATATCCGAACACGGCTTGATCCGGGCGCTGTGGTCCCGATCGGATGGGTCGCGGTCGGCAACCCCGCGCATATCCTATCCCCCGACCGGCATGAGGCGATCTGGGAGGTGCAGAAGGATCTTGATTTTCCGGGCTTCGTCTATGGTGTCAATCGCGACGATCCCATGGCGATGCGCAAGATTGCCCTGCGCTTGTCGGAGGATCTGGGGCAAACGTGATGACAGCACGCGTCCTGTGGGTGGTGGACCGCTGAGCTGTCGTCGGATCCGATGCACGCCAGGTCCTTGGCGGTTGGTCAGGGGCCGCTATGGGCGCAGAAGTGACGCCGCCTGAGCTTCCAGGCAGCGTATAGGATCGCTCATCATAGCAATACAGGATGACTGATTGTGCCCTAGGGCAGCCGTGACGGCCCCGGTTCCAGACCGGCCACCTCGCGGCGGAAGCGCGGGGTGTCACCGCGATCATCGGTCGTGTCCAGTTCCTCGGCAAAGCGTCGGCCCGCATAGGTTGCCCAGGCAATCGGGCCCGGCGCTGCCGCATCCCCGATCAGCTGTACCGATTTGACCCCGGCGTCTGCCCATTCGGCCTGCCGGGCGCGCAGATCATGGTAGAGCGCGTCATGGGGCAGGCGTGAGGTCACCATCACAACCGCGTCTGCCGCCAGAGCGCTTGCGGCGCCCGTCCATGTGCAGCCCAGTGTCACCTCTTTCGGACCGATCGCCTCGGGCGCCTTGCTGAGATGCACGCGGACGCCGATCTCCAGCAGCCGGCGCATGATGATGGCTTGCTCCAGCGTGTTTTCCGCCCACTCGGCCACCTTGGCGGCTGGCGTCACGAAGTCGACCTGGCAGCCGCGCGCCGCGAGCACCTCGGCCATGACCGAGCCCATGTAGAAGTGGTCGTCATCATAAAGCATGACGCGTCCACCCGTCGGGCCGATCCCCGCCATCAGATCATCCGGCGAATAGACCGGCATCGCCGCGTCGGTCGGGATCGGGTGCAGATGCAGCCGCGCCACCGCGTCGCGTCGCCAGCTTGCGCCGGTGGCAATGGCCACATGTTCGGCCCCCATGGCCAGAACGTCATCAGCGGACAGGCTGCTATCGCGATAGATCTCGACATTGGTCATCGGTGCCATCTGGCCGGTGCGGTAGTCCGCGACCCGTCCCCAGGCCGCAAGGCCCGGCAAGGTGCGCTCTTTTGCGACGCGCCCGCCCAGAACGGTCGTCGCCTCGGCAAGCGTCACGGCGTAGCCGCGCCGACCGGCCTGCAAGGCAGCCTCCAGCCCGGCAGGCCCGGCCCCCACCACCAGAACCGAGCCGGACGGCCCCTTGGGGCGTGCCCGCTCAGGGTGCCAGCCCTTGCGCCATTCCTCCATGAAGGCGGTGTTCTGGGTGCAGCGGCTGATCCCCCCTGTCATGTCGCCCGAGACGCAGATATTGCAGCCGATGCATTCGCGGATGTCTTCGAACCGCCCCTCCTCGATCTTCTTCGGCAGGAAAGGATCGGCGATCGAGGGCCGCGCCGCGCCGATGAAGTCAAGAACGCCTGCCCGGATCTGGCGCACCATCGCGTCGGCCGAGGTGAACCGTCCGACCCCGACCACGGGTTTCGGCGTCAGCGCCTTGATCCCTGCGACCAGATCCTCTTGCGCGCCCTCGGGCTTGAAGCGGCTGGTTCCAGAGCAGGCCTCCCAGGTTCCATGCGCCAGATCCCAGATATCGGGCAGTTCGCCATGCATCTCGATGAAGTCACGCAACTCGGCATTGGAAAAACCGAAGGCCCCGCCCTCATGCAACGACAGACGCAAGCTGATGGCCAGTTCGCCTCTGGTTTCCTCGCGTGCTTCCTCGACGATCTCGCGCAGGAACCGCGCGCGGTTTTCAAGGCTGCCCCCGTATTCGTCAGTCCGGTGATTGGTCGCGCGGCTCAGGAAGTGCTGAAGGATGCCGAAACCATGCGCCCCGTAGAGGCAGATCAGGTCAAACCCGGCAGTCTGACTGCGGCGAAAGGCGTTGCGGAACCAGCGGCGCAGGTCGCGGATATCTTCACGGTCCATCGTGCGTGCCTGAACCGGGTCGGATGTGAAGGTCAGGATCGGCCCGCCCGTTACTGCCAGCGGCACCTCGCGGCTGTAAAGGTTCGGCCCGTTGATGCCAGAATAGGCCAACTGAATTCCCGCCAGCGCCCCGCCTGACTTCATGGCCTCGGCCATGGCGGCCAAGGCTGGGATGTCCTTGTCCTCCCACAGGTGCTGCTCAATGAAGGGGGTGATCTCGCTCGTGGGGTGAATCTCCGTCTGTTCGGTGAAGATCACACCCCATCCGCCCTCGGCCTTGGTGCGGCGCATCTCCGCCACGGCGGATGGATCGCGGTAGCCACCGCCGTTGCAATGCGGCACCTGATAAAAGCGGTTCTTGGCGGTTTTGGGCCCGATCTTCACGGGCTCGAACAGGATGGCGTAACGGCTGTCGGTCGGCATGTCACAGGGTCCGCAGGTCAAGGGATTGGGTTGAGAGACGCGAGGGATCGCGTGGCGGCAGATCGGCGATCAGTAGCGCCGGATGCTGACCCGCCTGTGCCAGCACCTCGCCATGTGGCCCTGCAATCAGGCTGCCGCCGGTATAGGTCAGGTTGCCCTCGCTGCCGCAGTAATTTGCATAGGCGATGGCCAGCCCATGATTGGCCGCCATTGCCGGAACGGTATGGGCCGGCACATGGACAAAGGGCATCATGTTAGCGGTGGGGCACAGGATCAGCTGAACGCCCTGATCCGCCAGTGCCTTGATATGCGGCGCAAATTCTATGTCATAGCAGATCAGCAGCGCGGCGCGCAGCCCGCCCAGATCGAACGTGCAATAGGCGTCGCCCGGAGTGTAGAGCGCCCTTTCGCGTGGGCCATAGAGCTGCACCTTGTGATAGCGCGCCCGCGCGGTGCCAAGAACGCTGGCGCTGTTGTAAACCGCATCCCCCTCACGTTCGGCGTGGCCAAGCACCAATGCGCAGCCGGCCACCAAAGCCGTCGCGTGCAGCTCCTCCAGCAGTGCGGCATCGGGCGCTGCGGCCGCAGGATCCGCGCAGTTGTAGCCGGGCAGGAACACCTCGGGCAGTACCAGCACCCCGGCCCCCGCCGCGCTGGCCGCGCGTAGCGCCATGCGGGCCCCAGACACAGCTCGTTCGGCATCGCCCGAAGGCGATGGGCATTGCAGCACAGCAATCCGCATCCCGGATGTCTCCCGCCCTGGTGCGCCCGCCCGACCGGTGGGCGTGGCGAGCGCGTTGTGATGGTCACTTCTTCAGATTGGTCCAGACCGCGTCATAGAGCTTCTGGGTTTCTTCATCGCAGACCGCGATGAAACTGCCCTTTGCGGCATCTGCGGGCGGATTGGTCTCTGGGCTGGACTTCACGGCATCCGACAGGAAGGGCTCCACCCCCATCACGCCCGATGTGTAGGCGGCGTAGTTGGTCACCGCCGCCGCGTTTTCGGGCTGCAGAAGGAAGTCCATGAACTTCAGCGCGTTGGCCCGGTTCGGCGCATCTTTCAACAGCACCACGTTGTCCATCCAGACAACATAGCCTTCCTTCGGATAGGCATATTCCACCGGCGCACCCTCGGCCCGGGCCTTGGCGGCAAAGCCGTTGTAGATCATGCCTGCCGCCGCATCGCCCGAAACAAGCACATCCTTGGCCGTGTCTGACCCGAAGCTGGCCCAGCTGGCCTTGGCCTTCAGCAGCATCTCCATCAGCGCCTTCAGCTGTTCCTTGTCATTGGTGCATTGGGGGATGCCAAGGTACATCGAGCCAAGCGCCAGAACCTCGCCCTGGCTGTCGAGCACGTTGATCTTGCCCTGCAGTTCTGGCGGCGGATCGAAGATCAGGCCCAGCGAGTTGATGTCGCCCTTGAAGACATCGCGGTTCACGGCAAAGGCGGTCGAGCCCCATTGATAGGGGATCGAGGATTTGCGACCCGGATCGAAGGGCACATCCACCCATTGCGGATCGATATTGGCGTAGCCGGGCAGCTCTTCGGGCGTGAAGGTATCGAGCAGCCCTTCGCCAGCCATGATCTGCACCATGTAATCGCCGGGCACCGCCACGTCATACTGACCCAGCTTCCCGGCCTTCAGGCTGGCCAGCATCGCCTCGTTGCTGTCATAGGTGTCGATGGTCACCTTTATCCCGGTCTCGGCGGTGAACTTGTCCACCAGCTCTTGCGGCATGTATTCGAACCAGTGGTAGACCGAGAGCGTTTCCTCGGCATGTGCGGCCGCGCCTATCAGGGCAAGTGCGGCGGTGGTCAGCATCAGGCGGTTCATGGGGTGGCTCCTTGTCGGGGGTTACAGGCTCTTCTGGCCCTTGCGGTTGATCAGGTAGGACAGCGTGACGAACAGGATCGAGACGCCAAGCATCAGGGTGGAGATCGCCATGATGTTCGGCTTGATCCCCTGCTTGACTGATCCGTAGATGGCGGTCGGCAGCGTCTCCATGCCGGCGCCTTTCACGAAATTCGTAATGATGAAGTCATCCAGGCTGATGATGAAGGCGAGCAGATAGCCCGACACCACACCGGGCATCATCAAGGGCAGCAGGATCAGGAAGAAGGACTGCGCGCGGCTGGCGTAAAGGTCCCGCGCCGCCTGCTCGAACGACCCGTCGATCCCTTGCAGACGGGCCGCGATGGGCAGGTAGGCAAAGGGGATGCAGAAGGTGATATGGGCGATCAGGATGGTCAGATAGCCCGGTGTCAGCCCCACCATGCTGAAAAAGATCAGCGAGGCCACGGCGATCACGATCTCGGGCACCATCAGGGGCAGGTTGATCAGCGCATAGGTCAAAGACCTGCCCTTGAAGCCGCCCGCCCGCAACATGGCCAGTGCCGCAGCCGTGGCGATCGCTGTCGCCGAGGTGGCCGCGATCACCGCAATGGTAAGCGAGTTCCACGCCGCCGCCTTGAAGCGCGGGGCTTCGGGGCCGGTGAAGACATCCGTGTACCAGCGCAGCGACACACCACCCCAATTGGTGATTGAGGTGGAATCGTTGAAGCTGTAGGCCATCACCACCAGCAGCGGCGCATAGAGGATGACGAGGCATGCCACGGTCATCGCCAGAAATCCGGGGTAGTGCCGCACATTGCGCAGGGCCATCAGCGCACCTCCTGCCGCGTGGCGGCCCGCGCCTGCACGAAGAGCACGATCAGCACGAGGGTCATCAGGATCATCGACACGGCCGCCCCAAAGGGCCAGTTGCCAAGCGATTTCTTGAACTGCTCCTCGATCAGCGATCCGATCATGAAGTTCTTTGCCCCGCCCAGAAGGTTCGGCGCAAGGAATGCACCCAGCGACGGGATGAAGACCAGGATGCAGCCCGCGACGATACCGGGGCGCACGATCGGCAGCACGATCTCGCGCAGGGTCACCCAGCGGTTGGCGTACAGGTCTGCGGCGGCCTCGGAATAGGCAAAGCTGTAGCGTTCGACGGCTGCATAGATCGGCAGAACCATGAAGGGCAGGTAGCTGTAGAAAAGCCCCAGTTGCACCGCCATGTTGGTGTTGATGATCTGCAAGGGCTCGGAAATCAGCCCCACCCCCATCAACGCGTCGTTCAGCGGTCCGTTCTCGCGGATGAGGAAGCGCAGGCTGACGGTGCGGATCAACAGGTTAACCCAATAGGGAACGGTGATCAGGAACAGCCAGATGCCGCGTGAGCTCGCAGGCCGCGTCGCGATGAACCATGCCGTCGGAAATCCGATCAGAAGACATAGCGCTGTCGCCCCCGCTGCCTGCGCGATCGAGCGGGCAAAGACCGTGATATAGGTCCACTCCAGGGTCGGCGGCTCATCCCCGAACAGGCCCCGGTTCAGGAAGAACTGGTCATAGGCGGCCAGCGAGAACTCCCATTCCACCCCGCCGCGAAACTCCTTGGTCAGAAAGGAGTAGACCGCCATCAGCAGCACGGGCAGCAGAAGGAAAATGCCGATCATCGCCCAGGTTGGCAGCAAGAGCGGCACCAGAATGCCCCGCCAGCTTCCCGGCCCCGGCGCATGGTTTGATCCGGGCCCGGCCATCAGTCGGCCAACAGACGCGCAGCGCCTGCCTCTACCGCCAGACCAACCCGCTTGCCGGGTGCCGGTACTGCAACTCGGTCAGAGTTCTGCAAGCGCAGATGCAGCGGGGTGCCATCCTCCAGCCGGGCGATGACCTGCCGGTCGGTGCCCAGATAGACCACCCGGTCGACCACGGCCTGCAGATCGCCCGCCTCGGTCAGGGCCATGCGTTCGGGCCGGATCGACAGGTGATGCTTGCCGATGCCTTGTCCCGCCGCCGCGACCTGCAAGCGGTGCCCTCCGGGCAAGGTAACCTCGGCCCGACCGTCCCGCACCGACAAAACCTCGACCGGCAGAAGGTTGGTCTCGCCAATGAAGTCCGCGACGAAGCGGTTTACCGGTGCCTCGTAGATTTCCTGTGCCGTGCCGATCTGCTGGACATGACCGGCGCTCATCACCGCGATCCGGTCGCTCATCGTCAGCGCTTCTTCCTGATCATGCGTCACGAAGATGAAAGTGATGCCGGTGTCTTCCTGCAGCTGCTTCAATTCGACCCGCATCGCCTGCCGCAGCTTCAGGTCCAGCGCCGACAGGGGCTCGTCCAGCAACAACACCTTGGGTGAGGGGGCGAGCGCGCGCGCCAGCGCCACCCGCTGCTGCTGCCCGCCCGAAAGCTGCGCCGGAAGCCGGTCGGCAAAGGCCGACAGATGCACCATCTCCAGCATCTCGGCCGCCCGCTTGCGCCGCGCGTCCTGCGCAACCTTCTGCATCTTCAGCCCGAAGGCCACATTGTCGATCACGCTCATATGCGGGAACAGGGCATAGTGCTGGAACACCGTGTTCACCGGGCGGTGGTTCGGCTCAAGGTTCGCGATGTTCTGACCAAAGAGCCGGATCTCGCCCTCGGTCACGTCCTCAAACCCGGCGATCATCCGCAAGAGTGTGGTCTTGCCACAGCCCGACGGCCCGAGCAGGGTGAAGAATTCGTTGTCCCTGATGGTCAGCGAGACACCATGCAGCGCAGTCACGTTGCCATAGCGTTTCACCGCGTTGCGTATTTCGACGGCATCTGTCATCGCGCTGGCCCATACCCCCGGTTCGTGTAAAGTCAGGCTAAACACCAGCAAACGGGGGGTATATACCCCCAGAAGGGTATGACCCGGTGCAAGCCCTGCCCAATCTTTCCGAAGAGGCGCTGGCGCGCTGCATCCGCCAGTTGCGCCAGCCCAAGTTTGAACCCGCCCTGTGGGACCTGTTTCGCGCCGCCGTTGCGCCGGACAACCTGATCATCCTTGCCTATCGCGACGTAGGCGCGCCGCAGGTTTTCTATTCCCGAACCGATGATCCCACGGTCTTTGCGGAACTGGAGAGCACATACCTGCCGGGCGCCTACAGGCTCGATCCCTATTTCGGGCTGCATCTGGATCGGGTGCGCGCCGGGGCTTATCGGCTGACCGACATTGCGCCCGACGCATTTCAGAGAAGCCGCTATTTTCTTGAATACTACGCCCAGACCACGCTGGTCGATGAAATCACCTTCATCGCCTATCCCGCACCTGGGGTGTCGCTGAACCTGTGCCTCGGCCGCGATGCCAGTTCAGGGGCCGAGTTCTCGGGGGCTGACCTTGCCACTTGCCAGCGGCTTTCGCCCATCGTGGCCGCGCTGGCCGAGGTGCATTGGTCCACACTGGCCAGTGCCGCCGGCGCAGCAGATGACAGCGCGGCGCTGCTTGCACGGGCGGCAAAAGCCCGGTTGGGGATCGCGCTCTCGCCCCGTCAGGCCGAGGTCGCCCTGCTGATCTTGCGTGGTCACTCCAGCCTGTCGATCGGCGCACGGCTGGAGGTTTCGGCCCAGACGGTCAAGGTCTTTCGCAAGCAGCTTTATGCCCGCTGCGCGATCTCATCGCAGGCCGAACTCTTCGCGCTGATGTTGCCCTTGCTTACCGAGGGCTGACAGCCCCCGACTAGTACTTCACCCAGACAGTCTTGAGCGCTGAATACTTGTCGAAGGAGTGGATCGACAGATCGCGCCCGAAGCCCGACTGCTTCATCCCGCCAAAAGGCGTCATCGCCGATAGCGCGTCCACCGTATTGACCGACACCGTGCCCACATGAAGCCGGTCCGCCATTCGTAGCGCGCAGCCCAGATCGCGGGTCCAGACTGAAGCCGCGAGTCCATAGACCGAGGCATTCGCCATCACCACAGCCTCGTCCTCGGTGCTGAAGGTCTGGATGCTCAGCACGGGCCCGAAGATCTCTTCTGTCGCGATCCGCGCATCTTGCGCCGCCCCTGCAAAGATCGTGGGTTCGATGAAGGCATCCGATCCGTTCAGCGTGATGCGCCCGCCGCCACAAACCAGCCGGGCCTCGGTCTTGCCGATTTCGATATAGCGCGCGACAGCTGCCGCATGTCGGGCATCCACCATTGCCCCAAGTGTGGTTTCAGGGTTCAGCGGGTCGCCGGGGCGGATCGCACGGGCCTTTTCTGCCATCCGCGCCGTCATCTCTTCGGCCACCGCCTCATGCACCAACAGGCGGCTGTTGGCCGAGCAAACCTCACCCTGATTGAAGAAGATGCCAAAGGCCGCCATCTCGGCTGCTCGGTCGAGGTCGGCGTCGGGGAAGACGATGTTGGGGGATTTGCCGCCGGTTTCAAGCCAGACCTGTTTCATGTTCGACTGTCCGGCATAGGTCTGGAACAGCTTGCCCACTGCCGTCGAGCCGGTGAAGACAAGGCAGTCAACATCGCAATGCCGGCCGAGGGCCTGCCCCGCGTCCTCGCCAAATCCCGGCACCACGTTCAGAACGCCATCCGGCAATCCGGCCTCTGCCGCCAGCTCTGCCAGCCTGAGCGCCGAAAGCGGGCTTTGCTCGGCCGGTTTCAGGACAACCGAATTGCCCATGGCAAGCGCGGGCGCCAGTTTCCATGTCGCCATGTCGAGTGGGAAGTTCCAGGGCACCACGGCGCCAATGACACCCAGGGGCACCCGACGCACCATCGCCAGATCGCCTGCACCCGTGGGCGCGATTTCGTCATAAAGCTTGTCGATTGCTTCGGCATGCCACTGGAAGAAATGCGCCGATCCCGGCGCATCGATGGTTGATGAATCGCGGATCGGCTTGCCCATGTCGAGCGTATCGAGAAGCGCCAGCTCGGCCACATTCTCGCGGATCAACGCCGCGAGCCGCAGCAGCACGTCCTTGCGTGCGGCCGGTGCCAGACGTGACCAGCGGCCATCCTCAAACGCGCGTCGTGCCGATGCGACTGCGCGGTCAATGTCCACTGATCCACCCCGCGCCACGTCGGTGAGCACGGTGCCGGTAGCAGGGTTTACCGTCGGAAACCGCGACCCGTCTGCGCTTGGCACAAAGCGCCCGTCAATCCAGCAATCGGTGCGCAAGCGCAGCGCCGCCGCGCGGGCCTTCCAATCGTCATGGCTCAGCATCATTCATTCCCCGGGGATAATCGATCATGGGCGCCTCGGCTCTGTCCTTGGCGCGTCGCACAGAAGTCGCTTTTGGCGACCGAAGGACCGGCCGCTTGTCCGTTATTGTCCGCGCAGTCACCCGAACCGTCATCGCGCATGCAGGCTGGCGCCGAGGGTGGCACGGCAAAGATGAGTTTGAAAGTAAGAGATTGTGAGCCGCAGGTTAGGTTTTGTCTAACAAGGCAGGGCCCTGGGCGCCTGCCTCTGGCATTGCGATACCGCTTTGTCGGCAACGACTTCTTGGCCGGCATGAACCGGTGAACGAGGCTGGGGTTGGGCGCCGCCACACCGATCGCAATGGTGGGTCCGATTGCCTGCGCCGGACACGATTGCAGGTGACGTCACCTTTGTTGAAGAGCAAGCCTCCCGTCGACCTGCAAAAGCACACGACCGCGCCCACTACGGAGGATGCGCACTGGCCAGTCGCTCTCGGCCAGACGGCGCGAAAGCAGAAGCAGGCGGGATTCGAGGTTGTCCTTGAACTCGGGCAATCTCAGCGTGGTATCCAGACGGAACTCACGATTGGTGAACTCTGTCCGACCCTCCTGTGCGAAGGTCTGCAGCATCCGCCAGAGCAGCCTGCCAGGCACACCCTTGATGACATAGTCGTGGTCGATGAACAGGCTGTCATCATAGGCGAAATGCTGGATAAGCACCTCGCGACTGTTGTCGCCTGCGGTCATCGCCGAAACCGAAGTTCCTGCCCGGGCGACGCCAAGCTCGCGCGAAGACTCGACGAAGGCCACGAGGGCCGCCAGCTGCGCGGCGATCAGATTGACGGCCTGCTCGTCCACGGGCGTGAAGGCAAGACGATCCTCGGATTCGGCATAGATCATCCCCCTGACGTCGCCGCCGGCAATCATCGGGACGGCAAGCAGGCTTTGCGGGGCCTCCAGCCCAGGCATCGGTACGTCATGCGACGCGTCGGGGCCAAGATGACCGGTGGTCTTGACGTTGTGGATGTAGAGAAAGTTTCGACCGACGCAGGAAAAGCGCAGGGCCTGGGCTCGCTTCGCGGCAAGGCCGATCACGCCCTCGCCCCATCGGACCTCGGCGCCGGCTCCCTGACGGTTGTAGCCCCGGCTTGCGATTGCCGTAAGGGCACGGGTGTCAGGATCGGCAAGGAACAGCATGCAATGCGATATGCCAAGCCGGGTCACCAGCCCGTCCAACACCAGATCAATGGCCCGGTCAAGGTCGTCCAGCCGAGAGAGCGACAAACAAATCGGGATGGCCGCGCCGAGCGTATCGACGCGCGCAACCCGCGTCGCGGGCGCATCCCGAACGCCCGGTTCGCAGCTTTGCACTTCGACCTCAAGGACGCGGTAGATATCGGCCGACCTCAGGCGCATCACATGGTCCATTCCTTGATGCGTGGCGACCGCTGTCACCAGCGTGGCCAATGTGTCGAAGAGCGGACCCGAGGTCTCGGCGCGTTCAAAGACAAGGTCGAGGATAAGCTGCGCCCCGGTGCGCGCGTTCACAACTACCACCTGCAGCCGTGGGTTCTCGCGGACATTCCGGACCATCTTCGACATGAACTGGTTCGACAGGGCGACGTGGTCCTCGTCGATGTAGAAGACGTGGCTGATGTAGGAGACGTTCGGCGTGCCGTCCCGCGCTGCCGTAACCACGACCGACGGCACGATACCCTCGAAACACTCCCAATGGTCGGCGAGGAGCGGGCGTTCGTGCGTCTTCATAGGCGCTGACCGGCATTCTTGCCGGGGGTCTGCAGGAACACCGCCTCTGGGGCCATGCGAACACGGTAGAGCCCGCGCGCCGTGAAGGTCGTCTGCACCACCGCTTCGGGTTCTCCAAGGCGCCGGATCCGGTCGCGGATCGCGTCGGTGTAGACGGCGGCAAGGTGCAGGTCATCCTTGCTGCAATCCGCCGTCTCAACCACACGGCCCTTGATCTGAAAGGCGTCAAAGGTTTCCGGTGCGGTAAAGGTGACGGCGATCCGCCCGTTGGCCGCGATATTGTCGGCCGTCCTGGTTCCCGGCCAGCGCGAAATCAGCACCTCCACTGCCTCGCCATCGCCGATCACGCGGGCGCCAAACGCACGGGACATCGTGGGAACAAGCGCGCGGTCGCAGGTGCCGACCGTGATCGACGGATGCGACTCGATGAGGCCGATCAGTCTGTCGTCGAAGCCTGAGATCATTTGGCGCCCCGGTGCTTAGGAACTTTTTAGGATTGCATCCAATGCTTAGCAAGTCTCTAGGAAGCACTTGGCTGTCCGACCGGCTAATGACGCTGCATCGATCCAACATGGGCGCAGCAATCATGTATAAACACCTCATCCCTTTGCTATCTGCCGTTGTCGCGGCTTCCATTGCCCTTCCCGCGCAGGCTGAAGACGCGGCCATTGCGCGCGGCGCATATCTGGTGTCCGTCGCCGGTTGCGGTGACTGCCACACGCCTGGCCACTTTCTTGGCAAGCCAGATCTTGAACGGGCGCTTGCGGGCTCGGAAGTAGGCTTTGAGATTCCGGGGCTCGGCACATTCTACGGACCAAACCTGACACCCGACATGGAAACCGGACTTGGCAAGTGGTCCGAGGCCGAAATCGTGGCGGCGATCACAACCGGGGTTCGGCCAGATGGGCGCGTGCTTGCGCCCGCGATGCCGTGGATGGGGTTTGCGAACTTCACCCCCGAAGACGCAACCGCGATTGCCGCCTTTCTGAAGTCGCGCCCGCCGATTTCGAACAAGGTTCCCGGTCCCTTCGGGCCGGGCGAGCAGCCGACGGCGTTTGTGATGCGGATCGTTCCGCCCGGCACCTGATGCACGGCGGGACCGCGACAGGCGTGTTGAGACCGGGGGCAGGGCAGCCTTGCCCCCGGTCAGGTTGGCTCAGGCCTTTGCGAAAGCCAGCAGGTCAGCATTGACCAGTTCGGGGTGTGTCGCGAAGGGGGCATGCGACAGGCCCGGATAGGTTTTCAGCGTGCCGTTCCGCAGAAACTTGATCGCCTTATGTGCCGAATTGTCGATCGGCACGATCTGGTCATCCTCGCCGTGCAGGACCAGGACCGGGATGGTCAGCGCCTTCAGGTCTTCGGTAAAGTCGGTTTCCGAAAAAGCCCTGATGCAGTCGTATTGCGCCTTTGCGCCGCCCATCATGCCCTGCCGCCACCAGTTCTGGATCTGGCCCTGACTGACGTTGGCACCCTCGCGGTTGAAGCCGAAGAACGGCCCCGAGGGAATATCGAGGAAGAACTGCGCCCGGTTCGCCACAAGGGCTGCACGAAAGCCGTCAAAGACCTCGAGCGGAATGCCGTCCGGGTTGCTTTCGGTCTTCGCCATGACCGGCGGAACGGCCCCGATCAGCACCGCCTTGGAGATCCGCCCAGCCTCGGCGCGGGCGGCATAGCGGGCAACCTCACCACCGCCGGTCGAATGCCCGATGTGGATCGCGTTCTTCAGGTTCAGCGCGCGCGCGAGCTCGACCACATCCTGAGCGTAGGTGTCCATCTCGTTGCCGGTATCGGTCTGGTCCGACCGGCCATGGCCGCGGCGGTCATGGGCGATGACGCGGTAGCCCTTTTCCAGAAAGTGGAGCATCTGGTTGTCCCAGTCGTCGCTTGAGAGCGGCCAGCCGTGGTGGAACACGATCGGTTGCGCATCGCGCGGGCCCCAGTCCTTGTAGAAGATGTTGGTGCCGTCGGTTGTGGTGAAAAATGCCATGATCAGGTCTCCTCTAGGGTTCGCTTGGGTTGTTCGGTTCAGGATCAGAAGGGCGGTCGCAGCGGCCCCGGTCGTCACCGGTGTTCGTCTGGTTATCGTCGGGTTCATCGGACCGTCTTTCGTTGCGGTATGGACAAACTACGCCCTGCGATGCACGAAGGGGCGTGGCGAAAATGACAATGATCGGGGCAAAGAGGACAATGGCACATGTGGTGGCCGATATCGGCCTGCTGCTTTATCCCGGCTGCCAGTTGGCGGCGGTCTATGGGCTGACGGATCTGTTCCGCATTGCAGGCGAGTGGACCGGCGCGGACGCCCGCGAGGTGCGCGTGTCGCACTGGCAGGCGGATGACGCAGGGGTGACCTGCATCTGGGACAGCCACCCAGGCACGCCCCACAAGCTGACCCATGTGATTGCGCCCCCCAGCATCATCATGCCCGATCGCATGGCCCCCGCACCCGCCGCCGCACATTGGTTGCGGGAAAGGCACGCGGGCGGGACAGTGCTGTGTTCGGTCTGTGCCGGTGCCTTTGTTCTGGCCGAGACGGGATTGGTGGACGGGCGCCGCGCGACCACGCACTGGGCCTTTGCCCGGCAGCTTGCCCAACGCTTTCCCAAGGTGCATCTGGCCGACGAGCAGATGGTTGTCGACGAGGGCGACATCATGACTGCGGGTGGCATCCTGGCATGGACCGATCTGGGACTTACTCTGGTGGGGCGCCTGCTCGGGCCTGCGACCATGCTTGCCACCGCCCGGTTCCTGCTGGTCGAGCCGCCACGCCAGAGCCAGCGACCCTTTTCCCAATTCATTCCACGCTTTGACCATGGCGATGATGCCGTTCGGGTCAGCCAACACCACATTCACGTCCATGCGCAAACCATGCAGGGCGTCGGCGAACTTGCGGGAATGGCCGGTATGACGCCGCGCACGTTCCTGCGCAGGTTCAGCGCCGCAACAGGGCACACGCCGGTTGAATATCTCCAGCAGGTCCGCATCGCAAAAGCGCGGGAGATGCTGGAGAGGACCCTGACGCCGGTTGACCGTATCGCCTGGGAGGTGGGTTACGCCGACCCTGCGGCATTCCGCAAGCTGTTCCAGAAACTTGCAGGCCTGCCCCCCGCTGCCTATCGCCAGCAGTTCGGCATCGCGAGCCAGATTCCCGATCCGGTGACATGAAAGGTCGACGCGTCTGGTCAGCAGGGCATGCGCGCATTCAGATCGGAAATGGTCCTGCGTTCCGATCGTCTGGATGAATGACGCTGTCTGGCTTTTATTCAGTACGGCATCCCGGATGCCGGGGCTGAAGCTAAGTCTAAAGCTTCTTTTTCTTCGGCAGGGCCGCCGTCGCAAGCGCCCCTTTTTCGAACATCGGGACCACAATGGGCACAGATTTGACCCGCTTGGGCTTCTTCACCTCGCGATTACCGCGCTTGTATCCTTTTGCCATGACGAAATCCTTTGATGAACCATCTGCAACGCGCAGCGGTGAACATGCGATCCTCGCGAAATGCGAGAATTTGCTGAGTTGATTGACCAACATTCGGCTTCCTTGAAAGAGCCGATGGTTTCCGTGCGGATAGGAAACCGCTCTGGATAACTTCCGATCAGGGTCAACTCATTTGAGATCAATATGGGGATGGGTGCAGAAAATAACAATCTCCTAATCGCGAATGCATGGAAACTCGAAGTTTTGACAGCAAATACATAGAATTGGGGGAGGCGCATTCTCAGAGAAATATCACATGGAGGTCGGTCGGATAATGGCGCTTGATTTTCTCAATGAAGCCCTGTATCGAGAGTAAACAGATTTCGCCTGGCAATCAGCCGGTCGAACGAGCAACTTCTCTTCGCTTGAGAGATCTCCGTAACGCCCTGTTTTTGTTTCGACCGGCTGTTGCTGGGTCGGGTAATGCTGTTCCGGTTCTGCGGATATGGCCTAGAATGGACAAGCTTTTGGCAACGAAGAACAAGGCGAAAAAGACCTCCGGCTCACCAGTGCGTGAGACCCTGGCCGATCGAACAAACGCAAATGCGCGAGAAATCGTGGCTGCGGAAGCCAAGAAACGCCACGACCTGACAGTGCTACTTCGGGCAGCGCGTTTGGCCAAAGAAGCTGAGCCAACTTCGGAACCCATTGCGAAGTCAAGAAAAAATGGTGCCGACTGACTTTATGCTTTGAGTTGGCGCGCAAATAATATTTGTGTGTTCTTGCGATTCGTCCGACGGCGAGATGCGGATTAGCGGCCTCTGCTGTTATATGGCTTTCGGATTTGCCCTGAAAGAATGAGCTGGCAAATTTGTGCCCGGGATACGAATTGCGGGTAATGCGGCATGTCATTGCTATGCCGTGATACGACTCGACTGACGCGATGAGCTGCATTGACATTGAAACGTGAAGCGGTGGGCAGGCTCCGTCACTTTGCACTGAATGGTAAAGGACCTGATATGGGATACTCCACACCGAAAACCCCGTTTGATCTGACCAAATTCTTGGATCAGAAAGCCGCGCCAAGATCATACCGCAAGCCGGTTTGGGCGAGAAAATCCTTTGTCAAGCTAAGCGCCGAGAATGACACTTCGCACGGCGACGGCGCCGGAAACGGCTCTGAGGGAAAAATGGACAGCTGAGGCTGGACTAAGTTTTGATTGTTATCAATGGGATGTGCTTGGATCCTGGATTTCGTCCATAGAATCCTCGCATTTCAGAGAGTTTTGACCTATATGGGTTAGGCATATCTTTTTTCGGACCTGTCCCTTTCGGCTCAGCATTCGATCTTCAGCTTTGCCGGGCTGCTACGTCCTGTGAGCAGCGCCCATGAAAAGGAATATCACGATGGCCAATGGCACCGTGAAATGGTTCAACTCAACCAAGGGCTTCGGCTTTATTGCGCCAGCAGGCGGTGACAAGGACGTGTTCGTCCACATCACCGCTCTGGAGCGCGCAGGCCTGCGTGGCCTCGACGACGGTCAAGCCGTGTCCTTCGACATCGAGCGCGACCGCAATGGACGCGAATCGGCGACGAACCTTGTGCTCGCCTGAGCATCTGGCTCGCTGACACCGCAGGCGGGGCCGGTCGCAATCCGGCCCCGTCTGTTTTTTTCGAACCACATCAGGATTGCTGATGGGTTCGCATTTTCAGGAAAGAATTGACTTGATCGAGATCCACTGGGGGCAACCCCTGTCCTTTGTCATGTCGCCCGAGGGCGACGTGCAGAAATTCAGCACCATCGAGCAGGCGAGACACTGGCTGCGGCGAAAGTGGCCCGTCTCGGACGACGCCCATGAAAAGGCGCTGCATCATCTTGAGGCCGCAATGGACTGCATCGGCTCCGTCGGAACGGCGCGCCGGGCGTTTATCGCAGCCGCGCGCAGCGCGGGCTTTGTCCCCGAAGATCTGATGACACAATCCCACCGGCAGGCCGCCTGACGCGTGGAGTGGCCGACACGCATCTTGTCGCCGGCCGTTTGATCTGTCGACTGTCAGCGGGTGATTACCAGGGCACCTGCGCGCCGGAGTAGTCAAAGAACCCGCCATTGTCGCCCGGAGCTAGGCCCCAGATGACGTCGATCACTTGCCGTGCTGCGGCTTGGGGGGCAGTTTTTCGATGGCCGGGATAGGCGCTGGTGAACTGCGTGTCGACGGTCCCCGGATGCATCGCGACCACCACCGCTTCGGGGCGTTTCCGGGCGATCTCGATTGAAGCGGTACGCACAATCTGGTTCGCCGCAGCCTTTGACGCACGGTAGCTGTACCAGCCGCCCAGATGGTTGTCGCCGATTGATCCGACCCTTGCGGTCAATACCGCGGTCACTGACCGGCCCTCGCGCGGCAGCAGCCGCGGCAGGTGCCGCAGGATCAACGCCGGTCCCAGAGTATTCGCTGCCAGCGTCGCCAGCATCGAGGGCCCGTCGATCTCGATCAGCGACTTTTCAGGGTGCTGGCCCTCGGCGGCCAGTATCCCGGTGGCGACAATCACCGTTGTAAACGGCGGATCAAGCGCGCCAAGAACGAGGTCGACCGAGTTTTGATCTGTGATGTCGATACCCTGATCGCGGCGTGAGACGCGGGTGACCAGCTGTCCGCGCGCCGCAAGCTCTGTCGCCAGTGCCCCACCGATCCCGCCCGAGGCGCCAATCACCAATGCCCGCCCCGTCATCGCGTCACGTCGTCAGACTTTGTGGTTCTGCCACGCCGGCACCTGTCCGAGCAGTAGCGGACCTCGTCCCAGACTGCGGCCCATTTGCGGCGCCAGGAAAAAGGGCGCTTGCAGGTCGCGCAGATGCGCGTCGGCAAATCGGCTTTTCGGCGCATTTTCATCGTCGTTCACGCGCAATGCAAAGGTGGCCAGTCATAATGCGGTGAGGGGGAGGGGGCATGCGGTTACACCGCAGCCCATCAGGCGCCAGCCGCCAGTGCCGCCTCGATCTCGCGGCGTGCGCGGGCAGAGGTGGGGCGCGTCGCGCTCGACATCCAGGTGATGACATTTCCGTCACGGCCGATCAGATACTTGTTGAAATTCCAGGTCACCCCGCGACCGGATTGCAAGGCCGCCCATTTGAAAAAGGGATGGGCTTGATCGCCGGTGACATGGACCGGCTCGGTCATCGGGAACTCGACCCCGTAGGTCAGCTCGCAGAAGGACTTGATCTCTTTGGCATCTTCGGACTCTTGCCGGAAGTCGTTCGAGGGCGCCCCGATGACCACGAGTCCGGCCTGTTCGTAAGCGCGCCAGACATCAACAAGATCAGCATATTGTCCGGTGAACCCGCAAAACGACGCGGTATTGGCAACGAGAAGAACCTTGCCCTTCCATTGGGACAGAGGCATCGGCTCTCCCTCAAGGGACATGAAGTCAAAGTCAAAAGCCCGGACGTCGGCGGCACGTGCCGTTGTGACACTGCAGGCCAGTGCAGATGCGATCCAGGCAGAAGCCGTCCGTCGATTTACGATAACCATGTCGACCTCCCGGTGTTTCAACTGCGTATACGCAGGTCGCAACACTTTGGATCAATGGTGACAGAACAGTGCGCGCATCCCGATGGAAAAGCGCCGATCACTGCATCGCGTGGCTGGACCCTTTCAGGTCCAGCCTTTCGCGTTTCAGGATTGGCTGGCTTTCGCCACGCGCCGCCAGGCATGCAGCAGCGGCTCGGTATAGCCCGAAGGCTGTGCGGCGCCTTTCAGGATCAGGTCGCGGGCGGCCATGAACGCCGGGCCGTCGTAATGCGGCGCCATCGGGCGATAGGCGGGATCGCCCGCGTTCTGCCGATCCACGGCCAGTGCCATACGGCGCAGGCTCTCTTCGATCTGCGCCTCGTCAATCAGGCCATGCACCAGCCAGTTGGCCAGGAACTGCGCCGAGATGCGCAGCGTTGCACGATCTTCCATCAGTGGCACATCGTCAATGTCCGGCACTTTGGAACAGCCGACGCCCTGATCGACCCACCGCACGACATAGCCCAGGATCGACTGGCAGTTCAGATCCACTTCACGCGCGATCAGCGCTTCAGACAGGTTGCGGCGCGCCATCAGCGGTGGTGTCATCAGCGCGTCAAAGCTGGCGCGTTCCCGCGTGGCGAGGCTGTCCTGTAGAGCGGCAACATTCAGCTGATGATAGTGCGTCGCATGCAAGGTGGCTGCTGTTGGCGAAGGCACCCAGGCCGTGCTCGCCCCTGCCTTCGGGTGGCCGATCTTTGCGGCCAGCATCTCGGCCATGGCATCGGGCTTGGCCCACATCCCCTTGCCGATCTGGCCCTTGCGGTGCAGCCCGGTGGCGAGACCTGCATCGACATTGCCGGCCTCGTAGGCGCTGAGCCAGACCGCGTCCTTGATCTCGGCCTTGGGCAGCACAGGGCCCGCCTGCATCACGGTATGGATCTCGTCTCCGGTGCGGTCGAGGAAGCCGGTATTGATGAAGGCGATCCGGTCTTTCAATGCGCGGATGCAGGCCCGCAGATTGGCCGAGGTCCGGCGCTCTTCATCCATCAGCCCCAGTTTGACGGTGCCATACGGCAGGCCAAGCAGGGCTTCGATGCGGGCATAGGTCCGGTCGGCGAAGGCTGCTTCGTCGGGGCCGTGCATCTTGGGCTTCACCACGTAGATAGAGCCGCTGCGCGAATTGCGGGGGCCGCTCGTTTTCTGCAGGTCATGCAGGGCGGCCGTCACCGTCACCATCGCATCCAGCAGGCCTTCGGGCACGTCCTGTCCATTCAGTCGGACCGCATCGGTGGTCATCAGGTGGCCGACATTGCGCACCAGAAGCACAGCGCGTCCCGGCAGAACGACAGTGCTGCCATCGGGGGCGGTGAAACTGCGGTCGGGGTTCAGACGGCGGGTCTGCGCCTTACCGCCCTTGGCGAATGTCTCGGTCAGATCGCCCTTCATCAGGCCCAGCCAGTTGGCATAGGCCAAGACCTTGTCTTCGGCATCGACAGCGGCAACCGAGTCCTCGCAGTCCTGAATCGCGGTCAGCGCTGATTCCAGCACCACATCGCGCAAACCTGATGTGCTTGCGGCGCCCACAGGATGCGAGCGGTCAAAGACCAGTTCGATGTGCAGGCCATTGTTGCGTAAAAGGATCGACCCGCGATCACCATTGCCGGAAGTGCCGACAAAGGTTGACGGATCGGCCAGCGCTATCGGCTGCCCGTCGATGGTAGCCACAAATGCACCGGTATCGGTGCTATAGGCGGTCACATCGGCATGGCTGCCAGTTGCCAGCGGCACGGCCTGATCCAGGAAGTTTGCAGCCCATGCCACAGCCTGTGCACCACGTGCCGCGTCATAGCCCTTGGCCTGTGGCGCGCCCGGCAGCGCGTCGGTTCCATAGAGCGCGTCATAAAGGCTGCCCCAACGCGCATTTGCTGCGTTCAGTGCAAAGCGGGCGTTCATCACCGGCACCACCAGTTGCGGCCCCGCGAGGGTAGAGATCTCGGGGTCGGATGGGGTGGTCGCAACTGTAAAAGCAGGCCCTTCGGGCTGGATATAGCCGATCTCGCGCAGAAATGCCTGCCAGGCATCGTTGTCCCAATCGCTGCCACGACGCGCCGCCAGCCAGGCATCGATCTGCGCCTGCATCTCGTCGCGGACGGCAAGCAGGCGGCGGTTTTCCGGCATCAACTCGGTTAGCAGCCCGTGAAAACCGGACCAGAACTGTTCGAGACCAAGGGGCAGGCCGGGCAGCAGGCGGGTTTCGACAAAATCTGCCAGAACAGGTGCGATCTGCAGGCCAGCAATGTCGGTATGGGTGGTCATGGCAATCTCCTTTGTGTGCCACGGTATGCAGATGAACCGCAGAGCTCCAGTTTCGGGTGGATGTTTTCCACCATGTGGAATTAAATCCAGCTTATGGAGAGAACCGGAACAGTTCAGTCAGTGGATCGCGCGTTGATGCTGCTTGAGGCGCTCGCAACGCGGCTTGAGGGAACGCGCTTGTCGGATTTGGCGCGCGAAGCGGGTCTTGCACCATCAACCACGCACCGTTTGCTGACGACGCTGGAGCGGAACGGCTTTGCCCAGTTCGACCCAATGCGGTCGAAATGGCACGTGGGTCGCAAGGCATTTGCCGTAGGGGTAGCCTTCACCAACCTGCAGAGCTTCATTGCCGCCGCGCTGCCCCTTATGCGCCGCCTGCGGGACGCGACGAAGGAAACCGCAAATCTTGGGATTCTCGAGGATGGCGAGGTGATCACCGTGGCGCAGGTCGGCAGCCGCGAGATTATCCGTGCCATCTCCGCTCCGGGGGGCAGGGCGCCGGTGATGAATTCTGGCATGGGCAAGGCGATCGTCGCCACATGGCCCGACGATGCAATCGAGGCGCTCGTGGCGCGCCATGGTCTTCGTCGCCTGACGCGGCGCAGCCTGCGCAGCATGGCGGCGGTCCGTGAGGATATCGAAGCCATCCGCCAGCGCGGCTATGCCTATGACGATGAAGAGTTCACGTCGGGCATGCGCTGCGTCGCATCCGTCGTCTGGTCTGCGACGGGTGAGCCATTGGGTGGGCTGTCGGTCTCTGCATTGGCAGAACGGCTGACGGTTTCAGACATGCCCGCAATGGGAGAACGGGTACGCGACCTTGCGCTGGAGTTGACCCATGTGATGGGCGGTCGGGTACCTCCCGCGACCGGCGCGCGGTGATATCCTTCCGCCGGGGGCAACTGCGCAGGTGTCGGCTGGTGCGTGCGGGGTAGCATTGCGCAAATCAGATCGCAGCCGGGCAGGACTGGGCGGCGTCCCTGACCAGGGATCTCGCCAAAACTGAAGCCTCCGACGCAACCGCGCGGTCAGCGGCAGGGATACCGGAAAAGCACGCCGGTATGGTTCAGGCCATGCGCCCCTGGAGTGGTCTTTAGGGCAGAAATGCTGAGTGTGATCGGGTTCGACTGGGGTGGTTGGCAAGCGGACTCGGGCGCGGACAAGCGGTTGGTCACAGATAGGGTCTTCGCGATACGGCGCCGGCAGTTTGAGGTGCGCCTCATTCTGAGGTAATCTTTGCGCCGCTGGTGCAGAACATAGAAAATGGCTTGCTCAACGGGCATGATCGCGCGAACTTGCCGAACGGCGGCAGGTCATTTGGACAGTGTCTGTTGCAGGCCATGGGGATTGCGGTGTGGTTATCCCCGGGATGTTCATTATGACTGGGCGGGGATTTCACGAGATGATGCGACGGTATGGTCAGACTGGGCTCTTGGCCCGGACAATCAGCATGCGGCGCCAAGTGAAATGAAGTTGCCACGGACTCTGGTTGCGACTGCTGCATTCTTGTGTGCGGGGCTTGCGGTATCGGCGGAAGAACAGCAGCCCTGGCTTCAACTCCATGGCTGGGATGGTCCGTGTGACGGACAGTGCGGCATTGCCGTCTATGCCGGCAGGTTTGTTGAGGACGGCATGGGTGACGTGCTGATCAACGCGCCAAAACTGCCGCAGGATTGGGCCTATGACGACGACTATCTCGTCGCGATCGCCCTCTCCCGCAAGATCGGTACGTTGTGGGGACGCATCGAACTGGAACCCGAGGTCGGGATTGCGCAGCGGTTCGATATCCAGCACGAAACCGAGATATGGGGCGCAGTTTACTTCCGGTATGGTGATTTTCCCTGGAACGACCGTGTGAAAACCACCATGGGGGTCTCTGTCGGCCTGAACTACGCAAGCGACGTATCACCGCAAGAGGACGAACGGTCGAAGACAGGTGAAGGCTATCGCCTGCAGCACTTCTTTTCGCCCGAGATCACCTTCGCTCTGCCCGAGAACGAGAACAACGAACTGCTGATCCGCTTCCACCACCGTTCAGGTGTGTTCGGTCTGATGAACGATGGGGGCGGCGCGTCGCAGTATCTGACCATCGGGGTTCGCCATCGGTTCTGAGCGCGGCAAACAGCGCGCATCAGCGGCCTTTTCCCAAGCTCAGCCTCGCAGCACCCAAGAGCACCGCTGCCTTGGTCTGGGCAGCAGAAACCGATGCCGCCTGGCAAATCGTTCCGCCAGATGTGGAAGCGGCAGCACGCCTGGAGGATGCACAAGGAAGGGCAAGGGCGTCGGGGAAACGCCCTTGCCTCCGCCCGGCAGATCAGAGGAGGAAATCTCCCGCGCGGATCTGGCTGATCCCGGTCAGCTGGATCTCGAAGTCGGCCCGCCCGTCACCGTTTACATCGCCCCGCAGCACAAGATCGTTGCCGGTATCGCTGAACCAGACCGCATTGGCCTTGGCGGTGGTTCCGTTGAAGGTGAAGGCCTGATTTCCGGCGCGTTGGGTGTTGGCGTCGATCCCGCTCAGGTCGATATCGTCACGGCCCGAAGCAAAGTTCTGGATCACGTCGCGGGCCGTGGCGCCGGGGCGGCTCTCGGAGGCACTGGCGAAGACAAAGACATCAGCCGCACCATCGCCTGCGCCACCCGACAGGATGTCACGCCCCGCGCCGCCGATCAGCCTGTCCGCACCCGCGCCGCCACTGAGCCGGTCATTGCCCGCCCCGCCCAGCAGGCGATCATTGCCCAGATCGCCGGTGATCGTGTCATTCCCGCCCAGGCCCTCGATCGTGTCATTACCGCCGCGCCCGCCGATCCGGTCCGCAAATGAGGTGCCGGTAAAGCTGTTCGCGCCGTTCGACAGGTCAAGGTCCTGCGCCGTGCGCGGGTCAACGATGCGGGTGGCGGTTATAAAAGTCTGATCGGGGTTCAGCGCGTTGAAGGTGTAGAGCAACCGACCGTCCGGCAATTCCGATATCGAACGCAGATGCGCAAAGTTGCGGATGCCGTCATTCGGGACGCTGTTGTCGTAGACCGTCGCCACACCGCTTGCCGGCGTGCCATCGGCGTTGAAGACCCGCATCACATGCTTGTAGCCCACGATGTCATTGTCGGGCCGGCTAAGCCATGAGACGACGAACTGCCCGTTTTCCAGTGCGGTCACCTCGGATTGCGAATGTTCCGAGAAGATATCGCCGGTGACGGTAAAGCTGTCCCCGACCTTCGTGCCGCTGGCCGTGATGATCTGTGCGTGGACGACGGGGCCCTTGTTGAAAGGCGGGGTATTGCTGGTGTCGGTCCAGCTGACGACATAGTTTCCATTGGCCAGCTGCGCGAGCTTGGCATCGGAATAGTCCCCGGCCCCGGCAACTTCGATCACGCTGCCGCTCGGGCTGCCGTCAGAGCCGAAGCGCTGCACCACGATCCGGTCCGAGAACGAGACCTGCGTGATCCCTGCCACGATCAGCCCGTCGCTGCCAAAGGTGCTGACAAACCCCTCGGTCTCGCTGATTGACATGCCGGAGGGCAGGGTCATTTCGCCGCCCGCCGGTGTGCCATCCGCATTGTAGATGCGGAACTTCGGCGCGGGGAAGCTGGAGGATTCCGAGCCATCCTCCCAGAACACCGCAAAGCGCCCGTCGTCGAGCGCGATGATGGTTTCCACCTCTTGGTCGTTCTCGGTGGCGACGGGCACCGAGATCTCGCTACCCACCCGAACACCGGCGGCGGTATAGATCTGCATCCGCACGGTCTGTCCGTCGAAGTCAGGGGTCGTCTCGCTCGAGTCAGTCCAGACCACGACGATATTGCCATTGGCAAGCTGGGTGACCTTCGCGCCTTCCTGATCGTCGAAAGTCGTGGTGTTGACGCGCTGCACATTGGTCAGCGCTGTGCCGTTCAACGCGAATTTCCGCAGCAGGATGTCACCGGTGCTGCTGAATTGCTCGCCCACCAGAAGCAGGCTTCCGTCGCGCAGGACGATGGCATCCGCCAGTTCGTCGTTGGTGTTTGCGGGGTCAATGTTGAAAAGCTGAAACTTGGGGGCAACAACTGCGGGCATGGGCACCTCTGAAAAATGAGATTGGCCAGATCTTTGAAAGGCCAGAATGGTCGGGGTCGCGATGCGCACAGCATCACGCTCTCCGACGCCCGCGCAAGTCGCGGTTTCCTTACCTTTCGGTAAAAACATTCTGGGCATCTGGCCGCCCGTGCGGGCGGCTGCGGCTGCCTGCAAGCCCGATCCAGCGGGACAACAAGAAGCCGCGCCTCAGTTCACGGCAGCGGCGATGATGTCGACCATCTTTTGATACTGGCGGCTCTTGGCGTGCTGCAGTGGGGTCACACCGTCGCGGTCGGGGATCGTCACGTCCGCGCCCGCCTCGACCAAGTATCGAACTGTCTGCACATGGTCGGGGCCGCCATCCCCCAGAATGACCGCCTCGATCAGAGCGGTCCAGCCAAGGTTGTTCACGTGATCCAGCGGCGCCCCACCGGCGATCAGGCGGCGCACGACGTCGTGGTGGCCCAGATGCGCGGCGGCGATCAGCGCGGTTCCGTCATAGACGCTGGTAATCAGGTCGGGCCTGTTGCCAAGTTCCAGCGCAAGCGAGACCATTTCGGGATCATCGGCCACCGCCGCGATTGTCAGCACGTCATAGCGATCGTCTTCCAGAGCGTTCATGTCGGCCCCCGCCGCGGCCAGTGCCCGCAGTGCGGCATCATGCGAGGCAAAGGCTGCGACATGGGCTGGCGTTCGTCCGGCCGGGTCGCGCGCATCCGGGGCGGCCCCCTTGGTCAGAAGCGCGCGGATCGTTGACACATCACCTGACTGTGCCGCGGCATGCAGGCCGTCATAGGCTGCAATCTCGGCGGCAGAGGGGGCGGTCTGCGCCCCTGCGGTGATGGGAAGGCAGAGAAACAGGATCATAGACGCGCGCAATATCTGGTCACTCCAGGGTGAAAGAGGGGCCACCTCACCGGGCGACCCCGGTTGATCATTCGGCGCCAATGGCATCCAGACCCTTGCGGGCACAGGTCGTGTCGATGTCGCCCGAAGGTGCGCCGCCAACCCCAATGCCCCCAACCAAGGCTCCGCCGATCTTGATCGGCAGACCCCCGGCCTGAATGACAAGACGTGGATCCATATCTCGCAGACCGTCGTTCTGCGGGTTGCCGCCGATGAACTCGGCAAGGCCCGCCGTGTCGCGTCCAAGGCTGGCCGAGGCGAAAGCCTTGCCCGTGCTGCTGCCCACGGTATGGGGGCCTGCATTGTCGGCGCGCAGCACGACAGAGGTCACGCCGCTGCGCGCGACGATTGCGACGGAGACATTGTGCCCTTCGGCGGCGCAGGCATCCAGGGCCGCGCGCGCGGCCGTCTGGGCCATGTCGAGTGGCAGATAGAATGCGGTCGGCAGCTCTTGCGCGAGTGCGGAGGTCGGCGCCAGCAGGGCGACGGAGAGGGCAAGTTTGCGGAACATGTTCAGTCCTTGTTGACGTTGATGTCCGCAAATTATCTTTCCGCCTGCAACACGGGTATTCGCACTTCTCCCCATCCGATCCGTAGTTCTACGGAGCCTCGCGTCCTTCCAGCCAGAAGCGCGTCAGCTCTGCCGCCGAGGTAGTGCCGGTCTTGACCCCGATGGCCGCCCGATGGCTTTCGACCGTTCGTGGCGACAGCGACAGCGCCTCGGCAATCTGCCGGGTGGTCAGGCCCTTGGCGATCAGTTCCAGCACCTCGGCCTCGCGGCTCGTCAACTGGCCAAGCAGGCGGCGTGTTTCGGCAGCCTCGGCGGCGGCGCGTTCATGCAGGTCCAGTTGGGCCTGCCCGCGCTGGATCGCATCGATCAGGTCTTGCTCATCCACGGGCTTGGTCAGGTAATCGATGGCGCCATTGCGGAAGGCCCGGCGGCAGGCCTCGATATCGCCGTGCCCGCTGATCACGACCGTCGGCCAATGGACCCCGCGTTCGGCCAGCTTTTCCTGCAGCTTCAGCCCCGAAATCACCGGCATACGGATATCAAGGATCAGGCAGCCGGGTTCCAGCCCGCCAAGCTGCGCCAGAAAGGCCTCGGGCGTCGCAAAACTGCGGACCTTGATGCCGACGGTTTGCAGCAGAAGGGACAGCGCCTCGCGCACAGCCTGATCGTCGTCGACAAGGTGAACGGGCCGGGTCATGCCGACACCTTGCTTCCGGGGGCGACGATGGCGGGCAGGCTGACGCGGAAGGTCGTCTCAAGCCCCATGTCGTCCAGCACGATGGTGCCGTTCATCCGGTCGACGAGCCGTTGGCACAACGCCAACCCCAATCCTGTACCATCGGCCTTGCCAGTGACAAACGGCTCGAACAAGCGCGGCCGTATCGCAGGCGATACGCCGGGCCCGGTGTCGGCAACCTCGATCAGGGTCTGGGAACCTGCAGCGCGCGTGCTGACGACAATCTGCCGCCGATCCGATTGAGCGACGGCATCCATTGCGTTTCGCACCAGATTGAACAGGACCTGCTCAATCTCGACCGGATCGCCCTGAACGGCGAGAGCCTCGGGGTCGAGCCTTAGGTCCAGCCTGATCCCCGCTTGGTCCGTTTCGGTCTGCAAAAGTTCGCGGACATTCATTGCCACTGCATTGACCGAGACCGGGCCTGCGGCGTTCGGCGCCGGCCTCGTCCAGCTGCGAAGGCGGTCAAGAATGCCCGAGGCCCTTCTTGTCTGGGCGATGATGGTCTGGAGGCTGGTCTTCAATCCATCGGCATCGCCGCGTTCGGCCAGATGCCGTCCGGCCTGGGCATGGCTCAGGATCGCGGTCAGCGGTTGGGTCAGTTCATGTGCCATGCCGCTTGCCATCTCTCCGAGGGCATTCACCCGCGATGCGTGGGCAAGGCGCGTCTCTTGCGCGCTGATCCGGGCGCTTTGTTCGGCCCGCCGCGCCCGCGCCATCTGTCGAAAGCCCAACACCGCCGCAAAATAGAGCGTCGAGGCGATCGCCGCCGCCATGGCCAGCGACGCGGGCCGAAGCAGGTCATCAATGTTTGGCGAGATGCTGGCCTGAAACACCAGCGGCTGCGAGGTGCTGCCCAGGGCTTTCTCAAACCCCGGCAGAGGCGCATTCGTCGGAGCTGAAGGCGCATCTGCCAGATGGATTGCCTGCGAGACCGAGGGGCGTTTCCAGAACGGGCTATCGGACAGAAGCAGCGCGCGCATGTCGATCTGCATCGCCAGACCATGACGCGCCGCATCGCTGTTCGGGCTGCGCTTCACGATCAGATACCGGCCCTCGGGCGCGGGCAGGGGCAACAGCACCGGCTGGCCCGTTGACTGCCGCGCAGCCGCGCGTATTGCCCCGGCGAGTGCGCCCGTACCAGTAGGCCGGGTGCTCAGGGCAATGCCTTCGCCGTCCAGCGGCACAAGATCAATCGCCTCGATCCGTGGGTAGAATCTCTGGATGGTGGCCGCGACATCCAGAAACAGGTCGGGCCTTTCCTCGGCACCCGCAACGGCCAGCGCGGACAGCGATGTCAGATGGGCATCGTGCTGGTCGGCTCTCTGCGATGCCTGCCGGTGCAGGATCGTGGCTTCGGATTGAAGTTCAGCCAGCAAGGCCTGTCGCTGCGTCAGCGCGCCCGCCAGGACGACAATCGCCATCAACACGACCCATCCGGCAAGGATGAGGCGATTGTTTTCCCAGCGTGAAAGATGCGGTCCGGTCCATGTCATGCGGGGCAGTCTAGCGGACTGTGGCGTCCGTCGAAATGTTGGCTGCGGGAAAACACCTTCAAGCGGAACCGAGGGTTGCTTCGCTGCGGCTGGAGTCCCGCTCGATCTGCCGCGTGATCAGGTGAAATCAAATACACCGTGCAAGAGGATCGTCTCGCCATTGGCGAGCGTAAGAAGCGTGCCGTTCAGCACCTCGCTCGCACGGTAACTGAGTCCGCCAAGGTCAAGAACATCGATGCCGGGATCAAAGCCGTAGACGGTGTCATGACCGTCGCCATCCCGAAAGACCACCACATCGACGTCGCCATCTCCGGCCTCGCCGTCCCCGATCCAGATCTGGTCATCACCCTGTCCACCTTCGACGGTGTCCTGCCCGATAGAGCCGTCCAGCGTGTCGCGGCCCCGGCTGCCGGTGACACGGTCATGCCCCCATCGGGTGCTGAAGTTCACGCCCGGTCCATTGACTGCGCTGTTGGCCCGGGCTGCGGTGAAGCTGTCGTTGCCGGCGTGGGTCCAGCCAAGTTCAAAGCTTGAGAAGTGAAGCGTTGCCTGACCGCCGATGGTCGAGCGGGCAACCCCCGCAAAACTGCCCGAGGCGTCGATGCTTTCGATCGTAACCGAAGCCCCTGGTATCCCAGTAGCTTCGTTTTGCCGAGTGATGTCGCCCTCCTTGATCCAGATATTGATCAGGTCCGACCCATCTCCGCCCGAGATCGTATCGTTGCCGGGGTTGTGGTTCACGTCGCCGCTGCCCCAGCGGATATTCTCGTTTCCGCCACCGCCGTCGATCGCGTCGTCGCCAGTGCTTGAATGAACAAAGTCGTTGCCATCACCCGCATCGATCGTATCGCGACCGCTGCCTGCATCGATGATGTCGTCGAACCGTGATCCCTCGATGCTGTCCGCGCCGCCGCGGGTGAAGATCGACAGGCCGTGGGCGGGAATGCCATCTTTAGGGGCATTCAGTTCGGCTCCCGCACCGTGCACGATGTCATCCCCCTCGGTTCCAAAGACCCGCTCGATGCCCGTGAATGTCAGTTCATTGGCGCCGATCTCGACCTGTCCCCCATCGGTCGACGAAAACGTGATCCGCGCAGCCTCGGCCCCGTCCAGGGAAAGCCTGTCACCACCGGGGTTGCCGGGCGCGTACGGGTCCGGGTCGAACTTTTCGCCACCGGCGCCCCCATGATAGGTGTCGTTCCCTTTGCCGGATGACCAGTGAAAGCTGTCGGCGCCGTTCAGTCCCTCGATCACTTCGGACTGGTCGGTGCCGCGCAGAATGTCGTCCTTGTCGGTTCCCGCAATCGTCGCCATGTCAGCCCTACCGATACCACCTGTTTGAAGCGTAAGTGACTGCCGCAAGGCGGAGCACGATGCGCCCAATGTTCGCAAACTCGTTTGCCGTTCAAAAGCTCAGCGAGAATTCACATCTTCTCAACGACCATAGCATGCGGTGCCCTGTCGTCACCCCAGCGATTGGGCCGTCAGGGCTATTTTCCGTTGTTGTCTTCAGGATTGCCCAAAGACTGATCCTGAAGCCTGCTGTTGATCGCAACCGCAGGTCCCATGCTGACCCGGTGAATACGAGTGCGGCCAAGGCAGGTTCAACTTCAGCACTCCATTGCACATGACGATGATTTCTCGCTGACCCGGAATCCATCGCGCGCATCCATGGTGGCGATCGTCCGGCCATCCAGGTCACCGTGAGGCATGTTCGCATCCCTTTTTATTGGCAGGGGGCACATGCTCCTTCCGTATCCGGCTGAGATAACAGAACAATCCTTCCGTTTTCCTGCGTTAAATGAGGGGCGCTCCTCTCTTGCCTCAGGGGCGGACCGCTGCAATATTGCCGCCGTTCTCGGGGCGGGGTGCGATTCCCCACCGGCGGTGATAGCCCGCGAGCGCCTGCCAAAGGCAGGGTCAGCAGATCCGGTGAAACTCCGGGGCCGACGGTATAGTCCGGATGAAAGAGAATGGACGGGACGGCATCTGCCGGCTCCGGCCGCTATCGCCTTGGGACCGTTCTGGACATCAGGAGGTTCCACATGACCAAACTTCGCATTGCCTTCATCAAGGCTCGCTGGCACGCCGATATCGTCGATCAGGCGCTGGTGGGTTTCACACAGGACATGGCCGCCTCGGGCGCGGACCATGAGATCACCGCCTTTGACGTGCCCGGTGCGTTCGAGATGCCGCTTCTGGCAAAGAAGCTGGGCCAGTCGGGCCGGTTCGACGCCATTGTCGCGGCTGCGCTGGTGGTGGATGGGGGTATCTACCGCCACGACTTCGTCGCGCAGGCCGTCGTTTCGGGATTGATGGAGGCGCAGATGCAGACCGGCGTTCCGACATTCTCGGTCAGCCTGACGCCGCATCATTTCCAGCCGAGTGCCGAGCATCACGCCTTTTACCACGCCCATTTCGTGAAGAAGGGGGCAGAGGCGGCCCATGCGGTGCGACAGGTCGCGGCGCTGACGGTCTGACGGTCGCGCAGTCCGGCAGGTGGAGGTTTTTTTCCGCCTGCCGGTCCGTGCCCTCGTCCTTAGGCAAGACCGCGCACAGTGGTGCCGGGGTTCAGATGCAGGCCGACCAGTTCGACGCGCACGGGCTCGGCTGGGTGATCCTGCCGAATGACCGCCTCGGCGGCACGGCGGCCAACCTCGGCCAGGGGAACCTCGATCGTCGTCAGGCGGGTGCGGATGGCATGGCGCAGCGAGGTGCCGTTAAACCCGATGACCGAAACGGCGTCAGGCACCGCGATCCCCGCGGCGAGCAGCGCACGCAACCCTCCGGTCGCCATCGCGTCGTTCAGGTAGTGAATTGCCGCGGGCAGGGGGCCTTGGCCCAGCAGTCTTTCGGTCAGGATACGCCCGCCTTCTGCGTTGCGGGGCAGGTCGTCGGCGGTGATGCTGCGCGCAGCGGCGCCGGCCTGACGCAGGGTCGACAAAAACCCTTCGCATCTTTGTGCGGCACAGAGGTCGCGCGCGAGTTCCGCGCCGACGTAGCAGCAATCGCGCAGGCCAACCGAGAGGAAGGTCTGTGCCGCAAGCTGGCCGACCGCAACATGTGAAAGTCCGACCGTCGCATCAAGGTCGGGACGATCTCCATCCCAGATCTGCACCGAACGTGGACCGCCTTGCCGCAAAAGCCGCAGCGCCGCGGCGGTGCGATTGATCCCGCCCGAGATGATCAGGCCCGCGGGCTGCATCGACAGCATGGTCCGGATCAGCCTTTCTTCGGTTGAAGGATCGAAGAAGGTCTCACCGATCAGACCGGTCAGGCCGCGTGGGTTCAGCACCGCGTTGATCCCCGAAAGAACCTCGGCGTAGACCTGATCGCTGACCGAAGGGATCAGGACGCCGACCAGCCTGCTGGTCTGGGATGACAGCGCCCCCGCCAGGCTATTCGGAACATACCCCATCTCGTCGACAAGACGCCGCACGCGCGCCCGCGTTTCCTCGCTGATCCGGCCCGTGCCGCGCAGGACTTTTGAGACGGTCATCGGGCTGACACCCGCGGCGCGGGCGACATCGGCGATCGTTTTCGGACGGTGGTGCGAAGGCTCTTGACTCATTCTCTGGTATCGATAACAAATTGGGTTAACGATAACCCAGGCTGGCTGTTCGCTGCAACGGGGAATCGAAGGGAGGACAATTCATGAAACGTGCAATCCGCCGACTATGGTCGGCGATAGACCTTATCATGGCCGGGCTGCTGGTGGCCATGATCGCGCTGGTCTTTGCGAATGTGGTCTTGCGCTACGGATTCTCGTCCGGCATCCGCCAGACGGTGGAACTGGCGCGCCTTTGGTTCATCTGGATCGTGATGCTGGGCGCAGTCACCGTGCTGCATCGGGGGGAGCACCTCGGCATGCCCGAACTGGTTGAAAACCATTTCCCCCGTGCCCTCCCATGGGTAAACCGCTTCAACTGGCTGGTCATTCTTGGATCCTCCGTGATGCTGACCTGGGGTTCGATCCGGGTCACCCAGTCGAACTGGGCCAATATCTCGCAACTGACGGGGCTTGCGCAGGGTTGGTTCTATCTGCCCGGCGTCATCTCGGGCGCCATGATGGCCGCGATTGCGCTGGTGCGCATCGTACATCCCGAGACCGGCAAGCACGACCGAGCGCACGGAGATATCGCATGACCCTGTTCGTGTTCCTTTCGGTCCTGATGGTCTCGATGCTGTTGGGGCTGCCGGTCGCGTTTGCGCTGCTTTTGTCAGGTATCGCGATGATGGTGCAGATGGACCTCTTCAGTGTGGACATCCTGGCGCAGTCGCTTATCAACGGGGTGGACAGCTTCACCCTGCTGGCCATCCCCTTCTTCATGGTTGCGGGCGAGGTCATGTCGCGTGGCGGGCTGTCAAGCCGGATCGTTGCGCTGGCCATGACAATGATCGGGCACCGCAAGGGTGGGCTTGGCTTCGTGGCCATCATCACGGCGATCGTGCTCTCGGGCCTGTCAGGCTCAGCTGTGGCGGATGCGGCAGCGCTGGTGTCGATCCTCTTCCCGATGATGATGAAGGCGAATTACCCGCGAGAGCATAGTCTTGGCCTGCTTGCCTCGGGCGGGTTGATCGGGCCGGTCATTCCGCCGTCGCTGCCGCTGATCCTGATCGGCGTGGCGGGAAACATCTCTATCGGCAAACTGCTGATCGGGGGGATTGCGCCCGGTCTGATGATGGGCGCCGCGCTGTTTGTCACATGGTGGTTGCTGATGCGCAACGAGGCGCTGGAGACGCTGCCCCGGGCAAGCTGGGGTGAATGTGGACGCGCGTTCAAGGACAGTTTCTGGGCCCTGATGCTTCCCGTCATCATCATCGGGGGCATCCGTACCGGTGCCTTCACAGCGACCGAGGCGGCGGTAGTTGCGGCAGTCTATGCGATCTTCGTGTCGATGCTGGTCTACCGCGAACTGGATCTTCGTGGCCTCTATGACACTCTCGTTGCCGCCGGGCGCACCACTGCAATGGTGATGTTCCTTGTCGGCGCGGCGATGGTGGTCTCGTGGATGATCACTGTCGCGCAACTTCCCCAGCAACTCGCGGCTCTGCTGGATCCCTTCATGGACAGTCCGCGCCTGCTGATGGCGGTCATCATGGTGATCGTGTTTCTGGTGGGCACTGCCATGGATCTGTCCCCGACCGTTCTGATCCTTGTGCCTCTGTTCATGCCGGTCATCATGATGGCCGGGATCGACCCGGTCTATTTTGGCCTGATGTTCGTGATCAATTGCTCCATCGGGCTGATCACCCCGCCTGTAGGCACGGTGCTGAACGTGGTCTGCGGCGTCAGCGGGGCGACCATGTCGCAGGCGATGCGCGGTGTGATGCCCTTCATGATCGCCTACCTGATGTTGCTGACCCTGTTCGTGATCTTCCCCGAGTTGATCACCGTGCCCCTGCATTACCTGAACGGATGAATCTTCAAAAAGTTGAAGGAGGAACTTGAATGAAGACTATCGCCAAAGCCCTTGGACTGATTTCGGCACTCGCCCTGACGGGCGTTGCCGCGCAGGCCGAAACCAACCTCAAGCTGGCCCATGCCGCGCCTGAGACTGACCTGCAGCAGACGCTGTCGCTGTTCTTCAAGGAACAGGTCGAGGCGCGGACCAACGGGTCGGTTACCGTCACGATCTTTCCGCAGGGCCAGCTTGGCAACGACGCGGCGATGATCGACGGCGCGCGGTCGGGGATCATCGACATCGCCATGTCGGGGCTGAACAACTTTACCGGTCTTGTGCCCGACGCAGGCGCGCTGGAACTGCCCTTCATCTTCCCGACCCGCGACGTGGCCTACAAGGTTCTGGACGGAGAAGTGGGGCAGGGGATCTCGGGGCAGTTCACCCAGCACGGGCTGAAGGTTCTGGGCTATCCGGAAAACGGCTACCGGAACATGACCAACAACCGTGGTCCGATCAAGGCTCCGGCCGATGTCTCGGGGCTGAACATGCGGGTCAACAACTCCAAGGCGCTGAACGACATGTTCGCGCTGCTTGGCGCCAACCCTACGCAGCTGCCCGTGGCCGAGCTTTACACCGCGCTGGAGACTGGCGTGGTCGATGCGCAGGACCATCCGATCGGCATCGTGCTGTCGTTCAAGTTCAACGAGGTGCAGAAATACCTCAGCCTGACGCAGCACGCCTATTCGGCTCTGGCCTTGGTCATGAACGACGCAAAGTTCAACGGGCTGACCGCGGACGAGCAGAAGGTGGTGCTTGAAGTGGCGGCCGAAGCGATTGCGATGCAACGCAAGGCCGCACAGGACAAGGAAGCCGGCATGATCGAAGAGCTGAAGGCGTCCGGCATGGAGGTGAACGCGGATGTGGATGCTGCCGCGTTCCAGGCGGCCGTCAAACCGGTCTGGGACGGCTATGTCGCGGCAAATGGCGATGCCATGGTCAATGCCATCGTGGCCGCGCAAAAGTAAACTGGATCGGTGTTTTATCATCCACCAAGGGGGCGCCACGCGCCCCCTTTTGCCATCTCACGGTTTAGCGGCTTGACGGGCGAAGCTGCAACTCGGGCGCGATGGCAATGGTCGCAGGGCCTGTCTGGCGGCCATCGATCACATCGAGGATCAGTTGCGCCACCCGCGCCCCGATCTCGCGCGGGAAGGGGTTGATCGTCGTCAGGGGCGGGACCGAGATCTCTGCGATCTCGTAATCGCCAAAGCCCGCCAACGAGATGCGTCCGGGCACGTCGACCCCGCGCCGCTGGCATTCGGTCAAGGCGCCAAAGGCCGAAAGGTCGGATACGCAGATCACCGCCTGGGTGTCGGGCAGGGTTTCCAGCAACCGCCCCATGGCCTCGGCCCCCTCGCGCATGGAAATGGGCGGGGCGCCGACGGCGATCAGGCGCCCGGCGTCGAGCCCATGCGCCTGCATCGCGGCGATGAAGCCCGCGCGCCGGTCGGCGCCGCGCGTGTCGCGGCTGGTGTCCCCGCCGATAAATGCGATGCGTGTCAGCCCCTGGGCGACAAAATGATCGACCATGCCCTTCACCGCCTCGGCATTCGAAAACCCCACCACATGCCCGATGGGGGTTTCAGGCAGGTCCCAGGTTTCGATCACCGGGATGCCCGCGTTCTCCAGCATGCGGCGCGCGCGTGCTGTGTGCTTGCCGCCTGTGACCACAATCGCCTCTGGGCGGCGGCGCAGAAGCTGTTCGATCAGCCGCTCTTCTTCGGCCATGTCATAGTCGGTGGTGCCCAGCAGGATCTGCAAGCCCCGCGCCTTCAGCCCGTCTGACAGGCCGCGAACCGTATCGGCGAAGTTCGCGTTGTTGATCGAGGGGATGGTGACCGCCACGAAATCGGTCCGTTGCGACCGCAGGCTGGAGGCGGTGCTGTCAAAGACATAGCCCAGTTCGTCTGCCGCCTTGAGGATCGCCTCGCGCGTCGCCTCGCTGACCGAACTGTCGGCCTTGAAGGCGCGGCTGACTGTCATGGGGGAAACACCCGCAACGCGGGCGACATCGGCCATGGTCGGGGCTTTGCGAGATGCGCTCATACCCCAGTGGTATCGTTACCCGGGAATGAAATCCATCCCCGGGTCACGCAGGGCATCATGCAAGTTCGAAATCGTGCGCGGTGGTCACATGGTGGTGGATGCGCCCGGTGAAGAACCGTGCCAGCACCGACTCGGTTGCCGCGCGGGCCTCGCTGCGCACAGGGCTCGCGAGTGCCGCGTCGACCGATGCCAGATCGGGGTAGCTGATCGCGAGGATCATCGGGAACTCCGGGGCGCCGTCATCGCGCGATTCCGCGAAGGTCACGCGCACTGCCAGCGCGCCGGGAAACGCCTTCCACTTTGGCAGGATCTCGGTCAGCACGGCCTCGCGGAAGGCAGCGTTCTGGCCGGGGTGAACCTGGCCTTCAAACAGCGCGTAGCGGGTGATCATTCGAACAACTCCTTATTCGGTCCCTTGAAGAATTCCATAAGCGCCGCCTGATCCTCGCCTCCCAGACCAGCGGCCGTCAGCATCCGGTGGATCTCGGCGCAGAGCGCGGTCAGCGGCATCGCGGTGTGGGTCAGTCGGGCCAGATCCTGTGCGCCGTTCAGATCCTTCACCATATTGTCGATCCGCCCCGTGCGCCGGTAATCACGCGCGGCAAAACGGGGCATGTATTCCTGCAGCAGTGCGCTGTCGGCGCGCCCGCCGCGCAGGGCTTGCGGAACCATCTTGGCATCAACGCCAGCCGCCTCGGCGAGTGCGGTCGCCTCGGCCACGGCCAGAAAGCCCAGCCCGCACAGCACCTGATTGATCAGCTTGGTCGTTTGCCCCGTGCCGGGACCACCCATGCGGGTCTGGTTGGAGGCAACCTGCGCCAGAACGTCCTGGGCATCCGCGACATCGGCCTCGGCCCCGCCCTGCATCAGCGTCAGCTGACCGATCGCGGCCTTTGGGATGCCGCCCGAAAGCGGGCTGTCAACCCAACGAAGCCCCCGCTCGGCGGCATCGGACGCCAGCGCCTTGGTTGCCTCGGGGTCGATGGACGACATGTCGATCAGCAGCGTGCCGGGGGCTGCGCCTTCGGCCACGCCGCCGGGGGCAAAGACCGCCGCGCGCACGATGCGGGCCGCATTCAGCGACAGGATCACCGCATGGGCGCCGCGTGCGGCCTCGGCGGCGCTTGAGGCTTCGGTTGCACCTTGCGCGACCAGTGCGCCGCGCTTTTCGGGGTCGAGGTCAAAGACGACGAGCTGCGTTCCCGTAGCCAGCAGGCGCGCACCGATGGCGCCACCCATGGCGCCCGCACCGATGAGGGCAATTCTTCGGCTCATCACAATTCTCCTCGGAGGTGGGGAAGCACATAGGCCACAAGCTCGGCCAGCGGTTGGTCAATATCCACCGTCAGCGCAGCTTCGTCCGGGCCGGGGGGCTCGAGTGCGGCGAACTGGCTGTCGAGCAGCGAGAGCGGCATGTAATGGCCCGCGCGCCTTGCCATGCGGGCGGCGATCACATCGCGACTGCCCGTCAGATGCACGAAGCGGACCGGCCCGCCCGCTGCCGCGCGGATGCGATCACGGTAGGCGCGTTTCAGGGCCGAACAGCCCACCATCACCGGCGCCTGATCCCGCAGCGTAGCGGCCACCCGGTCCAGCCATGGCCAGCGGTCATCGTCGGTCAGGGGGATGCCGTCGCGCATCTTGGCCACGTTTTCGGCCGGGTGCAGGTCATCGCCGTCGATATAAGGCACCTGCAGCGCCTCGGACACGGCCGCGCCCACGCTCGATTTGCCGCAGCCCGAGACGCCCATGAAGATGACACGCAGGCTCATAGCGAGGCCGTGATGCCGCCGTCCACATAGAGGATGTGCCCGTTGACGAAACTCGACGCATCCGACGAAAGGAAGATGCAGGCGCCCACAAGCTCTTCGACCTTGCCCCATCGTCCGGCCGGGGTGCGCTTCTCCAACCAGGCCGAGAAGGTCGGGTCGGCGACCAGTGCGGCATTGAGCGGCGTGTCGAAGTAGCCCGGTGCGATGGCATTGCATTGCAGGCCGTGCTTGGCCCAGTCGGTGGCCATGCCCTTGGTCAGGTTGCCCACCGCGCCTTTTGTGGCGGTGTAGGGCGCGATTCCCGGACGGGCGAGGGCAGTCTGCACGCTGGCGATATTGATGATCTTGCCGCGACCGCGGCCGATCATGTGTCGCGCCACCGCTTGTCCCACGTGAAAGACAGAGGCCACGTTGGTTTGCAAAAGCCGCTCGAACGCGTCGGCCGGAAAATCCTCCAGCGGGGTGCGATATTGCATGCCGGCGTTGTTCACGAGGATGTCGATCGGCCCGACCTCTGCCTCAAAGCCATCGACGGCGTTGCGGACAGCATCATGGTCGGTCGCGTCGAAGGCAAGCGTCGCGGCGCCGGGAATGCGTGCAGCCGCCTCGGCCAGTTTACCCCCGTCGCGCCCGTTCAGCACGACATGCGCGCCCGCAGCAGCCAATCCCTGCGCCAGTGCAAAGCCGATGCCCTGCGATGATCCGGTCACCAGCGCGCGCTTTCCCGTCAGGTCGAACAGTTGCAGTCCCAAGGTTTCCTCCATCTTCAGAACGCTCTCGACAAGCGCTGTCAGACCTGTTTATGTTATCGATAACAAATCACCGATGACCTAACGTGTCAAGACCCGATGGGAGAGATCATGACCAAACCGCACATTCTGCAAGTCGGCCCCTATCCGGCCTGGGATCAGGAACCGCTGGACGCAGCCTTCCACATGCACCGGCTGTTCGAGGCCGCCGATCGCGATGCCTATCTCGCCGAGGTTGGCCCCAAGGTGCGCGGCATCGCGACGCGCGGCGAACTGGGCGCGAATGCGGCGATGATCGCGGCCTGCCCGAACCTTGAGATCATCAGCGTCTATGGCGTGGGCTATGATGCGGTCGATCTGGCGGCGGCCAAGGCGCGGGGCATCCGTGTCACCAACACCCCCGACGTGCTGACCAATGACGTGGCCGATCTGGGTGTTGCCATGATGCTCGTGCAGTCGCGCGGCATGATCGGGGCGGAGACCTGGGTGCGCGACGGATCATGGGCCGCAAAGGGGCTTTACCCGCTGCAGCGCCGGGTCTGGGGCAAGCGCGCGGGCGTGTTGGGCCTTGGCCGCATCGGTTATGAGGTCGCCAAGCGTCTGGCGGGCTTTGATCTTGAGATCGCCTATAGCGATGTGGGTCCCAAAGATTATGCGAAGGACTGGGAGTTCATTGCCGATCCGGTCGCGCTGGCCGAACGGTCGGATTTCCTGTTCGTGACGCTCGCCGCCTCGGCTGCGACACGGCACATCGTCGGGGCGAAAGTGATCGAGGCCCTGGGGCCGAACGGGATGCTTATCAACATCTCGCGCGCGTCGAACATCGACGAGGCGGCGCTGCTTGATGCGCTTGAAACGGGCCGGCTTGGATCTGCCGCGCTTGATGTGTTCGAGGGTGAACCCGCATTGAACCCGCGCTTCCTGTCGCTGCCCAATGTCCTGCTGCAACCCCATCACGCCAGCGGCACATTCGAGACGCGTCAGGCGATGGGCAAGCTGGTGCGCGACAATCTTGGGGCGCATTTTGCAGGTCAGCCCCTGCTGACGCCGGTTCTTTAAGGGGGCGCGTCGCGATGAGAGCCATCGTCATTCACGCCGCCCGCGACCTTCGGATCGAGGATCACCCCGAGGAAGCGCCCGGCCCGGGTCAGCTGCGCCTGCGGCTGGCAACGGGTGGGGTCTGCGGATCGGACCTGCACTACTACAATCACGGTGGCTTCGGCGCGGTCCGGCTGAAAGAGCCGATGATCCTCGGGCACGAGGTATCGGCCCGGGTCGAAGAGGTGGGGCCGGGTGTTACGGGCTTTGCGCCCGGTCAGCTTGTCGCCGTTTCGCCCTCGCGCCCCTGCGGAACCTGCCGCTACTGCCTTGAAGGCTTGCCGAACCAGTGTCTGAACATGCGGTTCTACGGTAGCGCCATGCCATTCCCGCATATTCAGGGCGCCTTCCGCGAAGTGCTTGTGGCCGATGTCGCGCAATGCGTCGATGCCACCGGCCTGACGCCGGGGGAAGCCGCGATGGCCGAACCGCTGGCCGTGACGTTGCATGCCACGACCCGCGCCGGAACGATGCTGGGCAAACGGGTGCTGGTCACCGGCTGCGGCCCGATCGGGGTTCTGTCGATCCTCGCGGCCAGACGGGCAGGGGCGGCCGAGATCGTGGCGACCGACCTTTCCGATTTCACCCTGTCGCTGGCGCGCAAGGTGGGGGCGGATCGCGTGATCAACACGGGCACCGAACCGGATGCATTGGCTGCCTATGCCGAGGGCAAGGGCCATTTCGATGTGCTCTATGAATGCACCGGGGTTGCTGCGGCCCTTGCCGGCGGGATCGCCGCGCTGCGCCCGCGCGGGGTGATCCTGCAACTGGGTCTTGGTGGCGACATGAGCCTGCCAATGATGGCCATCACCGCCAAGGAACTGGATCTGCGCGGCAGCTTCCGATTCCATACCGAGTTTGCTACGGGGGTGGCCTTGATGCGGGCGGGGCTGATCGACGTCAAACCCCTGATCACCCATACCGTGCCGCTTGCCAGTGCCGAAGATGCGTTCCGCGTCGCCTCGGATCGCAGTCAGGCCATGAAGGCGCAGATCAGCTTCGCTGATTGAGCCAGAGCCAATAGGCCGAATGGTCGAGGTCGGCACCCTGCTGCACCTCGACCAGATCACGGAAGGCCGCCTGCACGGTCTTGGACAAAGGCAGGTCGAGGTCTGTGTCTGACGCGAGCACCATCGCGTTGTCCAGATCCTTGAGTTGCGCGGAACTGCGCCCGCCGGGGAGGAAGTCGCCTTCGACCATGCGCCGCCCGTGCAATTCAAGGATGCGACTGTCGGCAAATCCCCCGCGCAGCGCCTCACGCAGGGCAGCCGGATCGCAGCCTCCCTCGGCACCCAGCCGAAGCCCCTCGGCCACCGCGCCGATGGTGATCGCAACGATCAGCTGGTTGGCAAGCTTTGCCACCTGTCCTGCGCCCGATGCGCCCAAATAGGACGGGCGCCCCAGAATGCGCAGCACCGGGGCCATGCGCCCGGCCAGATCGGCATCGCCGCCTACAAAGATTGAAAGCGTGCCCGCCTCTGCCCCGACTACGCCGCCGGACACCGGGGCATCCAGATAGCCACAGCCGCGCGCCTGCGCCATTGCGGCCAGCGCGCGATCCGTCGCCGGATCGACAGAGCCCATATCGATGAAGCAGGCCCCGGCCCGCGCTGCCGCCAGCGCGCCCTGATCCAGCAGAACCGCGCGCGTGGCCGGACCGTCGAGCAGCATGATGATGACAAGGTCGGCCTCTGCCACCGCCGCGGCCGGGGTGGGGGCAGTTTGCGCCACATCCGCCAGCGCCGCCGACCGCGCGGCGTTGCGGTTCCAGACGGTCACCTCATGACCGGCCGCTGCCAACCGGCGGGCCATTGGCGCGCCCATGAGGCCAGTACCCAGAACGGCGATCTTCATTGCGCACTTGCCCCGATTGCGGCCAGCGCCGCTGCGGCAACGGCCACATCCTGTTCGCCTGTGCCCGACCCGATCCCGATTCCGCCCAGAAGGACGCCGTTGCGAATGATCGGCAACCCACCCGGCAGCCCGGTCATGGTGCCTTCCGTTGCAAGCGGAATCGAGGTGCGGACTGCTTCGGGCAGCGCGGATGATGGCCGTCCGGTCGATGCCGCCGTCTGCGCCTTGGCCCGTGCGGACCGCATCGACAGCACCCTGGCACCCACCATGCGAAACGAGGCAAGCTCGACTGCAGAGGCATCGACGATCACGATGCATTGCGGCTGACCCATCCCGGTGGCAGTCTCGACGGCGGTCTGCACGAGCAAGGCGACCGCCGCATCGGTCAGCCTCTCGGTTGGCGTAGTGATCTGCATGGCAGCCCTTTCGGTTTGACGTCTGATCTTGGTATCGATAACAATATGTGCCGGGGAGGAAACCGCAATGTCGTTCTTTGTCTGCGATGACCCGCAATTCGCATCCTACGTTCTGGGGAACGCCCCAGTAAAGCAGCTGGCGACCGGATATGACTGGGTCGAAGGGCCGGTCTGGTTCGGTGACATGGGGTGCCTGCTGTTCTCCGACATCCCGAACAACCGTATCCTTCGGCTGGACGATGCGGGCGTGTCGACGTTTCGGTCCCCGTCGAACTTCTCCAATGGGCACACCCGCGACCTTCAGGGCCGGCTCGTCAGCTGCGAGCATGGCGGGCGCCGTGTCACCCGCACCGAATGGGATGGCCGCGTGACGGTGATCGCCGACAGCTATCAGGGCAAGCCCCTCAACAGCCCCAATGACGTGATCGTCGCGCGCGATGGCGCGATCTGGTTCAGCGACCCGCATTACGGCATCATGACTGACTACGAAGGCTACCGCGCCGAGCAAGAGTTGCCCTGCAATGTCTATCGGGTTGATCCAGGTGGGCGGATCGAGGCGGTGATCACCGACATGGCCTGCCCGAACGGCCTCGCCTTCAGCCCGGACGAACGGCTGCTCTATGTCGCTGACACCGGGCGGATGTTCTCGGACGATCCGCAGCATATTCGTGTCTATGACATGGTGGACGGGCGCCCGGCGAACGGACGGCTTTTCCACACCATCGCGCCGGGGTGCGCCGATGGCATCCGGCTGGATAGCGAAGGGAACCTCTGGTCCTCGGCCGGCGATGGCGTACATTGTATTGCCCCCGATGGCCGGCGCCTTGGTCGCATCCTCGTGCCCGAGCGGGTCTCGAATATCTGCTTCGGGGGCAGGGCAAAAAACAGATTGTTCATTACAGCGACGACCAGCGTCTATTCTGTCGTCCTGAACCGGAAGGGGGCACAGTGTCCATGACTGACAAAAGCATGAACGGGGTAGGGCAGGCGAACATCGGGTTGATCGGTCTGGGCACGATGGGGGCGGCTCTTGCGCTGAACATCGCCGAGAAAGGGTTTCCCATCGCGGTATGGAACCGCACCACCAGCGTGACGCAGGCGTTCCATGCGGGCGCAGGTGCCCTTGCCGCCCGCATCGTTCCAACCGAAACACTGGCCGCGCTGGTCTCGGCGATTGCCGCGCCCCGCACGATCATCCTGATGGTGCCCGCAGGCCCCGCCGTCGATCAACAGCTTGAGGCGCTGGCGCCCTATCTGGGCCCCGATGATCTGGTCGTCGATGCCGGCAACGCGAACTTCCACGACACCAATCGCCGCACAGCCGCAGGTCTGCCCTTTCGCTTCGTGGGCATTGGCGTCTCGGGTGGGGAAGAGGGCGCGCGCCACGGCCCCGCGATCATGGTCGGCGGCGCCGCCGAGGACTGGCAACGCCTTTCGCCCGTCCTGCAGGCCATTGCCGCCCGCACTGAGGACGGCACGCCCTGCGCCGACTGGATGGGCCCTGCGGGTGCGGGCCACTTCGTCAAGGCCGTACACAACGGTATCGAATATGCCGACATGCAGATGATCGCCGAAACCTATGGCGTGATGCGGGATGGCATGGGGCTTGCCTCTGAAGCGATCGGCCAGATCTTCGCCCGCTGGAACGAGGGCACATTGCGGTCCTATCTGGTGGAAATCTCTGCCGCCGTGGCGCTTGCCCGCGATCCGGTGGCGGGTGGGCCGCTTCTGGACATGATTGTCGATGCGGCGGGGCAAAAGGGCACCGGGCGCTGGACGGCGATCGAGGCGCAGAATCTTGCAGCCCCGATCCCGGTGATCGAAGCGGCCGTCATGGCGCGCAACGTCTCGGCCCGCAGGGCCGAGCGTGCGATCGGAGAGGCGCTGTTCGGGGCGGCACCGCAGCGTCTGGACGGGGTGCTGACGGCGGATGATCTGGAGCAGGCCCTGATCGCGGGCAAGATCCTTTGCTACGCGCAGGGCTTTGCGATGATGACGGCTGCGGGTGCCGAGTTTGGCTGGGCGCTCGACATGCCCGCGATCGCGCGGGTCTGGCGTGCGGGCTGCATCATCCGCTCGGCCATGCTGAACGACATGGCGAACGCGCTTTCCGAAGACCCCGCCCGCAACCTGATCCTTGCGCCGTTCTTTGCCGATCATCTGCGTCATTGCCTGCCCGCGCTGCGTCGGGTTGTGGCTGCCGGGGCGCAGAACGGGCTGGCGCTGCCTGCGCTGGCCAGCGGCCTTGCGTGGTTTGACATGATGCGCACCGCGCGCGGTACGGCGAACATGATTCAGGGTCAGCGGGACTATTTCGGTCTGCACGGATTCCAGCGGCTTGATGGCATTGATCGTCCGCACGGGCCTTGGGCTGCCGGAGCGTCGGCCTGATGAAGCCACCCTATCCGCGCCGTGTCGTGACGCAGGCCGATGTCTCGGCGGACTGCGGCCTGTCCGAGATGACGGTCAGCCGCGTGCTGCGCGGACAGGCCGGGGTCTCGGCGCGCAACGCGGAAAAGGTTCGTGAGTCAGCCCGCAAGCTGGGCTATGTAGCCAATCGCATTGCCGGGGCGCTGGCCGGGGCGCCTGTGCCGCTGGTTGCCGTGATCGTGCCGAGCCTTTCGAACATGGTCTTTCCCGAAGTGCTCATGGGCCTCGCAGAGGGGTTTGAGGGCACGCCGCTTCAGTCGGTGCTGGGTCTGAGCAACTATAGCCCCGTCACCGAAGAGCGCGTGCTGGCCGAGCTTCTAGCCTGGCGCCCGGCGGCAGTGGTGCTGACCGGTCTCGACCACAGTGCGACGACGCACGACCTTCTTGCCCGCGCCAATGTGCCGGTGGTGGAGATCATGGACAGCGACGGCACGGGGATTGATTGCCTCGTCGGTCTCTCGCAGCGTGCGGCGGGGGCGGGGATGGCACAGGCGGTCATCGCCGCCGGATATCGCAATGTCGTGCTGCTTCGGTCAAACCAACAAGCCGACCGGCGTCAGGACAGCCGCTTTGCCGGGTTCTGCGACGCGCTTCAGGCGGCGGGCGTGCCAGTTCTGGGAAGCGTTTGTTACCGCGGCGCAAGTTCGGTTCCCAAGGGCCGCACGCTGGCGGCCGAGGCACTGGAGCGCTGGCCCGAGGCCGAGTTTCTCTATTGCACGAATGACATGATCGCGGCGGGCGCGCTTTTCGCACTGGAGGCAGCGGGGCGGAACGTGCCGGAAGACATCGGACTTGCGGGCTTCAGTGGGCTTGAGCTGCTCGCAGGTCTGACGCGGCGGGTTGCGACCACCGATGTGCAACGGTTCGAGATCGGGCGTCAGGCCGCGCAGATGATTGTAGAACGTCTGGCTGGCGCCGAGCCCGGATTGCGACATGAGCTTCGCCCCGTCGTAGATGCGGGTGACACGTTGCGCCTTCAGCCGGTTTCGCCCGCGATCAACCGGGTCGGGATCACCGTCACCTCCTGACCGGCTTCGCCCTTCAGCCGCGCCACCAGCGCCTCGGCAGCCGCCTTCCCGATTCCTGTCGTGGGAACCTGGGTTGTTGTCAGCCGTCGCGGAAGGATGGAGGCGGCCTCCATCCCTCCCCAACCTGCGATACCGATGTCTTCGGGCACGCGCAGCCCGCGCGACTGGCAATAGGCCATGCCGCCGATCGCCATTTCGTCATTGTGGAAGTAGACCACATCCAAAGGCTTGCCGCGTGCAAGCAAAGTCTCCATCCCGCAGTAGCCTGCGTAAAAGCCCGGCGCGTCATGCAACACCTCGGCATCGACCAGCGGATACCCCATCCGGGCCAGCATGTCGCGGAACCCCTCCAGCCGGGCAGCACCCATCACGTCAGACCGCGCCAGCGCGCCGACATATCCCGCGCGCCTGCGCCCGCGCCCCAGCAGGTGCCGCGCCATCTCGGCCCCGCAATCGACATGCGAAAACCCCACCGACATGTCGATGGGGCTGGTGGTCAGGTCCCATAGCTCCACCACCGGCAGGGCGGCGCGGCGCAAAAGGTCGACGGTGCCCGGTGTGTGGTTGCGACCCGACAGGATCAGCCCCGCCGGGCGCCAGCTAATGACCTGTCGCACCCAGGCCTCTTCCTCTTCGGCAGAGTGGTTGTTGGCGCCGATCATCAATTGATAGCCCAGCCGGCTGAGCGCCCGGTCAACCCCGTCGAGCACATGGCCAAACAGCCCCGAAGTCAGGCGCGGCACGCACATGCCGACCAGCGTGCCGGCCTGATCGGCCCCAAAGGCCGCTGCCAGCCGGTTGGGCACATAGCCCAGCCGAGCGGCCTCGGACAGGACTTTGTCGCGCGTCTCGTCAGAAAAGCCCGTTCCCCCGCGCAGCACGCGGCTGACGGTCATTTTCGACACACCTGCCGCGCGGGCAATGGCCTCCAGATTGGCTTTCATCGCTGTGTTTCCCGCCGGGTCCTGCGTTGGGCGCCGTCGCTTGGCTGCCGCCATGTTATCGATAACTTTTCTCTTGACAGCAAGATGCGATCGGCTCAGTTTAGGCTACGTTACCGGTAACCTTGACGCAAGATCGGGCCGGAAACAAGGGAGGAGATTACATGGAACCGTCATCGGACGGCCTGTTCTTTGATCGCGTCGTCAAGTCCTTTGGCGGCACGCGGGCGCTGAAGGGTGTCTCGCTCAAGATCGCGCGTGGTGAGATCGTGGCCCTGTTGGGCGAGAACGGCGCAGGCAAATCAACATTGATCAAGGTGCTGGGCGGCATCCATCGCCCTGATGAGGGCGGCGTCTTCATCGACGGTGAGCCCTACGCCCATGAGGCCGGGCGTGCAGGAGGCCAGAAGGTGGCCTTCATCCATCAGGACCTCGGCCTGATCGAATGGATGAGCGTGGCTGAAAACATCGCGCTTGCCCTTGGCTATGTGCGTCGCGGCCGCCGGATCGACTGGTCCGCGACCGAGGCTGCGGCCGACGCGGCGCTGCGGCTGGTCGAGGCTGATTTCAGTGCCACCGCGCGCGTCTCAAGCCTGACACGCACGCAGAAATCGCTGGTGGCCATTGCCCGCGCGCTGGCGCAGGACTGCGATTTTCTGGTGCTGGATGAACCCACCGCCAGCCTTCCGGCGGATGAGGTGGAGCGGCTTTTTGCTGCGCTGCGCCCCCTCAAGGCGCGCGGCGTCGGCATGATCTACGTCAGCCACCGCCTTGACGAGATCTTCCGGATTGCGGGGCGGGTTGCCGTGCTGCGGGACGGGCAGATGGTGGGCATGCGCCCGATCGACCACACGACCCCGGACGAACTGGTCAGCCTGATCGTCGGCCGCAAGGCCCGGGAGATCGCGCGTCCTGCCGTGCAGGAGGGGCCTGCGATCCTGCAGGTGGAGGATTTGCGCACCGATGCCGTCGGGCCTGTCAGCTTTCAGATCCGGCGGGGGGAACTTCTGGGCCTTGCCGGATTGCGCGGGGCGGGGCACGAGGATGTGGGCCGCGCGCTTTTTGGCATGGCCACGCATACAGGGCGCATCACCCTGAACGGCGTGTCGCCGGATCTGCGCAACCCGCAGGTGGCGATGCGCTCGGGCATCGGCCTTGTCGCCCGTGACCGCGTCGGCGAAAGCGTGGCGCCGGGTCTGACCATCCGCGAGAACGCCTTCCTCAACCCCTCGGCCATAGGGCGGCGCCTTTTCAGCCTTCTGGCCCCCGCCCGCGAAGAAGAAATGGCACGCGCCATGGGCCGTCAGGTGGGGCTTTCGCCCAACGATCCGACCTTGACCATCGAGGCGCTATCGGGCGGCAACCAGCAGAAGGTCGTCATGGGCCGCTGGCTGGGATCGGACCGCCAGCTTCTGGTGACCGAAGACCCGACGGCCGGCGTCGATGTCGGCGCCAAGGCCGAGATTTATCACCTGCTCTACCAGGCGCTGGCCAGCGGCATGGGCGTTCTGGTTGTCTCGACCGATTTTGAGGAAATCGCGAACATCTGTCACCGCGCCATCGTGTTCTCGCGCGGGCTTCCCGTCGCCGAGTTGAGCGGCGTCGAACTTTCCACCGAATCCCTGATCCAGGCCGCATCGGCCGGTGAAGTTGCCTGAGGACATCATGCCCGGTATCGAATCCAACGCTGTTGAACCCACCAAGGATGAACTGCGCGGCCTTTCGCCCCTGCAAAAGGCGTGGCGTCTGGCGCCAACCTACGGGCTTGTCATCCTGATGGTGGGGCTGATCGTGGCTTTCTCCATCCTGCTACCCGCGACCTTTCCGACCATGCTGAACCTGCGGGCGATCCTGTCGGACAAGGCGATCATCGCGCTGCTTTCACTTGCCGCAATGATCCCCATGGTGGCCGGGCGCATCGACCTGACCGTGGGCTACGGGATCGTGCTATGGCACATTCTCGCGATCAGCCTGCAGACGATGTACGGCTTGCCGTGGCCCGTCGCGGTCGCGATCGTGCTGATCCTGGGAACGCTGACTGGCGCGCTGAACGGCATTCTGGTCGAGGTGGCGCGGATCGACAGTTTCATCGCGACGCTGGGCACCGGGACAATCCTTTATGCGCTGGCCCTGTGGCATACCGGCGGGCGGCAGATGGTGGGGGCCTTGCCCGATGCCTTCTACGCGATCAATGGCACCTTCATCTTCGGCCTGCCCATCACCGCCTATTACGTGCTGGCGATCACGCTGATCCTGTGGGTGGTGCTCGATTATACCCCGGTCGGGCGTTACCTCTATGCCATCGGCGCCAACCAGCGCGCGGCCGAGCTGAACGGCATCCCCACCCGCAAGTTCGTGATCGGCGCCTTTGTCACCTCGGGCTTCATGACCGCCGTGGCGGGTGTGCTTCTCGCCTCGAAACTCCGGATTGGGCAGGCCTCTGTCGGGCTGGAGTTTCTGCTGCCTGCCCTTGTGGGGGCCTTCCTCGGCTCGACCACGATCAAGCCGGGCCGGGTCAACGTCTGGGGCACGATCGTCGGTGTGATGATCCTCGCGGTTGGCATTTCCGGCATCCAGCAAACCGGCGGCAGCTTCTGGGTCGAGCCGCTGTTCAACGGCACCACGCTTCTGATTGCCATCGGCATCGCGGGTTACGCGCAACGCCGCAAGGGCACGAAATCCAAGTAATCGGCATATTCTGGGAGGAAAACCATGCTGAGAAGAACCTTCGCAATCTCGCTTGTTGCGCTGACGGCCGCCCTGCCGGCCTTTGGCGACGCGATCTCGGACGCGATGGCCGAGGTGCAGAAGTACGCAGGCCAGAAGACGGTCTGGGATGGCCCGACCAGCGGCCCGACCGCAGCGGCCGGCAAGAAAGTCGTCGTTCTGGCGGCCGACATGAAGAACGGTGGCATCCTCGGTGTGTCCAACGGCATCGAAGAGGCCGCAGCCAAGATCGGCTGGGAGGTTACCATTCTGGACGGTGCAGGCTCGATCCAGAGCCGTGCCGCAGCCTTTGGTCAGGCGCTTGCCCTGCAACCCGATGGCATCATCATCAACGGCTTTGACGCAGTCGAGCAGCAGGCTGCGCTGAAACAGGCCTGCGACGCGGGCATCCCGATGGTCAGCTGGCACGCAGGCCCCGTTATTGGCCCTGATCCGGACAACTGCCTTTTTGCCAATGTCTCGACCGATGCGATGGAAGTGTCGGCGGCCGCAGCCAAATGGGCCTTTGCGGATGCAGGCGGCAAGCCGGGCGTCGTGATCTTCACCGACTCCACCTACGCCATCGCGATCGCCAAGGCCGACAAGATCAAGGAAACCATCGAGGCGCTTGGCGGGACGGTGCTGGAGTATGTCGATACACCCATCGCCGATACCTCGAACCGGATGCCCACGCTGACGACGGCGCTTTTGCAGAAGTACGGCGCAAGCTGGACCCATGCGCTGGCGATCAACGACATCTATTTTGACTTCATGGGGCCAAGCCTCGCTGCAGCGGGCATTCCCGGTGACGGTGCGCCCAAGGCGGTTGCTGCCGGCGACGGGTCAGAAAGTGCCTATCAGCGCATCCGTTCCGGCCAATATCAGGCGGTCACGGTCGCCGAACCGCTGAACCTGCAAGGCTGGCAACTGATCGACGAGCTCAATCGCGCGGTCAGCAAGGCCGAATGGTCGGGCTATACCTCGCCCCTGCATGTTGTGACAAAGGACAACATCAGCTTTGACGGCGGCGACAAGAACATCTTCGATCCGGGCAATGGCTATCGTGAGGCCTATGCCAAGATCTGGGGCAAGTGAGTCCGTCAGAGAGTGATACGTCCGGGGGCCATATGGCCCCCGGTTCTTTTGTGACTGCGCCTAGTGCGCGTCATACGGCGCTGCGATTTTGCGCAGGCGGATTGGTCGGCGCTTCCCTGTGCCGTCCTGCATCCTCGACCAGACGGCGGAAGGTCGGGCACTCCATATGGCTGGGGGCAGGGCAGTCGGCAATGTGCCGCAGCATCTCGCGCAGTGCGGTCAGCTCCAGGATCTGGCGGTCGATCTCGTCCGCCTTTTCGTGCAGCGTTGCGCGCGGCAGGTCGGGCAATCCTTGCCGGTCGAACATGCGGGCAATCTGGTCAAGCGAGAATCCCGCCTGCTTGCAGAGCGCGATAAGCTTTAGCTGCAGCAGAACCTCGGGCGGAAACTGTCGGCGCAGCCCATGGCGTTTGACGGATGAGATCAGCCCCTCTGCCTCGTAATACCGAAGCGCCGAAGGTTTGACGCCACTGCGCGACGCGACCTCTCCAATATCCAGAAATTTCATGCTTGACCTCAAGTCGGCTTGAAGTGGCAGCCTGCGCCCAATTGGATCATCAGACAAGAGGGAACCAGAATGGACCACACCAAGACAGACCCGCCCAAAAGCGCGCGGGCGGCCATCACCATCACGCTGGCGCTGTCGATGGGGCTTGCGGCCCTTGGAACAAGTATTGCCAATATCGCCTTGCCTGCGCTTGCCTTGGCGTTTGCGGCGCCGTTTCCGCAGGTTCAGGCGATTGTCGTGGGTTATCTCGTCGCCCTGACGATCTCGGTTGTCGCCGCAGGCCGCTTGGGGGATCGCTTCGGGCTGCGGCGCATGCTTGTCGTCGGGTTGGTGATCTTTGCGCTATCTTCGCTGCTTTGCGCGCTGGCGCCCGGCCTGTGGCTTTTGGTGGCTGCGCGGGCCTTGCAGGGGGTGGGCGCGGCATTTCTGATGACGCTCGCGATGGCCCTGATGCGGCAGACGGCCGCCGAGGCGCGGATCGGTCGCGCGATGGGGCTGCTCGGCACCATCTCGGCACTCGGCACGGCGCTTGGGCCGGTACTTGGTGGCCTGCTGATCCCGGTCGCAGGGTGGCGCGGCCTCTTCTGGGTGCAGGTGCCGCTCGCCACCCTCGCGCTTGTCATGGCATGGATGGCACTGCCTGCTGACCAACCGGCCAAGAGGCCCACCAGTGCTCGCGCGCCTCGCATCCTGAACCGGGGTCTTGTTCCAAATCTGACGATCAACCTTCTGGTTGCGGCAGTCATGATGACAACGCTGGTGGTCGGCCCATTCTATCTTGGATTCGGCCTTGGCCTGTCGCCGACTGCAACCGGGCTCGCGATGGCCGTCGGCCCGGCGATTTCGATCCTGGGCGGCGTGCCCGCAGGCCAGCTGGTTGACCGCTGGGGTGCGGGGCGCATGCTCGCCGTCGGGCTGATCCTTCTCTCCGTCGGTGCCTTTGGCATGGCCCTTTTGCCGGGTGCAATCGGTCTTGCGGGCTATGTACTGGCGATTGCCTTTCTCGCGCCGGGCTACCAGATCTTTCAGGCGGCCAACAACACTGCCGCGCTGGCGGATGTGCCCAAGGATCAACGGGGTACAGCTTCGGGGCTACTGAACCTGTCGCGAAATGCGGGGCTTATCGCCGGAGCTTCGGCCATGGGCGCGGTTTTTGCCTTTGGCGTGGGATCGACAGATCTGGCGCAGGCATCGCCCGCCGCGATCGGTGCGGGACTGCGATTGACCTTCCTGCTGGCGGGCGCGCTGATGGTCGCCGCCATCGGGATCTACCGGCTAGCTCAAAGCTTGACGCCGCGGCTCGACCAGCGGGCCTGTCGGCAATAGGGATGGGGCATCGGAATTGTCATCCTGCCGGCCTATCGACCGGCAGGATGATGCATCAAGGTTCAGACCGCAGCCGCCGCACGCGCCTGCTTGCGGCGGGCCACGCGGGCGCGGATCGCCTCAACATCGGTCACAGGCGTCGCGGCAAAGAGCTGCCGTGTATAGGCATCTTGCGGGTTGGCAAAAAGCGCCTCGCGCGTCCCCTGTTCCACGGCCACGCCCTTCGAGATCACCATGACGTCGTCGGCGATGTAGCGCACCACCGACAGGTCGTGGCTGACAAACACATAGGTCAACTTGAACTCGTCCTGCAGATCGGCCAGCAGGTTCAGCACCTGCGCCTGCACTGAAAGGTCCAGCGCCGAGACCGGTTCGTCCAGAACCAGAAGCTGCGGGTTGAGCATCAGGGCACGGGCAATCGCGATCCGCTGCCGCTGCCCCCCCGAGAACATGTGCGGATAGCGGTTGAAATGCTCAGGCGCCAGACCCACGCGCTTGAGCATCGCCTCGGCCCGTTCACGCCGCTCAGACGCCGGGATCGAGGTGTTGATGACCAGAGGCTCCATCAGCACGTCGCCGACCTTCTGGCGCGGGTTGAGTGAGCCGTAGGGGTTCTGGAACACCATCTGCACCTTGGAGCGCAGCTCGGGCGAGGGGCGGCGGCGCGAGATATCCACCGGCTGCCCTTCAATGCTGAGCGTGCCGCCTGATTGCGGGTCGATCAGGGCGATGATCCGCGCCAGCGTGGACTTGCCCGATCCGCTCTCGCCGACGATGGCCAGCGTCTTGCCGCGCTCGACGCGGAAATCCACGCCCTTCACGGCGCGCACGGTTTTGGCACGGCCAAAGAGCCCGCCCGGAACGTGATAGTCCTGTGTCAGGCCGCGGCCTTCAACGATCACGGTCATTTCATGTCCTCCGCCAGCAGGAACTCGGATACCGTGGGAAGCCGGTCACCCGTTGCGTTTTCCGGCAGGGCCGCCAGCAGCGCGCGGGTATAGGGGTGCTGCGGGTTTTCGAACAGGCTCAGGACATCGGCCTCTTCCATGCGGCGCCCCTTGTACTGCACCACCACACGGTCGGCGGTTTCGGCCACCACGCCCATGTCATGGGTGATCAGGATCAGGGCCATGCCGTAATCCTCTTGCAGCGACATCAGCAGATCGAGGATCTGCTTCTGGATCGTCACATCGAGCGCCGTTGTCGGCTCGTCCGCGATCAGAAGGCGCGGGTTCGAGGCGATGGCCATCGCGATCATCACGCGCTGGCACTGCCCGCCCGACATCTGGTGCGGATAGGCGTTGAGCTTCGTCTCGGGCTCGGGGATGCCGACAGAGCGGAACAGGTCCAGCGCGCGGGCCCGTGCATCGCGGCGGCTCATCCCAAGGTTCAGGCGCAGGACCTCCTCGATCTGGAAGCCCACGGTGAACGAGGGGTTGAGCGAGGCGACCGGCTCCTGAAAGATCATGGTGATCTCATGCCCGATCAGCTTGCGCCGCTCGGCAGGTGTCAGGCGCAGGATGTCGCGGCCATCAAAGGTCATCTCGTCGGCGGTGATGGTGGCGGTGTCGGGCAGAAGCCCCATCACCGCCAGCATCGAGACCGATTTGCCCGACCCGGATTCCCCGACGATGGCCAGAACCTCGCCCTTGTCGACAGAGACATCGACCCCGTCCACAGCCTTGAAGGCGCCGGTGGCGGTTGCAAATTCGACCGTAAGATTGCGGATGTTCAGCAGGCTCATGTCAGCTCCGCTTCAGTTTGGGGTCAAGCGCATCGCGCAGGCCATCGCCCATCAGGTTGATCGCCAGAACCGAGATCAGGATTGCAAGGCCGGGGAAGGTGACGACCCACCATGCGCGCAGGATGAACTCGCGCGCCTCGGCCAGCATCGTGCCCCATTCCGACGCAGGCGGTTGCGCGCCCATGCCCAGAAAGCCAAGCGCAGCCGAGTCGAGTACTGCCGACGAAAACGACAGTGTGGCCTGAACGATCAGCGGTGCAAGGCAGTTGGGCAGGATGGTTCGGAACATCAGCCGCAGGTTGCCAGCACCAGCCACGCGCGCGGCGGTGACATATTCGCGGGCCTTTTCGCCCATCACCGCGGCGCGGGTCAGACGCGCGAAATGCGGCTGATAGACGATGGCGATGGCGATCATCGCATTGGTCAGACCGGGGCCGAGGATGGCCACCAGCACCAGCGCCAGCAGCAGCGACGGGAAGGCGAGGATCACGTCCATCACCCGCATGATGACGCTGTCGACCCAACCACCGAAGAAGCCCGCAAGCAGGCCGACGACGATGCCGCCCACCAGCGCGATCGACACCACGACGATGCCGATGAACAGCGAATACTGTGCGCCATAGATCAGTCGCGAAAGCATGTCGCGTCCGACGGCATCGGTGCCCAGAAGGAACTCGGCCCGACCACCCTCTTGCCAGACCGGCGGCACCAGCAGGGCGTCGCGGTATTGCGCAGTCGGGTCATGGGGCGCCAGCACCGCAGCAAAGACCGCGATCAGCACGAGCAGGATGAAAACCACAAGTCCGGCTACAGCGCCGCGGTTCTGGCTGAAGTAGAACCAGAAATCGGCCAGCATGCGGCGACGGATCGCGGCGTCGGAAAGTTTGACGACTTGTTCGCTCATTTGTGGCGGATCCTTGGATTGATCAGGCCATAGGTCAGATCGACGATCAGGTTCACCATCATGACAAGGCCTGCGATCAGCAAAAGCCCTGACTGCACGACCGGATAGTCACGGCGCGAGATGGAATCGATCATCCACTTGCCGATGCCGGGCCAGCTGAAGATCGTCTCGGTCAGAATGGCGCCTGCCATCAGCACACCGATCTGCAGACCGATGGTGGTGATGACCGGAATCATCGCATTGCGCAGCGCATGCACCCCCACGACGCGCGAGGGCGGCAGGCCCTTGGCGCGGGCGGTGCGGACATAATCCTCGCCCATCACCTCCAGCATGGCCGACCGGGTCTGGCGCGCAATCACCGCAAGCGGGATGGTGGCCAGAACGATGGACGGCAGGATCAGGTGTGAGAGCGCCGAGGTGAACGCGCCCTTTTGCCCCGAGATCAGGCTGTCGATCAGCATGAAGCCCGTGACCTGCGGGAAGAAATAAAGCAGCGAGATCCGCCCTGACACCGGCGTCCATTGCAGGATACCCGAAAACAGGATGATCAGCAGCAGACCCCACCAGAAGATCGGCATCGAAAAGCCGACCAGCGCGGCCGTCATCGAGAACTGGTCAAACCACGATCCGCGCTTGATTGCGGCGATGACGCCCACCGGCACACCGATCACCGTGGCGATGATGATGGCCACAAGACCAAGCTCGACCGTCGCCGGAAACAGCGCCAGGAACTCGGTCAGGACCGGCTTCTTGGTGACCAGCGAATTGCCGAGGTCTCCTTGCAGCAGCCGCCCCATGAAATCCAGATATTGCTGCCATATCGGCTTGTCGAAGCCGAATTGGGCGGCAAGCTCGGCATGGCGTTCGGCCGAGACGCCGCGTTCGCCCGCCATCAGAAGAACCGGATCGCCGGGCAGGACCCGCACGAAGCCGAAGGCGATGATGGTGATCCCGATAAAGGTCGGGACCAGATAAAGCAGTTTGCCGAGTATGAACCGGATCATGCGCTATCCCATGAAAGGACGCGCGGGGATTGCCCGCGCGTCCGGTTGCCCCAACGGGGATTATTCGGCGATGTCGACGCTCTCGAAGGTGAAGTCGCCAAGCGGGCTCATGGTGAAGCCCGAAACCTTGGCCGACATCGGCACGAACTGGGTCGAGTGCGCGATGGTTGCCCAAGGGGCCTGATCCTTGAAGATCATCTGGGCCTCTTCATAAAGCTTGGTGCGTTCGGCTACATCGGTGGTCTGCTTGGCTTTCGACAGCAGCGCCGAGAAGTCTTCGTTGCACCATTGCGCGCGGTTCGCACCACCCTCGCCGGTGGCAGCGCAAGAGAGCAGCACGCCCATGAAGTTGTCCGGGTCGCCATTGTCGCCGGTCCAGCCCAGGATCACCGCGCCGTCGCGGCCCACCTCGGTCGACTTCTTCAGATACTCGCCCCATTCGTAGCTGACGATCTCGACCTTGACGCCGATCTTGGCGAAGTCTTCCTGCATCAGTTCCGCCGTGCGGCGCGCGTTCGGCATGTAGGGACGCTGCACCGGCATCGCCCAGACCTTCATCGACAGATCCTTGACGCCCTCGGCCTCAAGCGCGGCCTTGGCGGCTTCCGGATCATAGGCGTCGTCCTGCACCGCATCGTTGTAGGACCACATGGTCGGCGGGATCGGGTTCTTGGCAGCCTGACCTGCACCCTGGAACACGGCGTCGATGATGGCGTCCTTGTTGATCGCCATGTTCAGCGCCTTGCGGACCTTCGGATTGTCAAAGGGCGCAACGGTCGTGTTGTAGGCGAGGTAGGCCACGTTCAGGCCGGGCTGTTCGTCGAGCTTGAGCGTGCTGTCCGCGCGGATCGCCTCAAGGTCGGCCGGGGCGGGATAGGGCATCAGGTGGCACTCGCCAGCTTTCAGCTTTTGCAGGCGCACGGCCGCATCCGGGGTGATCGCGAAGATCAGATCGTCGATCTTGGGGGCCTCGCCCCAATAGTCGGCGTTCTTGGCATAGCGGATGACGGCATCCTTCTGATAGGCCACGAACTTGAAGGGGCCAGTACCGATCGGCAGGTTGTTGAAGTCTTCCTTGGTCCCTGCGGCTTCCAGCGTATCGGCATATTCCTTCGACACGATCGAGGCGAAAGGCATCGCGATATTGGCCAGGAACGGGGCCTCAGGACGGGTCAGCACGAACTTGACGGTGTGGTCGTCAACCTTGACCACTTCCTTGATCAGCGAGGGCATCTCCATCGAGTTGTAATACTCGTAGGTGATGCCAGCGATATACTGGTTCCAGGGGTTGCCGGTGTTGCCCTGACGGTCAAAGCTGAAGATCACGTCATCGGCGTTGAAGTCACGGCTGGGGGTGAACTTCTCGTTCGAATGCCACTTCACGCCCTGACGCAGCTTGAAGGTGTATTCCAGACCGTCAGCCGACACTTCCCAGCTTTCTGCCAGACCGGGGACGACCTCGGTCGTGCCCTTCTTGAACTGGACCAGGCGGTTGAAGATCGGGTGGGCCGAGGCGTCGAAGGTGCCGCCAGCGGTGTAGGGCGCGGGATCGAAGCCCTCGGGCGAGGCTTCCGAGCAGTAGACAAAGGTTTTTGCCAGTGCAGGCACTGCCGAAACCATTGCCAGTGCCGAAGCGGCGATCAGGCTGCGGGTCAGGATCTTCATGTCTCCAGTCCTTTCAGTCTTGGTTGAACTCTGTTCCGGCCTTGGGCGGGCCGGTGCGCCATGGGCCGGGTAGACCGCCCGGCCTCGGTATTGCTTGTCCGGGCGGGATCAGCCCGGCGCGGGGGCAAAGGGATCGTCGGGTCGCGTGGCAGGCGCGGTGAACCAGCGCGGGCCGTCCTCGGACATCCAGACGATGTCCTCGAGCCGCACGCCGCATTCCCCGTAGACGCACAGCATGGGCTCGATCGAAAAGCACATGCCGGGGGCAAGCAATGTCGAATTGCCTGCAACGATATAGGGTTCCTCGTGGATGTCGAGGCCAAGCCCGTGTCCGGTGCGGTGCGGCAGGCCCGGAACGGCGTAGCCGGGGCCATAACCCGCGTCTGTCAGGGTGTTGCGCGCCGCCGCATCCACGTCGGCGCAGGGCGCCCCGATCCGGGCAGCGGCAAAGGCTGCGGCCTGGGCGCGCTGTTCCAGATACCAAAGCGCGCTCTGGCGGGCAGTCGGGGTGCCGAACACATAGGTGCGGGTGATGTCCGACCGGTAGCCCTGCAGGGTGCCGCCCAGATCAACCAGAACCATATCCCCTTGCGACAATGTCTGCGGATAGGGGACGCCATGGGGATAGGCGGTCGCTTCGCCGAACTGCACCGCGACGAACAGGGGATCAAGCCCAAGCGCCCGGTGCGCGGCGTTGACAAAAGCGCTGACCTCGGTGGTGGAAATTCCAGGGCGCAAACCTGCGTGGACGGCCTTGTGCACTTCAAGGCTTGCATCCATCGCGGTCTGGATCAGTGCGAGTTCGGCGCGCGACTTGATTTGGCGCCCGGCCACGATCAGCGGCTGTGCTGGCACCACTTGGGCACCCGCCGCCATCAGGCCGGTAACAAAGCGGAACGGGGTCAACGGATCAACGGCCAGCGTGCCGCCTGCCAGACCGGTGATCAGGGCGAAGGGGTCCTCGTCCTCTTCCCATTGCGCGATTGCGCCGGGGATTCGCAGCAGCGTGCGCAGTTTCGGCACCTCGAACGTGGGCGAGACATAGGTGATCTCGCCCCGAGCCGGGATCAAAGCCCCATGGATGCGCTCGGACAAACCCAGCGACAGACCGGTGAAATAGGCAAGCGAGGAGGAGGCATCGAGCCACAATGCGGAAATCGCTGCGCGCTGCATGCGGCCCTGAAGGCTGGCAATCCTTGTCCGAAGCTCAGCATCGGTGATCGGCGCGGCCTCGACCGGGGTGAAACGCGCGAGGGCGGTATCCAGGCTGGTCATGCGCGGCCAAAGGGGCGCGCGCCTGCGCGGCAAGCCGTGGAATCGCTCATGTCTTCCCCCCAGAAGTGAACAGCCACTTTGGTAACGCAGATAGGATACAATATACAACATGGAATCTTGCGCGGGCTTCGTCCATGATGGCCCCGACGGGGAGAGGGAACGGAATGGCGCTGACCGGAATTGACGTTTCGCAAACGGCCTCGGCCGCGCGCATCGTGTTTGAGGCCTTGCGCAAGGCCATCGTGACGGGAGAGTTGAAGGACGGCGATCCGCTGCGGCAGGATGCGATTGCACAAGTCTTCAATACCAGCCGAATCCCGGTGCGCGAGGCGCTGGCGATGCTTGAACAACAGGGCCTCGTGCGGAACCAGCGCTACAAGGGTGCGGTCGTAACGGGCCTCTCCATCGAAGAGGCCGGCGAGATCTTTGAGTTCCGCTGCCTGGTCGAGGCACATGTGATGCGTGCCGCAGTGCCGCGCATGACGCCCGAGATTATCGCCACAGCGCATGCGATTTGCGAGGAATTCGCAGTCGAGCAAGACCCGATGCGGTGGGGTGATCTGAACCGGGCCTTTCACGGCACGCTTCTCGCGGCGAGCGGACTTCCGTTCCATGTGTCTACCCTCGACAGCGCGATGGACCGGCTTGACCGCTATCTTCGGGCACAACTGCTGCTCACCGATGGCCAGAACCGGGCAAATGGCGAACATCGGGCGATTCTCGCGGCTTGCGCGCGGGGCGATGCGGATGCTGCGGCAGAGCTTGCCGTGGCCCATGTGCGCGGCGCAAACGCTGCCTTGCGCGTGCATCTGGCGCGCATCAAGGCGGGCTTCGGCCAAAGCTGACGGCAAGGCCCCGGCGCATCTGCATCAGGCCTGTTCTCCGCCCGCGCACATCAGGACGGCCCAGAGCCTTGGCATCGGATGCGCGTCAGCCCCAATCCAGTTCCGAAGGGCCGCGAAGCGGCGATCGCATTTCCGGGCGTGGTTCTGCGCAATCACTGCGATACGGTGGTCGAGGAACAGGTTTCCGAAACGATCCAGCGGGGTGGCAAGATAGGCCTCGACCGCCGGTTCCATCCCCTTGGACGCAAATCCGGGTAGAACCTCCTCGGTGTAGATCTGGCGCAAGGTCTCGCCGTCGCGCCCGGCCATCGCCTCGCGCACCAGCGCCCTCGGTCGCGCCCCGAGCGTGGCGGGCGGCAGATGAAAGAGCGTTGCCGGAAAGCTTGTGGCCTGTCGGGGGGCGACAGGTCGACCGTCTGTGCCTGCCCGCCTGCGTCTGAGGTAAACGAGATCAACACCTTAACCGCTTCGCTGAAGATGCGCGCCGATCACCAGACGATCGATCATCGGCGCAGCCTGTGGTGTCAGGCCGTGCGCGGAATAAAGGTTCCCCGTCGGGCGCCACGATCTTGCGCACATTCCGCCGTCGGTGTGCTCGCCCAGAACGGCGATCCGCACGCGAATATTGCCGGGACGGCCCTCGGGGCGCGGGCGCTTGGCGTGCTCGAAACGGCTGGGTTCGACGCAGGCCAGGGCTTCCATCGTGCGCATCGACTACCCTTTGAATGTGACGGCTGTGCCGTGGCACGGCAAGGTGCTCACACCTTTCCGCTAGCTATGCTCTTTTCTATAGAGGATGGCTTTGGTCCATTCCTTTGCGAGGGGCGCAAGGGAAGACCATGGCATCAGCGTCAAGTTCCAGAGCAATCAGCTTGGTGGCCACAAGTCGCTGAAATGATGCAATGGGCCATGGCCGTGCCCCACATCCAGCCGGTCAGCGGCGGCGATTGCGGCAAGGGTGTAGTCGCGTGCCATGGAAGCCGCGATCTGCAGATCAGCCGACTGTGCCAGACGGGTGGCAAGCGCCGACGAAAGGGTGCAGCCGGTGCCGTGTGTGTTGCGGGTGGGCAGTCGCCGCCCTTCGAACCAGGCCTCTGCCGTGGGGGTGACCAACAGGTCGGGACTGTCGTTTCCGCCCAGATGCCCGCCCTTCAGATAGACCGCCCCACAGCCCGAGGCCAAAAGCGCGTGGGCTTGTGCCCGCATCTCGGACCGGGATGCGGCGTGGTCCATCTCCAGCAGGTCCGCCGACTCGGGCAGATTGGGGGTGATGATGGTGGCAAGGGGCAGAAGCTCGGCGCGCAATGCCTCTACCGCTTCGGCCAGCAGCAGCCGGTCACCCGCCTTGGCGACCATGACAGGGTCAAGCACGATGGGCGCATCAAGACCGCGCAGCGCGCCCGCCACGGCCGTGACCGTTTCGGCATTTCCCAGCATGCCGATCTTGACGGCATCGATGCGGATATCTTCGCGGATCGCGGTGATCTGTGCCGCGACGAAATCTGGCCGGATGAACTCGACCCCGGTAACTCCGATCGTGTTTTGCGCCGTAAGCGCAGTCAACGCCGCCATGGCATAGCCGCCATTGGCCGCAATTGCCTTGATGTCTGCCTGTATGCCCGCCCCGCCCGAGGGGTCAGAGCCGGCGATGGTCAGGATATTGCGGATCATGCCTGTTCCCGTCGCGGACAGTGCGGTTGAGCGGGGAAAAGGTGGTGTCCGAAAGCTCTCATGTTGCCTCCCGTGACGTGAGAGGCCGAAGACCGGTGGGCGTTAAGTCGATACCCCAGTACCGGTTCGCGGACTTCCTACGCCAGCATGATCTGGTTCAGGTTCAAAGGGTGCTTCTCAGCCCGCCGGATGCGGACGCCCCTGTCGCCACGGCACCTGATCACGGAGCCCCGCGCTTGTCCAGTCCGGGTCTGCCGGATTTGTCGAAGGCGCAGGGGTGGATCGCAGAATGGGCAAGTGCCCTGAAAATAATCATTACTGGCTGGGTGGCGCACGGCAATTGCGCGAACGGAAAATCTGTGCTTCCATCAGAGCATGTGCCAAACACGCAGTTTTTCGGCCGGAGTGCCGGGGCGTGACGCCTAAGCGTCACGGACGGTTTTCTGTTTCCGACGAAATGCTCCCAATGTGAAGGAAGGTGACCGATGGCAGAGCGCCCGGCCCCACCCAGCAAGGCAGAGGAACGCAACACATTCCTGTTTCTCGCGGTTTTCCTCGCCCCGGCGCTGGCCGTGGCGGGGGTGGGCTCCCTTGGGCTCGGGATCTGGATCTGGCAGATGATCTTCGGACCCCCGACGGGTTGAGGGGGGCATCCGATGGCACAGGACCACGCACCGTCGCGGCGGCAATTCCTGACCGCTCGCCCGAGCCGTCCCGCCGCCGAGTTCCGCCCACCCTGGACGGATGAGCGGTTGCTCGCCAGCCGTTGCACTGGCTGTGGTGATTGCATTGCCGCATGCGGGGAACGCATCCTTGAGCCCGGGCCGGGCGGCTTGCCGCGCGTGAGCTTCAATGGGGGCGAATGCACCTTTTGCGGGGCCTGCGCGGCGGCATGTGATGAAGGCGCATTCCTTGTGGATCTGGCCAAGCCGTGGCCGGTGACAGTCGTCATGGCGAACCCGTGCCTCTTGTCGGCAGGCATCGCCTGTGGGCTCTGCACCGATGCCTGCGCCCAAACGGCGCTGCGCCTTGACCTGAGCGTGCGTCCTGTGGGCGCCATCCACATCGACGCCGATGCCTGCACCGGCTGTGGCGCCTGCCTTTCGGCCTGCCCGAACCAAAGCCTTGCGCTGCATGACCCCAGACGGGGGGGCGCATGACGACCGAACTGCATATCGCAAGCCTTGTCGTGCGCATCGACCCGGCCCGCATGGCCGAGGTGCTGCCACGCCTGAATGCCCTCCCGCAAATTGAGGTCGCCCTTCACGACCCTTCGGGAAAACTGGTCCTGATGATGGAGACGACCGATGAGGCCGCCATCGCCGGGACCCTGACCCGCATCCAACTGATGGACGGCGTGGCCAGTGCCGCGCTGGTCTATCACCACAATCTTGAGCCCGATGAAGCCGCACAAACGGAAGGAAACGCGCGATGACCGATCTTACCCGGCGTGACGTGATCAAGGCGCAGGCGTTGATTGCCGCGGCAACGGCCGCTGGCCTGCCGATCCCGGCAGCCGCGCAGAACCTTGTAACCGAGGCGGACCTTACGCAGCTCACCTGGACCAAGGCTCCCTGCCGTTTCTGTGGCACCGGCTGCTCGATCATGGTCGCGACCAAGGCGGGCCGGGTTGTCGCCACCCACGGCGACAGCAAGTCCGAGGTCAATCGCGGCCTGAACTGCGTGAAGGGCTATTTCCTGTCGAAGATCATGTATGGCGAGGACCGTCTGACCACGCCCCTGCTGCGCAAGCGCGACGGCCAGTACCACAAGGATGGGACCTTCGAGCCGGTCACCTGGGACGAAGCCTTCGACATCATGGCCGAGAAATGGAAGAAAACCCTGGCCGAAAAAGGGCCCAAGGCCATCGGCATGTTCGGTTCCGGCCAGTGGACGGTCTGGGAGGGCTATGCCGCCGCCAAGCTGATGAAGGCAGGCTTCCGGTCGAACAACATCGACCCCAATGCGCGGCATTGCATGGCCAGTGCGGTTGCGGGCTTCATGCGCACCTTCGGCATCGACGAGCCGATGGGCTGCTATGACGATTTCGAGGCCGCCGACGCTTTTGTGCTGTGGGGCTCCAACATGGCCGAGATGCACCCGATCCTGTGGACGCGCGTCTCGGACCGCCGCTTCAGCCATCCGCATGTGAAGGTGGCGGTGCTGTCCACCTTTACGCACCGCAGCTTTGATCTGGCAGACATCCCGATCATCTTTACCCCGCAGACCGACCTCGCGATCCTCAACTACATCGCGAACTACATCATCCAGAACAACGCGGTGAATCAGGATTTCGTGGCGCAGCATGTGAACTTCAAGCGCGGCGTCACCGACATCGGCTATGGCCTGCGCCCAGAAGACCCGCGTGAGGCAAATGCCGCCAATACCGAAGACCCGAACGCGGCTGAGCCGATGAGCTTTGACGAGTTTGCGGCATTCGTGGCGGAGTACACGCTGGAAAAGACCGCCGCCCTTTCGGGGGTCCCGGCCTCGCGGCTTGAGGAGCTGGCGAAGCTCTATGCAGATCCGAACGTCAAGGTCATGTCGCTCTGGACCATGGGGTTCAACCAGCACACCCGCGGGGTCTGGGCGAACAACATGATCTACAACATCCACCTGCTGACCGGAAAAATCGCGACGCCCGGCAACTCGCCCTTCTCGCTGACGGGGCAGCCCTCAGCCTGCGGTACTGCCCGAGAGGTGGGGACCTTCTCGCACCGCCTGCCCGCCGACCTGGTGGTGACGAACCCCGAACACCGCGCCCATGCCGAAGAGCTGTGGAAGCTGCCGGCCGGCACGATCCCTGATTGGCTGGGCTCGCATGCCGTAAAGCAGAACCGTGACCTGAAGGACGGCAAGATCAACGTCTATTGGGTGCAGGTGAACAACAACATGCAGGCTGCCCCGAACATGATGCAGGAGGGGCTGCCAGGTTACCGTAACCCCGACAACTTCATCGTCGTGTCGGATGCCTATCCGACCGTCACCTGCGAGGCAGCGGACCTTGTCCTGCCCTCGGCCATGTGGGTGGAGAAAGAGGGCGCCTATGGCAATGCCGAACGGCGCACGCAGTTCTGGCATCAACTGGTCGATGCCCCCGGCGAGGCGCGGTCGGACCTGTGGCAAGTCGTGGAGTTCTCGAAACGCTTCACCACCGACGAGATTTGGCCGCCTGAACTGCTGGAGGCCAATCCCGACTACAAGGGCAAGACGCTGTTCGACGTGCTCTTTGCCAACGGTCAGGTGAACCGGTTCGGGCTCGAAGACATCAGCCCCGATCACAACAACCCGGAAGCACAGGATTTCGGCTTCTACATCCAGAAAGGCCTGTTCGAGGAATACGCCAGCTTCGGGCGCGGCCATGGCCACGATCTTGCGCCGTTCGACACCTATCACGAGGTGCGCGGCCTGCGCTGGCCCGTGGTCAATGGTCAGGAAACCCGCTGGCGCTTTAACGGCGAGCATGACCCCTATGTGGCCGAGGGCCGGGATTTCCAGTTCTACGGCAACAAGGACGGCCGGGCGAACATCTTCGCACTGCCCTATGAGCCTGCCGCAGAGTCACCCGACGAGGAATATCCGTTCTGGCTATCCACCGGCCGCGTGCTGGAGCACTGGCACTCGGGGTCGATGACGCAACGCGTGCCGGAACTCTATCGCGCGGTGCCAGATGCGCTGTGTTACATGCACCCCGACGATGCCCAGGCGATGAACCTGCGGCGGGGGTCAGAGGTGAAGATCATCTCGCGGCGCGGCGAGATGCGGGTGCGGGTGGAAACGCGCGGGCGCAACAAGCCTCCGCGCGGGTTGGTGTTCGTGCCGTGGTTCGACGCCCGCCGCCTGATCAACAAGGTGACGCTGGACGCCACCGACCCGATCTCGAAACAGGCGGATTTCAAGAAATGCGCCGTCCGCATCGAAGCCGTGTGAAGGGGGCCACGACCATGAAACGCATCCTTCTTGCCGCCAGCCTGATGCTCGCCGGAAGTCTGGCCCTTGCCGAGAACCAGCTGGGGGGCATTCGCCCCGTCACGCCGCTTGACGAGGAATCAGAGGCGAGGCAGATCCCGAATGTGGTCAATTCCGACGTCAGACAGGTGCGCAACTACCCCGACCAGCCACCGGTCATTCCGCACAAGATCGACAACTACCAGCTGGATCTGAACGCCAACAAATGCCTGACCTGCCACAGCCGCACCGCGGTAGAGGTGAGCCAGGCGCCGATGATCTCGGTCACGCATTTCATGGACCGCGAGGGGCAGACGCTCGCCTCGGTCAGCCCGCGCCGCTACTTCTGCACCCAATGCCATGTGGTCCAGCATGACGTGGAGCCCGTCGTGGTGAACGGGTTTGTCGATGTGGACCGCGTGCTCGATTTCATGCGCGGCAAGAAGGAGGGGGGGCAGTAATGCTGAACTTCCTCAAGCGGCTGTGGTTCATCATCCGGCAACCGGCCACCCATTACAGCCTTGGGTTCCTGACGATGGGCGGCTTCATCATGGGCATCATTTTCTGGGGTGGCTTCAACACCGCGCTGGAGGTGACAAATACCGAAGCCTTCTGCACCAGCTGCCACGAGATGCGCGACAACGTCTATCAGGAGCTGAAGCCTACGATCCACTACACCAACCGGTCCGGCGTGCGCGCGACCTGCCCGGATTGCCATGTGCCGCATGACTGGACCGACAAGATCGCCCGGAAAATGCAGGCCAGCAAAGAGGTCTGGGGCAAGATCTTCGGCACGATCAACACGCGCGAGAAGTTCCTCGAAAAGCGGCTGGAACTCGCCCAGCATGAATGGGCACGGCTAGAGGCGAATGACAGCCTGGAATGCCGCAACTGCCATTCGGCTGAATCGATGGACGTCACACGGCAAAGCAAGCGCGCGGCCGAGGCGCATGAACGCTTCCTCTTTACCGGCGAGCGGACATGCATCAATTGCCACAAGGGCATCGCCCACCACCTGCCCGACATGTCGCAGCAGGCCTTCGTTGAACCACTGACGCCCACCACTGGCCAGATCGCGCGCGGCCCGGTCAGATTGGCCGAGATCGAGGCCTATCTGCAGTCAGCCCGACCCTGATGGTGTCGCGCCGGGGTGAACCGGCGCGCATCAGACGATCCGCAGCACAGGCTGATCGGTCGGGTCCAGCACCCGCCCGACGGTTGCGGCCCCGGAAAATCCCTGCGCCTTGAAGATATCCAGCACCTGATCCACAGCCTCTGGGGCGCAGGCGACCAGCAGGCCGCCGCTCGTCTGCGGATCTGTCAGCAGCGCGCGGTCGACATGTGCGAAGCCATCGGGCAAGACGATTTCGGCACCGTAGCTCTCCCAATTGCGGCCAGAGGCGCCGGTGACGCGGCCTGCCTCTGCAAGATCGCGGGCCCCTGCCAGAAGCGGGACCCGGGGCCAGCGAATCTCCACATCGCAACCGGCGCCGCGCGCCATTTCCAGACCGTGTCCGCCAAGGCCAAAGCCGGTCACATCGGTCATCGCGTGAACGCCCGGCAATGCGGCGAGCGCCGCACCTGGCGTGTTCAGGCGCGTGACCGTATCGATCATCCGCCCGTAGCCTTGCGCGTCCAGATCGCCTGCCTTCAATGCGGCCGACAGGACGCCCACACCAAGCGGTTTGCCCAGCACTAGTGCGTCGCCGGGCCGTGCGCCGGCGTTTGTCTTGATCTGATCGGGATGCACCAGACCCAGGACCACCAGCCCATAGATCGGCTCGACCGAGTCGATGGTGTGCCCGCCCGCAATCGGAATACCGGCCGACGCGCAGACCTCGGCGCCGCCGGCAAGGATCGAGGCGATGGTCGTCTCGGACAAAACCTTGACCGGCATGCCCACCAGCGCCAGCGCCATGATCGGCCGCCCTCCCATGGCATAGACGTCACTGATCGCATTGGTCGCGGCGATGCGCCCGAAATCGCGCGGATCATCGACGATCGGCATGAAGAAGTCGGTGGTCGCAACAAGCGCCTGTGTGTCGTTCAGCCGCCAGACGGCCGCGTCATCGGCTGTCGCGGTGCCCACCAGCAGCTCTGGCGGAACCGGCAGGGCAGGGGCTTGCGCCAGCAGGCGTGAGAGCACGCCGGGGGCAATCTTGCAGCCACAGCCGCCGCCATGCGACAGCGAGGTCAGGCGGGGTTCGGTCTGGGTCATCCGTTGGCTCCGTTCAAAGTGGCAAAGGGCGGATCGTCAGGCTTGAAACCAGCCCTTGTAGGTGTCGCGCAGCACGTTCTTTTGCACCTTGCCCATGGTGTTGCGCGGCAGGCTTTCAACCACCACGGCGGCCTTGGGCTGCTTGAATCTGGCCAGCTTGTCGCGGATCACCTCAAGCACGGCGCCAGCATCGAGCGTGCGTCCCTTCTGTGGCACCAGAACGGCCAGCACCGCCTCGCCGAAATCAGGGTGGGGCACGCCGATCACAGCGCTTTCCAGAACGCCCGGCACCTCGTCGAGCAGCAGTTCAACCTCTTTCGGATAGACGTTGAACCCGCCCGAGATCACCAGATCCTTGGCACGGCCCACGATGGTCACATATCCGTCGGCATCAACGAACCCCACATCGCCGGTGATGAACCAGCCATCCTCGCGCAGTTCCTCACGCGTCTTTTCGGGCATCTGCCAGTATCCCTTGAAGACGTTGGGGCCGCGCACCTCGATGACCCCCACCTCTCCCTGCGCCACCTCGGCGCCCTCGGCCATGATGCGCAACTCGACCCCCGGCAGGGGCAGACCCACGGTGCCCGCACGTCGGTCACCCTCATAGGGGTTGGAGGTGTTCATATTGGTTTCGGTCATGCCGTAGCGTTCGAGGATGCGATGGCCCGTGCGCTCTTCAAAGCTGCGGTGGGTTTCCGCAAGCAGGGGGGCCGAGCCCGAAACAAGGAGCCGCATCCCCGCCACCAGATCGCGGGTGAGCCGCGCATCGTCCAGAAGGCGGGTATAGAAGGTAGGCACGCCCATCATCGTCGTGGCCTGCGGCAGGGCGCGGATCACGGCCTCAAGATCAAAGCCCGGCAGGAAGATCATCTGCCCGCCAGTCAGCAGGCTGATGTTCGAGGCGACAAACAGGCCGTGTGTGTGAAAGATCGGCAGCGCGTGCAGCAGTACATCCCGCGCGTCAAAGCGCCAGAGGTCTGCCAGCACCTCGGCGTTGGACAGAAGGTTGCGATGCGTCAGCATCGCGCCCTTCGACCGGCCCGTTGTGCCCGAGGTGTAGAGGATCGCCGCAATGTCATCCGGGCCGCGATCCGCGGGTGTGATCGTGCCCGGCTGGCCAGCCGCCGCATCCGTCAGGCTGCCTGATCCATCGCCATTCAGCGTCAGCACTTGCGCGTGGTTTTTCGATGCCACCCCGGCCAGTTCAATTTGGCGAGCGCCGTCACAGAGGAAGATCCGGGGGGTGGCGTTGCCAAGGAAATAGTCCACCTCGTCGGCGGTATAGGCCGTATTCAGCGGCAGGAAGATCGCGCCCAGTGCCACCGCTGCGCCATAGACCGCCAGCGCCTCAGGGCTTTTTGCGACCTGCGCGGCGATGCGGTCACCGGGGGTCAGACCATGCGCGCGCAGGGCATGCGCCTGACGCGCGACCAGCGCAACGAACGCCTTCCCGCTGATCGATCCTCCGTCAGCCAGATTCAGGAATGGGCCCGTGCGGTCTGCGAGCGGGGCGAAGAGCGAGTCAAACAGCAAGTTGGGCATTTCTGGCACCTTTTCCACGGATACTGGGCAATTCCTGCCATGAAAGCTCATTGTCCCTCAACTGGTAACGGGCTGGTAAGACATGCGGCCTATACGCTTCAAAATGCCCCGAAACGGTGCGCCATGCGACTCGACACTGCCGCATTTTCGCCCCGCTTGAAGGACAACCTGAACATGTAGCCAAGAAGAGGGGATCCTCCGATGACGTTCCTGAAAACGCTGATCGCACGTCTCAACAAGTCGTCGGTCGAAGCCGGCCCGAAGGCCGAAGTCGAAGACATCTTCACCGCCCGCCTGCGCAAGATGCAGGGGCGTCAGCGTCAGGCTGCGCAGACCACGCCGTTCAAAAGCTCACGGCAACAGCAGGCAGCTTGAGTTCGGCGATCAAGTCCCGAACCTCTTGCCGCGCGGCAATGTTTGACATGTTCAACTGATCGACGCCGGTATCTTTAAGGTCCAGCAGGGTCAGGCCGCGCGGAAACAATTCGCGAAAGATCACGCGCTCGGTAAAACCGGGCGCCACGCGAAAGCCGATGCGGCGGGACAATTCCTCCAGCGCGGCCCCCACCTTTTTCTTGTTGTGCATCTGCTGGGCACCAAGGCGGTTGCGCAGGACGATCCAGTCGATGGGCTTGAGCCCGGCCTGCGCCCGCAGTTGCCGCGCGCTCCACACCATTTCGGAATAGATTGAGGGGCCCTTTACCTTGTTGGTTTCCGGATCGATCCGGGCCAGAAGGTCAAAGTCCACGAAACTGTCGTTCAGCGGCGTGATCAGCGTGTCGGCGAGGCTGTGCGCCACCTGGCTGAGCCGGGTGTGCGAGCCGGGGCAGTCGATCACGATAAAGTCGCTGACCGGCTCCAGCGCCGAGACGGCCGCCGAGAGGCGCGCATCAAAAGCGTTCTCGCCGGGCTGCAGGGTTGCCGGATCCACTTCGGGCAGTTCGCGGTAATCGGGGGAGGGCAGGTCTTTCCCGGCCTTCGCCATCCAGGCGCGACGGTTCTCGACATAACGGCCAAAGCTGCGCTGCCGCAAGTCAAGATCCAGCGCGCCGACGCGGTGCCCCATGCGGGCCAGCGCGGTTGCGACATGCATGCAGGTGGTCGATTTGCCCGATCCACCCTTCTCGTTGCCGACAACGATGATATGCGCCATGCCTGATGTCCCCGGATGCCTTGTCTTCTGGCCTTCATAAGCGGCGATCCGCGCAGAGGGAAGCCGGAACGCGCGGGTCGGCGCGTGCCGTGGCGATCAGGCGGGGGTGTGGCGCCTAGCTTCCGCAAAAGCGGCGGCGGGCTTCCTGCTCCATGTCGAGCCGCAGCTGCAGGTCGGCCAGTTTCGCCGTTTCCCGCCTGCGGGCTTCGTCGCCATTGGTCTTGCGCAGGATTTCGGTCTGCGCCTCGATCGCCTTGCGCAGGGCGATTTCGCGCGGCACCACGCCTGCTTCGGCCATGATCCGAAAACCGACAGCATCCGTGCTGCCATCGCCGCTAAGGTCCAACGGCTTGCCCGCGCCCTTGAGGTTGTCGAACTGGCCCTCGGCCTGCGCCTTCCGGATCTGTCGTTCGGAAAGTTCAGAGAACTTCATTGCCAGCCTCCCCGGCTGTTGGGAATGCAAGGAGAGCCTAGCAGGGATCGCAAAGTTTGTCCTCTGTCGCGCAAAGAAAAAGCCCCGCCGGTGGCGGGGCTTTCCTCGAACCTTGTGGTTTGGATCAGAAACCCAGACCAGCGTATTTGTTCTTGAACTTCGACACGCGGCCGCCGGTGTCCATCAGCTTGGCGGTCTGGCCGGTCCAGGCGGGATGCGAAAGCGGATCGATGTCGAGCGACAGCGTGTCGCCTTCCTTGCCCCAGGTGGTGCGGGTGCGGAAGGTGGTGCCGTCGGTCATCTTCACTTCGACGAAGTGATAATCGGGGTGGATGCCTTGTTTCATGGCGCCAGTCCTCACACAGCTTTTTCTTTGTAGTTGGTGACTTCCGCGATACGGGCCGATTTGCCGCGACGCGAGCGGAGGTAGTACAGCTTGGCGCGACGGACGCGGCCACGACGGACGACCTCGATCGAATCGATGTTGGTCGAATACAGCGGGAACACACGCTCCACGCCTTCGCCGAAGGAAATCTTGCGCACGGTGAACGAGGCCGAGATGGTCGCGCCGCCCTTGCGGCTGATGCAGACGCCTTCATAGGCCTGCACGCGCGAACGGGTGCCTTCGGTCACTTTGTAGCCAACGCGAATGGTGTCGCCGGCCTTGAAGTCGGGAATGTTCTTGCCAAGCGCAGCGATCTGCTCGGCTTCCAGTTGTGCGATCAGGTTCATCGCCAGTCTCCTGTCTGCCTGCGGTGTTCCGCAGAGGTGATGTCGTCTCAGAGCTTCTGGTCTTCAACCGGGTCCGCGCCGGATGCGCGCCCGCCAGAGATGAACCGACGTTTTTCGAGGCCTCTTTCCTTCGTCATCGGCCCGACGAAGAAAACCGGGCGCAAAACAAAGGGAATCGGGTCCAGATGGCCATAGCCCCGGACAGGCGGCGTATAGGCGCAGCGGCGGTCCCGGTCAAGGGGCCGCCGCCGTGTTGACGGTTATGGACGTGCCGGCACGTTCAACCCGCGCTGTACCGCCGGGCGGGCGAGGAAGCGGTCGACATAGGCGGGCAGGTTGCTCAGATCAGCCCAGCCGACCTGATCGCCCGCCTTGTAGCGATTGATCAGGTTGTTAAGCCAGGGCGCAATCGCCATGTCGGCGATCGAATAGTCGCCCGCGATCCAGTCCTGCCCGGCCAGTGCGTTGTCGAGCACCTTCAATAGACGCGCGCTTTCGGCCCGGTAGCGTTCTTTCGGGCGCTGATCTTCGATCTCCTTGCCCGCAAAGACGTGGAAGTAGCCGAGCTGCCCCAGCATCGGGCCAAGACCACCCATCTGGAACATCAACCACTGAAGCACCTGATAGCGGTTCTCTTGCGGCAGAAAGCGGCCAGTCTTCTCGGCAAGGTAGATCAGGATCGCCCCGCTTTCGAACAGGGGCAGCGCCTTGCCGCCCGGGCCGTTCGGATCGATCATCGCCGGGATCTTGTTGTTGGGGTTCAGGCTCAGAAACTCGGGCGTGAACTGGTCATCCTTCGAGATGTCAACCAGATGAGCCTCGTAAGGCAGACCCATCTCCTCAAGTGCCACCGAGACCTTCACGCCGTTCGGCGTCGGCAGCGAGTAGAGCTGGATCACATCAGGCCGTGTGGCCGGCCAGCGATGGGTGATGGGATGGGTGGACAGGTCGAACATGCGCGAACTCCGGTTCTGTATCCTTGAAAGCTAGTTGCGTTTTCCCCGTCACAAAAGGTGCTGATATGTGCGATAGTGACTCCGCGTCTGTGCACGCATGGGCGGTGGACTTCCGCGGCAGACGGTGCCCCCGCCAATGGGACATGTTAAAAGGAAGTCTAAATGCTGAATGAATTCAAGGCGTTTATCGCCAGGGGGAATGTTGTTGATCTGGCGGTCGGTATCATCATCGGCGCGTCATTCACGGCGATTGTCAACTCGCTGGTGGCTGATCTGGTGAACCCGCTGATCGGCGTGGTGACCGGCGGTATCGACTTTTCGAACCTCTTCATCAATCTGGGTGAGGGCGACTTCACCTCTCTGGCCGCCGCCCGTGCGGCTGGCGCGCCGGTCTTTGCCTATGGGTCTTTCATTACCGCAGTGATCAACTTCCTGATCATCGCCTGGGTGGTGTTCCTGCTGGTGAAGGCGGTCAACAAACTGCAGGAGACCCTGAAGAAGAAGGAAGAGGCTGCCGCAGCTGCCGCTGGTCCGACCGAACTGGATGTCCTGAAGGAAATCCGTGACGCCCTGAAGAAGTGATCTGAAGCCGGATGTAGAAAAGGCCCCCGAGACGTTCGGGGGCCTTTGTCTTTTCGGGGGTGCTGCTGTCAGAGTTGCAGCGCATCCGCCGCCGCAATGGTCGGCAGACCAAGGGCTGCGCCGACGGCTGCGTAGGTCAGTTTGCCGCGATGGGTGTTGAGCCCCGCCAGCAGATGCTTGTCCTCGGCGCAGGCGCGTTTCCAGCCTTTGTCGGCCAGCGCCAGCATGAAGGGCATGGTCGCATTGCCAAGCGCGAGCGTCGAGGTGCGGGCCACCGCGCCCGGCATGTTCGCCACGCAGTAATGCATGATGCCGTCAACCTCGTAGACCGGGTCCTGGTGGGTGGTCGCGCGCGAGGTCTCGAAACAGCCGCCCTGATCGATCGCCACATCAACCAAGGCCGCGCCGGGCTTCAACTCTGCCAGTTGCGCCCGGCTGATCAGCTTGGGTGCAGCCGCGCCGGGAATCAGCACGGCACCGATGATCATGTCAGCCTCGCGGGCAAGCGCGATGGTGTTGCCGGCGCTGGCATAGGCGTTCTTGAAGTCGCGCCCGAAGACGTCATCCAGATAGCGCAGACGGTTGATCGAGCGGTCGATCACGGTGACATCGGCGCCCATGCCGGCTGCGACCTTGGCCGCATGCGTGCCGACCACGCCGCCGCCGATCACCAGAACCTTGGCCGGTGCCACGCCTGGCACGCCGCCCAGCAGTACACCGCGACCACCATTGGCCTTCTGCAGCGTCCAAGCGCCGACCTGCGGAGCCAGGCGGCCCGCGACTTCGGACATCGGCGCAAGCAGCGGCAGGCCGCCGCGATCATCGGTCACCGTTTCATAGGCAATCGCCGTCACGCCCGAATCGAGCAGATCACGCGTCTGCTCCGGATCGGGGGCAAGGTGCAGATAGGTGAACAGCACCTGACCTTCGCGCAGGCGCTTGCGCTCTACCGCCTGCGGCTCCTTGACCTTGACGATCATCTCGGCGGTCTCAAACACCTCTTCGGCGGTGCCGAGGATCTTGGCGCCCGCCGCGACATAGTCATCATCAGAAAAACCCGCGCCAGCGCCGGCACGGGTTTCAACGAATACCTGATGGCCATGACCAGTGGCCTCTCGCACCGCGTCGGGGGTCATCCCGACGCGAAATTCCTGCGGTTTGATTTCTTTCGGGCATCCGATCTTCATGTCTCTCTCCCTTGCGGCCGCGGCTTTCTTGCGCGGCTTGTGAGACCAGCCTGAGGCAGAATCGATGGCAGCTTTTCGATTTCTGTGGCGGTGCTGTGGCGCTGAATGGTAGAAATCACCAAAGAAGCGCAACTTGTTCGAAGATTTCATCGCCGCAATGCAGCTAGACGCAACAGACCGCCGTATCCTTACCGTGTTGCAGAAGCATGGCCGTATCACCAATGCCGAACTGTCGGAACAGGTGAACCTGTCCGCATCCGCCTGCCACCGACGCGTTCAGCGTCTGGAAGAAGAGGGGTTCATCGCAGGCTACGTCGCCCTGCTGGACCCGCGCCGCCTTGGTCGGCAGACGACGGTCTTTGTCGAGATCACTCTGCAGGGGCAGGCGGATGAACTGCTCGACGCCTTTGAACGCGAGGTCGCGCGCGTGCCTGATGTTCTTGAATGTCATCTGATGGCGGGCAGTGCCGACTATCTGCTGAAGGTCATGGCCGAGAATACCGAGGACTTTGCGCGCATCCACCGTCAGTACCTGAGTCGTCTGCCCGGTGTCGCGCAGATGCAAAGCTCTTTCGCGCTGCGTACTGTCGTCAAGACGACTGCGCTGCAGGTCTGACCAAAGAAAAACCCCCGACCGGAAGGGCGGGGGTTGATCTTGTCAGGCGGGTTGCCCCGCCCAGCTTTCAGACACGTCTTAAAGACCGCCTTCACGCTGCGCCTTTTTACGCGCGAGTTTGCGCGCACGGCGGACAGCTTCGGCTTGCTCACGGGCTTTTTTGACCGACGGCTTCTCGAAATGTTGCTTGAGCTTCATTTCGCGGAACACGCCTTCGCGCTGGAGCTTCTTCTTCAGGGCGCGGAGCGCCTGTTCGACGTTATTGTCACGAACGCTGACCTGCATGTGGTTGTCACCACCTTCCTAAGCTAGAGTTGCACTGATGTGCAGGCTCGCGCCCCATAGCAAAGCGCGCCGCAGTTGTCTAGCATCAGCCAGGAAAGGAGACCGCAATGCCCAAAGCAAATCCAAAGGCAGCGCCGATTTCTGCCGCAACCGACGCTGTACTTGATGCCGCGCTGCCGCATGTACCCTTCGATGGCTGGACGGACCGCACGCTGCAGGCGGCGCTGGCTGATTCGGGCACTGCATCCTCGCTGGGCCCCGTCCTCTTTCCACGGGGGGCGCTCGATCTGGCGCTGGCCTATCACCGCCGGGGCGATCGGCGCATGGCCGAGCGGCTGGCGGCGATGAACCTTGGCGACTTGCGTTTCCGCGACCGGGTGGCGGCCGCGATCATGGCACGCCTCGATCTGGTCGAGGACAAAGAGCTCGTCCGCCGTGGCATGGCCTTCTTTGCGCTGCCGCAGAACGCGGTCGAAGGCACGAAGGCCTTGTGGGGGACAGCGGATGCGATCTGGACCGCACTTGGCGATACCTCGGACGATCTCAACTGGTACACCAAGCGCGCCACGCTCTCGGCGGTTTATTCGGCGACGGTGCTCTATTGGCTGGGAGACGACAGCCCCGGCCATGAGCGCACGCGCGATTTTCTCGACCGCCGCATCGCCGAGGTGATGGAGTTCGAGAAGTTCAAGGCCTCGGTCCGGCAGAACCCGCTGGGCCGGGTGTTGACCAGCCCGCTCCGGCTGCTCGATGGCATCCGGGCGCCGAAACGACCCGACGATCTTCCCGGAACGCTGAAGGACCCTGCATGACACTTCCCCCGCCCCATGTGATGACGGCCATCGAGATTTCCGAACCCGGTGGCCCCGAGGTGCTGCGCCCGGTCGAGGTGACGGTCCCCGTTCCCAAGCATGGCGAAATCCTGATCCGTGTCGCCTATGCCGGGGTCAACCGCCCCGATGCGCTGCAGCGGGCAGGACTTTATGCACCGCCCCCCACCGCCTCGCCCCTGCCGGGGCTTGAGGCTTCGGGCTGGGTTGCCGCCGTTGGCCCGGGTGTAACGCGTTGGCGTGAGGGCGATGAGGTGACGGCACTTCTTCCCGGCGGCGGATATGCCGAATATGCGATCACCCCCGAAGATCATGCCCTGCCGCTGCCCGAGGGGATCGGGTTGCGCGAGGCCGCCTGCCTGCCCGAGACCTGCTTTACGGTCTGGTCGAACGTGATGCTGCGCGGCGGGCTGCGTGCGGGCGAGCGGTTTCTGGTGCATGGCGGTGCCTCTGGCATCGGCACGACCGCAATCCAGATGGCCCGCGCCCTTGGCGCCCGCGTCTTTGCGACCGCCGGTTCGGCCGAAAAATGCGCGGCCTGCGAGGCCCTTGGGGCCGAGCGCGCAATCAACTACCACACCGAGGATTTCGTCCCCCTGATGCGTGCCGAGGGCGGGGCGCATGTGATCCTCGACATGGTGGGCGGCGACTATATGCCCCGCAACGTCAAGGCGTTGGCAGATGAGGGGCGCCTGGTGCAGATCGCATTCCTGAAAGGCACAAAGGCCGAACTGAACTTTGCCGAAGTGATGATGCGCCGCCTGACGATCACCGGATCAACCCTGCGCCCGCAAAGCGATCTGGCCAAGGCACGCTATGCCCGGCACCTTGCCAAGCACGTCTGGCCCATGGTCGAACGCGGCACGCTGCGCCCGGTCATTGACAGCGAATTCTCCCTGGTCGATGCTGCCAAGGCGCATTGGCGCATCGAAAGCAACGGCCATATCGGCAAGATCGTGATGAAGGTGGCCTGACGGGCGGCGACGATCAGTCGCCCAGCTTGGCGTGGATCTCGTCGAGGTCCACTTCACCCTTGGGCATCTTGTTCCCCGGATTGTCGAAATCATAGCGGAAGAGCTGAAAGTCCTTGCGGTAGATTTCCCACATCAGGTGACGTGACAGGTCGTCGAAATAGTCTTCGACCGGGTGGGCGCGTGTAGGGCCGTGGCCCTCGCTTTCGTTGAAGCGCGGGATTTCGGCCAGATTTACGGCGTGCGGTGTCTCGATCCGGTCCAGCACCGTCTGCATGCCTTCGTTGAACCTTTCGGTGAAGACGACATGGTCGTAGCGCCCGCCGTTCACGATAAAGGTCGAGACATGGCCAGACATGGCCGACCAATGGATGTCAGGCTCCATCGGTTTGCGAAAGCGGATGCTGTCGCGCGCGAACAGCAGGAAACGGCGGAAGCTTGCGATCTGATCGAAGTCCTGCTTGCCGTCGTCGCCACCGACCTCAATCCCGTACTTCTGGATCAGCAGCGGCACCATATTGCCGCGATACCGACGTCCGTTGCGCTGGATGCCGCAAATCTTGTCGAAGAAACTGGAGAGGATGCGCGTGTAAGGGTTGCGCACACAGGTAAAGGCAAAGGACCGGTGCGCCCGGACATTGGCATGGATCAGGGGCTGGCTCACGTCCTGGCTCCACTTGTGCAGGCCGGTGGTGGAATCGTGGATGTCACCGTCGAAGAAGCGCCCATGGTCCGAATAGTACATGATCTGGCCGATGGTCGAGCAGGCGCATTTCGGGACTACCCGATACACCACGCTTTCGCTCTCGGTCATCCATGTTCCGGGAAATCCCATAGGTTACACTCCACCAGTATCTGCGGCCAAAATCTGCGGCACGAACGCCACGGGACGGATCATCGCGGTAAAAGTCAAACAAAGTCTGTCTTTTCAACGACCCGCATTGCACTTTATTCAGGCCGCAGTTGCAAGGGGGCGTCGGCTGCACGGGCATGGCAAGAATTGCCTACATACTTCTGTGCCACAAGGATCCGGCCGGCATCATCGCCCAGGCCGAACGTCTTGTGTCGGGTGGGGACTATGTCTCGATCCATTTCGACGCCCGCGCGCCGCGCGCCGATTATGATCGCATCCGCGAGGTGCTTGGGGCAAACCCCTCAGTGACATTCGCGCGGCGACGGCTGAAATGCGGGTGGGGGGAATGGAGCCTCGTCGATGCCTCGCTCTCCGCCATCCGCGCGGCGGTCGAGGCGTTTCCCCATGCCAGCCATTTCTACATGCTGTCCGGCGACTGCATGCCGATCAAGTCAGCCGAATATGTGCATGACTATCTTGACCGCCACGATGCCGACTTCATCGAAGCCTTCGACTTTTTCGCATCCGACTGGATCAAGACCGGCATCAAGGAAGAGCGGCTGATCTATCGCCACTGGTTCAATGAGCGCACGCAGAAGGGGCTCTTCTACGCCTCGATGGCGCTGCAGGCCCGGCTGGGGTTGAAGCGCCCGGTGCCAGCCGATCTGTCGGTCCAGATCGGCTCGCAGTGGTGGTGTCTCAGGCGAAGCACTGTGGAATCAGTGATTGCCTTCTGCGATCGGCGCCCAGATGTGCTGCGGTTCTTCCGCACGACATGGATCCCGGACGAGACCTTCTTCCAGACCCTGGTGCGGCATCTGGTGCCGCAGATCGAGATCCGCACCCGGCCCCTGACGTTCCTGATGTTCACCGACTACGGCATGCCGGTGACCTTCTATAACGACCACTACGACCTGCTGCTGGCACAGGACTATCTCTTTGCGCGCAAGATCTCGGCCGACGCGATCGAGCTGAAGCAGAAACTGGGCGAGCTTTACACAGAGGTCGGGCGCAGCTTTACCATTTCGGACGAGGGCCGTGGCCTGTTCCGTTTTCTGACAGGGCGGGGCAGGGTCGGGCGCCGCTTTGCCCCCCGCTTCTGGGAGACCGAAACCAGCCTCGGGCGCGAGCGCACATTGCTCATCGTCATCTGCAAGAAATGGCACGTTGCCAAGCGTCTGGCCGAGAGGGTGCGGCAGGTGACCGGGATCGCGGCAGTTGACTATCTGTTTGATGAGGACGCGACACCGCTGCCCGATCTGGGCGGGATCCAGTCCTCGGTTGAAAAGCGAACCCGGCATCGGCGCGCTCTTCTTCGCATGCTGTTCGATGTCTGGCAGACCGACCGGCTGCTTCTATGCGTCGATCCTGCGCATGTCGATCTGATCCACGATCTGTGCAGCGACCGCGCCAGCGTCCGGTTGCTGGAGATCGGCTGCGACTTCTCTGATGACTATCTGGTGGGCCATGCACGGCGGGTAGGGCTTGCGCGCGAGAACACCTCGGCCGAGACGCTGGCCCGGCTTCTGCCGACCATCCGCTTTGACATACGCTTTGAAAGCGACCGGCTGCGCGATTCCGATTTCGAGAACTTCCATCGCATTCGGCAATCTGCCACCGTGGCGCAGAACACCGAGCCGCTCGCGGCGTTTCTTGGGGTTGCCGCTGATGCGGCCGAAGAGATCGCAGCAACGCATTACCTTTTCGTGGATTGAGACGGGATTGACCGATGCCCTATGCCTATGACCCGCAGAACATTTTCGCCCGCATCCTGCGCGGCGAGATCCCCAACAAGACGCTTCTGGAAACCGAGCATACGCTGGCGTTTCACGACATCGCGCCACAGGCCCCGGTGCATGTGCTGGTGATCCCGAAAGGGGCCTATGTCACCTACGACCATTTCGCGCGTGACGCCTCGGATGCCGAGATTGCAGACTTCCATCGTGCAGTGGCAAAGGTCTGCGAGCTGACCGGTGTGCAGCCGGGCGAGGGGGGAGAGGGTTTCCGCGCCATCACCAATGCGGGCGACCATGGCGCGCAAGAGGTGCCGCATTTCCACCTTCACATCCTTGGCGGTCGCCCGCTGGGCCGCATGCTGGCGCGCGCCGAATAAGGTTTGCGCAGGTTTCGGGTCGTGAGGACGTCGCCGCACATCGCATGATGCACCCAAACGGAGGTGCATCATGTCGATCAACTACACAGCGATACCAACGGCAGAGGCGCGGCACTATCAGGCGGGCGGCGCAGATGCCTATGGCCTGCCACCTGAACGGGCGGTTGCGGATGGCGAGGGCAATCCCTGCCGCCATTGTCTGGGCATGATCCCGAAGGGTGCGGGGATGCTGATCCTGGCGCATCGCCCGTTTCCGGCACCGCAGCCCTATGCCGAGACCGGACCGATCTTCCTTTGTGCCGATCAGTGCGCACAAGGGGCAGGGACGGCGACCCCCGCGATGCTCGGCTCACCCGAGTACATTCTGCGCGGCTATTCTGCGGATCATCGCATTGTCTACGGCACCGGTGCCGTCGTGCCGACGGACCGACTGGCCGATGAGGCCGAGGCGCGGTTCCGCGACCCGCGCGTGGCCTATCTTCACGTCCGGTCCGCCCGGAACAATTGCTACCAGTGCCGGATCGACCGCGCCTGAACGGCGGGACAGGGCAGATACAAACCGGGGCAGGCGGTCAGTGTGCCGCCGCCCAGTTCAGCCCACGCCCGGCATCGGCCACAAGGTGCACGTCGAGTTTGACGGCGGGTTCGGCTGCGCTCTCCATCACGTCGCGCGCGGTCTCGATCAGGCGGTCAACATCACGTTCGGCCACCTCGAACAGCAGTTCGTCATGCACCTGCAGAAGCATCTTCGCATCGATCCCCGCGATGGCCTTCGGCATGCGGATCATCGCGCGCCGGATGACATCGGCGGCCGTGCCCTGAATAGGCGCATTGATCGCCGCGCGCTTGGCAAAGCCCGCACCGGGGCCCTTGGCGTTGATCTCGGGCGTGTTGATCTTGCGCCCGAACAGGGTTTGCACAAAGCCGTTCGCCTTGGCGAAGCTTACCGTGTCGTCCATATAGGCGCGAATGCCCGGGAAGCGCTCGAAGTAGCGGTCGATGAAGCCCTGCGCCTCGGCCCGCGGGATGCGCAGGTTGCGCGCAAGACCAAAGCCTGAGATGCCGTAGATCACACCAAAGTTGATGGCCTTGGCCTGCCGCCGCACCATCGGGTCCATCCCCTCGACCGGCACGCCGAACATCTCGGATGCGGTCATGGCGTGGATGTCCTTCCCCTCACGAAACGCCTGCTTCAGGGCGGGGATATCCGCGATATGTGCAAGGATGCGCAGCTCGATCTGGCTGTAGTCGAGGCTGACCATCACCCGCCCCTCGGGCGCGACAAAGGCCTCGCGGATGCGGCGCCCCTCGTCGCTGCGCACGGGGATGTTCTGCAGGTTCGGGTCCGTCGAGGCAAGCCGGCCCGTATTGGCGCCCGCGATGGAATAGGAGGTATGCACCCGCCCGGTTTCCGGGTTGATATGGTCCTGCAACGAGTCCGTATAGGTCGATTTCAGCTTGGCGATCTGGCGCCAGTCCAGAACCCGCGCGGCAAGCTTCGCGCCCTGCGGATGGCTGTCCTCCAGCGTGGTCACATCCTCCAGCACATCCGCGCCGGTGGCATAGGCGCCGGTCTTGCCCTTTTCGCCGCCGGGCACCTGCAACTGGTCAAACAGCACCTCGCCCAACTGCTTGGGGCTGCCCACGTTGAATTTGGTGCCCGCAAGCCCGTGGATCTCTTCCTCAAGCTGGACCAGCTTCTGGGCAAAGGCGTTCGACATGCGCGAGAGCACGTCGCGATCGACCTTGACGCCCGCCATCTCCATCTCGGCCAGCACCGGAACAAGCGGGCGTTCAAGTGTCTCATAGACCGTGGTCACCCGCGCCCGGTGCAGTTGCGGCTTGAACAATTGCCACAGGCGCAACGTCACATCGGCGTCCTCGGCCGCATAGCGCACAGCATCGGGGATGGCGACGCGATCAAAGGTCACCTGCGTCTTGCCTGAGCCGATCATCTCTTTGATCGGGATCGGACGGTGGTTCAGATAGCGCTCTGACAGCTCGTCCATGCCGTGGCTGTGCAGCCCCGCATGCATCGCGTAGCTCAAGAGCATCGTGTCCTCGATCGGTGCCAGGCGGATACCGTGGCGGGCCATGATCTTGAGGTCGTATTTGATGTTCTGGCCGATCTTCAGGATGGCGTCATCCTCAAGCACCGGCTTCAGCGCGGCGAGCGCCAGATCCATCGGCAACTGTCCCTCGACCAACGTATCGCTGGCGAAGAGATCGCCGCCCCCCTGCCGATGGCCCAGCGGGATATAGCAGGCCTTGCCCGGATCGACGGCCAGCGAGATGCCCACCAGATCGGCGCGCATCTCGTCCAGGCTCGTCGTTTCGGTATCGAAGGCCACATGACCCACTTCGCGGATACGGGCAATCCAGCGGTCAAGATCTGCGGCGGTGGTAACGGCCTCGTATCCAGCATGGTCGAAGGGCAGCGCTGCGGGTTGGGGGGCGGCGCTTTGCGACGGGGCGGATGCAGGCCCGTGTACCGGATCGGGCAGGGGGGCTGCGATCTTCAGCTTGTCCGCGACCCGCTTTGTCAGGGTGCGGAATTCCATCCCGTTCAGAAATCCCATCAGCGCCTCGGGATCAGGCTCTCGCACTTCGAGGCTGTCGAGCGTGAAGTCGAGCGGCGTGTCGCATTTCAGCGTGACAAGCTGTTTCGATACGCGGATCTGGTCGGCGAAATTCACCAGCGTTTCCCGTCGCTTGGGCTGCTTGATCTCGTCCGCGCGCGCGAGCAGCGTTTCCAGATCACCGTATTCCTGGATCAGCAGGGCCGCCGTCTTGATGCCGATGCCCGGCGCACCCGGCACATTGTCGACGCTGTCGCCCGCAAGGCTTTGTACATCGACCACCCGTTCGGGACCAACGCCGAACTTTTCCATCACTTCGTCGCGGTCGATGGTCTTTTTCTTGATCTCGTCATACATCACGACGCCATCGCCGATCAGCTGCATCAGATCCTTGTCGGATGAGATGATGGTGACCCGCCCGCCTGCGTCACGCGCCTGGCACGACAGGGTTGCGATGATGTCGTCGGCCTCAAACCCTTCGGTTTCGATGCTGGCGATGTTGAAGGCGCGGGTCGCTTCGCGCGTCAGGGGGAACTGCGGGCGCAGATCCTCGGGCAGTTCGGGACGGTTGGCCTTGTAGGCGGGGAACAGCTCGTTCCGGAAGGTCTTGGAAGAGTGGTCAAAAATCACCGCGACATGGGTGGGCATGTCGCCGTTCTTTGCCCCCTCGATGTAGCGGAACAGCATGTTGCAAAAGCCCGCGACCGCGCCCACGGGCAGGCCGTCGGATTTGCGGGTCAGGGGCGGAAGCGCGTGATAGGCGCGAAAGATGAAGGCCGATCCGTCGATCAGATGCAGGTGGCAGCCCTTGCCGAATGTCATGTCGTTCCTCCGCGCGTCATGGCAGAGGTATGGCATGAAGTGCCGCCGGGTGCTACCCGATGAAGAAGGCCGGGCCGATGCAGCAGGTTGGGCCGGTGCCCCAGATCAGGACGGGCGTCCCGGCTTGCCCGGCGGGGTCAGCACCGGCTCGATCGGCTCTTCGGTCAGATCAAGCGTGGCCCAGGTGCGGTGCGTGCCGGTGGGCGGCAGGATCGCCGGGTCTGCGTTGCGTGCAATCCAAGCCTTCGCGATGAAGTTGCAGGTGATCGGCGCCGTCAGAAACAGAAAGAGCGTGATCAGCAACTCATGCCAGCTCAGGCTGCCCTGTTTCAGCGCAAGCCCCATCGAGGCGAGCAGCGCCCCCCCCACCCCAAGGGTGGATGCCTTGGTCGGCGCGTGCAGGCGCGTCATGAGGTCAGGAAGCTTCACCAGCCCATAAGAGCCCACGAGGCCAAAGATGCCTGCGATGACCAGAAAGACAGAGATGATCAGGTCGAAAATCATGGGCCTACTCGATGATGTCGCCGCGCAAGAGGAACTTGGCATAAGCCACCGACGATACGAAACCGGTCATCGCAAACAGCATCGCCGCCTCGAAATAGAGCGCCGATCCGTGATACATGCCGAAGAGCACGATGATCGCGATCATGTTCACCACCAACGTATCCAGCGCGAGGATCCGGTCGGGCAGGGTAGGGGAGAAGGTGACGCGCCACATGCAGAGCAGCGCACCGATCCCGAAGCAGAGGAAGGCAAAGGCCAGGGCATAGTCGATCATGCGAAGATCCTTTTCAGCCGCGCCTCGTACCGGGCCTTGATGTCGTCGCGGACGGCATCAGGGTCGGGCGCATCAAGGCAATGGATCAGCAGCGCGCGCCCGTCGGCGGCGATATCGGCGGTGACAGTACCGGGCGTCATGGTGATGGTCCCGGCAAGCACGGTGATCGCCTCGGGGCTTGTCAGCTCGACCGGGACCGTGATCCAGGCGGGACGCAGGCCCGCACGCGGGCGGAACAGCACGATCATCGCCACGGTGATGTTCGACTTGATGATGTCCCAGATGACGATCAGCACATATTCGATGGCCGCAGGCCAGTTGCGGATCACGGGCCGGTCGGGCCAGTAAGGGGCGGTCAACAGCGGCAGGATCACCCCGAGCATGGTGCCAAACACCAGACTGCCCCACTTGAATTCATTCACCAGCATCAGCCAGGTCAGAATCAGCAGGACCGTCAGCCCCGGATGGGGAAGCAGCTTCCTCATTCCATGCCCTCCAGCCGGTTGGCGGCGATATAGGCCGCAGGATCTTGCAGCGCGGCGGCCGTATCGGCAAGCCAGCCTGTGATCGGCCCGGCAGCAACGGTCAGCAGGACAAGGCCGGCGAGCAGCGCGCCCACCGCGACAAAGGCCAGCGGCTGCGCGTCATGCGGCGCCGGGCGCGCGCCGTCTGCATGCGACTTCCAGAACAAGGTTGAGCCCGCCCGCGCCAGCCCGAGGATCATCACAAAGGACGACAGAAGGATTGCGGCCCAGACCAGCGTCTCGCCTCGGGACGCCGACAGGATCATCAGCTTGCCCAGAAATCCCGACAAGGGCGGCATCCCTGCGATGGCGATGGCACCCAGCATGAACAGCGCAGCGATCAGCCCTTGGTGCGCGATCGGAGCACGGGCCGATCCCAGATCGCCGCTGCCGCGCCGGTCGACCGTCAGGTCGGCGATCAGAAAAAGTGCCGCCGCCGCCAGCGTGGAATGCAGCGCATAGTAAAGCGCGGCCGAGATCGCCTCGGGCGTGAACTGCGCCACCGCCGCAAACAGCGTGCCCATCGACGTCACCGCAGCAAATGCGACCATGCCTTGCAGGCTGCGCGCGCCCATCACCCCCACAGCCCCGACGGCAAGTGTGATGACCGCCGCGGGCAGCAGCATATCGGCGAACAACGCACCCGTGGCGGGCAGGCTGATCGGAAAGATCAGCGTGAACACCCGGATCACCGCATAGGCGCCCACCTTGGTCATCACGGCAAACAGCGCCGACACCGGCCCCGGCGCCTCGGCATAGGTGGCAGGCAGCCAGAAGTGCAGGGGCACCAGCGCCCCCTTGATGGCAAAGACCATCAAGAGCATCGCCCCGGCAACCCGCATCAGGGCCATGTCACCCTGCGGCAGCATGGGCAGTTTGACCGCCAGATCCGCCATGTTCAGCGTGCCGGTCACCGAATAGACGGTGGCCAGCGCAAACAGGAACAGCGTCGAGCCGACCAGGTTGAAGACCACATATTGCACGCCTGCCTTCAGCCGGTCCCGACCCCCGGCATGGATCATCAGACCGTAGGAGGCGATCAGCAGCACCTCGAAGAAGACGAAAAGGTTGAAGGCGTCGCCCGTCAGGAAAGCCCCGCAAACGCCCATCAACTGGAACTGCCACAGCGCATGGAAATGCCGCCCGCGCAGGTCCCACCCTGTGCCGATGGCGTAAAGCTGCACCACCAGCGCCAGAGCGGCCGTCAGCGTGACCATCAGCGCCGACAGGCGGTCCAGCACCAGAACAATCCCAAAGGGCGCGGGCCAGTTGCCAAGGAAATAGGCCTCGGCCCCATGAACCGTGGCGCCGTGCAGCAGCCACAGCGAAATCGCCAGCAGAAGTGCGGTCGCCGCGGTCGAGATGCTGCGCGCCACCATGGGGGCGTCGCGCAAGGCGAGCAGCGTGAAAGCCCCCGTCACCGCCGGCAGGACAACCGGCGCGATGATCCAGTGCCCCATCATTCTGCCGAATCCCTTGCCGTGTCCGCCTTGAGGTCGATCCGGTCATCCCCGGCCTCGAAAAAGGCGCCAAGCGCCATCATCACCAGAACCGCAGTCATGCCGAACGAAATCACGATCGCCGTCAGCACCAGCGCCTGCGGCACCGGATCAGTATAGCCCGTTGCTGTCTTGGACAGGATCGGCGGCAGCCCCGCCACGATCCGGCCTGATGCAAAGATGAACACGTTGCAGGCGTAAGAGATCATGGTCAGGCCCACGATCACCGGAAAGCTGCGCATCCGCAGGATCAGATAGATCCCCACCGCCGTCATCAGGCCGACGCTGGATGCCACCAAAAGCTCCATCACCTGTCCTCCTTGACTGCTGCGGGTTCAAACTTGTCTTCCATGTCATAGGCCTCGACGTTGATGGTCTGGCCTGCGCGCACCGCGATGCGGGTCAGGGACGACAGCGCCAGCATCACCGCGCCCAGCACGGTCAGGAAGACGCCAAGGTCAAAGAGTGCGGCCGTGGCAAGCTCGAATTCCTCCAGCGGCCAGATGCGGAAGTAGCCGTAGTTCGAGGTCATGAATGGGCGCCCCGCCAGCCACGAACCTACGCCCGTCGCTGCCGCGACCAGAACGCCCGCGCCGATCAATCCGTGATAATCGATGCGCTGGCGGGCCTCGGTCCAGCCGAAGCCCGAGGCCATGTATTGCATCACCAGCGTGATCGCCACCACAAGCCCTGCGATGAAGCCGCCGCCCGGCACGTTATGCCCGCGCAGGAAGATGTAGATGCCGACCATCAGCGCGATGGGCAGCATGATCCGGGTCGCCACGACCATCATCAGCGGGTGCCGGTCGCCCGCATCCTGCGTGTCGCCCGTCCAGGTGCGCAGCCGGTCATTCGCCGGGCCTGGGCGCAACAGCGTTTCGGTCAGCGCAAAGATCAGCGTGGCGGCGATGCCCAGCACCGTGATCTCGCCAAAGGTATCGTAGCCGCGGAAGTCCACGAGGATGACGTTCACCACATTCGTGCCGCCACCCAACGTCTTGGCATTGGCGAGGTGATAGTCGGCAATCGTCGGAAAGGCGAAATCGCGCGTCATCAGCGCATAGATCAGGCCTCCCACGGCCAGCCCGCCAACACCCGCGATGGCCGCATCCCCGACCCGGCGCAGGCTTGTGCTTTCAATCGGCGTGACCTTGGGCAGGAAGTTCAGCGACAGAAGCATCAGGATCACCGTCGCCACCTCGACCGAGATTTGCGTCAGGGCGAGGTCAGGGGCCGAGAGATAGGCAAAGCCGACAGAGACGACCAGCCCGACCACACCCACAAGGATCAGCGTCAAGAGGCGCTGGCGGTGCAGCACCGCGATGGCAAGCGATGCGATCATCAGCGACATCCAGCCCACGGCGGCCACAGGCTCGATCGGTTGCAGCGCGCGGGTGCCGGGCAGATGGCTGCCGCTGCGGAAGGCATACCATCCCACGGCCAGAAGGGTCGCGACCGTGATCCACAGGTAGCGTCCCAGCGATCCGCCATGCAGTGCCTCGGTCACACGGGCAAAGAGGGCAGCCAGCCCCTCGATCACGGCGTCGAAAATGCGCTTTGCTTCTGGGCGCGGCGTGGCAAGCCAGATGCGGTCCAGACTGCCATGCAGGCCCAGCAGGACCAGACCCCCACCCACAGCAAAGACTGACATCCACAGCGCCGGGCTGTGCGCGCCATGCCAGTGCACGATATGGGCATGCACCGCCGCGCCGGTCACCGCGCCTGCCGCGGCATCGACCAGCCAGCCGGCAAAGGTCATCGGCATCAGGCCAATCAGCACCACGAGCGTCGCAAGCAGTGCCGGGGACGACCACATGCCAAAGCCCGGATCATGCGGATGATGCGGATAGTCGTTGCGCTCTGCCCCAAGGAAGGTGTGCGCGATCAGCCGGAAGGAGTACGCGACAGAGAAGGTCGCACCGATCACCACCAGCAGGGGGATGACCCAGGGTGCGGTATGGGCGGCCTGCTCGAGCATCATCTCTTTCGAGAGGTACCCGTTCAGGGGGGCAATCCCCGCCATCGACAGGCCTGCAATGGTGGTGATGATGAATGTCACCGGCATCAGACGGCGCAAGCCACCAAGGCGCTTGATGTCGCGTGTATGCGCCTCGTGGTCGACAATGCCCGCGCACATGAAGAGGGCGGCCTTGAAGGTGGCATGGTTGATGATGTGGAACACCGCCACCGTCGCCGCAGCCTTGGTGCCAAAGCCCAGAAGCATGGTGATCAGACCCAGATGGCTGACCGTCGAAAAGGCGAGAAGCGCCTTCAGATCATCCTTGAAGAAGGCGATCTTGGCCGCCATGACCATGGTGATCAGCCCTGCCGAGGTGACGATCCAGAACCATTCGGGTGTCCCCGCCAGCACCGGCCACATCCGCGCCATCAGGAAGATGCCCGCCTTCACCATTGTCGCCGAGTGCAGGTAGGCCGAGACCGGGGTGGGCGCTGCCATGGCATGGGGTAGCCAGAAGTGGAACGGAAACTGCGCTGACTTGGTAAAGCATCCGGCAAGGATCAGGATCAGCGCCGGCAGATAAAGCGGGCTTGACTGGATCGCCTCACGCGATTGCAGGATGATGGTCAGGTCATAGCTGCCCGCGATATGGCCCAGGATCAGCATGCCCGCGATCATCGCAAGCCCGCCGCCGCCGGTGACAGCCAGTGCCATGCGCGCGCCTTGTCGCCCCTCGGGCAGGTGTTTCCAGTAGCCGATCAGCAGAAACGACGACAGCGATGTCAGCTCCCAGAACACCAGCAGCAGCAGGATGTTGTCAGACAGCACGATCCCCACCATCGCGCCCTGAAAGAGCATGAGGTAGGTGTAAAACTGTCCCATCGGATCGCGCTCCGACAGATAGAAGCGGGCGTAAACGATGATCAGAAGCCCGATCCCAAGGATCAGCCCGGCGAACAGCAGGCCCAGCCCGTCGATGAAGAAGTTGGCGTTCAGGCCAAGCGCGGGCATCCAGTTGATCTGCGCCGTGACCACCTCGTCCCGCAGGATCGCCGGGATATGCAGTCCCAATCCAACCAGCGCCATCAGCGAGAAGAACCCCGCCATCACCGCGCAGGCATTGCGTCCGACCCGGATCATCAGACCGGGAAACAGGGCGCCGATGAAGGGCAGCGCGGCGATCAGGGCTGGGGACATTCCGTATGCGGTTCCGTTCTTCTGGCCGATGGGCAATCGCGGGCAAGCCCCTGACGGGGCGCCGAACCTTAGTCGGCCAAAGCTTCCGGCCCTGTCAAGGCCTTGGCGCCCGCAAGGGGATCACCCGTCCGTCAGAACGGCGCCCTGTTCCAGAAGAAATCTCTGCGCCAGCGGGATCGCCGCCGCACCCAGGGTACGGGCTGCAGAACCCACCGTCCCTTCGCGGATCACCGGCGGATCAATCCCCGCCAGATCCAGCCGGTGCAGGGCGGCATGGATCCGTGCCGTCAACTCTGCCCGCATTTCGGGTGGCATCCAGCCATCGATCAGCACCGCCCCGAGTTCGAGAAGCGAGGAGGCCGACAGGATGGCCGCCGCAATGCCTTCGGCCGCCTCATCATACCAGCGGTTAAGCACGGCTGCGCTGATCGTCCAGGGTCCGGGCCGCTCCCACAGGTCATCCGAATGCTCGCCCGCAGCCTCCATCGCGGCGGCGAGGGTTGACAGTGAGGCCACGGTCATCAGGCGCCGCATCCGGCCATCGGGGCCGGGCACCAGCATCGGACCCACGCCTGCTGCGTTGCCCGTCCGTCCCGTGAACAGCTGCCCGTTCAGAACCAGCCCACCGCCAATAAAGGTGCCGAAGTAGAAGTAGAGAAAATCCTTGGGCTTTTCGCCGGTTCCGAACACAAGCTCCGCGCCGCAGGCGGCGGTCGCGTCGTTCTGGATGGTGACCGGCATACCCGCGACGGCCGAAAGCTCGGCCTGGATATCACGCTTGCGCCAGGCGTCCATCTCTGCCTGCGGCGCGCCGATGTACTGCACCCAGCTCCACAGCTGAAACGGCATGGCGACCCCCATGCCCGCGATACGCGCCGCCTGATCCGCGCCGATCTCTGACGTGATCGCGGGCAGCGATTCCGAGACAAAGGCGATGACGGCGTCCGGCGTCGGGTAACGGTAGACGCGGCGCCGGGTCTGGCGGATCTGTCCGGTGAAATCGACAAAGCTGAGGTCAGCCGACCGCCGCCCGATCTTGAGGCCGAGGAAGAACGCGCCATCAGGGGCGAGTGACATCGGGACCGAGGGCTGTCCGATCCGCCCGCGCACAGGCTCGCCCCGCATCAGAAGCCCGTCCTGCTCAAGCGCGCGCATGATGACCGAGACGGTTTGCGCAGACAGGCCCGTCATCCGGGCAATATCGGATTTCGCCAAGGCGCCATGCTGGCGCAACAAGCTCAGGACGAGGCGTTCATTGTGGGCGCGCATGCCAGACTGGTTCGATCCGCGTGCCGACCCTGCGGGCAGCACCTCGGCCATTGTCCGGTCCTGTGTGTCGTCTGCGTTGCGCAACTCCTCCTCCCTTCGTCGCGCCGAGCCATGGCCGCAAACCGCGGCCATCGCAAGTGTCAGTGTGGCGTATCCGGCCGGACAACCCCCTTGCGCAGGATGACATTGGCAAAAAGCGCGCCTTCGGTCGTGGCAATGATCGTATGGGCAGCACGGATGCGCGGATACAGCTCGGCACCGGCGAGAGGCTGCACCTTCACCCCGGCCTCAACCCCAATGGCGTCAATCCGGTCGTGGAACGGGCCTCGTTGCGCGGGGTCGTTGTTCAGGCTTGCGCGCAGGATTGGTGCGGGCACGTCCGAATCCAGAGGCATCACGGCAAGGATTGCGCGCAGCACCGCCTCCACCCCATGCCCATCGGCCCGGATCAGACGTTGTGCATGGGCCTGTGCAGGATAGTTTCCGTCGACCAGCGCGATCTCGTCCCCGTGGCCCATGGCGCGCAAGGTAAAGAGCATTTCGGGCCCAAGCAGGGGTGGAATGCCGATAAGCATCGTCTTTGCCTTTCTTGCGGCAGCGGCGCCTTGTTTCTGGGCGACGCGGGAATTGGATCATGCCAGACTGCGACCGGGCGACGAGTCTGTCAATATTAATTCAGACTGATTTATTTATATTGACGGAAGGTCGAGAATCAGGCTTTCTTATCTCGATCGCGACGAGAGAGGCGGCGCGGTTCACTTGCACAAAAGGGGCTTGTCCCCGGTTTCCCTGGGAGGAACAGATGAAGATGAAAGCGAAAGCCCTTGTGGGCGTAGCGGCGCTTGCGCTGATGTCGGCGGCCCCTGCCATGGCCGAAGGCGTATCGGCCTGCCTCATCACCAAAACCGACACCAACCCCTTCTTCGTGAAGATGAAAGAGGGCGCCGAGGCGAAGGCCGCTGAACTGGGTGTGACGCTGAAGTCCTATGCCGGCAAGATCGACGGCGACCACGAAAGCCAGGTCGCAGCCATCGAGGCCTGCATTGCCGACGGCGCCAAAGGTATCCTGCTGACCGCCTCGGACACCAAGGCTATCGTCGATTCGGTCAAGGCTGCCCGCGACGCCGGTCTGCTGGTGATCGCGCTCGACACTCCGCTTGACCCGGTTGACGCAGCTGATGCGACCTTCGCGACCGACAACTTCCAGGCTGGTCTGCTGATCGGCCAGTGGGCGAAAGCCACGATGGGTGACAAGGCCGCTGACGCCAAGATCGCGCTTCTGGACCTTGCTATCTCGCAGCCGTCGGTTGACGTTCTGCGCGACCAGGGCTTCCTGCAGGGCTTTGGCGTCGATCTGGCCGACCCGAACAAATGGGGCGACGAAAGCGATCCGCGTATCGTGGGCAACGAAGTCACCTCGGGCAACGAGGAAGGCGGCCTGAAGGCGATGGAAACCCTGCTGGCCAAAGACCCGGACATCAACGTGGTCTACACGATCAACGAACCCTCTGCCGCCGGTGCCTATGAGGCGCTCAAGGCCGTTGGCCGTGAAAAGGACGTGCTGATCGTTTCGGTTGACGGCGGCTGCCCGGGCGTTGCGAACGTCAAGGACGGCATCATCGGCGCGACCTCGCAGCAGTATCCGCTGCTGATGGCCTCGCTGGGCATCGAGGCGATCGCCAAGTTCGCCGCCGATGGCACCAAGCCTGCCCCGACCGAAGGCAAGAGCTTCTTCGACACGGGCGTTGCGCTGATCACCGACAAGCCTGCCGCCGGGGTCGAGTCGATCGACACCGCCAAGGGCACGGAACTGTGCTGGGGCTGATCTGCCTTTGACCGAATCCCGGTCCTGATTGAAACTAACCCAAGGGCGGCCGTTCCAAGGTGCGGGCCGCCCTTGTCACAAGCAGCGGCGCCTTTGGGCGCGCGGGCATAGGGGGAATGTGACCATGGCATCCGACGCAAAGTCGGCGACGAGTTTCGAAGAGGGCCTTAAGGGCGCATCCGAGAAAGTTGCTGAATTCCACGAAGAGAAAAGCGCGCTGAAGCGCTTGCAACATTGGCTGCACCAGACGCCATCGGCCGTGCCGATGATCGTGCTGGTCGTGGCACTTATCATCTTTGGCTTCCTGTCAGAGAACTTTTTCAAGGCGACGACGCTTTCGACCATTCTGCAGCAGATCGCCATTGTGGGGATCATCGGCTGCGCACAATCACTGGTCGTTCTGACGGCCGGGATCGACCTGTCTGTCGGTGCCATCGCGGTGTTTTCCTCGGTCCTGATGGGGCAGTTCACCTTCCGCTACGGAATTCCCGCGCCGATGGCGATTGGGCTTGGCCTGGCACTTGGCACCCTGATGGGGTTCGTCAATGGCTGGCTGGTCGCCAAGATCAAGCTGCCGCCCTTCATCGTGACGCTGGGCACCTGGCAGATCCTTCTGGCATCGAACTTCATCTTCTCGGCCAACGAAACGATCCGGTCGTCCGACATCGCAGCCCAGGCACCGTCCCTGCAGTTCTGGGGGCAGTCGATCCAGCCGGGTGGGGTCAAGGTGCTTTACGCCGTGTTCCTGATGGTCGCGCTGGTTGCCATCATGGCCTACGTCCTGCGTCAGACGGCTTGGGGTCGCCATGTCTATGCCGTGGGCGACGACCCCGATGCGGCGGAACTGGCGGGCGTGCAGACGAAACGCGTGCTGATCCAGGTTTATGCGCTGGCGGGCTTTTTCTGCGCCATCGCTGGCTGGGTGATGATCGGCCGGTTCGGCTCTGTCTCGCCCACGGCCTCGACCGGTCAGCTTGGCAATATCCAGTCCATCACCGCCGTCGTGATCGGGGGCATCTCGCTCTTCGGGGGGCGTGGTTCGATCGTCGGCATGTTCTTCGGCGCGCTGATCGTCGGCGTGTTCGAGATGGGGCTGAAGATGGTCGGCACCGACCCGCAATGGACGTTCTTCCTTATCGGCCTGCTTATCATCCTCGCCGTGGCGGTGGATCAGTGGATCAGAAAGGCATCAGCATGACCGGACAAACCTCTGTGGAACCCATCCTCAAGGCGCGCGGACTGGTAAAGCGCTATGGCAAGGTGACCGCTCTCGATCATTGCGACTTCGAGCTTTACCCGGGCGAGATCCTCGCGGTGATTGGCGACAACGGTGCGGGGAAATCCTCGTTGATCAAGGCGCTGTCGGGGGCCGTTCAGCCGGATGAGGGTGAGATTACCCTCGAAGGCAAACCGGTCCACTTTTCCAGCCCGCTGGAGGCGCGTGGCCATGGCATCGAATGCGTCTATCAGACGCTTGCGATGTCACCGGCGCTGTCGATTGCCGACAACATGTTCATGGGGCGCGAACTTCGCAAGCCGGGGATCATGGGCAGCCTCTTCCGCCAGCTTGATCGTCCGGCGATGGAATCCTTCGCTCGCCAGAAGCTGAACGAACTGGGCCTGATGACCATCCAGAACATCAACCAGCCGGTCGAGACGCTTTCGGGCGGCCAGCGGCAGGGTGTGGCTGTGGCGCGTGCGGCGGCGTTCGGATCAAAGGTTGTGATCCTCGACGAGCCGACCGCCGCGCTTGGCGTGAAGGAAAGCCGCCGGGTGCTGGAACTGATCCGCGACGTGCGCAGCCGTGGCATTCCGATCATCCTGATCAGCCACAACATGCCGCATGTGTTTGAGGTGGCCGACCGGATCCACATCCACCGTCTGGGCAAGCGTCTCTGCGTCATCAAGCCCGGCGACTATACGATGTCGGATGCGGTGGCCTTCATGACCGGTGCCAAACTGCCCGAAGGCGTGACCGAGGCCGCATGACGCCCGTCGAGCTGGCGCAGGAGATCCGTCGCAGGGCGGATCCGATCATCAAAGGGGGAGGGCGGTTCATCACCGCCCTCGCCGGCGCACCGGGCGCGGGGAAATCAACCCTTGCGACCGATCTGGTGGCAGCACTTGGCACAGGCGCGCGCGTCGTGCCGATGGACGGCTTCCATCTGGACAATCCGGTGTTGGTCGCGCGCGGTCTTCTGCCGCGCAAGGGCTGCCCGGAAAGCTTCGATGCCTTGGGCTTCGTGCATCTCGTGCAGCGCCTCAGGGTCGAGACGGAGGTGGTGATCCCGGTGTTCGACCGCCATCTCGACCTTGCCCGTGCAGGCGGCGATGTGGTGGGGGCCGACGACCGGCTGCTGATCGTTGAGGGCAACTACCTTCTGCTCGATGCAGACCCCTGGGCCCTGGCCCGACCGATCTATGACCTGACCGTCGCGCTGGATGTCCCCGAGGCCGAGCTTGAACGCCGCCTGATCGCGCGCTGGCTCGAGCATGGTCATGATGCTGATGCGGCGCGGGCGCGGGCGCTGTCGAACGACATTCCCAACGCCCGCCGCGTGGTGCGGGAAAGCGTCCCGGCCCAGATCGTGATCCATCAGCCGGGCTAGGGGGGCAGTCGCCCCCTTTGGTTTCAGGCCGCGTCGAGCAGCCCGCGCCCCTTCAGCAGCGCCTCAACCCCCGGCATGCGGCCACGGAACTCCAGATATAGCTCTTCGGCCGGACGTGAGCCGCCTGCCGACAGGATGAACTGTTCAAGCCGCGCCGCGGTGGCAGGATCGAAGGGATTGCCTGTCTCCTCAAAAGCCGCAAAGGCATCGGCATCCATCACCTCCGACCACATGTAGCTGTAATAGCCCGAGGAATAGCCGTCGCCCGAGAACACATGGGCGAAATGGGGCGTCGCGTGGCGCATGCGGATGGCGCGGGGCATGCCGATGCCCTCCAGAACTTCGGCCTGCTTCTGCATCGGATCGGCGGGCGCGGCCCCCTCATGGAAGGCCAGATCGACCAGTGCCGAGGCGACGAATTCGACCGTGGCAAAGCCCTGGTCATATGTACCCGCATCCAGAAGTCGCTTGAGCATGTCAGAGGGCATCGCCTCACCGGTCTGCCAGTGCCGCGCATGCGTTTCAAGCACCTCGGGCACCTCAAGCCAGTGTTCGTAAAGCTGGCTCGGCAGTTCCACAAAGTCCCGCGCAACCGAGGTGCCCGAGATAAAGCCATAGGTCACATCGCTCAGCATCTGGTGCAGCGCATGGCCGAACTCGTGAAACAGCGTGCGCGCGTCGTCGTAGGACAGAAGGCAAGGCTCGGCCTTGGCAAAGTTGCAGATGTTGACGACCACGGGTCGCACATCCCGCCCGAGCTTTTTCTGTGACCGCATGGCCGAACACCACGCACCCGACCGCTTTGATCCGCGCGCAAAGTAGTCGCCGATAAAGACGGCGACATGCTGGCCCTTCCGGGTCACCTCCCATGCGCGGGCATCAGGGTGATAAAGCGGCACATCAAGCGGCCGGAACTCCAGCCCGAACAGACGGTTCGCGCAATCGAACTGCGCCGCGATCATCGCGTCGAGGCTGAGATAGGGCTTCAGCGCCGCCTCATCCAGATCATGCTCGGCCTTGCGCCGCTTCTCGGAATAGTAGCGCCAGTCCCAAGGTTCCAGCGGGCCGGCAATGCCATCTGCCCGCAGCATCGCCTCAAGCACGCTGGCATCCGCTTCGGCCTTGGCGCGGGCGGGCGTCCAGACCCGCATCAGCAGGTCGCGCACCGCATCAGGGGTCTTTGCCATCTCGGGCTCAAGCTTGAAGGCCGCAAAGCTTGGGTATCCCAGCAGGGCGGCCCGTTCGGCCCTGAGCTTCAGGATCTCGGCGGCAATGGTGCGATTGTCCTGCGCGTTCCCGTTCGCCCCGCGCGCCACCCAGGCCTCATAGGCTTTTTCGCGCAAGGCCCGGCGCGGCGAGAATTGCAGGAACGGCACGATCAACGACCGGCTGGTGGTGATCACCGGGCCCGCGCGTCCCTTCTCGGCCCCCGCCGCCCGCGCGGCATCGATCAGGAATTGCGGCAAGCCTTCCAGCTCATCCTCGGCAAGGTCCATGAACCAGCCGCGCTCTTCAGCCAGAATGTTCTGCGAGAACTCGGTGCCCAGTACGGCAAGGCGTGCCTTCACTTCGGTCAGCCGGGCGGCGGCCTCCCCCTCAAGCTGCGCGCCAGATCGGACGAACATCTGCCGATAGAGTTCCAGCACCCGTGCCTGTTCGGGGGAAAGGTCCAGGGTCTCGCGGTCCTGCCAAAGTGTCTCGATCCGGGCGAAGAGGGCCTTGTTGTTGGTCACTTCGGAGGAGAAGGCCGACATCTTCGGGGCCAGATCGCGCATCAGCGCCTCGCGTGCGTCCGTGCTGTCAGCGCCGGCCAGGTTGTAGAACACCCCCGCCACCCGATCGAGCGTCGCCTCGGCCAGCTCCAGTGCCTCGATCGTGTTGGCAAATGTCGGGGCATCGGCGTTCCCGGCAATGGCTGCGATGGCGGTGCGCGCCTCGGTCAGCCCGGCGTCAAAGGCCGGGGCAAAATCCTCATCCCCTATGGCCGCGAAGGGGGGCAGTTCGAACGGGGTATCCCATTGGGCAAGCAGCGGATTGGTCATCGGAGGTCTCCTTTGCGCCGACCCTAGCAAGCCGATGGCCGAGGTCCAGCCCCTTGCCCTTCATTCTGGTTCAAATACCTCGGGCACGGGGTGCGGGGTGCGGGGTGCGGGGGGCAGAGGCCCCGTTACCGGCTCTCCACCTGACGAAGCCGCCGTTCCAGTGCCCGTAGCGCGATCGACAGGCCAATCGTCAGCGTCAGATAGATCAAGGCCGCGATATTGTAGGTCTCGAAGTAGCGGAAGTTCCCGGCTGCCGTCACCTTGGCCAGCTGCGTCACATCGGCGACGCCCAGGACGCTGACGAGGCTCGAATCCTTTACCATCGCGACGAAATCATTGCCGAGGGGGGGCAGGATCGTCCGAAAGGCCTGCGGGAAGACGATCAACCGGAACCTTTGCCAGGGCGTCAGGCCAAGGGCCATCGCCGCCTCGATCTGCCCCCGGTCGACAGAGGCAAGCCCCGCGCGAAACACCTCGGCCAGAAAGGCGGAATAGGCAATGGTCAGGGCGATCACCGCGCGCCAGAGCAGCGGCACATCGCGCGCCCGCAACTCGGGCAGGCCCAGCCAGTTCCAGGCGAAGACCACTGCGGGCACGGCGGCGAAGGCGACATAGAGCAGCAGCACGATGATTGGCACGCCGCGCACGACCTCGGTGTAGAGGCGGACGCCCTGCCGGATCCAGATCCGCTTTGATCCTGCCCCCACGGCCAGCCCGAGGCCCAGCACGGCCGCCGCAGAAAAGCTCGTCAAGGTGACCAGAAGCGTGATCCAGACGCCCTTGGCCAGCGTGGCCATGATCTTGGCGTAGACCGGGCTTGACCAGACCTCGATGCACAGCCAGAGGCCGGCCGCGCCAAGCACGACCAGCCACCATGGAAAGTCCGGTTGTTCAGATCTGGCCGTCATGGGCGGATCAGCACGCCCGCTCTGGCGTCACGGATCCAACTTTCACTGGCCCATCTTGAAGTCGAGGAACCACTTCTTGTCCAGCGCAGCCAACGTGCCGTCTGCCTTCATCTCCGCAATGGCGGCGTTGATCGGGGCCACGAGGTCAGACCCCTTGGGGAAGATGAAGCCGAAATCCTCGGCCCCGAGCTTGTCGCCCACAACCTTCAGCTTGCCTTCGGAGGCCGCGACATAGCCCGCGCCCGAGGTGCCGTCCGTCAGCACAAGATCGACATCGCCTGCCTTCAGCGCCTCGACCCCGGCGCCGAAGGTTTCGAACATCTTGATGCGCGGATTGGCCTCGTTGCCATCCAGCACCTCATAGACGCCGACGTAGAAGGGGGTGGTCCCCGGCTGGGCCGCCATCAGAAGGTCGGCATTGGCTGCAAAGCTCTTGGCGTCGGTGAACCGGCTCTCGTCGCCGCGCACCATCATCACCATTTCCGACCGCATATAGGGATCCGAGAAATCGACCTGTTCCTTGCGGTCATCCCGGATGGTGATGCCGGTCATGCCCATGTCATACTGCCCGCCTGAAACGGCGGGGATCATTGCGTCCCAGCTGGTGTTCTCATAGGCGATGGTCATGTTCAGCCGCTTCGCGATCTCGGCCACGGCATCATATTCCCAGCCGATGGCCTTGCCCTCGGCGTCAAGGAACTGAAGCGGCGGGTAGGCGTTCTCGGTCACGACCGTCACCGCGCGCCCTTTCAGGTCAGGCAAGCCCTCGGCGGCTGCGATCGAGGCGGTGGCAGCCAGCGCAAGCGCGGCCAAGGTGGCGGTCAGCTTCATCGTGAACTCCCTGTCACAGAGCGGTTGGCGAACTATGGCCGCGCCTTTCGTGCCGCGCAAGTGCTTGCAAAACCGCCATTCACGCCTGTGACCCACCGCCACAGACGGCGCAGCCCGCACGAGGCCGCACGGTGATGGTGCGGGTCTCGGCGTAAAGCGCGTCATGGATCATCAGGCGGCCCGCAAGCGTCTCGCCCGCGCCGGTCAGATATTTGACCGCCTCCATCGCCATGATCGAGCCGATCACGCCGGGCAGGGGGGCAGCGACGCCCGCCTCGGCGCAGGTCGGCACCATGCCGGGGGCCGGGCGTTCGGGAAAGATGCAGGCGTAGCAGGGGCCACCCTTTGCGGGATCGCAGAGCGTGACTTGTCCCTCCCATTGGGTGATCGCGCCCGAAAGGAGCGGAATGCCCAGCCGGGTCGCGGTCTGGTTCACCAGATAGCGCGTGTCAAAATTGTCGGTGCCGTCGATGATCAGGTCATGGCCCGCAAGTGTTGCTTCGGCGTTGTCCTCCGTCAGCCGGGTCAGCAGCGCGCGCGTCTCGATAAACGGGTTCAGCGCGCGCATCGCCGCCGCCGCGGATTGCGCCTTGGGCAGGCCGATGTCCTGATCGCGGTGAATGATCTGGCGCTGCAGGTTGGAGCTTTCGACCCGGTCATCGTCGATCACGCTGATCTGCCCCACGCCTGCCGCGGCTAGATAGAGGCAGACGGGGCTTCCAAGGCCGCCCGCGCCCACGACCAGCACCCGCGCCGCTTGCAGTCGCCGCTGCCCCGGCCCGCCGATCTCGCGCAGCATGATGTGGCGTGCGTAACGGTCAAGCTCGGCCGGACGCAGACGGCTGCCTTTGGCGGCAGGTTCGGCCGGGGCGACACGCGCAGCACTGCGCCGCCGCAAGGCGCCCAAGCCCAGCCGATAGGCCAGCACCAGCGCAACCAGCCCACCCAGCACCAGCCAGACGCGGGGATCGCCGTCCGTCGCCTGCGCAAGCGCGCTTTCGGGCAATGCGAACTGGACGAGGACCACGCTGGCCCAAAGCGCCGCCATTGCCGCCAGACGCCGTGGCGCCGCAATGCCGAATACCCGGCCGAACAGCCAGATCGCGGCAAGGGCGGCCAGCACCGGCACCATCAGTGCCGCCCGGTCGATCCGAACCCGCCCTCGCCGCGTTCGGTGTGTTCCAGATGATCGACGACGGCAAAGCGCACCTGCACCACCGGCGCCACGATCATCTGCGCGATGCGGTCGCCATGCTGGACGGTGTAGGGCTCTGCCCCAAGGTTCACCAGAAGCACGCCCAGCGGGCCGCGATAGTCGCTGTCTATGGTGCCGGGCGTGTTGGGCAGCGTGATCCCATGCTTGAGCGCAAGGCCCGAGCGCGGGCGGATCTGCGCCTCAAAGCCTGCAGGGATCTCCACTCGGAACCCGGTGGGCACGACCAGCCGCTGCATGGGTTGCAGCGTGATGCCGGCGCTGCGTGCCTCTTCGGGAAGGTTGGCGCGTATGTCAGCCCCCGCAGCCCCCGCCGTTTCATACGAAGGGGCCGGCAGGCTGCGGTCAGCCCAGCTTTCCCACATGATCCGCAATTCTGGCGTCATCGCGTTCTCCATCGCTGCTGTCTTTCATGGGGCGCAAACCCTGTCGATGCAACCCGCCTTCGCGGGGTGGCGCCGCGGGACGCCATCGCCTATCGTCGCAGTCGTGCCGATCAGAGCAGGAGTTCGCCCCGTGACCAGCCCGCACCGCCCCGCTATCACGCTGACCTATTGCACCCAGTGCAACTGGCTTTTGCGCAGTGGCTGGATGGCGCAAGAGCTGCTCTCCACCTTCGGGCAGGATCTGGCATCGGTGACGCTCGTCCCCTCGACCGGTGGGGTGTTCCGGGTGGAGATTGACGGAACCTGTGTCTGGGACCGCGTGGAGCAGGGCGGCTTTCCCGATGCAAAGACGCTGAAACGACTTGTCCGCGATGTCGTCTGGCCCGAGCGCGATCTGGGCCATGTCGACCGTGTGACCGCGCCGAAGGAGCAGGGCTGATGACACATGACTATACCTCGCACGTTGTCTGGACGGGTAACCGAGGCGAGGGCACCGCGCATTACCGCGCCTATGACCGCACATGGGACGTGGCTGTGCCCGGCAAGGCGGTGATCCACTGCTCGAACGACCCGCTTCTGGGCGGCGATCCGGGCAAGATGAACCCTGAGGATCTGCTTCTCTCCGCGCTCGCGGCCTGCCATATGCTCTGGTATCTGCACTATGCCAGTGATGCGGGCATCACCGTCACGGGGTATGAGGACAGTCCCATTGGCCGGGGCGAAGTAGGCCGCGGCGGGGCGGGGCGCTTTGTCGGGGCCACCTTGCGCCCAGTGATCCGGGTCAAGGCGGGCACCGATCTGGCGCTGGCGGCCGAGATCCACCACCGTATCCCCGAGGTCTGCTTCATCGCCCGTTCGGTGAATTTCCCGGTCGATCACGCCCCGCGCTTCATCGTCGAGGATTAGGCGTTACCCTGTTCACTCAGGGCGCGCGGTCCACTTGGGCCGTGTCATCTCGAACGTGTCGTGGCTGCGGATATAGGTGGTGCCGAAGCCGCGACCCAGCATGCCCAAAGCAGGGGCATCAACATGGCCGCGCTCGGCATTCAGCACATACTGGTCCGCGACATGGATCGCGAGCACCCGCCCGATGGCGATCAACTGACTGGGGCCAGTCACCAGCGAGGCATGGGTCACGCATTCAAAGCTGACGGGGCTTTCCGCGATCCGGGGCGGCGCGACATGGGTCGATGGCGCGGGGGTCAGGCCGGCCAGCGCGAATTCGCTTGTTCCGCGCGGTGCGTCGATCGAGGTTGTGTTCATCACCTCGGCCAGCGCCTCGGGGACAAGGTTCACCACGAATTCGCCGGTTTCTTCGATATTGCGCGCGGTATCCTTCATGCCCTGCCGCCCGCGTGTGATGCCAATCGCAAGGATGGGCGGGTCGTCACCCATGACGTTGAAAAAACTGAACGGGGCCGCGTTCAGCGTGCCATCAAGCGACTTTGTGCTGACCCAGGCAATCGGGCGCGGCACCACAGTCGCGGCAAGAAGGCGGTAAAGCACGTCGGGATGAGTTTCGTGGCTGTCAAAACGCATGGGTCACGCCGTTTGCGTGGCGACGGGGGCCACGTCCTTGTGAATGATGACATCGGTTTGCGGATAGGCAAGCAGGATGGTTCGGCGCAGGCCTGCCCCGATATCATGCGCCTCACGCAGGGTCAGGTCGCCATCCAGCTCGATATGCAGGTGAACGAATATCCGGCTTCCGGCGGTCCGGGTTTTCAGGTCATGATAGCCGCGCACTCCCGGCCAGTTGCGGGCCAGCGTCTCGATCCCCTCGATCACGTCGGGCGGGGCGGTCCGGTCCATCAAGGCGTCCCAGGCGCCGCGGAAGATGCGCAGCGCACCGGCAAGCAGAACGGCAGCGGCCACAAGCGCCACAATGCTGTCGATCTGGATAATGCCAAAGCGGCGCGCAGCCCATAGCGAGACGATGGCCCCGGCCGCAGGCAACAGATCTCCGATATAGTGCAGCCGGTCGGCCGCCACGACACGGCTGCCGGTGCGCTTGGCGACCCGGCCCTGCCACCAGACAAGGCCCAGCGTCAGCACCATCGAAATGGCCATGACGGTGATGCCCGCGCCCTCTTCGCGGATGGAACCGCGCACCGGATGGATCAGCCTGTCCACGGCAGTCCAGCCGATCACCGCGCCCGAGATGCCCACCACAAGCGCCTGTGCGAGTGCCGCCAGATCCTCGACCGAGGTGTGTCCGAAGTTGTGGTCATCATCGGCGGGTTTGGCGGCGTAGATCAGCGCGGCCATGGCGCCCACGCTCATCACAAGGTCGGTGGCGCTGTCGGCCAGCGACGCCGCGACCGAAAGCGAGCCGGTCACGCCAAGCGCCCACAACTTCAACACAACCAGCGTGCCGGCCACCAATACCGAGGCCACCCCGGCCGATATCTTCATCCCGGTCTGGGTATCAAGTGCCATGGGCCATCTCCGTTCGTCCCGCCTTGCTGGGGTCGCGTCGGTTATTCCAGAATCTCGCCAGGTTCTACCCCCCAAAGGGCGGCTTTGGACACCCAACCGCGCTCTCCGCCCGAGACGAAGCGGCACCAGTCGGGCGTGCATTCCTGAATCCGGCCGATCACGCCACGTTCTGCGCGGGCGATCACTTCGGCATTGCTGTCGGGACCCGACCGAAGATCGGCCATTTCGGCAATGATCAGCGCCGAGCGTACGCCAGAGAGCAGCGAGTAGTGGACCCAACCGCCCAGGCCCTCCTGGTCCTCGACCCGGCGCCAGTTTTCATACTCGGCAGTGATCTTCAGCGGCATCCCGGCACGGCGAAACACCCAGTCGATGCGGTGCGACAGGCCGGGGCCGCGCCGCGCGTTCCCCTCATCGGTCTTCAGTGTCACGAATCGCGGCAGGGGCAGGCTGGTCACCTGACCCTTTGACGGGTCGCGCGTCACCGGCGGTGCGGCGACTGCCTGATTGCCGCCGGTATCTTCTGCGCTGACCGGTGGGTCGGTCTGCGCAAGTCCTGCTGTCGCAAGGACCAACGCAACAAAGGATGCCTGAAAAACTTGCCCGAAACGCCTGTTCATCTCGTTCCTCATTTGCCGTACGAGGGAAATGGCCCTGCTGCGGCAGTTTGCGCGCAATAAAATTGCGTCAGGGTCTTGTGCCTTGCCCCTCAACCCGGCACTTTGCCAGCAACGCGACCGATTTGGAAGCACCGGACCCGAAATTCCCCCGGAGGATGGCCATGCCCGCACAGCGCCTTGACGTGATCGTGACCCGTCGCCTGCCCGAGGTGGTGGAAACACGGATGAAAGAGCTTTTCAATGTTGAGCTTCGCGACCCCGACGTGCGCATGTCGCGCGATGAACTGGTCGACGCGGTCAAGCGCTGCGATGTTCTTGTGCCCTGCGTCACCGATCAGATCGACGGCGGTATCATCAGCCAGGCAGGCGAGCGGCTGAAGCTGATTGCAAATTACGGAGCCGGGGTCGACCACATCGATGTCTCTACCGCCAGGGCGCGCGGTATTCTGGTGTCGAACACGCCGGGCGTCGGGGCCGAAGATACGGCCGACATGGTCATGGCACTGATCCTTGGTGTCGTGCGCCGCATCCCCGAGGGGATGGCCGAGATGCAGGCGGGCCGCTGGTCTGGCTGGGCGCCGATGGACCATCTGGGCGGTCGCATCGGCGGTCGTCGTCTGGGGATCCTCGGAATGGGGCGGATCGGGCAGGCCGTGGCGCGCCGCGCCGGTGCCTTCGGGATGCAGATCCACTATCACAACCGTCGGCGCGTGCATGACAGCATCGAGCAGGACCTTGATGCCACCTATTGGGAGAGCCTTGACCAGATGATTGCGCGGATGGACATCATCTCGGTCAACTGCCCGCACACGCCGTCGACCTTCCATCTGCTGAATGCCCGGAGGCTGAAACTTCTGAAGCCTTCGGCCGTCGTGATCAACACCTCGCGCGGCGAGGTGATCGACGAGAACGCCCTGACGCGCGGCCTGCGCGCGGGCGAGATCGCGGGCGCCGGGCTTGATGTGTACGAGCACGGGCACGAGGTGAACCCGCGGTTGCGCGAGTTGTCGAACGTCGTCCTGCTGCCCCATATGGGCTCGGCCACCCATGAGGGCCGGATCGAGATGGGTGAGAAGGTCATCATCAACATCAAGACCTTTGCCGACGGACATCGTCCGCCGGATCAGGTGGTGCCGGGGATGCTGTAAGTCGGGGTCATCAGACCGCGTAATAGTCCCGATACCAGTCGACAAAGCGTTGCACACCCACGCCGATATCGGTGCGGGGCAGGGCGCCTGTCAGGGCCTCGATCAAGGTGGCATCGGCCCATGTTGCGGGTACATCGCCCGGCTGCATGGGCAGCATGTTCTTTTGTGCCACGCGACCCGTCGCCGCCTCGATCGCGGCCACGAAATCCATCAACTGCACCGGCGCGCCGTTGCCGATGTTGACCACGCGCCATGGCGCCACGGGCGATAGGCTGTCAAAGCTGCCCGCCGCCTGCCTGCCCGGAACGGCATCGATCAGCCGCACGATCCCTTCGACAAGGTCATCGATATAGGTAAAGTCGCGCCGCATGTCGCCATGGTTATAAACGTCGATCGGCTCGCCATTCAGGATCGCGCGGGTAAATTTGAAGAGCGCCATGTCGGGGCGTCCCCACGGCCCATAGACCGTGAAGAAGCGGAACATGCTGGTCGGCAGATCATAGAGGTGGGCATAGCTATGCGCCATCGCCTCGGTCGCCTTCTTGGTCGCGGCGTAGAAGCTCATCTGGTGATCGGCCTTGTGCACCTCGGCATAGGGCATTTCGGTGTTCGCGCCATAGGCCGATGAGGTGGAGGCGAGAAGCATATGCTGCGGCGGCACGGCGCGCGCGGCCTCCAGCACCTCGAACGTGCCGATCAGGTTGGCATCCACATAGGATCGTGGCGCGTCGATCGAATAGCGCACGCCCGCCTGCGCTGCCAGATGCACGATCACATCGGGGCAGAACTCCTCGACCAGTCCGCGCACCAGACCGGGCGCCTCGAGCAGACCTTCGACCGCGCGAAAGCCGGGCGACTGGCTGAGCATCGCGTGTCGGCGCTGCTTCAACCGGATGTCGTAATAGTCGCTGATCGAATCCAGTCCCAGCACCTGCCAGCCGTCTGCCAGCAAACGCTGGCATAGGTGATAGCCGATAAACCCCGCCGAACCGGTGACAAATGCCTTGCGTCCCACGTTTGCCTCTTCAATGCGCCCTTGCCCCCCGGGCTGAAGATCAGAACCGGGTCACGGCATAGGGCGCAAGGTCGATCCCGGTCTGGCGCCCGGCCGTGATATCGGCGACGATCCGTGCCGTGATGGGCGCCAATGTCAAGCCGATATGACCATGTCCATAGGCGTGGATCACGTCACTGCCCGCGCGTGAGGCAGATATGACGGGTAGGCTGTCAGGTATGGACGGACGAAACCCCATCCAGTCGCGGCTTGGGGCGCCCAGATCGGGAAAGATCGCCCTCGCCCCTTCGATTAGCCGGGCCACTCGATGGGGCGAGGGGGGTGCCGTCAGCCCGCCCAGCTCGACCGTACCCGCAACCCGCAGCCGTCCCGCCATCGGGCAGAGGTAAAACCCCCGCGTTGTGGGGCAGGACGGGCGCGTAAGGCGCGGCGCGGGCATGTCCCATTCCACATGGTAGCCGCGCTCGGTGTCCAGCGGAACGCGGTCGCCCGCCTGTGCGGCAAGCCTGCGGGAATGCGCGCCCGCGGCGAGGATCACGGTCCGGGCCCGGATGCTGGTCTGTGCGGTTCCCAGCCTGACACCGCCGGGGGTGCGCGTCAGCCGGTCAACGCGCTGCGCGATATGGCGGACGCCCACGGCCTGCAGCCGGGCCGCCAGCCTACGCATCATCTGGCCGGGGTCCGCAAGGAAGGTGGCCTTGGGGAAGAAGGCCGCGCCGCCCTCCACCCCGGGCAGGCCGGGCTCCATGGCGGCAAGCGTCGAGGGATCGATCAACTCGACCGCGATGCCAAGGCTGCGACGATGGGTCATGTCGCGCTCTGCCGCGGCAAAGGCCTTGCGTGTTTCGTACAGATACAGGCAGCCGCGGTGCTGCAGGATGCCCGCGCCGCCGATCTCGGTTGCCAATTCCTGCCATTCGGCATTGGCCGATGCGACCAGCGCCGCAATCGCGCGTGCATTGGCGGCGGCCGCGCCGGGCAGGCTTTGGCGCGCAAAGCGCAAAAGCCAAGGTGCCAGTGCGGGCAGCGCCGCCTGCCGGATCGCCAGCGGCGAGTTGCGGTCGAAGAGTAGCGAGGGCAGGTTTTTCAGCACCTCGGGTGTGCCGACTGGCTGCACGGCATAGTCGGCGATGGTCCCGGCGTTGCCGTAGGATGCGCCCATCCCCGGCTCGGCAGGATCGAGGATCACGACCTCTCGCCCCTCGGCTGCCAGCCGAAGGGCGCAGGCCATGCCGATCACGCCTGCGCCGATCACGGCGATTTCGGTGTCGATTTCCTCTGCCATCGGCCTGCGCGGGCGCATCTGCGCCCGCGTTTTCCTACATGCAGGCGTCGAACAGCGCGCGGGTATTCTCGCGCGTCATGGCGATCGGGTTGCCACCGCAGGAAGGATCCTCCAGCGCCATCTCGGTCAACTCGTCCAGCCGCGCGGGATCAACGCCCATCGCGGTCAGATTGGCCGGGATCGCAAGCTTCTCGCGCAGCGCCATGATCGCGGCGCGGAAGCCATCAAACCCGCCCGCGATGCCCAGATAGGCTGCCGCACGCTCGATCCGCTCTTCAATCGCCGGGCGGTTGAAATCCAGCACCATGGGCATCACGACGGCATTGGTGGTGCCATGGTGGGTGTTGTAGACCGCGCCGATCGGGTGGCTCAGGCTGTGGATCGCCCCCAGACCTTTCTGGAAGGCCACGGCGCCCATGGCGGCCGCGCTCATCATATGGGCGCGGGCGTCGAGGTCGTTCGGATCGTCATAGACCTTGGGCAGGTTTTCAAACACCAGCCGCATCCCCTCCAGCGCGATGCCCTGGCTCATGGGGTGGTAGAACGGGCTGCAATAGGCCTCAAGGCAATGCGCCAGCGCGTCCATTCCCGTCCCGGCGGTGATGAAGCGCGGCATGCCGACGGTCAGGGCCGGATCGCAGATGGTGACGACTGGCATCAGTTTGGGGTGGAAGATGATCTTTTTCTTGTGGGTGGCCGAATTCGTCAGAACGCCTGCCCGGCCCACTTCAGACCCGGTTCCGGCGGTGGTGGGCACCGCGATGATCGGCGCGATCTTGTCGGCATCGGCGCGGGTGTACCAGTCGTCGATATCCTCAAGATCCCAGACCGAGAGATCGGCACGCTGATGGGCCATCAGCGCAATCATCTTGCCCAGATCCAGCGCCGAGCCGCCCCCGAAGGCCACCACACCGTCGTGGCCGCCAGCGAGATAGGCCTTGATCCCCTCTGCCATGTTGATCTCGTTGGGGTTGGGGTCAACTTCCGAGAACACGGCATCGCCAAGCCCTGCGGCCTTCAGCACAGCCACCGCATCGGCCGTGATCGGCAGGGCCGCCAGCGCCCGGTCGGTCACCAGGAGCGGGTTGGTGATGCCGCTGGCCATGCAATGCCCGGCCAGCTCGGAAATCCGGCCCACGCCAAACTTGATTGCGGTCGGGTAAGACCAGTTCCGGTTCGGAACGTTGTGGGTCATTTCGTCACCTTCTTCAGATGGTAGGATTTCGGGCGGGTGACCGAATGGAAGCCGAGATAGGACAGCGAGCCACCGCGCCCGGTATCCTTGCAGCCGGTCCAGCACAGCGCCGGGTCGAGATAGTCGCAGCGGTTCATGAACACCGTACCGGTTTCGATCTGCGCGCCGATCGCGGCGGCGGCCTCGGGGTCGGCGGTCCAGATCGAGCAGGTCAGCCCATAGGGGCTGTCGTTCATCAGCTTGATCGCTTCGTCGTCGCCCGACACCTTCATGATGCCGACGACAGGGCCGAAGCTTTCCTCCATCATCACGCGCATGCTGTGATCGACGTTCACAAGGATCTGTGGCGCAAGATAGGCGCCGCCATCATCGGCGGGGAAGTTCGCAGGGTCGATCAGGGCCTTTGCGCCTGCGGCCACCGCCTCGGCGATCTGGCCACGCACCACGGCGGCGAAACGCTTGTTGGCCATCGGACCAAGGGTCGAAGAGGCATCAAAGGGGTTGCCCAGCTTCAGGGTGTTGACCCATGCGACGGCCTTTTCGACAAAGGCATCGTAGAGGGATTCGTGCACATAGATCCGCTCGATCCCGCAGCAGCACTGGCCCGCATTGTACATCGCGCCATCCATCAGGCTGTCCACCGCCGCATCCAGATCGGCGTCGGCACGGACATAGCCGGGGTCCTTGCCGCCAAGTTCCAGCCCGGTTGCGGTAAAGGTGCCGGCGGCGGCCTTTTCAATGGCCGCGCCCCCGCCGACCGATCCGGTGAAGTTCACAAAGCCGAACGAGCGCGCGCCGATCAGCGCCTCGGTCGTGGCGTGATCGAGGACGACGTTCTGGAATACATCCTCGGGGATGCCAGCGGCATGGAAGGCTTCGGCTAGGCGCTCACCCACCTTCAGGGTCTGGCTCGCGTGCTTCAGGATCACGGTGTTGCCGGCAATCAGCGCAGGCGCCAGCGTGTTGATCGTGGTGAGGTAGGGGTAGTTCCAAGGTGCGATGATGAAGACCACGCCCACGGCCTCACGCGCCAGATAGCGGGTGAAGCGGTCGCTGTCCTCGACCATGTCGGGGGCAAGCGTTTCAGCGGCGATCGAGGCCATATAGTTGGTGCGGTCATTGACGCCGCCCCATTCGCCGCCAAAGCGGGTCGGGCGACCCATCTGCCAGGCCAGTTCCTCGACCAGCGTCTCCTTGATCTCCATGAGCTTCGCGACACCGGCCTTGACCAGCGCGATACGCTCTTCCAGCGGGCGGGCGGCCCAGCCTTTTTGCGCGGCCTTGGCCCGTGCGGCGGCGGCAAAGGCGTCCTCGCGAGAAAGCGGCATGCGCTCCAGCCAGACCGAGCCATCGACCGGCGAAATCAGTTGAATGGGTTTCATGGTATTCGTCCTCAATGGGCGGGCTGTCCCGCCGATCCCGTAGGGCGGGGCGATGCCCCGCCGCATTTGTCACGCCCGGTCAAAACCGCGGCTGCGTTCCCAATCGGTCACGACGCGATTCTGTTCGTGCAACTCCCACTCGGCGGCGTGGGCGTAATGCTCGACCACCCCGTCGCCAAAGGCTGCGCGCAGCATGGCTGACCCCTTCAGTGCTGCGGCAGCCGCGCCAAGTGTCTTGGGGATTTCGCGCACGCCCTCGGCGCCGTACATGTCGCCTTTCATCTCGGGCTCAAGCGCCAGTTTCCGCTCGATCCCGTCAAGACCCGCCGCCAGAAGGGCCGCGCAAGCCAGATAGGGGTTCAGGTCCGCCCCGCCGATCCGGCATTCCACGCGCACGGCTTTTGTTCCCTCGCCGCAGACGCGGAAGCCTGCGGTGCGGTTGTCGCAAGACCAGACGGCCTTGGTGGGGGCGAACATGCCGACCACGAAGCGTTTGTAGCTGTTGACGAATGGCGCGAGGAAATAGGTGATTTCCTCGGCATGGGCCAGTTGCCCCGCCATGTAGTGCTTCATCAGGTCGCTCATTCCGTGCGGGTCGGCGGTGTCAAGGAAGGCGGGCTGGCCGTCCTTCCAGAGAGACTGATGGATATGGCTGGAGGAGCCGGCCTTGCGATGATCATACTTGGCCATGAAGGTGACCGATGCGCCATGCGCCTGCGCGATCTGCTTGACGCCCAGCTTGATGATCGAATGCATGTCCGACGTATCCATTGCGTCGGAATACTTGGCATTCACCTCTTCCTGGCCAGCGTCAGCCTCGCCCTTCGAGCATTCGATCGGAATACCCGCATCCCACAGCTTGTTGCGGATGTCGCGCATGATCGGCTCATCGGCGCTGGTGCCCCAGATCGAATAGTCGACGTTGTGGCGCGCCTTGGGCGTGGGCAGCGGGAAGCCGCGGTCAAAGAGGTCGGCAAAGCTTTCGTCGAACAGGAAGAACTCGAGCTCGGTCGCCATCATGGGCTCGTACCCCATGGCGCGGGCGCGCTCGACCTGGCGCTTCAGAATGGTGCGCGGCGCGTGGGGGACGGGTTCATGGGTATGATGATCCAGAACATCGCACATCACCATTGCGGTCCCGGGGGCCCAGGGCAGGCGGCGCAGCGTCGACAGGTCAGGCTTCATCACATAATCGCCATAGCCCGCAGCCCATGACGTGCTCTTGTAGCCGGGCACCGTGTACATCTCCATGTCGGTGGCCAGCAGGTAGTTGCAGCAATGAGTTTCGTCATGGGCGCCGTCCACAAAGTGCTGGGCAACGAAACGCTTGCCCATAAGGCGGCCTTGCATGTCAACAAGGCAGACGGCGACGGTGTCGATCTCGCCTGCGGCAACGGCAGCTTTCAGGGCATCAAAGGTCAGATTGGCGGGCATGTTTGCCTCTCGGTCAAAGGGGAAGGGAAGGGTTCAGAGCGATGCACAAAGCTCCGCCGCCGAACTCGGGCTTTCTGGGCCAGCAGCAGGGGCGCGCGACCGTTGCCATCTTCCTCTCCACCGGCTGCATCGGGCAGCCATTAATTTGATCATATCCGGGTTTGCCGAGAGGCGCAATGTGGCGCCTCTCGGCCGTTCGTCGCATCAGAAGCGGTAGGGCGGGCCTGCCTTCACCATGGTGTCGTTGTACTTCTTGATGACCTCGACAACCTTGGCCTTGACCTCGCTTTCGGCCGCGATCTCGTCCCAGAACTTCACAGCGGCGTCCTCGACCGTCTTCCATTCCTCGTCGGGGATGGTGGTCAGCTTCAGCTTGCCGCCGTTGATGCGCAGGTCCGCCTCACCGGCCCAGTACCAGTGCTGGCGATAGTAGTGCGATTGCTCGAAGCAGGTTTCCAGAAGCTTCTGCAGATGCGGAGGAACGGCGTTCCAGCGCTCCATATTGGCGAAGAAGTGCCCGATCCAGGCGCCCGAGATGTTGTTGGTCAGGAAATAGTCGGTGACGTTGGCCCAACCCACGGTGTAAACCTCGGTGATGCCCGACCATGCCAGACCATCAAGCTCGCCCGTTTGCAGCGCGACCTCGACATCCTCCCAGGGCAGGGTGACCGGAACCACGCCAAACTGCGTCAGGAACCGTCCTGCGGTGGGGAAGGTGAAGACGCGCAGACCTTCCAGATCCTTCAGGCTGTTCAGGGGTTTCTTGGTCGAGAAGTTGCACGGGTCCCATGACCCGGCCGAGATGTGCTTGACGCCTACCGCAGCATATTCTTCTTCCCAGATCTGCTTCAGACCGTATTTGTTGAACAGCGCCGGCACATCCAGCGAGTAGCGCAGCGCCAGCGGGAAGTAGCCGCCGAACACCGTGACCTCGGTGGGCGAGGCCATGCTGTCGTCATCGGACTGCACGCAGTCGATGGTTCCGGCCTGCATCGCCTGGAACAATTCGGCCGTGGGCACCAGCTGGTCCGAATAGAACAGCTCGATCTCCATCTGGCCTTGCGCAATGGTGTTGAAGGCCTCGACGGCGGGCTTGACCACATGCTCGCCAAGCGCCGCGCCCGCATAGGTCTGCATCCGCCATTTGATCGGCGCCTGTGCGCGCACTACTGCGGGCGCTGCAAGGGCCGCGGCGCCGCCAAGGGCGCCGGTCGTCAGGAACTTGCGTCTTGTCGTCATCTTGAACCTCCGGGGGTTGTTGGGGGGCGGGGGCGGTTCGGCCGCCCCTCGTCAGGTCACTTTACGGATAGGCTTGTGGGCAACCACAGTGCGATCTGCGGGAACACCATCACGAGAATGAGCGAGATCACCATCAGCACGACGAACGGACCGACCGAGCGGTAGATGTCGGCCATCGAGATTTCGGGCGGCGCGAAGGCGCGCATCAGGAAGAGGTTGTAGCCGAAGGGGGGCGTCAGATAGGCGATCTGGCAGGTGATGGTGTAGAGCACGCCATACCAGATCAGCACCTGATCGGGCGGCAACCCAAGATCGAGCCGCGCCACCAGCGGCACATAGAGCGGTGCGACGATCACCAGCATCGCGGTATCGTCGAGGAACATCCCCATCACCAGGAACGACAGCTGCATCAGGATCAGGATGGTCCAGGGGTTGAGGTGCAGCTGATCGACAAACAGCCCCTCGATGGCCTTCACCGCGCCAAGCCCGTCGAACACCGCCCCGAAGCTGAGCGCGGCAAGGATGATCCACATGAACATGCAGGAAATGCCCAGTGTCTCACGCGTGGCAACCTCGAACACCTGCCGCGTGAAGCGGCCTTTCAGAAGCGCCGCCAGCACCGTGACAGCCACCCCGATCACGGAAGCTTCGACCAGTGACGTATAGCCCATGATGAAGGGCCCCATCATCGACGCGAAGATCAGAAGCGGAAGCACCCCGGCGCCCAGCAGGCGCATCTTGTCGGCGGTCGAATAGCCCGCGCGCTCTTCGCGGCTGAGCGGGGGAGCAAGGCTCGGGTTCAGCCAGCTGCGGATCGCGATGTAGAGGATGAACACACCCGCCATCACCAGCCCCGGCACCACCCCCGCAAGCCACAGCTGGCTTACCGGCGCGCGGGCGATCATGGCATAGAGCACCAGCACGACCGAGGGCGGGATCAGGATCCCAAGGCTCGATCCCGCCTGAATGACGCCTGTCACCATGCGTTTATCGTAACCGCGGCGGAGCAACTCTGGCAGGGCGATGGTCGATCCAATCGCCATTCCCGCAACGGAAAGCCCGTTCATGGCCGAGATCAGCACCATCAGAAGGATCGTCCCGATGGCCAGCCCGCCGGGCACAGGGCCGAACCAGACGTGGAACATCTTGTAGAGGTCTTCGGCGAGGCGTGTCTCGCTCATGACGTAGCCCATGAAGACGAACATGGGCAGTGTCAGCATCGGATACCACTTCATCAGCTTCATCGATGCCGAAAAGCCCATGGCCTGCCCGCCGGTGCCCCAAAGGGCCAGTGCGGCCACCACGGCCACAACCCCGATGACCCCGAACACACGTTGGCCCGTGATCATCAGGACCAGCATGGTCGAGAACATCAGAAGGGCGATCATCTCTTGCGGCATCAGAAATCCTTTCCGCGGATGATGGCAATATCGCGGATGAGGTAGGCGATCGATTGCAGAAGCATCAGCAGGAAGCCTATGAAAAGGACCATCTTGATCGGCCAAAGGTGGGGCCGCCATGCGGTCGGGCTGCGTTCAAGCCGGCCGATTTCGGGCAGAAGGCTGCCGTCGGGCCATTTCAGGCCCAGCGAATAGCTCAGGCTGTCAGACGCCCCCCACAGCATGACACCCAGATAGATGATCAGCGCGAATACGGTGAAGGCATCGGTCCATGCCTTGCGGCGCATATCCCAGCGGGCATAGATCAGATCCATCCGCACATGGCTGCCCATCTGCATCGAGTAGGGCCCGCCAAGAATGTAATAGGCGACCATCACGAACTGCGCCATTTCCAGCGTCCAGAGCGATGGCGTGGAGACCGCCTTGGTCACGGTGGACCACATCAGGATCGCCATCAGCACGAACAGAAGATACATGGCAAAGCGGCCGACCCGATAATTCAGGCGGTCGATAAATCGGACAAAGGCGATGCTCCAGCGCGGCATCGGTCAACACTCCTTCATGCGGGCTAACGCGGCGGCAAGCACGGGGGCAAGGCGGTCGGCCATCGCGGCCTCGGTGGCGGGGGTGGCGATCAGGTCGTTGCGGATTTCCAGCATCGCATTGGCCAGCCCATAGGGTGTGGCCTGCAAGCGCAGGGTGTGGGTGACATCATCGGCCGCAGAATAGGGCGCGTTCAGCCCGCAGGAGAGGTCGGTTCGCGCCTCGGCCTCAGCCAGTATCGCGCGGGCCAGACGGTCGTCGGCATCGTGGATGACGCCGAACTCAACATCTCGCGGCTGGCCAAAGTAGACGGGCGTAAAGCTGTGCACGGTAATCACCGCCGGGCGGCGCCCGAGCGCGATACGCTCGGCGATCAGCTCATGCACGGCGGTCTGGAAGGGCAGATAGACGGCGCGGGTGCGGGCCAGACGCTCCGTGGAGCTGATATCTGTGTTGCCCGGCACCTCATGCACCTCAGACCGGGCGGGCATCGCACCGACCATGTCGGGCGCGCGGTTGCAGTCATAGATCAACCGGCTGACCGTGGCGGCAACACAGGCCGCATCCAGCCGCGCGGCAAGCCCCCGCATCAGGCCGAGTGCGCCCGGATCCCAAGCGATATGCGCCTGGCGCTGATCCGGCGAAAGGCCAAGATCGCCCCAAGGCGCCGGAAAGGCGTTCGAGGCATGGTCGCAAAGCAGGATCAGGTCCCCGCCGCGGTCACGCCCCTCTACCACGGGGGCGAAGCGCCCCATGCTGTCGGCTGTCGGTGCAGTCATTGCTGCGATTCATCCCTGTTGTGGCGTTAGCGTCCTTCGCCACGGGTGCTCTTGTCAAGAAAATTTCTGCACGGAATTTTCTGTTACAAAGTTTTCCAAATCGATGCACAGTCATCAGGCGCCGACGGGAGATTCGACATGGAACTGACCATCGAAGAGCAGTTGCGCGCGGCCCTGCCAGACCTGACACGGGCCGAGCGCCAACTTGCCACCCATGTGCTGACCCACTATCCGGTGGCGGCTCTGGGCTCGATCACAGTGCTCGCACGCTCGGCCGAAGTTTCTACGCCTACGGTCGTGCGCCTGTGTCAGAAACTCGGATTCAAGGGCTATCCCGACCTTCAGTCAAGCCTGCGGACAGAGGTCGAGGCCATGCTGGTCTCGCCCTTGGCCAAGCACGATCGCTGGGCGGGTGGGGCGCCCGATACGCATATCCTGAACCGCTTTGCCGATGCGGTGGTCCAGAACCTGCAGGCGACGCTGCGCCAGATCGATCATGCCGAGTTTGACGCGGCCGCGCGCCTGCTCGCCGATCCTGGCCGCGCGGTCTATGTGATCGGTGGCCGGATCACCCATGCGCTTGCCGACTACTTTGTCACGCTGATGAAGGTCGTGCGCCCGCAGGTGACGTTGCTTTCGGGCCTGTCAAACACCTGGCCGCCTGCGCTTCTGGACATGAAGGCCGGCGATGTCCTGGTCGTCTTCGATATCCGCCGCTACGAAAACTCGGTCCTGCAACTCGTCGAACTGGCGGTAGAGCAGGGGGCCGAGGTGATCCTTGTGACGGACCGCTGGGTCAGCCCTGCGGCCGTTCACGCCCGCCATACGCTCGTCGCCCATATAGAGGCCCCGAGCGCATGGGACAGCACGGTGTCGATCACGGTGCTGGTGGAGACCCTGCTCGCCTCGGTCCAGACCCTGACCTGGGCCGAGACCGAGGCGCGATTGAAGCGGCTTGAGGCGCTATATGACCGATCACGCTTTTTCCGCCGCAGCAGGTAGGTGCTCAGTACCCTCGCGCGCGATCCACCTGATGCTTGAGCGGCTCGCCTGCCAGCGCCCGGCCGATGTTTTCGACGATGACGCGCGACGCGGATGATGCCCGCGTGTCGGCCGCGATATGCGGCGTGACCGTGACGCGCGGATGGCTGCGGAACGGGTGGTCGTCGGGCAGCGGCTCGACGCGGAAGACATCAAGCGTCGCATGACCCACGGCCCCGGACTCCAGCGCAGCCAGCAGGGCGGCATCGTCGATCAGCGCGCCGCGGCCAGGGTTTATGATCACCGCGCCCGATGGCAGCCAGCCCAGTCTGCGGGCATCGAGCAGGTTCTCGGTTTCCGCCGTGCGCGGCAGCAGGGTGACGACGATCTCTGACCGGCGCAATACGGCCTCCAGCCCCGCATCCCCATGATGGGCCGGGATCTCCAGCCCGGACTTCGCGCTGCGGCTCCATCCGGCCACGTCAAAGTTCAGCGCCTTCAGCGCGCGGGCACAGGCCAGCCCCAACTCTCCCAATCCGAGCAGGCCGACGCGGCGCTCGCGGGCCAGCGGGGGCACGATCTGTTCCCATCCCGTCGCGCCCTTGATCCAGCGGTCCATGCCCAGATGGTGGCGCAGCACATGTCCCACGACATATTCGACCATCCCCTCGGTCAGCCCCGGATCGACCATCCGGCACAGCGGTTGCGTCAGGGACTGGTTGCCCACGATCCGCTCGACGCCGGCCCACAGGCTAAGAACCGCGCGGCACCGGGTGTAAGGGGTGAAGTCCTGCAAGGGGCTCGACGGCGCATAGACGATGAAATCCACCGTCTCTGGCCGCGCTTCCGTCACCAGATCGGCCGCGATGCCCGCCTCGGCCAGCGCATGACGCAAGTGTGGCGCATACTCAACCCAGGCCGCGTCGCCTGCGGCAAACAGAACTGTCGTCATGCTTCCTCTTGGTTCAAATACCCAAATCCGCCCGCTGCCCGTCAGCGCGGCCGGTGGACGTGGGCGCTTTGCACCAGACCAAAGCCCACCAGCAGAACCAGCATGGCCGAGCCGCCGTAGGACAGCAAGGGCAGCGGCACGCCCACAACAGGCGCCATGCCCATCACCATCGACAGGTTCACCGCAATGTAGAAGAACAGGTTGGCGGCCACCCCCAGGATCAGAAGCTGGGAATACCGATCGCGGTTCTGCAGCGCCGAGATGACGCAGAAGCCGATGATGCCTGCATAAAGCAGCAGCAGCGAGAAGGCGCCGATATAGCCGAATTCCTCGGCCAGCGTGGTGAAGATGAAGTCGGTATGCTTTTCCGGCAGGAAGTTCAGCCGTGACTGCGTGCCCTGCATGAAGCCTTTGCCGGCCCATCCACCCGACCCAAGCGCGATCTGCGCCTGAATGATATTGTAGCCTGCGCCAAGCGGGTCGGCGGTCGGGTCGAGAAATGTATCGATCCGGCGATACTGGTAGTCGTGCAAGAACTGCCAGGGCGTGCCGCGAAAGGCAAAGACCCCATAGATCGCCCCCCCCACCAGCGCGGCCACACCGCCGAAATACCACCAGCTGACGCCCGCGCAGAACATCACCGCCGCGCCTGCAGCCAGCAGCATGACCGATGTCCCGAGGTTGGGCTGCATCAGAACAAGCACTGTGGGCAGCACGATCAGGATGACAGGCACCAGTACCCACAAAGGGCGCGAGACTTTCTTCGGGTCCAGCCAGTCGTAATAGGCGGCCAGCATCATCACGAGCGTGAACTTCATCATCTCGGACGGCTGCAGCACAATCGGCCCCAGTTCGATCCAGCGCTGTGCGCCCATCCCCACCCGGCCGAAGAATTCGACCACCAGAAGCAGGGCGACGGAAACGAGATAGGCCAGAACCGACATGTTGCGCCAGAACCAGATCGGAGTGAAGGCGACGATGAACATCAGCACCATGCCCACGCCGAACCGCTTCATCTGCGGCTCAGCCCAGGTTTCCATGTTTCCGCCGGCCACGGAATACAGCATCAGGAACCCGACCGAGGCGACTGCCGAGAGCAGCAGTACCAGCGGCCAGTTGATGTAGAACACCTTGCGCAGCCCGGTTGGGGCGGTCTTGATGCGATACTCAAGAAAGCTCATCCCTGCGCCCCCTTACGCCCGCGACTTGGCTGTGCCGGCGCCAGAGATGTCACGCAGCTTCATCTCCTTGAAGCGGGTTTCGATCGTGCCGCGCTGCGACGCGGGATAGGCCGACAGCGGCGGAATCCCTCCGGTCAGGCAGAACAGCAAGAGATCACGCGCCAGCGGGGCCGCGACTGCCGAGCCGCCGCCGCCATGTTCCACCACGACCGAGACCGCCACCTTGGGCCGGTCATAGGGGGCGTAGCAGACAAACAGGGCATGGTCGCGCAGGCGCCATGCGAGGTTCTTGTTGTCGATCACCCCGCTCGCGCGCTCGGCGGCCGAGATGATACGAACCTGCGCGGTGCCGGTCTTGCCAGCCATCAGCATCGTCTCGTCCGCGACCTTGGAGGCCTTGGCGGTGCCGCGTGGGCTGTTCATCACCTCGAACATGCCCTGCCGCACTGCGGCCAGATATTCGGGCGTGATCTCCAGTTGCGGCGCATCCGGAACCGGCAGTTCCTCGCTCCCGATGGCCTTCACAAGTCGCGGCGCGATGGCCCGGCCGCTGGCGATGCGTGCCGTCATCACCGCAAGCTGCAGCGGAGAGGCCAGCACATAGCCCTGACCGATCGAGGCGTTGATCGTGTCGCCGATGCGCCAATCCTGCCCGTAGCGCTGCGCGAGCCAGGCCTTGTCCGGCATCACCCCTTCGGTGATGGCCGACATCGGCAGGTCCATGCGCTGTCCGAGACCCAGTTTGCGGCCCACCTCGGCGATGCGGTCGATGCCGATCTTCTGGGCGATATCGTAGAAATAGACGTCACAGCTTTCAGCCAGTGCCGAATGCAGCGACACGGTGCCATGGCCGCCCCGCTTCCAGCAGTGGAACCGCCGCGTGCCCACCTCATAGTGGCCCGGACAGTAGACGCCGGTCTGTGCATTGATCAGCCCTGATTCCAGCGCGGCCAGTGCCGTGACCATCTTGAAGGTCGATCCCGGCGGGTAGGCGCCCGCAACGGCCTTGTTCGACAATGGCCGGTGGTCGTTTTCCATCAGGGTCGAATAGTCTTTCTGGCTGATCCCGCGCACGAACAGGTTGGGATCGAAGGACGGGGCCGAGGCGCAGGCCAGAATGTCGCCGGTCTCGACATCCATCGCGACCATGGCGGCGCTTTCCTCGCCCATGCGGACCTGTGCAAAATTCTGGGCCTCGGCGTCGATGGTCAGGCGGATGTCATCCCCCGGAGAGCCTTCGATGCGCTCAAGCTCACGCATGACCCGGCCCACGTGGTTCACCTCGATCCGCTTCTGGCCGGCGCGTCCGCGCAGGTTGTCCTCGATCCAGCGCTCGACGCCGATCTTGCCGATCTGGAACTTGGGGATCTGCAGCAGCGGATCGGGGCTTTCGATCTCGGCAAGGTCCTTTTCGGAAACGGGACCGACATAGCCCACCACATGCGCGAAATCGGTGTCCAGCGGATAGCTGCGGCTCAGGCCGACCTCGGGCGTCACGCCGGGCAAGGACGGGGCATTCAGCGCGATCTTGGAAAAGTCGGTCCAGCTTAGCCGGTCGGCTACTGTGATCGGCACGAATGGCGAGCGTCGCTCCACCTCTTTCAGGGTCTTTTCGATATCCTCGGGTGTCAGCGGCACGATCGAGGCCAGCCGGTTTAGAACCTGCGGCACATCGCCCGCGTCCTCACGCGTGATGACGACGCGGTAGTTCTGTTCGTTGCCGGCGATCAGCTTTCCGTTGCGGTCAAGGATAAGGCCACGGGCAGGCGGGATAAGGCGGATGTTCACCCGGTTCTCTTCAGCCAGCAGTCGAAACTCATCGGCCTGCTCGACCGAGAGATATCGCATCCGCGCGCCAAGGACGGCCACAAAGGCCCCCATCGCGCCCCCCATCAGCACGGCGCGGCGGCGCACCTTGCGGGCGCTGTCCTCGGTATCTTTCGGCGTCCGTCTCACAACCTGCGTCCCATGTCGTCGACCTCGCCCATGCCGGGTTTGTGCACACCCAGCGTGACGTGTGAAAGCCACACCACCACAGGATAGACCAGAATCGAGGCCAGCACCTGCACCATTGCATAGCCGAAACCGACTTGCGGCAGCATCACCAGCGAAAAGGTCAGACGATAGCCTAGGAAAAGGGCAATCATCATCAGGCCGATAAATAGCCATTCCACCAGAAAACTCAATTCACGGGTCAGTGCGATGCGGGATCTCAGGATCTCGGTTCCCAGAACGACCAGCGCGGCCCAGAGGCCCGGCGGACGCAGCAGAAGCAGGTCCTCAAGGAAGAAGACCGCGGCAATCAGCAGGACCGGTAGATAGTCGGGGCGCCGCAGAAGCCAGGCCAGCGTCAGGCACAGCAGCAGATCAGGTCCGGGCAGGCTGCCCGCCTTGGTGCCCAGAGGAAGCAGCCGAAAGAAGATCAGCGTCAATGCAACAAGGACATAGATGCCGCGGTGCAACAGAACGTCGCGGCGCAGCGGATCAACCATTGCTATCCCCGGTGGGCAAAGGGGCATCGGCATCCACCTGCGCCTCGGCGGCGGGCGGCGGGCCAATGAACTCTCGGTTCACCGGTGGCGACACGAGGCCACCCGGATCGGTGATGGGTTCAAGGTCGTGGCTGCGCAGCACGCGCAGGAACTCCAGCCGCTCATAGTCGGCGGCAAGCAGCACGCGCAGGCGCCGGTCAGGGCCCTGCGCCACCTGACCCACCAGCAGCCCGGCCGGGAATACTCCGCCATCGCCCGATGTCACGACCTGATCGCCGGGGCGCACCAGATCGGGCTTTTCGACGAATTCAAGCGGTGGCACCGCGCTGTTGTCGCCCGAAAGCAGCGCCTTCTGGCCCGAGGGCTGAACAACAACCGGGATGCGGCTGTTCGTATCGGTCAGAAGGATGACCCGAGCCGTCCGCCGCCCGACGCCCGAGATGCGCCCGACCAGCCCCACGCCATCCATCGCGGCCCAGCCGTCGCGGATCCCGTCACGGGCGCCCACATTCAGCAGCACCGATTGGCGGAACGGGCTGCCGCTGTCGGCCAGAACGACACCGGTGATATGGGTCAGCTTCGGGTCCAGCCGCACCTGATTGAGATCAAGAAGCTTGGCGTTCTGTTGCTCAAGCCGAAGTGCTGCCTCTTTCCAGACGCGCATCTGCTGCAGTTCTTGCCGCAGGTCCTGGTTCTGTTCGTAGAGCTTCTGGTAAGACTGAAAGCCCTGCGCCATCTCGGTGGCCTTCGACACGGGCAACAACACCCAGTCGAAATTCGGCACGAAACGGTCGATCAGAGCCGTCCGAAAACGCTCGACGCGCGGACTGTCAATCCGCCAGATCAGGAAGAGCGCGAGCAGAAGCATGACCAGAAGCCCGACCAGGATCCGGCGGATCGGTCGGGTGAACTCTTCCGGTGATGTGCGGTTGCGTGCCACGGGCGGGCCTCAAACGCGGGATTAGCTGTCGTAGTCGATGACGTGCCGCAGTTGCTTTTCGTACTCCAGCGCCTTGCCGGTGCCAAGCGCCACACAGTTGAGCGACTCGTTCGCGACCGAGATCGAAAGGCCGGTCTGTTCGCGCAGGGCGAGGTCGAGATCGCCCAGAAGCGCGCCGCCCCCGGTCAGCATCACGCCACGGTCGACGATATCAGCGGCAAGGTCCGGCGGCGTGGTTTCCAGCGCCTGCATCACCGCGTCGCAGATCTGCTGTACGGGCTCGGCCAGCGCTTCTGCCACCTGGGCCTGGCTGATCTCGGTTTCCTTCGGCACGCCGTTCAGCAGGTCGCGCCCACGGATCGCCATGGTGGACCCGCGCCCATCATCGGGCATGCGCGCCGTGCCGATCGAGGTCTTGATACGTTCGGCCGTGGTTTCGCCGATCAGCAGGTTCTGATGGCGGCGCAGATAGCTGATGATTGCCTCATCCATCCGGTCACCGCCGACGCGGACCGAACGGGCATAGACGATGTCGCCCAGCGAGAGAACCGCAACCTCGGTCGTGCCGCCGCCGATATCGACGACCATGCTGCCAGTCGGTTCGGTGATCGGCATCCCCGCCCCAATGGCCGCGGCGATCGGCTCGGCGATCAGGCCTGCGCGACGGGCGCCCGCCTGCAGCACGGAATTGCGGATGGCGCGCTTTTCTACCGGAGTTGCGCCATAGGGCACGCAGACGATGATCTTGGGCTTCGAAAAGGTCGTGCGCTTGTGAACCTTGCGGATGAAATGCTTGATCATCTCTTCCGCGCTGTCGAAGTCGGCGATGACGCCGTCGCGCATCGGACGGATCGCCTCAATGCTGCCGGGTGTGCGGCCCAGCATGAGCTTGGCATCCTCGCCTACCGCCAGCACCTGCTTCTTGCCATCCTTCACGTGATACGCCACCACCGAAGGCTCGTTCAGAACGATCCCCTTGCCGCGGATATAGACCAGCGTGTTCGCGGTGCCGAGGTCGATCGCCATATCCGACGAGAAGATGCCGGTGAGTGACATGCGGGCTGCGTCCTTCGTTCAAGGGTCAGGGCCGGGTGCGGGCCGGCCAAAAAAGTTAGAATGCCCGCGACTCGGGTGCCACGGGCAGGGGCGCCTTCATATAAAGTCACCTATTGGGCGGCGAAACCCCGGAGTCGCTGTTGCGGCACAATTCCGCGTGTGCCGTCAAGTCTTTCCATAAACGAATATTCGCGGTGCCCGCGTCTGGGTGATCTGGTCCGATACCTGTCAAATCGCGACAATCAGCCCCCTGAACCCATCGCGTGTGCAGACTATGGACGCGCAGGTTTCGCTGCGTTACCTCGGTTTCATGCCAAGATACGCGTTGAAAATCGAATATGATGGTGGCCCCTTTGCTGGCTGGCAGCGCCAGGCGCAGGGTCAGAAATCCGTGCAGGGCGCGGTGGAGGCTGCGCTCGCGCGGCTGGAACCCCGGGCGCATACCATTGCCGCAGCGGGCCGAACCGATGCGGGCGTGCACGCAACAGGGCAGGTGGCCCATTGTGATCTGGAGCGGGACTGGGATCCCTTCCGCCTGACAGAGGCGCTGAACTTCCACCTCAAGCCCGCGCCGGTTGCAGTGGTGCAGGTGGCTCGGGTTCCCGACGACTTCCATGCCCGCTTTTCGGCAGTCGAGCGGCGCTACACCTTCCGGCTGGTCAGTCGCCGGGCGCCGGTGGTGCATGACCGGGGGCTGGTCTGGCAGGTGCTGAACCGGCTCGATCTGGTGGCGATGCAGGCGGGTGCGGCCTATCTGGTCGGGCACCATGATTTCACCACCTTCCGCTCGTCGATCTGCCAGGCCAAGTCGCCGGTCAAGACCATCGACGAAATCCGGATCGAGGAGCTGCCCTATCATGGCGGCACAGAGATCCGTTTCCACCTGCGCGCGCGCAGCTTCCTGCACAATCAGGTGCGATCAATCGTTGGCACCCTGGAACGGGTCGGGGCGGGGGGCTGGTCACCCGAGGAGGTCAGGGACGCGCTCGCGGCCCGTGACCGCGCGGCCTGCGGCCCGGTTTGCCCGCCGCAGGGGCTCTATCTGACCGGAGTGGGCTACCCCACCGATCCGTTCGCGGGCTGATCGGTCGGACGGGGGCTGTCTGCCCCCGCGCGCCTGCGGCGCTTCTCCCGAGGATACTTTTGAAAAGAAGAAGGCTCAGCAGGCTCTTTCTTCTTTTCTCAAATATCCTCAGGGGGTGAATTGCCGTCAGGCAAGAGGGGGCGCGAGCGCCCCCTGTCTTGTTTCAGCGCACGAGTTCACCAGCGAGGGCGCGGTCGAGCAGGGCGATGGTCTCGCTCACGCCGTAAAGGGCGATGAAACCGCCAAAACGCGGGCCGTCCGAGGCACCAAGCAGCACTTCGTAAAGCGCCTTGAACCAGTCGCGCAGCGGTTCAAACCCGTGATCCTTGCCAACGGCAAAGACCATGCTCTGCAGCGCCTCTTCATCAAGGCCACCGTCCCAGGCGGCAAGGCGCGTACGCAGGTCGACCATCGCCGCGCGTTCCTGATCGGTCGGCAGGCGGAAGACGCGCGTGGGCGCAATGCGGTCGGCAAAGTAGCGCACGGCAAAGCCCGCCGCAGCATCGAGATCGGGGTTCGCTTCCGGCGAGGCGTCCGGTGCATAGCGTTTGATGAAGCCCCACAGGCCCTTTGCATCCGTGGCCCCTGCCACGCTGGCAAGGTTCAGAAGCATCCCGAAGGGTACCACCATATGCGATTGCGGCGGGATGCCGCCATGGATGTGCCAGACCGGGTTGTTCACCTGTGCGTCCAGATCCTGCGTGGGATAGGCGCGGAGCTGCTGGTGATATTCGTCCACCGCGCGCGGAATCACGTCGAAATGCATCCGCTTGGCCGTCTTGGGCTTTTGGTACATGAAGTACGACAGGCTTTCGGTCGCGGCATAGGTCAGCCATTCGTCAATGGTCAGACCATTGCCCTTGGACTTCGAGATCTTCTGGCCCAGATCGTCAAGGAACAGCTCATAGGTGAAATGCTCGGGCTTCTTGCCGCCCAGCACCTCGCAGATGCCGTCATAGATCGGCGTGTTGGTCGAGTGGTCCTTGCCATACATCTCGAAGTCAACACCAAGCGCGGCCCAGCGGGCGCCGAAATCGGGCTTCCATTGCAGCTTGACGTTGCCGCCGGTCACCGGGAGCGTCCACTCGCGCCCGTCCTCGTCGTCGAAGGTGATGGTGTGGTTCACCGCATCGACGTTCTTCATCGGCACATAGAGCACGCGGCCCGTTTCCGGATGGATCGGCAGGAAGCAGGAATAGGTCTGCTGGCGTTCCTCGCGCAGCGATTTCAGCATGATGGCCATGATCGCGTCATAGCGTTCGGTCGCTAGGCGCAGCGTGTCGTCGAACTGGCCCGAGCGGTAGAACTCGGTCGCCGAGTAGAATTCGTATTCGAACCCGAAGGTATCGAGAAAGCGGCGCAGCATGGCGTTGTTGTGATCGCCAAAGCTCGGGTATTCCCCGAAAGGATCGGGAACCGAGGTCAGCGGGCGCTGCAGATGTTCGCGCAGCATCTCGGGCTGGGGGACGTTGTCGGGCACCTTGCGCATGCCGTCGAGGTCGTCGGAGAAGCAGATCAGGCGCGTCGGGATGTCGCTGATCACCTCGAACGCGCGGCGGATCATCGTCGTGCGCGCGACCTCGCCAAAGGTGCCGATATGCGGCAGGCCCGAGGGGCCGTAGCCGGTCTCGAACAGCACATGGCCCTTTTCCGGTGCCTTCTTCTCGTACCGCTTCAGAATCTTGCGGGCCTCTTCAAAGGGCCAGGCTTTCGATTTCATCGCGGCGTCACGAAGGGCGGACATCGGCGCATCCTCATGCTGGCGCAGGCCCCATGCCCGCGCAGAACCTGCCTCTCCTATTGCTGGCCCCGGCGCGCGTCAATATTGTCTGGTCGCAGAACACCAAAGGAAGGACATGCCAAGTGACTGATACCACCCCCTCGCTTTCGCCCCAGGACGCGCTGGTCGCCGTAATGGTCGCCGCCTCCGCCTCGGACGAGAATATGCGCACGGCGGAACTGGTGGCGATCAGCCGCATGGTGAACCACATGCCCGTCTTCGCGGCCTATGACCCGGATCGCATCCGGCGCGTGAGCCGCACAGTCTTTGATCTTTTTGAGGTCGAGGACGGGCTCGATGCGCTCTTTGGCCTGATCCGCGAGGCTTTGCCCGAGCGGCTTTATGAGACGGCCTATGCGCTGGCCTGCGATGTGGTGACGGCGGATGGCAAGCACAACCAGATCGAACTGCGGATGCTGGAAGAAATCCGCGACGAGCTGAACATCGATCGCCTGCATGCCGCGGCGATCGAGTGGGGCGCGCGGGTGCGTCACCTGACGCCATAAGGCATCAGGCGTAAAGCTGCGCCCAGCGGGCCAGAAGATTGCCCTGAAGGGTTCTGGCGCGCCGGTTCCAGGCGTCGCCTCCCGGCGGATCTTCGCGTTCAGCGAGGGTCAGGCGGGCACGGCGTTCGGGATCGGCGGCAAAGATGGCGAAGGCCATCTGCCGCCCGCCCGGCGGCTGCACATAGCCCGCCAGCGCCGAGACGAAGTTCAGTGTGCCGGTCTTGGCGCGGATCTGCACCGGGTGATCCTTCACCGGCTTGCCCTTTGAATCCTGCATCGGGTGCAGCTTCAAAAGCGCGGGAAGTCCACCCTGATGCGTGTCGGTCAGCACCTTCACCATCTCGACCGCCGAGATGCGCGATGCGCCGCCAAGCCCGGAGTGGTCGGCGATGCGGGGGGCAATGCCGTGGCGGATGCGCGCCCATTCGCGCATCGCCGTGACGGAGCCCAGATGGGTGGCCGCCTGTGAGGCCGAAAGCCCCATCACCTCGGCCGTCAGGTTTGTCGAATGCTTAAGCATGTCGCGCAACAGGATGTCGAGCGGCGCACTGTCGTTGCGCGCAAGCTCTGTTCCCTGAGGCAGGGTATCGACAAAGCGCGGCGCGGGCAGCTTGATGCCTTGCGCGGCGCAAAGGGTCTGGAACACCTCGGCGGTATACAGACCGGGGTGGCGCACTGGCAGCCAGCGTGCGCCGCCCTTGCCAAGTGCTGCAGAGGCGACGGTCCAGTCTTCGGTGCTGCCCTTCTGCTCAAAGGTAAAGAGCGGCGTTTCACGTTGTGCCACGCGGACCCGCGCCATTCTGACCGCCGGAGTGAACCGCTCGGCCCGGGCGTCCATCGTCAGGTTCCAGTCGCCGCCGCGCTTGCGCCACTCAAAATGAACCCGGTTGAAGTTCAGGTTCAACCCACCGATGGCCGGGTTGTAGCCGACAAAGTCAGGCTGTTCATCATCGATCCGGTCCATGCGGGGCAGGGCCGCATCCCAGATCAGGTAGTCGCCGGTTGCGCCTGTGACGCCCGCGGCGCGCAGTCTGGCCGCCAGATCGCCCAGCATGTCGGTATCAAGCGCGGGATCGCCCCCGCCGGCCAGCACCAGATCCCCCTGTACCACGCCGCCCGACACCGGGCCTGTGGCCAGAACGCGGGTGGTAAAGCCGCGGGCAGGGCCCATCCGGTCCAGCGCATAGGCGGCGGTCAGCGCCTTCATCACGCTGGCGGGGGGCAGTTGCCGCGAGGGTTCGACGGCCTCGAGGATCGTCCCTGTCCGTGCATCGGCCACGACAAAGCCGACTGCCCCGCCAAGCTCGGCACCCGCGATGAGGCTCTCGGCGCTGGTGGGCGTGCTGCGCTCCGCCGATCCGTCACCGCGGCGACGCGGCAGAAGCGAGACCGCCGGTGCCTCGGCAAATGCCGGGGCCGCGGCTGATGCCAGAAACCCCGCCAGAACTGCGCGTCGAGACCATGCCATGCCAGACTCACCCTTGTTTTCTTGACACTGGCATAGCGGCCCTGTCGCCGTGGGGAAACCCCACCGCGCAGGGATGTGATGCGGTGGCGGCTTTCTTTTGCACACATTGCCTGCTAAGGGCGCGGCCTTGCCGCCGCCAACCGGATCTACCATGACCGCTGACCGTACACCGCCCTCTGCCGCCCTGACGCGCGTCGCTGACCTTGTGGCCGAGGGGCTGGTGTCTGCGGGAAACGCAGAAGGGCTGGAGGCCGTAGCGGAACGGTTTCGCATCCGTCTGTCGCCTGCCATGCGTGATCAGGCGGCATCGCAAGGGATCGCAGCGCAGTTCGTGCCCACCCTGGCCGAGGCGATCACCCGGCCGGAAGAGCTGGTCGATCCGATTGGTGACCGCGCCTACAGCCCTGCGCCGGGGCTGACGCATCGCTACCCTGACCGGGTCATTCTGGCTGTCACGCAGGTGTGCGAGGTTTACTGCCGGTTCTGTTTCCGCCGCGAGACGGTTGGAGCGACGGGGGTGCTGCCCGAGGGCGATCTGTCGCAGGCTATCGACTATATCGCCCGTACGCCCGCGATCCGCGAGGTGATCCTGACGGGCGGCGATCCGATGTCGCTCTCGGCCCGGCGTCTGGCGGCGGTCCTCGATCTGCTGGAGGCCGTGCCGCATGTCGAGACGCTGCGCATTCACAGCCGCGTGCCGGTTGTCGCGCCCGAGCGGGTCGATGCCGCCATGATTGCCGCGCTGGACCGGGAAAAGCCCGTGCATCTGGTGATCCACACGAACCACCCCGACGAGCTGACCCCGGATGCCGCTGCCGCGATGCGCCGGCTGAACCGGGCGGGGGTCGCGATGTTCTCGCAATCGGTCTTGCTGCGCGGTGTGAACGACGATGCGGATGTGCTTGAGGCGCTGTTTCGCGGCCTGCTGCGCAACCGGGTCAAGCCCTACTACCTGCACCATTGCGACCTGGCCGAGGGCACCAGCCATTTCCGCACCACGATTGCCGAGGGGCGGGCGATCATGGCCGAACTCAAGCGCCGCCTGTCGGGACTCGCGCTGCCGTCCTATGTGCTCGATATCCCCGGCGGGGCGGGGAAGGTTATGCTGACCTCGGCCCATGTGCAGCCCGACGGGGATGGGCGCTGGCAGGTGACCGACCGGCTTGGGCGCGTGCATGCCTACGCCGACCCGGCGCGAGCCTAAGGGTCACGCGCGACGCCCCCTGAGCAGCGGCAGCAAGCCAAAGACGATCTGACCGGCAAGCCCCAGTTGAGGGGCAGGGGTTGCGTAGCTTTGCAGATACTGGATCAGGGTTTGGCCGAAGGCCAGTGCCAACGCCAATTCGGCCAGCATCAGAAACGCGAATGCCGTGCCGCCCATGACCGCACGCGCGCCCGTGGTCAGATCGTGCCCCCGCACGAGCCGCCCGCAGATGACCCAGGCCGCGCCCAGCATCACCGGCAGCTCCAGCGCGACCGCAGGCAGGGCGCCGATCCGCGGCTCCAGCAGCAGCGTTCTGACCGTGCCCAGCAGAAAGCCCAGGCCAAAGATCGCGGCGAAGTAGGCAAGGCCAAGCCGTGACGCATGCCGCATCCCCATGTCATTTCCCCTCTTTTCTTTCGCGCTTTGCCCGTTATAGTCCGGCGCCATGACCACGGGGCAACATATCGCATTTCCGCGCATCGGCGCATCGGCCAGCCGTGGCCTGCTTCTCCTTAGCTGCCTCTGAGCGTGCCTTCGGGTGCGACCGCTCGGAGGTGACCAGCACCCAGGGATCGAAGCATCAGAATTCAAGGACAGAGCCATGACCGACACCAGCGCCCAACCCCGCGTCGTTATTTTTGACACCACCCTGCGTGACGGCGAGCAATCGCCCGGCGCGACCATGACCCATGAGGAGAAGCTGGAGATTGCCGGCCTCCTGGATGAAATGGGCGTGGATGTGATCGAGGCGGGTTTCCCCATCGCCTCCGAGGGGGACTTTGCGGCCGTCAGCGAGATTGCGAAGCGCGCGAAGAACAGCACCATCTGCGGGCTGAGCCGCGCGAACTTCAAGGACATCGACCGCTGCTGGGAAGCGGTGAAGCATGCGAAATCGCCGCGCATCCACACCTTCATCGGCACCTCGCCGCTGCACCGCGCCATCCCCAACCTGACCATGGATGAGATGGCGGACCGCATCCACCAGACCGTGACCCATGCGCGCAACCTGTGTGATAACGTGCAATGGTCGGCCATGGATGCCACACGCACCGAGCATGACTATCTGTGCCGCGTGGTGGAGATCGCGATCAAGGCAGGCGCCACCACGATCAACATCCCCGACACCGTGGGCTACACCGCGCCGCGCGAATCGGCTGACCTGATCCGCATGCTGCTGGAACGGGTACCGGGCGCGGATGAGGTGATCTTCTCGACCCACTGCCACAACGATCTGGGCATGGCCACGGCCAACAGCCTGGCTGCCGTTGAGGCGGGGGCGCGTCAGATCGAATGCACGATCAATGGCCTGGGTGAACGCGCGGGCAATGCCGCGCTCGAAGAGGTGGTGATGGCGCTGAAGGTCAGAAATGACATCATGCCCTTTGCGACCGGCATCGACACCACCAAGATCATGCATCTGAGCCGCCGGGTCGCGACCGTCTCGGGTTTTCCGGTGCAGTTCAACAAGGCAATCGTCGGCAAGAACGCGTTCCTGCACGAATCCGGCATCCATCAGGACGGCGTGCTGAAGAACGTCGAAACCTTCGAGATCATGCGCCCCGAAACCATTGGCCTGACGGCGAAGAACATCGCCATGGGCAAGCATTCGGGCCGCGCCGCGCTGCGCGCAAAGATGAAGGAACTGGGGGTAGAGCTGGGTGACAACCAGCTGAACGACCTGTTCGTACGCTTCAAGGCCTTGGCCGACCGCAAGAAAGAGGTCTATGACGACGACCTGCTGGCGCTGGTCAGCGACAGCGACACGCACGAGGCACATGATACGCTGCAGGTTCGCCGCCTGCGCGTGATTTGTGGCACCGAAGGACCGCAGGAAGCTGAACTGACCCTGGCGATTGATGGCGTCGAGCACAGCATCGACGCCACCGGCGACGGCCCGGTGGATGCGGCCTTCAACGCGGTCAAGATGCTGTGGCCCCACAAGGTGAACCTGCAACTCTATCAGGTGCATGCCGTGACCGAGGGCACTGACGCCCAGGCCACTGTCAGTGTCCGGATCGAGGAGGACGGTCGCATCGCAACCGGCCAGTCGGCCGATACCGACACGATCGTAGCCAGCGTGAAGGCCTATGTGAATGCGTTGAACCGCCTGATCGAGCGGCGGAAGAAATCGAACCCAGGTGATGACGTGAAAACCGTCGATTACCGCGACGCGGGCTAAGAGGAAACGGGGGGCGGCCAAACGGCCGCCCTTTCTCTTGGCGCGTGGCATATCGAATTCGCGACTACACAAATGCCCGTCGCTGCTTATGTTGAGGGGCGAAACATCAACGACCGGGCAAAACGCGGTGGCGATCAGTGACTTGACCGAACAGTTGGGACGCAGCCTTGAGGGGCTGGTCGCGACCGTCACGGAACCTTTCAGCGACACCGTCGTTCGCCTTGGGGTGACGGGGCTGTCGCGTGCAGGCAAAACGGTGTTCATCAGCGGGCTGGTTGCGAACCTGCTGGACCGGGGGCGGATGCCGCAGCTTTCGGCAGAAGCGTCGCGGCGGATCGAGGCGGCCTATCTGCAACCTCAACCCGATGACACCATCCCACGCTTTGACTTTGAGGGCCATCTGGCCGCGCTGACCGGTGACGCTCCGCATTGGCCCGACAGCACGCGCGCCGTATCCGAATTGCGCCTGTCGTTCCGGGTCAAGCCTGCGGGGCTGATGGCCGCAATCACCGGGTCGCAAACCGTTCATCTGGATATCGTCGACTATCCCGGCGAATGGTTGCTGGATCTGGCACTGCTGGACAAAAGCTATGCCCGCTGGGCCGAGGACACGCTGACCCGCATGGCCCGGCGCCCCGAAGGTGCGGCCTATCTCGCGACGGCCCGTGCCGAGGATGGGTCGCTGCGGTTTGATGAGATGCGCGCTCAAGGGCTTGCGCAGTCCTTCACTGAATATCTGCAGGCCGCGCGCGCGGCGGGCTGGTCAGATTGCACGCCGGGCCGGTTCCTCTTGCCGGGTGAGCTCGCCGGCAGCCCGGTGCTGACCTTTGCGCCGATCCCCGAACCGGCAAGCGCCAGCCGCAGCAGCCTGTGGCACGAGATGGAACGGCGGTTCGAGGCCTACAAGTCCAAGGTGGTAAAGCCCTTCTTCAGCGCGCATTTTGCCCGGATCGACCGGCAGGTGGTGCTGGTCGATGTGCTGGGCGCGATCCATGCCGGGCCGCAGGCGCTGGAGGACTTGCGCCAGACCATGGCCGAGATCCTCTCGGCCTTCCGTCCGGGGCGGAACGGCTTTCTCTCCAGCATCCTGCTGGGGCGCCGGGTGGAAAAGATCCTGTTCGCCGCGACCAAGGCCGACCATCTGCACCAGAGCCAGCACGCTGCGCTGACGGCAATCACCGAGGCGCTGGTGCGCGAGGCGCGTGACCGTGCCGCCTTTTCGGGGGCCGAGGTGGCCGCGATGTCACTGGCCGGATTGCGCGCCACGGTGGAGGAGATGGTCGAGCGCGACGGCGAGGCCTTGCCGATGGTGCGGGGCAGGCTGCTTTCAACCGGCAAGCAGGCGGCCATGTATCCGGGCGAGCTGCCCTCTGACCCCGCGCGGCTGCTCTCGCCTGCCCGCAAGGGGGCTGACCGCTGGCTGGACGCCGACTTTGCCTTGATGGCCTTTGCGCCCGCGCGGCTGAACCTGCGGCCCGGCGAGGGCCCACCGCATATCCGGCTGGACCGCGCGGCCGAGTTTCTGATCGGAGACCGGTTGTGACCGACGACGAAACCCGTCCCTTGCGTGGCCCCGTGCTGATCGACCGGCAGGATGATGCAGACCCTGGCGCCGCGCCACCCGTGCTTGATGCCCCGGCCGAGGGGCGCGCGATGCAGACGGCGGCACGTCTTGCGGCCCGCCGTGCCTCGCCCCTTGCCCGCGCGACGTTCTGGGCTTTTGGCGCACTGTTCAGCTTTGTTCTGTCGGTCGCGGCATGGGATTTCATCGCGACACTCTTTGCGCGCAACCCGATACTGGGCAGCATCGCGCTTGTGCTGACGGCCGTGGCGGTGGGGCTGGCGCTGATCCTCGGTCTGCGCGAGTGGGGTGCCTACCTGCGTCTTGCCCGACTGGACAGCCTGCGCCATCAGGCGGCGTCCGCCCGCGCATCGGCCGATGCAAAGGCCGCGCGCAAGGCGGTAGAGCAGGTGACGGCGCTTTATGCGCACCGGCCCGAGATGAATGGCGCGCGCCTTGAACTGGCTGCCGCACATGATGACCTGTTCGACGCAGATGCGCTGATCGACCATGCCGAGCGGGTGCTGATCCTTCCGCTCGATGCGCTGGCCCGCCGCGAGATCGAGGCCGCGGCGCGGCAGGTCGCGACGGTAACGGCGCTTGTTCCCATGGCTCTGGCCGATGTGGCGACCGCGCTCTTTGCCAACCTGCGGATGATCCGCCGCATTGCCGAAATCTATGGGGGCCGGTCCGGCGGCTTTGCCTCGCTGGGCCTTTTGCGCCGGGTCTTCACCTATCTGGTGGCGACGGGGGCAGTGGCGCTGACCGATGATCTGATTGGCTCTGTCGCGGGCGGGGGCGTCCTGTCGAAACTCTCGCGCCGCTTTGGCGAAGGCGTGGTGAACGGGGCGCTGACTGCCCGTGTCGGCGTAGCCGCGATGGAACTGTGCCGCCCTTTGCCCTTCCACGTCGCCGGACGACCGGGTGTGTCGATGCTTGTCTCGCGCGCGCTGGCGGGCCTTTTTGACCGCGGGGGCAGGTCAGAGGGCGGGGAATCCTGACTCGTCACCGCCGCCGCAGGTGATAACGTGGCCACAGGTTGCGGAGAGAGAGTGAATGGACGGGTTGCTTGCCTTGCTGGCAATTGTAGTGCTGGCGATCCCGGTCGGGGTCATCGTTCTGTTCGTGATGGTGGCCCGACTGCGGGCGCGCACATCGGTGCTTGAGGCCGAGGTCGCGCGCCTGCGGGCAGGATCACAAAGCCCGATCACCCCGGACCTGGCACCAGCCGCGCCTGCTCCCGCTTCCCCTCCCATGCTGGCCGACGAGCCCATCGTCCTGGAAGAGGCAACCATCAAAGAAGCAGGCCCCGCGCCCGCAGTGCTTGGCGCCCGCGTCGTGGTTGCCGAACCAGAGGCCGCGCCGATAACTGAACAGGACCGCCCGTTGGTGATCCGACGGGATCGTCTGGCCGCATTGGTGCGCTGGCTGCGTGAGAACTGGGTGATCGCAGTCGCCGCGGCCTCACTTGCGCTGGCGGGCGTGTTTTTCGTGCAGTACGGCATCGAAAAGGGCCTGCTGCCCCCGCCTGCGCGGGTTGCTGCCGCCATCCTGTTCGGCCTTTCGCTGATTGGCGGGGGAGAGTGGCTGCGCAGGCGCGATGCGGGCGCGGTCGACACGCCGTCGAGCCCGATCGCCGCTGCGCTTTGCGGAGCAGGAGTTGTGGCAGTCTTTGCCGGCGTGGCTGCCGGGCGGCTGATGTACGGGCTTTACGGTCCGGGCGTCACTTTCGCGGGCCTTGGGCTTGCCGCTGCCGGCGCGATCTTTCTCGGCTGGCGCCATGGCCCGCTGCTGGTTGCTGTGGGTCTGATCGGCGGTGCAGCCACACCCTTTTTGCTGGATGGCGGGACAAATGCGCCGGACTGGCTCTATGTTCATTACTTGCTGCTCGTCATGGTGGGCCTTGCGGTCGACAGTTTCCGCCGCTGGGCATGGGTCTCTGTTCTGGCGCTGGTGCTGGGACATCTGGGGCTCAACGCCATGTTCAGCTCCGGCGCCTCGCTTTCGGGCTGGTTGGTCAGCCTGTCGGTCAGCACCTTCCTTGCCATCATTCTGCCCGAACGGACCCTGATCCCCGCGCATGACGGGCCGGGCGTTCTGCGCGCACTTTGGCGGCGCGACGGACGGTGGCCCAACTTCCCGGTGCGACTTGCAGTGGGGAACCTGATCTTTGTCGTCCTAAGCCTTGTGTGGTTTGCCAACTTCGGCACCGACGGCACACTCGCCTTCATCCTTCTCGCGGGTCTTGCGGTCGGGCTTCTTGTCTGGGCCGAGCGTGCCGACGGGCTTGAGGATCTCGCCCTGATCGCCGCTCTCGGGTTTCTGGCCAAGCTCGCACTGGCCCGACCGATGATCTGGACATTTGCCGAGCAAGCCATCGCGCTGCGCCCGCCCGAGACATCGGCGCCGGGGACGGTCACATTCCTTCTGGTGCTTGCGGCCCTGATCAGTGCGGCTTCGGCATGGCGCAGCCTTCGTTCCAGGGCGCTGCCTTATGCGCTTGGCGCGGTCATGGTCGCACCGCTTGCGGTGGCGACGCTTGAGTTCCTGTGGCAACCGGCTCCGGTTCTGGGGGACTTCGGCTGGGCGCTGCATGTCATGGCCGTGGCCGCGGGCATGGTCGGCCTTGCCGTGGCCTTTGCGCGCGCCGACGCTAAGCCCGGTCGGCGCAGCGCATGGGCGACCTTGTCGGCGCTGTCATTGATTGCGCTTGCGCTTTTCCTGCTGACATCGGCGGCGGCGCTGACGCTGGCACTCGCCGTGCTGCTGGTTACGGCAACCGCGCTTGACCGCCGGTTCGAGCTGCCGGAAATGGGCTGGTTCGTGCAACTTGGGGCTGCGGTCCTGTCGTGGCGTCTGGTTGCGGATCCGGGTATCAATTGGGCCGAGGTTGCGCCTACTGCTGCGGTACTCGCCGCCTATCTGGGTGTTGCAGCCGCCTGCTGGGCCGGGCTGCGCTTGCTGCCAGAGACGCGAGTGATGCCGCGTGCGGTTCTGGAAAGCCTGGGGCTGGCGGCGCTTGCGCTTTTGGTGAACGTGCTTGTCCTGCGGCTACTTCGTCCCGCTGGTGAGGCTGTTGATCCGGCCAATACCTGGATCGACCTCAATCAGACACACTGGGGATCAAGTCTGCACGCCTTGCCGTGGATTATTCTGGGGGCGACCCAACTCTGGCGCGCGGGTGCGGTGCAGGGTTTCAATCGCACGCTCAGACTGGGCATCGCGGCACTGGCGGGGCTGGTGGCCGCGCTTGGCCTGCTTGCGGCACTGGTGCCCTACAATCCGCTGATCAGCCCCTCGCCAGAGTATCGCGGCGGCCTCGTTCTGGGGCCCGCGATACTTGACAGCCTTGCGCTGGCCTATGCCCTGCCGGGGCTGTTGGCTCTGGTGCTGGCCGGTGTGCTGAAGGTCTTGCCGCCACAGGTCCGGCGTGCCCTGCGGCTTGCCGGGATCGTGCTCTGCATCACTTATGTCGGGCTCGAGATTCGCCGCCTGTGGCATGGTCCCTGGATCGGTGGCAGCGATGTCCTTCCGGCCGAGCTCTACAGCTACACCCTCGCCATGTTGCTTGCAGGGGCGGTTCTGCTCTGGCAGGCGCTCGCGCGGCGTTCGGTGCCGCTGCGCCGGATTGCCATGGCGGTCATTGGCCTGACGGTGGTCAAGGTGTTCCTGTGGGATGCCGCCGGGCTGACCGGCCTTCTGCGGGTGGTCAGTTTCGCGGGCCTTGGTCTGGGACTCGCCGGCCTCGCCTGGCTTAATCGCTGGGCGGCGCAGAGCGTTTCAGAGCCGCGGGACGGTGTCTGACGGGCGCTCGGCATCGGCCAGCCCCATCGACAGGGCCCGACCGATGCGATGGGCAACCGTCGACCAGGGGCGCGCGACCTCGGGTGGCAGGGTGCGGGCCAGCACCTCGTCAAAAAGCGCGAGCCAGATCGGGAAATGCGCGGCCTCAACATTCCCGGCCTGTCTGTGCACCATCAGGGGCGAGCCGTGATAGTTCCGTTCGTGCAGGATCGCATTGCGCCAGAAGCGACCGATCTTGGCCTCATGGGCGGGCCAGTCCTGCACATGCGTGGCAAACACCGGTCCCAGCACCGGATGCGCCCGCACCGCCGCATAGAAGGCCGCAACCTGCGTATCGATCTGCGCGGGCGTCACGGGAAAGGCAGGCGGAAAGGCTGACATTGACGAACTCCTCGGGCTCTATCGCAGATGCTGCTTTCGGCTGCCGGCGCCAAGGCGACCGATCGCCGCGCCTTCTTTCCTTTTCCAAGTATCCTCAGGGGGTGAATTGCCGAAAGGCAAGAGGGGGCGCGAGCGCCCCCTCCCTGTTTCTTGCAGGCGCTGCCGCCTCAGCCGTTGATGCGGATACGCTCGTTCTTCGGGTCGAAGGGGCTGTCCTCGACAACCACGGCGTCCCATTCCTTGAGTTGCATCTTGATCTTGAGCTTCGTGCCGACGGCCGCCAGTTCGGGGCTGACATAGCCCATGCCGATCTGCTTGCCGAAGGCCACCGAATAGCCGCCCGAGGTCAGACGGCCGACCTTGACGCCATCCTTCAGGATCGCCTCCTTGCCCCACGGGTCTGCATCCGCCGGCCCGTCAATCAGAAGCGTTACGCAGAGCGAGCGGATGCCCTTGTCGAGCATCGCCTGCTTGCCACGGAAGTCTTTCGAAAGGTCCACAAAACGGTCCAGCGCGGCTTCCAGGGGCGTTGCGTCACGACCCAGCTCGTTGCCGAAGGCGCGGTAGCTTTTCTCTTGGCGCAGCCAGTTCTGGGCGCGGGCGCCAACGCCCTTGAGCCCGTGCTTTTCACCCACCGACCAGAGCAGATCCCACAGGTAGCGGCCGAACTCGATCGGGTAGTGGAGCTCCCAGCCCAGCTCGCCCGTATAGGCCACGCGCACCGCCCGGACCGGGCACATGCCCAGTTCGATGTCACGGTAGCTCAGCCACGGGAAGCGCTTGTTCGAAAGGACCGTCTCAGGCTCGGCATCCTTGACGATCTCTTTCAGCAAGGCCCGCGCATTCGGCCCGGCGAGGGCGAAGACGCCCCATTGGGTCGTCACGTCGTGGATGTCGATGTATCCGCCGCCTGCCGCCATGAAGTCTTCGGCCGATTTCTGCAGGAAGTCAGCGTCATAGGCGGTCCATGCGCCAGCAGAGATCAGATAGTACTCGTTCTCTTTCAGCCGGACGATGGTGTATTCCGTGCGGGTGGTCCCCGCATCGGTCAGGGCGTAGGTCAGGTTGATACGGCCAACCGCCGGCAGCTTGTTGCAGGTGAAGTGATCCAGGAAGGCGGTGGCGCCGGGGCCGCGGACCAGATGCTTGGTAAAGGCCGAGGCATCGATGATGCCCACGGTATTGCGGATCGCCTCGGCTTCGGCCTTGGCATAGGGCCACCACGCGCCGCGCCGGAAGCTGCGGCTGTCATGGTCGAAATCGGCGGGCGCGTCTTTGGGCCCGTAGTAGTTCGGGCGTTCCCAGCCGTTCACCTGCCCCATCTGCGCGCCCATCTCGATCTGGCGGTCATAGGCCGGGGCGGTGCGCAGCGGGCGGCAGGCTTCACGCTCTTCGTCGGGGTGGTGCAGGATGAAGACGTGCTCGTAGCACTCTTCGTTCTTGCGCGCGGCATACTCGGTGGTCATCCAGTTGCCGTAGCGCTTGGGGTCGAGGCTCGCCATGTCGATCTCGGCTTCGCCATCGACCATCATCTGGGCGAGGTAGTAGCCCGTGCCGCCCGCCGCGGTGATGCCGAAGCTGAAGCCTTCGGCGATCCACATGTTGCGCAGGCCCGGCACCGGTCCGACCAGCGGGTTGCCATCGGGGGTGTAGCAGATCGGGCCGTTGAAATCGTCCTTCAGACCCACGGTTTCCGAGGTCGGGATGCGGTGGATCATCGACATGTATTCCGCCTCGATCCGCTCCAGATCCAGCGGGAACAGGTCGGCGCGGAAGGCCTCTGGCACGTCATAGAGGAAGCGGGCAGGGGCATTGCGCTCATAGGGGCCAAGGATCCAGCCGCCGCGTTCCTCGCGGACATACCATTTGGCATCGGCGTCGCGCAGCACCGGGTGTTCGGGGTTGCCGGCCTTGCGCCATGCGACCAGCGCCGGGTCGGGCTCGGTCACGATATACTGGTGCTCGACCGGGATCGCCGGGATCTTGACGCCCAGAAGGCGCGCGGTGCGCTGTGCATGGTTGCCGGTCGCGGTGACGACATGTTCGGCCACGATCTCGAAATGGTCGTCCGAGGCGACCAGCATCCCGCCCTTTTCCACCATGCGGGTGCAAGAGACGACCCATTCGCTGCCGGTCCAGCGATAGCCGTTGACCTGCACCTTGCGCTCGATATGGGCGCCATGCTGACGGGCGCCCTTGGCCATGGCCTGCGTCACGTCGGCGGGGTTGATATAGCCGTCCTGCGGGTGGAAGAGCGCGCCCTTCAGATCCTCGGTGCGTACCAGCGGCCAGCGCTCCTTGATCTGCGCGGGCGTCAGGAACTCGTGATAGACCCCGGCGGTTTCCGCGACCGAGGAATAGAGCATGTATTCATCCATCCGCGCGTCGGTCTGCGCCATGCGCAGGTTGCCGCAGATGGAGAAGCCAGCGTTCAGGCCCGTTTCCGCCTCGAGCGATTTGTAGAAATCGACCGAGTACTTGTGGATGTGGGTGGTGGCGAAAGACATGTTGAACAGCGGCAGAAGGCCAGCGGCGTGCCAGGTCGAGCCGCTGGTCAGTTCGTCGCGTTCCACGAGCATGGTGTCCCAGCCCGCTTTGGCCAGATGATAGGCGATGCCGTTCCCGACGGCACCGCCGCCGACGACAAGGGCTTTGACATGGGTTTTCATGGGCGCGACTCCGTTAGCGCTGCAATCCTTGCCCCATGAATGCCACGGACAGCACTTTGCGACCAAGGCTGTCCGACCTGTTGTGGCGAAAAACGACATGCACCTCTGATGGCGACGGTTGGCGCGACCTTGACGATTCCTCAATCCGAAGGCATGCCGGTGCGATGACTGCCCGCCTTTTGTGCCTGCATTGCCTTGCGCGGATCGCCAGCCTGATGCTGGTGATGCCGTTTGTCATGCTTTCGCTGGTGGCGCAGGGCTACATGCCTGTGCAGGGGGCTGGTGGCGGTATCACGATGGTCATCTGCTCGGTTGATGGGCCGGTCAGCATGTCCATTGATCCTGTCACCGGTGAAGAGCTTGGCCACAAGGCGCCCAAGGACGGGCGGTGTTCCTGGGCGCAGATGACGTCGGCAGTTGTGATTGCCGACATGCCGATGGTGTCTCCACCCGTCATGCTGAGCCGCGCGGTGGTGCCCGCGAGCCCGGATAATCTTTGGCGTCCGGCGTTTGATCCGCGCGGCCTATTTGCGCGCGGGCCCCCTGCAACCGTCTGATCTGAAAATCCAATCGCAAATTCAGACGGAGTATCCGCATGTCTACCCAAACGCCCGGCCAGACGGCCGAAGGCGGCGCAAGCCGCATCAACAAGCTCTATTTCGCAGTCTGGCGCTGGCATTTCTATGCCGGGCTGTTCGTGATTCCCTTCATCGTGCTTCTTTCGGTGACGGGGATCATCATGGTCTGGTTCAGCGCAATCTCGCCCGAGTATGGCGAGCGGTTGCATGTAAGCGCGGGCGCCGAAATGCCGATCATCGCGCAGGCCGAGGCGGCAGCCGCCCATGCCGGCGGCACGGTCGATCAATACATTGCCCCCTACAGCGCCGAAAATCCGGCCCTGTTCCGGGTGCAGACCGAAGCGGGCGCGCGCATCCTTGCGCTTGACCCGGCGACCGGCACGGTTCTGCGCGACACGGCAGAAGGCGATACCTGGGAGGAATGGGCCAATCATCTGCATGGCGAGTTGATGCAGGTTGGCGAGGCGAAATTCTACGGCGATCTGCTGGTCGAGATTGCGGCCTCGGTCGCGCTTCTGCTGGTGGTGACCGGGCTCTACCTTGCCTGGCCGCGGGGCGGGCGTGGCTTTTCCTCGATGCTGGTGCCTGATCTGCGTGCGCAGGGGCGGGCATTCTGGAAGTCGCTCCACCTGAGTATCGGTACCTGGGTCAGCGTGTTCCTGATCATCTTCCTGATCTCGGGCCTGTCGTGGGCGGGGATATGGGGGGGCAAGTTCGTGCAGGCCTGGTCGACCTTCCCGGCCGAAAAATGGGACGCCGTCCCCTTGTCGGATGCCACCCATGCCAGCATGAACCACACCGCAAGCGAAACCGTGCCGTGGGCGCTGGAGCAGACCCCGATGCCGGCTTCGGGGTCGGACGCGGGCGTGGCGGGAACTGCCGAAGGCGCGCCGGTCGATCTGGCCTCGGTCACGGCTCTGGCGCGGGAGCTTGGCTTCGACGGGCGGTTCCAACTGGCCTTCCCTGCCGATGAGTCCGGCGTGTGGACGATCAGCCGCGACAGCATGTCGAACGACAGCCCCGATCCGACCAGCGACCGCACGGTGCATGTTGATCGCTACACCGGTCATATCCTCGCCGATGTCAAATTTGCCGACTACGGCCTTGCCGGCAAGGCGATGGCGGTGGGTATTCCGTTCCACATGGGGCTGATGGGCTGGTGGAGTGCAGCGCTGAACATCGCGCTCTGCCTGATCTTCATCGGACTGGCGGTCTCGTCTGTCATCGTGTGGGTCAAGCGCCGCCCCTCGGGTGCTGCCCGCCTTGCAGCACCTCCGCGTCCCGATCTGGTGCCTTTGACCAAAGGGGTGGTGCTGATCGCGCTGGTGATGGCGATGGCCTTCCCGGTGCTGGGCCTGACGCTGCTGGCAGTGCTGGCCTTTGACCTGATCGTGCTGGGCACCGTACCGCCGCTGCGTCGGGCGCTGTCCTGACAGACCCCAGTCGTTTTGACGATTGGCCGGGTGCCCGATGGGTGCCCGGCCTTTCTCCTATCCACGCCGCCGCGACAAACCTGCGACCAGCGCAAAGGCCACGGCCGCCACCGCCACGATCGACGGGCCCGCCGGCGTATCCATGTGCAGCGAGAGGCCCAGCCCCCCCGCAACGGCCGCTGCCCCCACGACCGAGGCAAGCACCGCCATCGCCTCGGGGCTGCGCGCAAGCCCGCGCGCTGCGGCCGCCGGGATGATGAGCATGGCCGCGATCAGAAGCGCCCCCACCACCTTCAGCGCCACTGCGACGGTCAAGGCCAGCGCGAGCGTCAGGACAAGCCGTTCACGGTCGGGGTTGATGCCCGAAGCCGCCGCCAGATCCTCGTTCAGCGTCGCCGTAAGCAGGGCCGACCAACGCCAGACCAGCAGCGCCACAACTGCCAGCGCGCCCAGCCAGATGAAGGCCAGATCGGTGCGCGATACGGCAAGGATATCGCCGAACAGATAGGCCGACAGATCTGTCCGCGCCTCGGGCACGAAGCTTGCGGCAAGCAGGCCAAAGGCCAGCGCCGAATGGGCCAGCACGCCCAAGGTGGTATCCATCGCCCAGCCCCGTGCGGCAAGCGTTGCCACCGCCACCGCGACCCCCAGTGACACAACCAACGTGCCAAGCCCGATCGGTAGATCAAGCGCCAGCGCCAGCGCCACCCCCAGAATCGCGGCATGCGCGGTTGAATCGCCGAAATACGCCATGCGCCGCCAGACGACGAAAGCGCCAAGCGGACCCGTGGCCAGCGCAACGCCGACGCCGGCCAGCAGCGCGCGGAACAGAAAATCATCCAGCATGATGATGGTGCCCATGCTTGTCATCGTGCGCATGCGCATGATCGTGATCATGCGTATGATCATCGTGGGTATGGTCGTGGTCATGGACGTGCTGATAGAGCGCGAGCGCCCCTTGCGTGCCCAGACCGAACAGGGCCCGATACTCTGGCGCGTTGGAAACAACACGCGGCGTGCCCTCGCAGCAGATATGGCCGTTCAGGCAGATGACGCGGTCAGATGCGCTCATCACCACATGCAGGTCATGGCTGACCATCAGCACAGCCGCACCCGTCTCGTCCCGGACCTCATCAATCAGCCGGTAGAAGGCCGCCTCACCGGGCTGATCAAGGCCTTGCGTCGGCTCGTCCAGCACCAGAAGCTCTGGCCGGGTCAACAGCGCGCGCGCCAGAAGAACCCGCTGGAACTGCCCGCCCGAAAGTCCGGTCATCGGCCGGTCTGCCACCTCGGGCACACCAACGCGGGTCAGCATCGCCTGCGTTTCCGCCTGAGTGTGGCGACCGGGAAGCGACAGGAACCGGCTCGCCGAAAGCGGCATGGTGCGGTCGATGTGCAGCTTTTGTGGCATATAGCCGATCCGCAGGCCCGGCCGCTGGCTGACCGCGCCATGGCTGACCGGCAGGATGCCCAGAAGGGCGCGTAGAAGCGTAGACTTGCCAGAGCCATTCGGGCCGAGGATCGTTACGATCTCACGCGGGGCGATTTGCATCGACACGTCATGCAGCACCTCTTGCCCGCCAACGCGGACACAGATGTTGCGGGCCTCGATCAGCGCGGTCATGCCGTGTCCCCACAGTTTGGGCAAAGCCCGATGGCCTCGATACTGGCGCGCTCGACCGTGAAGCCGAGCGCTGCGGCTGTTTCGTCCAGCGCGGCGCGGATCGGGGTCACCGGGGCCTCGGCAACCGTGTCGCAGACGCGGCAGATCAAAAAAGCCGGGGCATGTGCCTCGCCCGCATGCATGCAGGCGGTAAAGGCGTTCAGGCGCTGAATCCGGTGTGCGAGACCCTGCTCGACAAGGAAATCCAGCGCGCGATAGGCGACGGGGGGCTGATTGCCGAACCCCTCGGCGGCAAGGCGCTGCAGCACGTCATAGGCCCCCATCGCCCGATGCGCCTCCAGCAGAATCTCCAGCACCCGACGCCGCACCGGGGTCAGTCGCGCGCCATTCGCGGCGGTGATCGCCTCGGCCCGGGCCATCACATCGCCAGTGCAATGCGCGTGGTCATGCGCGTGGAAGGTCGGATGCATCGCGGCCTCTTGACGTGTTATAGTATTACATACATAGATGCCCGGCCGCAGATGCGAAAGGGGACACGATGCGTTATATCATATCCGTTGCGATTGCCAGTATGGCTGCAACCGCCGCCACGGCCGAGGTTCCGCGCGTGGTGACCGATTTCGCTCCGGCGCAGGGCCTTGTCGCGATGGTCATGGGTGGCCTCGGCTCTCCGGAAATGCTGCTGGAGCAGGGGGCGAACGCACATGACTTCCAGTTGCGCCCCTCGCAGGCGGCGGCACTGGCCGATGCCGATCTGGTGGTCTGGATGGGCCCCGAGATGTCGCCGTGGCTTGACCGCTCACTTGATGGCCTCGACGGCGGGGCAGAGCTGCGCCTGCTGGCGGTAGAGGGCACGCACCTGCAGCCCTTTGGGGACAGTGCCCCGCATGACCATACTGATCATGACGATCACACGGATCACGCCGAGCATGAAGATCATGACGGCCACGGCACCGAAGCGGTTGATGATCATGACCACGACGGCATGGACCCGCACGCGTGGCTAGACCCTGCGAACGGGATGCATTGGCTGGACGCAATCGCCGCCGAACTTGCCCGCCTTGATCCCGAGAACGCCGCGACTTATGCCGCCAATGCCGCCTCTGGCAAGACGCGCATCACCGAGGCGGATGCTGACCTTGCCCAACAGCTTGCCCCGCTTCACGACCGCCCGTTCGTGGTGTTTCATGACGCATATGGATACTTCACCGCGCATTATGGGCTGACATTGGCAGGTTCAGTTGCTGCTGGCGATGCAACATCCCCCGGTGCCGCGCATCTGAAGGAGTTGCAAGAGGCCGCCGGATCGACCGCTCTTTGCCTGTTCCCCGAAGCGGGCCATGACCCGAAGCTGCTGGCACAGATGGCCGAGTTGACCGGTGTCAAACTGGGCGGGGCGCTTGACCCCGAAGGCGTAACGGTTGCGCCGGATGCGGGGGCTTATCTGGCGGTCTTGAACGGAGTGGCCGACACGCTGCTCGCCTGTCTGGCCGAGGGCTGAGACGCGCGGGGCTTGACTGCACACCCCGACCGCCTGTTGATAGCGCAAACGGAACGGGAGGGGTGCATGATCCGCGATTTTGGCCGAACAGAGGCCGGAGACATGGTGCAAGCCATCACGCTACGGGCGGGGGGCCTCTCGGCCACGGTGCTGACGCTGGGTGCGATCCTGCAGGATGTCCGGCTCGATGGCGTTGGCTACGGCCTTACGCTTGGCTCCGACAATGTGGCCGACTATCAGGGGCCGATGCGGCACCACGGATCGCTTGTCGGACCGGTCGCCAACCGCATCGGCGGCGCGCGGGCTCAGGTGGGCGGCAAGGAATGCCGGTTTCCGGCCAATCAGGCTGACCGGCATACCCTGCATTCCGGTGGGGCGGGCACGCAGTTCAAACTGTGGAAGATCGGATCGGCCAGCGAGACGCGGCTGGTGCTGACGTTGGACCTGCCCGATGGCGAGGGCGGATTTCCGGGCAACCGGCATGTCACGGCCGAATGGCAGATCGAGGCCCCGGCAACCTTGCGCCTGACGGTGACCACGACGACCGACGCCGAGACCATCGTGAACTTCACCAACCATTCCTACTGGAATCTTGACGGCAGTGCCGAATGGGCGGGCCATACCCTGCGCATCGCAGCCGATCATGTGACCGAGGTGGACGAGGACCTGATCCCGACGGGACGGCTTCTTGCACTGACCGACACCGATCTCGATTTGCGACAAGGGCGCATCATCAGCCCGCAGTCGCCGTCGCTCGATACTAACTTCTGCCTGTCGGATGCGCCCACATCGATGCGCGACGTGCTGTGGTTGACCGGCCCAAGCGGTGTGACGATGGTTGTCGCCACGACCGAACCCGGCATTCAGGTCTATGACAACCGCAAGCCCGGTCGTCCCGGTCGCCCCGCATGGGAAGGTCTGGCGATCGAGCCGCAGCACTGGCCGGACAGCCCGAACCAACCCGCCTTTCCAACGGTCACGGTGCCGGCAGGCGGCAGCAAGGTTCAGGCGATGGAGTGGCGCTTCTCGGTCTGAGGTTGGCGCAGGGCGAACTGCGCCCTCGGCGAAGGGTACGGCGAGGGGACAAAAAGGCAGTCCCGCTCTCTTTCCTTTCTCCAAATATCCTCGGGGGGTGAGCCCGAAGGGCGAGGGGGGCAGACAGCCCCCCTTTCTCGTCAGATGCCGGGGGCTGACCCGTCGGCACCTTCGAACCATTGTACGATGGCCTGCCGCTCGGCGGGCTCGATATAGCTCAGGTTCGCGGGCGGCATGGCATGGGTGATGCCTGCTTGCAGGTAGATGCGCTTCGCCTCATGTGCGATCTGTTCGGGCGTTTCCAGAACGACGCCCTTGGGCGCCCAGTAGAGGCCCTCCCATGAGGGCTCGGCCGCGTGGCACATCGAACAACGCCCCTGCACGATCGAGGTGACATCCTCAAACCCCGGAGCCGACGCGTAGACCAGAGCTTGCGGGCCCAGCGTGGCCTGCTGCTCTGCCTCGGGCGCCTCATGCCGGATCGAGGACAGCCAGGCGATGACCAGCATCAGAAGCACGGTAACAGCCCAGGTCCAGTGCGGATTGCCCTGACGCGCATGGTGGGTGTTGAACCAGTGCCGGATCGAGACACCCATCAGGAACACGAGGCAGGCAATCACCCAGTTCCATGGCGTGGCAAAAGCCAGCGGATAGTGGTTCGACAGCATGAGGAAAATGACCGGCAGCGTCAGGTAGTTGTTGTGGGTCGAACGCTGCTTGGCAATCTTGCCGTACTTCGGATCGGGCTTCCGGCCGGCCTTGAGGTCGGCCACCACGATGCGCTGGTTCGGCATGATGATGAAGAAGACGTTGGCCGACATGATGGTGGCGGTGAACGCACCCAGATGAAGCAGCGCCGCGCGGCCCGAAAAGACCGATGTGTAGAAGTAGCTCATGCCCACCAGCACCACGAAAAGCGCAAGCATGACCGCCGTCTGGTTGGCATTCACAAAGGTCTTGCAGATCGTGTTGTAGGCGATCCAGCCAAAGGCGAGCGAGGCGACAGAGATACCGATGGCCTGCCAGATCTCCAACTCCATGACATTGGGATCGACAAGATAGAATTCGGCGCCGAGGTAGTAGACCAGCACCAGCATAAGAAAGCCGGTGATCCAGGTCATGTAGCTTTCCCATTTGAACCATACGAGGTGGTCGGGCATCGACGCAGGCGCGACGAGATACTTCTGGATATGGTAGAATCCACCACCGTGGACTTGCCATTCCTCGCCATCGGCGCCGCTGGCGAGGTTGCGGTCGCGGTGAAGCCCAAGGTCCAGCGCGATGAAGTAGAAGCTCGACCCGATCCAGGCGATGGCCGTGATCACATGGGTCCAGCGGACGGCGAACTCGATCCATTCTCCGATCACGGCAAAATCATACATCGACCGACCTCTCTGATGGCTGTTGAAAAAGGTATACCGACGCGCATCTTTTCGGATAATTCCATCAAATACGGGATCACTTTCAAAAGCTCGAAGAAAATGGCGGGGCGCGCGCATGTCCTATGTGAACAACGTCAAGATGTTCGTCCGTGTCTATGAATTGGGCAGCATGAGTGCGGCAGCCCGGGATCAGCGGACCTCTCCGGCCGTGGCCTCGTCGCGGATAACCGAGCTTGAAAAGCATCTTGGCGTGCGGCTTTTCAACCGCACGACGCGAAGCCTCCAGCCAACAGAGAATGGTCGCATCTTCTATGACGGGGCGCGCAAAGTGCTCGAGGCGATCGACGAGGCCGAGGCGGCGGTGGTCGATGTCACCCAGAATCCGCGTGGCACGATCTTTGTCGCCGCCCCCCTCGGGATCGGGCGCCGGTTCATCGGGCCGCAGGTGCCCGCCTTCAAGGATCACTACCCGCAGATCGATGTGCGTCTGCGCCTGTCGGACCGGAATGTCGATGTCACGGCCGAGGGGCTGGACGTGGCCTTCCATCTGGGCATCCTCGAGGATTCGACGCTGAAGGTGCGTCTGGTTGCCGATTGCCCCCGCGTGCTGTGCGCCTCGCCGGCCTATATTGCGCGGCGGGGCAATCCGGTCGATGGCGCGGCGCTGGTCGAGGATCGGCACGAATGCCTGAACCTGCGTTTTCCTGGCGCGCGTGAATTCCAGTGGACCTTGCAGACACCCGAAGGGCCGCGCCGTTTTGAGATCGCGGGCCCGTTTGAGACGGACGATGGCGATGTGCTGACCGGTTGGGCACTGGACGGGCGCGGCATCGTGATGAAGCCGATCTTCGAGGTGGCCGAGTATCTGCGCGACGGGCGGCTTGTGCCGGTTGCCACGGCCACGCCGCCGCTTGCAACGCAACTCTCATGCCTCAGCCAGCACCGGCGGTTTCGTGATCCGAAAATCCGGCTCTTCGTGGATTTCATGATTGCGCGGATCAAGGCCGACATGGCGCAGCGGATGCAGGAGTTGCGAACCGGGGCGCCTGATACAGGACCCACGCATGCCGATTGACCCGAACAGTATCTGCGTGGTGGCCAATCCGGGTTCCGGGCGCAACAGCCGCGACGCCGCCGCCATCGAGCGCGCAATGGCGGCCTTTGGTCCTGGCGTCGAGTTGCGGCGCTGGCGCAAGGGCGATGATCTGGATGCCTTCGTTCGCATGGCGGTTGCGGATGGCCATTCGACCATCGTGGCTGCCGGGGGCGATGGGACGGTGATGGGGGTCGCGCATGCGCTGCTTGGCACCAATGTAAACCTCGGTGTGCTGCCGCTTGGGACCTTCAACTACTTTGCCCGCGGCCTCAGCCTGCCGCAGGAGCCAGAGGCCGCGGCCCGTGCCATTCTGGGCGGGCACACCCGGCGTATCTCGGCCGGTACGGTGAACGGGCAGCTTTTCCTGAACAACGCAAGCCTTGGGATCTATCCCACGATCCTGCAGGCGCGCGAGGACATCTACGCGCGTTGGGGCCGTTCGCGTATCATGGCGCATTGGTCGGTGGCGCGCACCCTCGTGCGGTTTCAGCGCCCGATGCGGATGCGCCTGACAGCCGACGGACACCTGCAGGACCTGCGCACGCCGCTCGTGTTCGTGGCGCGATCCGCCTATCAGCTGGAGCGCTTTGGCCTTCAGGGCGCGCAGGCGATCAGCGATGACAAGTTCGCGGTCTTTGTCGTTCACGGGGGCACGCGGTGGGACCTGTTCAAGCTTGCGATGCGTCTGGCATTGCGCCGGGTGCAGGTGGGGCGGGATGTCGATCTGATCTACGCGCATGACCTGACGGTCGAGACCGGCCGCACCCGCCCGCGCGTTGCTTTCGATGGCGAAAAGCGTCGCATGTCTGACCCGCTGGAGTTCCGGATCGAGCCGATGGCGCTGTCGATCATCGTGCCCGACGCGGCCGACAAGGTTGCCGTATGACGCGAATCGTTCATGTGTCGGACCTGCATTTCGGGGCAACATCCGAAGGGCTTCTGGCGCCGCTTTGTTCCCGTATCGCCGATCTTTCGCCTGACCTTGTGGTCATCTCGGGCGATCTGACCCAGCGGGCGCAGTCACATCAATTCGCCGAGGCGCGCGACTTCATCGACCGGCTTGGTGTGCCGGTGCTGTGCATTCCGGGCAACCACGATATCCCGTTATGGAACATCGCCGCCCGCCTGATCTGTCCCTGGCGCGCGTGGCGCCAGGGCCTTGCGCGCGATCTGGAAGGCGTTTGGCAGGATGCGCAGGTGATCGTCGCGGGGATCAACACCGCCAATCCGCTGGCCTGGAAGCAGGGCCGCATCACCGCGGCGATGCTCGATCGGTTGGAGGCGTTGTTTGCCACTGCCGGAGACAGGTTGCGGATCGTGGCGATGCATCACCCGCTTGAACACCTGCCGGGAGAGGAGCAATGGCTGATGCAGGGGGCTGAACTCGCGCTGCGCCGCTTGCCGGAGATGGGGGTGCGGATGGTGCTGTCGGGACATATCCATGTCAGTCATGCAGGGCCTTTTACCGCAGCACCGGGGCTTTTGTTCGTGCAGGCCGGGACGGGGCTTTCCTGGCGCCGCCGGGCCGAGGCCAATGCCTTCAATCTGCTCGACATTCGCGACAAGGCGATCGAGGTGCAGACAATCCTCGCGGATGAGACGGGAGCCTTTGCCGCCGTCGGGCGGGCGCATAGCTTTCCGCATGTCGTCGCTTGAACCCGTACTGGTGCCGCTGCCCTTTGCCGTGGACTATGCCCCCGGCGTGGGCGGCACACTGGTCATGGTGTTTTCGAGCATAGGCCACGATCCTGACCGCATGCCGGAACCAGAGTTCAGGCAGATGGCTGTGCGCGGCGGGCGTGGTGCGCTGTTCATCCGCGACGCAAGCCGCAGTTGGGCCAATGCGCCCGAGTTCGACAGCGTCGTACGGTCTGCCCTGCACCATGCCATGTCGCGCCAGAAGTTGACGCGGATCGTGGCGATTGGTGTCTCGATGGGTGCGTTTTCGGCGCTGGTCGCAGCGTCCCTGCTGCCCATCGATGCGGTTCTGGCGATAGGCCCGCAGTTCAGCATCGACCCGGCCGTCCTTGACGAGCCGCGCTGGCGCGACCATGCGCAGCGCGTGGGCATGTTCCGCCGGCCCGTCTGCCCGCTGCCCGCGCGTCCATGGATTTGCCTGATGCATGGACTTGCCGATGATGGGGTGCAGGCCATGTCCTTCCCGCTTCAACGGGGCGTCGACCATATCCTGTTTGATGGCATCACGCATGGCAGGCTTGGTCCGCACCTGAAGCAGACGGGCCTTCAGGGGCTTGTCGATGCGCTGGTCACAGGCGATCGTCGGAGGCTTTTGCGCATCGCCAGAGCAGCGGGCGGCAGGCGCCGTCAGCTTCCACGATAGGTGGAATAGGCGAAAGGCGAGATCAGCAGCGGCACATGGTAGTGCTGGCTTGGGTCGGGGATGCCAAAGCGTATCGGGATCTCGTCCAGAAACAACGTGCCCTCAGCCGCTTGTCCGCTGGCGCGCAGATAGTCGCCTGCACAGAACACCAGTTCATAGCTGCCCTCGGTCAGCTTGTCGCCCGCCAGCATGGGCGCATCGGTCCGGCCGTCGGCATTGGTCACCGTCTCGGCAATCTTGCGGTGACTGTTGCCGCTGATCCGGTAGAGCATGATCTTGACCCCTGCCGCAGGCTTGCCCCGCGCTGTATCCAGAACATGTGTCGTCAGCCGGCCCTCTGCCATGGTGCTTCCTTCCTTGATGAACCCGGGCGCAGTTTGCAGCCAAACCGCCCGTCTGGCGATCACGCAGTTGCTGAATAGGTCTTTAGTGGTTTTTTTGAAAAAAGTTTTCGTATCTGGCGCCTAATCTGTGCCCAAGACAGAGGTGATACATGGCAAATCGTTACCCCCGAGACTTCAGAGGCCACGGGCCGAATCCGCCAGATGCGGCATGGCCGGGCGGCGCAAGGATCGCCGTTTCCATCGTCCTGAACTATGAAGAGGGGGGCGAGAACAACCTGCTGCATGGTGATGCAGCCAGTGAGGCGTTCCTCTCTGACATCGCTGGTGCCGCGCCCTGGCCCGGTATGCGCCACTGGAACATGGAATCGATCTACGATTACGGCGCGCGCGCAGGCTTCTGGCGCCTGCACCGGCTGTTCACCGAACGCAGTATCCCGGTCACCATCTATGGCGTAACCTCCGCACTTGCGCGCAATCCCGAACAGGTCGCCGCGATGAAGGCCGCCGGGTGGGAGATCGCAAGCCACGGCCTGAAATGGGTCGATCACCGCGACATGCCGGAAGAGGAAGAGGCCCGCCAGATCGCCGAAAGCTTCCGCCTGCATGAAGAGGTGGTCGGCACGCCGCCGCGCGGCTGGTACACCGGGCGCTGCTCGATGAACACCGTGCGCCTGACGGCCGAAACCCGGCAGCTTGACTGGATCTCCGACACCTATGACGATGATCTGCCCTATTGGCGCGAAGTGGGCGATCACGATCAACTGGTGATCCCCTACACGCTTGAAGCCAATGACATGCGGTTTGCGACGGCGCCCGGATACATCACCGGCGAGCAGTTCTATCAGTATCTGAAAGACAGCTTCGACGTGCTCTATGCCGAGGGGCAGGCCGGGCAGGCGAAGATGTTCTCCATCGGCCTGCACAATCGTCTGATCGGGCGGCCGGGCAAGATCGCTGGGCTCATCCGGTTCCTTGACTATGCACAATCGCACGAAGGCGTCTGGTTTCCGCGCCGGATCGACATTGCCGATCACTGGCGAAAGACCCATCCGCACAAGCGGTTCGAGCGGCCTTCTCAGATGACGCGCGACCGCTTTGTCGAACGCTTTGGTTCAATTTTCGAACATTCGCCCTGGATCGCCGAACGCGCCTTTGATCTTGAGCTTGGCCCGGCGCATGACACAGCCACGGGTCTGCACAATGCGCTGGCGCGGATGTTCCGCGCGGCGAGTGCGGACGAGCGGCTTGGCGTCCTGCGCGCCCACCCCGACCTTGCGGGAAAACTCGCACAGGCCAAACGCCTGACGGCTGAAAGCACCGCCGAGCAGGCCAGCGCCGCGCTGGATGCGCTGACAGATGAAGAGCGCGCAACCTTCCAGCGGTTGAATGACGACTACGTCGCGCGTCACGGCTTTCCGTTCATCATCGCCGTGCGCGACAATACCAAGGCCTCGATCCTCGCGGCGTTCAACGCGCGCATCGCCAATGACAACGCCACCGAGTTCGCGACCGCCTGCGCTCAGGTCGAGCGCATCGCGGAACTGCGGCTGAAGGACATTCTGCCATGACCACCTACTACGCCCCTCCCGGTGGCCTGCCGCCGCAATCTGCGCTGATGACGCAACGCGCGGTCTTTACGCCTGCCTATGCCTTCATCCCGAAGGGCTGCTTTTCAGACATCGTCACCAGCGCACTGCCGGGCTGGACCAACACGCGCCTCTGGCTGATTGCCCGCCCGATGTCGGGGTTTTCGGAAACCTTTAGCCAATATGTGATGGAGGTCGGCCCCGGTGGCGGCTCCACCGCGCCCGAGCCCGAAAGCGGCGCCGAGGGCGTGATCTTCATGACCGAGGGCGAGATCTGGCTCTCGATCGACGGGAAAGAGCATGACCTTGGCCCGGGCGGCTATGCCTACCTGCCGGCAGGTTGCGTCTGGCAAGTGCGGAACGCCAGGTCCGCGCCCGCGCGCTTTCACTGGGTCCGCAAGCTCTATGAAGCTGCCCCCGGTGTCCCCGCGCCCGAGGCATTCGTGACGAATGAGCAAAACATCGCCCCCAATGCCATGCCGGAAACGCAGGGAAAATGGGCCACCACCCGCTTTGTCGAGCCTGACGATCTGCGTCACGACATGCATGTGAACATCGTGACCTTCCAGCCCGGTGGCCTGATCCCGTTCGAGGAAACCCATGTGATGGAGCACGGCCTTTACGTGCTTGAAGGCAAGGCGGTCTACAAGCTCAATCAAGACTGGGTCGAGGTCGAGGCCGGCGATTTCATGTGGCTGCGCGCCTTCTGCCCGCAGGCCTGCTATGCGGCTGGTCCGGGTCGCTTCCGCTATCTGCTCTACAAGGACGTGAACCGCCACGCAAAGCTGCGCGGCACCGGGGCGTTTGGCCGATGATCCGGGTGGCCGCCCCAATCTTCTTTTTCAAAGTATCCTCTGGGGGTCCGGGGGGCGAAGCGCCCCCGGCGTGGGCCGCTCCGCGCAGGTATCCATAATGCGCCAGATCCGCACCGAATTGCTGACACAAGCCGAATTCGCCCCTTTCGGCGATGTTCTGGACGCAACCGGCGCACCTGACCGCCTGATCAACCAGGGCTTTTGCGGGCGTTTCCACGATCGGGCGCGCCTCGATTTCGGGCCAGAGGGGCGGGCGGGGCTGTCGATCTTCAAGGCGATCCCGCGCCAGTTTCCCTACCGGCTCGAGATGGTCGAGCGGCATCCCGAAGGCTCACAGGCCTTCGTGCCGATGAGCGCCGATCCCTTCCTCGTCATCGTGGCCCCCGATGTGGGTGGCACACCCGGCACCCCGCGCGCCTTTGTGACTGACGGCGAGCAGGCGATCAACCTGTACCGCGGCACCTGGCATGGCGTGCTGACTCCGCTGGCCGAGCCCGGCCTTTTCGCGGTGATCGACCGCATCGGCACCACGCCCAACCTTGAGGAGCATTGGTTCCCCGAACCCTACACCATTCTTCCCGGCTGAACGGCCGGGAACCTAACCGGACCGTGACCTTCGGGGGAGGCGCGGAGACGGCGCGAAAAATCAACATCCCCCGCAGGAAAGGGAAGACCATGACAACCTCCTCGGTCCATCCGGTGGATGAATTTCTGCCGCCCCCGAAGCTTTTTGCACTCGGGCTTCAGCATGTTCTGGTGATGTATGCCGGTGCCGTCGCCGTGCCGCTGATCGTCGGGCGGGCGCTCAAGCTTGATCCGGCCGATGTCGCTTTTCTGATCTCGGCTGACCTCTTCGTCTGCGGCATCGCAACCTTGATCCAGAGCCTTGGTGCGACCCAGTGGTTCGGCATCAAACTGCCCGTGATGATGGGTGTGACCTTCGCCGCCGTCGGCCCGATGGTCGCTATGGCCAACGCGAACGGCGGGCCAGAGGGTGCGCGGGGCATCTTCGGCGCCATCATCGCGGCGGGCATCATCTCCATGCTCATTGCGCCGCTGGTCTCGCGCATGCTGCGGTTCTTTCCGCCGGTTGTGACGGGCACGATCATTCTGGTGATCGGGGTCAGCCTGATGCGCATCGGCATCAACTGGATCTTCGGAAACCCCGTCGGCCCCACCGCGCCGATGATGGTTGATCCTGCCCATGCCGAATGGCTGAAAGCGGCGGGCGAGGGCGCGGTTGCCGCTGGCCTGCCCGAAATGCCCGCAAAGCTGGCGGCTGCGGCAACGGTGCCAAACCCGGCCTATGCGCCCTTGGGCAATATCGCGGTATCGGCCGTCGTGCTGCTGTCGATCCTGATGATCGCGCGATTTGCGCGCGGGTTCATCGCCAATATCTCGGTCCTGCTGGGTATCGTGATCGGCGCGGTGATTGCTGTGGCCATCGAGGCCATGAACTTCTCCAAGGTGGGCGAGGCTGCCTGGTTCGGCCTGATCACGCCCTTCCACTTTGGCATGCCCACCTTTGATCCGGTGATGATCCTGACCATGACGCTGGTCATGATTGTCGTGATGATAGAATCGACGGGCATGTTCCTTGCGCTTGGCGACATGACCGGTAAGCAGGTTGACCAGAAGATGCTTTCGGCTGGCCTGCGCACCGATGGTCTTGGCACCCTGATCGGTGGCATCTTCAACACCTTCCCCTATACCTCATTCAGCCAGAACGTGGGCCTTGTGGGCGTCACCGGCATCAAGAGCCGTTTTGTCTGCGTGGCAGGCGGCATCATCCTGATCGTGCTGGGCCTTGTGCCAAAGATGGGGGCGCTTGTCGAAAGCGTGCCGACGATGGTGCTGGGCGGGGCAGGGCTCGTGATGTTCGGGATGGTCGCGGCGACCGGTATCCGGATCCTCTCGGGCGTGAATTTCTCCAGCAATCGCAACAACCTCTTTGTTGTGGCGGTCAGCCTCGGCATGGGGATGATCCCGCTGGTTGCGCCGAACTTCAAGCAATGGATGCCCCATGGCCTGCATCCGCTGATCGAAAGCGGCATCCTGCTCGCCTCGATCGCGGCCGTCGCCCTGAACGCCTTCTTCAATGGTGCCAAGGGCAGCGTCGAAGATGTGAAGGCGGCGGCTTCGGTCGCAGATCACTGATTGCCGACACTGAATGTCGCCCCCGGCCTTGCCGCCGGGGGCGTTTTCCTGTTCGCTGCGCGCATGACTGGCGATACCCCCCTTGGCTCCAGCCTGAACACTGCCCCGCCTGACCTGTCAGAGCGGGAGAGCCTCGATCTGCTTGTCCGCCACTGGGGCATCGAGGGTCGGCTTGATCGCCTGACCTCTGAACGAGACCTCAACTGGCGGGTGTCATCGGAACGCGGGCGATATGTCCTCAAGTTCGCCAACCGGCAGGAAGATCCTGAGATTACCCGGTTCCAGAACCTCGCCCTGCAGCATATAGCTGCAAAAGACCCGAGCCTGCCGGTGCCGCGCGTCATTCCGGCAGCCGATGGCGCAACCGAGGTGCCTTTGGTCGACGGCAGCCTGATGCGGTTGCTCAGCTGGGTCGAGGGGCGGCCTGCCCATCTTGCCCCACCGTCTTCGCCGCTGCGGCGCGGGGTGGGCGCCATGGCCGGCCGGCTGACACGGGCGCTGGAGGGGTTCGATCATCCCGCCGCCGGGCATCATCTGCAATGGGACATCAAGCAGGCATCTAGCCTGCGCGCCCTGGTGCCCGATATCGCGGATGATGCGTTGCGCCAGTTGTGCGCGCAATGGCTCGACTGGTTCGATGCCATACGACCCGGTCTTGATGCCCTGCCGTGGCAGGTTGTGCATGCCGATCTCAATCCGCACAACCTGTTGACCGCCGAGGATGACGCGACCGTTGTCGCCGGTGTGCTGGACTTTGGCGACATGGTGCGCACGCCGCGCATCTGCGATCTGGCCGTGGCCGCGTCCTACCAGATCGACCCTGCCGCGCCGCTGGCGAGCCTTGCCGAGGTTGCAGAGGGCTGGGCAGATTCCCTGCCTTTGTTGCCGAAAGAAAGCGCCCTTCTGCCGGGCCTGACCGCGATCCGTATGGTCACGACCATCGCCATCACCAGCCACCGCGCGGCCCGCTGGCCCGACAACGCCACCTATATCCTGCGCAATTTCCCATCCGCCAAGGCAGGCATCCTGGCCCTGCCACGTCCATGAGGCCCGCCATGCAAGATCCGATGCCCAATGCCTTCCGTCCCGGCGCAACGGCCCTGCCCGAGGGTGAGGCCGCGCTGGTTGCGCGTCGTCAGGCAGCGCTTGGTCCAGCCTATCGGCTGTTCTACGAACATCCGCTGCATCTGGTGCGGGGCGAGGGCGTCTGGCTCTACGATGCTGGGGGGCGCGCCTATCTCGACACCTACAACAACGTGGCGTCCTGCGGGCATTGTCATCCGCGCATCGTGGCGGCGATGGCCGAACAGGCGGGCCTGTTTGCCAGCCACACCCGCTATCTGCATGACCGGGTGCTGACACTGGCGGAACGGCTGCTTGGCACCATGCCAGCAGAGATGGGTCATGTGATGTTCACCTGCACCGGATCCGAGGCGAATGACCTCGCGCTGCGCATCGCCCGTGCGGCGACCGGCGGCACCGGCGTGATCGTCACCGAAAACGCCTACCACGGCGTGACGGCTTCGGTTGCTGAATTCTCGCCCTCGCTCGGGTCCGGGGTGCCGCTCGGCCCCCATGTGCGGACGGTTCCGCCGCCCGATCCGCGCCGCTTCGCAGGCGACTCGGCCCAAGGTTTTGCCGATGCGGTGCAGGCGGCCATCGATGATCTGAACCGCCATGGCATCCGCCCGGCGGTGCTGATCGTCGACACGATCTTTTCCTCGGACGGTGTCTTTGCTGATCCGACAGGGGTTCTGGGACCGGCCGTTGCCGCAATTCGGGCGGCCGGTGGGATCTTCATCGCCGATGAGGTGCAGCCGGGCTTTGGGCGCACCGGGGCCGGCATGTGGGGCTTTTCCCGCCACGGGATCGTGCCCGACATGATCTCGATGGGCAAGCCGATGGGCAATGGCTATCCGCTGGCCGCGCTTGCCCTGCGGCCCGAGGTGATTGCCGAGTTCGGCCAGAATGCGCGCTATTTCAACACCTTCGGCGGGAATGCCGTGGCCGCCGCCGTGGGCAACGCAGTGCTCGATGTCATCGCGGATGAAGGGTTGATCGAGAATGCCCGCACAGTGGGCGCAGGTTTTGCCGATACCTTGCGCGACCTTGCGCGCCAGTATGCGGGGCTGGGTCAGGTGCGTGCCGCGGGCCTCTTCCTCGGGGTTGATGTCGAGACCGATGGCCACCCGGATGGCGCCCGCGCGGGCCGTCTGGTGAACGGTCTAAGGGAGGAAGGCGTGCTGATCTCTGCCACCGGACCCAAGGGTCATGTGCTGAAAATCCGCCCGCCATTGACCTTCAGCGCCGACAACGTGGCTTTCTTTGCCGAGAGGCTTGAACGGGTTCTGCGGCGCGGCTGACGGTCAGCCCATCCGCAGGGCTACGTCCAGCATGCGGTTGGAAAAACCCCATTCGTTGTCATACCAACCGAACACCCGCAGCAGGCCACCTTTGGTGACGCGGGTTTCCGGGCAGGCCATCACGATGCTTTCAGGACGCGCGCGCAGATCGGTCGAGACCAGTGGTCGGTCCGTCCAACCAATAACCCCGCTGACTGCGCGAAAGGCCTCGTTCACCGCCGCCGTGGTCGCGGGCCGTTCGGTCATCACGCAGAGATCGACCGCCGAGACCGATGCGGTGGGCACCCGCACGGCCGAGCCCTCCAGCCGCCCCGCGATCTCGGGCAGGACTACATCAACCAGACGCTGCGCCGAGGTGGTCGTGGGCACCATCGACAGCGCCGCCGCGCGCGAGCGGGCATAGTCCGCCGCAGGGGCATCCACCGTGGGCTGGCTGCCGGTATAGCAATGGATCGTTGTCATCGAGCCGGTCACAACGCCCCATTCCGCGTGAATAAGCCGCGCAAGCGGCGCCAAGGCATTGGTCGTGCATGAGGCGTTCGATACAATGGGCTGATCCTTCAACCGCCCCTCATTCGCTCCTAGAACAACGGTCAGATCGGCGGCTTGCGACGGGCCTGAAATCAGCACGCGCCGCGCCCCCGCCCGCAAGCCCCGCGCTGCGACATCGCGCTGGTCGGCGCGACCGGTGCATTCCATCACCACATCAACATCCGAAAGATCGAGGGTCGAGATATCCGGTGTCCGATGCAGTGGAATAGCGGTTCCGTTCACCACCAGCGCACCCTGATCCAGCACGACGCTGCCCGAAAACGGACCAAAGACGCTATCATATTCAAAGAGATAGGCGCACATCTCGGCGGCGGCGATATCATTGATGCCGACGACCTGCACACCTTTGCCGGCGCCGCCCGCCCATGCGCGCAACACCGATCTGCCGATCCGTCCGAAGCCGTTGATGAAGACCCGCATCGCTGCCCCCCGCCCTTGCTGCCTGCAGAATGAGCACGCGCAAGGCGTCGATGCAACCGCTTCGTATGATCAAATTGTGGCCGATACAATGCGCGCGAGCCCAGCACTCTCCTTTGGAAAATATCCTCGGGGGAAGGCCCGGCACGGGCCGCGGGGGCAGACAGCCCCCGGCCTCGGCTGGGCCTTGACCCTAAACTGCGTTCAGCGCGATCAGGTGGTTGTCCCATTGCACAGAATGCGCCTTCATAGGGTGCAGCCCATCGGCATCGAGACGGGAAATGGCGCCGTTCCCATCCGTCACGACGAACCCACCGGAAGCCGCCGCGATCCCACAGACATCGGCGCGCCGGTGGGTTGCCTGGAAAACCCCGTCCATGCCAAAGACCTGAACGGCCCCGCCCTTGGGCGAGGTGATGGCGATTTGCCGGGTGGCATGGTTGCAGGCGATAGAGCCTGCGTAATTCGCCATGGTGAACGCCTCTTCCAGGGGCGGCTCGCAAAGCGCCAGCGCGCCTTCGGACCAGAGCGCCAGCAGAGGCGGCGCCTCGGCCGGGTCGCCCTCCCACTGCAGCGCGCAGGCGGCATTGCCATCGGGCAAGAGCGCCAGATGCCGGGTGGAGTTCTGGTGCATCCCCTCTGGCGGCTCGGCCAGCGACACAAGGCTGCCACCTGGCGTGACGCGGGCCAGGTTCGGGCGCATCCGGTCGATGTTCAGCTTGGTCCGGTCGGTCGGATCGGTCGCGATCCCTCCATTTGCAACCAGCAGATCATCCGACATCGGCAGGCGCCGGATCTCGTGCGGGCCGGTGCCATGGCTGGGAATTTCGCCCAGACGGCGATAGCCGGGCACTGACCACAGCCCGATGCGGCCCTCGGATGTCTCCGCCACCTGTTCCGAGGTGTACAGCACCGAACCATCCGCAGAGAATGCGCCGTGGCCGTTGAGCTGCCGCCCTTGGGGCGGGGTGAGGCGGGCAAGCTCCAACCCGCGCGCGCAGTCGATCACTAGGGCGAAGGTGCCCGGGCGCCGGGCAAAGGCGACTGCATGGGGCAGGCTGGGATGGGCGGTTGCGGCATGTCCCCGTGCGGGCAGGGGCAGGCGAAAGATGCTGTCCCCGGTCTGGGTCAGCCCGTGCAGTTCGTACGTGCCCGTGGCCGTCTGCGCGGCCGCAAGATACGAAGGACTTCCCGCATCCGCCCAACCCAGACGGGGGGCCATGGTTGTTGCTGCGAGTGAGGCCAGAAATCCCCGTCGCTGCATCGTTAGTCCCCGTCCGCTGCGTTGAACCCGACCCCCACCTGCAAGGCGGGCGCAATCTCGGCCATGGCGGCATCGCGGATCGCGCGGATGCTTTGCCCGAGGATCTCGGCCTTGAGCCAGACCTGCGGATCATCCAGGCCTGCCAGATCGACGCCTTCGGCCTGCGCGATGGCCCGGTCAAAGGCTGCATCGGTTTGTGGGATCTGACCATGAAGCGCATGGGCCATCGCGCGCAATGCGGTCAGCGAGCGGATGATGTTGTGCTGCGAGCGGCCCGATGCCCGTGCCTCGGCCCGTTCGGGGCGGGGCTTGTCGAAGGTGCCCAAGGGGCGCCCCACTCGGGTATCGGCGTTGAACTCGATCCCCGTGATCAGGGCCGTCATCAGCGCCTGCCGCGTTTCGGTGTCGTTCAGATAGCGCTGACCCGGTCCGGGTGAGGTCAGTGCTGCGGCAAACCCCTCTTGCCAGCCCCGTTCGATCTCGGACGCCATGCGGGCGAGGTCATCGGCAAGCGCATGTGTCAACGCGCAGGCATAGGCATCGGGCAGGGCCGGGTCGGCATAGAGCAGGCGTTCCATCCCGAAAAGCCCCCGCACCGCGACGGAAAGTTCGGCCACATGGTCGGGCTTCAGCGCCGCAGGATCGGCGTCCTTCAGCAATTGGGTCATCTGCCGTGCACCGATCCCCTTGGGGTCGGGCCAGAAGGCAATGGCCAGCACCCGCCCGTCATCTTCAACCGGGCCAAGGCGCAGGTGTGCGACATCGAGCCAGGCATCAAAAGCGTCGTTCCAGGCAGATCGAAGCGGACCTGCGGCGCAGCTATCAATTCCGGCAAGCGCCGCGGTTGCGCCGGTCAGCCGGTGGTATCCGGGCAGCGCATGATCCTGCACCACATCCGCCACGTCAGCCGCACCCGGACCCGCCAATGTCGGGGTCAAGCAAAGCGCTGCGAGCAGGCGGCGCAGTTTCAGGGGGCTTCGGGTGGTCGCCATGGCTAGAGGCTCTCCAGATAGGCAATAAGGGCCGCGCGATCATCGGCAGGCATGGTCGCCACAGTGTCACGCCCGGGCTGAGCCTCGCCACCGTGCCAGAGGATCGCCTCAAGAATGGACCGCGCCCGCCCGTCATGCAGGAACTGCTGATGGCCGGTCACCTGTTCCGTCATTCCTATGCCCCACAGCGGCGCCGTGCGCCATTCGCGCCCTGATGCGCGCCCTTCCGGGCGGTTGTCGGCGAGCCCTTCACCCATGTCGTGCAACAGAAGGTCGGTATAGGGCCAGATCAGCTGAAAGCTCTGCTCGGGCTGGTCCTTCAGGCGATGGGTCACGAACTTTGGCACGTGGCAGGCCGGACAGCCCGCAGAATAGAAGAGCGTCTTGCCCTGCAAAACCTGGGGGTCTTCGGCGTTCCGGCGGGCGGGAACGGCCAGATTGCGCGCGTAGAACGTCACAAGATCGAGGCTTTGGCTATCGACCTCAAGCCCGTCGCGGGCGTCAGGCTCCTGCCCATGCGGCGCCTCGCGGCATGCAACCTGCGCTTCGGTGCATTCGCCCCAGGGCGCGGGATGCAGCGGGGTGGAAAGCCCCATATCGCCCGAAAATGCCCCGGCGCTTTGCTCCTTGATGGTCGGGTTACCTGCCTTGTGGCCGAACCGGCCCAGCATCGGCACGCCATATTCCGCGCTGACGACAACATTCGCCCGGCCTGAAATCCCGTCCCCATCCGCATCCTCGGGATCGGCATGGGCAAGGATGTCGGCCGCCGGGATCGCCTCCAGAAGCCCAAGGCCGATCATCTGCGGCGCCACACGTGGGGAAAGCTGGGTTTCGGGGTGCAACGGCCCGTAGGACGGATCCGCGACCGAATACTCCGGCCGGCGCAACGATACGGTGGTCCCGTCGGCGAGCGTCACCGGAACCTCGGTCCACCTGATCGCCATTTGTCCCTCGGGGGCGAGACCATTGGCTGCGAAGTCCTGCAACTGGCCGCCATAGGTCGGCTCGGGCAGGGTGGGGATATGGCCGGGAATCCCGTCAGGCGCCGTCCCGCCGGGCACCGAAAGACGCAGGAAGATCGACACTCTTGGTTCGTCTGCCGTCTCGGGCGTGTGGCCGCGCCCGTCCTTGATGTGGCAGTCCTGACAGGCGCGGGCGTTGTAATAGGGGCCAAGCCCGTCCGAGGCGCGCGTCGATGCAGGAGAGGCAACCCAAGTCTTGCGGAAAAGCCCATTGCCCAGCTTGAAATCCATCTCGCGGTCGAAGGGCATGTTTTCAGAGGATTGCGAGAACGCGTCAGCCGTGTCGATTGCCCGCGTCGTTGCCGCGCCACCCGGATTGGCCTCGAATGGTTCGGACTTTGCAGGATCGTCGGGACGGTTCAGCGCCTGTGCGATGCGCGCGGACTCTGCGTCTGTGCGCGGGATCACATGCAGATGCCGGTCGTCGAGCGGGGGCAAGGCGTCCTCGGCCAGCGCAGGCGTCAGGGCGGCGCAGTGCAACACGAGCAAGAACAACGGAAGAGTGGTGGGAGCGTGCATCGATCTACCTGGGGCGTTTGGGTCGCCGTTTCCGACTGTTTCAATCGGATATTTCTGCCCCGGGTGCAACGGATGATTTCGCGGGTCCGGTGGTACATTGCCGCACCGGACCCGCAGTTGGGTTGATCACTCGGCCTCGTTCGCCGGCTTGGCATTCAGCATGCCATAGCGGGCCTCGCCCAGCTTCTCGAAGAGCCCGAGCTGGGTTTCCAGAAAGTCGATGTGGCCTTCTTCATCGGCGATCAGTTCATCAAACAGCTTCCGGGTGACGTAGTCGCCCTTCTTGTCGCAGTATTCGCGCGCCTCGATATAGAGCTTGCGGGCGTCATGCTCAGCGGCCAGATCGGCCTCGAGCGTCTCCTTGATGTTCTGCCCAATGCGCAGCGGATCAAGTTTCTGCAGATTTGGGTGGCCTTCCAGAAAGATGATCCGCGCAATCAGCCTGTCGGCATGGTGCATCTCTTCGATGCTCTCGGCGCGCGACTTGTCTGCCAGACGCCCGAACCCCCAATCCTCTTGCAAGCGATAGTGCAGCCAGTACTGGCTGACTGCGGTCAGTTCAGACCGCAGCGCCGCGTTGAGATACTCGATGACCTTGGCGTCGCCCTTCATGTTCAACTTTCCCTGTGACTGAGGCGCGACTCGTCAGGCCGCGCAGATGCATGGGTACCTCGAAACTGTCACATCCGCGCATCGTTGCAAGGAAAAGTGGCATGCAGCCACCACAATCTGCGCGCTTGCCAAGCGCGTGATAAATCTTCCCTGGGGTGATGATCGTCTCGCCATCAGACGCGCGCATCCAGTCCACGGCGGCGCGGATTTCGTGATCGGTGATGTTCATGCAATGGCAGACGATCATGGCGCAGGGCTTCCGTAATGTGCCGGCCCCGCGTGGGGGCCGGCCTGTCAGATCACTGAAAAACGGCCGATGGGTTGTCGAGGCTGTCCGAGCCTTCGAAGGCGATCCCGGCAACGCCAAGCGTGGCGACCGCGCGTTCGATCGAGGCGGTCTGTGTCACCAGCGCATTCACCGCGCCCATGATCAGGGCCTCACCCTCTTTGTTGCCTGCGGCCAGCATCTGGTCATAGGCGAGACCACCCTCAGCTGCCGACTTCAACGCCTGAAGCGCCGCGACCGAGGCGTCGAGTTCCGCCCGAAGCTGGGTGTCGACCGCGCCATCCTTGGCAGCGACCAACTCCGACAAGGACGGGCCGGAGACCACGCTGCCATCGGGGCGGGTATAGCTGCCCAGATAGACGTTGCGGATGCCGAGGCCGTCATAGAAGTGGCTGTTGTGGGTGTTGTCCGAGAAGCAGTCGTGTTCTTCTTCGGGGTCGTTCAGCATCAGGCCCAGCTTCATCCGCTCGCCCGCCTGCTCGCCGTAGGAGAGACTGCCCATGCCGGTCAGAATGGCCTGCACGCCCTTGGCTGGGTCCTCGCTGACCGCCTTGCGCGCGGCGCCATCGGCGGTCCAGTTGGCCGCCATTTCTTCAAGATCCGCGACCAGAAGATCGGTTGCCGCCTTCAGATAGGCCGCGCGACGGTCGCAGTTGCCACCTGTGCAGCCGTCACCTTGCAGATAATCGGTGTAGGGACGGGCGCCGGCACCCTTGTCGGTGCCATTCAGGTCTTGTCCCCACAGCAGGAACTCGATCGCATGATAGCCAGAGGCCACGTTCGCTTCGATCCCGTCGGCCTCATGCAGGGTGTCCTTGATCAGCGCGGGCGTGATGGTCGAGGCATCGACCTCGGTGCCGCCGATGCTGATCTTGGGAGAGGCGATCACATTCAGCACCGACAGCGGGTTCTCTTCCGACTCGCCATAGCCCGCATCGACATAATCGATCAGCCCTTCATCCAGCGGCCAGGCGTTCACGCGGCCTTCCCAGTCGTCGACGATGGCATTGCCAAAGCGGAAGACCTCGGTCTGCTGATAGGGCACGCGCGCGGCAAGCCATGCGGCCTTCGCGGCCTCCAGCGACTCGGCCGAGGGGGTAGCGATCAGGGCGTCAACCGCCGCCTGCAGCGCCTTGGCCGTCGCCAAACTGTCGGCATAGCCCGCCTCGGCGATATCGGCATAGGTCTTGACGACCTCGGCTTCGGTCACGGCGAAGGCCGGCAGGGCGGCGGAGGAAAGCAGGGCGGCGATCAGCAGGTGTTTCATCGTGCGTCCGTTACTTGGTGAGGATCAGTTTTCCCGCCCGGGTGATCCGCAGCGAATAGACCTGATCGTTCAGCACGATGCGCGCCAGATTACCGCCTTCGGTCAGCAGCATGGCATCGTGGCAGGGGGTCTGATCAGCGGCGAGTGTCATCATGGAACGAGGGTCGAGGGGCATGTTCATCGGGGCATCTCCATCCGGTCGAGAAGGGCCGAGAGGTCCGGAGATGCAGGCAGAAGCCCGGCCATCGCCTGGCGGAGTAGCTCCGTCAGGCTGGGTTCCGGGCAGGGTTGGGCCAAAGGGCCGAGTGGGCTCGCTTTCATCTGGTACCTCGGGTGCGCTGTGCGATCCGGGCTGACCCGAGGTGGGTTGGCTTGGATGGAGGGAAAGGTGACAAAAAGACTTGGACTTGTAAAGCCCGATTCTTTTGCTTGGGATTTCTTGCCGGTGGCCGCCGCTGCGCCGGGACCTGCCTGTCGATCTGCTGTTGACTCGGACCGGGCGGTGGCTATAAGCGCGCCTGTCCCCGGAACCTGCTCCGGGGCTTTTCATTGGTGTTGGTGGCCCCCGCAAGGGGATGCCTGTCGCCCCCGCAGCCTGCAAGGGTCGGGGGAAAGGACAACGCCCTTCTGGCCCAAGGCACTGCCGGTTTCCGGTGGGGTTGAGGGAGACAAAACGAAAGAAGGAGATCAGCGATGACCAAACGCACCGCTGCCAAGTACAAGATCGACCGCCGCATGGGCGAAAACATCTGGGGTCGCGCCAAGTCGCCGCTCAACAAGCGCGAATACGGCCCCGGCCAGCACGGCCAGCGTCGCAAGAACAAGCTGTCGGACTTCGGTACGCAGTTGCGCGCCAAGCAGAAGCTGAAAGGCTACTACGGCGACCTGACCGAAAAGCAGTTCCGCAAGATCTACGGCGAAGCTGAACGCGTGAAGGGCGATACCGGCGAGATGCTGATCGGCCTGCTGGAGCGCCGCCTGGACGCGGTGATCTACCGCGCCAAGTTCGTTCCGACCGTGTTCGCCGCCCGCCAGTTCGTGAACCACGGCCACGTGACCGTGAACGGCCAGCGCGTGAACATCGCCTCGTACCGCGTCAAGGAAGGCGACGTCATCGAAGTGCGTCAGAAGTCGAAGCAACTGGCCATCGTGCTGGAAGCCGTGGCGCTGACCGAGCGTGACGTGCCGGACTACCTTGAGGTTGACCACTCCAAGATGACCGCCAAGTTCGTGCGCACCCCCGGCCTGTCGGACGTGCCCTACCCGGTCGTCATGGAACCGAACCTCGTCGTCGAATACTACGCGAAGAACTGATCCTGACGGATCGGCTCGGGGGCAACCCCTGCGTATCTTGTGCTTCGGAAGGGGCTCGCGAAAGCGGGCCCTTTTTGGTTTTGGGGGGGCGGTATCCTCACTTGGTCGTTTCATTGGTTCTTTAGGGGAGCAGCGGGATATGCCGCTATGAGCCCGAAGCGGACATTCGTTACACCATTGCCGCCGATTCAGTTATAGGTGACTGTGCACTACACACAGCTTCGAAGTATGGTGCGATAGGCAAATGCTCAACCGCGTGAAAGAACGTTTTGCACTGCATGAGTTGTGGGTGCTCGACAAGTCCGAATCCTTCCCGTTTTTTGCTCCCATTTTCGTCTTCACCTTTTGGATTTGGTCTCTACCACTTCTTCCAATACTGATTTTCTATTCGTTTCTTATGGTTACGTTTCCCCTGTTAACATTCCTTCCAAGCATTGTGCTTGGAATGGCTCTGGCATTTTTCGTGGCCCCGTGGTTTTTCCGATGGTTTTTCATCTCTGTCGGCCTGCGTTTTGGAAAGAATGGGATGGCCTCAGAAAAACGAAAGGAGATCGAAAAACGTCTGATGCAGTAGTCGCGGTTACTCACGATACTTGGCCATTTTGAAAACGGCAGAAAGCCCCGCCTTGCGTCCTCATCGGGCGCCCCGAATGTATGGTTGGTTTCGCCTCGCCCCCCTTCCCATCCGCGCCTCCGCACCCTATCTCGCATGCGCAGCGAACAGGAAAGGATCAGGCATGGGTGCCGACAAGAACAGCATAGAGGCACGGTTCGAGCAGGGGCTCTTTGCCTCGCGCTGGTTGATGGCGCCGATGTATCTGGGGCTGGTCGTCAGCCTTGGCATGCTGACGGTCGTCTTCACCAAGGAGCTTGTCTATTACGCCTCCAAGACCTTCTCGATGACGGCCGATCAGGGGATCCTCGCGATCCTGACGCTGATCGACCTGTCGCTGGCGGCGAACCTTCTGCTGATCGTGCTCTTCTCGGGGTATGAGAACTTCGTCTCCAAACTCGACCTGGGCGATCAGCGTGACCGGCCGTCGTGGATGGGCAAGGTCGACTTCTCGGGCCTCAAGATGAAGCTGATCGCCTCGATCGTCGCGATCTCGGGGATCCATCTGCTCAAGGTGTTCATGGAGGTGGGCAAACAGGCCGCCGATGCACCGGTGAACGGCGAGCGGATGCTGTGGCTGGTGATCATCCATCTGACCTTCGTTCTGTCGGGTGTGCTGCTGGCATTGATGGACTGGCTGTCGGCGCGCACGTCGAAACACTAGGCCGAAAGGTCGGAAATGCAGGAAGGGGGCCGCAATCGCGGCCCTTTCTTCCATGCTGTGCCAATTGCCTACTGGCAAAGGAGGCGGGGCAGGGCTAAACCCGGCGCGGACACGTCATGGAGAATGTGATGAACGACGCCATCCGCCCGCAGCCCGGCATCATGGACATTGCGCTCTATCAGGGCGGCAAGTCCAATGTGGCCGGCGTGAGCAACGTGGTGAAGCTCAGCTCGAACGAGAACCCGTTCGGCCCGTCGGACAAGGCGAAGGACGCCTTTGCCAAATCGGTGCACCAGCTGCACCGCTACCCCTCGACCGACCACGCCTCGTTGCGCGGGGCGATTGCCGAGGTGCATGGTCTTGATGCCGATCGCATCATCTGTGGCGTGGGCTCGGACGAGATCATCCACTTTCTGTGCCAGGCCTACGCCGGGCCGGGGGACGAGGTGCTTTATACCGAGCACGGGTTCCTCATGTACAAGATCTCTGCCATGGCGGCGGGGGCAACGCCGATCGAAGTGCCCGAGCGCGAGCGCGTGACAGATGTGGACGCGCTGCTTGCCGCCTGCACCGAGCGCACGAAACTTGTGTTCATCGCCAATCCGAACAACCCCACCGGCACGATGATCTCGGCCGGAGAGGTGGCACGGCTGGCGCGCGGCCTGCCGCCGCAGGCCATTCTGGTGCTGGACGGCGCCTATGCCGAATATGTGGAAGGGTTCGACGCGGGCCTGTCGCTGATCGAAGCGATGCAGAACGTGGTCATGACGCGGACCTTTTCCAAGATATACGGTCTGGGCGGGCTCAGGATCGGCTGGGGCTATGGTCCCCGCGACATCATCGATGTGCTGAACCGCATCCGCGGCCCCTTCAACCTGTCGAACACCCAGCTTGAGACGGCCGAAGCCGCCGTACGGGATCAGGAGTTCGTCACCCGGTGCCGGGCCGAGAACGCGCGGATGCGTCATTGGCTGGCCGAGGCGCTGGCGGCGGTGGGCGTGCCCTCGGATACCTCTATGGCAAACTTTGTTCTGGCGCGCTTTGCCAGCGAGGCCGAGGCGGCCGCCTGTGACGAATACCTGCAGGCGCAAGGCCTGATCGTGCGCCGCGTCACGGGCTACAAGCTGCCCAACTGCCTGCGCATCACCGTGGGTGATGAGCCGTCCTGCCGCCGCGTGGCGCATGCCATCGGTCAGTTCAAGGGCCTGAAGTAAGGGGGGCGCCATGACGGTGATCTACAACCGCGTCGCCCTGATCGGGCTGGGGCTGATCGCCTCGTCCATGGCCCATGCCATGAAGGCCGAGGGGCTCGCCGGTGAAATCGTGGGCTTTGCCAAGTCTGCCGAAACCCGGCAAGTCGCGCGTGAGATCGGCTTTATCGATCATGCCGCCGACACCGCGGCCGAGGCGGTGCGCGATGCCGATCTGGTTGTGCTGGCCGTACCGGTGGGCGCGATGGGCGATATTGCCGCCGAGATCGGCCCGCATCTGAAGCCCGGCGCGACGGTGACCGATGTGGGTTCGGTCAAGCAGGCGGTCATTGATGCGGTGGCGCCCCATATTCCAAAGGGTGTGCATTTCATCCCCGGCCACCCGATGGCGGGCACGGAATATTCGGGGCCCCGGTCGGGCTTTGCCACGCTCTTTCAGAACCGCTGGTGGCTTCTGACCCCGCTTGCCGGGCACGATCCCGCGGCGCTTGCGCGGTTTCGCAGCCTCGTCGAGGGATTCGGTGCCAAGGTCGATTCGATGGATGCGCCGCACCATGATGTCGTTCTGGCCGTGGTCAGTCACACACCGCATCTGATCGCCTACACCATGGTTGGGGTGGCCGATGACCTCGCGCGGGTCACGGATAGCGAGGTTATCCAGTATTCAGCGGCGGGTTTCCGCGACTTTACGCGGATTGCCGCCAGTGACCCCACCATGTGGCGCGATGTGTTCTTGACGAACAAGGATGCGACGTTGGAAATATTGGGCCGGTTCACCGAGGAGCTTTTTGCGCTTCAAAGGGCGATCCGTCTGGGGGATGGCGACCATCTGCACGCCTATTTCACCCGGACGCGCGCCATACGGCGGGGGATCATCGAGGCGGGACAGGATACCGCGGCCCCTGACTTTGGCCGAGGCCAGCCCCCTGCCGCCAAAGGCTGAACGATAACCGGCACTGCCATGCCAGGGGATGATGCAATGAAGACTGCAACAAGACTTGCACGACTGATGACGCTTTGCGCGGTGGCAGGACTTGTGACAGTGACAACGACATCCGCCTGGGCCGAAGGGCAGGGCAAGTCGCTCTTGCCGAAGCCGCGCCCGGCGCAGGTTGCCGCGACGGTTGCCGATGCGCCGGTGGCGGCAGAGATCACCGTCTCATCTTCAAACGCCCTGCCGACGTCCAAGCGGCCGCTGCCGCGCCCTGCCGGTCTGGTTGCCAATGCAACCCCTGACATGACGAAGATCGATCCGGCCAGCGTGCAGCAAGTGGCGCTGGTGACCCCGCGCGCGACCATGAAGCGCCCGTTGCCGCGGCCTGATGATCTGGATACCGCAGCACCCGGCCAGAAGAAGGACTGGAGCGTGTTCAAGGCCGCAGCCGTCCGCACGGTTCCGGGCAAGGCGGCCGTCCTGCCCAAGAAGGGCTCGGTCTGCGGAGATGCCTCGATCCGGGGCAAGGCGCTTGCGCCGATCACCAGCCGCGTGAAGGGGTGCGGTGTCGAAGATCCCGTCGAAGTGACCGAAATCGCCGGGGTCGCGCTGTCGCCCGCCGCGACCATCACATGCGAAACGGCAGTTGCCGCGAAACGCTGGATCGAACGCGGCGTGCAGCCGGCCTTCGACAATCAGGTGGCCAAGCTGCAAATCGCTGGCAGCTATGTCTGCCGTCCGCGCAACGGGATCCGTGGCAACAAGGTCAGCGAGCATGGCCGGGGCCGGGCGCTGGATATCTCGGCCATCGTGCTGAAAAGCGGTGATGCTGTCTCGGTTGCGGGCGATTACCGCAAGTCCAAAGCGCTGAAGGCCGCGCACAAAGCCGCCTGCGGGCCATTCGGCACGACGCTTGGGCCGGGTTCGGACGGACATCACGAAGATCACCTGCACGTCGATATCGTCAGCTACCGCAACGGCACCTACTGCCGCTAAGACGGGAAAGGGGGCTGTCTGCCCCCTCTTGCCTGCGGCTAATTCCCCCCGAGGATACTTGGAAAAGTAAAGCGCAGGCTGATCGTCTGGCTGATCTCTTCTTTTCACAAATATCCTCGGGGGGAGCGCGCTTGCGCGCTTGGGGGGCAGACAGCCCCCCTTCTTGCCCCCCCCGTCAGCGGTCTGTCAGTTTCAACTCGATCCGGCGGTTCTGGGCGCGGGCCTCGACACTGTCGCCGCTCGCGACGGGCTGCCATTCACCAAAACCCGTTGCGGCAAGGCGTTGCGGTGGGAAGCCCAGTTCGTCCTGCATGTAACGCACCACCGAAAGCGCGCGGGCCTGAGAAAGCTCCCAGTTGTCGCGGAAGATCCCGGTACCCAGCAGGGGCACGTTGTCTGTATGGCCGTCGACGCGCAGCACCCAATCAATATTCGCGGGGATGTCATCGATGATCTCGTCAAGAATACTGACAACGCCGGCAAGCTGCGCGCGACCTTCGGGGGCGAGGTCGGCCGAGCCCGGTGTGAACAGCACCTCGGAAGAAAATACGAAGCGGTCGCCCACGATGCGCACGCCCTCGCGCCCGGCAAGCAACTGACGCAACTGGCCAAAGAACTCAGAGCGGTATTTCTCGAGGTTCTCCTTCTCGGCCTCAAGGCGTTTGCGCTCGGTCTCTTCAAGTTCGGCGCGGCGTTTCTGTTCGGACGCCACTTGGGCAAGGGCCGAGTTCAACTGCCCCCCGAGATTCTCGATCTGCACCTGCGCCTCGGCATCGCGGCCTTGTGCGGCATCAAGCAGCGCCTGCAGGCTTCCCAACTGCCCGCGCAGGGCGGCGATCTGCTGATTGAGCAGCGCGACGCGCCGTTCGGCTTCGGCCGACTGGCCCTTCTGCTTCTCCAGCAGGGCGCGCGCCGTTTCTACCAGATCGGTCTCGGGTGCCTCGACACCCTGGGCTGCGGCAAGCAGGGTCAACGTCTCTTCCGCGCGCTTGCGCTGTTCTTCCAGTGAAAGCGTCAGGGCGGCAAGCTCGGTATCGGACGATTTCAGCTTGTTCCGCAGCTCTTCCAGCGCGGCCTGATCGACAAGACGCGCGGCCTCGGCGTCCGAGAGCTTTACCCCCTGCGCGGCATTGTCGGCGCGCAGCTTGTCGGCCAGCGCCTGCACTGCATCGGCTCGCGCGGCCGCAAGACGGGCGGCCTCGGTCTGGGCGTCAATCTCTTGCCGCGCCTTGGCGAGGGCAAGGTTCAGCGCCTCTTGCTCGGTCATCAGCCGTGTCTGCGCGGCCGTCAGCTCATCGACGGAGGCAGTAAGCCGGGTTGCCTCGCCCCTTGCGCTGTCGCGTTCGGCGATCAGGCTTGCCACCTGCGCCTCGAATGAGGCGATGCGCCCTTGCGCGGTGGCAAGCTCGTCCTCACGCGTGGACAGCGTCGCGCTCAGGGCCGCGATCTCTGCGGCCTGCGCCTCGCCCCGCGCTTGCGCGGCGCCAAGGCTTGACCGCAGGGTGCCAATCTCGGATTGCAGCCCCTCAACGCGCTGGCGTTCCAGCCCGAGCGCATCAGCGAGGCCCGCGACCTGTGCGGTCAGCGCGTCAAGCTCGTTTCCCTGTGTGGTGATGGTGTCGCGCAGGACTGACTGCATGACGGTAAAGATGGTCAGTACGAACATCAGCACCATCAGCAGCGTGGTGACCGCGTCGACAAAGCCCGGCCAGGCCATGTCATTCGATCGGGAGGAGCCGCGCCGTGACAGGCCCATCTTACGTCCTCGCCCGCAGCAGTTGGCGCACCGCCTGCGTCAGCGCCGACAGATCGCCGCGCAGGTCGGCCATGGTTTCTTGCCGCCCGGCGGAGATCTCTTCGAGGATGCGCAGCAGCTGAACGTCGATTGAACGCAGACGCATCCTGCTTTCCGCATCGATATGCGGCCCGCCAGCCTCGCCCGTCAGTGCCTCGATCAGTCGTTCTTGCCCTTCGGCGATGCGGGTCAGAACGGCGGTCTGGCCTGCTTCGCTATCCAGCCGCGCGGCGAGCTTAGCCAGAGAGGTGGACAGATCGGCCAGCCGCTCATCAACCATGGTCATGCCGACGTCGGACTGGGTGTACATGACCTGCAGGTTGTCGATCTGCGTGCCCAGATTGTCGAGCACCTGCGCCAGTTGCGCCATGCCTCCCCCGTCGCCCTCGGTGCTGTCGAGGCCGATGCGGGTGATAGACGACAGCCATTCCTCCAACTCGCGGAAGAAGCGGTTCTGGCCATGGCCGGCGAAAAGTTCCAGCAGACCTATGACCAGCGACCCGGCAAGGCCCAGAAGCGAGGAAGAAAAGGCCGTGCCCATCCCGCCCAACTGCGCCTCAAGCCCGCCCATCAGGCGGGTGAAGATATCAAGCCCGCTCTCACCGTTGCTGGGGGCCAGCGAGCGGATTGTCTCGACGATGGCAGGGACCGTGGTGGCAAGGCCGTAGAAGGTGCCCAGAAGCCCCAGAAAGATGAGCAGGTTGGCAAGATAGCGCGTGATGTCGCGCTGTTCGTCGATCCGGGTGGCGACAGAATCGAGAATCGTGCGCGAGGACGAGGACGAGATCTGCATCCGCGCCGTGCGGGCGCCCAGCAGGGCGGCGAGGGGGGCGAGGATCAGGGGCGCGCGCGTCGTCTCGGTTCCGGGCCGGTCCTGCACGAAGGCGTCAATCCAGCTGACGGCCTGCACAAGCTGCCAGACCTGCCAGAAACAGGTCAGCACCCCAAGGCCAAAGACGCCAAGGATGAAGAAGGCGAGTCCCTCGTTCGCCGCAAAGATATGGACCAGCGCCGGATACATTAACCATGCGGTGGCCCCTACAAGGCCGATCGAGATCAGCATCAAGAGGATCTGCCGGATGGGCTGGCTGAAAACGGGTCGGGCGCCTTGGGCCAGTCGGGTCATGCAACGTCCAGTCTGCTCGGTGTTTTGGCGGCAGGATAGGCTTCTGCCCGCGCTCTGCCAAGCGCTCAGGTGGATAGGGTACGCACGCGGGCGGCAAGCCATTCCAGATCAGGATCGGCAATCCCGAGATCGGCCAGATGCGCGGCGGTATTCCACAGGTAATCGCGGTTCGGCCCACGCTCGCCACAGGCGCGCGCGATGATCCCTGCTTGGGTTTCCAGATCCAGACCGCCGCAGTACTGCGCATGGCCTGGGTCGATCACATAGGTCAGGCAATCCAGCGGTCCGAAGGCGCAGTCCACCTGCACGGTATGTTCCAGATAGGCCGATGAGATCAGCTCGCGTTCGCGCAGCTCGGCCAAGGTGCGATCTTCGGCGCCTGCGGCCACCTCGAACGCAAGGCCGAGGCAGCTGGCGCCGGGCTGCGCGTCAAGTGCCAGAACCAGGCCCGGATCCTCGACCGTGCCGCGATAATGGATGGACCGCATGCAAAAGCTGCGATGCCAGCCGTCAAGGCGTGCAACGCATTGACGGGCGACCGGAAAACCGGGGTTCCAGATCAACGATCCATATCCGAAGACCCACATCTCTGGTTCTCCTTTCATGACCGCTGTAAACTGCACGGCGGACAAGGTGAAGGGGTGGATGATGCGGGCTTTGACCTGGATCGTGCTGATCGTCGGGGTGCTCTATTGCGGCTACTGGTTCGTCGCGGCCCGGCAGGCCGAAACCGCCACCCTGCAGGCGCTGGCCGAGGCCGAGGCGCGCGGGCTTGAGGTTCGCCATCAGGGGCTGTCGATCGCCGGTTTCCCCAACAGGTTTGACCTGACGCTGACCGAACCTGACGTCTATCACATGCAAAGTGGCACAGGCTGGCGCGCGCCGTTCCTGCAGGTCTTTGCGCTGAGCTATGCGCCCTGGAACCTGATCGCGGCCCTTCCGAACGAACAAGTGCTGTCCCTGCAAGGCCAGAGCGTCACGGTCAATTCGACACGGATGCAGGCCTCGCTGTTCCTGCGCCCGCGACCCAGCCTGCCGGTGCGCGACGTGAAATGGGTGGCCGAGGGCGCGAGCCTGCGGTCGGATGCCGGCTGGTCGATGGGCTTTGCGTCGGCCAACCTCTCGCTGGTCGGGACCGAACCGGGGGCCGAGGTTGCGTTCCGCGTGCTGGATCTGGTGCCGGATCAGCAGATCTCGGCGCAGCTCTCGTCAGCTGGCCTGCCCGCCGCTATCGGTCGGATTGATGCGCTGGCCGATCTGACGCTGGATCGGCCTGTCACGCTGCGCGAGACGCCGCCCGCCGTGCAGGCAATCGCTGTGCGCGAGGCGCATCTTGACTGGGGCCCGGTGAAGGTGACCGGCAAGGGCGAGGTTCATGCAGATGCGCTCGGGTTTGCCGAAGGGACAATCGAACTGCGCATCGCGGGCTGGCGCACGGCTTATGACGCCGCGCGTGCGGCCGGGCTTCTGCCCGAGCGTATGGCGATTGCCGTGGGATCGGTTCTGGAACATCTGGCCAGCCGCTCGGGCGAGCCGGACTCGATTGATCTTCCGCTGGTCATGCAGCAGGGGCGGATGATGCTTGGGCCCATGCCGCTCGGTCCGGCGCCGCGCCTAAGGTAGCGAAAACCTTGCCTCAAACCGGTCGATCAGGGTGCCATCACGGCGCAGGTCCGCCGTGCCAACGTATGAGCCTGAAGGCCAGCGGTCGCCGCGCAACTTGCGGCCGATGGCGCGGAAGCTTTGCGCCTGCGTGCGCTCCAGCGTGACACTGTCCTGCACGACGGTGCCCTCTGGTCCGGTCAGGTCAAGGTGCAGCACGTCGTCCGCTCGCGTGCCAAACAGATAGACCCAGAACACTAGGCCGGGGGCGGTCTTATCGGGTGAGGGGACGTCGCCCGCTTTTACCGCCGCGTATTCTGGAACGCGGTCGGCAAAGCCTGCCGTGATGATCCCGCCCGGATCGGCCTTCACATCACCCGCCCAGAGATCACTTTCGGCAGGCCCGCAAGCGGCATCCGGTTCAGGGGACCATGGATCGACCCACTGACCATCCTGCCGCAAGGTCAGATGCAGATGCGGAAATTCGGTATTCCCCGAGAGACCGATCTGGCCAAGCCGGTCACCGGCCCGAACCCGGTCCCCCGTCTTCACCGCAATCGACCCCAGCTTCAGATGGCAATACTGTGTTTCCCACCCGCCATCATGGGTGATTGCGATGCCATTGCCGCAGTCGCGCCCGTCAAGCGGTGGGGCGGCGGGGTCCGACACGATGATATCGGGCATACCGTCGCGCGCGCCGCGCACCACGCCATCCGCCGCTGCCAGCACATCGACACCGGCCTCCATCGCCGAAAGCGAGGACAAGGCGATGTCGGTGCCGTCATGTCCGTCATAGGTCAGCGTGCCGCAGGCAAAGTCGCGGCGTTCCGGCCCCGGATCGCGGTCAGGCAAATGCTGGATGTGGCAATTCTGGCCCGGCACGCAGGCCACGGGAAACTGCAATTCAAAGGCCCCCGCCGAAGCGGGGGCCAGAAGTCCAAGCGCCAGCAGCGCCGGGCGCATCACTCGGCGGTCAAGAGCGGCGGCTTTTGCCCCGTCAGGCGCGGCTTGCCCGGCTCTTCAATGACCAGATCGATCTTGTCGTCCTTCACGCCGACGCGCACGACGCCACCCTTTTGCAGCTTGCCGAACAGCAACTCTTCGGCCAGCGGCTTTTTCAGATGCTCCTGAATGACGCGGCCCAAGGGACGGGCGCCCATCTTGTCGTCATAGCCCTTATCGCCCAGCCAATGCGCGGCTTCGGGGCTGAGTTCGATGTGCACGTTGCGGTCCATCAGTTGCGCCTCAAGCTGCAGGACGAACTTCTCGACCACCTGCATGATCGTGTCCTTGGTCAGCGCCGCGAAGGAAACGACCGCATCCAGACGGTTGCGGAACTCGGGCGTAAAGGTCCGCTCGATTGCCGCCGTATCTTCGCCCTCGCGCTTGTCGCGGCCGAAACCGATTGCAGCCTTTTGCATGTCCGACGCGCCCGCGTTGGTGGTCATGATCAGGATCACGTTGCGGAAATCCACCTGCCGGCCGTTATGGTCGGTCAGCTTGCCGTGGTCCATCACCTGCAGCAGGATGTTGTAGACATCCGGGTGCGCCTTCTCGATCTCATCGAGCAGCAGCACGCAATGCGGGTGCTGATCGACGCCATCGGTCAGCATGCCGCCCTGATCGAAACCCACATAGCCGGGAGGGGCGCCGATCAGGCGCGAGACGGCGTGTTTCTCCATATATTCCGACATGTCGAAGCGCAGGAGTTCCACCCCAAGCGTGCTGGCAAGCTGCTTGGCCACCTCGGTCTTGCCGACGCCGGTGGGGCCGGCAAACAGGTAGTTGCCGATGGGCTTTTCGGGCTCGCGCAGGCCGGCACGGGCCAGCTTGATCGAAGCCGACAGGGCCTCGATCGCCTTGTCCTGACCAAAGACCACACGTTTGAGCGACTTTTCCAGATCGCGCAGAATCTCGGCGTCGTCCTTCGAGACGGTCTTGGGGGGGATGCGCGCAATCTTGGCCACCACCGCCTCGATCTCACGGATACCGATCATCTTGCGGCGCTTGGCAGCGGGCAGCAGGTGCTGCGCGGCGCCGGCCTCGTCGATCACGTCGATCGCGCTGTCGGGCAGCTTGCGGTCATGGATGTAGCGCGCGGCCAGTTCAACCGCAGCCTTGATCGCCTCGGCCGTATAGCGCAGATCGTGATGCTCTTCGAAATTCGGCTTCAGCCCGGCCAGAATCTTGATCGTGTCGGGGACCGAGGGTTCGTTCACATCGATCTTCTGGAACCGGCGTGACAGCGCACGATCCTTTTCAAAGTGCTGGCGGAACTCCTTGTAAGTGGTCGAGCCCATGCAGCGCAGCTTGCCGCCCTGCAGCGCAGGCTTCAGCAGATTCGAGGCATCCATCGCCCCGCCCGAGGTGGCGCCCGCGCCGATCACGGTGTGGATCTCGTCGATGAAGAGGATCGCATCGGGGTGATCCTCCATCTCTTTTACCACGGCTTTCAGGCGTTCCTCGAAATCGCCGCGATAGCGGGTTCCAGCCAGAAGCGCGCCCATGTCGAGACTGTAGATCGTGGCGCCTGCCAGAATCTCGGGCGTTTCGCCATCGACGATCTTCTTGGCCAGGCCTTCGGCGATGGCGGTCTTGCCCACGCCGGGATCACCCACCAGAAGCGGGTTGTTCTTGCGGCGGCGGCAGAGAACCTGAATGCAGCGCTCAACCTCTGACTCGCGGCCGATCAGCGGATCGACCTCACCCTTGCGGGCCTTCACGTTCAGATCGACGCAGTATTTGGAAAGTGCCGATTCCTTGGCCTCGCCCGCCTCACCCTTGGGGGTTTCGTGCTGATGCTCTTCGGCGCCGGTGATGGGGCGGGTTTCACCAAAGGACGGGTCCTTGGCAACACCGTGGGCGATGAAGTTCACCGCGTCATAACGCGTCATATCCTGCTCTTGAAGGAAATAGGCCGCGTTCGATTCTCGTTCGGCAAAGATCGCGACCAGCACATTCGCGCCCGTCACCTCGGTGCGGCCCGACGACTGGACATGGATCGCGGCGCGTTGGATCACGCGCTGGAAGGCGGCGGTCGGCACAGCCTCTGACCCTTCGACCTCGGTGACGAGGGTGGAGAGATCATCGTCGATGAACTCGGTCAGGGTCTTGCGCAACTCGTCAAGGTCAACCGAGCACGCCCGCATCACCCGCGCGGCATCGGGTTCATCAATCAGCGCCAGCAACAGGTGTTCCAGCGTCGCCAGTTCATGCCGCCGCGCGTTGGCAAATGCCAGTGCCGCGTGGATGGCCTGTTCGAGTGTGGTCGAAAACGATGGCACGATCGGGCGCTCCTTCCTTCGGGTCTCGAGGGCCAGACGCTGACGGCGAAAGCCCCGCCTTCAGCCTGGCCTCATAAGTTTAAAGTTCGGTTTTCTGCGCCCGGCTTCAAGCCCCAATTCGCAGATTTGCCCATTTCTCAGGCGATGGTCACAAAATGTGATCCTTCGGATTCAGCAAAACCTCAGAAATTGTCCTTGCGTGCGCGGATCGTGGCGAAAACTTCGGCATCTGACGCATCGCTCAGGTCGAGGGTTTTCTTCATCGCCGGGTCCGAGGCGCGCAGGAACGGGTTGGTCGCGCGCTCCTCGGCCAGGGTTGATGGAACCGTCGGAAGGCCCGAGGCGCGTGCGCGGGCGATACGGTCCATCCGCTCGATCAGCGCGGGCGGCTCATCCAGCGTGCGGGCAAAGCGGGCGTTGCCTTCGGTGTATTCATGCCCCGAGCAGACCAGCGTCGTTCCGGGCAAGGCAGCCAGCTTCGACAGGCTCTGCCACATCTGGGCAGGGGTTCCTTCAAAGAGACGCCCGCATCCCATGGCCATCAGGCTGTCACCGGTGAAAAGCAGCGCCGACTCCGGAAACCAGAAGGCGATATGGCCGACCGTGTGTCCCGACACGTCAAAGATCTGCGCTTGGGCATCGCCGACGTGAATCGTGTCTCCCTCGGCCACGGCCTGCGTGAGGGGCGGCAGGCGATGGGCATCGGCCGCCGCACCGATCACCGCCACCTCGGGGCCGATCCTCAGGCCGGAGAGGCCGTCGATATGGTCCCAATGGTGGTGGGTCAGCAGCACATGGGTCAGCGTCCAGCCCCGCGCGTCCAGCGCATCGAGGATCGGCCCGGCCTCTGGCACATCGACGACCGCCGTAGCCCCGCTGGACGCGTCATGGATCAGGAAGGCGTAATTGTCCTTAAGGCAGGGGATCGTGACCAGTTCCAGCATGGAGTTTCCCGTCAGTTCGGCTAAGTTGCCCTGAATTTGGTGGCATCCGGGCCCGTCTGCAATGCATCTCGACGTCCTTGACCTGCGAAACTTCTACTATCGCACGCAGCTTGGCCGCGTGGCGCAGCGGGCGATCAGGGATCAGGTCGTGTCCATGTGGCCGCCCGCGCCGGGCATGACGGTGGCTGGATTCGGCTTTGCCGTGCCGCTGCTGCGCCCCTACCTGCCTGAGGCGCGTCGTGTGATCGGACTGATGCCGGGCCCGCAAGGTGTGATGCCTTGGCCTGCGGGCATGGAGAATGTCAGCGTCCTGTGCGAGGAGACCGCCTGGCCCCTCTCGACCGGATTTGTGGACCGGCTGGTGCTGATGCACGGGCTGGAAACCTCGGAGCAGCCTTCGGCGGTGCTGGAGGAATGCCAGCGTGTCCTCGGTCCGGGTGGCAAGGCGCTGTTCATCGTGCCGAACCGGTCCGGGCTTTGGGCGCGGGGCGACGGCACGCCCTTCGGCTTTGGCCGCCCCTATTCGTTGCGCCAGCTTGAGGCGCAGTTGAAGCGCCACGGCTTCACCCCCGAGCGTCATGTCGCGGCGCTGTATGCCCCGCCCTCGGCGCGGCGCTTCTGGCTGCGTACCGCCGCGTTCTGGGAGGGGGCAGGGCGCCGCTTTGCGCCATGGATGGCAGGCGGCGTCCTGATGGTCGAGGCGTCAAAGCAGGTCTATGCCCCGACGCGCGGCGGCCTTGGTGCCGTCGTGCGAAAACCGCTGAAGGTGTGGGAGGGCGTGGGGCAGCCCGCGCCAGAACCCGTCATGGGCCGCAGTCCCGCCCCAAGGGTGCCCTCGCCCCAAGGTATCAGATGACGCGCACCTGCGTCCCGATCGGGCAGAGATCGAAAAGTTCGGCGATCATCTCGTTGTAAAGGCCAATGCAGCCGTCCGAGGATTTGCGCCCGATCTTGCGGGTGTCATGGGTCCCGTGGATGATATAGGCGGGCCATCCCAGATACATCGCATGGGTGCCCAGCGGGTTCTGCGGGCCGGGGCCGATCGGCTTCCAGTCAGGGTAGCGCTGCATCTGCGACGGGGTCGGCGTCCACGAGGGGCCGACTTTCTTGCGCACGATGGTGGTGTAGCCGCGCTTTGTCAGCTCATCCGTCAGCGGAACAGAGGTGGGATAGATCCGGTAGTCGGCGCCATCCGCGCTCCAGAAATGCAGGGCACGCGACACGGTATCGGCCACGATCGCGCCTTTGCCGAGGCTGTCGAAGTGGTCGCGCCAGTTCTGCATCACAAAACTCGACAGGTTGTTACGCACATTCTCGTCCGACGAGGCCAGTGCGCGTCCGGCGACGCTGGTCGCAAGCGTGGCTGCCAGCCCCTGTGAAAGTACGGCGCGGCGCGAGAACTTGGAAAGCATGCGGTATCTCCGGTAGGTGCGGCGCAGAGGTGGGCGCCGACAGTCTGTTCGCGGGCAGCATCGTATAGGCCACGACGCGGTGCGCAACCGGGGGTGGCGGCATCTGACGGGAAGTTGAAGCACGGTCGGCGGCATTCCGTGGCAGCCGGACGCCCGGTCTTCCCGAAGGTCGGGCGCGCCGGGCGTTGTCAGAAATCCGGTCGATTCTGCGGCATCGCGCCCCTCGCTGATGCAGGGCGTGCATCTTGATAAGACCCGTGGCGGGCAGGCGCGCGATGTTTGCGTCAAACAAGCCCGATTCAGCACCTGTTCACGGTTGCGGCATTGGTATGCGTCTGCTAGAGACGCCTCGAATTTGAGACGCATGATCATCATGCGCCAACAATAGCCTCTGGCCTGAGCGGCGCCTGTCGCCGGCTCGCGCGGGTCAGGGGCAAGCAGCGGAAGGGTTGTCGTGTCCGAAACAGCTTCGATCTCCTCCGGCATTGCCGCGCGCTACGCAACTGCCCTGTTCGACCTTGCTAAGGACGACAAGGGCCTGAAGGCACTGGAAGGGGATGTCGATGCGATCGACGCTGCCCTGAGTGCCTCGGCCGACCTGCGCGATCTGATCTCCTCGCCGATCTATTCCCGGGAAGATCAGTCCAATGCCATCGCGGCCATCGCCGCCAAGGCGGGCCTCTCGGCCCTGACCTCGAACACACTGGCCCTTATGGCCTCCAAGCGCCGCCTGTTCGTGCTGCCGCAACTGGTAGCCGACCTGCGTGCCCGCATCGCGGCCGAGAAGGGCGAGGTGACCGCCGAGGTGACCGCCGCCGCCGCGCTGAGCACGGAACAGACCGAAAAGCTGGCTGCGACGCTGAAGGCGCGCGTCGGCAAGGATGTCAAAGTGAAGCTGGCCGTCGATGAAAGCCTCATCGGTGGTCTTGTCGTCAAGCTGGGCTCGACCATGATCGACACGTCGATCAAGTCCAAGCTCGCGGCTCTCCAGAATGCAATGAAAGAGGTTGGGTGAGATGGGAATCCAGGCTGCTGAGATCTCTGCGATCCTCAAGGAGCAGATCAAGAACTTCGGCAAGGACGCCGCTGTTGCCGAAGTCGGCCGCGTGCTGTCGGTCGGTGACGGTATTGCGCGCGTTCACGGGCTGGACAACGTCCAGGCCGGCGAGATGGTGGAATTCCCCGGCGGTATCCGTGGGATGGCGCTGAACCTCGAAGTTGACAACGTCGGTATCGTTATCTTCGGTTCGGACCAGGACATCAAGGAAGGCGACACCGTCAAGCGCACCAAGTCCATCGTGGACGTGCCGGCCGGTAACGCGCTTCTGGGCCGTGTTGTGGACGGTCTGGGCAACCCGATCGACGGCAAAGGCCCGATCGCGGCCACCGAGCGTCGCGTGGCCGACGTGAAGGCCCCCGGCATCATCCCGCGCAAATCGGTGCACGAGCCGATGGCGACCGGCCTCAAGGCCATCGACGCCATGATCCCCGTTGGCCGCGGCCAGCGCGAACTGATCATCGGCGACCGTCAGACCGGCAAGACCGCCGTGGCGCTCGACACCATCCTGAACCAGAAGGCCTATAACGACGCCGCTGGCTCGGATGAATCGAAGAAGCTCTACTGCATCTATGTCGCCATCGGGCAAAAGCGCTCGACCGTGGCGCAGCTGGTGAAGAAGCTGGAAGAGACCGGCGCCATCGACTACACGATTGTCGTTGCCGCCACCGCCTCGGACCCCGCGCCGATGCAGTTCCTCGCGCCCTATTCGGCGACCGCGATGGCGGAGTTCTTCCGCGACAACGGCCGTCACGCCCTGATCATCTATGATGACCTGTCGAAACAGGCCGTCGCCTACCGCCAGATGTCGCTCTTGCTGCGCCGTCCGCCGGGGCGTGAAGCCTATCCGGGCGACGTGTTCTACCTCCACTCGCGTCTGCTGGAGCGTTCGGCCAAGCTGAACGAGGATTTCGGCGCCGGCTCGCTGACCGCGCTGCCGATCATCGAAACCCAGGGCGGCGACGTGTCGGCCTTTATTCCGACGAACGTGATCTCGATCACCGACGGCCAGATCTTCCTAGAAACCGAACTGTTCTACCAGGGCATCCGTCCGGCAGTGAACACCGGTCTGTCCGTGAGCCGCGTGGGTTCGTCGGCCCAGACCAACTCGATGAAGACCGTGGCCGGCCCGGTGAAACTGTCGCTCGCCCAGTACCGCGAGATGGCGGCCTTTGCCCAGTTCGGTTCGGACCTCGACGCCTCGACCCAGGCCCTGCTGAACCGTGGCGCGCGCCTGACCGAGCTCATGAAGCAGCCGCAATACTCGCCGCTGACCAACGCGGAAATCGTCTGCGTGATCTACGCAGGCACCGCGGGCTTCCTCGACCGCGTTGCTGTCAAGGACGTGGGCCGCTTTGAAGCGGGTCTGCTTGCCTATCTGCGCAACCAGCGCAAGGACATCCTCGAGTGGCTGACCAACAGCGACCCGAAGATCAAGGGCGCTGATGAAGAGAAACTGAAGGCTGCGATCGCTGATTTCGCCAAGACCTTCGCTTGATCGGTCTGAGGGGACAGGGACATGCCCAGCCTTAAGGACCTGAAAAACCGGATCGGAAGCGTCAAGAACACGCGGAAGATCACGAAGGCCATGCAGATGGTGGCGGCGGCGAAACTTCGCCGCGCCCAGGATGCTGCCGAAGCGGCCCGCCCCTATGCGGAACGGATGAACTCCGTGATCGCGGGGCTGGCCTCGTCGGTCGGCGGTTCGGACGGGGCGCCGCGCCTGCTTGCGGGCACCGGCGACGACCGTGTGCATCTGCTGGTGGTGATGACAGCGGAACGCGGCCTCTGCGGCGGCTTCAACTCGACGATCGTGCGTCTGGCCCGTGCCCATGCCAACCAGCTTCTGGCGCATGGCAAGGTGGTCAAGATCCTGACCGTAGGCAAGAAAGGCCGCGAGCAGCTGCGCCGCGATCTGGGCGACAAGTTCGTCGGCCATGTCGATCTGGCCGAGGTCAAGCGCGTGGGCTATGCCAACGCGCAAGACATCGCGCGCGACATCCTCTCCCGCTTTGAAGGCGGCGAGTTTGACGTGGCGACGATCTTCTTCAACCGCTTCCAGTCGGTGATCAGCCAGATCCCGACGGCACAGCAGATCATCCCGGCCCAGCCGGGCGAGGCGACCACGACCGCGCTCTATGACTATGAGCCGGGCGAAGAGGCGATCCTTGCAGACCTGCTGCCGCGCGGTGTGGCCACGCAGATCTTCACCGCACTGCTTGAGAACGGGGCGTCCGAACAGGGTGCCCGGATGAGCGCGATGGACAACGCGACCCGCAACGCGGGCGACATGATCAACAAGCTGACGATCCAGTACAACCGGAGCCGTCAGGCCGCGATCACCAAAGAGCTTATCGAAATCATCTCGGGCGCCGAGGCGCTCTGACGACCCGAACGGAGAAACGAAATGGCACAAGCACAAGGCAAAGTGACCCAGGTCATCGGCGCCGTCGTGGACGTTCAGTTCGATGGCGCGCTGCCGGCGATTCTGAATGCACTGATCACCGACAACAACGGCAAGAAACTGGTTCTGGAAGTCGCCCAGCATCTGGGTGAGAACACCGTCCGCACCATCGCCATGGACGCGACCGAAGGTCTGGTCCGTGGGGCTCCGGTGTCTGACACCGGCGCGCCGATCTCGGTGCCGGTGGGCGACGCGACGCTGGGCCGCATCCTGAACGTCATCGGCGAGCCGGTGGACGAAAAGGGTCCGGTCGTGGCGAAGGAAACCCGCGCCATCCACCAGCCCGCCCCGGACTTCGCCTCGCAGGCAACCGAGAGCCAGGTCCTCGTGACCGGCATCAAGGTCATCGATCTGCTGGCCCCCTACGCCAAAGGCGGCAAGATCGGCCTCTTCGGCGGCGCCGGTGTGGGCAAGACGGTTCTGATCATGGAACTGATCAACAACATCGCCAAGGTGCACTCGGGCTTCTCGGTGTTCGCCGGCGTGGGTGAACGGACCCGTGAAGGCAACGACCTGTATCACGAGATGATCGAATCGGGCGTTATCAAGACCGACAATCTGGCGGAATCGAAAGTGGCGCTGGTGTACGGTCAGATGAACGAACCGCCGGGCGCGCGTGCCCGCGTGGCGCTGACCGGCCTGACGCTGGCCGAGCAGTTCCGCGACCAGTCGGGTACGGACGTGCTGTTCTTCGTGGACAACATCTTCCGCTTTACCCAGGCCGGTTCGGAAGTGTCCGCTCTGCTGGGCCGTATTCCTTCGGCCGTGGGCTACCAGCCGACGCTGGCGACCGACATGGGCGCGCTGCAAGAGCGCATCACCTCGACCAAGAACGGCTCGATCACCTCGGTGCAGGCGATCTACGTTCCGGCCGACGACCTGACCGACCCGGCGCCCGCCACCTCGTTCGCCCACCTCGACGCTACGACCGTTCTGTCGCGTGCGATCTCGGAACTCGGGATCTACCCGGCCGTGGACCCGCTCGACTCGACTTCGCGTCTGCTGGACCCCGCCGTCATCGGGCAAGAGCACTATGACGTGGCCCGTCAGGTTCAGGGCATCCTTCAGCGCTACAAGTCGCTGCAGGACATCATCGCCATCCTCGGCATGGACGAACTGAGCGAAGAGGACAAGCTGACCGTGGCCCGCGCCCGGAAGATCCAGCGTTTCCTGTCGCAGCCCTTCGACGTGGCGAAGGTCTTCACCGGTTCGGACGGCGTTCAGGTTCCGCTGGAAAAAACCATCGCCTCGTTCAAGGCAGTGGTGAACGGCGAATATGACCACCTGCCGGAAGCCGCCTTCTATATGGTTGGCGACATCGAGGAAGTGAAAGCCAAGGCCCAGAAACTCGCTGCGGCTGCGGCGTAAGGGGGCTTGAGAATGGCCAACACCCTGCAATTCGACCTGGTGTCGCCCGAACGGAAGCTTGCTTCCGTTCAGGCCACCGAGGTGCAGATCCCGGGGACCGACGGCGACATGACGGCGATGGAGGGCCACGCGGCCACCATCACCACCCTGCGCCCCGGCATCCTGAAGGTGATCGGCCCGCAAGGGACGCAGGCTTTCGCCGTGACTGGCGGCTTTGCCGAGATTGGCGCCTCTGCTGTGACTGTTCTGGCCGAGCGTGCGATCCCGACCGAGGAATTGACCGGAGCGGTGGTCGACGATCTGGTTGCCGAAGCGCGTTCGCTGGTGGCGAAGGCGCCTGCCGACCAGAAAGATGCGGCGGAAAAGCTGGTCAATGACCTGCTGGCCCTGCGCGGCACCGGACATCACTGACGGCAAGCACCGTTGATCTAAGAGAAAGGCCCCGCATTGCCGGGGCCTTGATCATTTTGTAGGCTTTGTAAAAACGAACTGTTCAGGGCCATTTCAGGCCGCACCAACCGGGCGATTGATGAAGCGTTTCAATACGACTGCCTTTGGCATCTTGCAGGGAAGCCGCGTGCTGTTTGCCGATTTTGCGAATGGTGGCGTCATGTGGACGGGGAAGGGGCCGCGCGAAAGTCGGGTCTCGGTGACCTTCGATGAGCCGTTCATCGCCCCACCCGCCGTGATGGTCGGCATCTCGATGTGGGATATCGACCACCGACAGAACTCACGCGCCGATATCAGCGCCGAAAGCATCACCACCGAGGGGTTCGAGATCGTCTTCCGCACATGGGAGGATACGCGCGTCGCCCGTATCCGCGCCGACTGGACTGCGATCGGGCCCTTGCGCGACGACGATCAATGGGACGTGCATTAGGGGGCAGCGGATCCGCTGCCCACCGTAAGCGGGGTTCAGCTGCGCTGATAGATGCCCTCATAGATCGGCACCAGCGTATCGGTTTCAAACAGCGACGACACCGAAGTGCCGTGCCATGTGTTCAGGATCGCCTGTGCAAACATCGGCGCGGTCGGCACGATACGGATATTGGGGCAGTTCTTCACGGCCTCGGTCGGCTCGATGGAGTCGGTGATCACCAGCGACTTCATGACCGAGTTCTGAACGCGCTCAACAGCGGGGCCCGACAGCACGCCATGGGTGATATAGCTGTGAACCTCGGTTGCGCCAGCTTCGATCAGCGTCTCGGCCGCCTTGCAGAGCGTGCCTGCCGTGTCACAGATGTCATCGACGATGATGCACTTGCGCCCACGAACGTCGCCGATCACTGTCATGCCTGCAACCTCGCCGGCCTTTTCGCGGCGCTTGTCGACGATGGCGAGGGGGGCGTTGATGCGCTTGGCGATGTCACGCGCGCGGGCCACACCACCCACATCGGGCGAGACGACCATCAGATCATCCATCTGGCCCTTGAAATTGTGTTCGATATCGAGGCTGAAGACCGGGCTTGCGTAGAGGTTGTCGACGGGGATGTCGAAGAAGCCCTGGATCTGGGCGGCGTGCAGATCCAGCGTCAGGACGCGGTCGATGCCGGCCTCGGTCAGCAGGTTTGCCACCAGCTTGGCCGAAATGGGCGTGCGCGCCTTGGCGCGGCGATCCTGACGGGCGTAACCGAAATAGGGGATCACAGCAGTGATGCGGTCGGCCGATGAACGGCGCAAGGCATCGGTGATGATCAGAAGTTCCATCAGGTTGTCGTTCGCCGGGCGCGAGGTCGACTGGATGATGTACATATCCTCGCCACGCACATTCTCGAACACTTCAACGAAGATTTCCTGATCGTTGAACCGCTCTACGCGGGCATCCACCAGTCCCACCTGCATGCCCCGATGCATCGACATGCGACGCGCGATCGAATTGGCAAGGCTTCGGTTCGCGTTGCCCGAGATGAGCTTCGGTTCGGTCATGGCAGCCATGTTTCTGGGTCCTGTAATCCGTGGGCCTTGGGATTCGCGCGGTGGCGCGCGGTTGACACCGCTTATCACCGGGCTAGGCTCGGCGCAAATCGCGAGACAGGAAAGGACGCCATCAATGCGCCGGATTACCTATTATTTTTCACCCGTTTCGCCCTTTGTCTATCTGGCGGGCAACCGGCTGGAAGAGGTCGCCGCCCGCCACGGTGCGCAGATCGACTATCGCCCGGTTGATCCAACTGCGCTTTTCGCCCGCACGGGTGGAGTGCCGCTTGCCGAAAGGCATGAAAGCCGCAAGGCCTATCGCCTGCAAGAGCTGCGCCGGCAGGCGAAGAAACTGGGGGTGCCCATCAACGTGCAGCCCGTTTTCTGGCCGGTCAACCCTGCGCCTGCGGCCTATGCGATCATTGCGGCCGACCGGGCAGGGGGCGGCGATACCGGGGCACTGGCGCAATCGCTTGCACGCGCCTGCTGGGCCGAGGATCGCAATATTGCCGACGACGCAGTGATTCATGAGCTTCTGGCGAAGGCCGGCTTCGATCCCAAGGTTGCCGACCGTGGCATCCTGACCGCGGCTGAAACCTATGCCGACAACCTTGAGGACGCGGTGGCGCAAGGCGCCTTCGGCGTGCCCTTCTATATCACGGGCGACGAACGGTTCTGGGGGCAGGACCATATCGAGGATCTGGACCTGCATCTGTCCGGCACGCTTTAAGCGAAAATGGGGCGGAAAATACCCCGCCCCGCTCGCCTTACGCCACGATCTTCTGCGGGCGTGTCAGTTCCTCGGGCCGCAGGACGCGGTCCAGCCGGGCCTGGCTCATCAAACCTTTTTCCAGAACCAGCTCATAGACGCCGCGACCTGTACGGTGTGCCTCCATCGCGACATCGGTTGCCGCCGCATAGCCAATATAGGGGTTTAGGGCGGTAACAAGGCCGATCGACTGCTCCACGCTTTCGCGCAGGCGCTCGCGGTTTGCGGTGATGCCGCGCACGCAGTTTTCTTCCAGCGTCTTGCAGGCCGCAGTCAGATGGCCGACCGAGCGGAAAAGGCTGTAGGCGATCACGGGCTCAAAGGCATTGAGCTGCAACTGGCCGCCCTCTGCTGCCATGGTGATGGTCATATCATTGCCGATCACCTCGAAGGCGACCTGGTTGACCACCTCGGGGATGACAGGGTTCACCTTGCCCGGCATGATCGACGATCCGGCCTGTTTGGCGGGCAGGTTGATCTCGTTAAAACCGGCGCGCGGGCCAGACGACAGAAGCCGCAGGTCGTTGCAGGTCTTGGACAGCTTCACCGCAACCCGTTTGAGCACACCCGACACCTGCACGAAGGCGCCGCAGTCCTGCGTGGCTTCCACAAGGTCGGCGGCCGTCACGACCGGAATGCCCGTCACCTCGGCCAGCCGCGCCCGGACGCGTTCGGCATAGTCGGGATGGGCGGTGATGCCGGTGCCGATCGCGGTGGCGCCCAGGTTGATCTCGCGGATCAGTTGGGCGGCTTCGGCAAGGCGGGCCTCATCCTCACCCAGCATGATGGCATAGGTGTTGAACTCTTGCCCCAGGGTCATCGGGACGGCTTCCTGCAATTGGGTGCGGCCCATCTTCAGCACGTCCGAGAATTCGGCCGCCTTCTCGGCAAAGGCGCCGCGCAGCGATGCCATCGCCGCAATCAGGCGGTGCATTCCGGCCCAGGCTGCAAGGCGCAGCGCGGTCGGGTAGACGTCGTTGGTCGACTGGCTGAGATTCACATGCTCGTTGGGGTGCAGGAAGCGGTACTCGCCCTTGCGGTGGCCAAGGATTTCCAGCGCGCGGTTGGCGATCACCTCGTTGGCGTTCATGTTGGTCGAGGTGCCGGCCCCGCCCTGGATCTGGTCCACGATGAACTGATCGTGCAGCTTGCCCGCGCGGATTTCCTCGCAGGCGGCGACAATGGCGTCGCGGCGATCGGCAGAAAGCAGGCCCAGATCGGCATTGGCCAGCGCCGCGGCCTGCTTGATCGCGGCCAGCGCCTCGATCAGGTCAGGGGCCTGCCCGATGGTCTGGCCCGAGATCGCAAAGTTTTCCACCGCCCGCAGGGTATGCACGCCCCAATAAGCCGTCATCGGCACGTCGCGGTCGCCAAGAAGGTCGTGTTCGCTGCGGGTTCTTTTCATGGTCTCTTTCACATGCAGGGGCCTGGGCCGCTCAAGGGGGATGCCCTGGCGGTCATGCAGGCTTGGACTGAGTTATGATCGTCAGGCACCCTCCCCGGCGCCTGAGGCATGAGATACGCGTGATTATTCCGCATATCCAATGCCGATATTGCTATGGTTATTCCGTTTTGGAATAACTTTGTACGACAGCCTCGGCGGCCTGCCAGACCCGGTTCGTCAAACCGCGCCCACGTGCGGCGTTGCGATAGAGCCGGATCTCCATGGGTAACTCGGGTCCGACAACGGCAAGCCGCCCGTCCGCCAGTTCGGGGGCCACCATCCGCCGGGGCAGCCAGACGATGCCGTGCCCCTCGACCGCCATGCTTTTCATGGCTTCGGCCATGCTGGCCTCGTTGGTATGCGCAACATAGACACGCGGCGCGCCGGGCTGGGCCTGCGCGATGGCGGCAAGGGTTCCAAGGAACGATCCCCGCGAATATTGCAATAGCGGCATCGCCTCGCCCTCGGTCGCCCATAGGGCCGGGCGGTTGGGTTTCGCCACGGCAACCAGCGTGTCCTGACCCACCGCCAGATGCGGATAGAGCCGCGGGTCCAGTGGCGTGGGCACGGCATCATGGTGGAAGGTCAGGAAGAAGTCGTAGCCACCTTCCGTCAGTGCCTCGATACAGCGGTCATAGTTCTCGGGCTTCACGCGGCTGGCGATGGGTCCAAGCGCGTCGCGCAACTGCGTGAGCCAGGTGGGCAGGAAGGTCACAGTCAGGCTGTGCAGCGCGACAAGGGCGATGACGGGGCCGCTGTCCTTCTGGTGGCGGAACTCGGCCCTGCGCGCCTGGATCATCCGCACCGCCTCTTCGGCGGTTTCGCGGAAGAGCTTGCCTTCGGGCGTCAGCGTCACGGGAAAGCTGTCGCGGTTCAGAAGCTCGGCCCCCAGCCAGTCCTCCAGCGCGCGGATCCGGCGAGAGAAGGCGCTTTGCGTCACGCCCCGCTGCTCGGCCGAGCGCGAAAAGCTGTGCGTCTCGCAAAGCGACAGAAAATCCTCAAGCCATTTGAAATCCATGCAGGCCTCCTGCGGTTCATGCTATCGCTGGGCGCAAGCGGGGGAAAGCACCGCTGAAGGGAAGGGGGCAGCATGGCACGGATCGATCTGAACAGTGATCTGGGCGAAGGGTATGGCGCCTGGACGATGGGCGACGATGCGGCGATGCTAGCGGTGGTGAGTTCCGCCAATGTGGCCTGTGGCTTTCATGCGGGCGATCCTGCCGGGATCCTTTCTACCTTGCGCGAGGCGGCGGCGCGCGGGGTCGCGGTCGGTGCCCATGTGGGTTACCCGGACCGCGTTGGATTTGGCCGGCGCCCTATGGATGTGGCGCCAGCCGATCTTGAGGCGGATGTGATCTATCAGATCGGTGCGCTGCAGGGGTTGGCGCGGGCGGCTGGCACGCGGGTCAGCTATGTGAAACCGCATGGCGCGCTCTACAACACCATCGCCCATGATGCACGGCAGGCGGCGGCGGTGATCGCCGGGGTGCGCGCTGTCGATCCCTCGCTTGTGCTGATGGGGCTGGCCGGGGCGCCGGTGCTGGCGCAGGCGCAGGCGGCGGGTCTTGCCGTCATGGCCGAGGCCTTTGCCGACCGGGCCTACCAGCCCGACGGCCAGCTCGTTTCCCGGCGCGAGGCGGGCGCGGTTTTGCACGATCCAGATATGGTTGCGGCGCGCATGCTGCGGCTGGCGACCGAAGGCGTGATCGAAGCTGTCGATGGCTCTTTCCTGCGGCTGGAGGCCGGCAGCATCTGCGTGCATGGCGACAGCCCCGGCGCCGTCGCCATGGCGCGCCAGATCCGCGAGACGCTGGTTCAGGCGGGCGTCACCATAGCGCCCTTCACGGGCGGGGCCTGATGCGGCCCCGCGCCGGTGATCAGACCTCGACGCTGACTGCGCCCATGGGATGCGAACAGCAGGCAAGAATGTAGCCCGCCGCGATATCGTCCTCGCTGATGCCACCGTTGTGCACCATATGCACCTCGCCCGAGGTCTTTTTGACCTTGCAGGTCCCGCAAAGGCCGAAGGTGCAGCCCGACGGGATGTTCAGCCCCGACCGCTTGGCGACGGCAAGAACAGTGTCGGTCTCGGCGCAGGTGGTTGTCACGCCCGAGGCTGCGAAGGTGATCGCCGCGCCCGCATCGCTGGGGATGACATCGGCCAGCACCGGAGCCTCGGATTCATTGGCCACGGCCAGACCGAAGCTTTCCTGATGATAGCGGCTCATGTCATAGCCGAGGGCGTTCAGCATGTCGCGCACGGCCTGCATGAAGGGCTCGGGCCCGCAGCAAAAGACCTCTCGGTCCAGATAATCGGGTGCCATCAGACCCAGCATGATCTGATTGAGCCGCCCGCGATAGCCGGGCCAGGTGCGGAAGGGGTCAGGCTGGCCCACCGTGAAGCGCAACTGCAATCCCGGCACCCGGTTGGCGAACTGCTCCAACCGTTCGCGGAACAGGATCTCGGACGGCCTCTTGGCGGAATGGACAAAGACGATGTCCGGCATTTCGCCCGAATCCCAGGCCCAGGTCGTCATCGACATCATGGGCGTGATGCCCGTTCCGGCCGAGATGAAGAGGTATTTCCTGGCCTTGTGCTTGTGCGACGTGAAGATGCCATTGGGGCCGTAAGCCTTGATCTTCATTCCCGGCTTCAGGTGATCCAACATCCAGCGCGTGCCGATCGATCCCGTCTGCGCCTTGGCCGTGATCGAGATCGACAGCGGGCGCGAGGGGCTGGACGAGATGGTGTAGGTGCGCTGCACGTTGCCGCCCGGAACCGGAAGATCCAGCGTCAAGAACTGGCCAGGCTGATAGTCGAACCACGCGCCCGAAGGCGCGCGGAAGGTGAAGGTGGCGGTGTCGGTGGTTTCCGGCACGATCATGGCACATTCCAGCAACTCGCTGTCGTTCCATGGCTCAGCCGACCAGTTGGCGCGTGTCTGTCCCATGGCTTACTCCGCAGCGACGGCGGGCTGGGGTGCCAGCCGGTCTGTCATCGTTCCGCAATACCAGTCGACGAACTGGATCACGCCCTCTTCCTGAATGGTCGAATAGGGGCCGGGCTCATAGGCGGGCGAGAGGATGCCCTTCTGGTTCTCTTCAACGACCTGACGATCCTCGTCATTGGTGTTCATCCAGACCTCGGTCAGGTTCGGGATGTCATAGTCAACGCCCTCGACCGCATCCTTGTGCACCAGCCATTTCGTGGTCACCTCGGTTTCGGTCGGGCTGATCGGCAGGATGCGGAAGACGATCGCGTGATCGGCGAGGAAGTGGTTCCAGGTGTTCGGGTAATGGAAGAACAGCAGGCTTCCCGCATCGCTGAAGGGCATCTGTCCCATGCGGCGCGCCACGGCTGCCTTTGTGGACATCGTATAGCTTTCGGCGTTGTTCAGCAGCGGGATGCGCGCCAGCCGCCATTGCATGCGGGGATGATTGGTAAAGCGTGACGGCAGACCTGCGGCCTCGCAGCGCTGCCAATGCGCCAGAATGTCAGGGCTGGCGGCGTCGGGGCCTTCCATCGCAGTCATGCGCGGGTTGTCGGAATAGGTCCGGCACAGCGAGGGGTGCGAGCCACCGCAGTGATAGCATTCGCGGTTGTTCTCGATCACCAGCTTCCAGTTGCCCTTCTCGATGATGGTCGAGGAATGGGCGACCTTGGCATCCTTGAGGCCCGAGGGCGCGAGATAGGTCATCAGCTTGGGCGCAAGTTCGCTGATCGGCGGCGGCACTTCTGCAAGGCAGATGAAGACCATGCCGCCCAGATCGACGCAGTGCACCTTTTTCAGCCCATGCGCGGCCAGATCGAAGCTGTCCTGCATGTCGCGGGCATAGACGAGCTTGCCATCCAGATCGTAGGTCCACTGGTGATAGGGGCACACGAGCTTGGGCGTACTGCCTGTTTCCTTGGCGCACAGGCGCTGGCCGCGGTGACGGCAGACGTTGTGGAAAGCGCGGATCATGCCATCGGCAGCGCGGGTAATGACCACCGGATAGGCGCCCACCTGCAGCGTGGCAAAGTTCCCGGTTTTCGGGATTTCGCAGGACGGAATGGCAAACAGCCATTCGCGGTAGAACACATGCTCCAGATCCATCTGGAACACACCGTCATCGCAATAAAGGTCGCGGTCGAGCGAATAATTCTGACGGCGCGCGCCAAGGCGCGCCAGCATGTCGGGCTGGCTGAGCATCTGATCCTCGCTGACCCTGCGCCTCCCCGCGCCGGGCGTTCCTGTTGGTCGGCAGGCAGCGACCGGGGGACCGCCTCCACGCGGGTCCGGCCACGGGCCCTGCCGTGGTTGATGTCGGGCTGGTTTCCGGGCTGGGGAAGCGGCCTGGCAGGCCACCTGAGGCACCTTCCCGGGTTGCCCCAGTGGCTTTTGCCGCAGTCTTCCGTCACCGTTGCGGGGGCAGCGCCGGTCTTGCACCGGCTTCCCAATTCTCCGCCTGATGGGCGGCACCTGACGCCCTGACCGTAAGACGAAAGCGACATGCGTGATGTGCGTTTTGCGACATTGCGGGCAGCAAATGCGGTGCGGGCGAAATCAGCGGCGCGGGAAGGGGCGTGACAGGCTGGCGGCACCCTCGGCGCCGAAACGCCATGGCCAGTCGGTCGCGCGCGAGATGCCGATGCGCGGCCCGACAAGCAGGGGCAGGCGCTGGCCAGTGACGATCTGGAAGTCCTCTGCGCCAAACGGCCGCCCGTCATCTGCGCCAGTGATCCCCATAGCCTGAGCAAGCCGCCCCGGACCAGCTGCGATCCTTGGCCCGGTCTGGCCCCGGCGGCTTTCCATCAGCGCCTGCCCTTCGACCGGGGCGAGCGCCCGCAAAAGAACCGCCTCGCCACGCTGGCAGACCACGTTCAGGCACCAGTGGATGCCGTAGCTTCGATAGACATAGGCGTAGCCGGCGGGGCCGAACATCGTGGCGTTGCGTGGCCGTGGGCCTGAAAAGCTGTGCGAGGCGGGATCATCGCGGCCATAGGCCTCGGTTTCGGTGATGATGCCCGTGCAGGGGCCGATCCGTAGCTGTGCGCCGATCAACTCTGGTGCGACGGCAAGGGCTGGCCTGTCAAAGTAGTCCGCCTGCAATGGCGGCTCTCTGGTCAGATCAGCGTCGCGATCAGCGTGGCCCAAAGGCATCCTCCGAGCAGTATGGCCGGGAGGATCCACCATCCGGCCATCATCCAGACTGTTGTCGTAACATGTGCAATGTTTCTGGACATCGGTAGGGGCCAAAGTTTGGGACTTTGATTCAGAGTCCGCTCGATTGTCCGATTTCGTCAACAATGCATCGTCGCTTCCGGCGATTTTATGCCGCTTGAGAAAGAAAGATCTTCAATGGGTTACCGGAAGTTTCTCACCCATTTTGCAGCTGCGAAAGGTCGGCGGGGGCATTGTGTGCATTTTGAAGGTTTAAAATAATGCTGTACCGTGTGGTGCCTGCGGGTGCGCTTGCATAGATATAGTGGCACTTTTTCCATTTTGGAAACGAATGCCCCGACTCTCGTCCTGCAACCTACCTTCGGTGCTGCGGTGCGGCATGGGGTGGGGTGCATGTGCGACCTGTGCGGGGTGATGCAGGATTGCCGCGGTGCAACTGCCCGTAAATCGGGCGTCGCGCGGATATGGGCCGAATCGACGGCGATGCACGGGGCTGGACGCCGGCCTGCCGCGCAGGGATGATGCCAAGATAACGAACGGGGGGCAGCATGTTGGCAGGCGCGACATTTCCGGATCTGCGGGGCAGGTCTGTTCTGATCACCGGGGGCGGATCGGGGATCGGCGCCGCCCTGACCGAGGGTTTTTTACGGCAGGGCGCCCGGGTGGCCTTTGTGCAGCGCCGCGATGGCGCGGCCTTTTGCGATGCGATGCAAGAGGCAACCGGCGTGCGCCCGCTGTTCCTGCGCTGCGATATCACCCAGACCGGGGCGCTGCGCGATGCGGTGGCCGAAGCGGCGCGCCTTCATGGCCCGATTGGCATTCTGGTGAACAATGCCGCCAATGACGAACGCCATGCCAGCCTCGATGTGACCGAGGCCTATTGGGATCAGGCTATGGCCGTGAACCTGCGCAGCTACTTTTTTGCGGCGCAGGCCGTGATCCCCGGCATGCGCGCCGCCGGGGGTGGGGCGATCGTCAATTTCTCGTCGATCAGCTATATGATGGGGCAGGCGGGTTATGCGGCCTATACGACGGCCAACTCTGGCATCAACGGCCTGACCCGCAGTCTTGCACGTGAGTTCGGGCCTGACCGGATCCGCGTGAATGCGCTCGCACCGGGCTGGGTGCTGACACAGCGGCAAAAGGATCTCTGGGCCACGCCCGAGGCGCTGGCTGGCCATCTGGCGCGCCAGTGCCTGCCCGATCCGCTGATGCCCGAGGATGTGGTGGGCGGCTGCCTGTTTCTTGCCTCTGACATCTCGCGCGCGATGACCGGGCAGGCGCTGGTGATAGATGGTGGCGTGGTCGTGACCGGCTGAGTCCTTTGCCACGGCGAATGTTCGCGCTATGTTCCGATCATGGCCAGTGCGATCGACCCCGCGATTCCCACCCTGCGCCCTGCCCGTGTGCATGAGGTGACCGGGCCGGGGGCTGTGGTCTTTGCGCTATGTCAGGCGGCGGGGCTGAAGGGTCCTGTCCTGTGGCTGACCCCTGATCACTGGCCCGAAGCGCTGTTTCCCACCGGGGTGGCCCGCCTGCTGCCGCCTGGGCGGCTGATCACCGCGACCGCACCCTCCGAGGTGGAACTGCTGTGGGCGGTGGAAGAGGGGCTGCGCTCGGGCGCGGTCGGGCTGGTCGTGGCGCGGCTGGACCGGCCCCTTGGTTTGACGGCGGGGCGGCGGCTGCAACTGGCCGCCGAGTCGGGCCGGGTAACCGGGCTGATGATCGTGCGTGAGGGTGCGGGCAGCCCGGCTGCGGAAACGCGCTGGACCTGCACGCCCGAGGCGGCAGAGGACTCGACTCGGATGCGTTGGTCGCGTATCAAGAACAAAAAGGGAACATGTGGGGAATGGCAGGTGAGTCTGCATGGGACGTCGCATTCTGTCACTGTGGTTTCCGCGACTGGCCAGCGAGCGGTCGCTGCGCGAGAGGGGGGCTGAGGGGCCCTTCGCGCTGGTGCTGCGCGCGGGCAACCGGGACCATCTGCATTGCCTGAACCCGGCGGCCGAGGCGCGGGGGCTGCAACGTGGGCTGGCGTTGGCCGATGCGCGGGCCTTTTGCCCTGATCTGGTGACCCGGCCGGCCGATCTGGCAGCCGAGGCGGGGTTTCTACGCGCGCTCTGCCGCTGGATGGAACGCTATGCACCCTTTGTGGCCCGCGAAGGCGCAGATGGGCTGGTGGCCGACATCACCGGGGTGGCGCATCTCTTTGGCGGCGAGGCTGCGCTGCGCGCCGATCTGACGGCACGGCTGGCGCGGGCGGGGCTGACGGTGACGGCTGGTATCGCGGGCACCCGTGGTGCGGCGCATGCGCTGGCCCGCCATGGCGGCGGGATCGCCGCAGCAGGGGCCGAGGGGGCGGCCTTGCGTCCGCTTCCCGTATCGGCGCTGCGGCTGGACCATGATACGGTCGAGGGCTTGGGCCGGCTTGGGCTGAAGCGCATCGGCGATCTGATGGGCCTGCCACGCGGTCCGGTTGCGCGGCGCTTTGGGCAGGGGGTATTCCTGCGGCTGGATCAGGCGCTTGGCGCCTCGGCCGAGCCCCTGTCGCCTGACCGGGCCGAGCCGCATTTCGGCGTGCGCATGGCCCTGCCCGAGCCGATCGGGCTGCTGCGCGATGTCGAGGCGGGGCTGCTGCGCCTGCTGGTCCGGCTGTGCGCGGCGCTGGCCCGGCATGAGGCAGGCGCGCGCCGCCTGCGACTGGAGATGCGGCGGGTCGACAGTTCCGACGCAGTGGTCGAGATCGGGCTGGCCCGGCCGATGCGTGATCCGCAGCGTATTCTCGCCCTGTTCCGCAAGGGCATCGACGAGGTGGATTCGGGCTTCGGGATCGAGCGGCTGCGCCTGACCGCCCCGCTGGTCGAGCCGCTGCCGCCTGAACAATATGGCCGGCCCCGTCCCGCCGGGGATGAACCTCTGGCTGATCTGGTCACCCGGCTGGGCAACCGGCTGGGCTTTGGCCGCATCCGTGTCTTTCACCCCGAAGACAGCCATATCCCCGAGCGCAGCTTTTCCAGCCGCCCTTTCGCCAGCCTGTCGGCGGCAACGGCACAGCCGGGCGCCCCATGGCCCGTGGGGGCAGAGCGTCCGGTCACGATTTTTGCGCCCGAGCCCGTCTTTCCCGCGCCCGAGATTGCGGAAGGGCCGGTCACCCCGCCTGCGCGCTTTGTCTGGCGCCGGATGCAGATGGCGACCGCCCGCGCCACGGGGCCAGAGCGTATCGCACCCGAATGGTGGAGCGATGATCCGGCCTGGCGCGGCGGCCTGCGCGACTACTGGAAGGTAGAGACGCGGCAGGGGCGGCGGTTGTGGATGTTCCACACGCCACAGGCGCCGGGCTGGCATGTGCAGGGGGAATTTGCATGAAACCGGGCTATGCCGAGCTTTGCGTCACCTCGAACTTCACCTTCCTGACCGGGGCCTCGCACCCGGAAGAACTGGTGGCGCGCGCGGCCGAACTGGGGCTTGCCGCCATCGCCATTACCGACCGGAACTCACTGGCCGGGGTGGTCCGGGCGCATGTGGCATTGCGTGAACTGGCCCGCGCGCAGGCCGAGAATGCGGCGACCGGAGGAGCAGAGGTGCGTGGACAAAAGCGGCAGGACCCCTCCAGCCGCCAGATCTCGGGCGGGGTGCGGCTGCCTGTGCCCGAGGCGCCCCTGCCACGGCTGATCATCGGCGCGCGACTCGTGCTGCGCGACACGCCAGTCGAATGGCTGGCCCTGCCCACGGATCGCCCGGCCTATGCCCGGCTGTCGCGGCTGATCACGCTTGGCCGGCGGCGCGCGGCCAAGGGCGATTGCGAGTTGCGACTGGCCGATCTGCTTGAGGGGGGCGAGGGGCTGGTCTTCATCGCCCTGCCGCCCGACCCGCTGGTGGGTCAGGTCAAGGGCGACCCCGGAGCCATATCCCGCATGGCGCGGACCTTTCCGGGGCGGCTCTATCTTGGGGCAGTGCCGCGCTATGACGGGCAAGACCAGCACCGTCTGGCCGCATTGGCGCAGATGGCCGACCGGGCGGGCCTGCCCATGGTCGCGGCGGGCGATGTGCTGATGCACCGGGCCGCCCGCCGGGCGCTGGCCGATGTGCTGACCTGCCTGCGTGAAGGCTGCACCCTGGCTGAACTGGGCCGCCGCGCCCTGCCCAATGCCGAGCGCCGCCTGAAGACGGCGGCCGAGATGACCCGGCTCTTCCGCCATTACCCCGAGGCGGTGGCCCGCACGCTGGAGGTGGCGGCGCGGTGCCGGTTCAGTCTGGACGAGCTGAGCTATGAATACCCCGATGAGGCGGGCGATGGTGGTGCCGAACCCGCCCAAGCCCGGCTGGAGCGACTGGTGGCCGAGGGGCTGGAAGACCCCGCACGCTATCCAGACGGGGTGGATGGGGCGATCCGGGCACGGGCGGCGCATGAGCTCGATCTGATCCGCCGCATGAACTATGCACCCTATTTTCTGACGGTGCATGATCTGGTGGTCTTTGCCCGCGGGCGCGGCATCCTGTGTCAGGGGCGCGGTTCGGCGGCCAATTCGCTGGTCTGCTATACGCTGGGTGTGACCGAGGTGCCGCCCGGAACCACGCTGATGGTGTTTGAGCGTTTCATCTCGGAAGAACGCGGCGAGCCGCCCGACATCGATGTGGATTTTGAGCATGAGCGGCGCGAGGAGGTGATCCAGCACATCTATGACCGCTATGGCCGCGACCGGGCCGGGCTCACGGCGACGGTGATCCATTTCCGCGGCCGGGCGGCGGTGCGCGAGGTGGGCAAGGTCATGGGTCTTAGTCAGGATGTGCTGGCTGCCATTGCGGGGCAAAGCTGGGGCTGGTCGTCCAGCCCGCCCGATCCGGGACGGTTGCGCGAACTGGGGCTTGATCCCGCCGACCGGCGGCTGGCGCTGACCCTGCGGCTGATCGCCGAGATCATCGGCTTTCCGCGGCATCTGTCGCAGCATGTGGGTGGCTTTGTCATCACCCGTGGCCGTCTGGACGAGCTTTGCCCGATCGAAAACGCCACGATGGAGGGGCGCACGGTCATTGAATGGGACAAGGATGATATCGATGCGCTGGGCATCCTGAAGGTGGATGTGCTGGCGCTTGGCATGCTGACCTGCCTGCGCAAGGCGTTCGACCTGCTGGCCGCGCATGAACGCCGGCAGGTCAGCCTGTCCGCCATGCGCGATGAGGACCCGCGCGTCTATGACATGCTCTGCCGGGCCGATGCGGTGGGGGTCTTTCAGGTGGAAAGCCGGGCACAGATGAATTTTCTGCCCCGGATGCGGCCACGCTGCTTTTACGATCTGGTGATCGAGGTGGCGATCGTGCGCCCCGGCCCGATTCAGGGCGGGATGGTCCATCCCTTCATCCGCCGCCGCAACGGGCAAGAGGCGGTGGAATGGCCGTCCGAGGCCTTGCGTGGCGTGCTGGGGCGCACGCTTGGGGTGCCCTTGTTTCAGGAGCAGGCCCTGCAGATCGCAGTGGTGGCCGCGGGCTTTTCTCCGGGCGAGGCGGACCGGTTGCGCCGCAGCCTTGCCACCTTCCGACGTATGGGCACCATCGGCGGCTTCCGCGACAGGTTCATCGACGGGATGCTGGCCAATGGCTATGACGCCGATTTCGCAGCCCGCTGCTTTGCCCAGATCGAGGGGTTTGGCGAATACGGCTTTCCCGAAAGCCATGCCGCGAGCTTTGCCATTCTGGTCTATGCCTCGGCCTGGATGAAGTGCCACTACCCGGCGGTCTTTGCCTGCGCGCTGCTCAACAGCCAGCCCATGGGGTTTTATGCCCCCGCGCAGATCGTGCGCGACGCGCGCGAGCATGGGGTGGAGGTGCGGCCCGTCTCGGTCAACCACTCGTTCTGGGACAACACGCTGGAGCGGCGGGGGGACGGGGCGCTGGCACTTCGGCTTGGTTTCCGGCAGGTCAAGGGCATCGGGGCCGAGGATGGGGCCTGGATTGCCGCGGCGCGGGGCAACGGCTGGCCTGACGTCGAAAGCCTGTGGCGCCGGGGCGGCATCCGCGCCGAGGTGCTGGAACGGCTGGCCGAGGCGGATGCCTTTTCCTGCATGGGGCTGGGTCGCCGCGCGGCCCTGTGGGAGGTGCGGGCCCTGCGCGCGCCCCGTCCGCTGCCGCTGTTCGAGCCTGCCGATGGCGAGGGGCTGGCAGAACCCGCCGTCGCCCTGCCCGCCATGTCGCAGGGAGAGCAGGTGGTCGAGGACTATCTGTCCACCCGGCTCAGCCTGCGGGCCCATCCGCTGGCCTTGATGCGTGCAGGCTTGCCGGGCGTTCTGCCGCATGACCGGCTGGGGGCTGCGCGCGGACGTGTCACGGTCTGCGGGCTGGTCATCACCCGGCAGAGGCCTGGAACGGCCTCGGGCGTGATCTTCCTGACACTGGAGGATGAGACCGGCGTTTCAAACATCGTGGTCTGGCCCAAGGTCTATGAACGCTTCCGCCGCGCGGTGATCGGCGGGCGGCTGCTGCGCGTCACGGGCCAGATCCAGCGCGAGGGCGAGGTGATCCACCTGATCGCCTGGCAGATCGAGGATATGTCGGAACGGCTGTCTGACCTTGGCGCCCCGCCGGGGGGCGGCCTTGACCCGGCCCGCGGTCGCGCCGATGAGGCCCGCCCGCCGATCATCGCGCGCGGCACCCCGACCCGCGCGCGGCACCCGCGCGATCAGGCAAAGGTGCTGTTTCCAAGCCGGGACTTTCACTAGGCGGCCATTGGGTGGCAAGGCGTTGCTCACAGTTTCGCGTGCAAGCCGCGCGGGGGGTGCAGCCCACGCGGGATGCGCTTATATAGGGCGCATGAACCGTCGCACCGCGCTTGCCGCCCCGTTCGCCCTGTTTGCGCTTGCGCTGCCCGCGCAGGCCGAGAAACTGTCGCTTGCCACCATCTCCAACTATCTGAACAGTCTGACCACCGCCGAGGCGGACTTCCGTCAGATCAACAGCGATGGATCAGTGTCGAAGGGCAAGCTGTTCATCAAGCGACCGAACCGTGTGCGCTTTGAATATGCCCCGCCCGACCGCAACCTTGTGCTGGCAAGTGGCGGGCAGGTCGCGGTCTTCGATGGCAAGTCGAACCAGCCACCCGAGCAGTATCCGCTGAAGCGCACGCCGCTGAACCTGATCCTGGGCCAGAATATCGACCTTGGCAAAGCGCGCATGGTGGTGGGCCATGCCGAGGTCGCCGGAACCACCCGCGTGATCGCGCAGGATCCGCAGAACCCCGAATACGGCACGATCGAGATGGTGTTCTCGGCCAAACCAGTGGCGCTGCGTCAATGGATCATCACCGACAATGCCGGTGGCCAGACCGTGGTGGAACTGGGTCCACTTGTGACCGGGCTGGATTATCCGCCGTCAACCTTCAACATCGAGGTCGAACTCGGTCGTCGCAAGAACTAACGACGAAACGCGAAACGGGGGGCAGGGCCCCCCCGTTTGGGTATCGGTTCCGGTCAGTTCATGCCGCATTGCGACAGTTGCGCCGAATAGGTCACGGAGCGGCTCTGCACGCGATCGGCCACGTCGACCAGCCAGCTCTTTTCGTTGTAGCTGCCCCGCGCATAGCCGCTGCGCCCTTCGTGATAGGCGAGGTATTGCGCGCGGGCGTCCCATTTCGGCACACCCAGGGCCTGCGAGGTGCCATCCATGTACCAGCCCATGAAATCGGTCGCGTCATCGATCCGGTCCCGCTGGGCGCGGCGATTGCCTGTCTCGTCCTGATACTCTTCCCAGGTGCCATCCAGCGCCTGGCTGTATCCATATGCCGTGCTTTGCCGACCCATCGGAATGATGCCCAGCACATAGCGATGCGGGGTCTTGGCGTTGCCGATGAACTTGCTTTCCTGATGGATGGTCGCCATCTGCACCGGCACCGGAACGCCCCACCGGCTTTCGGTCTTCTTCATCGCGCGGAAATACTCCGGCCGTTCACGAAGGATCGCGCAGGCATCGTCAAGGTTGTGCGGCGCCGAAAACTTTCCACCGCCGCCACAGGACGCCAGCAACAAAAGTAGGATCGACGCACGGAGAAGTCTGCTCATCTGCCCCTCGCGTGTCTTGTTATTGGCGCGAAGAATAGGGCAATTCCCGGTCAAGGGAAATGGGGATGGAATCAGAAATCCGCGATCTGGGCACGGATCGCCTTGCCGCGATGGTTCGCATCTGCTGGACAAGCGCCACAGTTTGTTTCCCACGAATCGCCGTGCGGCTGATGGACGCAAAGCCACGAAAGGTTTACTTCTTTTGACAGGGGATGTGTGAATGCTGAAAACGCAGGCCAAATATCATCTCGGTCAGGTGCTGCGGCATCGGAAGCACCCTTTCCGGGGGGTGGTTTTTGACGTGGACGCCATGTTCTCGAATACCGAGGAGTGGTACGACGCCATCCCCGAGGACAGCCGACCCGATCGGGACCAGCCGTACTATCACCTGCTGGCCGAAAACGACCAAAGCTATTACGTCGCCTACGTCTCGGAACAGAACCTCGTGCCGGATGATACGGGTGAACCGGTAGACCATCCCGACCTGCCCGACCTGTTTGGCGATTTCGAGGATGGCCGCTATCCGCTGCAGTTCAACCTGAACTGAGCCCCCTAATATCCAAGGGCGCAGCCGTCCTTGCGCGGGTCTGAGCCCGCCTCAAGCACTCCCGAGGGATGCAGAATGATCGCCTGTGCCCCGCCCAGAGGTTCATCCGACAGCCGCAGCCGATGGCCAAGTGCTGCCAGCTGATCGCGCACACCCGCATCATACCCGGTCTCGATGCGCAGCCCGTCTGCATCGGCAAAGCAGCGGGGGGCGTCGATTGCGGTCTGCAGATCCATGCCGAAGTCACGCAGGTTGGTCACCAGCCGGGCATGGCCACAGGGCTGGAACGAGCCGCCCATGACGCCAAAGGGCATGGTGACCCGCCCGCCCTCGGCCAGCATGCCGGGAATGATCGTGTGCATCGGACGCTTGCAGCCGCCTGCCTCGTTCGGGTGGCCGGGAACAAGCGAGAAGCCTGCCCCCCGGTTCTGGAAGTTGATTCCGAACCGCGCCGAGGCGAGACCCGCGCCGAAACCCCAGAAGATTGAATAGATCAGCGAGACGGCCATCCGGTCGCGGTCGACCACGGTGATATAGACGGTGTCGCGATGCACCGCCTCGGCCGTGCGGGACGGATCGGGCAGGGCGCGTCGTGGGTCGATCAGGGCGGCAAGCCGGCTCGCCGTTTCGGGCGCAAGCATGTGATCCATCCGTGCCGCCGGATCGGCAATAAAGCGGTCGCGCGCGTCATATGCGAGTTTCGCGGCCTCGGCCTCCAGATGCGCGCGCTCGGCACCCAGCGGGTCAAGGCGGCCAAGGTCGAAATGCCCAAGGATGTTGAGTAGCAGCAGTGCCGTTGCGCCCTGACCGTTCGGTGGATGTTCCAGCAGATCGACCCCGCGGTATCCCGTCGAAATCGGCGCGGTCCAGTCGGCGGATGTGGCGGTCAGGTCATCATGGGTGTGGCACCCGCCGAGGGCGCGCAGCGACGCGATGATGTCCTCGGCCACCTCGCCGCCATAGAACCCTTCGCGTCCCTCGCGCGCGATTCGGCGCAGCACCTCCGCCTGGCCCGGAGCGCGGAAGATCTGTCCCACCTGCGGTGCCGCGCCATCAAACAGATAGTAACGCCGCGCATCACCACGCAGGTCGTGCCCGTCGGTTGCCCAGTCAAAGGCCACGCGTGGTGCGACGGGCACCCCCTCGTCGGCGTAATGGATTGCCGGTGCCAGCACATCGGCGAGCGGAAGGCGGCCATGGGCATCATGCAGCTTGCAAAAGGCATCGACCGCACCGGGCAGGGTGACGGTCTCAATCCCATGGGTGGGCATGCGCGCATGACCTTTGGCGCGCAATTCATCAGCCCGCAAGGCGGCAGGGGCGCGGCCCGACCCGTTCAACCCGACCACCTCCTCAGAGCCTGCGGGTTTCAGCAGAACAAAACAGTCGCCGCCAATGCCGGTCATCTGCGGCTCACAGATCCCCAGCAAGACCGCCCCGGCGATGGCGGCATCCACCGCATTGCCACCCCGCTTCAGCGTTTCGATGGCGACCTGCGCTGCCAGAGGGTGTGAGGTGGCACAGGCCCCGTTGCTGGCAAAAACCGCAGATCGTCCGGGCTTCTGGAAGTCGCGCATGTCTCTGGGCCTCGCTGGCAGGGCGGTGCTTTCCCGCTTTGGGCCAACCCTATGTTCCGCCCGTCAGCTTGGGAAGGGGCCGCGCCAGGTCAGTTCAGGTCGATGCGAAAGCGCAATTCGTTGCACATGCCCTGTCGTCGATAGTGCAGGCCGCTGGTCAACTGCCGGATCAGAAACCAACCAAATCCGCCCTCGGGTGGCTCTCCCTCCGACCAGTCGGGCAGCGCCCCTGTGGGAGGTCGCCCATCCGGCATGGGGCAGCCCGAATCGCAGACGCAACATTCAATCCCCGCGGGCTGGACGGTTACCGAAACGCGGATGCGCCCTGCGTTCAGCACATAGGCATGTTCGACCACGTTGTTCAGTACTTCGGCCAGAACCAGTTGCAAACGCGCGGAAAGATCTGGGGCTAGCCGCAGGACCGGCCCACTTGCCATGACCTGTTCAAGGGCACATCTGATGGCTGCGGCATCGCTTGATAACTCGACGCACAGCCCCTCGCAGAAGCCGCTGTCACCCTGCATTCCGCTGTCCGTGTGGAATGTCTGTATGAATGGTGAAGACGCTGTCCATCCGGGTCAGGCGAAAGACCTTGTCCACATTGGGGGTCAGGCCTGCCAGCTCCAGCTTGCGGTTCGGCCCGATCAGCTTCATCACCGCGACCACCGCACCAAGGCCCGAGCTGTCGAGGAACCCGACCCGGGACAGATCAAGCACGACCGGCCCCCGTCCGACGCTGGCCAGGGGGCGCAGCGTTTCCTTGAACTGAATGGCGCTTGCGGCGTCGATGCGCGGCTCAAGCACCGTGACCACCAGGCAATCCGCCGTTTCCTGCACTGAAACTTCCATGACCTGCTCCTTCCCGCTGACAGCTTTGCAGGCTAAGGGCAGTCCGTTAGCATTTGGTAAGCGGCAACCCACGCCCGCCGCGCAGCAAAGGACCTGCCAATGACCGTCGACTATTCAGATCTCGCCGCCCGGATCGATGCGCTCTGCCATGGCGAGACGGACGCCGTTGCGCTGATGGCGACCGTGGTGTGTGAGCTGCACCACGCCCATCCCATGTCGGACTGGACCGGATTCTACCGTGTGGTTGGGCCGGAACTGTTGAAGATCGGGCCTTATCAGGGCGGGCACGGCTGTTTGGTGATCCCGTTCTCGCGCGGGGTTTGCGGTGCGGCTGCGCGCACGGGCGAAGTGCAGCTGGTGCCGGATGTCGAAGCCTTTGCGGATCACATCGCCTGCTCCTCGACCACCCGGTCGGAACTGGTGCTGCCGGTCTGGAACGGCGCGGGCACGCTTTTGGGGGTCCTTGACCTCGACAGCAATACCGAAGCCGCCTTTACCGAGACCGATGTGCGCGAGCTTGCGGCGATTCTGGCACGGGTCTTTCACGACGCGCGCTAGGCGCTGTTCACTTCGGCCACCTGCGCCCTTACATCGGGCATAGGGTAACAGGCCCGCATTCGGGGGTACGAAATGGCACGGATTACGCTGCTGGACGGCGGCATGGGACAGGAACTCGTCAACCGGTCGGGCGACGAGCCGACGAACCTGTGGGCCACGCGGGTCATGATCGATCACCCGGATCTGGTCCGGGCGGTGCATGACGACTATTTCGCCGCCGGTGCCACGATTGCGACCACGAACACCTATGCGATCCACCATGATCGTCTGAGCCGCTTTGGCCTTGATGACCGATTTTCCGAGCTGCATCACGCGGCAATTGCGGCGGCCGTTCAGGCGCGCGCGGCCCATGGATCGGGGCGTGTCGCAGGGTCCATCGGCCCGCTGGTCGCCAGCTACCGTGACGACGTGGTGCTGCCTGTCGATGAGGCCGCGCCAAAGGTGGCAGAGATCGCGCAGCTTCTGGCCCCTGAGGTTGATTTCATCCTGCTGGAAACGCTCTCCACCCTCGCGCAGGCCGAAGGTGCGCTGAAGGGGGCCGTCACGGCGGGGCGGCCGGTCTGGCTTTCGGTCTCGGTGCATGATCGCAAGGGGCACCTGCTGCGATCGGGCGAACCGCTTGAAGACCTGCGCCCGCTGGTCGAGGCCTATCAGCCCGCCGCCGTGCTGGCCAACTGTTCGGTGCCCGAGGCGATGGGCGATGCGCTGGCGGTTCTGAGCGGCTTCGGGCGACCCTATGGGGCCTATGCCAATGGGTTCACCCATATCTCCGACGGATTTCTGGAGGATGCGGCGACTGTGCGCGAACTGACGCACCGCCATGACCTGACGCCCGAGAAATACGCAGATTTCGCCATGGGCTGGGTTGCGCAAGGGGCCAGCATCGTCGGCGGCTGTTGCGAGGTCGGTCCTGCCCATATCGCCGAGTTGGCGCGCCGCCTGCGCGCCGAAGGACACGAGATCGTCTGATGCCCGACTACGCCTATAATCCGCCTGACGTGCCGCTTGCGATCCTGCATCATGACAGCGCGCTTCTGGTGGTGAACAAGCCTGCGGGCCTGTTGTCGGTGCCGGGCAAGGATCCGGGCAAGGAAGATTGCCTGATCGACCGCCTGCGCCGTGTGTTCCCCGAGGTTCTGCTGGTGCATCGGCTGGATTGCGACACCTCGGGCGTGATGGTCTTTGCGCTGACCAAGGCCGCGCAGGGAAACCTTGGCCAGCAGTTCGAAAAACGGCAGACGAAAAAGGTCTATGTGGCGCGCCTCTCGGGGCTTCTTGAGCCGAAGGAGGGCACCGTCGATTTGCCGCTATGCGTCGATTGGCCCAACCGTCCGCGCCAGCATGTCAATCACGAACAGGGCAAGCCTGCCCAGACCGACTGGCGTGTGATCCGGCATGACGGGAAGACGACGCGGGTGCGTCTGATGCCCTTGACCGGGCGCAGCCATCAGTTGCGGGTGCATATGCTCTCGCTCGGCCATCCCATTCTGGGCGATCCGATCTATGCCGAGGGGCCCGCGCGCACCGACTATCCGCGCATGATGCTGCATGCCGAAAGCCTGCGCCTTCGGCATCCGGAACTGGGCAAGACCATGACCTTTTCCGCCCCGGTTCCGTTCTGATGCCAGCCTAACGGCGCAGCCGCAGCGCGAGGATCAGGCCGCCCGCAAAGGCCGCCGCCAGCGCGCCCACCGGATTGCGCCCCACAACACCCGGCACGGCCGAAAGCGCGGCCATCGCCTCGGCGCGTGCACGGTTGGCCTCGGCCTCAAGCCGGGCAAGCTCGGCGCTTCGGCGGGTGGGGGCGCGGGCAACCAGTATCAGGATCAGCGCGACCCCGAGGAACACCCCGGCAAGGATCAGTGCCGCCGTCAGGGGCGACCAGTGATCGGCCAGTGCGATGAACGCGGCAGCCGTCAGAAACCCTGCCGCCACCAGCGCAAACACTGCACCAACTGCCAAAAGCACCGCACGACGTGCTGCGTTTGAGGCACTGCGCGCCGCCTCGCCGGCCATCACACCCAAGATCAGCCGCAGCATCAGCGGCGCCCGAAGATCAGGCCGAAGATCAGGCCGGCCACCGCCGCGATGCCGATGGCGGTCAGCGGATTGGCACGGACGCAGGCGCGCGCCTCTTCTGCCTGCGCATCGAGGCGTGCGCGGGCAGCCGCGGCCGCCGCTTCGGCTTCGGTTTTCAGATGCTCTGCCTCGGCACCCACCTTTTCGGCAAAGGCGGCGCTGCGGTTGCCAGCCTCATGGGCCAGCGCCTCAACAATGCCGGACAACTCTCGGCGCAGTTCGGCGATCTGTGCGGCCAGATCCGGGGCGGCGGCCTCGGGCGTCTCTTCGGTGGTTCGGGGTTGGCGGGCCATCGGGCAGGCTCCTTTCTTCCTAGGCAGGTTCAGGCGGGTTTGCGGGATGCGGCGCGGCGACTGCGTGCCGGGCGCGCGAGCGTTTGCTGGGGCAGGGCGCGGGGCTCTGCATCCGAAAGCGCCTCGGTCAGCGCCGCGTCAAGGTCGGTCACGACGAAATCGGCACCCATTGCCTCGGCCTCCTGAACTTTTGCAGGATCAACGACGGGCAAGGTCTTGCTGCCGTCGTCTTCGGCCAGCGCTTCGGGCGCCTGCCAGATCACGACCCCCACCCTAAGATGCGGCATGGCGCGTTTCAGCCGGCGCACATGCAGAAGCGAGGTGCGCGAAGGTGAGGGGTCAAGAAAGCTGATCACCGCGCAGGTGCGGTTTGCGAGGTCAAGTGCTGCGATCCGCGAAGGCGCAAGGTCGGTATGCGGATGGCTCGCCACATCGGCGCCATCGGCGGACAGCGCCTGCCCAAGCATGGCGGCGGCCACATCATCAAGCCCGGACCGGCCACCGATACAGAGCACGCGCCGCCCTTGACCCGCGGCCTCATCGACGTTTTCGTCGTCCTCCAACTCATCCTCGACCACCGCCTGCAGGTCGGCCACCATTGCGAGGGCTGTCGTGGCCAGGCGCTCTTCTTGTGCGGTCGTCAGGACACCGCGCGACCAGTCGGACTGCGCAAGCAGCAGGGCGGGCAGGCCGGTGTCGCGATAGTAGTCGGCAAGCCAGGCCTCTTCCAGCGCCTCTTCGGCGCGGAAGGTGCTTTCGATCGTGTCGCCTGCCAGCCAGCGTTGGTAAAGTCGGGCATGGGGAGCCAGCACCGGCTCATCCCCGAAGAGGATGTCGAACAGCTCAAACTGCGGAATGTGGCGGCCCAGCACCACAAGGCAGACGGTCAGCGGGGTCGAGAGCACCAGCCCGAGCGGCCCCCAGATCCATGTCCAGAAGATGGCTGCCACGATGATCGCCAGCGGCGATACCCCGGTGCGAGAGCCATAGAGCCAAGGCTCCACCACGTTGGAGGTGATCAGTTCAACCGCCACGAAAAGGGCCGCTGTCCACAGAAGCGCCGACCATTCCGGACTGACGGCAAAGGCCAGAAACATCGGGAAGACCGCCGACAGAAGTGACCCGATATAGGGCACAAAGCGCAGAACCAGTGTCAGCATTCCCCACAGGGGCGCGTTGGGCACTCCGATCAACCACAGGCCGATGCCGATGGGAATGGCGTAGATCACGTTCACCAGAAGCTGGATCAGCAGATAATTCCCGACCCGCGCGCCCGCGTCCTCAAGGACCTGCGTGGTGCGGTGCAGGTCGCTTGCCCCGGTCAGCCGGATGAAGCGGTCCCGCAGTTCCTCGCGCTCCAGCAGCATGAAGATGACCACCACGACCACAAGGCCCGTGGTTGCGATGGGGCTGACCAAGGGCATGACCAGACCGACCAGCGCGTCGAGCGGGCTCATCCGCTCCACCACCTCGACCTTCATCGGGGCTCCGGACGGTTGCGCCGCATCCTCTGACGGGAATACCTGTCCAATCTCGGCGCTGATGGCGCCTGCCATGTCGACAAGACGCGCGACTAGGCCGCTGTCCCCGCCCTGTTCGCGCAGGTCATCCAGCTTTGTGAGGATGTTTTCCTGAAATTTCGGCAGTTCTGTTGCCAGAGAAGACAATTGTCCCGCAACGATCAGCGAAAAGGCCGCAATTGCGCTGAAGGCCAGAAAGGCAGTGATCAGCACCGAAGCCGTCATCGGCACGCCATGCCGCCGGAACCGCGTGACCAGTGGCGACAGCGCGAATGTCAGCAGCATGGCGATCGCAAGCGGCAGGAAGACCTCTTGCCCCAGATAGAGCACGCCAGCGACGCCCGCTATGGCGGCAAGACGCGGCAGCGTGATGCGTCGAGACTGCGGCCCGGCGAGGTCGGATGCCAGAACGGGCAGGGCGGTGGTCGCAAGGCGCTGGTTCGGGGATACGGGCATGCCTTCAACCTGAACTGGGCCGGGGCAAGCCGGTTCAACGCCCCCGAAGTCTTGGTACGCCGGGGCCGGGGTTCCGGCCTCAGGCGCTGTCGTGTCAGGCCCCGTAGGGCAGCCAGATCGTCTTCACCTGTGTGGCGCGGCGCAGATATTCGACTCCTTGCCCTTGCATGGGGTCCAGCCAGTCACGAATGTGCCCAGAATCTGCCCAGACAGGCTTGAGGTTCCCGGCCGAGGCGGTCTCCATCATGGCAGCCCCCTCGGCGCTGCCGCAATACCAAAGTGCCGCCACATCGTCATGTTCGGCCAAGGTCTTGCCAAGCGCGTCCCGTTCGCCAGTCAAAAGGTTCACGACGCCTGCCGGAATGTCCGAGGTCTCAAACACCTGATAGAGCCGCGCCGCGATCAGCGGATGGCTCTGGCTCGCCACGGCGACGACCCGGTTGCCCATGGCGATGGTGGGCAGGATCAGTGACATCAGCGACAGAAGCGGGGCCTCGTCCGGGGCGATCAGGCCCATGGTGCCGAAGGGTTCGTTCACCGTCATCGTCACATGTCTGGTCTTGGTCGCGGTCACGCGGCCGTCGAACTTGTCGGCCTGTGCTGCGTACCAGAAGGCGCGACGGATCGTGGCGTCTACCTCAAGCGCGGGTTTCGGGCTGGCGCCGGTGGCAAACAGGGCTGCGGCGAACTCATCTGCCCGCTGTGACAGGTTCTCGGCCAGAAAATAGAGAACCTGCGCGCGGTTATGCGCGGTCACCCCACCCCAGCCAGATGCCTTGCCGGCAGCCTCGACCGCGTTGCGCACATCCTTGCGGTTGGCAAGTGCCGCCTGACCGATCGCGATGCCGCCCTTGCCATGCACGGTGTAGCTTTGCCCGCCGTCGGCGCGGGCCTGCTTGCCCCCGATATAGAGCTTGGCGGTCAGGTCGATGCCGGGGCGATCCGCGCGGCCGGGCTGTGGTGCGACCTCGGTCGCCGCAGTGGGGGCAGGGCGCGGCTTGCCCGGCTTGGCGACAGCAGACGCAAGGTATTCCGCCATACCTGCGCGCCCGCCTTCACGCCCGAAGCCGCTTTCGCGATAGCCGCCAAACGGGGCGCCTGCGTCGAAGATATTGGTTGCGTTGATCCAGACGACCCCCGCCTTGACCTGCGAGGCGACCTCGATCGCCCGATTGAGGTTTTCCGACCAGACCGAGGCGGCAAGGCCATAGCGCGAGTCGTTGGCCAGCGTGATTGCCTCATCGGGGGTGCGGAAGGTCAGCGTCGTGGCGACCGGCCCGAAGATTTCTGTCTGGCTGACGGTGTGGGCGGGGGCTGTGCCGATGAAGAAGCCCGGCGCACTGAAGGCGCCTTTCGCGGGCAGGGCAACCGGCGCGCGGTGCAGAACCGCCCCTTCGGCCACACCCTGCGCAAGCAGCGCATCGATCCGCGCCAGTTGCTTGCGTGAGACGACCGCGCCCATGTCCATGGTTTTGTCGAGGGGATCACCCACCCGCAAGGTGGCCATCCGTGCGGTCAGCTTGGCAAAGAAGCGATCGGCCACGCCCTCCTGGACCAGAAGGCGCGAGCCTGCGCAGCAAACCTCGCCCTGATTGAACCAGATCGCATCGACCACGCCTTCGACCGCGGCATCGAGATCGGCGTCCTCAAGCACGATGAAGGGGGACTTGCCGCCCAGCTCAAGGCTGAGCTTCTTGCCCGATCCCGCGATCTGGCGACGGATGACGCGACCGACCTCGGTCGATCCGGTGAAGGCCACCTTGTTGACCTCGGGGTGGCCCGCCACGGCGGCGCCGGTCGCACCGTCCCCCTGCACGATGTTCACCACGCCCGGCGGCAGGCCCACCTCGGCGCAGATCCCGGCAAAGGCATGGGCAGTCAACGGCGTCAGGTCGGCAGGCTTGAGCACCACCGTATTGCCTGCGGCAAGTGCCGGGGCCACCTTCCACGCCAGCATCAACAGCGGGAAGTTCCACGGGATGATCTGCCCGCAAACACCGAGCGGCGCATGGCCCGGAAACTCGGTCTCGACCAGTTCGGCCCAGCCGGCATGGTGGTAGAAGTGCCGCGCGACCAGTGGCACGTCGATATCGCGCGTCTCGCGGATCGTCTTGCCATTGTCGAGGGTTTCCAGCACCGACAGGAAACGCTCGCGCTTCTGGATGTGGCGGGCAATGGCGTAAAGGTACTTGGCGCGCGCGTGCCCCGGCAATGCCGCCCATTTGGGAAAGGCCGCGCGGGCGGCGCGGGCTGCGGCATCCACCTCGGCCGCGGAGCCGATGGCAACGCGGGTGAGCACCTCGTCGGTCGCCGGGTTCAGCACCTCAACAGTGTGACCTGCTGGCGCAACAAAGGCGCCGTTGATGTAATGGCCGATAGCGCCTTGCGCGGCGATCCAGGCGCGGGCCTCGGTGCTGGCTTCGGGGGCAGGGCCGTATTCCATGGTTTTCATCAGATCCTTGATGCGGGACATGCCGGTTCTCCTCAGGCCAGCGCGTGGCGGTTGGCGGCCGAGTAGCGGCCCGTGACGTGGTGCTCCAGCTGCCGCTCGATATCGCCCAGCATGGATGAGGCCCCGATGCGGAAGAGGTCAGGCATCATCCAGCGCGTTCCCGCCTCTTCCTTCATCAGGATCAGCCAGTTCATCGCATCCTTGGCCGTTTTCAGCCCGCCTGCGGGTTTGAAGCCAACCCATTGCCCGGTCAGATCGCGAAAATCGCGCAGCGCCCGCACCATGGTCAGCGAGACGGGAAGGGTGGCGTTGACCTCTTCCTTACCGGTCGAGGTCTTGATGAAATCGGCGCCTGCCTGCATCGCGACCATCGAGGCGCAATAGACATTGGTCAGCGTCTTCAGATCGCCCGTCGCGAGGATCGCTTTCATATGGGCAGGCCCGCAGGCCTCGCGCATCTGGGCGATCTCGTCATAAAGCGCGGCCCAGTTGCCGGTCAGCGCATGTTCGCGGGTGATGACGATGTCAATCTCGGCGGCCCCCTGATCGACAGCATAGCGGATCTCGGCCAGGCGCAGCGGCAGGGGCGTCAGGCCGGCCGGAAAGCCGGTCGCGACCGAGGCGACAGGAATACCCGAGCCTTCAAGCGCCTTGACGGCGTGGGGCACCATGGTCGGATAGACGCAGACCGCCCCGACGGTGATCCCCTCAAGCCCGAGCGCTGCGGCAAGGTCGGGGCGCAGGGGCGCGCGCGCCTTGGCACAGAGCCGTTGAACCCGGCCCGCCGTGTCATCCCCCGCCAGCGTGGTCAGGTCGATGCAGGTGATCGCGCGGGCCAGCCACGCCGCCTGCCAATCCTTCTTGACGGTGCGGCGGGTGGTCAGCGTCGCCGCCCGCCGTTCCGCCGCGGGGGTGTTGATGCTGACCTTTTCGAACCATTCAGGGGTAAAACTTGTGCCCTGAACCCGTGGGAAACTATCATTTTCGATCATTCATGGCTCCAGCAGGCTGCGGGCGGTTGTATCGTCGGTCACAAGGACAGAGATCAGGCGGGCGGTCAGGGCGGCGCGGGCGACGGCGTGCTTTTCCGGACCTGCGACAAGGGCCAGCGTGACGGGCGAACCGGCAAGGTGCTCCAACGGCAGGCCAAGCGTACGCGCATCAAGGTCTGGGTCGGCAATGCGGCCGTCTGCCGTTACGAAGCGGCCAAGGATATCCCCTACCGCCCCTTTGGCGCGCAGCGAGGCAAGCTCGGCGGGCGTCAGGTAGCCCTGCGCGCAGAGGATCGAGCGGTCGGTCACCCCGCCCATTGAAAAGGCCAGAAGTGGTGCAGCCTTGGCGCGGGCGAGGGCGCGGGCGATGACCGGGTCGGCCTCTAGTGCGGCACGTGTCGAGGCTTGGCCGAGGATCGCAGGCACGGGCAACAGCGCGGCGCTGCCCGGCGCGGTCTGGGCCATCGCCTCTGCCACTGCGGCCGAGCGTGTGTCGGCAAGTTGCAACGCGGCGGCACCATTGATCTGCACCACCTCAAGCCCCGGTGCCCAGCCATGCGGCAGGGCACGGACCAGCGCGGCCATGCTGCGCCCCCAGCTGACACCTATCATCGAGGGTTTCGCGGCAAGCGCCGTCAGCCAGGATGCCGCCGCGCGGGCGATGCCATCGTTCAAAAGGTCGGGGTCCGTCACGCCGCCCATCGGCACCACAATCGCCTCACGCAGACCCCAGCGGGTTTGCAAGGCGCTTTCCAGCCCGGCGGCGCGATTGGACCTGGGCGCGATCTCGATCCGCACCACGCCTTCGGCGCGCGCCTCTGTCAGCAGGCGGCCCACCTGCCAGCGCGTCAGCCCAAGGTCGGTCGCGATCTCGGCCTGGGTGCGCCCGATGTCATAGTAAAGCTTCGCCACCTGAACCATCAGGTGATCGCGGCTGTCATCCGCCGGCAGGCGTGAGGCATAGGCGCTGCGGTCGTTCATGCAGCATATGTAGCATTAACCTGCATATGCTGCAATTGAGTCGTTTTCTGCGGCCGACAGCCAAGGTGATGGCTTTCTGCCGATGGGTGCACAATCCGGTTATCCCGGCTTTCCCCTGCCGCACGGCGGGCTTATCCTGACGGCATGGAAATCGTTCTGCTTGTCTCGGCACTTGCCATCCTGTTCATCGTGATCGCCCTGGCCGAGCCTGTGGCAGACCGTCTGCGCCTTCCGTACTCGGTGGTCCTCGCCGTTCTTGGCGCCACATTGGGTGCAGCCTCGGTCGGTCTGTCCACCACCTATGGCGACCAGCTGTCGACCGAAGTTCAGGCCCTGCTGGCGCTGCCGATCAAATCCAGCGTGTTCCTGTACATCTTCCTGCCGACACTGGTGTTTCAGGTGGCACTCGGGCTTGATTTGCGGCGGATGCTGGACGACTGGGTGCCGATCCTTGTCATGGCCGTTCTGGCGGTGATCGTGGCCACGGCCTTTGTGGGCATTGCCCTTGTGCCCTTCAGCCCGATGCCGGCGATTGCCTGCCTGCTCTTGGGCGCCATCGTCTCAACCACGGATCCATCGGCGGTGGTCTCGATCTTTCGCAGCCTGTCGGCGCCGCAACGGCTCGCGCGGATCGTCGAGGGGGAGAGCCTGCTGAATGACGCGGCCGCCATCGCGCTTTTCGGCTTCTTCCTGTCCTTCGTCATGGCAGGCGTCCCGAACCCCACGCTGCGCGATGCGCTGGTGGGGTTGCCGACGATCATCCTGATGGGGATCGCGATCGGCTGGATCATGGCGCGCGCCGCGCTGACCTGCATGCGGTTGATGGACGCCTGGCCGATGGCGCAGCTGTCGTTCTCGATCGCGGTTCCCTATGCGACCTACGTTCTGGCCGACCACGTGTTTCATGCCTCGGGCGTTGTCGCGGTGGTCGTGGCGGGCATTACTCTGAACTGGGTGGGGCCGGGGCGATTGGCGCCGGCCGTCTGGACCAACCTGCGAGAGGTCTGGGATCTGCTCGCCCATTGGGCGGGCGCGCTGATCTTCGTTATGGCCTCGCTGCTCATTCCGCGGCTGCTGGCGGATGCGCGATGGACCGATTTCCTGCTGATCCTTGTGGTTGTGGTCGCGGCCACCGCCGCACGCATGGTGATGCTGTGGGGCGTCTTGCCGCTTCTGTCGCATTTCAAGCTGTCCCCAAAGGTTGAGCGTCCGTATCGCATCACGATCCTCTGGGGGGGCTTGCGCGGCGCCGTCACGCTGGCGCTGGCGCTGGCGGTAACCGAAAACTGGCGCGTGCCCGCTGACATCCGGCGCGAGGTGGGTATTCTGGCCACGGGGTTCACGCTGTTCACACTGTTCGTTCAGGGCACCACGCTGCGCAGGGTCATCCGTCGTCTGGGCCTGACGCGGCTGTCGCCCTTGGATCTGGCGCTGTCGCGTCAGGTCGTGGCTGTGGCTCTGCAAAACGTGCGCGAAGAGGTGGCCGAACGGGTACGCGACCATGCGCTGACGCGCGAGATTGTGCGGTCTGAGGCGAAGTCCTTTGCGGGGCGGCTGGATCAGGCAGTGACGCAGGCCGAAGTTGACAGCGGCATCCGGCAGAAGGATCGCATTCCCCTTGGCCTGATCGCCATGTCGGGATTTGAGCGCGACCTGATCCTCGACGCCTTCCACGAACAGGAACTTGCCCCGGCCGAGGCCGAGCAGATGCTGACCAACGTCGACAACCTGATCGAAGCGACAAGGATCGGCGGCCGGGCGGGCTATATGGCGGCCGGACGGCGGGCGCTTGGGGCCGGGAGGCGGCTGCGCTTTGCGGTATGGTTGCACAACCGGCTGCGACTCTCGTGGCCGCTCGCGCCGATGACGGCCAGCCGGTTCGAGATCCTGCTCAACCAGCGCCGTGTGCTTGACGAGTTGCATGGCTTCATCGACGGCAAGATCCGCCGGATCCACGGTCGCCGCGTGGCCGAACTGCTGCACGAGGTTCTGAAGGTTCGGCAGGGGGACAATGAAAAGGCGCTCGAGGCCCTGCGCTTGCAGTATCCGGGCTATGCCGAAGAGTTGGAGCGGCGGTTCATTCGTCGCCTGTCCTTGCGGCTGGAAGAGCGGGAATATGACACGCTTCTGAAGGATGGGCTGATCGGGAAAGAACTGCACGCGGCGCTGCGCCAATCGCTGACAGATGCGCGCAAGCGTGTGGTGCAGCGGCCGCCCTTGGATCTGACCGTGCAGAAGTCTGAGATGCTGCGCCAGTTGCCGGCGCTGGCTGGACTTGATGCCGCGCAGTTGCGGATGGTGCAGCGGCGGATCTCGACCGTCTATGTCCCGCCGGGCGAGGTGCTGATCCGCCTTGGCGATCCGGCGCGGCATGTGTTTTTCATCGCCTCGGGCGCGGTTGAGGTTGAATTCGCAGGACAACGCCAGCGCCTTGGCCGTGGAGAGTTGTTCGGGCAACTGGGCATCCTGACGCGCCGCCCGCGCCGTGCGCAGGTCACCGCGCTGACCCATTGCACCTTGCTTCGGCTGGATGAGACGCGGTTTCTGGATCTGTTGGCGCGGAATGATACGCTGCGGCAGGCCGTGGCAGAAAGCACCAAGCGACGCGGCTTGCTGGACCCGATTGCCAGAACGGTCGTGGAGAGCCCCGACGCCGAGGCGCCGGTGCTTGACCTGACCCAGCAAGAACCGCTGGATCTGAGCCCGCCGGAAGACCCGCCAGGTGCAGCAAAACCTGTGACTCAATAGAAAATGCCGGGCATTGGCCCGGCATTTCAGATTGTGGATGGTGCCCGCGCTCAGCCCTGCAGGGTGCGCACGCCGTAGCCTTCGCTTCGGGCCTTCATGGCCGCGACGGCGGCAATGCTGGCCGCGGCAGTGGTGAAGTAGGGGATCTTGTCCATCAGCGCGACGCGCCGGATGTCACGGCTGTCGGCAAGGGCCTGCGTGCCTTCTGTCGTGTTCATGACCAGCGCGATCTCGTTGTTCTTCAGGCTGTCGACGATGTTCGGGCGCCCCTCATAGACCTTGTTCACGAGGGTTGCCTTGATCCCTTCCGAGCCAAGCCAGCTTGCGGTGCCCCGCGTCGCCACGATCTCGAAGCCAAGCGCGATCAGGCCGCGTGCGGCCTCGGCCATGGCCTCGGACTTGTCCATGTCCTTGACCGACAGGAACACACGGCCGGAATCCGGCAGGATCATGCCCGCGCCCATCTGCGCCTTGAGGAAGGCCAGCGCAAAGCTGCGGTCCCAGCCCATGACTTCGCCTGTCGAGCGCATCTCGGGCCCGAGCAGCGGGTCAACGCCGGGGAAGCGGGCAAAGGGCAGCACCGCCTCTTTCACGCTGAACCAGGGCGTGATCGGGTTTGCCAGAGTCATCGGATCGGCCAGCGGCAACACGCTGTCAGGCCCCACGCCCGCGTCATAGGGTGCGCGCTCGGGGAAGTTCGACAGCTTCTCGCCGGCCATCAGGCGGGCCGCGATCGAGGCAATCGCGCTGTCGGTCGCCTTGGCAACGAACGGCACGGTGCGCGAGGCGCGGGGGTTCACCTCAAGGACATAGATCACCCCGTCCTTGATGGCGAATTGCACGTTCATCAGGCCTACAACGTTCAGAGCGCGGGCCATCAGCACGGTCTGGCGCTTCAACTCCTCGACGATCTCGGTCGAGAGCGAGTGTGGCGGCAGACAGCAGGCCGAGTCGCCCGAATGGACGCCCGCCTCTTCGATATGCTCCATGATCCCCGCGACATGCACGGCATGACCATCGCAGAGCGCGTCGACATCGACCTCGATTGCGCCCGAAAGGTAGCTGTCCAGCAGCACCGGGTTATCGCCCGAGACCTGCACGGCGGTCGCGATGTAGCGGTCAAGATGTTCATCCGAACGCACGATTTCCATCGCACGACCGCCCAGAACGAAGGAGGGGCGGATCACCAGCGGATAGCCCACGTTCTTGGCGACGGCGAAAGCCTCATCTCGCGAGCGTGCGGTGCCGTTGACGGGCTGCTTCAGGCCAAGCTCTTTCAGCAGCTTCTGGAACCGCTCGCGGTCTTCGGCCAGATCGATCGCATCGGGCGTGGTGCCAAGGATCGGGATGCCTTCCTCGTGCAGCGCGTTCGCAAGCTTGAGTGGCGTCTGGCCGCCGAACTGGACGATCACGCCATGCAGGGTGCCATTCTCTTGCTCGACCCGCAGGATCTCCAGCACATGCTCAAGCGTCAGCGGCTCGAAATACAGACGGTCCGACGTGTCATAGTCGGTCGAAACCGTTTCCGGGTTGCAGTTGACCATGATGGTCTCATAGCCTTGCGCGGTCAGCGCAAAGCAGGCGTGGCAGCAGCAGTAGTCAAACTCGATCCCTTGGCCGATCCGGTTCGGACCACCGCCAAGGATCACCACCTTTTTCGCATTGGACGGCCGGCTTTCGCATTCCACGTCGCCCATCGCAGGCGCCTCGTAGGTGGAATACATGTAGGGCGTCTGTGCCTCGAACTCGGCGGCGCAGGTGTCGATACGCTTGAAGACGGCTTTCACACCCAGATTGCGGCGGGCGCGGCGAACCTGCGCCTCATCCCGGCCGGTCAGCTTGGCAAGACGCGCGTCCGTGAAGCCCATCATCTTCAGCGCGCGCAGGCCATCCTCGGTGACAGGCAGGCCCTCGGCGCGGATCTTGGCCTCGGTCTCGATGATCTCGCGGATGCGCGACAGGAACCACGGGTCAAAGCTGGTCGCCTGCTGGATCTCGTCATTGCTCAGCCCATGGCGCATCGCCTGGGCGATCACGCGCAGCCGGTCAGGCGTCTGCTGGCCAAGCGCCTTGAAGAGCGACGCCTTGTCGGGGGCACCCGGAATGGCGATTTCGTCAAAGCCGGAAAGACCGGTCTCAAGGCTCGCCAGCGCTTTTTGCAGCGATTCATGGATGGTGCGGCCGATGGCCATGACCTCGCCCACCGATTTCATCGCGGTGGTCAGGTGCGGCTCGCTGCCGGGGAACTTCTCGAACGCAAAGCGCGGGATCTTGGTCACGACATAGTCGATCGAGGGTTCAAACGACGCGGGCGTGACCTTGGTGATGTCGTTGTCCAATTCATCGAGCGTATAGCCCACGGCGAGCTTTGCCGCGATCTTGGCAATCGGGAAGCCGGTCGCTTTCGACGCCAGCGCCGAAGACCGCGACACACGCGGGTTCATCTCGATCACGACCATCCGGCCGTCCTTGGGGTTGATCGCCCATTGAACGTTCGACCCACCGGTTTCGACCCCGATTTCGCGCAGCACGGCGATCGAGCCGTTGCGCATGATCTGGTATTCCTTGTCGGTCAGCGTCAGCGCCGGGGCCACGGTGATGGAATCGCCCGTGTGGACGCCCATCGGATCGATGTTCTCGATCGAGCAGACGATGATGGCGTTGTCCTTGCGGTCGCGCACCACCTCCATCTCATACTCTTTCCAGCCGAGAAGCGATTCATCGACCAGAACCTGCGCGACGGGCGAAGCTTCAAGCCCCGACTTCACGATGGCCTCATAGTCGTCGCGGTTGTAGGCCACGCCGCCCCCGGTGCCGCCGAGCGTAAAGGCCGGGCGAATGATCGCGGGCAGGCCCACATATTCCAGCGCCTTCATCGCCTCGGAGATGCCGGCAGCGATGTCGAACTTGCCGTTCACCTTCGGGGCGGCGATGATGGTTGCTTTCGGGTTTTCAAGGCCCAGACGGTCCATCGCTTCGCGGAAGAGCTTGCGATCTTCTGCCATTTCGATGGCCGCGCGATTGGCGCCGATCAGCTTGACGTTGTACTTTTCCAACACGCCCATATCATCAAGTGCGAGCGTCGTGTTGAGACCGGTCTGCCCGCCCATCGTCGGCAGGATGGCGTCAGGGCGTTCCTTCTCGATGATCTTGGCGACAACCTCGGGCGTGATCGGCTCGATATAGGTTGCGTCCGCCAGCCCCGGGTCGGTCATGATGGTTGCGGGGTTCGAGTTGACGAGGATCACCCGATACCCTTCCTCGCGCAGTGCCTTGCAGGCCTGTGCGCCGGAATAGTCGAACTCGCAGGCCTGCCCAATGACAATGGGGCCTGCACCGATGATCATGATGGAGGAGATATCGGTTCTTTTCGGCATGTCGGACCCCGTGTGTGTCTTTTCCCCGCGCTTCGGCTGAAGGGCGGCAATCTGGATTCTCTGGCGAAGCGCAAATTGTCGGGGGTTATAGTCAGCCGGGGGCGCGGCGCAAGGGCGAATGCGTGCGGTCTGGCCAATCGGATGCCGCCCGGCGGACAGGGGCGGTCGCTGCCGGGCTGGTCGGGCGCGGCTGCGGATGCTAGATCGCTGCCAAAGGATGGAGATTGCGCGCGTGATCCTTCTGGAACATGGACCCGGTGCCCGCCCGGTGGCCTTCCGCGAACCCCACGCGGTCGTCGTGGCATGGACGCCAGAGGAGGTAGCCCCGGCGCTGGCGCGGCTGGACGAGGCGCGGGCGACTGGGCGTTGGGTTGCGGGCTATCTGTCCTATGAGGCGGGCTATGCGCTTGAGCCCCGCTTGTTGTCGCTTTTGCCCGAAGGGCGCGTCCACCCGTTGCTGTCCTTCGGCGTCTACGACCGTCCCGAGCCTGCGCAGGCTGACCTGCAAAAGCCGGTGGATGAGGTTCAGCTTGGCCCCTTCGTGCCGCTGGTGACGCAGCAGGACTATGGAGCGGCCTTTGACAAGGTGGCGGCCTATATCCGTGCCGGCGACTGCTATCAGATCAACCTGACCTTCCCGATGCAGGCAAGTTTCACCGGCACGCCTGCGGGCCTTCTGGCGGCACTTCGGGCGCGTCAGTCGGTGGGCTTTGGCGCGCTGGTCGATCTGGGCGCAGGGCCCGCGCTCGTCTCGCGCTCGCCGGAGCTCTTCTTCTCGGTCACCCAGGGCGGGCGGATCGAGGCGCGACCGATGAAGGGCACCGCCCCGCGCGGCGCCGATCCCGAGGAAGATGCGGCACTTGCTGCCGAGCTTTACCACAGCGAGAAGGCGCGCGCCGAGAACCTGATGATCGTCGATCTGCTGCGGAACGACATCTCGCGACTGGCCGAGGTGGGCTCGGTGCGGGTGCCGGAACTGTTCGCGGTCGATACCTTTGCCACGGTGCATCAGATGTCGTCGCGTGTCGTCGGGCAACTGACCGATCCGCCTGCGCTTTCGCGATTGATGCCTGCGCTCTTTCCCTGCGGATCAATCACCGGGGCGCCCAAGATCCGCGCGATGGAGATCATCCGCGAGGTCGAACCACACCCGCGCGGCGCCTATTGCGGGGCGATCGGATGGATGGCACCCGATGGGGCGGCGGCCTTCAATGTCGCGATCCGCACCATATCGGTCTTTGAGGGCCGGGTCGTGCTGAATGTCGGCGGCGGCGTTGTTTACGATTCGACCGCTGAAGGCGAATGGGAGGAAGCACATTGGAAAGCCCGCTACGCCACAGCCCTGAGCCGGATCTGAAGCTGATCGAGACCTTGCTCTGGGATGGCATGAGCTATCCCCGGTTGGGCGGACATCTGGCGCGGCTGACGCGATCTGCGGAAGAGCTGGGGTTTCGCTGCGACCCTGAGGCCGCGCAGGCTGTGTTGCCAAAGCCTGCGGGACCCGCCCGTGTGCGCCTGACGCTTGATGGGGCTGGGCAGATCGAGGTGACTGAGGCGCCGCTGCCCCCCGCCGCCGCCGTGTGGCGCGTCAGGCTGGCAGATGCGCGGCTGGACAGTGCCGACCCATGGCTGCGCCACAAGACCACGCGACGCGCGCTCTATGACGGGGTGCGCGCGACGCTTCCCGACGCGGTGGACGAGGCTCTGTTCCTGAACGAACGGGATGAGGTTTGTGAGGGCACGATCACCAATCTCTTCTTCGACCGGGGGCAGGGGCTGCGAACCCCGCCACTGGGTTGCGGCCTGTTGCCAGGCGTGTTGCGGGCCGAACTGTCCTGCCCGGAAGAGGTGCTTCTGGCCAAGGATCTGGGGCTGGTGCAGCTTTGGGTTGGTAACGCACTGCGCGGGCTGATCCCTGCACGACTGACGTAGAAGGGGGCTTCCGCCCCCCTGCGGGGCCTGTGGCCCCTCTCCCCCCGAGGGTATTTCGGCCAAGAGGAATTTCGGCCGACCGGAATACTGGGCGCGGGGTTGACTTGGCCCGTTGCCCGGTGTGTATCGGCGCATCAGGATGAAAGCCTCGGAAAAGGGGAGCGTGATGCACGCCTATCGCAGCCATACTTGTGCGCAACTCAACAAGGACCACGTCGGCCAGGATGTCCGGCTGGCAGGTTGGGTGCATCGCGTACGAGATCACGGGGGCGTGCTGTTCATCGATCTGCGCGACCACTATGGCGTGACGCAGGTACTGGCCGACAGCGACAGCCCGGCCTTTGCCGAGATCGAGAAGCTGCGCGCCGAATGGGTGGTGTCGATCGACGGGGTCGTGAAGGCCCGTGATGCAAGCCTTGTGAACCCCAAGCTCGCGACGGGCGAGATTGAGGTCTATATCAAGGGCGTGCGCGTTCTGGGTGCCGTCGATGGCGACCTGCCGCTGCCGGTGTTCGGCGATCAGGAGTACCCCGAGGAGACGCGCCTGACCTATCGCTTCCTCGACCTGCGTCGTGAAAAGCTGCACAACAACATGATGCTGCGCTCGAACGTCGTGCGCTCGATCCGCAACCGGATGTGGGATCAGGGCTTCAACGAGTTCCAGACGCCGATCATCACCGCATCAAGCCCCGAAGGCGCGCGCGACTTCCTCGTGCCGTCGCGCCTGCATCCGGGCAAGTTCTATGCGCTGCCGCAGGCGCCCCAGCAGTTCAAGCAGCTGATCATGGTTGCGGGTTTCGACCGCTACTTCCAGATCGCGCCCTGCTTCCGTGACGAAGACCCGCGCGCCGACCGCTCTCCCACCGACTTCTACCAGCTTGATATCGAGATGTCGTTTGTCGAGCAGGAGGACGTGTTCGGCGCCGTCCAGCCGGTGATCCAGGGCCTGTTCGAGGAATTCCGCCCCGATTGCAAGGTGCCCGCCGAATGGCCGCGCATTGCCTATCGGGATTCGATGCTGTGGTATGGATCGGACAAGCCTGACCTGCGCAACCCGATCAAGATGCAGGTGGTGTCAGAGCACTTCCGGGGGTCGGGCTTTGCAGTGTTCGCAAAGCTCTTGGAGAACGAAGGCACCGAGATCCGCGCCATTCCCGCGCCGACCGGTGGCAGCCGCAAGTTCTGCGACCGCATGAACGCCTATGCCCAGAAAGAGGGTCTGCCCGGCATGGGCTATATCTTCTGGCGTGAGGCCGAAGCCGGGGGCGGCATGGAAGCCGCTGGACCTCTGGCCAAGAACATCGGACCGGAGCGGACCGAGGCGATCCGTCAGCAGCTTGGCCTTGGTCTTGGCGATGCGGCCTTCTTCCTTGGTGGCAAGCCCGAGCAGTTCGAGGGGTTTGCCGGCCGCGCGCGCAACGAAATCGGGCGCGAGCTGGGCTTGGCCGAGACGGATACCTTCCGCTTTGCATGGATCGTCGACTTCCCGATGTATGAGAAGACCGACGACGGCAAGATCGACTTCAGCCACAACCCCTTCTCGATGCCGCAGGGCGGGATGGAGGCGCTGATGGGCGATCCGCTGTCGGTGCACGCCTATCAGTATGACCTTGCCTGCAACGGCTATGAGCTGATCTCGGGCGGGATCCGCAACCACAAGCCGGAAATCATGTACAAGGCGTTCGAGCTGGCGGGCTATCCCAACAGCGAGGTGGACAAGCGCTTCGGCGGCATGGTCAAGGCGTTCAAATACGGCGCCCCGCCGCATGGTGGCTGCGCCATGGGCATCGACCGCGCCGTGATGCTGCTGGCCGATGAGATGAACATCCGCGAGGTCATCATGTTCCCGATGAACCAGCGCGCCGAGGATCTGCTGATGAACGCACCCTCGGAGCCGACCAACGAACAGCTGCGCGAGCTGCGCCTGCGCGTGGTGCCGAAAGAGGCGTAAGGCGCCCCTTCGCATCGCCGGACAAGGGCCCGCTCCGCCATCAGGTGGGGCGGGTTTTTTCTTGGAGTGTCATGATGTCTGCTGATCTTTATTCCGCCTCGGTCCCGGTATTCTCGCACTATCTGGGCCAGCTGGCGAACCTGGTCGAACGCACCGCCGGGCGCGAACAGGTGCTTGCCGCGCGCCTTGCACCCGACATGTTCACTGCCGCGCAGCAGGTGGCGACGGCGGTGGGCTTTGCGCTGCGCGTGGCCTATCCGCTGGCCGGGCGCGAGGTGCCGCCCTCGGCCGATCTTGGGCTGGACCGGATCGGGCTGGGCCGGCGGATTGCGGCGGCGCGCACTTCGCTTGCAGCACTTGACCGATCAGAGTTCGCCGGCGCGGCGTCGCGGCGCATCCGTCACCGCGCGGGCTTTGCCGAACTTGACCAGTCAGGAGACGACTATCTGCATCTGTTTGGCATGCCGAACTTCATGTTCCATGTATCTATGACCTTTGCGGTGCTGCGCGCCGAGGGGCTGGAAATCGGCAAGGCAGAATTCGACGGGCTGCATGATTATCCGCACGGCTTTCGTTTCTGACCACGCAGGCAGCGGAATGCCGCCACAATTTTCCGTATGTCATCGCGCGCGGGGCTGTATCGTAACGCGCGGATGGCTATCTTGACCTGTAAGCACTGACTGATGGACGATATGCCAGACCCGACAGCCATACTCGCAACCCGTTTCGGTTTTGGCCTGCCTGATGCCACTGCGCAGTCCGGCGGTGTTGCCGGCATGCTCGACGCTCTGTCCGGCGAGGACGCGGGTGCCGCACTTTGGCCGGGTCCTCGCTTGGGCGGCGTTCTGCAGGTCACGGAATCCTACAGAATGGCGCGCCGCAACTACAGGCTTAACAACACGCCCGAGGCGCGACATGCCAAGGACGAATGGAATGCCCGTTTCAACGCCGATGCCGACGCTTACCTGCGGCGCACGCTGGCGCGGGCGATTGACAGCCCCGACGGGTTTCGCGAGCGGTTGGTATGGTTCTGGCAGGACCACTTCACCACCACGCCGCGCCGAGTGGAAGAGACGCTGATTTCGGCCAGCCGCACCGACCATGCGATCCGTCCGCATGTGGCGGGCCGCTTCGCCGATTTGTTGCGCGCGGCAATCCTGCATCCTTCGATGCTGCTCTATCTCGATCAGGTGTTTTCGGTGGGCCCTGACTCTGACGTGGCGCAGACCAAGTCAATTGGATTGAACGAAAATCTCGCGCGAGAGTTGATGGAACTTCATACGCTCGGCGTCTCGGGCGGGTACACGCAGGGCGATGTTCGGCAGCTGGCCGAGTTGCTCACGGGGCTCGTGCTTACCGGTCGGGGACGCACAGGATTTCTGCAGCGCCGGGCCGAGCCAGGTGCAGAACAGGTGCTGGGCCGCAGCTATGACGGTGAGGGGATCGATCCGATCCATGCGGTGCTGAATGATCTGGCGCGGCATCCCGATACTGCGCGGCACCTGTCGCGCAAACTTGCGATCCACTTCCTGTCGGATACACCGGATGAGGCTGTGATTGACCGGATGGCCGCTGCCTATCTTGCCAATGATACGGCCCTTTTGCCGGTCTACGCCGAGATGCTTGGTGATCCTGCGGCCCTGTCGACGACCTTTGGCAAGGTTCGCCCCCCGATGGAAATCATCGCTGCAGGGATGCGCGCCATCGGCATGCGCGGGTCGGATGTTATGGCGCTGGAGCCTCGCCTTCTGCGCCGCCATGTCCGCGTCCCATTGATCGCAATGGGGCAGGGCTGGGAAGACGCGAACGGCCCCGATGGCTGGCCCGAAGATGCCGAAACCTGGATGACCGCGCAGCGCGTGGCCGCGCGGATCAGTTGGGCCATGCAGGCACCGACAGCGCTATGGGCCGCACGGGGGGGGAAGCAGCGTCTGCCTGATCCGCGACGGGTGCTGGTCCGCTCTTTGGGGCCCGTCGCAAGTCCCGTTTTGCAGCAGGCTGTCACGCGGGCAGAAACCGCGCGCGACGGGGTGGGGATCGTGATCGCCTCGCCTGAATTCAACCGGAGATAGGAAGCCCATGGCTGACATGAACCGCAGAGTCTTCCTGCACCGGGGCACCGCCGCGCTGATCGGCTGCTCTGCCGCAGCCAGCCCATGGCTGACAACCGTAACGCTGGCTCAAGGGGCCGAGGTACTTGGGGATCAGCGTCTGGTTGTGGTGATCCTGCGTGGGGCGATGGACGGGCTTGATGTCGTCCGCCCCGAGGGGGACGCGCTCTACCGCAGCTATCGGCCCAATCTGCTGGGTGAGCCGGGCCTGCCACTGGATGGGTTCTTCACCCTTCATCCGAGGCTCGGCGGGCTGATGCCGCTGTGGCAGGCGGGGGAGCTGGCCTTTGTTCATGCGACATCGACCCCTTATCGCGACAAGCGTAGCCATTTCGACGGGCAGGATATTCTTGAGGCCGGGACCGGCCTTGATGTGCTGCAACCCGAGGTGCGTGACGGCTGGCTGAACCGCATGTTGCAGACGGTGCCCGGCCTGTCGTCGGAAACCGCCTATGCGGTCGGGCGCGATGCACTGCCGCTGCTGCATGGCGCGGCAGGGGTGCGCAGCTGGATTCCCGATCAGAAGCTTGCGATTTCGGCGCAGGGTCGCCGCCTGTTGGAAGAGGTCTATGCCCAGGACCCGCTGTTCCATGCGGCCGCGATGCAAGCGATGGATCTGGCGCAAAGCCAGGCGTTCGAGGCCGAGATCCATCGTCAGGTCGAAGCGGACATCGCCATGCAAGAGCAGGATGCAGGCATGCAGGCCGAAGGGCAGATGTCCGATGCGCCCGCCCGGACCAAGCGGGAAAGCGAGAGTGAGGATCTGGCCGCCTTCGCCGCCGGGCGTTTGCGAGGAAACACCCGCATCGCCGCCTTCTCGTTGTCGGGCTGGGATTCGCATCGCAATCAGGCGCAGGTCATCGGCGGCAGCCTGCAGGCATTGGAGCAACTGATCCTGCGACTTCGGCAGGATCTGGGCGATGTCTGGTCCAACACCACCGTGCTTGCCATGACCGAATTTGGCCGCACCGCGCGCGAAAATGGCAACAAGGGCACCGATCATGGCACGGGTGGTGCCATGCTGATGGCCGGAGGGGCGATCCGGGGCGGAAAAGTCCATGGCCGCTGGCCGGGCCTCGATGAGGCCGCGCTTTATGACCGTCGCGACCTGATGCCGACAACCGATGTTCGGTCATGGGCGGCATGGACGATGCGCGGTCTTTACGGGCTTGATCGGTCGGTGCTTGAACAGGCGGTCTTTCCGGGGCTTCAGATGGGTGACAATCCGGGACTCTTGCGATGAGCGCCACCCCGCGCCAGCTTGGGCCCGAGGTGCAGGGCTTTGTGCCCCCGCCGCATCCGGCAGGGCTGCACCAGAGCGGGGCATATGTGGCGCTTGAACCGCTGTCGGCTGATCTGCATGCCGCAGACCTGCACCGCGCCTTTTCGGTGGATGACGCGCTTTGGGACTACCTCGGCTATGGCCCCTTTGCTGGTGCCGCAGCCTATCACCGTTGGGTGAAGGAGCGCGAGACTAGCCTGGACCCGGTGTTTTTCGCCCTGAGGGACCGGGTCACAGGGCATGCCTGCGGGGTCGCCTCATTCCTCAGGATCGATCAGGCCAATGGTGTGCTGGAGACCGGCCATATTTGCCTGTCGCCTGAATTGCAACGCAGTCGCGCGGCGACCGAGGCGATGTTCCTGATGCTTGATTGGTCCTTCTCGGCGGGCTACCGGCGGCATGAATGGAAATGTGATGCGCTGAATGCCCCCTCGCGCAATGCCGCTGCACGGCTGGGCTATACTTTCGAGGGGATCTTCCGCCAGCACATGATCGTAAAAGGTCGCAACCGCGATACCGCCTGGTTTTCGGTCATCGACAGTGAATGGCAAGTGCTGCGCCCTGCCTTTGTCGCCTGGCTCGACGCCCGCAATTTTACCGATGACGGCCGCCAGATCCAACGTCTGTCAGATCTGGTCGCCGCCGCCCGCGAGGGCACCGATATCTCTTTGTTGTAGCTGGAGCCTGTGATGATCCTGCGCCCGATGCTGACCGCCGCTGCCGTGACTGTGATCCCCATTGCCGCCCTGGCCCAATCACCCGTGGCCGAGGTGACGACGCAGACCTACGCATGCGAGCGCGGCGCGCAGGTCAGCGCGACCTATATCAACGTGGGCGACCAGAGCTTTGCTGTCGTGACATTCGAGGGGCGGCAGATCGGATTTGCGATCGACACCAGCGCATCGGGCGCGCGCTACGTCAGCGTCGATCCGGCGCAACCCTTCGTCTGGTGGACCAAGGGCGACACGGCGATGCTGATGCATGGGACCGGCGATGCCGAGATGATGGTCTACGCTTCTTGCGCCGTCGCGTCCTGATCGGACAAACGGTCGCGGTACCGCACCGCGAGGCTTGCGCGACCGACAGCTCCACCGCATAAGCGCCTTGGTGCGGCTGCGGGATTGGCCCCCTGTGGTGCGGGCACCTTGGTTCTGGAATGGAGAGCAGGATGATCGGACGTTTGAACCATGTCGCCATCGCGGTGCCGGATCTGGCGGCGGCGGTGGCGCAATACCGTGACACATTGGGCGCCGAGGTGCGCGCGCCGCAGGATGAGCCCGATCACGGTGTGACAGTCGTTTTCATCGATCTGCCGAATACCAAGATCGAACTGCTTTATCCGTTGGGCGAGAATTCTCCCATCGCCGGCTTTCTGGAAAAGAACCCCGCCGGAGGTATTCATCACATCTGCTACGAGGTCGAGGATATCCTTGCCGCGCGGGACCGCCTGAAGGCGTCTGGCGCGCGGGTTCTGGGTTCGGGTGAGCCGAAGATCGGCGCCCATGGCAAGCCTGTGCTGTTTCTGCACCCCAAGGATTTCAACGGCTGTCTGGTCGAACTGGAGCAAGTCTGACACATGACCATCACCGCCGCGCTGATCGTCTTTGCCATCACCTGGTTCATGGTGTTCTTCGTCGTGCTGCCCATCCGCTTCACCTCGCAGTCCGAGGCGGGCGAAGTTGTGCCCGGCACGCCGCAATCGGCACCGGCCGATTATCTGGTGAAGAAAAAGGCCCTGATCACGACGGCGATCACGGTGGTCCTGTGGGGGCTGATCGTCTGGTTCATCACCAGCGGTCTCGTCTCCATCGCGGACCTGGAGCGGTGGACCCCCGGCGCACCGCCGGGGGCCAATCCCTGATCCGCCGGGAGCGGCTCTCAGGCGGGTTGGCGGTTGCCTGACAGGCGGTGGAACATGTGGGTAAAGGTGGCCACGCCCAGAACCGGCACGACAAGGTTCAGGATCGGGACCGAAAGCGGCGCGGCCATCAGGGCGCCCGCAAGCCAGATCTGCGCCGCATGGCGCGCCCGCAGGGCCTTGGCACCCTGACGCCCCAGCCGTCGCATGGCGACCAGCCCGAAGTATTCCCGCCCCAGAAGCAGCCCGTTCACCGCCCAGAACACCAGCGGAATGAACGGCCCGGCAAAGAAATAGAGGATCAGCGCAAAGAGGTTGGCAACGATCACCAACCCAAGGAAGTTCAGCGCATCTACAAGGTTATCTGCAAGGCCGGGTGGCTGGGCCGGGGGCAGGTGGGGGTAATGGGCATCTTCGACGGCCTCTGCGACACTGTCCAGAAAGAAGCCCGAGAACAGCACCGCCACAGGCACCATCAGAAAGACCGAGAGCCCGATAACGATCGGGATCGAGCCGACCGAGAGGATCGTGTCGATCCCCGCCACATCGCCAACCCATGGCAATGTCAGGCTTTCCGGCGCAAACCACTGGATCAGGACGACGATCCCCGCATAAAGACCGACCAGCAGCGCCAGCGACAACAGAAGCCCCAGCCCCACGACGCGCAGGAAACGCGGATCGCTGAGCTGTCCGAGCGCTTTCATGAAATCCTGAAAGATCATCGTGTCACTCGGCCAGCCACTGGGTCAGTGCGCCCAGATCCGGGCGCGGGCGGTCGGCCACTGGGGTTGTCGGTGTTCCGATATGGATGATTCCTGCCACAGTTTCATGTGCTGCAAGCCCATAGGCACGCTCGACAAAGGTACGGTCATGGTTGGGCCAGCCCGACAGCCAGCAGGCGCCCCAGCCTGCCGCAATCGCCGCATTGACCAGCGACAGGCAGACGCAACCGGCGGATAGCAACTGTTCGGACGCCGGGATCTTCGGGTTCTCCTTGGGCGAGGCGACCACGACCACCGCAAGATGACCCTGATCATACTGCCCACGCCCCTTGGCGATCATCTCGGCATCACCGCCACGCTCGACCGCGCGCGCCTCGGCCAGATCGGCCATGCGGACCATGGCCGGACGGGACAGCACGATCAGCCGCCAGGGCTCCAGCTTGCCGTGATCGGGCACACGCACCGCTGCCTGCAACAGGGGGGCAAGCTCTTCTGCCGATGGCACCGGTAACGACATGAGCTTGGGCGGCGTCGAGCGGCGGGTCGACAGAAACTCGAGGGCAGCGGGATTGGGTGTGGGCATGGTTCTTTCCGGGGTAAGGCAGCCCGCAAGATAGGTGTCCATGCGCGGAACCGAAAGGGCAACGCGCCTCGCAAGGGGCGAAAATCAGCGCCCAGAAGATTGCGGCGGTTGCAAGGGGCTTCCCCGACAGTTCCCAAGCCGGTATCACGTCAACACCCTTGGACGGAGCGACACGACATGACCCCGATCTCTCGCCGCGCGACGCTGGCCATGCTCTTTGCGGTGCCGCTGGCTGCCTGCGGCGGAAAAAAGAGCCGCAAAGCCGCGACGCCCACCGGTCCGGCCGAGATCAATGCGCTTATCGCCAAGTACGCGGATGTCTATGACGTTCCGGAAGAGTTGATCCATCGGGTTGTGAAACGAGAGAGCAACTATAACCCGGCTGCACGCAACGGGCCCTACTATGGGCTGATGCAGATCCTGCCACAGACGGCATCCACCATGGGCTACCGCGGGTCTGCGTCGGGGTTGCTGGATGCTGACACCAACCTGAAATATGGCGTAAAATATCTGCGCGGCGCTTATCTGGTGGCACGTGGCCATCATGACCGGACGATCCACTGGTATTCCCGTGGGTACTACTACGAGGCAAAGCGCATGGGTCTTCTGGAAGAAACAGGTCTGCGCAGCTAAGCGATGGCACGCCCGCGTGGCCCAGATCTGACGGCGCGCGCGATCCCGGGGGCAGAGTTTGCCTTGCGGGTGACTCCGCGCGCATCGCGCAACCAGTTGACGGAAGAGGATGGTCAGTTGCGGGCGCAAGTCACAGCCGTGCCCGAGGATGGACGCGCCAACAAGGCGGTGTCCGAGTTGCTGGCCGAGGCTTTGGGGGTGGCGAAAACCCGCCTGACGCTGGTCCGCGGCGCCACATCCCGCGAAAAGGTGTTCAGACTCGACTAATCGCGGCGGAACTCTGCCCTCGGGCGCTTGTATCTGCGGCGGGGGCGGGTAAAATGCGGCCTTCCCCGGCAGGCCAGTGCCATGATCGGGTTTCGTGAACCGGAGTGAAGCATGTCCTGGACCGATGAGCGCGTCGAGACGCTCAAGAAAATGTGGGCCGAAGGTCAAAGCGCCAGCCAGATCGCCAAGGAACTTGGCGGCGTCACGCGCAATGCCGTGATCGGCAAGGTGCATCGGCTTGGCCTGTCGAACCGGGTTGGCGGCAATGGCGACAAACCCGAGGAAGAGGCGGTGGCCGAGGCGCCCGCCGCTCGGGTAGAGCCCGTGCGCGCTGCGGCTCCCGAGGCACCCGCCGCTCCGGCGGCGCCTGTCCAGCCGGTGCGTGCGCCGGCCGAGCCGCGCGCGGCCGAGCGCCCGCAGCCTGCGGCTCCGGTTTCGAATGGTGGGAACAACGTGACCCCGCTGCCGCTGCGCAAGGCGATCGTTCCGGCAGGTCAGCCCCTGCCGCCGCAGCCTTCGATCAACGAGATCAGCCCCGAGACGTTGGCATCGGCCCGCGAGGTGGAAAAGCGCGCCCGGAAGCTGACGCTGATGGAACTGACCGAGCGGACCTGTAAATGGCCGGTGGGTGACCCCGCGACCGAGGATTTCTGGTTCTGCGGTCTGCCCTCGCAGCCGGGCAAGCCTTATTGCGATGCCCATGTCGGCGTGGCCTTCCAGCCGATGAGCGCACGCCGCGACCGGCGCCGCTGATCATCAACCCTGCGCATCCCGACGCCCGCCCCTTTGGCGGGCGTTTCCATTTCCGGAGGTAACGATGCCCGCATCCCCCGAGAAGGTCGCCCGCATCATCGACGACATGTCGAACTTTGGCCGCGTTCTGGGCCTCAGGATCACGGTGGCGGATGACGACCGGGTTGAGGCCGAGCTGGAGGTGACGACGGCGCTTCTCAACCGCAACGGCATGATCCATGGCGGGGCAATCATGGCTTTCGCCGATACGCTGGGTGGCACCGGAACTTTCCTGAACCTCGCCGATGGCGAGGGGACGGTAACGGTAGAAAGCAAGACCAACTTCTTTCGCGCCGTCGCCGAAGGCCAGATGCTGCGCGCCGTCTGCCTGCCGCTGCATCGCGGGCGGCGGACGCAGGTCTGGCAGACCACGCTGACCGGACCCGACGGTAAGCTGGTTGCGCAGGTCACGCAGACCCAGATGGTGCTCACCAAGGACTGAACGCCGGTCATGCAAAAGGCCCGCCTTTCAGCGGGCCTTTTCGGTATCGGAAAGCCAGATCACTTGACAGGCGAGCGATAGGTCATGCGACGGACAGAGCCCGTCTTCGACCGCATCAGCAGCGTTTCGGTGGTCACCCAGCCGGGTTCGCGCTTGATCCCCGCCAGAAGCGATCCGCTGGTGACGCCGGTGGCCGCAAAGATCACCTCACCACGCACCAGATCATCACGAGTGTACACGCGGTCAAAGTTGTTGATGCCAGCCTTGCGGGCGCGGGCCTTTTCGTCATCGTTGCGGAACAGCAGTTTGCCGAAGAACTGACCGCCCATGCATTTCAGCGCGGCCGCGGCTAGCACGCCCTCGGGCGCACCGCCCGATCCCATGTACATGTCGATGCCGGTCACCTCGGGCTCTGCGCAATGCATGACACCCGCCACGTCGCCGTCAGTGATCAGGCGGATCGAGGCGCCGGTCGAGCGGATTTCCTTGATCATCTCCTCGTGCCGCGGACGTTCGAGGACGCAGACGGTGATGTTCTCGGTCGAGACGCCCTTGGCCGCTGCCAAAGCCGAGACACGCTCGGACGGCGACATGGTCATGGTGACAGTTCCGGGCTTGTAGCCGGGGCCGATGGCGAGTTTCTCCATATAGACGTCGGGCGCGTGCAGGAGCGTGCCGCGCGGGGCCATGGCGATCACGGTCAGTGCGTTCGGCATGTCCTTGGCGGTCAGTGTGGTGCCTTCCAGCGGGTCGAGCGCGATGTCCACGGCAGGGCCTTTGCCGGTGCCGACCTCTTCACCGATGAAGAGCATCGGGGCCTCGTCCCGCTCGCCTTCGCCGATCACCACGACGCCCGCGATGTCGAGAAGATTCAGCTGGTCGCGCATCGCATTAACAGCCGCCTGATCGGCAGCCTTTTCGTCGCCGCGCCCGATCAGCGCCGCCGAGGCAAGTGCCGCGGCTTCGGAAACACGGGCAAGGCCCAATGAAAGCAGGCGGTCATGGAATTGGTTGGCGTCGGCCATGTCTGTCCCCTGTGGAAAAAGGCTTTGCCCTGTCCTAGCCGTGGGAGGCAGGGCGGGCAAGTTCGGTTTCGCTAACAGTCCGAAACCGAACCGGTTTGGATCGATCCTGCCCATGAGAGGGGGCTTTCCGCCCCCTCTTGGCCTGCGGCCAATTCACCCCCTGAGGATATTTTGAAAAGGAAAGAGCGCATCCGACACCCCGTTCTTTCCTTTCGCAAATATCCTCGGGGGAATGTCCCGCAGGGACATCGGGGGCAGACAGCCCCCGTTCCATGCCGTCACATGCAGGCATTGCGCCCGTCAGATCTCTTCGATGCGGATCGCGACAGGGGTATCGACCAGAACGCCCGTATTGCCAAATCGCGTCATCGCATGGTCGATGTCGGCAGGGGCGGCCTTGTGGGTCACGAAGATCACGATCGCATCGTCATCTTCTTCGCCCGGCTGGTTGATCTGGCGCATCTGGTCGATCGAGATACCGGCCTCGCCCAGGCAGGTCGCAATCTTTGCAAGCGCTCCGGGTTTGTCGAGCAGTGTCATGCGCAGGTAATAGGGAGCGGGCGTCGCCGAGCGGGCAGGGGTCGCCTCGGCCAGAGTGGATGCGGGCTGGCCGAACGTCGGCAACCGCAGCCCGCGCGCGATATCAAGCACGTCGGCCATGACGGCCGAGGCAGTCGGCCCCTCGCCGGCGCCGGGTCCGCGCAGAACGATCTGGCCCACGCTGTCGCCTTCGAGCATCACCATGTTGGTTCCGCCCTGCAACTGACCGAACGGGCTGTCAGCGGGCACAAGGCAGGGCGTCATGCGCTGTTCCAGCCCACGGCCCGAGATCTGAGCTACACCCAAAAGCTTGATGTGATACCCCATCTCGTCAGCGAGGTTGATATCCTCGATCGAGACATTGCCGATGCCTTCCAGCTCGACATGGTTGAAGGCGACCTTGGTGCCGAAGGCGATGGAGGCCAGAAGCGACAACTTGTGGCCCGCGTCGATCCCGCCCACGTCGAGCGTGGGGTCAGCCTCGAGATAACCAAGCTGGCGCGCCTCTTCGAAGACAGTCTCATAGGGCAGGCCCGCGTTCTGCATCCGGGTGAGGATGTAGTTGCAGGTGCCGTTCATCACGCCCATGACGCGTTTGATGCGGTTGCCCGCCAGCCCTTCGGTCAGGGCCTTGATGACCGGGATGCCCCCTGCAACTGCGGCCTCGAACCGGATCACCCGGCCTGCGGCCTCGGCCATCTCGGCCAGCGCCTGACCGTGATGGGCAAGCAGGGCCTTGTTGGCGGTGACAACATCCTTGCCGGCAGCAAGTGCGGCTTCAGTCGCGGCCTTCGCCGCCCCTTCGTGCCCGCCCATCACCTCGACAAACACATCCACGTCATCGCGACGCGCCAGAGCAACGGGATCAACTTCCCAAGCATAGCCCGAAAGATCGGCATCGCGGTTCTTCGTACGGTCGCGCGCCGAGACCGCGGTAATGGTGACGGGCCGACCGGTTCGCGCGGTGATCAGATCCGCATGACGCTGGACGATCTTGACCACTCCGATGCCGACGGTCCCCAGACCGGCGAGACCGAGACGCAGGGGCTGAACCATGATGTGCTCCGTTCGATATGCCGGCTGTCTGTTAGCCCGTTCGACGCCGCCGTGCAACGCGGCTCAGCGTCAGGGCGTGGCAATCGGTGCGCGTGTTGCAGGATCGGCAACTGGCACGCGCAATGCTTCGGCCCGCGCGCGCAAGGCGTCGGCGCGGGGGACCAGCCCATCTGGATCGACAGACTGCATCGATCCGGGGGCGGGCGCGAGGCTGATCAGTGCATCAATCGGCGCAATGGTCGGCTCGGGGCCCGGGGCGGGCGTGGGCGCGTTGACCTTTGGAACGTCGCCGCAGGCCGCCAGAGCAAGGCAGAACAGCAAGGCGGTGGCGGGTGGCATCGGGGTCTTCAAGCGTGATCTGCCCATGTGATCCATGATCGCGCGACCATATCTGGCGGCGCTTGCGGCGACAAGCGCGCCATGGCCTGCTTGAAGCGGGCGGGGCTTTGGCTATGGTGGCCGCATGGCAAGAAAGACCGGCTCGCATTCCGATATCACCGGCCCGAAGATCCGCGCGGCGGCCGAGCGGCTGTTCGCACGCCATGGCTATGCAGCGGTCTCGATGCGGCAGATCGCGGCCGAGGTGGGCGTGCAGGCCGGGGCGCTCTATCTCTATACGCCCGACAAGCAGAGCCTTCTTGCCGGTCTGATGCGCGACCATCTTGAGGCGCTTATCGCCAGCTGGAAGACACAAACCCCCGCCAGCCATCCACATGATCGGTTGCGTCAGTTCGTGCGTTTCCACATCGGCTATCACATCGACCGGCCCGACGCGGTTTTCATCGCCTATATGGAGCTGCGCAATCTGGAACCCGATCGCTTTGCAGAGATCGAGGCCCTGCGCCGCAGCTATGAAGCCGAACTTGAGGCGATCCTGCGCGACGGTCAGGCGGCGGGCGTATTCGAGCTTGCGGACCCTCGGCTCGCCAGCATGGCGCTGATCGCGATGCTGACAGGGGTGACCAACTGGTACCGGGAAGGCGGGCGCCTGTCGCGCGCCGAGGTTGAAGAGCTTTACGCCGACATGGCGTTGAAATCGGTGGGCCGGGTGGCCTGAAGCCACCCGGCCGCGCCGTCAATGTGCGGGCTTGATGAAGGTGCCGTTGCGCAGATCGGCCATGGCCTGACGGATCTCGGCCTGCGTGTTCATCACGATCGGGCCGTGCCAAGCCACGGGTTCCTGAATCGGCGCGCCCGAGATCAGCAGGAAGCGGATGCCTTGCGGCCCCGCGGTCACCGTCACCTCGTCACCCGCGCCGAAACGCACCAGCGTCCGGTTGCCCGACAGGTCGCGGATATTGACCTCTTCGCCCTTCACCTCTTTTTCCAGCAGCACGCCCTGCGGCTTGCCTGCGTCGCGGAAGTTGCCTGCCCCTTCGAACACATAGGCAAAGGCGCGGCGGCGCGTGTCGATGCGGAAGGTCTTGCGCCGCCCCGCCGGGACGAAAATGTCGAGGTATTGCGGCTCTGCCGCGATGCCGTCGACCGGACCGCGTTTGCCCCAGAACTCACCCACGATGACCTTGACGATGGTGCCGTCATCATCCTGGATCAGCGGGATATCGGCTGACGTGACGTCCTGATAGCGCGGCGCGGTCATCTTCAGTTGCGAGGGCAGATTGGCCCAGAGCTGAAAGCCGTGCATCCGGCCCTGCGCGTCGCCGCGCGGCATTTCCTGGTGCAGGATGCCTGAGCCTGCGGTCATCCACTGGACATCGCCACCCGACAGGATGCCACGATTACCAAGGCTGTCGCCATGCTCGACCGAGCCCGATAGCACATAGGTGATCGTCTCGATCCCGCGATGCGGATGCCACGGAAAGCCGCGCTGATAGTGGCGCGGATCATCGTTGCGGAAATCGTCAAACATGAGGAACGGGTCAAAGGCCTCGGGCTCGGTAAAGCCGAAGGCGCGGTGCAGATGGACGCCTGCGCCCTCCATCGTGGGTTGGGCGCGCGATTCCGACAGGACAGGGCGGATGGACATGGGATGATCCTCTGGCTGAGGCAGGGTGTCCCTGCGTTTGACCAGAGTTAGGCCCTGCAAGTCTGTGCGGCAATTCCCGCGTTCCGCAGGGCCATTGTGCGCAGGCGATCAGTTACAGTTTTGGGGATCGGTGAAGTTGACCGCCTCAAACCGTGGGCGAACGGGCACGAACTCACGGAAGGTCATCGCCTCGATCCCGTTATCGAAAAGCGGCGCGAAGTCGTATTCCGATTCGACAATGATCTGTGTTCCGCCATCGGCAGTTTCGGGGATTCGATCCGCCACCAGTTGCAGCGTGGCCGTGGTGTAGGCGGGCAACGGCACCGGGTCCATGGAGCAGGACCAGCGCACTTCAAATCGGTTCCGCGCTTCGACCCAGATCACGCTGGTTACGCGCAGGCGCGGCTCATCGCCCTCGCTGATCATGTATTCCATCAGGTTCTGCATCCCGCGCACGTCAGACGCGGCAAGGGGCACTGCCTGCCAGCGCGAGGCGATGTCGGCGACGGTGTAGCTGGCCTTCTGCAACTTGTTCGAGACCTTATAGCCGTCCCAGAAGACATAAAGCCCGAAAGCCGCCCACAGCAGAAGCGGCAGCAAGAGCACGCTTTCGATGACCGCGTTACCTCCCTCACGTCGCACAAAGCGGCGTGCAGGGCGGAATACGCTGGAAATCGGGCGGGCCGGGCTCATGGCGTTCAAAGCGATCAGGGTTCGTTCAGGAAGGCAGAGACCGCAGCAAGCCGGTAACCGCCCTTTCCGTCAAGCGGCAATGCGGCCGCCACGCCGATCGACGGGAAGAGCGCATCGGCAATCAGGCAACCACGCATGATCATAAGGACCTTGCGCTCGGTCGGGTTGGGGTCAAGCGCGGTCACGGGTTCCACCTCGTCAGAGCGGTTGATGCAGACCGTCTCGGTCGCCGGCATCGTCCAGTTGGTCGTAGCGACACGTTCCAGGCTGAGCTTCAGGGTGGTCATGCAGTTGGGCACAATGCTGGCGTTCTGACAGATCATCGCCTTGATATTCGCGGGCGAGGGATCTTCGAGGTTGCCGAGCCGGATCTCCCGCGCGGTGATGTCAATCGCGCGGTCGAGAAGGGTCAGGCGGGTCATGTAGAGACCGATCTCGAATGCCGCCATGAAGACATAGAGAAACATTGGCAGCATCAGCACAAGGCCAACCGCAGCGCCGCCCTCTTCGCGCCGCAGAAGGCGCGCAAGGGGCGCCATTCTGTTGCGAAGCGTCGTCACAGTGTCAGCCTCAGGTAAGAGATCTGGTTGGCGATGGTCTGGAAGATCGAGCCGATGGTGGCAGGGTCACCTTCGAAGAAGTGGTTGGCATCGGTTGCGCAGTTGGCAAGGGGGACCGCGCCGGTTCCGGCTTGGAACGAGATGGAGAAGATCACAATACCCTTTGCCTTGGCGGCCGAGCAGGCTTGGCTCAAACGCGTGTTTTTCGTTGTATCAACAACTGCCTCTCGCATGTTCCCGAGAACAGTGTTGAACGCGTTGTTGCTAGTCTGGCCCAAGGGTTGTGCGATGAATTTATACGCAGCCGACCGGAGCGTATAGGTCTTGAATACTTCCTGCCAGGTCAGGTTCGTCACCGACGAAGGTTTGGTGCTCCAGCCGCTACCTGCTGTGACGTTGAAATAGTCGTCCGTCCTATTGGCGCGATCATGATAGGCGTAAAGCGTTCCATCGCTCTTGCGCCAGACGTTCGAGTTCCCGGTCCGATATGCGGGTTTGAGACGATATTCCGTGGTGTTCGCGCCATCGGACATGACGACCAAGACCTTGATCGTTTCCTGAGGATCATAGTCGAGCGGTCGGGTATCAAATGTTGCGGCAACGTCGCCGGTGCCGACGAGCGCCGTCGTCACATTGCGCGTACCCGGATCAAGAAATGCCGACCCCCACTTGACGCCAATCTCGACCGACGTATTGCCGCCCACATGCAGCGCATTGATCTTGTTCTTGAGCGCTGTCGCGTTGCCGCTTAGCACCAGCATCTGGTTTGCCGAACTGCGTGCGGTGATATTCGAGGCGCTCGAACTATCGGTATAGACGCAGTTGAATGTCGATGGAGTTGTCAGGCTGGTGTTTGTGTTGAACGGATCAAAATGGCCATTGTGATCCATCGCCAACGTCGTGGGCAGTGCAACCGATGCGTACGAGGACGCGGGAAATTCGACGCAAGAGTTGTAGGTCTGGGTTGGAATGCGCGGGGCGTTGTATTGCGCCATGACGTTCGCGCCCGCGTTCACTTGCGTCGAGAACGGCACGATGGAAATGGACGCCTTGCCAGCCTCGGAGTTCTGCAGGATCGTATCGACAAAGTTCCTTGCGGCGGGGCGGAGGGTGTTGATCTTGGTCCCGTCCATCGAGCCCGAGATATCGAGCACCAAGGAAACCTCGACGTTCGAGATCTTTTCCTCGGCAGCGCTGTCGGCGTTGACGTAGAATTCGTTGATCCCCATCAGCGACATGAAGAATGGGCGGGTGTCCGCCTTGGCATCGGCAAACACAGACCGGAAGTTCAGGCCCTGTTCGACGTTTACCGACATCAGGTATTCAGACAGGCCCGCTTTCTCGAAGTAGTCCTCGACCACATGTTCGGGGTCCAGCGTCTGCGAGCGTGCGGCGGCGGCCAGAACGCTGTTGTCCAGCGTCTGTTGCAGGCGAACCCGCGTGCGTTCGTGCCGCATCACATCGACGGCAAGCCCGCCGATGAGCAGCATGAGGAAAAATATCATCATCGTGAACGGCGTCAGGCTGCCGCTCTCGTCACGGGTGAAATTCACCAGGCACGCCTTCCGGAACCGCATTCGCTGCGTCGTCATCGCGCTGCGCATTGTCGCCCTCATCCCGAACCAAGACCCAACAAGAACTAAAAACTCTATCGCCCCCGAGAACCAAGCGGCATGCATTGATGCCCACTCTGCGGTGCGCCGACACATAACCCGTCGGAGCCCAGCTTGATCCAACGGTCATCTAGCTTTGGACTTCGGGCGGAAATAAGGCGAACCAACTTGTGTTGACAGGAAAATCCGACTCGGGCGTTGACGCTGCAGGTTGAATCCGGGTGATTGTGTGCCGTAGTGAAACAGATCGACGCGTTCGCGCCACGGTTGCGCCCAGATCCCGCCACACTTCGCCATCGCTGAGCGGGTTTTCACACCCCATTTACGAATCACTGGCAGTTTGGCGCAGGCGTTGAAGACCGGTGACCTGCGCGGCATTTCGCGTCTAGACTGGCTTGCAGCCGCAGTTTGCGGGCAGCACCAATCGTGGGAGGACGATCATGCTGATGCAGAACGAGCCGAGCTTTCGGGAATCCGTCGATCTGATGTTCGACAGGGCGGTCAAGTTCATGGACCTTGGCCCGGGCCTTCGGGAAAAGATCAAGGTCTGCAACTCGACCTACACTGTGCGCTTCGGCGTGCGCTTGCGTGGCAAGATCGAGACCTTCGTGGGGTACAGATCCGTCCATTCAGAGCATATGGAGCCCGTCAAGGGCGGTATCCGCTATGCCACATCGGTCAATCAGGATGAGGTAGAGGCGCTGGCGGCGCTGATGACCTATAAGTGCGCGCTGGTCGAGACGCCCTTCGGCGGGTCGAAGGGCGGTCTGTGCATCGACCCCCGCGCCTGGGACGAGCATGAACTTGAACAGATAACCCGCCGCTTTGCCTATGAACTTATCAAACGCGACCTGATCAACCCGGCGCAGAACGTGCCCGCCCCCGACATGGGCACAGGTGAGCGCGAGATGGCCTGGATCGCCGACCAATATGCGCGGATGAACACGACTGACATCAACGCCAAGGCCTGCGTCACGGGCAAGCCACCCCATGCGGGGGGCATTCAGGGTCGGGTTGAGGCGACGGGTCGTGGCGTGCAGTTCGCGCTGCGCGAGTTCTTCCGCCACCCCGAAGACAAGGCCGCCGCGCGGCTGAGCGGCGATCTGGATGGCAAGCGCGTCATCGTGCAGGGTCTTGGCAACGTGGGATACCACGCCGCCAAATTCCTGAGCGAAGAGGACGGCGCCCTGATCATCGGCATCATCGAGCGTGACGGCGCAATCGTCAGCGATGCGGGGCTGGAGATCGAGGCGGTGAAGCACTGGATCGCGCAGACGGGTGGGGTCAAGGGTTTCCCCGGCGCGACCTATATCGAAGATGGCGCCAGTGTGCTTGAGCAGCCCTGCGACATCCTGATCCCCGCAGCGATGGAAGGGGTAATCAACCGCGGTAATGCCGAGCGCATCCAGGCCCCGTTGATCATCGAGGCGGCCAATGGCCCCGTCACCTTTGGCGCCGACGAGATCCTGCGCAAGAAGGGTACGCTGATCATTCCCGACATGTATGCCAACGCAGGCGGTGTGACGGTCAGTTATTTCGAATGGGTCAAGAACCTAAGCCACATCAGATTTGGCCGGATGCAACGCCGGGCCGAAGAGGCACGATCGCGCCTGATGGTGGAAGAGCTTGAGCGGCTAAGCGCCGACAAGGGGCTAGGATGGACGCTGTCGCCCGATTTCAAGGAAAAGTTCCTGACCGGTTCGGACGAACTGGCCCTTGTCCGCTCGGGCCTCGATGACACGATGCGCACGGCCTATCAGTCGATGAGGGACGTCTGGCATGGCCGCCCCGAAGTCGGCGACCTGCGTGTAGCCGCCTATATCGTCGCCATTGACCGGGTTGCAAAAACCTACAAGTCCAAAGGCCTCTAGGCGCAGCGGTGCGTTGACTTCCGGTCGGCGCAGGGGGTATCCCCGCGCCGACCGACAACTGAACGCAGAGCAGACCCATGACCGCCTCGCTTTCCGGGCTATTCCGCAGCCTGTTTCCGGCAATCGTCGCCCTGTTCGGTCTCGCCGTGCTCGGCGGGGCAGGGATGTATATGGCGCAGACGGGCGATGTGTTGGTGGCGCTCGTTCTGGTCTTTGCGGGGCTTGCGCTTGTGGTTGCGTTGTTCGGGCTGGTTGCTGTGCAGATCGAGAACAATGTGCTTCTTGAGCGTATCGCCTACGCGCTGGAAGAGGGGTTGATCGCAGGTGACATGCCGGACGCGCTCGACGCGCCCGCGCAGGTGATGCCGCAAGCCCGCCAGCCGCAGGTGCCTGTTGCGCCCGCCCGGCCTGTCGCGCCGGCTGCTCCGGCACCACGTGGCCGGGTTGAACCCGTCGTGACCATGCGTGCATCAGGTGTTGCGCAGCCCCGCTGAACGGCCGAACGGGCGTAAATCGACGAAAGGAGACGCGCCCATGACAACCGGACAGGATGAAATCACACAACTGGTCGCCTTCCGCCGTGCGTTGCACCGCATCCCCGAGCTTTCGGGCAATGAGGCGCGGACGGCCAGGGAGGTAGAGGCCTTCACGCAGGCGTCCCGCCCGGATCAGGTGATCCGGGCGCTTGGTGGCCACGGGCTTGCGCTGATCTATGCGGGGTCAGAGCCCGGACCAACCGTCATGATCCGCGCCGAACTCGACGCCCTTCCGATTGCCGAGACGGGACCGGTAGAATGGCGATCGGCCGTTCCGGGTAAGGGGCATCTTTGCGGCCATGACGGGCATATGGCGATCCTTGCGGGGCTTGCGCTTCGTCTTGGGTGGCAGCGCCCGTCCCGAGGCCGGGTGGTGCTAATGTTCCAACCCGCCGAAGAGGATGGATCGGGCGCTGCGGCGGTCATCGCGGATGCGCGTTTCCCTTCGATCAAGCCGGATTTCGCCTTTTCGCTGCACAACTTGCCGGGTCTGCCGTTGGGGCATGCGGTGATTGAGCCGGGGCCGGCCAACTGTGCATCGGTCGGGATGCGGCTGGCGTTTGCCGGGCGCACCGCCCACGCAGCCGAGCCGCACAAGGCCGTCAGCCCTGCGATGACCATCGCCCGACTGGTGCCCGCGCTCTCCGCGCTTGGAACTGGTGGCGCGCTGGACGAGAGCTTCCGTCTGGTCACCATCACCCACCTGTCGATGGGCGAGCCCGCCTTTGGCATAACGCCGGGGGCAGGCGAGGTCTGGGCGACGCTGCGCTGTTTGACGGATGATGGCATGTCTGCGCTGAAATCGGCTGCGCTGGCATTGGCCGAGGCTGAAGCGCAGGCGGCCGGCCTGAAGCTCTCGGTCAGTTGGCACGACGATTTCGCGGCCAGCCGCAATGACCCTGAGGCCACGGCCCTGATGCGCGCGGCCCTGATGGCGGCGGGCCTACCGGTCATTCCGGGCGAGCCGATGCGCGCCTCTGAGGATTTTGGCCGCTTTGGTGCAACGGCCAGGTCGGCGATGTTCTGGCTGGGCGCGGGCGAGACGCATCCCGCGCTGCACGCGCCGGACTATGATTTCCCCGACAGCCTGATTGCGCCAGGTCTTGCGGCCTTTGAACGTGTCATTCGCGATCTGCTGGGCTGACCTTGCCGTTGCGCGCTTGCGCCGACCTGCGGTCGCCCCCATGAGGGGCGCTTAAGCCTGCCTCGATAATCGTGCCCCACGGCGCGCCTTGCGCCATGGGAACACAAGCCGAGGGTCCGAACGATGAACATGGCGATTACCGATGGTCTGCAACTGATGCCGCCGCCCTTTGCGGATGGGCTGGGGAAGTGGTCGCGCGAGAACGGCACGCCGGGCACGACAAGCTATGCAGGCCAGCCCGATGCGGCGCTGGTGCCGTCGGATCAGGATTTCGGCGGCTGCCTCGAACTGCAGAAGACGGAAACCGTGCAACGTTTGCGCCACAAGGGCGAGACGCCGATCCGGCCGGGGCTTTACCTGCGTGTGACGGCGCGGGTCAAGGCGGTGGCGGGCAGCCTGCCGGATGTCCGCATTGCGGCCTATGCGGCGCGCGAAGACGGGTCCGCGGTCTCCGTTCCGCTGACCGCGCCCTCGGTGAGCCTGACCTCTTATGGCGAGGTCGTCACGATCAGCGCCATCATCGGCTCGGGCAATCGGCAAGGCGTCGATCTGGTCTGGGGCGTCCAGCCCGCCTATGGCCATTTCGGGCTGGACCTGACCGGCCCGAATGGTGGCGTCGTGCGCATCGACGATATCGAGATCGAGGATGTCACCGAGGTCTTTCACCGCAAGATGCTCGATGTGGTGGATGTGCGCGACTATGGCGCGCTTGGCGACGGCACGACCGATGACCGCGCGGCCTTTGCCGCCGCAGACGCCGCAGCCAGTGGCCGAACGGTTCTGGTCTCGGCCGGAACCTATCGGCTTGCGTCGGATTTTACCTTCAGCAACGCGGTCAGGTTTGAGGGCGCGCTGGTGATGCCTGCCTCGGCGCGCCTGACCTGCACCCGCAACTATGATCTGAACACCTATGCGGCGGCCTTCGGGTCCGAGCTGGAGGGGTTCCGGCGCGGCCTGCAGACGCTTTTCTACTTTACCGATCATGTGACCTTTGACCTGTCGGGCCGAAAGGTTGACCTGACCGCGCCGATCAACGTGGCCAACCTCTGCGGGCTCACGTCGCTCAGCAGCCGCCGGGTGCTGACGAACGGCCAGATCGGGGCCGGAGATTCGGCAGCCTGGGACGATGCCGAGGTCACATCCGTTGCCACATATTCTGCGGCGCAGCCCTATACGCTGACAGGCGTTGTCAATGTGGCGAACATCCCTGTTGGTGCGCGCATCTCGGGCCCGGGCGTCGGCCGCGAGGTCTATGTGCGTGCCAAGAACACAGCGGCCGGCACGCTGACGCTGAGCCGCCCGCTGTGGGGCGCGGCGGGGACGCGCACCTTCACCTTTACCCGCTACCGCTATCTGCTGGATTTCTCAGGCTTCGATTCCCTGTCGCGGTTCGAGATCACGGATATCGAGTTCAACTGCGCGGGGCGGGCGAGTGGTATCCTCTTGCCGGATTCAGGGCTGACCTTCCGCATCGCCGATTGCGTTTTCTCTGGCCCGAAAGACCGGGCAATCACCTCGATCGGCACGGGGTGTCAGGGGTTAATCGTCGATCAGTGCCAGTTCCTGTCGAACGAGCAATCGAAGGCCGCGCAGAACCGCACTTCTGTCGCGCTGAATGTGAACGCCAATGACGCGAAGCTGCGCGATAACCGGATTGTACGCTTTGCCCATTTCGCCGTGTTGTCGGGTGGCGGCAACCTTGTCATCGGCAACCACTTCTTTCAGGGCGACGACCAGACCGACGGCTTGCGTCAGGCGGGCCTTGTCTTCACCAGCCCGAACTGCCGCTCGATCGTGTCGGACAACTACATCGACAACTGCTGGATCGAATGGTCGAACGAGCATGACCCCGAGCCGGGGTTCGGCAGCGGCTTTTCCTTCGGGGGGCTGTCGATGACCTCGAACACGTTCATGGCGTCCAATGTTGCGCCCTCGTTCCGCTGGCTGGTGATCAAGCCGCGCGGGCCGGGGCATTTCCTGAACGGGCTGTCCGTCACGGGCAATGTGTTCCGGGCGATCGACGGGGCCGTGGACCGGATCGAAAAGGTGGATACCTCGCAGGCCGGACTGGACCACGGCCGGGCGCGCAACGTGCTCTTTCAGTCCAACGTGTTCCATGGCGTGTCCCAGATCTGCGTGAACCCGGTGACGGTCACCCATGAGCAGCCGACAACGGCGGCGACGTGGACGGTTGATGCGTCAGACCTGTTGCCCTTTGGCGGCAAGGCAATCACGGTTGTTTCTGTTGTCCCGGCAGGTGCGCTTCGAAATGCGGGAAATGCTGTGGCGCATGCCGCGCCCTATGCCGAGGCGATGCAGGGTGCGGGTGACGCCCGCATCGCCCTGAAATGGCCCGAGGCCCTGCGCGGGGCGGTGGTCGTCACCTTGCGCAGCGATACACCGCAGTAATGAAAGGGGCGCCCGCGGGCGCCCTTATCACATCAGGTCAGCGGGGACCAATCGATAGGCACTGGCAAAGCCGCCGTTCAGCAGCGCAGCGATCGGGCGCAGGCGGACAAAGATGAAATCCGGAAAGTCGATGTAAAGCTGCGCCTTGGGGTGATCTGCCAGCCACTTTTGGCGCAGGGCCAGATGTTCGGGGGCATCGCGAGAAACCGGCTCCGCTGCAACGCGCAGCATCAGGCGCGGATGGGTCAGCGGATCGCCCTTTTCCCCCGGCTCGCCCACCATGACGGCGGCCAGCGGGTGGGTCTCCAGCGCCCGGCGGTGCAGCGCGAGGCCCGAAACCAGGGTCAGCGGGCAGCCATCGGGATCAAGCCCAAAGGCGATGCGGCTGATCCCAGGCGTACCGGTGTCGGGGTCTGTGAAGGACAGGGCCGCATGGCGGGCCGCGCCCAGCAGGTCGCGCGCAAGTCTGCGGGCCGCATCATCGGCAGGCTGGACGGGGTCGGGGCGGCGGTCGGTCAAGGCGGTCACCCATGTTGACAAGCGGCTATCGCGGGCGTTTGCTGGCTGCAATCATCGCTACAGGCGCATCATGTCCGGCACAAGCCGATTGGCCGAAAAGGCCCACAGCCCATTCCTTCCCAAACTCGTGACCGTGCTGCGCGAAGGCTATGATGGACGCGCCTTGCGGTCCGATGCCATCGCGGGACTGACCGTGGCCATCGTCGCATTGCCGCTCTCGATGGCCATTGCGATCGCAAGCGGTGTCGGGCCCGAGCGGGGGCTCTATTCGGCAATCGTGGGTGGATTTCTCGTCTCTGCCCTTGGCGGATCGCGCTTTCAGATCGGCGGCCCCGCGGGGGCCTTCATCGTGCTGGTTTCGGCTTGTGTGGCGCAGATCGGGCTGCAGGGGTTGATCCTCGCCACGATCCTTTCAGGTGCGATGCTGATCCTGGCCGGTCTGTCGCGACTGGGCACTTATATCCGGTTCATTCCCTATCCGGTGACGCTGGGGTTCACTGCAGGCATTGCCGTCATCATCTTTGCAAGCCAGATCCGCGATCTGTTCGGCCTGGCCCTTGCGGGACCCGAGCCCGGCGCCTTGCCCGAAAAGATCCTCGCGCTGTGGGAGGCGCGGTCAACCCTGAGTCCCGCCGCCGCTGGAGTGAGCCTTGGGACCATTGCGCTGATCCTTGGTCTGCGCCGCTTTGTGCCCAAGGCGCCCGGCATGCTGATCGCGGTCGTGGCAATGAGCCTTCTGGCCGCCCTGGGCCTGCCGGTCGAAACCATCGGCAGCCGGTTTGGCGAGCTGCCCCGGATGCTTCCCGCGCCCGGCTTGCCCCCCTTGGGATGGGAGGCCGTTACGGCCGCGCTTCCCTGGGCCGTGAGTTTTACGCTTCTGGGCGCGATCGAGTCGCTGCTTTCGGCGGTCGTGGCCGATGGCATGACGGGCCGCCAGCATCGCGCCAACGCTGAACTGGTGGCGCAAGGCGTGGCGAACATCGGTGCCGGCGTCTTTGGTGGCTTCTGCGTGACCGGCACAATCGCGCGCACGGCAACCAATGTGCGGGCCGGTTCGCGCGGGCCGGTATCCGGCATGCTGCATGCCGTCTTTCTTGCGCTTGCCCTTCTGCTTGCAGCGCCGCTTGCCGCCTATATTCCGCTGGCGGCGCTCGCCGGTGTTCTGGCCATCGTTGCCTGGAACATGGCCGAACGGCATGAGATCGCGGCCCTCTTGCGCACCAGCCGGGCCGATGCGGTGGTGATGGTTGTGACCTTCCTTCTGGTGGTCTTCGAAGATCTGACAGCCGGCATCATCACAGGTTTTGCGCTGTCCGGGCTGGTCTTTGTCAAACGCATGTCCGATGCGGCGACGGTTGAGCCGCATGGTACGGCCTTTGACCAGCCGGGTCGCGATGACCGAGTGATCTACCGCCTTTCCGGGCCTTACTTCTTTGGCGCTGCCGCGCAGCTTGGGTCTGCGCTGGAACGGATTGCCGATCATCCAAAGGTGGTGATCGTCGATCTGACCGAGGTGCCGCTGGTCGATGCAACCGGCGTCCACAGCATCGACATGCTGGAGCGCAAGATCGTCAGGACCGGCGGGCGGCTCTGGTTCACCGGCGCCCGTCCACGGGTCGCGGCGGCTCTGCGCAAGGCCGGTCTGACAGAGCCGCGCATCCGCTACTGGCCCGATATCGCCACGGCGGAAGCGGCCATGCAACAAGAGCGCAAGTGATTCGCGCAGAAGCACGGCTCTCGCCCCGGTTGCCGAGTGTGCATTTCGGACAGTTTGGGAACGTTGCGTCACATCTCGCCTTCGGCAAGCTGTGCCTGACACCGCTAGCGCGTTGAAAACGCTTGCCTAACATTTCCGTGAGTTTTCAGAATTTACATCTTTCCACAATATTCAGTCAATGAATTTACAGAAAAAATCATGCAATAAAAGGACTTACATGGAATCGATGATATGGTTTACAATGAATGTAAGGATGGAGGACGTGCCCGGCCCGGCGCGTGGACGACAAGCAAGAGGGGGGAGAGCCCATGACCCAACAGCCGACCGAAATCGCACCCGAGGTGCGCGCGGTTCCCACCGGTTACGACAAGGCACATGCCGACATCGCCAAGTATCGTGCGATGTATTCCGAATCCATCGAGGACCCGGATGCCTTCTGGGGGCGCGAAGGGCAGCGGCTGGACTGGATCAAGCCCTATTCGCGCGTGAAGAACACCGACTTCACCTTTGGCAAGGTGTCGATCAAGTGGTTCGAGGACGGTGTGCTGAACGCCTCGGTCAACTGCATCGACCGCCATCTGAAAGACCGCTCGCTGCAGACTGCCATCATCTGGGAACCCGATGATCCGGCAACCCCCGCCCGCCACATCACCTACAAGGAACTGGCGGAAAAGGTGAACCGCATGGCGAACGTCCTGCTCTCGCAGGGTGTGATGCGGGGCGACCGGGTCGTGATCTATCTTCCGATGATCCCTGAAGCGGCCTATGCGATGCTGGCCTGTGCGCGGATCGGTGCAATCCATTCCATCGTTTTCGCGGGCTTCTCGCCCGACGCACTGGCCAACCGCATCAATGACTGCGGCGCCAAGCTGGTGATCACCGCCGATACCGCGCCGCGCGGTGGCAAGCGCACGCCGCTGAAGTCGAACACCGATGCCGCCTTGCTGCATTGCTCGGACAAGGTGCGCTGCCTTGTGGTCAAGCACACCGGCGACCAGACCTCGTGGATCCAGGGGCGCGACGTCGATGTGCTGGCGTTGATGGATATGGTCAGCCCCGAATGCCCGCCGCGCCCGATGGGGGCCGAGGATCCGCTGTTCATCCTTTATACTTCCGGCTCGACCGGCAAGCCCAAGGGCGTGGTGCACACGACCGGCGGTTATCTGGTCTATGCAGCGATGACCCATCAATACACCTTCGACTATCAGGAAGGTGACGTGTTCTGGTGCACCGCCGACGTGGGTTGGGTGACCGGGCACAGCTATATCATCTATGGCCCGCTGGCCAATGGCGCGACCACGCTGATGTTCGAGGGTGTGCCGACCTTCCCCGATGCCGGTCGCTTCTGGGAGGTTTGCGCCAAGCATGGCGTGACACAGTTCTACACGGCACCGACCGCCATCCGCTCGCTGATGGGGCAGGGGGCCGAGTGGGTCGAGAAGCACGATCTGTCGAAACTGCGCGTGCTTGGGTCGGTAGGTGAGCCGATCAACCCCGAAGCCTGGGTCTGGTATGACAAGCATGTCGGCAAGGGCAAATGCCCCATCGTTGACACCTTCTGGCAGACGGAAACGGGCGGCCACATGATCACGCCGCTGCCCTACGCCACGCCCACCAAGCCCGGCTCGGCCACGCTTCCCTTCTTTGGCGTGAAACCGGTCGTGCTGGACCCCGCCACTGCCAAGCGCCGCGACGAGGTGGAGACCGAGGGCGTGCTCTGCATTGCCGACAGCTGGCCGGGCCAGATGCGCACCCTTTGGGGCGATCATGACCGGTTCCAGGAAGCCTATTTCGCGCAGTACAAGGGCTATTACTTCACCGGTGACGGATGCCGCCGCGATCAGGACGGCTATCTTTGGATCACCGGTCGCGTCGATGACGTGATCAACGTCTCGGGCCACCGCATGGGCACGGCCGAGGTGGAGTCGGCTCTGGTTGCCCATGCCGCCGTGGCCGAGGCTGCCGTGGTCGGCTTCCCGCATGACATCAAGGGGCAGGGCATCTATGCCTATGTCACGCTGATGAATGACATCGAGCCGTCCGAGGACCTGCGCAAGGATCTGGTCAAGTGGGTTCGTACCGAGATCGGTCCGATCGCTTCGCCCGACGTGATCCAGTGGGCGCCGGGTCTGCCCAAGACCCGCTCGGGCAAGATCATGCGCCGCATCCTGCGCAAGATCGCCGAGAATGACTTTGGCAGCCTTGGCGATACGTCGACGCTGGCCGATCCGTCGGTCGTCGAGGATCTGATCGCCAACCGCGCAAGCAAGGGCTGAGGCAGAGCAATGAACGTGGTTGAGGCTGTCACCACCCCTGCCGTGCTGATCCTGCTGGGCCCTCCGGGGGCCGGCAAGGGCACCCAGGCCCGCATGCTGGAAGAGGACTTCGGTCTTGTGCAGCTTTCGACCGGCGATCTGTTGCGCGCGGCAGTGGCCCAGGGCACCGAGGCGGGGCGCAAGGCCAAGGCGGTGATGGAGGCGGGGCAGCTTGTCTCCGACGACATCGTGCTTGCGATCCTCAAGGACCGGATGGCCCAGCCCGACGTGGCCCGCGGCGTCATCCTCGACGGGTTCCCCCGCACGGCGGCCCAGGCCGAGGCGCTGGATGCGCTGCTGGCCACCGCCGGACAGAAAGTGACCGCCGCCGTCAGCCTTGAGGTTGACGACGAGGCAATGGTGGGCCGGGTGTCCGGCCGCTACACCTGCGCCGGATGCGGTGAAGGATATCATGACGAGTTCAAGGTGCCGGCCGTTGCCGGCACCTGCGACAAATGCGGCGGCACCGAGTTCAAGCGGCGTGCCGACGACAATGCCGAAACCGTGCGCGAACGGCTGAAAGCCTATCACGCGCAGACGGCACCGCTGATCGCCTATTACGACGGCAAGGGCGTGCTGGAGCGGATCGATGCGATGGGGGAAATCCCTGCGATCCGTGACGCGCTCTCTGCCATCGTCAAACGCGTATCGGCCTGACGGAAGACCACGTCCGGGAACGGAGGCCCGGTCGTGGAAACGAAGGAGGAGTTCCAGCCTGCGCAATTCCGCAGCACATCCCGGCCATGCCCGGATGTGAACGGAGAAGGCGTGCCCGGCAAGGAACCGTAAAACGCCGGCCGAAAGCCGGATGAACAGGAGGAGGCCACATGGCTTACACAACCCCCGACGCGACCACGCGCTCGCGTCCGATGACGGCGGAAGAGAGAAAGGTCATCATGGCCTCCTCGGCCGGGACGATCTTCGAATGGTATGACTTCTACCTCTATGGCTCGCTCGCCTCGATCATCGGCGCGCAGTTCTTCACGGCCTTCCCCGAAAGCACCCGCAACGTCTTTGCGCTTCTGGCTTTCGCGGCTGGCTTCCTTGTGCGCCCGTTCGGCGCGCTGGTGTTCGGTATGCTGGGTGACCTGATCGGCCGGAAGTACACCTTCCTTGCGACGATCCTGATCATGGGCTTCTCGACCTTCCTCGTGGGTCTGCTGCCCGGCTACCAGGCCTGGGGCATCGCGGCCCCGATCATCCTGATCGCGCTGCGCATGCTGCAGGGTCTGGCGCTTGGCGGTGAATATGGTGGCGCTGCGGTCTATGTGGCTGAGCACGCGCCTCCGGGCCAGCGCGGCTACTTCACCTCGTTCATCCAGACCACGGCGACTGTGGGTCTGTTGCTGTCGCTGGTCGTGATCCTGATGGTCACCTCATACGTGAACAACAACTACGACACCGTGGCGCAGTTCAACCTCGACGGCACCCCGCTGCTGGATGCCAAGGGCGCACAGGTCATGCTCGAGCCGTTCAAGGCCTGGGGCTGGCGGATCCCGTTCCTGGGCTCGATCGGTCTGCTTCTGATCTCGCTCTACATCCGTCTGCAGATGAACGAATCGCCTGCCTTCAAGAAAATGAAGGAAGAAGGCGCCCAGTCCAAAGCCCCGCTGCGCGAAGCTTTCGGCAACTGGAAAAACGGCAAGATCGCCCTGATCGCGCTGTTCGGTCTGACCGCTGGCCAGGCTGTGGTGTGGTACTCGGGTCAGTTCTATGCCCTGTTCTTCATGCAGAACGTCGTGAAGGTTGATCAGTTCTCGGCCAACGTCTTTGTGGCATGGTCGCTCATCCTCGGCACCGGTGGCTTCCTGTTCTTCGGCTCGCTGTCGGACCGCATCGGCCGCAAGCCGATCATCCTCGGCGGCTGTCTGCTCGCTGCCCTGACCTACATGACCGTGTTCCCGATGCTGACCCGCGTTGCGAACCCGGCCCTCTACAACGCGCAGCAAACCGAAGTCACCGTGACCGCTGATCCGGCCAACTGCTCGTTCCAGTTCAACCCGGTCGGTACCGCCAAGTTCAACAACAGCTGCGACATCGTGAAGGCGCTGCTGTCGAAGTCCTCGGTCAACGTGAAGACCATCGCTGCCGGCCCTGGCACCATCGCCTCGGTCAAGGTGGGTGACACGGAAATCCAGGCCTATGACGGCAACACCCTGACCGGTGACGAACTGAAGGCTGCCAAAGCCACCTTCGAAAAGTCGATGAACGATGCGCTGACCGCTGCGGGCTATCCGCTGGTCGCTGCCGACAACACCACGGTTGCAAAAGCGAACCACTTCTTCGACATCTTCAAGGCCCAGAACATCCAGATTGTTCTGATCCTGACCTACCTCATCATCCTGGTGACCATGGTCTACGGTCCGATCGCTGCGATGCTGGTTGAACTCTACCCGACCCGGATCCGCTACTCTGGCCTGTCGCTGCCCTACCACATCGGTAACGGCTGGTTCGGTGGCCTGCTGCCCGCGACCGCCTTCGCGATCTCGGCCCAGTCTGGCAACATCTATGCAGGTCTGTGGTACGCGATCGTCGTCGCCCTGATGACGGTGGTGATCGGTGCGATCTTCGTGCCCGGTGGCACCCACAAGAAAGACATCTTCGCGGACGAATAATCCGCGCAGATCAGGGCGGGCCGGTTTTCCGGCCCGCCCGCTTTTCATTCGTTAGTCCCTTTGCCCACGTGACAACTCCCGCCGCGCCCGCCTTGAGCACCGAGGCCCCATGCCAGCCAAACCTGCCCCCATCGGCCGCCGAGTGCTGATCGTCGAGGATGACGATCACATCGCCATGGCCATCGAATGGGTACTGGGGCGGGAAGGGCTGACGCATGATCGTGTTGCGACCGGACGCGATGCCCTGCCGCGGATCCGCGCGACGCATCCTGATCTGGTTCTGCTCGATGTGATGTTGCCCGAAATGTCGGGCCACGACATTTGCCGCGACCTGAGGCGCGACCCGAGCCTTGCCGATGTGCGCGTTCTGATGATGACCGCGCGCGGCTCGGCCCAGGATCGGCGCCGCGCGATCGATGAAGGCGCCGACGCCTTTGTGACAAAGCCCTTCGACGTCAAGGACCTGCGGGCCGAGGTGATCCGCCTGCTCAGCCTTTAGCGGCGCGCAGCTTCTCTACCAGGGTCCAGAGCACGAGGCCCACGCCCAGTAGGATCAGGTTGGCGATCACACCCGAGGCGACCTGCATCCAGAAAGGCGCGGCGACCGCCGTGGATGTCGTCAGCGGGATGATCGCTGCAATGAACACGACACCAGCGGCGAGGGGCAGGGCAATGCCGGTGACCGCACGCGTACGCGCGGCAGTGATGATCAACCCGATGATCAGGCCAATCCGAAACACATCCCCCAATTGCGCCTGCAAAAGTTCGGTCATTCTACCCCCCTCCAGATAGGTCCGCAAAAGACCATACCCGGCCCCCCGGCAAACCTCAAACCCCTGTTCTTTCCTTTGGAAAATATCCTCGGGGGGAAGGGGCCAGCGGCCCCGCGGGGGGCAGACAGCCCCCCGTCCTGCACAGGCGCCATGCGCAGCGCACTGGACTTCGCCCCCGCCTGCACCGATATAGAAAGCATGTCCCTGCCACCCGGATTCCTCGACGAGCTTCGCAATCGCGTCACGCTCTCCAGCGTTGTGGGGCGCAAGGTCGTCTGGGATATGCGCAAGTCGAACCAGGCCAAGGGCGACTTCTGGGCACCCTGTCCCTTCCATCAGGAAAAATCGGCCTCTTTCCACGTCGATGACCGCAAGGGCTTTTACTATTGCTTCGGCTGCCACGCGAAGGGCGATGCGCTGAGCTTTCTGAAAGAGTCCGAAAACCTGTCCTTCATGGAGGCGGTCGAAATGCTGGCGCGCGAGGCCGGCATGACCATGCCCGCGCGCGACCCGCAAGCCGCGCAAAAGGCTGATCGGCGCACCCAGTTGGCCGAGGTGATGGAAGAGGCCGTAAGGTTCTACCGACTGCAATTGCGCACGGCCGCCGCGCAGACCGCGCGTGACTATCTGGCCCAGAAGCGCCGCCTTGCACCCGAGGCGCAGGATCGCTGGGAAATTGGCTGGGCGCCCGACAGCCGTGTGGCGCTGCTCAATGCGTTGAAGGCCAAGGGGGTGGCGCCTGATCTGATGGTTGACACCGGGCTGATCGCCAGGGGTGATGACGGCAGTCTTTACGACCGGTTCCGAGGGCGGATCATCTTTCCGATCCGCGACGCGCGCGGACGTGCGATCAGCCTCGGCGGTCGTTCGCTCGATCCCAATGCCCGCGCGAAATACCTCAACGGCCCCGAGACCGAGCTGTTCGACAAGGGGCGCAACCTTTTCAACCACGCCCCCGCGCGCGAGGCTTCGGGTAAGGGCCGGCCGCTGATCGTGGCCGAAGGCTATATGGACGTGATCGCCATGGTCGAGGCCGGTTTTCCGGCATCGGTGGCCCCGCTTGGGACCGCGATTACCGAGGATCAGTTGCGCTTGATGTGGCGTCTGTCGCCAGAGCCGATCATCACGCTTGATGGAGACACCGCTGGCCAGCGCGCGGCGATGCGGGTGATCGATCTCGCGCTGCCCTTGCTGGAGGCGGGGCAGGGCTTGCGCTTTGCCGTGCTGCCGCAGGGCATGGACCCGGACGACCTGATCAAGGCCCGCGGAGCGGCTGCCCTGCAAGAGGTGCTTGATGCCGCCCAGCCCATGGTAAACCTTTTGTGGAAGCGCGAAACCGAGGGCCGTGTCTTTGACAGCCCGGAACGCAAGGCCGCGCTGGACAAAAGCTTGCGCGCCGCGCTGAAGACGATCCGCGACCCATCGATCCGCCAGCACTATGGCGAAGACATTAAGGAGCTGCGGTGGCAGCTTTTCCGTCAGGGGCGCCGCCCTGCGCGATCGCCCGACCGGCCCTTCGGCAGCCCCGCGCCGTTCCGGGGTGGCATGCGCGGGGGCAAGATGCAGGCGGTCGAACCCGTGGCCAGCACCCGAGCCTCGCTTCTGGCCACCGCGCCGGAGGAGGAGGCGACCATCTCTCTCAGGATCTCGGTCGTGCTGGCGACGCTGTGCCTGCATCCCCGGCTGATCGATCGCCACGAAAGCAAGATCGAGCGGATGCCGCTGTCTGACGACCTGCACATCCAGTTGCGGCAGGTGGTGCTGACGCATGCCCATGACGCCGATCCCGACACCTGCGGTGCCCGGCTGGCACGGGCGGCGGGGCCAGCCCTTGAAACACTGCTCCTGCATCCCCAAATCCGCATCCAGCCGCATGTGCGCCGTCCCGATGACGTCGACAGCGCCGAGAAATGCCTCGAGATGGAGTTTGCCAAGCTTGAGGCGCATTGGGGCGCCGAGCAGGAACTGCGGGAGGCCGTGGAAGACATCGAAGGCTTGGCCGATGAAGGGCTGACCTGGCGGGTAGGTCAGGCTGCCCGTGCGCGTGTCGAGGCTGATCGCGGCCCTGAAGCCGCCCGCGCCGAGGGGGTGATCGCCCCCAACGGCGTTGAACTAGACAGGGAAGAGCTAGACCATGCACAGAAAACTTGGGCCAGCATCGACTTTACCCGCGGTGGAAAGTCCCGCCACTAGGGCCTGTTGCACCCAAGGGCTGTGCAAAGTACGCACCCCCCTTGCCCTTCCTTGATTCGCAGGGTTGATTCGTAACCCGACCCGATTGATTCGGTCTTACTGATTCCGGCCCCAGGAGCACCCATGGTCAAAGACACCGACGACGGCAAACCCGAGGATCAGGAGGCCGATGTCTCGCTGGACATGAGCCAGGCTGCGGTCAAGCGCATGATCGCCGACGCGCGTGAGCGTGGCTACATTACCTATGACCAGCTGAACGCCGCCCTGCCGCCGGAGCAAGCCTCGTCCGAACAGATCGAGGATGTGATGGCGATGCTCTCGGAAATGGGCATCAACGTCGTCGACGGGGAAGAGGCCGAAGAGGGTGAGACGGGGGGCGAGCTTGTCGATACGTCCTCTGGCTCGCGCGAAGTGGCGATTGCGGGTGGCCCGGCGGAAACGCTCGACCGCACGGACGACCCCGTGCGCATGTACCTGCGCGAAATGGGCTCGGTGGAGCTTCTGTCGCGCGAGGGCGAGATTGCCATCGCCAAGCGCATCGAGGCCGGCCGGAACACGATGATTGCCGGGTTGTGCGAAAGCCCGCTGACATTTCAGGCTATCACCATCTGGCGCGAGGAACTTCTGAGCGAAGATATCCTGCTGCGTGACGTGATCGATCTGGAGGCCACCTTCGGCCGTTCGCTCGACGGCGATGACGAGTTGGGCGGTCTGGAAGAGGTCGACATTTCGGCGGCTGCACCGGCTGCCGCACCGCGCCGTGCGGCATCGTCCGAGCCAGAGCTTGACGCGGACGGCAACCCGATCTCGCGTGCCGAGGATGAGGACGAGGAAGACGACGGCGCCAGCATGTCGCTTGCCGCGATGGAAAACGCCCTGCGCCCGAAAGTGCTCGAGACGCTGGAGCGGATCGCGCATGACTACGAGATCCTGTCGGACATGCAGGACCGCCGGATGCACGCAACCATGAACGGCACCGCCGCGCGCTTCAGCGCCGATGAAGAGGCGACCTATCAGAAGCTGCGTTCCGAGGTTGTGCAGCTGGTGAACGAGCTTCACTTGCACAACAACCGGATCGAGGCGCTGATCGACCAGCTTTACGGCATCAACAAGCGGATCATGTCGATCAACTCGGGCATGGTGAAGCTGGCCGACGCGGCACGCATCAACCGCCGCGAGTTCATCGACGAGTATCAGGGCCGGGAGCTTGACCCGACCTGGATCGACAGCATGGCCGCGAAGGCGGGGCGTGGCTGGCAGACGCTGGTCGAAAAGAGCCGCGACAAGCTGGAAGAGCTGCGCGCCGACATGCAGCAGATCGGCCAATACGTCGGCGTGGACATCAGCGAATTCCGCCGCATCGTGAGCCAGGTCCAGAAGGGCGAAAAAGAGGCGCGTCAGGCCAAGAAGGAAATGGTCGAGGCCAACCTGCGTCTCGTGATCTCGATTGCCAAGAAATACACCAACCGCGGCCTGCAGTTCCTGGACCTGATCCAGGAAGGCAACATCGGTCTGATGAAGGCGGTCGACAAGTTCGAATACCGTCGCGGCTACAAGTTCTCGACCTATGCGACCTGGTGGATCCGTCAGGCCATCACCCGCTCGATCGCCGATCAGGCGCGCACCATCCGTATCCCGGTGCATATGATCGAAACGATCAACAAGCTGGTGCGTACCGGCCGCCAGATGCTGCATGAGATCGGCCGCGAGCCCACGCCGGAAGAGCTGGCCGAAAAGCTGCAGATGCCGCTGGAGAAGGTTCGCAAGGTGATGAAGATCGCCAAGGAACCCATCAGCCTTGAAACCCCGATCGGGGATGAAGAGGACAGCCAGCTGGGCGATTTCATCCAGGATACCAACGCGATCCTGCCGCTCGACAGCGCCATTCAGGAAAACCTGAAGGAAACCACGACCCGCGTTCTGGCCAGCCTGACCCCGCGCGAAGAGCGTGTGCTGCGCATGCGCTTTGGCATCGGCATGAACACCGACCACACGCTTGAAGAGGTGGGCCAGCAGTTCAGCGTTACGCGCGAACGGATCCGTCAGATTGAGGCCAAGGCCCTGCGCAAGCTGAAACACCCCAGTCGGTCGCGCAAGCTGCGCAGCTTCCTCGACCAGTGAACGAAAGGGCGCCCGGGAGGCGCCCTTTTCATATTCCGAACTGCCAGCGTGTCAGCGTGTCGGCACCAACGGGCGCCACGTCGATAAGGGTCAGGCGCGGTGCATCGGACAGGGCGCCAAGATCCAGACCACCAAGTGCTGCGCGCCCCTCGGCCCCGATCAGGGCGCCAGCGCCGAAATGCGCAAGTTCATCGACCAGATTCGCACGGATCAACGCGGCGGCAAGATCGGCGCCCCCTTCGCAGAAGATGCGGGTCAGCCCCTCAGCCGCGAGGTGCCGCAGAGCGGCGGTCAGGTCGGTATGACCCTCCCGCTCGGGCACTTCGATCAGGTGTGCTCCGGTGCTGGCCCAGTCTGTGCGGGCAGCGTCCGTTGCGGCAGCGGTATGGATCATCCAGACTGGCACCGCGCGGGCGGTGCGCCCGAGACGGCTGTCTGTACTGTGGCGCAGATGGCTGTCGATCACGATGCGGATGGGTTGGCGCGCCGCGCCCATGTCGCGCACCGTCAGGTCTGGGTCATCGGCGCGCGCCGTGCCAGAACCAACCATGACCGCGTCATGCCGCATCCGCATGGCGTGCACCGCGCGGCGCGCCTGCGGCCCGGTGATCCAGCGGCTTTCGCCGCTTGCTGTCGCGATACGCCCGTCGATGGTGGTGGCAAGCTTCAGCGTGACGAAGGGCAGGCCCCGCTCCACGCGTTTCAGAAAGCCTGCGTTCATGGCCCGTGCCTCGGGGCCGCAGACGCCCTCGATGACCTCGATCCCCGCCGCGCGCAGCATCTGGTGGCCACGCCCGGCAACCCGAGGGTCAGGGTCTGTCAGCGCAGTGACAACGCGCGCGACTCCCGCCTCGATCAACCCCTCGGCACAGGGGGGGGTGTGGCCATGATGGGCGCAGGGCTCCAACGTGACATAGGCTGTGGCACCGCGGGCGAGAGGGCCCGCCTGATCCAGCGCCCGACGTTCGGCGTGGGGGCGGCCACCCGGCTGGGTCCAGCCGCGCCCCACTATGCGGTCTCCAAAGGGACCGCGTGTCACGATGACACAACCCACCGCCGGGTTGGGCCATGTATTCCCAAGCCCCCGCGCCGCCAGCGCAAGGGCCGTTCGCATGTGGTCGTGATCACTCACTCTTCGGTCGTGCCCGGTGCCGGGCGCAGCTCGGAGACGAACTTGTCAAAGTCGTCCGCCGCCTGGAAATTCTTGTACACACTGGCGAAACGCACATAGGCCACGGTGTCGATCCGCGCGAGGCTTTCCATCACGATCTCGCCGATGGTGCGCGAGGGGATGTCGGTCTCTCCCAGACTCTCCAGCCGACGCACGATGCCGCTGATCATCTGGTCGATGCGTTCGGGGTCGATCGGGCGTTTCTGCATGGCGATGCGGATGGACCGTTCCAGCTTGTCCCGGTCAAAATCCTCGCGTTTGCCGCTGGATTTGATGACGACCAGATCGCGAAGCTGCACACGTTCATAGGTGGTGAAGCGGCCGCCACAGGCCGGGCAAAAGCGCCGGCGCCGGATCGAGACATGATCCTCGGCCGGTCGGCTGTCCTTCACCTGGGTGTCAATGTTGCCGCAGAATGGGCAGCGCATATGGCCGTCCCCCTTGTTCCTGACTGTCCTGCCTATCGTCCGGGGTTTCTTGGGTTCGGACCCCGGTTATCCACAGACCCTAGCGCAAGGCCGCAGGGCTCGCATAGCCGGAAAATCCGACCGCAGAATATAGCGCTTGCACTGTGGCCGCGCGGACTCAGACAGGCGTGGGCTTACGGTCAGTTGCTGCCGCCAAGCGCGTCGCGCAGCAGCCGTTCGGCCTCGGCGGCCACCGCCTCTTGCGCGCGGCGGCGGGCGGCGTCCTCAAGGCTTTCGTCCGCGTTCCGCTCTACCCCGAGCTTCTGGCGTGCGAGTTCCTCAAGCCGGGTCTTGGCGGCCTCTTCGGCGCGGCGGCGTTCGGTCCTGGCGCGTTCGCTGGCAAGCCATTCCAGATCGAGCCGCACGTTGGGTTGCCCCCATGGGCCCGAGATCAGGACAGGGACGGTCAAAGACTGCGTCTGCGACTGGCTGATGGTCAGACTGGGCAGCAGCCGGTAGTTCACCCGGCGCTCTCCCAGATCGACCTGACCCTTGCCCGTCGCGGCAAAGACATCGCCTGTCAGCACCAGATCGTCACTTTTCGCGACACCGTCCTTGATCGCCGCGCTGATCGTCAGCGCGCTGAACAGGGTCTTGCGCCCTTCGCCGACATAGCCGGGGTCCATGGTGCGCAGCATGCCCACCACGTCAAATCCCACCAACTCACCCTTGCCCATGCGCAGCGCCACGGTGCCCGACAAGTTGCGCATCAGCGCGGCAAGGGTCTGGCCCGAGGCCAGCAGATCGATCGTGGCATGCGCCTTTCCTGCCAGCCGCGCCGTGCCCACAACATCGGTCAGCAGGGGTTGAAGGTCTGCCCCGTCAAGCTGCAGCGCGGCGCTTGACGAAAGCCCCTTACGTGCGTTCACGACGATCTTGCCCGCCAGCGTACCGCCATAGAACTCGGCCTCATCAATGCCGATGACGGCGCGGGCGTTGTCGAGCGTCAGGCGCGCGCGCGTCGGACCAAGTCCCAGCCCGCCTGCGCGGATTGAACCTGCAGTCAGCGTCACCTCGGCATCCAGAAGCCCAAGCGCGCGACCGTCGATCTTGTCGGTGGACCAGCCCGTATCAGAGCCTGTGCCCGAACCGCCACCCGAGGCGCCAAGCGTCAGCGCATCAACGGCGACGGTCGCAACCAGTCGTGGGCGGCTCTGGCCGGGCTCCCACGTGCCATCCACCTGCCACGTCCGGTCGTCGGCCAGTATCTCGGCGTCGCGCAGACGGACTGTGCCATCAGGGCGCAGCGTGATCTGACCCTTTGCCGCAAGGCTGCGGGCGCCAAAGCCTTGCGGCAGATCGGGCAGGGCGGCGCCCGTCAGGCGGCCGAGCGTCTCGCGGTCATTGACCGACAGGTTCAGCGTGCCTTCTGCGGTTGTGGGGGCGGTGCCGGCCTTTCCCTTGAATGTCAGGGTGTTTCCACCGGTCTTGAGCGCCAGATCAAGAGCCACTGGATTGCCCTCAAGAAACCGAGACAGGGCATCGACCCCGGCTTCGGCATCAATCGTCTGGCCGCGGTATTCGGCCGAGCCTGCAATTTGCACGGGGCCTGCGAAATCCGGGATGGCGGTCGCGGCCTCGATCTTCTCAAGCGTGAAGGCATCCTTGGCGCCGCCGTCACGCAAGCGCAGCCGCCCGTCGCTGATCGTCATCGACCCAAGGGTGATCTTGCGATCGGGGCCGGCGGTCGCGCCTTGGGGGGCGTCTGACGGTGGCGCGAATTCCCAGTTCACCTTGCCATCACGCGTTCGTTCCAGCAGCACGTCGGGCCGGGTCAGGCTGATCTCGGTGATCTGCAGATGGCCTGAAAGCGCTGCCGCCACGTCAAGGCCGATGCTGATGCGGTCTGCCGTCAGCATCTGTGGCTCAGACCCCCAGTCGGCATTGCTGATACTGACCGGCCCGGCCGAGACGCCGAGCACAGGCCAGAGCGCCACCTTGGCGCCGCTGCCGATCTGGATCTTGCGGCCTGTGGCTTCGGCGAATCTGTTGGCGGCAAGGTTGAGGACGGCGTCCTTCGGCATCAGGATGACCATCCCGCCCAGAAGCACGACCAGAACCATCAGGGACATCGCTGCCCGAACAAGCCACCGCACCTGCCAGTCCTCCTGCCTGTTTTTCCAGAATCTAGGCGCTGCGCGGGGTTGCAGCAATCCCTTGGCGCAAGACAGGCGGTGCTTTGCTTGTATGCGTCGCCTGTATCCGGACAGGCAAAGCGGTAATGCAGCGCCCCTTTGCGCTTTGCACCGTGCATCGTTATATGGGGCGCATGTCGCAAAACCCGCCCAATCTTCGCCCCGACCTTGCCCGCGCCCATGTGCCGGATGAACGCCGTCCCGGTCAGCCGACCATCGGAATGGTCTCGCTTGGCTGTCCCAAAGCGTTGGTCGACAGCGAACGTATCCTGACGCGGCTTCGGGCCGAGGGCTATGCGATCAGCCCCGACTACAAGGGCGCCGATGCAGTGATCGTCAACACCTGCGGCTTCCTTGACAGTGCCAAGGCCGAAAGTCTGGACGCCATTGGCGAGGCCCTGCGCGAGAACGGCAAGGTCCTTGTGACCGGCTGTCTGGGGGCAGAGCCCGAATACATCACCGGCGCGCATCCCAAGGTTCTGGCCGTCACTGGCCCGCATCAGTATGAGGCCGTGCTGGATGCCGTGCATGCCGTGGTGCCGCCGTCACCGGACCCGTTCATCGACCTGCTGCCCGCCAGTGGCGTCAAGCTGACGCCGCGCCATTACAGCTATTTGAAGATTTCCGAGGGCTGCAACCACAAGTGCAAGTTCTGCATCATCCCCGACATGCGGGGCAAGCTGGTCAGCCGCCCGGCCCATGCCGTGCTGCGTGAGGCTGAAAAGCTGGCGGATGCGGGGGTGAAAGAGCTTCTGATCATCAGTCAGGACACCTCGGCCTATGGGCTGGATCGCAAGCACGATCTGTCACCGTGGAAGGGTGGCGAGGTGCGGGCGCATATCACCGATCTGGCGCGGGAGCTGGGCCAGCTTGGGGCAGGGCGCGAGCTGTGGGTGCGGATGCACTATGTCTATCCCTATCCGCATGTGCGCGACATGATCCCGTTGATGGCGGAGGGGCTGATCCTGCCCTATCTCGACATACCCTTCCAGCATGCCCACCCGGATACGCTCAAGCGCATGGCGCGGCCTGCTGCGGCGGCAAAGACGCTGGACGAGATTGCAGCCTGGCGCGCGATCTGCCCCGAAATCACGCTGCGCTCGACCTTCATCGTCGGCTACCCTGGCGAAACCGAGGCGGAATTCCAGACGCTGCTCGACTGGCTGGACGAGGCGCAACTCGACCGCGTGGGGTGCTTCCAGTACGAAAACGTCAAGGGCGCGCGGTCGAACGATCTGCCCGACCATGTGCCCGATGAGGTCAAACAGGATCGCTGGGAACGCTTCATGGAAAAGGCGCAGGCCATTTCCGAGGCAAAGCTTGCCGCCAAGGTCGGACAGCGCCTGCGCGTTCTGGTCGATGAGGTCGATGAAGAGGGCGCCACCTGCCGCACCATGGCCGATGCGCCCGAAATCGATGGAAACCTGTTCATCGACGAGGATTTCGAGGGTCTGAACCCCGGCGATTTCGTCACCGTCGAGGTGGAAGAGGCGGGCGAATACGATCTGTGGGGCAGGGTGGTCTGACGCAGACCGCCTAACCCAGCAGGATCACCAGCCAGGCAACGCCGCCCGCGATGGCCGCAACGGCCACTGCCGCGCTGCCCGCATCCTTGGCGCGGCCCGCGCGCGGGTCGTGTTCGGTCGAGATGTAGTCGATCGTCTCTTCAATTGCGGTGTTCACAAGCTCGGCCACGAGGATCATCAGGCCGAGTGCAAGGATCAGCGCCCGTTCCCCGCCGGTCAGCGGCACGGCGAATGCCAGCGCTGCGGACGCCAGATTCACGAGCGACCATTGCCGAATGGATTTCTCGTTGCGCCAGGCGCTGCACCAGCCTTGCCACGACCACAGGACTGTGTTGCGCAGCCGGCGAAGCTCGGCCCCTATCCATCCGTTCATCCCTGATCCCCGTTGGTTCCTCCGCCGGGCAATCTGGCATGGCGTGCGGGGGCAAGTCCACGGGTCAGTCCGTGGCAGCATCCTCAAGCCAGGCGCGCACGCAGGTCACCACATGGGCAAAGCGGTCGCCGCCCAGATGCACCCCGCCATACCAGCGGGTGACGACAATGATCGTGTCGGTCAACTCTGCGCGCTCCAGCATCCGCAGGATCACGGCGCCTGCGCCCGTCTCGCCATCATCGTCCTTGACCGGCCCGCCGTCCGACAGAATGCAGGCCCAGCTGTTGTGGGTGGCTTTGGCGTATTTCTTCTGCCGCTTCAGTTCCGTCAAAAAAGCCGCACATCCGGCGCGCCCCTGCACCGGGCCACCCGATACGGCGTATTTCGACCCCCGATCGCGCACCACGTTTTCAATCTGACGCATGGCTTCTCCTTCGGGCGGCAAAGCTAGTCGCCGGGCCACCCAAAGGCCAGACCCCGTCAACTGCGGGGCGACAGCGCCTCGATCTCATCCCCGATGCAGCACCAAGTGGGTGGGTGTGGGTCGGGCACCGCCTTCGACAGCCAGCCCATGCAGGCGTCCGACTTCCCGCAACTCTGGCAGCGTCCGACCATTGCGGCCAGTTCGCTGCGCTTCACTACCCCATCAAATACTGCCCGCGGCAGGTTCACCCCGACGGCGCGCGCCATGCCATTGGTCAACCACCACGCTTTTGGCGCCTCTACAAACCCGATCATTGCGGCCTCCGTCTGCTCACGCGATAGCCACATCATCCGCCGGATCGCGACGCGGAACCTTGATCAGGATCAAGGCGCTTTTGCCGTCACATCGGCTGGCCGCCTTGCAACTGCGCCACGACGGCCGCCACCTGCGCCTTGCGTCGCGCGTTGGGTGGATGGCTGCCGAGGAAGCTGTCGCCCGGATCGGGCAGGCGCAGGAAGAACCCGGTGCCCTTCACGGGATCGAAGCCCGCCCGCCACGCAATCTCCGCACCCAGGGCATCGGCCTCAAGTTCAAAGTTCTGCGAATAGCGGCGGGCGCCGATCTCTGCCCCGACGCGCTGCAGCTCTTGCAATGTTGCAGGGTCTGCGCCTGTTGCCTGACCAAAGACAGTGCCCAGCATCGCACCCTGCGCCGCCGTCTGCTGCCGGCGCGGGATATGGCCTAGGATGTGGTGCGCTGCCTCATGCCCCAGAACAAAGGCGATTTCATCGGCGTTGCGCGCATCGGCAATCAGCGAGAGGGTGAATACGATCAGCGGGCGTCCGCGCCGGTCCACAGTCTGAAAGGCGTTGGGATCAAGGCCGGGGCGCGTATCGACCGCGATATCCAGATCGCAGTTCGTACCGCGTGCCGCACGCTCCATGCAGACAGCCTCGGCCACCGGTTCAAGCCGCTCCACCACGTAGACAAAGTTGCGCGCGGCATCCCGTGGGCTCAGAACCCCGTCCGCAGTGGGCGCCGCGGGTTGGACAGGGGGCATCGGCGCCGGCATCGTTGGCCCGACACACCCCGCAAGCGCGGCTGCCATCGCCAGCGGCCCCAGAAATCGCGCGATACCCCGCATGCCTGCCCTGCCTCACGAACGCTCGTCTGTTTGTCGGGCAACCCTATTGCGATCCGCGTCGGTCGAAAAGGTGCCTTGCGGCACCGTTGACGGGTTCACGCCGATTTCATCACGCGCTGCGGGTTTCCCTTGCGCCGCCCCTTGTGCCTGCTAGGCTAGCCCCATGTTCACGATCGAGCACGACTTTGATGCAACGGTGATCACCCTGATTGATGAGGGTGGCCCCGCCTTGCAGGAAGACATCACCATCTCGGCCTTTGATGATTGCGTCACGCTGGAACAGCTGCACCCGATCACGCAAGAGCCGATGGTCATCACCCTCTCCATGGTGCAACTGCGCGACCTTGCGGCTGCGTTGAACCTGCCCGAAGGCAGCTACAGGCTGGAACAGCGAGAGGGCTAGGCGCGTGTCCCCGTTGCCACGCTTGACGCAAAGGCAAGGCAGATCAGTGATCCGCTGGAAGGAATCCGTTGCCATCCTGCAGATGAAAAGCTATGGCGCGAGCATGATCGCATGGACACGCCCCTTCCTGCTGCCCCGACGCCGACGCGCCAGCGTCTGACGATCGTGCACGCGCGCGATTTCGTCCGCGATCATCTCTGGCCAGCCCGGCCGCGCCTCACCCTCCGTTGACATGGCCCCGTGTGCTTGGCACCCTCCGGCCTCCTCATCCGTCAGGATACTTACATGATCAGCTCTGTCCTTCCGACCTACAACCGCGCACCGCTTGCCTTCGTCAAGGGCGAGGGGTCCTGGCTTATCGCCGAGGATGGCAGCCGATACCTTGATCTCGGCGCTGGGATCGCGGTGAATGCGCTTGGCCATGCCCATCCCGCCTTGGTTCAGACGATCAGCGAACAGGCAGCAAAGCTGTGGCATGTGTCGAACGTCTACCGCATCCCCGAGCAAGAGGCGCTTGCCGATCTGCTGGTGGAGCACACCTTTGCCGATACGGTGTTCTTTACCAACTCGGGCACCGAGGCTGCGGAACTGGCGATCAAAATGGCGCGCAAGTACTGGTACGAGAAAGGCCAGCCCCAGCGGACGGAAATCATCGCCTTTGAAGGCGCCTTCCATGGTCGCTCGACCGGGGCCATCGCGGCGGTCGGGTCGGAGAAGATGACCAAGGGTTTCGGCCCGCTTATGCCGGGTTTCCGTCAACTGCCGTTCGGGGACCACGACGCCCTGCGCTCGGCCATCGGTCCCAACACGGCGGCCGTGATTGTCGAGCCTGTGCAGGGTGAGGGGGGCATCCGCACGCTGCCCGACGCCTGCCTCAAAGGCCTCCGCGATCTGTGCGACGAAACCGGCACGCTCTTGATCCTTGATGAGGTGCAGTGCGGCATGGGGCGCACGGGCAAGCTTTTTGCCCATGAATGGTCGGGCATTACCCCGGACATCATGATGGTCGCCAAAGGGATTGGCGGTGGTTTCCCGCTTGGCGCCGTGCTTGCAACTGAAGAGGCGGCCTCGGGCATGACGGCGGGCACCCACGGGTCCACCTATGGCGGCAACCCGCTGGGATGCGCAGTCGGCGCGTCGGTCGTGCGCATCGTGTCGGATGACGCTTTTCTCGCCGATGTCAGCCGCAAAGGCGGGCTCTTCCGTCAGGGGCTGGAGGGTCTGGTCGCCGCCCATCCCACGGTCTTTGAATCCGTGCGGGGGCAGGGGCTTATGCTTGGCATAAAGTGCAAGGTAGAGCCGTCCGAGGTTGTGAAGGCCGGAATGGCCGAGCATGTGCTGACAATCGCCGCCTCGGACAATGTCGTGCGGCTGCTGCCTGCGCTGAACATCCCTGACGCCGATATCGCCGAGGCGCTGAAACGTCTGGACGCTGCCGCGACGAGGCTAGACCGGAATGCGGCCTGAAGCCCGGCCCTTTCCTCCGCGGGCCGTCGTTGCGCGTGACCCGTCGAACGAGCGCGATGTGCGCGCCTGGCGACGAGCCAACTGGTGCCACGCTTAGACCGCACCAGCGAAGGCCGCATGTGACATGAACCCTCACCGGCCTTCCCCTTGGTAAAATACCTTCGGGGGTCCGGGGGCAGACAGCCCCCGGCGATCCGCCAGAAAGCCGAACCGATGAAACATTTTCTTGATATCCATACGACCCCTGCCGCCGATCTGCGCGGCATGATTGACACCGCGCACCGCATGAAGGCCGCGCGTAATGGCCGCCCGCGCGGCACACCCGATGACGAGACGCCCCTGCAGGGCCGCATGGTCGCACTGATCTTCGAGAAGCCCTCCACCCGGACGCGCGTTTCCTTTGACGTCGGTGTGCGCCAGATGGGCGGCGAGACGATGGTGCTCTCGGGCAAGGAAATGCAGCTTGGCCATGGTGAAACCATCGCCGACACTGCACGCGTGCTCAGCCGCTATGTCGACCTGATCATGATCCGGACCTTTGAAGAGGCGACCCTGCAAGAGATGGCGGAACATGCTACGGTTCCCGTCATCAACGGGCTGACCAACCGCACCCATCCCTGCCAGATCATGGCAGACGTGATGACCTATGAAGAGCACCGCGGGCCGATTGCGGGCAAGAAGGTGGTCTGGTGCGGTGATGGCAACAACGTCTTTGCCTCATTCGCCCATGCGGCGGGGCAGTTTGGCTTCGATCTGTCCTTCACCGGCCCTGAGACGCTTGACCCTGAGCGGGTCTGGCTGGATTTCGCGGCCTCGAAAGGACATCCGATCACCATTGATCGCGATCCCGCACGCGCAGTTGCCGGCGCCGATCTCGTGGTGACGGACACCTGGGTCAGCATGCATGATCCCGAAAGCGCGAAAGAGCGCCGTCACAACCAGTTGCGGCCCTACCAGGTGAACGAGGCGCTGATGGCCCATGCCAAGCCGGATGCGCTGTTCATGCACTGCCTGCCTGCGCACCGGAATGACGAGGCGACCTCGGCGGTGATGGACGGCCCGCATTCAGTCATCTTCGACGAGGCCGAAAACCGCCTGCATGCGCAAAAGGCCGTCATGCGCTGGTGCCTCGGGCTCTAATGCGCGATCAGCGCCGGATCAGGTCGGCATCCCGCGCCAGACGTGCGAGGGATGCCACCACGATCAGGCAAAGCGCCAGACCTGCCCAGGTGAAACGAAATCCTGCGTGCTCGGCGATATAGCCGATGGTTGATGGCGCCACGAGGATACCGGCATAGCCCACCATGGTTACGGTCGCGAGCCCGGCGCCGGGGCTCATCCCCTGCAGGTTCCCTGCGGCTGAAAAGAGGATCGGCACGGTATTGGCGATCCCCAGACCCGCGACGGCAAAGGCCAGCATTGCGAGGTCCGGTGTCGGAGCAAGCGACGCGGCAATCATCGCAACTGCCGCGACAAGGGCTGAAACCCGCAGCGTTCGAACGGCGCCAAAGCGATTGCGCACCGCGTCGCCTGCGAAGCGCATGGTGGCCATCGCACCCGAAAAGAGCGCAAATCCAAGGCCGGCGGCGCCAGTGCCGATGCCCAGATCATCAATCAGATAGAGCGCCGACCAGTCCATGATCGCACCTTCCGGCGTCATGCACAGCAGCGCCGTCAGACCCAGCAACCAGACTCGCGGCGATCGAGGCAGGACAGACGGGCGTGGCGCCTCACCCCCCTCGGCCTCGGGCGTCTTTGGCGCATGGTAGAGAAACGGCACCGCCAAAGCGATGATCAGCGCCAGCGCGACAGAGACGAGAACCGCCTGTGTCACCGCCCCTGTCGCCGCAATAAGCCAGCCGCCGAGCGCGGCGCCGGCGAACCCGCCCAGGCTCCAGAACCCGTGGGACGAGGACATGATTGCCCGTCCAAGCGCCCGCTCCACCTCAACCGCATTGGCGTTCATCGCAACGTCCATGCAGCCTGCCGCAGCCCCAAGGGCGAACATCGAAAGCGCCAGCGTCGGGAGGGTAGGTGCAAGGGCAACCAGTGGAAACACCGCAATCATCGCCAAAGCAAATCCGAGAACGACGCGGACCGATCCGAAGCGATGGATCAAGCGGCCTGCAAAGAGCATTGCAGACACGGCACCCAGACCGAGGCCGAGCAGCAATAGCCCCATCACGGCTTCTTGAATGCCATGGCGCGGCAGGATCTGTGGGATCTGCGGGGCCCAGGCGCCCATGATGGCACCATTTACGAGGAAAAGTGACGCAACGGCCACACGGCCTTTTTGTGGAGAGCTCATGATCGCATCCAAAACGATTTGAATGCATGGATACCCGAGGCCATGCCGCGAGTGAAGCGAACTGGCTTCACTGATTGTTGCGATGGATTTCAGCGCAGCGGCCTATTTTCAATGCGCTTTGGGTACTGCGTGGGCGGTGTCTTTCTAAGTCCAATTTGCAATTTGCACGAAATTATCCACATTTGGCCTCTCCTGTGCCGTAGCTAAGCCATGCTAAAATGCACTGTGATTTGACGGAACTTTATTGAAACGGGGTTGCCGATGGGGACGATCAATACCGGACTGGGCGGGCCGCAAGGTGTTGGGGAGAACAGCTTCATCGGTTCAACTCTGACGGCAGGTAACCTTGATGACGGTTCAATCCGGGTCGATATCACCGGCGCTTTTCCCGAAGGCATCAACTATTTCGGAACGAACTACACGTCGATCTACATCAACACCAATGGTCTGATCACCTTCAACGCGCCAGTCACCACCTACGCTCCGACCAACATTGCAACGTTCAACCAGCCGGCAATTGCGGTATTCTGGTCGGATGTCGATATCCGTGCCGGGACAGCAACCGGGACGAACAATATCTACTGGGACATCGATCCAGACAGCGGCCGCGTGACAATTACCTGGCTGAACGTGCGTGGGTATTCGGGCAGCGGAAACAACCGCAATACGTTTCAACTGGTGCTCGATCATTCCGAGAACGGCAACTTCCGCATCGACATGATCTATCAGCAGGTGCAATGGGCCAACGGCGGCTCGGGCATCGCGCAGGTCGGCATGACCGATGGGGGAACCAACGATTTCGTCGTGCCCGGCTCTGGCACCACAACTGGTGTTCTGGGGCTTCCGAACGGCAACCTCGACCCCGGTCAGCCGCCCGGCGTATGGTCGACACCGTTCTGGAACGGTCAGGTCGTCTGCTTTGTGGCCGGCACTCGGATTGCCACGCCGAAGGGCCTGGTTCCGGTTGAGGCGCTTCGGGCCGGCGATCTGGTTCTGACCCGTAATGCTGGCGCGCAGCCGCTGCTCTGGTCTGGTGGTGAGCGTGCGATCGTCTGGGGGCAGCGCCTGCCTGTGTGGATCGAGCCTTTCGTGTTTGGCAACACAGCCCGTTTTGCCGTGTCGCCCAACCACCTGATCCTGCTGACCGACCCATTGTGCGAAGTCCTGTTCGGTGAGGCTGAAGTGTTCGCGGCAGCACAGGATCTGCTGACCCTTCCGGGCGTCTGGCAGGAACGCAAGGCGCGCGCGGTCAGCTATCACCATCTGCTGCTTGACGGTCACCATGTCATCCTCGCCGAAGGGGCCTCGACCGAAAGCCTTATGCCCGGCCCGATGGCACTCCAAAGCCTGCCTGCGGGATCGCGTGAGGCGCTGATGGCCAGCTTCTCATCAACCGATCTGCATGCGATCGCGCTGCGGCAAACCGCGTGCCGTGTCCTGAAGGCGCATGAGGCGCAGCTCTGGTGCGCACTTCAGGGCGACCGGCGCATTGTGGCGCCGAACATCCTCGTGCGGGCAGCCTGAATTCAGGTCCCGCGCGGTTTGGCGCGCGTCGTCGGATCGGCTTCGCGCGGGTCGTCTGGCCAGGGGTGGCGCGGGTAGCGCCCGCGCATGTCACGCCGCACATCGGCATAGCTGTTGGTCCAGAACCCCGGCAGGTCTGCCGTCACCTGCACCGGCTTGCCGCCGGGCGAGAGCAGCGTGATGCGCAGCGGCAGCCGCTTTGGCCCCACGGTCGGGTGGTTTGTCACGCCAAACAGTTCTTGCAGGCGCACCTCAATCCCCGGTGCCTCACCATCATAGTCAATGGGCACCTTGCGACCCAGGGGTGTCTCGAAATGCGAAGGCGCGAGCCTGTCGATCTCTTGCACCCCGTTCCAGCCAAGCAGGGCGCGGATCGGTTCGACCAGATCAACCGCCCTGAGATCGGCCTCGGTGCGCCGACCACCAAGGAAGGGCAGCAGCGCTTCCGTTTGTAGCAACGCTGTCTCCGAAACATCAGGCAGATCGGCCCCATCGCGGCGACACAGCTCGATCCTCCGCGCCAGCCGCAGTGCCGCGGGCGACCAGGTCAAGCCGATCTGGCGCAGCCCATCCAGCGCGGCCTGCGCCAGTGCTTCGGGTGGTGCGTCGCTCCAGTGCCGATCGTCTAGGACCAGCGCCCCAAAGCGTTCCTGTCGCCGTGCCTGCAAGCGGCCATCGCGCTTTGACCATTCACAAAGGGTGTGCCAGTGAATTGCCGGCCCGAACAGGTCGCGGACTTCGGCCTCGGTGATAGGTGCCGCCTGCCGGATCGTGGCCTCGCGCAGGTCGCCGTCCAGATCGGTCGCGACCAGCAACCGCGCCGAGGAGAGCGGCTGCCCCGCCGCCATCGCCGCCCCCTTGCCGCCCGACAGAATCCAGCGCGGCACCTCGGACTTGCGGCGCAGGCCCACGCGGTCGGGGTAGGCCAGCGCTGCCATTTGCGCGAGGCTGAGGCCCGCGGGCTTTTCCGGCACGGCACGCTGCAGACGCCGCGCCTCTGCCCGGATCCGTTCGACCGTGCCGCGATGAACGGGGTGGCCATCGCGCTCAACGCGGCCCGGATCGCGCACCGCTGCCATCCGCAAAGCAAGATCGGCCGGCGCATCGCGAACCGGATCGCGTTCCGCGAGCAGGGCGGCCAGCGTTGCAGCATCTGCGCCGCCGCCCGCACGCAAGAGCATATGGCCAAGGCGCGGATGCAGGGGCAGGGCGGTGAGCGCGCGCCCGTGGTCGGTGATGCGGCCCTGATCATCCAATGCGTCAAGCTGTGAAAGCAGCGCCCGCGCCTCGGTCAGGACTCCGGGGTGGGGGGGTGTCAGGAATGGCAGATCGTCTGATCCCCAGGCGGCCAGTTCCAGCGCAAGACCCGCCAGGTCTCCGGCCGCGATTTCGGGCGGCGGAAAGGGCAGAAGTCCACCTTCCTCTCCTTTTGACCACAGCCGGTAACAGACCCCTTCGGCCACGCGGCCCGCGCGGCCCCGGCGCTGTTCGGCCTCGGCCTTCGTCACGCGTTCCGTCACCAGCCGCGCCATGCCCGAGGGGGCATCGAACCGCGCCCGCCGCGCGCGACCGCCATCCACCACCACCCGGATATCCGGGATGGTGAGCGAGGTTTCGGCAATCGAGGTTGCCAGAACCACCTTGCGCATCCCCGGTGTCGCGGGGGCCAGCGCTGCGCGCTGTGCGGCAAACTCCATCGCGCCAAACAACGGGCGAATCTCGCAGCCCTTGAGGCCTTTCAGCAGCCCTTCGACGCGCCGGATTTCGCCCTCGCCTGGCAGAAAGACCAGAACGCCACCCTCGGGGCATTCCTCAATGGCGCGGATGACAAGCCCGGCGACAGCCTGATCAAATCGCGCCTTCGCCTCGAGCGGGCGCGGCAACCAGCGGGTTTCAACGGGAAAGGCGCGACCGGCCGAGGTGACAAGTGGCGCATCCCCCATCAGCGCGGCGACAGGTGCGGCATCCAGCGTCGCCGACATGACGACCAGCATCAGATCTTCGCGCAGGGCGGCACGGACCTCCAGCGCAAGGGCGAGGCCAAGATCGGCGTTCAGACTGCGTTCGTGAAATTCATCGAAGAGGATCGCGCCCACGCCTTCAAGCGACGGGTCGGTTTGCAGCATCCGGGTCAGGATACCCTCGGTCACCACTTCGATCACGGTGTCGCGGCTGACTTTCGCCTCGCCCCGGATGCGATAGCCAACGCGGCCGCCCACCGGCTCACCCAGCGTTTCGGCCATGCGTTCGGCTGCGGCGCGCGCGGCCAGCCGGCGGGGTTCCAGCATGATGATGCGCCCATTGACGAGCCCGGCATCCATGATGGCCAGCGGTACGCGGGTCGTCTTGCCCGCGCCGGGTGGCGCCTGCAGCACCGCCAACCCCCGCCCCTTCAGGGCAGAGATCAAGGCGGGCAACGCCTCATCGATGGGCAATGCTGTGGTCATTGGGCCCCCTTTTACGCGGCTCCTCTTTTCCGCAAGCCGGGCCGCGGCGCAAGCGGGAAGCGCGAAGGGGGTATTTTTGCCAAGAGTAAAGCGCGTGGTTGCTTCCTCTTGGCTCAAATACCCAACATCCGCCGGAGGGGCCGGGCGCGTCGTCAGACGGTGTGGAGGTAGAGGTCGAAGTCCACCTCGGACACCGTGCGCGCGACACGGCCGTACTCGGCGGCCTTGATCGCGGTGAAGGTGCGGTGCATATCCTCGCCCAAGGCATCCTTGAGGAAGGCAGAGCCCTTGGCCGCCTCGATGGCCGAGCGCCAGTCGACCGGGATCGGAGGGGCGTCCTGTCCGCCCTCATAGCCGTTGCCGGTGGTTTCAGGACCGGGATTGATCTTCTCGATCAGGCCTTTGCGGAGACCTGCCAGAACCGTTGCAGCAACGAGGTATGGGTTCGCGTCAACCCCGGCAGGGCGATGCTCGATCCGCCGGGCGCGGATGTCACCGGCCGGAATACGCAGCGCGACCGAGCGGTTGTTCACCCCCCAGGTCGGGCTGACCGGGGCGTAGCTTTGCGAGGAGAACCGCCGCCAGCTATTGGCGTGGGGGGCAAAGACCAGCATGGATTCGCCCATGGTCGCGCGCAGCCCGCCAAGCGCGTGCAGGATGGTATCGGACCATTGGCCCTCTTTCTCCTCCATGAATACGTTGTGGCCCTTGTCGTCTTGCAGCGACACGTGGAAATGCATGCCCGAGCCTGCGTAATCCTCGTTCGGCTTGGCCATGAAGCAGGCGGTCACGCCATGGGCGCGGGCCTGGGCGCGGACGATGCGCTTCAGGCGCATCAGGTCATCAGCGGCCTGCATCACGTCTTCGCGGTAATGCAGGGTCAGCTCATACTGGCCGGGGGCGTATTCCGAGATCATCGTCTCGGCGGTGATGCCCGATTTCCCGGCGGCGGCGTAGATATCAGAGAAAAGCGGCAGCATGCCGTGCAGGTGATCAACCGAATAGACCTCGGTCTTGGTCGAGGGGCGGCCATCCAGCACGTCGCGGGCGGGCACCATCTTGCCGCGCGCATCGCGTTCGTTCGACAGCAGGAAGAATTCAAGCTCGAAGGCCCCAGCCGGATGCAGGCCCATTTCGGCCAGCGCCTCGACCTGCCGTTGCAGGGCATGGCGCGGGTCCGAGGTCATCTTGTGACCATCAAGGTCATACATTGACATGAAGACCTCGCCCCGCGGCGGCGTGGTATTGTGCAGCGGCTTGAGACTGCCAGGGATGGGCCATGCGCGCAGGTCACCGTCGCCCTGATCCCAGATCAGCCCGGTCTCGTGCACGTCCTCACCGCAGATATCGAGGCCGAGGATCGAGATCGGCAGGTGGCGCCCGTTCTTGTAGAACGACAGCAGTTCATGCCGGCGGATGATCTTGCCACGACCAATGCCGTTGGCGTCGTGCAGCACGATGTCAAAGGCCTCGATCTCGGGATGGGCGGCCAGAAAGGCCTCGGCCTCGGCCAGGGTCGAACCGGAAGGGGAATGCGTGTCGGTCATGTTTCAGAACAGTTCGGTAAGGATTTCGTCAAAGGCGGCGATCAGGCGGTCGATCTGCTTTTTGCGCGTTGCGGGGCTGACGAGCATCATGTTGTGGAAGGGCGCGATCAGGCAGCCGCGGTTTAGAAGCGCGGTGTGAAGGACCGCCTCGACCGCATGCTGATGCGCGGCGGCGGCTTCGGTGCCGTTCTTCAGCGGGCCGGGGGCGCAGATGAATTCAACCCGCGCGCCCACACGCACTACATGCCAGGGGGCGCCGTGTTTCTCGATCACCTTCTGCAGGCCCCGGGCCAGCCGCTCGGCACCCTTTTCCATATGGGCATAGGCCTTGGGGGTCATCACTTCGGACAGGTTTGCCGTCAGGCAGGCAAACTGCATGGGGTTTGCCGAAAGCGTGGTCCCCATACCGGAATGGCCAGCGGCGCGCGTGGCGTCATAGGCAGCAAAGCGCTCGGCCACGGCCGGACGCAAACCCCAGAGGGCCGTGGGCATGCCACCCGCCACGCATTTGCCGACGACGAAGATATCGGGGTTCAGGCCATGAACGCGGGTATATCCGCCGTAACCGGAGGAAATGGTGTGGGTTTCGTCGATGATCAGCAGGGCGCCATATTGGCTGGCAAGCGCGCGCAGCCCGTCATGGAAGCCCGGATCTGGCAAGACCATGCAGGAATTGGTCATCACAGGCTCGGTCAGGATCGCGGCGATCTCGCCGGTCTTGAGCGCGGCCTCGACGCCCTTCAGATCGTTGAACTCGACGGCCGTCGCGCTCTGCGTCAGGTCGAAGGCCTGTCCGACCAGACCCCGGCGCGCCTGCGTCTTGCCGTCCTGCAACTCGACCATCGTGTCGTCCAGCGTGCCGTGGTAGCAGCCGTTGAACACCAGCACCTTGCGCCGTCCGGTGACCGCGCGGGCGACCTTGAGCGCGCAGCGGTTGGCGTCGGTCGCGGTGGTTGCGATCTGCCATTGGAAGTCGCCGAAGATCTCGGTCATCAGGGCCGCCGCCTGCAGCGCAGCCTCGGTCGGTAGCATGTAGGTCAGGCCGTTCCGGGCCTGTTGGCGAATGGCACGGGCGACCGGCTCGGGCGAATGGCCGAACATCGAGCCGGTATCGCCGAGGCAGAAATCGTCGATCTCGAACCCGTCGATATCCGTCAGGTGCGCGCCCTTGGCCTTTGCCACAAGCATCGGGAAGGGCATCGACCAGTCCTTCATCCAATGCATCGGCACACCACCGAGGAAGCGGTCGCTGCCCGCGGCAAGCGCCGCCTGCGTGCGGGGGCGGCCTTTGGCAAAGCGTTTCGCCTCGCGTGTTTTCATGGCATCAAGACGGTCGCGGCGCACGCCGGCAATCAGGGCAGAGTCGAGCATGGGACCTCCGAGGTTTCGGGTCTTATGCGGCTTAATTTGATCAAATTCAAGAGCCATCGCATGTGTCCGGTGCTTGACGATGGACAGGCGTGCCGTTAGGCGGCTTGCGCCGATGCGACGGAGACGCAGATGACCGATGAGACCAGCCAGCCGACCGAACGGCGCAACTTTTACGGCCGTGTGCATGGCAAGACCCTGCGCGCCAGCCAGAAGCAGTATCTGGCCGAGGATCTGGAGCGTCTGACGCTGCCCGGTGTGACGGCGGCCGACAATCCGTCGCGCGCGCCTCTTGATGTGGCGGCGCTGACCGGCGGGCGACCACTATGGCTTGAGGTCGGCTTTGGCGGCGGCGAGCATCTGGTGCATATGGCCGCGCGCTATCCCGAGGTCTTCCTGATTGGATGCGAGCCTTTTGTGAACGGCGTCGCGATGCTCTTGGGCAAGATCCGCGCGGCGGGCGCCGACAATCTGGTGATCCACCCCGGCGACGTGCGCGATCTGTTCGACGTGCTGCCTGCCGCCTGCCTGGACAAGTGCTTTCTGAATTACCCCGATCCATGGCCCAAGGCGCGCCATCATCGCCGCCGTTTCGTGACGCCGGGCTATCTGCAACTGCTGGCGCGCGCGATGAAGCCGGGGGCCGAGTTCCGCGTGGCGACCGACATTCCCGACTACGTGCGCCAGACGCTGGAAGAGGTGCCGCAGGCGGGTTTTGATCTGGTGTCACAGACCGGGCAGGGCGGCGAATGGTCCGACTGGATTTCGACCCGCTACGAGCAAAAGGCGCTGCGCGAGGGCCGCTTCCCGCATTACCTGACCTTCCGGCGACAGGGCTAGTCCGCGCAACGCGCGCAGGCTTAGGCCGGTGTTTGCAGCACGGGGGCAAGGCTCCGGGCATCTTGCCCCGGAGCGCCCATGTCAGAGCCCAAGCTGCGTATCACGAACTGCCACACCCATACCTTTACTGCCGCCGATGTGCCGATGCGCTATCCGCATCTGGCGCTGGTTCCATTCAAGCGCCGGCCCTGGCTGATCCGAGGTCTGTGTCTTGGTGCCCGGATTCTCGGGCAAGAGGGCGCTGCGGCAGCCCTGAGACGCCTCTACCGCTTTCAGCAGGATGCGGCATCCGGGCGGCAGGCCGAGATCTTTGCCCGGCTGGTGGCGCAATACCCCAAAGGCACGCGGTTCGTGGTGCTGCCCATGCAGATGGCGGGCATGGGGCATGGCCGCGTCGCGCGCGATCTGGCTGCGCAGCATGATGAACTGGCGGCGTTGGCGGCGGCCTGGCCCGGCCTTGTGATCCCCTTTGCCACCTGCGATCCCCGCCTGCCCGGTGCGGCGAACGAGGTGCGCCGCTGCATCGAGGATCTGGGGTTTCGCGGCCTGAAGCTTTACCCCCGGATCGGCTATGCGCCTGACCATCCGGTCCTGATGCGCGAGATCTATCCGATGCTGAACGCGCGCGGGCTTGCCGTGGTCAGCCATTGCTCGCGCGGCGGGGTGACGGGTCGGATCTCACGCCAGCAGGCCGATGCCTTTTCGGCCCCCATGGCCTTTGCGCCCGTCCTGCGTGCCTTTCCAGCAATGCAGGTGAACCTTGCCCATTTCGGCGGTCAGTCCGACTGGGAGAGCTATATCGCCGAAGGGATCGACCCTTATCGCCCCGGCGCGACCGAGGGGAACTTCATGGTCAGCCTGCGCGCGATGATCGAAAGCGGAGACTTTCCGAACCTGTGGAGCGATGTGTCCTATACTCTCTTTCAGTCTGACGCCTTTGTACCGTTTCTGCGCATGTTTCTTGATCACCCCCGCGTGCGGTCGCGCACGCTGTTCGGGTCGGACTTCTACATGACGCGGCAGGAGTCGTTGTCTGAACGCGCGGCCTCGGTGCGGTTGCGCGCGGGGCTGGGGGAGGCACTGTTCCGGCAGATCGCCGAGGTCAACCCCGAGGTCTGGCTGGGTGAGCGCCCCTAGCTCACGTGATTTTTCGGCAAAAACGGGGGGCGGTGCTGGACCGGACCTGCCGCTTGCGCTAACGCCATTGCCGAAGATTGAAAGGGAGTGCCTGATGTCCGGCCATGGTGACGCGCAACCGATGACTGCCCGCAAATCGGGCCCACTGAAAGGCACCGCCGCAGTGCCCGGTGACAAGTCGATCAGCCACCGGGCGCTGATCTTCGGTGCGATGGCCGTGGGCGAGACGAAGATCACGGGCCTTCTGGAAGGGCAGGATGTGCTTGATACCGCCAAGGCCATGCGCGCCTTCGGGGCTGAGGTGACGCAGCACGGGCCGGGTGCGTGGTCGGTGCATGGCGTTGGGGTTGGCGGCTTTCGCGAACCTGCCGATGTGATTGATTGTGGTAACTCGGGCACCGGTGTGCGCCTCATCATGGGCACCATGGCCACGACGGCGATGACCGCGACCTTCACAGGTGACGCAAGCTTGCGCAAGCGCCCGATGGGCCGCGTCACCGATCCGCTCGCGCTGTTTGGCGCGCGGGCCTACGGACGCCAGGGTGGACGGTTGCCGATGACGATTGTGGGGGCGGCAAATCCGGTGCCTGTGCGCTATGCCTTGCCGGTCGCCAGTGCCCAGGTGAAGTCCGCCGTGCTGCTTGCTGGCCTCAATGCGCCGGGCGAGACGGTGGTGATCGAGCGCGAACCGACGCGCGACCATTCGGAACGGATGCTTGTCGGCTTCGGTGCGGAACTGAATGTCGAACGCGGCCCCGAAGGCCATGTCATCACTCTGAAGGGGCGGCCGGAATTGCGGCCCCAGACAGTGGCCGTGCCGCGCGACCCAAGCTCCGCCGCCTTTCCGGTCTGTGCGGCGCTGATCGTTGAGGGATCTGACATTCTGGTGCCCGGCGTCAGCCAAAACCTGACGCGCAATGGTCTTTACCTCACGCTGGTCGAGATGGGCGCCGAGATCGAGTTTCTCGACCCCCGCGAAGAGGGCGGTGAGCCGGTCGCGGACCTGCGCGTGCGCTTCTCGGGCAGCATGAAGGGCATCGAGGTGCCGCCGGAACGCGCGCCCAGCATGATCGACGAATATCCGATCCTGTCGGTCGTCGCGGCTTTCGCCGAAGGCCCGACCGTGATGCGCGGCGTCAAGGAGCTGCGCGTCAAGGAATCCGACCGGATCGACGCTATGGCCCGTGGGCTTGAGGCCTGTGGCGTCAGGATCGAAGAGGATGAGGATACGCTGATCGTGCATGGCATGGGGGCAGGCGGGATGCCGGGTGGCGCGACCGCGAAGACCCACCTCGACCACCGCATCGCGATGAGCTTTCTGGTGGCCGGCATGGCGGCGCAAAAGCCGGTCTCGGTTGATGACGCCTCGCCCATCGTTACCTCGTTCCCGATCTTTGAAGCCTTGATGAGTGGGCTTGGGGCAACGCTGGAGCGCGGATGAAAGATCTGTTGCGGCGTGCATTGCGCCGGGGATGGCTGATGCTGAACCGCTCTCCCGCCGACCGTCGGGACGAGCTTCTGGCCTGGTGGGATGCCCGGCGCGGATATCCGCGTCTGCACAACCAGTTCCGCAAGCGTCTGGGGTACGATCTGAACCTCGATGCCCCGAAGACGATGAACGAAAAGGTCCAGTGGCGGAAGATCCACGATCGCCGTCCGCTCTACCGTACGCTTGCCGACAAATATGCCGTGCGGGGGTATGTGGCGAAGCGGCTTGGAAAGGATCGTGCAGACGCTCTGTTCCCGCGCCTTCTTGGGGTGACGATGCGCCCGACCGAGGCATGGCTGCGCCAGTTTGGTACGCCGGTCGTCTTCAAGGCCAACCACGGAACCGGGTGGAACGTGTTTCTGCGTTCGGGCGATACGCCAGATTATCCCGCCATCTTGCGCCAGCTGCGTGGCTGGCTGCGACAGCGCTATGGCTGGCGCAAGCAGGAATGGGCCTATTGGGGTATCACCCCCCGCATCATCGCCGAAGAGCTGCTGCTGACGCCGGACGGACGCGTGGCAGACGACATCAAGCTTTGGATGTTCAAGGGAAAATGCCGCCATCTGCAGCTGGACCATGACCGCTTCGGGTCGCATTCCGAGATTTTCATGACACCAGACTGGCAGCCCATTCCCATGCGGATGCGCGTCAAGGGAGAGCTGACCGAGGCTCCGCGCCCGGCTCAACTGGACCAGATGATCGCCATCGCCGAAGAGCTGTCGCGGGGGTTGGATTTTATTCGCGTCGATTTTCTTTACACGACCGATCGCTTTGCCCTGAATGAGCTGACGGTTTATCGTGGCAGCGGGCTAACCCCATTTCATCCCCGCCGCTATGACCGGCAACTCGGGGCGATGTGGACCCTGCCGCGAAGGGCCGGGCAGAACAAAGCCAATGCGCCCGCCGAGGGCCGGGCCGGAAAAGGGGCGGGGCAGCAATGATCTTTACCGTGGCGATCGATGGACCGGCGGCTGCCGGCAAGGGCACGATCTCGCGCGCTGTGGCAGAACGCTTCGGCTTTGCTCATCTCGATACCGGTGCGCTCTATCGTGCGGTTGGGGTGAAGGGGGGCGATCCGGTCCACGCCGCGCGCAGCCTGACGCCAGCGGACATGATGCGCGAAGATCTGAGAACACTTGAGGCCGGTCAGGCCGCCAGCCGCGTCGCGGTGATCCCCGAGGTGCGAGCTGCGCTGTTGGAGTTTCAGCGGCAATTTGCGCGGCGCGAGGGAGGGGCGGTGTTGGACGGGCGCGATATCGGCACCGTTATCTGCCCTGAGGCAGAGGTGAAGCTCTTTGTGACCGCCAGCGCGGAAGTGCGCGCGCGGAGGCGCTGGCTGGAACTTGGGGGCGATGCAGCACCCAAGTCTCTCGCGGATGTTCTGGTGGAAGTACGCGAGCGCGACGCGCGCGACATGGGACGCGCAGACGCTCCGCTAAGGCCCGCATCCGATGCGGTGACGCTGGACACATCCGAATTGAGCGCGGATGAGGCCGTGGCGGTGGCCTGCGCGGCAGTCAAGGCCGCGCTGGCACGTCAGTCGTGATCAGAACTTCTTGGGGAAGGCCTGGGGGTTGATGCCCAAGGTCTGAAGGTCGGCATTCGTCGGAATGACGCGGCTTTCAACGGCGGCGGCGGCCCGGATGGCGGCGCCGATCACGGCCAGCGAAGTCCACAGGGCTGCGACAAGGTGGAAACCTTGCGAGGCGGCTTGGGTGTGCTGGACATAGCTCATTGGTCTGAACCTTTCTCATCTGCGCCTTGTTGCGCCCTGCAAACATGGGTGTCTGTGGGTTATGCCGCAACGCGGAAAGCTGCATGCCCGCCATGCAGATGGCGCAAGCCGTGCGGGGTCAGCGGCTTGCCTCGAACCTTGGTTGGGCGCAGACTGGTACACTGACGGAGGGGTGCCGATGACGCGTCGTTTCCTTGCTGGCCTCTTGCTTGCGGCGCTGGTGTCAGGCCTTGCGCTGCAACTGGGTGCTGCCCCGCCTGAGCCGGGCATCCTTCGGGTTTCAACGACGCTGCCGCGGACATTGCCCCTGCATATCCGCAGCCCCGACGCGCTGAGCATCCTGGTCGATGTGACTGACGACAAGACCGGAGCCGAGGTCATGCGCGCCTTCGGCAAGGGCGGCGCGATGTTCCGTGTGCTGCTGCCGCCCGGGCAGTTCAGGCTGCGGATCGCCGTCGGGCGCGACTGGCGCGATGAGACCAACCTTTTTGGGCCCGACACCCGGATCACCGAGATCGGGCCGCTCGACTTCGCCATTACGGGCCGTGCAAAACGCAACGGGCATCTGATCACCATCCTTCCCGATGGGGGAGCCACCCTTGCGGTCGTCGAGGCGCCGCTGGCCGTCTGTCAGGGGTGGCAGGCGCAGATCGACCGGGCCGAGCCCGTAGATCGCCCGCTGGATGGCTGGCCCGATCTTCCCACCTCGAGGCGGCTTTACACCTTCTCCTGTGGCTGATCGGGGTCTTGTTTTGCTTGCCCCGCAGGGCCAAAGCCGCTAGAAGCCGCCCATCCCGATAGGACTCGCCCGGTTTTCCGGGCTGTTTTTTCATTGCGGGGCCACCAAAGACCGGCGGAGCCAACCGCATGGCCAGAAAACCATGAAAAGGAACTGACTGCATATGTGCGCTAAAGCATCCATGGAAGAATTCGAAGCCCTCCTGAAGGAAAGCTTCGAGATTGACACCCCCGAAGAGGGTACTGTTGTCAAAGGCCGCGTCATCGCCATCGAGGCGGGCCAGGCCATCATCGACGTCGGCTACAAGATGGAAGGCCGCGTCGACCTGAAAGAATTCGCAAATCCCGGCGAAGCGCCCTCGATCAACGTCGGCGACGAAGTCGAGGTCTATCTGGACCGCGTCGAAAACGCCCGTGGCGAAGCCGTCATCAGCCGTGACAAGGCCCGCCGCGAAGAAGCGTGGGACCGTCTGGAAAAAGCATACGCCAACGAAACCCGCGTCGACGGTGCGATCTTCGGCCGCGTCAAGGGTGGCTTCACTGTCGATCTGGGCGGCGCCGTCGCCTTCCTGCCGGGTTCGCAAGTGGACGTCCGTCCGGTGCGCGACGCAGGCCCGCTGATGGGCATCAAGCAGCCCTTCCAGATCCTGAAGATGGACCGTCGTCGCGGCAACATCGTCGTGTCGCGCCGTGCGATCCTGGAAGAATCGCGTGCTGAACAGCGCGCCGAAGTCATCTCGAACCTGTCCGAAGGGCAGACCGTGGATGGCGTGGTCAAGAACATCACCGAATACGGTGCCTTCGTTGACCTGGGCGGCGTTGACGGCCTGCTGCACGTCACCGACATGGCCTGGCGCCGCGTCAACCACCCGTCGGAAATCCTGTCGATCGGCGAGACCGTCAAGGTTCAGGTCATCAAGATCAACAAGGAAACCCACCGCATCAGCCTCGGCATGAAGCAGCTGCAGTCGGATCCGTGGGATGCCGTCGAGCGCGCCTATCCGATCAGCTCGGTCCACAAGGGCCGCGTGACCAACATCACCGACTACGGCGCCTTCGTGGAGCTCGAAGCCGGCGTCGAAGGTCTGGTTCACGTTTCGGAAATGTCCTGGACCAAGAAGAACGTGCACCCCGGCAAGATCGTCTCGACCTCGCAAGAGGTGGACGTCATGGTTCTGGAAATCGACAGCGCCAAGCGCCGCGTGTCGCTGGGCCTGAAGCAGACCCAACGCAATCCGTGGGAAGTCTTTGCCGAATCGCACCCGGTTGGCACCGCGATCGAGGGCGAGGTCAAGAACATCACCGAATTCGGTCTGTTCATCGGTCTTGAGAACGACATCGACGGCATGGTTCACCTTTCGGACCTGTCGTGGGACCAGCGTGGCGAGGAAGCCATCCAGAACTACCGCAAAGGCGACGTGGTCAAGGCCGCTGTCACCGAGGTGGACATCGAGAAAGAGCGCATCTCGCTCTCGATCAAGGCTCTGGGCGACGACACCTTCTCGGATGCCGTTGACGGCGTGAAGCGTGGCTCGGTCATCACCTGCACCGTGACCGCGATCGAAGATGGCGGCATCGAGGTCGAATACAACGGCATGAAGTCCTTCATCCGTCGTTCGGACCTGGCCCGCGACCGTGCCGACCAGCGCCCCGAGCGCTTCCAGGTTGGTGACAAGGTCGATGCCCGCGTGACCAATGTCGACGCCAAGACCCGCCGTCTGGGCCTGTCGATCAAGGCCAAGGAAATCGCCGAAGAGAAGGAAGCCGTCGAGCAGTATGGCTCGTCCGATTCGGGCGCGTCACTGGGCGACATCCTCGGTGCGGCGCTGAAAGGCTCTGACCGCGGCTGATCCGCAAGGCTGGAATAACGAAGCAGGCCCCGCCAAACGGCGGGGCCTGTGCCATTTGCGGCGGGATTCTGCCATGCTGCAGTGCCAAGTTCCCGCGATTGCACGGCTTTTCCTTTTGTGCCCCGGCAATTCTTGCTTATAGTCCTAGAACAACAAGAGCGCGGGCCGAAGCCACCAGCCCCGGGGGGGACTCAGCGAATGATCCGTTCGGAACTCATTCAAAAGATCGCGGACGAAAATCCGCACCTGACACAGCGTCATGTCGAGCGGATCGTGAACACGGTGTTCGAAGAGATCATCGAGGCTCTGTCGCGCGGTGAGCGCGTCGAGCTGCGTGGCTTCGGCGCGTTCTCGGTCAAAGAGCGTGAGGCCCGCACCGGTCGCAACCCGCGCACGGGTGAGGCTGTCGATGTCGAGGACAAGAAGGTGCCCTTCTTCAAGACCGGCAAGCTTTTGCGCGATCGGCTGAACGGCAAGGCCTGATCCGGCGGGAAGGGAGGCTGCGGCCCCGATGCTGAAATACTTGCGTTACGCCTTGCTGGCGGTCACTGCGCTTTGCCTGCTGACATTGGCCATTGCCAACCGCGCACCTGTCACCCTACGCGCGCTACCTGATGACATCGCGGCGGTGGTCGGGATGAACTGGCAGATCAACCTGCCGCTCTTTGCCGTCATCTTCGGCGGGATCGCCGTCGGTCTGCTGATCGGCTTTGTCTGGGAATGGCTGCGCGAGCATCGTTACCGGTCCGAGGCTGGCACCAAGGCCGCAGAGGCGCGCCGCCTGCAGCGAGAGCTGGCGGCGATGCGCGACGCCAAGGGCGAGGTTCAGGACGACGTTCTGGCGATCCTCGACAAGAAGTCCTGACATGGCGGAGATTCGCGTCAAGATCTGCGGCCTGCGCACGCCGGCCGACATTCAGGCAGTGGCAGATGCCGGGGCCGCCTATGCGGGCTTCGTCTTCTTTGAAAGGAGCCCTCGCCATGTGACGCTCCAGCAGGCGCGCGACATGGCGTTTGCGGCGCCGGTCGGGCTTGCCAAGGTGGCCCTTACGGTTGATGCCGATGACGCGGCGCTTGATGAGATCATCGAGGTGGTTCCGCTCGACATGCTCCAGTTGCATGGGCACGAAACCCCCGACCGGGTGGCCGAGGTGCGCTCGCGCTATGGCTTGCCGGTGATGAAGGCGGTCGGCGTTGCGGACGAAGGAGATCTAGCCGCGATCTTTGACTACTCCACCGTCGCGGACCAACTTCTGATCGACGCAAAGCCGCCGAAGACAGCCGTGCTGCCGGGGGGCAACGGCCTGTCGTTTGACTGGCGATTGGTCGCACAGCGCCGCTGGCTTCGGCCCTGGATGCTCGCAGGTGGCCTGACGCCAGAGAATGTGGCCGAGGCCATCCGCCTGACCAATGCGCGTCAGGTCGACGTCTCGTCCGGCGTGGAAAGCGCGCCGGGCGTCAAGGACCCTGCGCGCATCGCAGCCTTTACCCGCGCCGCCTTTGGCGCGACCGGCTTTCGCATGCCTGGCTGAGCGGGGGCGGGGGCTGTCTGCCCCCACGGCCCTTCGGGCCTCCCCCGAGGATACTTTTGAAAAGAAGAAAGCGGGGCTGTGGGCTTTCCTTTGCCAAATATCCTCGGGGGTGAGCCCGGAACGGGCGAGGGGGCAGACAGCCCCCTTTTCCCCGCCCCCCAACCGCGCTACATCGGGGCAACGCTAGCAGGGGGACGCCATGGCCGAGGACGGGATCAACAGCTTCATGACGGGGCCCGACGAGCAGGGTCGCTTTGGTATCTTTGGTGGGCGTTTCGTCAGCGAAACCCTGATGCCGTTGATCCTGGAGCTTGAGGCGCAATACGACTTCGCCAAGACCGACCCGACCTTCTGGGCCGAGATGGACGATCTGTGGAAGCATTACGTCGGCCGCCCCTCGCCGCTTTACTATGCGCCCCGGCTGACCGAGCATCTGGGCGGCGCGAAGATCTACCTCAAGCGCGACGAGTTGAACCACACGGGCGCACACAAGATCAACAACGTGCTGGGCCAGATCATCCTTGCCCGCCGCATGGGCAAGACCCGCATCATCGCGGAGACCGGCGCGGGACAGCATGGCGTGGCGACGGCCACCGTCTGTGCGCGCTTTGGTCTGAAGTGCGTGGTTTACATGGGCGCCCACGATGTGGAGCGGCAGGCGCCCAACGTCTTCCGCATGCGCCTGCTGGGCGCCGAGGTCGTCCCGGTCACCTCGGGCCGTGGCACGCTGAAAGACGCTATGAACGACGCGCTGCGCGATTGGGTGACCAATGTGCGCGACACATTCTATTGCATCGGTACCGTCGCGGGACCGCATCCTTACCCGGCGATGGTGCGCGACTTCCAGTCGATCATCGGCAAGGAGGTCCGCTGGCAATTGGCCGAGCAGGAGGGCGAGGGACGCCTGCCCGATACCGTGATCGCGGCCATCGGTGGCGGCTCGAACGCCATGGGGCTGTTCTTCCCCTTCCTCGACGATCCTTCGGTCCGTATCATCGGGGTCGAGGCGGGTGGCAAGGGCGTCGATGACCGGATGCAGCACTGCGCCAGCCTGACAGGCGGGCGTCCGGGCGTGCTGCACGGTAACCGCACCTACCTGCTGCAAGACCCTGACGGGCAGATCCTCGAAGGCTTCTCGATTTCGGCCGGGCTCGACTATCCGGGGATCGGACCGGAACATGCCTGGCTGCATGATACGGGGCGCGCCGAATATGTCAGCATCACTGATGCCGAGGCGCTTGATGCCTTCCAGCTGTGCTGCAAGCTTGAAGGCATCATCCCCGCGCTGGAGCCCAGCCATGCCTTGGCCCATGTGATCAAGATCGCGCCGACGCTGCCCAGCGACCACATCATTGTCATGAACATGTGTGGCCGGGGCGACAAGGACATCTTCACCGTGGCCAAGCACCTTGGCTTTGACATGAAGATCTGATCGGGTCGGGCGTCAGTCCGATACCGTCAGTGCAAGTGCCAGACGGCGCAGGGTGGCCACATTCTGCGCCTCGACACCCGGTTCGGTGAATGCGCGATCTGCGGCGTTCACGGCGATTGTGACGCCCACGCGGCGGTTTACGTAGATGAACTGTCCATAAACGCCCTGCGCCAGAAACTCTCCGACCTCTGCCCCCTGAGGGATCCACCACTGATAGCCATAACCCATGGCGTCAGGAGGCGTATCGATCTGCGGCTGGGTTGAAAGCATGACCCAGTCTTGCGGCACGATCTGGCGATTGCCGATGCGCCCGTGGAGGCGAAAGAGCTCTCCCATCCGGGCGTAGTCGCGGGTCGGCATGTTCAGCCCGCCCAGCACGAAGGGCTCGGCATAGCCATCGGTCAGATAGAGCGGCTCGGATTCCAGCCCCAGAGGCTGAATGATCCGTTCGGACATCAGCGAGACGATGTCGCGCCCGGTGGCGCCGCGGATCGCCATGCCGAGCACATGGGTGTCGATCGAGACATAGCGCCAGATCTCGCCCGGTGGGCCAGCCCGATCGGCAATCCCGGCGGCAAAGCCGTCCATCGATCCACCGAGGGCGAGCGTGCGGCCCATGCGGTTGATGTCGCTCCAGAAATCAAGATAGGCCTCATCGAAAGCCACACCCGATGCCATGCGCGCAACATCGCGCACGGTTGCCCCGGCATAGGCCGACCCGGCAAGCTCAGGGGCGTAATGGTCAACCGGCTGGTCGAGGTCGATCGCACCCTCTGCGACAAGCGTGCCCAGCAGGGCCGACAGAAAGCTCTTGGCGACGGACCAACTGATCCGGCGATCATCCGGGCCGGTGCCGAGGTGGTAGCTTTCGTGCCGCAGCTTGCCGTCCTGCAGCAGGACAAGCCCGGTGATCTGGCGCTGCGCCACCCATTCCTGCGCCCAGGCTGGCAACGCGAACGGCGCGCCTGCGGGCAGGGGGAGGGGGGGCGCATCGCCGCGCGGGATGGGCACGGAATGGAAGGCCCGGTCCATGTGGCTGAAGTTCTGCACGATCCGGTCCGGCTCGAACAAGGTCAAGACGGCATGCAGACGGGCAATCTCGTCGCGCTTCCAAAGGGCGGCAGCGGCGAGGATCACAAGAAGGATGCCCAGAATTTTCGCGATACGGCGCATGGTTCAATCTCCCTGACCCGGAGGATGGCGTCAGCGGAAACGGTCTGCCAGCTTTTGCAGCGCGCTGCGCGTGTCGGGGGACTGTTCCGTCGCGTCAGGGGGCGCCTTCGCGGGGCTTGTCTCTGCGGTGGGACGTCCGGTTCCCGTCGAGGGGCGCGGCGGCGCGGTGCGCAGGGCGACCGCGTTCAGGAAACGGGCCGAATCTCCGGCTGCCAGATCGGCCGCACCGTCCGAGATGCCGCGCAGCAGGTCATCGAGCCAGTCCTGATCGGCCTTGGCAAAATCATGCAGCACATAGGCCGATACCGCGTCCTTGTGGCCGGGGTGGCCGATGCCAAGACGGATGCGGTGATAGGCCTCGCCGATATGGGCGTGGATGGAACGCAGCCCGTTATGTCCGGCATGGCCGCCACCTGTCTTGGCACGGATGCGGCCGGGCGCGAGGTCCAGCTCGTCATGGAACACGGTGACATCGGCCGGGGTCAGCTTGTAGAAGCGCAGCGCCTCTCCCACCGCCTGACCCGAAAGGTTCATGAAGGTCTCGGGCTTCAGAAGCACCACCTTTTCCGATCCGAAGCGTCCCTCGGCTGACAGCCCCTGAAATGCGCGACGCCAGGGGGTGAAGCCATGGTCCGATGCGATACGATCGAGCGCCATGAAGCCGATGTTGTGCCGGTTTCCGGCGTATTTCGCCCCCGGATTGCCCAGACCGACCCACAGTTTCATGCGCAGCATTCCTTCGCCACTTGACCCGCGCCCTTTCTGCCCCGAATTTGCGCGCAACGCCAGACAGCAAGCCTGCAGCCATCCAGCGTCACCTGCCACATCGCAAGACATGAGGGACGCCGATGTATCTGACCATGAACCGTTTCAAGGTGAAACCCGGCCAAGAGGCCACGTTCGAAGCTGTCTGGAAAAGCCGCGACAGCCAGTTGCCCAGTGTGCCGGGCTTCATCTCTTTTCACCTGATGAAGGGCGCCACGACCGACGATCATACGCTCTATGCCTCGCATACGGCTTGGCAGTCAGAAGCGGATTTTGTCACCTGGACCAAATCCGAGGCGTTCCGCATGGCCCATGCTGGTGCGGGTGGGCATGGCGAGATCTATGCCGGCCATCCGCAGTTGGAGGTCTTCTCCTCGGTCCAGCATATCGGCGCCTGATAGAAAAAGGGCGCGGCGGGAAGATCCACGCCGCGCCCCGATTTCAACCTTGCGGTTGGATCACTCTTCCGCCACCAGGCCCGAAGGCGCGGTGATGTTGGCGATCACGAAGTTCCGTTCGATGGTCGGCTTCGCGCCGTTCGGCAGAGTGACGTCGTTGATGTGGATCACATCGCCGAAGGTCTTGCCAGTCAGGTCGACAACGATCTCGTTCGGGATATCCGAGGCCAGAACTTCCAGCTCCACTTCCGGGCGCACCACGGTCAGCGTGCCGCCACGCTTCAGGCCGGGGGCCGCGTCGTGGTTGGTGAAGGTCACGTGGATGAACAGGTTGATCCGGCTGTCGTCATGCAGGCGCATGAAGTCGACGTGGGTCGGCAGGTCCTTGACCACGTCGCGCTGAACGCCGCGGCAGACGACGTGCACGTCGGGCTGGCCTTCGACTTTCAGGTTGAAAAGCGTCGACAGGAAGCGGCCCTGCTTCAGACGCTTCAGCAGCGTGTTGTAGTTCATGTTGATGGCGACAGGTTCCTTGTTGTCACCATAAACGATGCCCGGCACAAAGCCCGCACGGCGAGCTTGACGAGCGGCCCCCTTGCCCGTCCCCGTCCGGACCTCGGCCTGAAGATCTTCGATCTTGCTTGCCATAGGTAAATCTCCTTCAGTTGTTCAATCCGCCATCCTCCAAGGGTGTATGGCGGATCGGGGGGCTATAGCGGCGTTTCGCAGGGCAAGGCAAGAGCGAATCCCGCGAGACCGGCCTTGTTTTCCAATAAAACCGGGGCGGGAAGGGGCGCTCGCGCCCCCTCTTGCGGGCGGGGCCTGCAATTCACCCCTGCGGGTATTTGGGGCTAGGAGGGGGGCTGTCAGGCCCAGTCGCCCTCGAAGCCCCGCGGGACAAGCAGGTTGTGGGCGCCGAGGTTTTTCACGTCACGCTCTCCACAAAGGGCGAGGGTCACGTCAAGCTCTTTGCGGATGATGTCGAGCGCGCGGGTGACGCCCGCCTCGCCCATGGCGCCGAGGCCGTAGATATAGCTGCGTCCGATCATTGCGGCATCGGCGCCAAGCGCCAGCGCCTTGAGCACATCCTGACCCGTGCGGATGCCGCTGTCGATCCAGATCCCGGTCTGGCCCTTCACTGCGCGCACGATCGACGGCAGGATGCGGATCGACGACAGCGCGCCATCAAGCTGGCGCCCGCCATGGTTGCTCACGACAATCGCATCGGCGCCGAAGTCGGCGGCGCGGCGGGCATCTTCGGCGTCAAGCACGCCCTTTAGCACCAGCTTGCCGCCCCAGCGGTCGCGGATGCGGGCAATCTTGGTCCAGTCGAGCTTGGGGTCGAACTGTTCATTCGTCCAGCTGGAGAGCGAGGCGAGATCGCCCACGCCCTTGGCATGGCCCACGATATTGCCGAAGGTGTGCCGCTTGGTGCCCAGCATGCCAAGGCACCAGCGCGGCTTGGTTGCCATGTTCAGGATATTCGGAAGCGTCAGGCGGGGCGGTGCGGAAAGACCGTTCTTCAGGTCCTTGTGGCGCTGTCCAAGGATCTGCAGGTCGAGCGTCAGGACAAGCGCCGAACAACCGGCCCGTTTGGCGCGGTCGATGATGTTGTCGACGAACTCTTCGTCACGCATCACGTAAAGCTGAAACCAGAAGGGTTTGGTCGTATGCGCGGCCACATCCTCGATCGAGCAGATCGACATGGTTGAAAGCGTGAAAGGCACGCCAAAGGCCTCGGCTGCGCGGGCGGCCTTGATCTCGCCATCCGCCGATTGCATGCCCGTAAAGCCAACCGGGGCGAGTGCGACCGGCATCGAGACAGCCTCTCCCAGCATGCTGGCGGAGAGATTGCGGTCCGACATATCGACCGCCACCCGCTGGCGCAGGCGGATCTGGCTGAAATCGCTGACATTCTCGCGGAATGTCTGCTCGGTATAGCTGCCCGATTCCGCATAGTCATAGAACATCCGGGGCACGCGGCGTGCGTGCAGGCGCTTCAGATCCTCGATGCAGGTGATGACGGGCATGGCGCACCTTTTCCAATTATTGGTAAAAAGTTATTACCAATACCGCGGGGCTCACGCAATGCTGGCCTGGTCTTTGGTCAAGAAAAAGGCGGGGCTCTGCTGGCCCCGCCTTTATCCTGAAGAGCAGATGGTGCGATCAGGCGCTGTGGGCACCTTCGGCGAGGGCTTTTACCCGCGCGAGGATGTCGGCGACGGGCCGGCCTGCGCCGATCTCCTTGACGATGGCGGAGCCCACGACGCATCCATCGGCGATGCCTGCGATGTCACGGGCATTTTCCGGGGTGCTGATGCCGAAGCCCACGATGATCGGAAGGTCCGTCTGCGACTTGATCCGGGCAACCTCGGGCGCGACATCGGTGGCCTGTGCGGCGGCGGCGCCGGTGATCCCGGTGATCGAGACGTAATAGACAAAGCCCGACGTGTTCTGCAGCACCTTGGGCAGGCGCTTGTCGTCGGTCGTCGGCGTCGCAAGGCGGATGAAGTTCAGACCGGCCGCCTTGGCGGGCAGGCAAAGCTCGCTATCCTCTTCGGGCGGAAGATCCACCACGATCAGCCCGTCAATCCCGGCCTCGGTCGCCTCGGACAGGAACCGGTCAACACCGCGAGAATAGATGGGGTTGTAGTAGCCCATCAGCACGATTGGCGTTTCGGTGTCGCCTGCGCGGAAGTCGCGCACCATGTCCAGTACCTTGTCCATGGTCATGCCGCCGTCGAGCGCGCGCTGCCCGGCCAACTGGATCGTCGGGCCGTCTGCCATCGGATCGGTGAATGGCATCCCAAGCTCGATCACGTCGACCCCGGCGGCCGGAAGGCCCTTCATCACCGCAAGCGAGGTGGCAACATCGGGATCTCCCCCCATGATATAGGCGACGAACGCCTTCTTCCCCTCGGCCTTGAGCTTGGCGAATTTGGCGTCGATCCGGGTCATGGCGGTCCTCTTGTGCAATCCTGCCCGATGTGCCGCGAAGTGGGCCGGAAATCAATGGGGCATGGACCGGATCCTGTGCCTCGATTCTTCCTGGAGGGCAGCATTGGGCCCATGCCCGCTGCGTTCAAACTTGCGCTTTCGCTCGGGCTGTGCCTAAAGGCGCGCAGCTTGCGTGCTGGAGGTGATCATGGGATTCAAGATGGGCATTGTCGGCCTGCCGAATGTCGGCAAATCGACGCTCTTCAATGCGCTGACGCGCACCGCTGCCGCGCAGGCCGCGAACTTTCCCTTCTGCACGATCGAGCCGAACGTGGGTGAGGTCGCCGTGCCAGACCCGCGGCTTGAAAAGCTTGCGGCTATCGCTGGGTCAAAGCAGATCATCCCCACGCGGATGACCTTTGTCGACATCGCGGGCCTTGTGCGCGGCGCGTCGAAGGGCGAGGGCTTGGGCAACCAGTTCCTGGCCAACATCCGCGAGTGCGATGCCATTGCCCATGTGCTGCGCTGCTTTGAAGATGGGGACATCACCCATGTCGAAGGCCGCATCGATCCCGTGGCCGATGCCGAGACCATCGAGACAGAGCTGATGCTGGCTGACCTCGAGTCGATCGAGCGTCGCCGTGCCAACCTTGCCCGCAAGCTGAAGGGTGGCGACAAGGAGTCGGCCGATCAGGACCGGCTGCTGGCTTTGGCGCAGGCTGCGCTGAACGACGGCAAGCCTGCCCGCACCGTGGCGGTCTCGGCTGACGACATGCGCCAGTGGAACATGCTGCAACTGTTGACTGCAAAGCCCGTCCTCTATGTTTGCAACGTCGAGGAATCAAAAGCCGCGACCGGCAACAGCCAGTCGGATCGCGTGGCTGCCATGGCCAAGGCGCAGGGTGCTGCGACCGTCGTGATCTCGGCCCGGATCGAGGAAGAGATCAGCCAGCTGCCCGAGGACGAGGCGGCCATGTTCCTTGAGGAGATGGGGCTGCACGAGGCGGGGCTCGATCGCCTGATCCGCGCGGGCTACGAACTACTGGGCCTGCAGACCTATTTCACCGTCGGCCCGAAAGAGGCCCGCGCCTGGACCATCACCAAAGGCACGCTGGCCCCGCAGGCGGCGGGCGTGATCCATGGCGATTTCGAAAAGGGCTTCATCCGCGCCGAAACCATCGCCTTTGACGACTACATCGCCGGCAATGGCGAGGCGGGCGCAAAAGAGGCGGGCAAGTTCCGCGTGGAAGGCAAGACCTATGAAGTCAAGGACGGCGACGTCCTGCACTTCCTCTTCAACGGCTGATTCGCATCCGAAGACCTGAAGGTTTAGGCCCGGACATTGTCCGGGCCTTTTTCATGGGTTTGACGCGGATCAAGGCAGGGTCGTTGCGGCTGTGGCACAAGGCTGACGAACGCGCCACCTGGCAGGGAAGCCTGAAATGACTCGCCTGATGATGATCATCTTTTCCATGGCCTCGACCTCTCTGATGGGGGCTTTCATCGTCGCCGCGCTGGTGATGGGGATGGATACCTCGCAGCCGATCCTGATTGCGGCTGCCCTTGGCTTTGTCGCGGCGATTCCGGTCAGCTGGATTGTGGCACGCCAGATCGTAGGCTAGGCCGAGAGGAACACGCGGAGCGTTTCTTCAAACTCGCGCGGCTTGTCGGCGTGCAGCCAATGGCCCGCGCCGGGAAGCTTGGCAAAGCGGGCCGCCGGGAACTGTGACAGGATCGCCGGTCGGTACTCCGGCTTGACGTAATGGCTCTCGGCTCCGGTCAGGAACAGGGCCGGTCCGTCGAACCGGCCTTCCGGGGCGTGCCAGCCGACGATGTTCGACATCTCGGTCGCCAGCACATCGAAGTTCAGCCGCCAGCGCGGCCCGCCTTCTGCGCGCAGGTCGAGGGATTGCAGGAAGAAAGCGCGCAAGGGGGCCTCGGGCACAGTCTGCGAGAGGCGGAGGTCCGCCTCGGCACGAGTCGAAAGCCCGGTCAGGTCCATCGCGCGCATGGCCTCGATATACTGCGTCTGGTCATGCGCATAGGCGACGGGCGCGATATCCGCGACAACCAGCCGACGCACCAGATCCGGGTGGGTCAGCGCCAGCGTCATCGCCGCCTTTCCGCCCATCGAATGGCCGACCACATCCATCCGACCGCCGTTGGCCGTGATGACCTTGGCCAGATCTTCGGCCAGATCGGTGTAGCTGTGGCTGTCAAACCAGGGGCTTTCGCCATGGTTGCGCATGTCCACCGCCAGCACGTCGCGGTTGGCCGACAGCCGTTTGGCAATGACGTTCCAGTTGCGGGCAGAGCCATAAAGCCCATGCGCGATCAGGATCGGCGGAAGGTCGGACGGCTCGACGGCGGGGTGGCGCAGGATGTTCAGCATGTCCTTGGCTTTACCGCGTCCTGTGCCATCGTGCCAGAGTCGTTGCGCGCGTGGTTGAACCCCCGCCGCAGCTTGATTACCCTCCTGGGAAAAGCGGAAGGGACGGGCAGGATGTCGGAAGAAACGGCGCAGCAGATGGCCGCTCGGGTAGCTGCGTTGATGGGACAGAGGTTGCACGTCTCCGGTGATGGCCTCTCGGAAAAGCTGGCGCGTGGCGGCAAACGCCTTCCGCGCAGAGTGCGCGTGGCGGCGCAAGAGCTTGCCGATGCCGCCGCGCTGGAGGGCGTACCCAAACTGCAGCAGCAGATCGACCCGCGCAAACTGGCCGAGGCCCGCGATGTCTGCCTGCGCTATCTGGAACCGCTGGGGCAGGCCGCGCGGCGATGGGGATGGGTCATGGGGACGATGGCGCAGGTGGCCGCCGGGCTGATGGCGGTCGCAGCCGCAGCTTGGGTGCTGGCGCGCTAGAGCGCTGCGCCAAAAGAAAAAGCCCCGGCGAACCGGGGCTTTCCATCATCACAGTGTCGGATAGAGCGGGAACTTCTCGCACAGCGCCTCGACCTTGGCACGGACGCGCGCCTCGACCTCGGCGTTGCCATCCTCGCCATTCGCGGCCAGGCCATCGACCACTTCCACGATCCAGTCCGCGATCAGGCGGAACTCGGCCTCACCGAAGCCGCGGGTGGTGCCGGCAGGGGTGCCCAGGCGCACGCCCGAGGTGACGGTCGGCTTTTCGGGGTCGAAGGGAATGCCGTTCTTGTTGCAGGTGATGTTTGCCCGGCCAAGCGCCTTTTCGGTCGCATTGCCCTTCACGTTCTTCGGGCGCAGGTCCACCAGCATCACATGGGTATCGGTGCCCCCGGTGACGATATCCAGACCACCCTTCTGCAATTGGTCGGCAAGCGCCTGTGCGTTCTTCACGACCTGCGCCGCATAGTCCTTGAACTCGGGCCGCAGCGCCTCGCCAAAGGCCACGGCTTTCGCGGCGATCACATGCATCAGCGGGCCACCCTGGATGCCCGGGAAGATGGCCGAGTTCACCTTCTTGGCGATCTCTTCGCTGTTGGTCAGGATCATCCCACCACGCGGGCCGCGCAGGGTCTTGTGGGTCGTGGTCGTCGCCACATCGGCATAGGGGAAGGGCGAGGGGTGCTGCCCGCCGGCCACCAGGCCCGCGAAATGCGCCATATCGACCATCAGGTAGGCGCCAACCTTGTCGGCGATGGCGCGGAAGCGCGCAAAGTCGATCTGACGCGGAATGGCCGAGCCGCCCGCAATGATCAGCTTGGGCTGGTGCTCGACGGCAAGCGCCTCGACCTCGTCATAGTCGATCCGGCTGTCCTGCTTGCGCACGCCATATTGGATGGCGTTGAACCACTTGCCCGACTGGTTCGGGGCAGCCCCGTGGGTCAGGTGGCCGCCCGAGGCGAGGTTCATGCCCAGAATTGTGTCGCCGGGTTTGATCAGCGCCTGGAACACACCCTGGTTGGCCTGCGAGCCCGAGTTGGGCTGGACGTTGGCGAAGCTGCAGCCGAACAGTTTGCAGGCGCGCTCAATGGCAAGGTTTTCGGCCACGTCCACAAACTGGCAGCCGCCGTAGTAGCGCTTGCCCGGATAGCCCTCGGCGTATTTGTTGGTCATCACCGAGCCCTGCGCCTCCATCACGGCGCGGCTGACGATGTTCTCCGATGCGATCAGCTCGATCTCGTGGCGCTGGCGGCCAAGCTCGTCGGTGATGGAGCCATAGAGCTCGGGGTCGCGGGAGGCGAGGCTTTCGGTGAAGAAACCGGTGTCGCGGCTGGCGCTCATGTGCGTCTCCTGAAAGTGGGCCGGGGTTCGGGCGTTCGAAACTGGCGTAGGGTGTGCGAGTGGTCTGGGCGCCATTTAGACCATGCGCCATGGTCGAGGGAAGGGCAGAAAACGACACATGCCCGAAAGCGCGCGAAGCTGGGTGCTGCGCGGCCCCCTTGTCTTTGTCTTGCGCACCCCCCAAGACTGGCGGGGTAAAGGGAGAGCCTTGATGCGCATCAGTTTCCGCTCCAGTACCAGCCCCGCGGCACTGGCAGCCTATTCCGCGCTGTCCGAGCGCTATGGCGACGCGCCGGTGACCCAGGCGGAGGTGATCGTGGCCCTGGGCGGCGATGGCTTCATGCTGCAGACCCTTCACGAGACACAAAGCCTTGGCCTGCCGGTCTATGGCATGAACTGCGGGACCATCGGCTTTCTGATGAATGCCTATGCCGAGGACCGGCTGGAGGCGCGGCTGCGTGCCGCGGAAGAGACGGTGATCAACCCGCTGGCCATGCATGCCGTGAACGTTGCAGGGCGGCACCACCACGCGCTGGCGATCAACGAGGTGAGCTTGCTGCGCGCCGGCCCGCAGGCGGCGAAGCTCAGGATCAGCGTCGATGGGCGCGAGCGGATGGCCGAGCTTGTCTGCGATGGCGCGCTGGTCTGCACGCCTGCCGGATCGACCGCATACAACTACTCAGCCCACGGCCCGATCCTACCCATCGATTCCGATGTGCTGGCGTTGACGGCGATGGCGGCCTTTCGCCCACGGCGCTGGCGCGGGGCGATTCTGCCCAAGACAGCCATCGTGCGCTTTGACGTGCTGGAAACCGACAAACGCCCGGTGATGGCCGATGCCGATGGCCGGTCATTCCGCGATGTCGTGAGTGTTGAGATCAGGTCGGAACCGGCCGTGCGTCACCGCATCCTCTTTGATCCCGGCCACGGGCTTGAAGAGCGCCTGACGCATGAGCAGTTCATGTAAGGCCGGGCGGCGGCGCCCGTGATCGGCGCTGCATGGGTATTTTTGCCAAGAGGAAACTGGACCGGCGTCTGCTTCCTCTTGGCCCAAATACCCAAAAAGGCGCGCGAGGGGGCCTCGCGCGCAGTCAAGGGGTTCTGGTGCCGGTTCAGCCGCGCGCAAGCCCCAGCGTGCGCAGGGCCAAGGTGATCTCATCAAGGATTGCCGGGTCATCGATGGTCGCCGGCATCTTCCAGTCTGCGCCGTCGGCGATCTTGACCATGGTGCCGCGCAAGATCTTGCCCGACCGCGTCTTGGGGAGACGATCAACCACCACCGCGCGCTTGAAGTCGGCCACTGGTCCGATCCGGTCGCGCATCAGCTTCACGCATTCCTTGACGACATCGGCATGGTCTTTTGCCGCGCCCTTCTTGAGGCACAGAAGGCCCAGCGGGGACTGGCCTTTCAACTCGTCCGCGACGCCGATCACGGCGCATTCGGCGACGTCGGGGTGCGAGGCCAGCACCTCTTCCATGGCCCCGGTCGAGAGGCGGTGACCGGCGACGTTGATCACATCATCCGTGCGCGCCATGATGTAGAGATAGCCGTCCTCGTCCACATAGCCCGCATCGCCGGTCTCATAATAACCGGGGAAGTGGCTGAGGTAGGATTTGCGGAACCGGTCTTCGGCATTCCACAGAGTCGGCAGAGTGCCGGGAGGCAGCGGCAGCTTGACGGCGATGGCGCCAAGCGTGCCGGGGCTGACCGGGTGGCCACCTTCGTCCAGCACCTGCACGTCATAGCCGGGCATCGGCACCGAAGGCGAGCCAAGCTTGACCGGTAGCGCCTCGATCCCCAGTGGGTTTGCCGCGATGGCCCAGCCGGTTTCGGTCTGCCACCAGTGGTCGATCACCGGGATATTCAGGTGCTTTTGCGCCCATTGGATCGTCTCGGGGTCAGCCCTCTCGCCTGCAAGGTAGAGCGCCTGCAGGTGCCGCAAATTGTAGTCCTTGATGAACTCGCCATCGGGATCGTCGCGGCGGATGGCGCGCAGCGCGGTCGGTGCGGTGAAGAAGCTTTTCACCTTGTTCTCGCTGATCACCCGCCAGAAGGTCCCTGCGTCAGGCGTGCCCACGGGCTTTCCTTCAAAGACGATGGTGGTGCAGCCCGCGATCAGCGGCGCGTAGCAGATGTAGCTGTGCCCAACGACCCAGCCCACGTCCGACGCCGCCCAGAACACGTCGCCCACGCCCACGTTATAGATGGCGCGCATCGTCCAGTTCAGCGCGACCAGATGGCCCGCGGTGGGGCGGACCACGCCCTTGGGCGCCCCGGTCGTGCCCGAGGTGTAGAGAATATAGGCCGGGTGGTCGCCCGAAACCGGCACGCAATCAGCAGGCTCGACCCCGTACTGGAAGGTGTGCCAAGCGAAGTCACGGCCCTCGATCAGCTTGGCGACCTCTTGTTCGCGCTGGAAGATCACGCAGAAATCGGGCTTGTGGTCAGCAAGGTCGATCGCGCCGTCCAGAAGCGGTTTGTAATGGACGATCCGGTTTGGTTCGATCCCGCAAGAGGCGGCGATGATCGCCTTTGGCTTGCAGTCGTCGATCCGCACGGCCAGTTCGTTTGCGGCAAAACCGCCGAACACCACCGAGTGGATGGCACCCAGACGGGCGCAGGCCAGCATGGCCTCCAGCGCCTCGGGGATCATGGGCATATAGATGATGACGCGGTCACCCTTTTCGACACCCTTGGCGCGCAGGGCGCCGGCAAGGCTTGCGACGCGGGTCTGCAGTTCCTTGTAGGTGATGCCCTTGCGCAGGTGTGTGACGGGGCTGTCGTGGATGATTGCCAGCTGGTTGCCGCGCCCTGCTTGCACGTGTCGGTCGACGGCATTCCAGCAGGTGTTCACCTCGGCGTCGCTGAACCATTCATAAAGCGGCGCCCGGTCGGGGTTCAGCGCACGGCTGGGTGATTTCACCCAATCGATGCCGCCAGCAGCCTTCATCCAGAATCCCTCGGGGTCTGCCTTCCAGCTGTCATAGATCTCTTTGTATGCCATGGTATGCCTCCTCCCTCGGTATCGTGTTTTGTTACGCGAGAGGGGGGCATTGCCGCAACGCTGTTACCGTTAGCGTAGCCGCATTGCAGCGAGAAATTTGCAGAAATCTGCCTGTCCTCGCCCGCAAATTTTTGCAAACTATGTGAATATGCCAACACTGGCAGGGCACGCAGGTAACTTTGCAAAGTTTTGCGATTTGCAGACCGTCATGATGGCAGACTGAGTCGGCCAGGCGGGGCGGCCAAATTGGTCGCCCCGCAAGATGATGTCAGCCGTAGTGCGCGACCGGCGTTCCAGCCAGAGCCGAGATGTTGAGCAATCCCCGTGCGGTGATCGACGGGGTGACGATATGGGCCTTGTTGCCCATGCCCATCAGGATTGGCCCGACCTCAAGCCCGCCCGCCTTCATGCGCAGGATATTGCGTGCAGCATTCGCGGCATCGGAATAGGCGAAGACCAGAATGTTCGCAGCGCCCTCGATCCGGGCGCCGGGGAACATGCGTCCGCGCAGGTCGGGGTCGAGTGCCGCATCAATGCTCATCTCGCCGTCGTAGGCAAAGCCCCGAGGTTCGGCATCCAGCATCGCCAGCGCCGCGCGCATGCGCAGGCCGGAATCGCTGTCGAGGTTGCCGAAGTTCGAATGCGAGCAGAGTGCCACCTTGGGCGTCACGCCAAAGCGCTTGGCATGGCGCACCGCACCCAACGTGGTCAGCGCGATCTGGTCAGGCGTGGGGACGGGGTTCACCTGGGTGTCGGCGATGAAAAGCGGCCCGTCTTCCAGGATCATCAGGCTCAGCGCACCATGCGCGGAAAGCCCGTCACGCCCCAGAACCTCGGTCACATATTTCAGGTGCCACAGATATTGCCCGAAGGTGCCGCAGATCATGCTGTCGGCATCTCCGCGATGCACGGCAATGGCGGCAATTGCTGTCGTGTTGGTGCGCATGATCGCGCGGGCCAGATCGGGGGTCACGCCCTTGCGGGCCATGAGTTCGTGATAGCTGCCCCAGTAGTCGCGGTAGCGCGTATCGCTTTCGGGGTTCACGATCTCAAAGTCACGGTCCGGGCGGATCGGCAGTCCCGCGCGTTCGGCCCGCATCGCGATCACCTCGGGGCGGCCGATCAGGATGGGCTTGTCGGTCGTCTCTTCCAGCATCGCGTTGGCCGCGCGCAGCACGCGTTCGTCCTCGCCTTCCGAAAAGACGATGCGACGGTCGGCCAGTCGGCTTGCCTCGAATACCGGGCGCATGATCAGGGCTGAACGGTAGACCGAGCCGTTCAGCTTGTCGCGATAGGCGTTCAGGTCGCTGATCGGACGGGTGGCCACGCCAGTTTCCATCGCCGCTTTCGCCACGGCCGAGGCGACGACGCCGATCAGCCGGGGGTCGAAGGGTTTGGGGATCAGGTAATCGGCACCGAAGGTCAGTCGTTCACCCTGATAGGCGGCTGCGGCCTCGGCGCTGGTGGTTGCGCGGGCAAGGGCCGCGATTCCCTCGATGCAGGCCAGCTGCATCTCGTCATTGATCTGGGTCGCGCCCACATCGAGCGCACCCCGGAAGATGAAGGGGAAACACAGGACGTTGTTCACCTGATTTGGAAAGTCACTGCGACCCGTCGCCATGATTGCGCCGGGCGCTACGGCGCGCACCTCGTCAGGCAGGATTTCGGGCGTGGGATTTGCCAAGGCGAAGATGATCGGGTTTTCGGCCATGCGGGCGACCATCTCGGGCTTCAGCACGCCAGGGCCGGACAGGCCCAGGAACATGTCGGCGCCGTCAATCACCTCGTCCAGCGTCCGCTTGTCAGACTTTTGCGCATAGGCGGCCTTCTGCGGGTTCATGTCCACCTCGCGGCCCTCATGCACAAGGCCGTGGATGTCGCAAAGCCAGACGTTCTCGCGCCGGACACCTAGCTTCAGCAGCATGTTGAGGCAGGCAATGCCCGCAGCCCCGCCGCCGGTCGAGACGATCTTGATGTCCTGGAACCGTTTGCCCGCCACATGCAGCGCATTCGTGGCGGCTGCGCCGACGACAATGGCCGTGCCGTGCTGGTCATCGTGGAAAACCGGAATGTTCATCCGTTCGCGGCAGAGCTTCTCGACGATGAAGCAATCGGGTGCCTTGATGTCTTCAAGGTTGATTGCACCAAAGGTCGGCTCCAGCGCGCAGACGATATCTGCCAGTTTTTCCGGATCGGGCTCATTTAGTTCAATGTCAAAACAATCTATGTTGGCGAACTTCTTGAAGAGGACGGCCTTGCCCTCCATCACCGGTTTCGAGGCCAGCGCGCCGATGTTGCCAAGGCCCAGAACCGCGGTGCCATTCGTCACGACGGCAACAAGATTTCCCCTTGACGTATAACGGCTTGCGGTCGCCGGATCGGCCTTGATCTCAAGGCAGGCCTCTGCCACGCCGGGGCTGTAGGCGCGGCTCAGGTCGCGGCCGTTCGCCAGGGGTTTCGTGGCGCGGATCTCAAGCTTACCGGGCTTGGGAAACTCGTGATAATCCAGCGCAGGATGGCGCGACTGGTCGTGACGTTGCTCTTCCATAGGGCCTCCCGGGAAATTTGGTTTGGCATTAAACAATCAGATTCGCCGCGCAAGTCTGATAGCGCTAACGACAAACTCCTCCGGGGCTGAGTGTGGCGCTTTTCCGCCAGTGCGCCAAGGTGGAAATCAGGAAAGACAGCTTTGTCCGTTTCCGTAGGATCACCACATGCGCGCGCTTGCCTCTGCGACGGGCCTGCCGCACAATCATGACCAGTTGGTCAAACACGCCTGATGCCCCGGAGATCCGAATGTCGCTGAAAGATGCCGCCACCCAGGTGCGCGAGAATGCCTATGCCCCGTATTCGCGCTTCAAGGTGGGGGCGGCGTTGCGCACCCCGTCGGGGGCCGTGCATGTCGGCTGCAACGTCGAGAACGTGGCATATCCTGAAGGCACCTGCGCCGAGGCGGGGGCTATTGCCGCGATGTGCGCTTCCGGCGAGCGGCAGATCAGCGATCTTTATGTCATCGCCGACAGCCCTGAGCCTGTTCCGCCATGTGGCGGTTGCCGCCAGAAGATCGCCGAATTCGCAGCGCCCGATGTTGTGGTCACGCTGGGCACGACCGACGGCAAGGAAAAACGCATGACCGTGGCGGACCTTCTGCCCGGGGTATTCACGATGGCCCATATGGATCGGGCCTGAGAAAGGACCTGCGATGAGCGATGCCCGCGCCATCATTGCCGCGATCCGCGACGGGCACAGCCCCGGCGCAGATGACATTCGCTGGTTTGCGGCGGGCCTTGCCTCGGGTGCAGTCACCGATGCGCAGGCGGGCGCCTTTGCGATGGCGGTGCTGCTTAACGGGTTGACCGAAGGCGCGCGGGTGGCCTTGACGCTGGCGATGCGCGACTCGGGTCGCGTGTTGGCCTGGGATCTGCCCGGCCCGGTGGTGGACAAGCATTCGACGGGCGGCATCGGGGATTGCACCTCGTTGCTGCTGGCGCCGGCGCTGGCGGTTTGCGGTGTCTTTGTCCCGATGGTCTCGGGCCGTGGCCTGGGCCACACCGGCGGCACACTTGACAAGCTGGAGGCGATCCCCGGCTTTCGGACAGGTCTGGCCGAAGATCAGCTTCGCCGCCAGATCGCGCAGGTCCGCTGCGCCATTGTGGCTGCTACGGCCGAGATCGCCCCGGCGGACCGGCGGCTTTATGCCATCCGCGATGTGACCTCGACGGTCGAGAGCATTGACCTGATCACCGCCTCGATCCTGTCCAAGAAGCTTGCAGCCGGGCTTGGGGCGTTGGTGCTGGATGTGAAGGTCGGCTCGGGCGCCTTCATGCACGACATGGACCGGGCGCGGGCGCTGGCGCAGTCGCTTGTGGCCACGGCGAATGGTGCGGGCTGCAAGACCTCGGCGCTGATCACCGATATGGACCAGTCTCTGGCCCGCAGCGCGGGCAATGCGCTGGAGGTGATCGAGGTGATGGAGGTGTTGACGGGCACCCGTCCCAATGCGCGACTGTGGGATGTGACCTGCGCGCTTGGGGGCGAGGCGCTGGCGCTGGCCGGGGTGGCCACGGATGCGGCGGAAGGGCAGGGGATGATCGCCGAAGCGCTGGAAAGCGGGGCGGCGGTCGAGCAGTTCGGGCGGATGGTTGCGGCGCAAGGCGGGCCGGCCGATTTCGTGGACCGCTGGGCCGACCGCTTGCCTGCGGCGCCTGTGGTGCGCGATGTGACAGCCGCGCGGGACGGGGTGGTGGCGGCGATCGACGGCTTTGCCTTGGGTGAGGCGGTCGTCCATCTGGGCGGGGGGCGTCTGAAGGGCGATGACCGGATCAACCCGGCGGTTGGGCTTTCCGACATGGCGGGCATCGGGCAACAGGTGGCTGCCGGACAAGTTCTGGCGCAGGTGCATGCGGCGAGCGATGCCGAGGCTGACAGGGCACTGGCAACGGTGCAGGCTGCCTATCGTTTGGCCGACGGCGAGGTTACGCCCCCCGAATTGATCCGCGAAAGGATTGCAGGATGACGCGCGCTTTTCTGATCGTGCTCGACAGCGTCGGAATCGGTGGCGCACCTGATGCCGAGGCGTTCGGCGATGCTGGTTCCAACACGCTTGCGCATATTGCGCGCGAATGCGCAGCCGGGCGTGCCGAACAGGGGCGAAGCGGGCCTTTGCGCATGCCTGTGCTCGACGCACTTGGGCTCGGCGCGGCGGTGCGGCTGGCCTCCGGGGCTGAGGCGCCCGGTTTGGGGGTCACGCCGCAGGGGATGTGGGGGGCCGCAACCGAGGTGTCGAGGGGCAAGGATACGCCGTCTGGCCATTGGGAGCTGGCTGGCGTGCCAGTGCCGTGGGACTGGGGCTACTTCCCCGATACGGTCCCCGCCTTTCCGCAGGATGTGGTGGCCAAGGTGTGTGAGCTTGCCGGCGTGGACGGCATCCTTGGGAACTGCCACGCCAGCGGGACCGAGATCATCGACCGGCTTGGACCCGAGCATATGCGGACAGGACGGCCGATCTGCTACACCTCGGCTGACAGCGTGTTCCAGATCGCCGCGCATGAAGAGAGCTTTGGCCTGCCTCGGCTGATTGCGCTTTGTCAGGGTCTGGCGCCGATGCTGCATGCGATGAACATCGGGCGGGTGATCGCGCGGCCGTTCGTGGGCGCGCCCGGCCATTTCAGCCGCACGGCCAACCGCCGTGACTTTGCGATAGCCCCGCCGGCGCCCACACTGCTCGACTGGGCGCAAGGGGCCGGGCGGGTCACCCATGCGGTGGGCAAGATCGGCGATATCTTCTCGCATCGCGGCATCACGCACCTGCACAAGGGCAAGGATGACGCTGCACTTTTCGAACATCTTGACGGGCTTGCACGGGATGCTGAGCCGGGAAGTTTGACATTTGCGAACTTTGTCGAATTTGACAGCCTCTATGGCCACCGGCGCGACGTGTCTGGCTATGCGCGTGCGCTGGAATGGTTCGATACGCGCGCTGGCGCATTTCTAAACCGCCTGCAACCGGGGGATCTGGCGCTGTTCACCGCCGATCACGGCAACGATCCCACATGGCACGGCACGGAACACACGCGCGAGCGTGTGCCCGTCCTGATGTCCGGTCGCGGCGCGGGGCAGATCGGGCTCTGTGCTTTTGCCGATGTCGGTGCCTCGGTCGCGGCACATCTGGGCATTCCCGCGCAAGGGCCGGGAAGGAGCTTTCTGTGACACTTGCTGCCACGCCAAAGATCGAGTTGCACCTGCATCTGGAAGGGGCGGCCCCGCCCGCCTTCATCCGGGGCCTCGCGGCAGAAAAGCGCGAGGATATCTCGGGCATCTTTGATGAGAGGGGTGGTTACGCCATCCGCGACTTCTGGCATTTCCTGAAGGTGTACGAGGCCGCAACTTCGGTGATCCGGTCGCCTGAGGACTACCGCCGACTGACCCTTGCCGTTCTTGAGGAAAGCGCTGCAAGTGGCGTGATCTATTGCGAAACCTTCATCAGCCCCGACTTCTGCGGCGGTCGCGATCTTGTCGCCTGGCGCGACTACCTTGCCGCGATTGAGGATGCGGCGGCCGAGGCCGAGGCGAAGATGGGCGTCACCCTGCGCGCCATTGTCACCCCAATCCGCCATTTCGGCCCCGAGAAGGCGCGTGAGGTCGCGATCTGTGCCGCCGAGACGGCAGGGCGCTTTGTGACCGGCTTTGGCATCGGGGGCGATGAAAGGGTTGGCGAGCCTGAGGACTACGCCTGGGCCTTTGACTGCGCCCGCGAGGCGGGACTGGGCATCACCGCCCACGCCGGCGAATGGCGCGGGCCTGACCATATCCGCGCCACGCTTCGGGCCCTTCGCCCCTCGCGTCTGGGCCATGGCGTCCGCGCGATCGAGGATCTGGCGCTGGTCGATGAACTGGCCGAGCGCGGCACGGTGCTGGAGGTCTGCCCCGGATCGAACATCGCGCTTGGGCTTTATTCCGACTGGCGGCACCATCCGATCGGCAAGCTGTTTGATCGCGAGGTCAAGGTGACCGTATCGACCGATGACCCGCCCTTCTTTCGTACCACCATGAACCGTGAATGGGACCGTCTGGCCGATGCCTTTGACTGGGACACGGGGGTCTTTGCGACGCTGAACAAGACCGCGCTTGACGCGGCCTTCTGCGACCGCGACACCAAGGACATGATCGCCAAGAAACTGGAGGCCGCGCATGGCTGAGCATCTGACAGTCGTCAATCACCCGCTGGTTCAGCACAAGCTGACAATCATGCGCGACAAGGAAACCTCCACCGCGGGCTTCCGGCGGCTTCTGAAGGAGATCAGCCTGCTGCTGGCCTATGAGGTCACGCGCGAGCTTGAGATGACGACGACCCGCATCGAGACGCCGCTGGAGCCGATGGATGCGCCGACGCTGGATGGCAAGAAGCTGGCGCTGATCTCGATCCTCAGAGCGGGGAATGGCTTGCTGGACGGCATTCTCGAACTGATCCCGGCTGCGCGGGTGGGCTTCGTGGGCCTCTACCGTGACCCCGAGACGCTGCAGCCTGTGCAATACTACTGCAAGCTTCCGGATCATCTGGACGAGCGGATCTGCATTGTGGTCGATCCGATGCTGGCCACGGGCAATTCATCTGCGGCTGCAGTGGACTTGCTGAAGAAGGCGGGGGCCAGGAATATCCGCTTCCTTTGCCTCTTGGCCGCGCCCGAGGGGGTCGCGCGGATGAAAGAGGCACATCCCGACGTGCCGATCGTGACAGCCGCGCTGGATTCGCATCTGAACGACCATGGATACATCGTTCCCGGCCTAGGGGATGCGGGTGACCGGATGTTCGGCACAAAATAAGGGAAATCCGGCTTGCGTCACACGCCCATCTGGCGCATGCTTCCCGCCATCTGGATCAAAGGGGGCCTTATGTATCGCGTGATCGTTTCCGTTGCGCTGGCCGTGGGGGCGATGTCTGGCCCCGCCGCCTTTGCGCAGACGGAAGATGCGATACCCGCCCCTGCCGAGGTGCCGCCAGCCAGCTATGATGACGCAAGCTACGTCGACAGCCGGGGCTGCGCCTATGCCCGAGCTGCCGTGAATGGTGCGGTAACCTGGGTTCCCCAGCTTGGGGCGGATCGAAAACCGCTCTGCGGTCTGGCACCTTCGCTGCCTTTGCCGCCAAAGACCGAAGTGATGGAACCAGAGCCTCTCACCGTTGATCCGGCAGAGGCCGCAGTCGCGGCACCCGTGGCGCAGCCGGAGCCTGCCGCGGAACCGCCCGCGGCGCCCGAGGCCAAACCGGTGGCGGCCAAGAGTGCCCCCAAGGCTTCGGCACCGCGTCAGACCAAGTCGCTGGCCCGGCAAAAGTCCACGGCACCAAGGGTTGTCATTCAAGTACCTGCGACGGCCATCGTGAAGCGCCACGGCCTGTGGCGGCAGATCGAGATTCCGGGCAAGGCCCTGAACGTGAAGGCCATCGCCTCTGGCGTCTATGTGCAGGTCGGCGCCTACGGCCGAACTGCCAATGCCGATGTTGCGATAAGCAAGCTGCGCGCCGCAGGCTTGCCCGCTGCCAGCACCACTGCCCATAAGGGCGGTGCGCCGCTTTATCTGGTTCTGACGGGACCTTTCCCCGATGCGCCCGCCGCGCAGGATGGGCTGCGCCGCGCCCGCGCGGCCGGATTTACCGACGCGTTCATTTACTAGTCTTTCGGTGGTTTCACGAAGCAGGCGAAGACGAAGAGCAGAAAGACCCTGCCCCTGGGAGCAAATTCCCGGGGGCTTTTCTTTGCCCGCGCGATGATCTCAGTCGGCGCAGATCGATTGCAGGCCGATCCAGTCGCTGTCGGTCATCAGCGGGCGACGCTCGCCTCGGGCAAGGGGGTCCGCCTCGATCAGGGCTTGGGACGTGTTGCCGGTCGGATCAAAGGCTTTCGCATAAGGGGTAGAGGGCACGTCCGCTGCCGCAAAGCGCGCAAGCAGGGCGGCGTCAGGCACCGCAAGGGGCGGTGTGGTCAGCAGCGTGGACCCGTAGCCCGCGACAGACGCCGGATCGAGCTGCCCCGTGGTGAGCAGGCCGAATGTCGCGCGCAGCCCCGCATGGCGCAGAAGCGGAACCAGGGGATCATCCATGTCTGAACGCTCATCCTCGGCCAGCGCAAAGCCTGCCAGCACCTCGGGGCCGTCGGCCTTTTCAACAAGGTCACGGTGAAGCGTGATGATGTTTCCCGGCAGATGCAGGCTGCGGGCCTGACCGTCGCGCAGGATGTAAAGCCCCGGTGCCTCGGCCCCGAACAGGCGTGTCGCCAGACGCCGCAACGCCGCCTCGCCTGACGGATCAGCACAGGGGGCACCCGCCACCTTGCCCAGATCGTCCAGCGCCACGCGGCCGATAGCCAGCCGTGTCGTCTGAGGAACCATGGCGGCGGTGTGGTTCACCATCGCGCCCGGAACGAAGATCGCACCCAGAATGAGCACCAGTGCCGAGCCCGCAAGCATCAGGCTGCCACGAAGACGGCCCGGACGAGGGCGGTTTGAAGCGAGTGCGGCGCGCACCTTTTCCAACGCTTCGATCATCAACTTGTCGTCGATCTCCAGCGTTTCCAGTGCCTGGTGCCCCGGGGCATAAAGCGCAGGCATCTCGCCGGGGTTCAGCCTTACGACCGCAGGCAGGGACCAATGCGAGAGGGCGTTTTCACTGCGCGGATCGGCAATGGTCAGCGAGGCCTCGCCGAAGTTCACGATTACTTCGCGGCGCTGCAATTCCGGGGCTTCCCGCCACAGGCCGGTACTTTCCAGTTTCGTGAATTGCTTGAGCGCCGTGCTGCGCATGAATACCGTTTTGTCCCTTTTTCCGCAGCTTATCGGGAAAGGGAGAGGCGAACAACAGAGCATGCGCCCCGTTGTCGCCCCCCTGAAACTCTTGCACTGTCAGGCGGGTTCGCGGCCCTGCTGCGCCATCAGCTTTGCAACGGCGCGCAGTTCGAACTTCTGGATCTTGCCGGTGGATGTCTTGGGCAGATCGCAGAAAACCACCGCCTTGGGCGTGGCAAATCCGGCGAGCCGCGCGCGGGCGAACTTGATCAGCTCGTCCTCGGTTGCCGACATGCCGGGCTTCAGCTCGACAAAGGCGCAGGGCACCTCGCCCCATTTCTCGTCAGGCTTGGCGACGACCGCGACAAGGCTGACGGAGGGGTGGTGCATCAGCGCGCCCTCGACCTCGACCGACGAGACATTCTCGCCGCCCGAGATGATGATGTCCTTCGCACGGTCGGTGATCTTGAGGTAGCCGTCCGGCGTCTGGAAGGCGATGTCGCCCGACCGGAACCAGCCGCCGCGAAACGCATCGCGCGTGGCCTCAGGGTTCCGGTAGTAACCCTTCATCACCATGTTGCCGCGCAGGGCTATCTCTCCCAGATGGGCGGCATCGCGGGCGACGGGCTGGCCGTGGGTGTCATGGACCTCGGCACCCTCAAGCATCGCCATGGCAACGCCGGTGCGCGCCTTGAGCGCGGCGCGCTCCTCTCCGGCCGTGCGCTCCCAGTCGGGGCGCCACAGGCATTCGGTCGAGGGGCCATAGGTCTCGGTCAGGCCATAGACCTGCGTGACGTTGAACCCGAGCGGCTCGATCGCGGCAAGTGTGGCGGCGGGGGGCGGGGCGCCTGCGGTAAAGACCTGCACCACATGGTCAAAGGGGCGGCGGTCTTCGTCGCGCGCGTTGATGATGGTGTTGAGCACGATCGGCGCGCCGCCGAAATGGGTGACGCCCTCATCCGCGATGGCATCATAGATTGCCTTGGCCGTGACATCGCGGCAGCAGACAAGCGTGCCACCCATCATGGGCACCAGCCATGGCTGCACCCAGGCATTGCAGTGAAACATTGGCACGATGGTCAGGACCACAGGGAAAAGCTGCATCTGCCAGGCGATGACATTGGCCATGGTCGCGAGGTAAGCGCCGCGATGGTGATAGACGACACCCTTGGGCCGCCCGGTCGTGCCTGATGTATAGTTGATGGCAAGGCTTTCCCATTCATCCTGCGGCATGATCCACGGGAAGTCAGGGTCGCCCTCGGCCAGAAACGCCTCATATTCCAGATAGTGGCCCGATGATGTGTGACCGCTCTCCTGATCGGTGACCTCGATGATCTGGGGTGCGAGACCTTCCATCTTCTTGATCGCGGCCTCGGCCAGCGGAACGAGCGCGCTGTCTACCAGAACGATCCGCGCTCCGGCGTGGCCAAAGATATAGCCGACCGTATCGGCATCCAGCCGGGTGTTGATGGTGTTGAGCACCGCCCCGCAGGCCGGCACGCCAAAATGCGCCTCTGCCTGAGCGGGAAGGTTTGGCAGCAGCGTCGCGACCACATCGCCGGGATTGATGCCACGCCGGACCAGGGCCGAGGCAAAACGGCTGACGCGCGCGGCATATTCGGCATAGCTGACGCGGCTTGACCGCCACGCCAGCGCGGTGCGGTCGGCATGCACATCGGCCGCGCGTTTCAGGTGCGAGAGGGGCGTCAGTGGCACGTAATTGGCAGGCGTCTTGTCCAATCCACTTTCATCTGCGAGCCATCCCATGTGTCCCCCCCTTCCGAACTGATCGGATCATGTCGTTTTCCGGCGCGCAGCATGGGGCGGGTTTGCGGCAAAGAAAAGGGCAGCGAAAGGAAATTGCGCAATGACATCCGCTAACATTTCATCCTTGCCCGACAGGACGCTTGCCGCAGCCGCACTCGTCCTTGGCTATGCGGTGATCATCGGCTTTACCGACAACTACGTCAGGGTCATTGCAGAGGAGGGGGGGCTCTGGCAGTTCCACGCCACGCGGTCGGTCATGGCATGGATGATCCTGCTGGCGCTACTGGTGCCGATGGGGTTGCGGCTGCGCCCGCGTAACTTGCGTGCGGTTGTTGCGCGCTCGGCCATTCACGGCAGCGGGATGCTGATCTACTTCGGCGCGTTGGCTTTCCTGCCGGTCGCGCTGGTCGCGGCAGGACTGTTCACCGCGCCGATCTTCGTGCTGCTGATCTCGGGGTTCGCCTTCGGTCACCACATCGGGCCGGTGCGCATCGCGGCTGTCGCGGTGGGCTTTGTCGGCGTCGTCATGGTGCTGGGGCCGCAGGCACTGGGCGGTGCAAGCCTCGCGGCAATTCTGCCGGTGGCGGCAGGTGCGCTCTATGCGTTGGGGAACGTCGCAACCCGTGAGTGGTGCGCAGAAGAGACGGCAGAGACCTTGCTGGGCGGCTTCTTTCTGGCGCTTGGTGTGCTGGGCGCCATTGGCATGGCTGTGCTGTCGGTCTGGCCGCTCGATGTGCCCGAGGGACCTGCGGGCTTTGTGATGCGAGGTCCGGTCTGGCCATCGGGGACGTTCCTGTTCTGGACCTTCGTGCAGGCGGCGGGCTCGCTTCTAGGCGTGGGCATGATGATCCGCGCCTACCAACTGGCCGACGCCGGACGCGTATCGGTGTTCGAGTACGTAATCCTGCCTGCATCGGCAGCCTGGAGCTGGTTGATCTGGGGCGAAACGCTGACCCCGCTGGCGATCGCCGGGATGGTGCTGATTGCCGTCGCCGGCATGATGATTGCGCTGCGGGCGCGGTCACAGGGAAACTGAATACGTTGGTTCGGGGGGCTGTCTGCCCCCCGCTCGCCTGCGGCGATTCCCCCCGAGGATACTTGCGAAAAGAAGAAGAGGGGGGCTCAGCCCTCGACCGCCTCGCGCCAGTGGCGGCGGCAGAGGCTCTGGTAGGTTTCGTTGCCGCCGATCTGCACCTGTTCGCCTGCGGTCAGGGCGCGGCCATCGGCGCCGCGGCGGATGACCATGGTGGCCTTCTTTCCACAATGGCAGATGGTGCGGACCTCACGCATTTCATCAGCCCAGGCCAGAAGTGCGGCCGAGCCGGGAAAGAGGTTGCCCTGAAAGTCGACCCGCAGGCCGTAGCACATGACCGGCACGCCGAGGTCATCGACCGCGCGCGCCAGCTGCCAGACCTGTTCCTTTGACAGGAACTGCGCCTCGTCGATGAAGACGCAGGCGACAGGGCCACTGCCAAGGCGGGTGGCGAGCATTGCAAACAGATCATCGTGAGGGGTGAACGGGTCGGCATCCTCGGCGATGCCGATGCGGCTTGCGATGCGACCGGGGCCTGCCCGATCATCCAGACGCGCCGTCAGCAGGTAGGTCTGCATCCCGCCTTCGCGGTAGTTGTGCGAGGCTTGAAGAAGCGCGGTCGACTTGCCCGCGTTCATGGTGGAGTAGTGAAAGTAGAGCTTTGCCATGGTGCGCCCGCGATAGCGCAGAACCCCCGGCGCGGGCAAGCCGTGCCGAGGGTGAATTCAGGCGCGGGCAAGCCGCGCCGGTATGGCGATCAGGGACGCGGGCCGCTGCGTCCCGCAGGTTTCGCCCCGCCGGCCGAGCGGCGCGGCGCAGCTGTGCCGCCCTGCGGCTTCGGGTTGGCAGACTTGGGACGCGCGTCGGGCTGTCCCTGCGGGCGCGGGCCATCTGCACGGGCACCCTGGGGCTTGCCGGGGCGCGCAGATTGCCCCTGCGGCCGACCGCCCTGTCCTTGCAGCTTGCGGCCCTGCGGACGCGCGGGCTTGGCCGCCTTCACCATGTCCATCGCCCAAGGCGCACCACCCAGAACCGGCAGCGGCTTCTTCAGAAGCGTCTCGATGTCACGCAGCTCTTCCATCTCGGCCGGGGCGCAGAAGCTGACCGAGGCGCCATCAGCGCCTGCCCGCGCGGTCCGGCCAATGCGGTGGACGTAGTTGTCGGCCACGTTCGGCAGGTCATAGTTGTAGACGTGGCGCACCAGCGGAATGTCGATGCCACGGGCCGCCACATCGGTTGCGACGAGCACATCGAGTTCGCCCGCACGGAAGGCCGACAGGATCGCCTCGCGCTGGTTCTGGCTGCGGTTGCCGTGGATGGCGCCTGCCTTGAAGCCCCATTGCACCAGAACCTTGGTCAGCTTGTCAGCGCCATGCTTGGTGCGCGAGAAGGCAATCGCGGCCTCACCGGGATGTTTCTTGAGGTATTCTTCAAGCAGGCGCGCCTTGTCGCCCTGCGGGGTGAAGTGCACGCCCTGCGTGATCCGCTCAACCGGCTTGCCCGGAGGCGCCACCTGCACGCGGATCGGATCGCGCAGATAGGTCTCGGCGATCTCTTCGATGTCCTTGGGCATGGTGGCCGAGAACAGGAGCGTCTGGCGCTTGACCGGGATATGCTTGGCAATGGTGCGCAGCGCGTGGATGAAGCCCATGTCGAGCATATGGTCGGCTTCGTCCAGCACCAGATAGCCGCAGCGTTCAAGCATCACTGCGCCACGGTCGAGCAGGTCGATCAGACGACCCGGAGTGGCGATCAGAACGTCCGACCCCTTGGCCAGTCGGTCGGTCTGCTTGTTGATGGACGCGCCGCCCACCACCATCGTCAGCTTGACGGGAGTACCCTTGGTGAAGGCAAAGAGGTGATCGTGGATTTGCTGAACCAGTTCCCGCGTGGGCGCAAGGATCAGCGCCCGCACATGGCGCGGGCCCGGCGGATGGGTGTTGTCAAGGATGCGGTGCAGAAGCGGCAGGCCGAAAGCTGCGGTCTTGCCAGTGCCGGTCTGGGCAAGGCCCATCAGGTCGCGGCCCTGCAGAACATGCGGGATGGCCTTCACCTGAATGGGTGTCGGCATGTCGAATTTGGTCGCCTCAAGCGCCTTGATCAGCTTCGGCGAAAGGCCGAGGTCGGCAAACGTAGTCATGAATCTGTCTTTCCGGCAGACGAATGCCTGCCATTGGCCCGCTTTGCGGGGCCGTGAAGGGGCGGGACCGGCCTCGCCTTCGGGGCGAATCCCCAAAGGCCGTCAGCCCGCGGCGCCCCTGCGTGATGGTGGGAACCACACCCCGACGTCCCATTCAGGCTCACGCGGCCGGACGGCGGGGGTTGAATGGGCAGATGGGGCAGGGCGGGGCAAAAGTCAAGGGAATTCCCCCGATCGGTCTTGGCGATCACTGACCCCAGATGCGGGCCTCGGCCAGTTCGACCGAGTTTCCGGCGGGATCGCGCAGGTAGATCGACCGGCCACCACCCGGCCAGTCATGCTCATGCTCGATGGTTTGGCCTCTGGTCTGAAGCTGCGTTTTCCAAGCGTCCAGGTCGGCCGCCGTATCCGCGCGAAAGCACACATGGCCCGCCCCTTGCGCGCCATGTGCGGGGATGCCGTGCTGCTGCGCAGGGTCCGACGAGGGGCCGGGCGCAAAGATCAGAAGCATTTGCTGACCGCACCGCAGGAAGTTGAACCTGCCCGGCACGGCACGCGTTTCGGTCAGCCCAAGCACCTCTACATAGAACGCGGCGCAGGCTGCGGGGTCATCGGCGTAAAGCACCGTCTCCAGTATGGCCGTTACCCGCATGACGCCCCCTTTTCCGGGCCGCGATCAGTCCCGCGTGCCCGCGAACTTCTGCTGCCACTCTGCCCGTTCCTCATCCGTGATCTTGCGGAACAGGTTCTCCGGCACGGCGAAGGCATGGCCCGGCGGCAAGGCGCGCAGCGCGGCCCCGGCGTCGGTCGGCCAGGACCAGTCGTCAGACCCCATAGCCGACATCATCGCCTGCGCCGCATCGGGTATGAACGGCTGCGAAAGGATCGCATAAAGACGGATCAGGTTCAACGACAGGCGGATCATCGCCTCGGCCCGCGCCGGATCGGTCTTGACCGCGCTCCAGGGGGCGGCGGACTGCAGGTATTCGTTGCCCACCACCCAGATCGCCCGCAACTCGGCAGCGGCCTTGCGGACCTCCATCTGGTCCATGCAGCGCTCATAGTCGCGGATGCGCGCGCCCAGATCGGCGATGAGTGCGGTTTCCTGCGGGCCGAACTCGCCCCCCGCGGGGACCGTATCGCCCAGCTTCGATTTGGCGAATTTCGTCACGCGGCTGACAAAGTTACCCAGAACGTCGGCCAGATCCTTGTTCACGGATGCCTGGAAATTGTCCCAGGTAAACTCGCTGTCGGCCGATTCCGGGGCGTGCGACAGCAGCCACCAGCGCCAGTAGTCGCTGGGCAGGATCGACAGCGCCTGATCCATGAACACCCCCCGCCCGCGCGAGGTAGAGAACTGGCCGCCATCATAGTTCAGATAGTTGAAGGACTTGAGGTAATCGACCATCTTCCACGGCTCGCCCGAGCCGAGGATGGTCGCCGGGAACGACAACGTGTGGAAGGGGACGTTGTCCTTGCCCATGAACTGATAGTAGGTCACGTCGTCCGCGCCCTTGTCGGTGCGCCACCAGCGTTCCCAGTCGGCCTCTGACTTGCCATTCGCATCTGCCCATTCGGCGGTGCCCGCAATGTATTCGATCGGCGCATCGAACCAGACGTAGAAGACCTTGCCCTCCATCCCCGGCCACGGATCATTGCCTTTCATCACCGGGATGCCCCAGTGCAGATCGCGGGTGATGCCGCGGTCCTGCAGCCCGTCGCCATCGTTCAGCCATTTCTTGGCAATCGAGGTGGTCAGGATCGGCCAGTCGGTCTTTGAATCGATCCAGGCCTCGATCTTGTCCTTCAGCGTGCGCTGCATCAGGTAGAGGTGCTTGGTTTCCCGCACCTCGAGGTTGGTCGAGCCCGAGATGGTCGAATGCGGGTTGATCAGATCGGTCGGGTCAAGCTGCTTGGTGCAGTTGTCGCACTGGTCGCCCCGCGCACTGTCATAGCCGCAGTTGGGGCAGGTGCCCTCGATATATCGGTCGGGCAGGAAGCGGCCATCGTCGACCGAATAGACCTGACGCTCGGTCACTTCCCGGATCAGGCCGTTCTCGGCAAGCTTGCCGGCGAAATGCTGGGTCAGACGGTGGTTGCGCTGGCTGGAAGAGCGACCGAAATGGTCAAACGACAGGCGGAATCCGGCGGCGAGCTCTTTCTGCACCTCGTGCATCTCGGCGCAGTATTCGGCGACTGGCTTGCCGGCCTTGGCGGCGGCGAGTTCGGCCGGGGTGCCGTGTTCGTCGGTGGCGCAGATGAACATCACCTCATGCCCGCGGGCGCGGTTGTAGCGGGCGAACAGGTCGGCGGGCAGCTGGCTTCCCACAAGGTTGCCCAGATGCTTGATCCCGTTGATGTAGGGAATCGCCGAAGTGATGAGAATCCGTGCCATGCGCCTGTCCCCTTGCCGTGCAGGGGGCTGTTTAACGCTGCTCGCGCGCAGGGAAAAGGGTCTTTGGGACAGGGGTCAGCCGCCCGCGCGCTGGATGCGGGCCAGAATGTCGAGCGTAATCACATCGCCAACCATCCCCGCCCAGCCGTCGGCGCCAAACGCCGAGCGGCTGACCTGCCCGCGCAGCGCAACGGTCAGCCGCGAAAAGTCATCCTCTGCCGCCCCGCTCTGGCGCAGGATGCGGCCTCGCAGGACAACGGGCCGGGTCACGCCCCGCAGGGTCAGTTGGCCGCCGACCTCGACTGCAGATGGGTCGCCACGGACGCTTTCACTGACAAATCGCGCTTCGGGAAAGCGGCGGGTGGCAAGCACGCTTTCGCCGCGCATCGCCTCTGCCGCCAGAAGCGAGCTCGCCTTGACGCCGGCCACGTTCAGCGTGACATCGATCTGGCTGCGCGCGGGCTTTTCGACGTCGATCACGACGCTGGCCGAGCGGATCGGGAATGTGCCGGTGATCGGTTGGCCGTCGGATGGAGCGGAGAAGGCAACGCGCGATGCCTCTGCCTGCAGCAGGTATCGTTCGGGTGCGGCCCAGACAGGGACGGCGGAAATCAAAGCCAGAACAACGCCCAGAGTGCCTACGGCTTTCATGACTTTTCTCCCTTGGGCCCCAGCCTAAGCCCCTTTTGCCCTGCATGCACGCACGTTTGAGTGATGGGATGCTGCGACACCCCTTGTTCACCCCGGCCAAGGCGCTAGGCTTCGGGGTGACAGGAGACTGCAATGAAAAAGATCCCGCTTGGCCGTTCTGGCCTGACCGTATCCGAATACTGCCTTGGCACGATGACATGGGGCACCCAGAACACCGAGGCCGAGGGGCATGAGCAGATGTCCTATGCGCTGGAACACGGCGTCACCTTCTGGGACACGGCCGAAATGTATCCGGTCAACCCCGCGCTGGTCGAAACAGCCGGGCGCACCGAAGAGATCATCGGGACCTGGTTTGCAGCCAACGGCGGGCGCGACAAGGTGGTGCTTGCCACCAAGATCGCGGGCGAGGGGGGCTTGCACCCCGAAGGGATCACGGCGGCCAGCTTTACCGCCGCCCTCGATGCCTCGCTGAAGCGGTTGCGGACGGATTACATCGACCTCTACCAATTGCACTGGCCCAACCGGGGCAGCTATCACTTCCGCCAGAACTGGAATTATCGACCCAAGACCAACCGGGCGGGCACGCTGACCCATATGGAAGAGGTGCTGCGCGCCGCGCAGGCAGCGGTCGCTGCGGGCAAGATCCGGGCGGTCGGCCTGTCAAACGAATCCGTCTGGGGGGCCGCGCAATGGCTGCGGCTGGCCGACGAATGCGGACTGCCGCGGATGGTGTCGATCCAGAACGAGTATTCGCTGCTGCATCGCCAGTTCGATACCGACTGGGCAGAGCTTTCGGCGATGGAGGATGTGCCGCTGCTGGCGTGGTCGCCCTTGGCTACGGGGATCCTGTCTGGCAAATATGCGGGCGATGTGACGCCAGATCACACGCGACGTGCGGTCAACCCCACGCTGGGTGGGCGGATCACGCATCAGTTGTTCGCCGCCGTATCGGCATATCTGGGGCTTGCGCGGGAGCACGGGCTGGATCCCTGCCAGATGGCGCTGGCCTTCACCCGGACGCGGCCGTGGCCGTGTATCCCGATCATCGGGGCGACGAGCCTTGCGCAGTTGAAGACGAATATAGCGGCGGCCGAACTGCGCCTTACGGATGAAGTGCTTTCCGGCATCAATGCGATTTATCGCGAGTATCCAGCACCGTTCTGACACCATATCTTGCGCTTCCTGTGGTTTTGTAGCCAATAGGCACAAACTTCGGGGAAGGGCATGACATGCGTGTGCGACGGTTCGGCATCCTGCTTTGCCTTGGGCTTGCGGCATGTCAGATGTCGCTGCCGTTCAAGAAGGACACGCCGGACGCCGCCTCTGCCGGTGTGACGGCCCCGGCGGGCACGATCATGGGCGGGCCGATCACGGCCACACCGATCACGCCGGGTGGCAGCGCTGCGGGTGCTGCGCCTGTCGCGGCGCCAGCCCCGCCAGAACCCTTCCCATCCTCGATCGAAACGACGACCGAGGGTGGGGCCACGACCACTGTCGAGACCCTGCCCGCCGCAGCCGCACCTCCGCCGCCCGAGCCCAAGTCCGAGGCGCAGCTTGCCTGCGAGCGGCGCGACGGCACCTGGACGAGCGCGGGCAAAGGCTTCAAGTCCTGCGTTTACCGCACACGCGACGGGGGCAAGACGTGCCGGAAGGAAACCGACTGCGACGGGCTTTGCCTGGCGCGCTCGGGCACCTGTTCGCCCTACAAGCCGCTCTTCGGCTGCAACGAAATTCTCGATTCCATGGGCCGAAAGGTGACCCTTTGCATAGACTGACAATCCTGCCGCTGGTTCTGCTTGCGGCCTGCGGTGGCAAGCGCGATGGCATGCCCGAGAGCTTTCGGGATACGGACACGCCCATTTACTCCAACGCGGTCCTCGACCCGGCCGAGCTGGAGGGAACCTGGACCCAGGCCGCGACCTTTGCGCCCGAGGCCGGTGGTTGCAAGCCGGGAACGGTACGCTTTGGACGACCCGACGGCGGGGCGATCCCGGTGACGGCTGACCTGTGCCTGGGGGGCAAGTCGCAAAAGATCTCGGGCCGCGCCGCGATGCCGGTGCCGGGCCGGCTGGTGCCCGAAAGCGTGGGCAGCGCCGCCGTCGCCGACGGCATCGGTCAGGCGTGGTGGATCGTCTGGGCCGACGTGGATATGCGCACGCTGGTTATCGGCACGCCCTCGGGCGAAATGGGGTTCATCCTGAACCGTGACGGGCGGCTGCCCGCTGACCGGCTTGCCGCCGCGCGCGAGATCCTCGAATGGAACGGCTACGATCTGGAACGTCTGCAGACGTTCTAGGCCGTCAACCGCCGAAAGGTCGGCCGTGTGCCCGAGTTGTCGAAGAACGGCACGCCGGGTTGCGGCTGGCCCGCCAGTAGTGCCGCAACCTCTGCCAGAACCACTTCGGTGATGAATGGCAGGTCCAGACGACGCACCTCGGCCAGCGCAATCCAGTGCAGGTGCGAAAGCTCGTCAGCGGCGGCCGAGAAGTCATCGGGGTCGCCGGCGAGCGAGCCTGCATCGGCAAGAAAGAACCGCGCGTCGAACCGCCGGGGGCGGCCGGGCGGGGTGATCGCGCGGAAAATCAGCCGCAGGCCAGAGGCGTCGGGCACAAGACCGCGTGCGGCAAAACCGTGCCAGCCTTCGGGCGGCAACGGCCAGGCTCCGGATCTGCCGAGCGTCAGGCCAGTTTCCTCGAACAACTCGCGGATGGCGGCCACCGCCAATGCATGGGCCGATGGGACCGAGCCTGCCAGAAGGGCCGCGCTGTGATCGGGCAGGGGCGCGGCCAGCGGTACCTCAGCGTCGCCTGCATCGACCGCGCCACCCGGAAACACATACTTCGACGGCATGAACACGGCACCTGCGCCGCGCTGACCCATCAGCACCTCGGGGCTGCCGCCACGGCTTCGGGTCAAGATGATGCTGGCGGCAGGCCGGATCGGCGGGTCAGCCGTCACGCCCGAACCCGTGCATCCGCCGCGACCATTGCAGCGCCACGAAGGCGCCCTTGACCCTTGGCAAAAGCCAGAGCGTCATCGCAACCGTCATCACCGAAAAGACTGCAACCATGATCAGCGGATCGGGCTCCCAGCGGGTAAAGGCCCAAAGCATCAGCGGCGCCACGACATGGCCCACGATCAGGATCGTGATATAGGCCGGGCCGTCATCGGCGCGCTGGTGGTGCAGGGCCTCGCCGCAGACGGGGCAGCTTTCGCGCACCTTCAGATAGCCACGCAGCATGGGCCCCGATCCGCAACTGGGGCAACGCCGTTGCCAGCCCTTTTTCAAGGCGGGCACAAGCGGCCGGTCATCCTCGGGGGGCGAGGCGGTGCTCATCGTCTGCATGTCCATGTCTTTCCTGTCGCGCGAAGCGGCACAATAGGCACTTGGCGGCTGGCGTCAAAGGGGACATTCCGCCGCGGCGCCACAAACGTCGCGTTTTCGTGAACGTGGCCACCCGACGGAAAGCACCCGGTGCCGCGTTTGTCCCGTAACGGCGCCAGAAAGAGGGCGCGCCGTGACCCTTTACCCGAACCTCTACAGGAGACGGAAGATGACGAAACGGACAATTGGATATTCGCTGGCACTGGCCGCCGTGCTGATGGGCGGGCTTGGAACCGCTGCCTTGGCTGACCGTGGCCGGGGCATGTTTCCGATGCATGACGTGGATGCGGTGGGACCCTTCGACGGGCCGGGCTTTGACTTTGCCGCGATCGACGCGGACAAGGACGGCAAGCTGACCGAGGCTGAACTCAAGGCCTTTCGTGCCGCCCGGATCAAGACGGTCGATGCCGATGGCAATGGTGTGATCTCTGAGGACGAGCTGGTCGCCTTTCGCCTGAAGGAAGCCGAAGCAGCGATGCGCGGTCATGCCAAATTCGCGATGACGCGCCTGGATGTCGATGGTGACGGCGCAGTCAGCGTGACCGAGCTGCAGGCGGCCCCGAACCCGTCGCTGCGGATGTTTGAACGGGTCGACACCGATGGCGATGGAGCGATCTCGCAAGCCGAGCTTGATGCCGCAAAAGTCCGGATGGCCGAAATGCGCGAGCGTGGAGGCCATGAGGGTCGTGAGGGCAAAGGTATGCGCGGTCACGGTCACAAGATGATGCGTGGCGAGGGAATGCAGGGTGGAATGGGCATGCAGGGCGGAGGAATGGGCATGCAGGGCGGGCCCGGCATGCCGCCGCCGGATGCGCCTCAGGGCAACTGAGACAAAACCTGTCCCGCCCGGTGCTTGCCGGGCGGGGCTCTGAGGGTTAACCCTGCTGGATGACCATGGCCTTCGACGACCTTGCCGACCAGAGCGATGAGGCGCTGCTGCAGCTTTATGCACGCGGCGACCGTGCTGCGGCGCGCACGCTGGTGTTGCGGCTCTCGCCCCGTGTGCTTGGCTATGCCACGCGCCTTCTGGCGGACCGGGCCGAGGCCGAGGATGTCGCGCAAGAGGCGATGCTGCGTCTGTGGCGTATGGCCCCGGAATGGCGGACGGGCGAAGCGCAGGTCACGACCTGGCTTTACCGTGTTGTGACCAATCTGGTGACTGACCGTCAGCGTGCGCGCCAGCGGCGGCAGGCAACCACGCTGGATGATGCGCCCGAGGTGGCCGATGACGCCCCCGCCGCCGTCGCCCAGTTGATCGAGGCCGACCGGATGGCCGCGCTTGACCGCGCGCTGGACGGCCTGCCTGACCGGCAACGCCAGGCACTGATTCTGCGGCATATCGAAGGGATGTCGAACCCCGAGATCGCAGAGATCATGCAGATCGGTGTCGAAGCAGTGGAAAGCCTGACCGCACGCGCCAAGCGGGCACTCGCCTCGGCGCTTGGTGGCCAAAGAGAAGAACTTGGATATGCGGATGTGGAGGGCGGATCATGACGAAGAGGCTTTCCGGTGCCGATGGGTCCCATAAGGATGAGGGTGCGATGAATCCGAAGGATCTTGATGACCTGCTTGCTAGCGCGCGTCATACCCGCGCCGAGCCCTCGGCTGAGTTTCTGTCGCGCCTTCTGGTCGACGCCTATGCGAATATGCCCGAACCTGCCGCCGTTCCCGTGGTGCCTCCGCGCGTGGGGTGGAGGGCTGTGCTGCGTGGCTGGCTGAATGATTTCGGTGCGCCAGCGGCGGGTCTTGCCTGTGCAACGGCTGCAGGGCTCTGGATCGGCTTTGCGCAACCGGCCACGCTTGATCCGGTGACCGGCGCATTGACGCTGGCCGCAGCCTCGACCGATACGACCGAAGAAACCGTTGAGCTTATCCCACGTCTGGATACCTGGCTTGGGGAAGGATGATCATGACGACTGGACCGGAAATGCCCGAAGACGTGTCGCAAAAGCCGCCTGTTGCTGTCGCGACGGCGCCAGAGGCGCGGATCAAGCGCTGGCGCATGGCGTTTTTCGCCTCGCTCGCAGTCAATCTGCTGTTTCTCGGTGTCGTGGGGGGCGCGATCCTCAAGGGGCCGCCGCCGCGCATGTCGGGGGGCGATCCTGGTCTTGGCGCCTATGCCGATGCATTGGATGATGAGGATCGCAAGGCGCTGCGCATGGCGTTTCGCGGCAGTGAATCCTCGGTGCGTGAAGTGCGTCGTGCCATTGCTGAACAGCAGGCAGCGGTGATCGCCGCGCTGCGTGCCCAACCTTTCCAGCCTGAGGCGCTGGACAGCGCCTTGCAGCGCCAGCACACCACGATTGCCGACCAGATCGCACTTGGCCAGCAGATCCTGCGAGACCGTCTGGTTGCAATGACTGATGACCAGCGCGCCGCTTTTGCCGACCGGCTGGAGCACAGCCAGAAACGCAAGCGCGATGATCGCCACGGTGATCGGCCAGGCAAGCCTTGATCCGGGCGCGGTCTGGGCCTGGTCTTCTGGGCCTGATCTGCGCTCGTCAGGCGGCCTCGGGCCACAGCATGATCTGATTGCGCCCTTCGGACTTTGCGCGCAGCAAGGCGCGGTCAGCACGATCGAGGACGGCACTGCCGTCCTGCAGGTCTGACAGACTCTGGGCCAGTGCAACGCCGATCGAGGCGGTAACATGTGCCTCCGCGCCACCAGAAAGCCGCACCGGCTTGTCGCCGATGACACGGCGAAGACGTTCGGCGACCCTCTGGGCATCATCCGCCGCGCAGTCGGGAAGGACCACCAGAAACTCTTCCCCCCCGATGCGGGCCAGAAGGTCGGGCGCGCGCAGATTTTCGGTCAGGCGCCGTGCGATCTCGACCAGCACGGTATCGCCGCCAGCATGGCCGTGCCGGTCATTCACAGCCTTGAACCGGTCCAGATCCACCAGAAGCACCGCAAAACCTGCCGCAAGCTCATGCGCCCGCTGGGCAATCGTGGCGAGCCGCGACACGGCGTAGCGGCGATTGTAGAGCCCGGTCAGGGGATCGATCACCGCAAGGCGCAATCCGTCCTGCACCGACATGCGCACCCGGTCTGCCGACTGCTTGCGCCGCATAAGCCCGCGCAGGCGGAGGGCAAGCTCCTCCGTCGGCAGTCCTGCCGGAAGCACCTCGTTTGCGCCGATATCAAAGGCCACGGCCTGCTCGGCGCTATTGGGGGTCGACTGCATCAGCACGATCCCGGCATGGCGCGTCGCGGCATGGGACCGCAGTTCTGACATCAGTTGCAGCCCGCCGCCTGGCCCTCCCAGATCTGAGGCAATGATGAATATGTCGGCGGCGGCCATTTCCGGGGTCTGTTCAGCCAAGGTGTCGGTGCGCGACAGGACAACCATCCGGTCCTCGACCAGACATTTCAGTGCGTCATACCGCGCGTGGACATGATCGTTTCGATCCTGCACCAGCGCGATCGTGCCGGGCAGGGCGAATTCCGGCTGCGTCTCGGCAAGCCCGAGGGCGCGCAGGGTATCGTCGCGCTGGCCAAGTTCGGCCACCGCAGTCTGGGTGCGCAACAGGTTCCGGATGCGCGCCAGTACCACGGAATCGTCAACGCTGCGGGCAAGCACCTCATCCGCGCCCGCCATCAGGGCGGCGATCCGCGCCTCGGCCCCGCCACGGGCTGTCAGCGCGATGATGGGTACGGTACGGCTGCGGGCGTCGGCACGCAAAAGCCGCAGCAGCGCCGGGCCGGGCGGATTTTGCAGATCAAGGTTAAGAAGGATCAGGTCGGGTCGCAAATCCCGCAAGGCCAAACGGCAGGCGCGACCATCCGCCACCGCCAGTGTCTGATGGCATGCGGCCGCAAGCATCGCTTGCCAAGCGTCACGGTTCGTTGCCACATCGTCAACGATGAGGATACGACCAGCCATGCGAAACCTCGTTGGAAACTGTATGTTCACCAACCGAATTTGCGCAGTAAAGGTTAACAAAAGCTTTTGAATTGTTAATTCATCGGCGTGCAATGTGCGTTTCGCAGAGTTCAGGAACCGGAGATTGACTGATGCGGCAAGAATCCGCCGAGACACTCGCCCTGCAGGCCTTGGGGTGGCTCTTGTCACGCGACGATCTGGTGCCGCAATTCATGGCCGCCACCGGGGCTTCGCCGGACGATCTGCGCGCCCTGGCCGCCGATCCAGGATTTCTTGGCGCAGTGCTGGATTTCCTGCTGACCGATGATCAGATGGTGCAAGCCTTTGCCGGGGACGCGGGCCTCGCGCCGGATCTGCCGATGCGCGCGCGGGCAGCCCTTCCGGGCGGCATGGTTCCTGACTGGACCTGATCCGAGCCGTTGGCCCTTGCCTTTGGCTCTCGACGCAGGCCAATTAGCGCGCGGTCATAACATGCGGGCAGGACATCAAAAGCCATGATCAAGGCGCTCATCTTCGACAAGGACGGCACGCTTTTCGACTTCCGCCGCAGTTGGGGGGCCTGGGTCGAGGCGCTTTTGCCTGTGCTGACACCCGATGTCGGGCGGCAGGCGATCCTGTCCGAGGTTCTGGGCTATGACCGTGCACGGGGCGATTTTCTGCCCAGCAGTCCCGTCATCGCCGGAACCGCACACGAGATCGCAGAATCCCTCGTGCCGCATCTGCCGGGAGAAGCGGTCGAGACCCTGGCTGCCCGCATGAATGCGGGTGCAGCCGAGGCGCGGATGGTTCCGGCGGTGCCGCTGCGCCCGCTGTTTCTGACCTTGCGGGCGCGGGGCCTTTTGATCGGTCTGGCCACCAACGATAGCGAACTGCCCGCCCGCCGCCATCTTGAGGCGCATGACCTGCTCGATCTGTTCGACTTTGTTGCCGGCTACGATTCGGGCTTCGGCGGCAAGCCCGCGCCGGGGCAACTTCTGGCTTTTGCGGACCAGTGCGATCTGCACCCTACGCAGGTGGGCATGGTTGGGGACAGCCGGCACGACATGGTCGCGGCCGCCAACGCCGGCATGGCGCGCATCGCAGTGCTGACGGGCATCGCACTGGCTGACGAGTTGGCACCGCATGCCGATGTGGTCCTGCCCCATATCGGGGCGCTGCCGGACTGGCTCGATTCGTTGCCGCCCGCGTCAGCAGCAGGCAAAGCGGCGCATGGTGCAAAAGCGACATGATCAGGGTTCGCTGAGGGTCAGCGAAAGCCACGCACTTGCGACAAGCTGATCCCATGTGGCCAGATAGGGCGCAGGGACGACGACGGAGGGACGACCATGGCGGATGATACTGGCAGCAGCCGGAGCAAACCGGGGCCGCGCCCCCGCCCGCAGGTTCCGCCAGTTCAGATGCCTTGGGCGCCGCCGATCCTGCAGGATCGCCCGATTGACCCGCTTTCGCCCGAAAATGTGGTGCGGCTGGACGCGGCGGTTCGGCGCATCCTTTCAGACGTGGGCATTGACGTGCAATCGACCGAAGTCGCGCAGATCCTGCGTCAGGCCGGTTGCCGCGTCACAGGCACACTGGTCCGCATGGATGGCGACTTTCTGACCGAGATGCTGGCGCGCGCGCCGCGTCGGTTCGACATCATTCCGCGCAACCCGGACCGGACGATCACCGTAGGTGACGGGCATCTGCTGTTCGGCTCTGTCTCTTCACCACCCAATGCATGGGACATGGAACGGGGCAAGCGTCCGGGCGACCGGGCTGCGATGCGCGATCTGCTCCGTCTGTCGCAGCACTTCAACTGCATCCACTTTATCGGCGGCTATCCGGTGGAGCCGGCCGAGGTTCCTCCGTCCCTGCGCCATGTCGAATGCCTGGCCGAGATGCTGCGCCTGTCTGACAAGGCCTGCAACGTCTATGCGCTGAACGCGACGCAGGCTGAGGAATCCATGGAGATGGTGCGCATCGCCGCTGGCCTCTCGGCGGACGAATTCCGGCAGGCGCCCCGGATGTTCAGCAACATCAACTCGGTCTCACCCCTGAAGCATGACGGCGCGGTACTTGAGGCGGCCTTGCGCTTTGCGCGGGCGGGTCAGGCGGTATTTGTCACGCCATTTGCCGCTGCAGGGATTTCGGCGCCAACGACACCGGCCGGGGCGGTTGCGCTTTCGCTGGCCGAGGCGCTGTCGGCCATTGCGCTGCTGCAATACGCAAGTCCGGGCTGCCCTGTGGCGCTTGGCAGCTTTACCCCGACCGCCGACATGAAGTCGGGTGCGATGCTCTTTGCCACGCCCGAAAGCCTGCGAGCAACACAGATCGCCGGACAGATGGCCCGGCACTACGGGCTGCCACTGCGCGCCTCGAATGCCTGCAGCGCGCCTGTGCCTGATGGTCAGGCCATGTGGGAAAGTGCGGCGATGCTGTGGACTGCCGTGCGATCCGGCGCGTCGATCATCTATCACGCCGCAGGCTGGATCGAGGGGGGCATGTCGGCAAGCTGCGAAAAGTTCCTGATGGATTGCGAGGTGTTGCAGCAGATTCAGCGCTATTGTGCGCCCGGCTTGAACGACTGCGGCGACGAGGGCCTGTCGCTTGATCTGATTGCGCGGATCGGCCATGGGGGCCACTACTTCGGGCACGCCCAGACCGATGCGCAATCGCGCGATGCTTTCCTGCGTGGCTTTCTGTCAGACACCCGCTCGTATGAAAACTGGGCGCAGGATGGCGCCGTCTGGACGTCCGAGCGCGCGCACCGGATGGTGCCGCGGATGCTGGCGGATTGTGTCGATCCGCCCCTTCCCGAGGGCGCGCAGGATCAGCTTGACCGTTTCCTTGACGGGCGCAGACGGGCCGCGGGTGTGGCCGAACCCGCCTGAGCCGCGTCAGAATTTTGCGCGTGCGTCGGGCCTTTCGCGCGCGCGTCGGGGGCGATAGGCTGCGATCGGCGCAGGCAAAACCTGTCGCGCCCGGCGAAAGGAGCAGCCCATGATTGACCGGCCGATGGGACAACGGCTTGCCATGACGGCGACGGGGGCGTTGGCAGGCTTGTCCTTCTTCAATCTGGCCGAGGCGCTGAACCGTCAGCTTTTGCCCGACCGCGTGATCTTTGGTGCGATTGCCTGGGCGATGGTCTTCTTTGTCGGGGTCCTCGGCATGTCGGGAACGCTGCGCCTGCCGCGCGCGGCGGCAATGTCGGCGCTGCTCGCCACGCTGGTTGCGGGTCTTCTGGCGCTCGCCGGTCTACGCTTTGATCGTCCGGACCAACTTTTTGAGGGCGCGATTCCGGTGATATGTGTCGGTGTGTTGACCTTCGTGCCGCTGCCTTTCCTTATCGCGGCCAGTACAGGCAACTGGCGGGATTACCGGGTGTTATTCAGCGAAGCCTGGGCAATCCTGATCCGCTTTGCCGCTGCCGCACTGTTCGTGCTGCTGGTCTGGGCGGTTCTTGCGCTGAGCGATGCCTTGCTCCGAATGGTCGACGTAGAGGCCATGACGCCGCTGCTTGAGTCGCGCTTTGTCATGTCGGCGATTGTCGGCGCGACCTTCGGGCTTGGCGTGGCGATGGTTGACGAGCATGTGGAGGTCGTGGCGCCGACGCTTCTTTTGCGTCTTTTGCGGCTGTTCTTGCCTGTGGTTCTGGGTGTCGTTGGGGTGTTTCTTGGCGCACTCGCTACGCGTGGGCTTGAGGGGCTGTTCGGCGATCTGTCGACCGGCACCATGCTGCTGGTCATCACTGCCCTTTGCGCCACGCTGATTGCTGCGGCGGTCGACCAGTCCCCGACCGAGGCCAGTCGCAGTCGGATCATCCGCTGGTCGGCGATTGCGCTCTCAGCCCTTCTGGTGCTGCCTGCTGCCTTGGCCGCATGGGCTGTTGGGCTGCGTGTCGGGCAATATGGCTGGACACCTGATCGCATACTGGCCGCCTCGATTGCGGCTTTGGGGCTGGGCTATGGCATCCTCTACCTGCTGGCGGTGCTGCGCGGTCGCGGGTGGGAAGGGCGGATCCGTCAGGCCAATGTTACCATGGCGCTGGTGACGCTGGTCCTTGCCGCTACTCTGCTGACGCCCTTGATCGACCCGCAACGGATCTCGGCGCAGAGCCAGCTATCGCGCCTGAAATCCGGCATCATGGGGCCAGATCAGCTCGATCTGTCGGGGCTCATGCAATGGGGTCGTGCGGGCGAGGCCGTACTTGCCGAACTGGCCGTGATGGCGGCAGAGCCGGGGCGCGAGGCGCTGGCCGCGCGCCTTGCCGCCCGTGAGCGCCCGCCAGAGGCGACGCCGAAAGCCGAACCTGCGGTCGATCTGCGGGCAGAGCTGGTGGACAACATGACCTTGCGCCCCGCGACTGAAACCGCGATGCGCGACGCGGTGCTGGCCTCCCTCGACCGGGTCGAGCTGGCGAACTGGGTGCGTCAATGCACGCTCGGAACGCCGATCAACGGCAAGGCGCCCTGCGTCATGGTGGTTGGCAAACTCTGGCCGGACGCTGGAGGGCAGCAGGCGATTGTTGTGATCGCGGAACTTGATGGCTTCATCCGTACCGAAGGCTTCACTCGATCGGACGGGGTCGTCGCGCGCCGCAGTGTTGTGGCCTTCGGGATGCCCTCGCCAGATCAGGCGACCGGCATGCAGATGATCGAGGATCTGCAATCCGCCGACCCGGTGATTGCAGCGCCTGTGGTCAAGGCCCTGCGCGTCGGCGGGATCGACCTTCTGGTCGTGCCCTGAACGTGCTTCGGTAGGTCTTCGTTAACATCCGCCTCCTATGTTTCGGAAAACAGGGGGCTGCGATGCATGGGCTAATCAATCGATCGATCCAGTGCTTTCTGCGCGAAACCTTTGGCGCGGCCTTCTGGCAGCACGTCGCGCAGGAGGCGCGGCTCGGCATCGATGGGTTCGAAGCGATGCTCGACTATGACGATGCGCTCAGCGAAGCGGTGATCGCGGCGGCGGGCCGCCTGCTGGATCGCAGCCGCGATAGCCTGCTTGAGGATATGGGCACCTATCTTGTCACCGGGACCGGAGATCGGGGTCTGCGCCGTCTGTTGCGATTTGGCGGCCCCACCTTTGCTGACTTTCTCCACTCTCTGGACGAAATTCCTGACCGTGCCCGACTGGCGCTTCCCGATATCGAACTGCCGGCACTCGAGGTCGTCGAACATGCGGGCGCAAACCTGACGCTGTGGTGCCGCTTTCCGCTGTCAGGGGCAGGGCATGTCATCGTCGGGCTGTTGCGCGCGATGGCGGATGACTATGGCGCGCTCTGCCTTGTCGAGCACCGTGGAGAGGTTGCGGGGGCCGAAGTCGTGGGGGTAAGCCTCGCCGCTGCGGCCTTTGCCGCGCCGCGCCCCTTTGACCTTGCCATGCCGCCGGTGTGATCCCTTGATGTTGCCCGCCCTCGCCCCTTTCCCCAAAGGCCTTACGCAGGCCGCGCTCGATACACTCATGCCCATGCACGTGGCGCTTGACGCCGCCGGGCGCGTCCGCGCGACCGGCCCCACCATTGGCAGGATCGTCGAGGCCCCGTTCGGCGCGCCGTTCTTCGATCTCTTCGCAATCAGACGGCCGGAGGGGATAGGTGATCCCGCGACTTTACGGGCCCGCGCGGGAGAGCGGCTGTTTCTCAGGTCGCGCGGGGCGGAGGGGACCTTTCGAGGCGTCGCTGTGGCGGATGCAGAGGACGGGACGCTTGTGAACCTGTCCTTCGGGCCAGGGATAATCGAGGCGGTTCGACGATACGGTCTGACAGAGGCGGATTTCGCCGCCACCGATCTTGCGATTGAGCTGCTCTATGTCGTCGAGGCGAAATCGATGATCATGGAAGAGCTGCGAACCCTGAACGTTCGCCTGCGCGGCGCCAAGAACGAGGCAGAGCAACAGGCCCGCACCGACCCGCTGACCGGGGTACGCAACCGGCGCGCTTTCGACCTTGCCTTGGACGAAGTACTATCGGGTCAAGGCGCACGCCCCTTTGGCCTGATGCATGTGGATCTTGATTTCTTCAAGGCCGTCAATGACACGCTCGGGCACGCTGCCGGTGATGCGGTGCTACGCCACGTCGCGACCGTGCTTACGCAAGAGACGCGGACCTCTGACACCGTGGCGCGTATTGGTGGAGATGAGTTCATGGTCCTTCTGCCGAATGTGGCTGACCGCGCGCGTCTTTTCGAAATCGCCGAACGCGTCATCAGCCAGCTTAGCCAGCCTATCGATCAGTCCGGTAAACGATGTCAGGTCGCGGCGTCCGTCGGCCTCTGGTCTTCGGTGGGCGCACAAGGCCCGTTGCTGAACACCGAGATCCTCGCGCAGCTCGACGCCGCACTTTATGCAGCCAAACGACAGGGCAGGGCGCGGGCGTGCTTCGCACCGGATGGGTATGGCTCCGCTTGGCCATCACGTCCTTGACACCATAATGCCGGGGAAGTGAGCGGGACTGTTCATCATTCAACATTCCATCGCTTGCGTGGTTGCCGGATCACCGTAAACTGCGCCCAAACCATGATGGAGCTTTCAAGGTGATTTTCAGAAAGTCGATACTGCCAATTCTGGCTATTGTAGCGGTTGCCGGCCCGGCGCTTTCCGCGCCATGCAGCAATACCGGTGCCGAGTATGAATCGTGGAAGCCGGTCATGGCGCAGGAAGCAGCTGCCGCCGGTGTCGGTGAACGTGGTCTGGCGGCCCTGATGGGATCGAGCTACGCATCCAAGACGATTGCCGCTGATCGCAACCAGAAGAGCTTCAAGTATTCGCTCGACAAATTCCTGCAAGTGCGCGGCGCCGATACGATCATCGCGCAGGGGCGCAAGCGCAAGGCGGCCAGTGCCGGTTTCTATCAGTCGCTTGAGCAGCGATACGGCGTACCGGCTGGTGTGTTGATCGCCATTCACGGCATGGAAACCGGGTTTGGCAGCTTCATGGGCGACAGCAATGTGATCTCGGCGATTGCGACGCTGGCCTATGACTGTCGGCGCAGCGATTACTTCACCCCGCATCTGGTTGCGGCGCTGCAGCTTGTCGACATGGGTGTGCTGTCGCCAAAGTCGGTGGGTGCAAAGCACGGTGAGGTCGGCCATACCCAGTTCCTTCCAGGCAACGTGCTGCGTTACGGAATCGATGGCGACGGCGATGGTCGAGTTGACCTGACAAAACAGGCAGATGCCTTGGCTTCGACTGCGAACTTCCTGGCGCAGAAGGGATGGCGTCCAGGGGCCGGCTACCAGGAGGGTGAGCCCAACTTTGCCGTGATCCGCGAATGGAATGCGGCCAAGGTCTACCAGCAGGCCATCGCACTGATGGGCGCAAAAATCGACGCCTGATCCCGCTTTTTCCCCCTTGCACAGGTGGGGCGGCTGTCATAGATAGCCGCCTACCAACCGCGGCCCGTTCGTCTATCGGTTAGGACACCAGGTTTTCAACCTGGGAAGAGGGGTTCGACTCCCCTACGGGCTGCCAAGGTTCTCCCCATACACACCACGAATTCTTGCGACTTAAGTCGGCTCGCCAGAATTGGTGGGCAATCCCGTCGCGAAGACTGCGGTACTGCCCGATGGAGCGGGGGGCCTTGGTGGTTCCATTTCATTCGACACATCTGCGCCTGCATCTCTCGCCATCCGGTTCCGTCGTCTCTGTATGGTTCCAGTTTTAAGATGTTGCTCGGGTTGACGGCCGGAGGGAAAGAGGTTCCTGCGGCGCAAGATCGACCCTTCACGCCGAGCGCTAAAAGCAATTGGCACCGGCTCTCCTGTCCTGACAACGCCACGGTTCAACATCATGGAACCACTACCGGGAGCAGATGCTGCAAGACCGAAAAAACCGCTTGTCTGTCCCGAGGACCACAAATATACGGGTCGGCGGAGACGTGGCCGAGTGGTCGAAGGCACACCCCTGCTAAGGGTGCAGGCCCGGAAGGGTCTCGAGGGTTCGAATCCCTTCGTCTCCGCCATTTCCCTATTGCCGTGGAATTCGTATTGCGCTGATTTTGCGCGATATTTTTGCGAGTATAGCTGGAACTGGCTCTGCGCAACGCGCAATCTGCTGCACATTTTGCTGCACAAAGCGCTGCACGCAGACTTGAGAGGCAGGTGCAGGCTTGCTAGGGTCAGGACCCATTGATCGGCTTGAGGCCGCTCGGCCTGCGTGATTCAAGGCCCCGACCTGACGGGGGTGATGATGAGCAATCTATTCTGGCTGACAGATGAGCAGATGGAGCGGTTGAAGCCATTCTTCCTGAAGAGCCACGGCAAGCCGCGGGTGGATGATCTGCGGGTTTTGAGCGGCATAATCTTCATCAATCGCAATGTCTTGAGGTGGCGCGCCGCGCCGCGTGAGTATGGTCTGCCAAAGACACTCTATAACCGGTGGAAGCGGTGGGGGGACATGGGGGTCTTTGCCCTGATGATGGAGGGGCTGGCCCCGACAGGCACCGAGCTGAAGACGGTAATGATCGACGCGACCTATCTTAAGGCGCACCGCACGGCTTCGAGCCTGCGGGTGAAAAAGGGGGACCTGACGACCAGAGCGGGCGTTTGATCGGGCGGACCAAGGGAGGGCTGAACACCACATGGCATGCCGTCACGGACGCCAAGGGAAGGCCCCTGAAATTCTTCATGACTGCAGGCCAGGTCAGCGACTACACTGGAGCCGCCGCCTTTCTGGGCAGCTTGCCTGCTGCCGAATGGTTGATCGCGGACCGGGATTATGACGCCGACTGGTTCCGAGATGCGTTGAAAGACGAGGGATGCGCCCCTGTATCCCCGGTTGGAAGTCGCGCGGCAAAGCTGTCCGCTACGACAAGCGACGCTATCGCCGCCGCAACCGCATCGAGATCATGTTCGGCCGACTGAAAGACTGGCGCAGGGTCGCAACCCGATACGACAGGTGCGCCAAGACCTTCCTGTCCGCCGTCGCCCTCGCCGAAACCGTCATATTCTGGCTTTGACGATCAATGAGTCCGGACGCTAGAACGGGTCATCACACTAGTCGATGATATGGTAGCCGCCATCGACATAGATGACCTGTCCGGTCATGTGGCGGGCCGCATCGAGTGCCAGAAAGGCGCAGGTCGCGCCGACATCGTCGATCGTGACAAGGGCGCGGGCGGGTGCATCCGATTTGGCCTTGTCCAGCAGGGCGTCGAATTCGGCGATGCCGGATGCTGCCCGTGTCGCCAGCGGGCCAGGCGAGATGGCGTGGACACGGATGCCCTTTGGCCCAAGCTCGGCTGCCATATAGCGCACGGCGCTTTCCAGCGCGGCCTTGGCCACGCCCATGATATTGTAGTTCTCGACCACCATCTGCGCGCCGTAATAGGTCATGGTGAACAGGGTGCCGCCCTTCGTCATCAGCGGTTCGGCCAGATGCGCCATCCGCAGGAAGGACCAGCACGAGACGTCCATGGTCTTCAGAAACCCGTCGCGCGGGGCATCGGTCACACGCCCATGCAACGTATCGCGCGGTGAGAAGGCAATCGAATGGATCACGAAATCTAGCGCGCCCCAGTCTTGCGCGATACGGTCGAACACCGCCTCCATCTGGCCATCCTGCATGACATCGAGCGGCAGGAAGATCTCGGCGTCAACCTCTTGCGCCAATGGCTCTACATGCGGCTTTGCCTTGTCGCCCAGATAGGTGATCGCCAGTTCAGCCCCAAGCGCCCGGAAGGCGCGCGCGCAGCCCCATGCGATGGACTGATCATTCGCGATGCCGACAATCAGGCCACGTTTGCCCTCAAGAAGTTTGGCCTTTGCGGTGGGAAGCGTCATTTCGGTCTCCAGGTCAATGGGGCGTGTCAGTCCAGCAATGCAAGCGTCTGGCGGGCGATCATCAGTTCTTCGTCGGTGGGAATGACCATCAGGCGCAGCTTTGAGCCGGGGGTCGAGATCACCATCTCGTTCCGCTCATTGGCCGCAGCATCCAGTTCTGCGCCCAGCCAGCCGATACGTTCCGCGATGCGCGTACGCACCTGCGGCGCGTTCTCGCCAATCCCTGCGGTGAAGACCAGCGCATCCAGCCCACCCAGGGCCGCCGTCAGACCTCCGATACTGATGGCGCACCGGTGGACGAAGTGATCGATTGCAAAGGCTGCGCGCGGGTCAGTGCTGACCAGCAGGTCGCGCATGTCGTTCGACACCCCCGACAGGCCCTTCAGCCCCGACTGCTTGTAGAGAAGGTCTGAAACCTCGGCCGCGCTCATGCCCTTTTGGTCAATGAGGTAGAGAACAACGCCTGGATCAAGCTGGCCGGGGCGCGTGCCCATTGGCAGGCCGTCCAGCGCCGTGAACCCCATGGTGCTTTCGACGCTGCGCCCTCCGCGGATCGCGCACATCGACGCACCTGACCCCAGATGCGCCACGATGATGCGGCCCGCGCTCAGGTCGGGCGCCACCGTCTGCAGACGGTTGGCGATGTATTCGTAGGACAGGCCGTGGAACCCGTAGCGCCGGACACCTTCGTCATAAAGCGCCGCCGGAATTGCGTAACAATCGGCAACGGGCGCATGGCCCCGGTGAAAGGCCGTGTCGAAACAGGCGACCTGCGCCATGTCGGGGGCTGCCGCCATGACCATGCGGATGGGGGCAAGGTTGTTGGGTTGATGCAGCGGCGCCAGATCCTCAAACCGTTCGAGCCGTTTCAGCACATCGGCGTCGATCCGCACCGCGCGGTCATAATCCGGGCCGCCATGCACGACACGATGGCCGATGGCGCGCAGCGTCATGCCCTCGGCGTGCTCGACAAGCCACTGGCGCAGGCGCCCTGTCGCCGCAGCGAGATCCGGAATTTCGGCGGCAGGGTAAGACTGATCGAGCAGTGCCGCACCATCCCTGTCCGCCACGCGGAACCGGGGATGCACACCGATCCCGTCGATCTGACCCTTGTACAGCCGTTCAGGGCCGGCGGGTGTGATGTCGAAGATCTGGAACTTGAGGCTGGAGGAGCCGGCGTTCAGGACAAGGATGACATCCATGGATCAGACCCTTGGCACCGCGGCCTTGGCGCGGCGCGCGGCGGCGAGGATATTGCCCACGGCGGCCGAGGCGAGCCGGGTGCGTACACTATCGGCCCGGCTGGTCAGGATCACCGGCACGCGGGCGCCCAGAACGATGCCCGCGGCATCGGCATGCGCCATGAAGGTCAGGTTCTTGGCCAGCATGTTCCCGGCCTCCAGATCCGGCACGACAAGGATCTGCGCGCGCCCAGCGACGGGGCCGTTGATGCCCTTGATGCGTGCGGCCTCGGGGTCAATTGCATTGTCAAAGGCCAGGGGGCCGTCCAGCGTTCCCCCGGTGATCTGTCCCCGGTCGGCCATCTTGCAAAGTGCTGCCGCCTCGATGGTTGAGGGGATCTTGGTCGTCACCGTTTCAACGGCCGAGAGGATGGCCACGCGGGGCTCTGCGTTGCCCAGGGCGTGGCACAGGTCAATCGCGTTCTGGATGATGTCGCGCTTGGTCTCGAGGTCGGGAAAGATGTTGATCGCCGCATCGGTGATGAAGAGGGTCTCTTCATGTCCGGGGACGTCCATGATGAAGACATGGCTGATCCGCCGCCCCGTGCGCAGACCCGTCGCCGAGGAGGTGATCTCATGCATCAACTCATCAGTGTGCAGGCTGCCCTTCATCAGAAGTTCGGCCTTGCCTTCGCGGATCATCGCAACGGCAAGCGCCGCTCCGGCCTCGCTGTTGGGCGCGGACACGATCTCGACCCCGGTCAGGTCAAGCCCGCACTGGCTGGCCACGCCGCGGATGCGCGCTTCGGGCCCGACAAGAATGGGCACGATCAGCCCGGCATCGCGGGCCTCCAGCGCCCCGGCCAGAGAGCTTTCGTCGCAGGGATGCACGACCAGCGTGGTCGCGGCCGGAAGGTCATTCGCGGCATCGATCAGCAGGTCATACTTTGCGTGGCTCGTCGGTTCCTGTGCGGTCATGCGTCATTCCCTTTGCGGCATCGAATGCGATTACGGCGTTTTGGTCCCTGCTGGTCGCGCCTTGACCGGTGTGATGCGGGGCTCGGGGTCGAAAATGCCCTCAACCCTATGCATCCGTTCGGCCACCTCTCCCTCCAGCGGGCCTGTGCCCTCAAGGATATGCCGGATAGTGTCGATCGTCGCGCGGCGGGGGGCGCTGTCTTCGGGCAAGAGGTCGGGCAGCGCGGCCATTGCGGCCTCTTCATTGATCTTCAGCATCAGGAACTGACGCCGGACAATCTGCTTGAATTCTGAAAGGCTCAGCCCGGAACTGCCGGTCTGGCTCTGCCGAAGCCGGCGGATCACCTCGAATCCGCGCTCATCCACGGCGGCGCGGGGCAGGCCCACATAGATCAGCGCCCGGATCGCAGCCTCGCGCAGCCCCCCCTTGCTGAAATCGACGCGCAACTCGTCGACCTTTTGGCGAACCAGCTCGGCATGCAAGGGGCTTTTCGCGGCGCGGCGGGGCCGCTTGTCCGAGGCCGTATCGACGCCAAGCGCGGTTTGCAGGGCGGGCGAGCCATAGATGCGGTGGAAGGCATCCTCTGCCGATCGCTCTGCCATCTTCCGAAAATCTTCAAGCCCCGTGACGATCGCGTCCGAAAGCTTTGCCTGCCAGGCGAGGAAAGGGTTCTCGGGGTCGGCCTGCTTGCGATCTTCGCGCACCTTTTCGGCCGATGACGCGACCCAGGCCATGAAGGGGTTTGCCGGCCCGAAGACATCATACTGCAGACGCAACGGATGCATCCGCTTCATCGTCTCGGCCACGGCCGGGGTGACCATGGCCTTGACGACCGGCTGGGCGAATGTGCGGTACAGCGCGAGGTTGAGCTCGGATGCGCGCGCGGCGGCGGCGAACATGCGCTCGTCCTCGATGGAGTTGCCACCAAGGGCGCGGATGTCGTCAAGCGTCCGTGCCTCGCAACGCATGACCCATTCTCCGGTCGCAAGGCCGCTTGCGTCGGCCTCACGCGGGGTCAGCACCGCCTCGTAGAGGCCGGGTGGAAGTATGTCGATCAGATCGATGTTCGAGGCAAACTCGTCATGTTCCTTCCGCGCGACGCCGGCCGAGACGAAGATGCCAAGGTGGCCGATGCTATCGTGGATGGTGTAGACAATGGTCTGACCATGGGCGCGGATTTCGTCCACGCTGTCATAAAGGTCAAGGATCCAGTCCAGCGCCTGCTGCGGCGGGGTGATGTTGTCACCCTTGGAGCAGAAAACCACGATGGGCGAGCGGATGTTGCGCAGATCGATGCTGGTGCCGTCAGAAGTACGGATCTCGCCCGCCGCCAGCTTGTTGCCGACGAAAAGCTCATCGACGATGAACTGCATCTCCTCGGCATTCAGCGAAACATGACCGCCCCACCACTTCTCGAACCCCAGATAGCGGTCGGCCTCGGTGTCGATCTTGGAGTAGAGGTTGTATTGCTTGGACCAGAGCGTGTTTGCCGGGTTCTGGTTCTCGAAATTGCTGACAAGCCAGGCGCCGTCAAAGACGCCCGCACCCAAGTCACCAGCAAGCGCAGTCAACCAGCTGCCGCCCAAGAGGCCGCCGGAATAGCGCATCGGGTACTGCCCGCGTACCCCTGCCCAATATGACAGGGGCGAGCCCGCGACGATAATCGGACCGAAGAGCTCGGGGCGCAGCGCCGCCAGCATCATGACAGCCCAGCCCGCCTGGCAGTTGCCGATTACGCAGGGCTTGCCGTCGGCCTCGGGGTGCAGGGTGATGACATGTTCCAGAAACTCTGCCTCGGCGCGGGCAACGTCCTCGATGGTCTGCCCTGGCACCGGATCGGGCAGAAACCCCACGAAATAGCACGGATGCCCCGCCCGCATTGCGACGCCGATCTCGCTGTCGGCCTTGAAGCCGCCGATGCCCGGCCCATGGCCCGCGCGCGGGTCCACAACCACGAAGGGCCGTTTGCGCGCATCAAGGATGATGCCCTCGGGTGGCAGGATGCGGACCAGCAGATAGTTGACCGGACGTTTGAGGCGACGCCCGTCGCAGACAAGCTCGGCCCTGAAGTCGAGCACGTTCGGCACGGCCTCGGCGTTATGGGCGGCAGACTGCGCGGACCTTTGGCGCATCACGTCCAGAAACAGGATCGCGCGCTGGCGTGCATCGGCCAGATAGCCCATGGCATCGGCGGGGGTGGGAAGCTCTGACATCGCTGATCTCCTTGCTGATCCGACTCAGCACCAAGTCACGTTCCGTGCGCCTTCAATTGCCCCGGCGTGCATCGGGTCGGCCATGACCCAGATCAAGCCCGGACCGATACCTGACGTTTCCCCTGCCACTTCTTCAGGCCCATGACCGAGGTCAGGCATAGACGGGTATCAGTCTTGCTAATGTTAGGCGAAACTGACGGCTCCGTCGCTCAGTTTTGCCGCTCCAATTGGCGGGCGTGGGCGAAGAAGACTTACACCAGCGTGGAACTCCGCCAGTCTTGCGGGCAGATCAACGCCTCTTTCATCATCATCTGGTCCTTCGGATCCAGTCGAATCGGGACCAGCCCGTGGTCCTCGTCAAACTCGGCCAGCGAAACAGAACCGATACTTGGGCCAGAAGCCACGATCTCGCGCTTTTCGGCCACGGTCGCAGGCCTAGGGTCCACACCCGCAGACTTAGCCGCGACTTCCAGCTTCATCCGTGTCCTGGAGCCGCGTTATCAAAGTACCAGCAGGTATTCTGCCAGTCGCGCGAAGGTCAGGCGCCTTGTCCGCGTAATGGCCGTAAAGACTGCTGACAACCGTTTCGGCGTTTCCGGTGCAGGCCGAAATGCGCACGCCCGGATATCGCTGCCGGAAGCCGTGACCCTCGGTGCCCATTTATCTTGCCGAGGCCGTGTCGGGGATGATCGACCACGACATCGAACGGGCGGCAAACAACTGCGCTGCAATCCTGCAAGAATGTTGAGGGTCTTCGGCAGACCATACAGCCCCAGCGTATTGCTCCACCACAAGTGATTGTTATCAAACGATATTATACCATCCAAGGCCCCGTGGTCATCTGCCCGCGCCAGCCGCGCGTCTGTGGGCCAGAAAAGGTTTCTCATCCGTCAGTCTGCTCGCGGAGGCCGAATCATGCCGTAGACACAAGGTCGATGGGTCCGGGCCCTAGGCGTGTGGGCGTCGGCTCACCGCCTTGCTTGCGCGGGTCAGGCCGTGGCGGGCCATCCGGCGATGGATCGTGGTGCGGTCAACGCCAAGCGCCTCGGCCACGGCCGAGATATTCCAGCCGTGCTGGTTCAGCACATGGCGCAACATGGCCGGGGTATCGGCGCGAGGGGTGGGGCCAACGTCCCACAACTCTGGCGGAAGCTGCGCCAGACCCAGATGAACGCCCGAGGCAGGGCAGGGGGCGTAGCTTGTGGCGATGGACTGGGCCATTGCTTCCAGTTCGTGCAGGTTGCCCTGCCACGGATGGCGGGTCAGGGCAGAGGCAGCGGCGGTTTCGAAGGTGACGGGGCAGCCGAGTGCCTGACCAAAGACCCGCCCTGCCAAGGATACCAGGTCCTGCCGCTGTGCCAACGGGGGCAGGGTCAGCCGATACCCCGAAAGGCGGTGAAACAGATCGCGCCGCAGGCTGTCGGTCTGTGCTGACCCACGACTGGTGACGATCACGCGCGCGGTCGTGGTCCTTTCGCGCAGCGCGCCAACCGGACGGAAGCGGCGCTCGGCGATCAGGCTGACAAGCCGTGCCTGCAGGCGCGGGGGCAACTCTTCGAGATTGTCGAGCACAAGCGTTCCGCCCTCGGCCGAGGCGATGAGGCCCGCCTCATGTCCACGCGCGTCGCCGCGACCGAACAGCACCGCCGCTTCGTCTTCCCCGATTGTCTCGCAGGCAATGGTGACGAACGGCCCACGTCTGCCAGTCGCGTGGATTGCCCGCGCAAGCGTCGACTTGCCGCACCCGCTTGGGCCTTCGATCAAAAGGGGCACATCGCGAGGCGCCAGCGCTGCAGCCTGTTCCGCGATCCGGCGCATCACCGGATCATCGCCTGCAAGCTGGCGCAGTTCGGGCGACAGGGTCCGCGCGGGTTCGGCCCGTGGCGCGGGGGTGCGGCGCGGTTCGATGGCATGGGCAAAAAGACGATAGCCGTCACGGGTTTCGATCAGCCGGTCGCGTGCGGCATGCTGTCGGGTCAGCCCCTCAAGCGTGTCGATGTCCAGATCAAACACCTCTGACACATGGCGACCGATCAGCGTAGGGCCGTGGCGCCAGTCCTGACCCAGAACCCGCGCCATCAGTCGCGCGGCACCATTGGTCATGCCGATCACGCGGCCCCCTGCATCAAGCCGCAGTGCTGCCTGCGGGTCGACATCCAGAAAGTCGGGGCTTCCCGCCAGCCGCAGCACCCAATCGGCGCGGCTTTCGGCCATGATGTTCGCCATCTCGATCCGCCGCGCGGTCTGCCGCACGAGGTTGAGTGCGAGCAATTGGCTGGTGCGCGCCACGGGCGAGGACAGGAGCGAGATATCCAGCACTGCCGCCAGTCGTCCGGCCGTGTCATAGATCGGTGCGGCGGTGCAGGACAGTCCGCCATGCGTGACGTCGAAATGGTCGCTCTGGTGGATGATCAGCGGCTCGCCCGTCTCGATACAGGCGCCAAGGGCACAGGTGCCCGCCCGCGCCTCGGACCATTCCGCGCCGAGGTAGAGACCAGACCTGCGCAGTTCGGCCTTGTGGCTTTCCTCGCCAAGATACTCGACGGTCACGCCGCAGCCATCGGACAGAAGCAGGACATAGTTCTGGCCCGCGACAAGGCGGTAGAGGTCATCGATCCCCGACCGTGCGATGCGGATCAGATCCTCGGACCGCTGGCGATGCTGGCGCAGGGCGGCGTCCGGCACGATATAGGCCTCGGACCGCGCCGTCGGGTCGAGCCCGTGCTTCTCAAGGCAGCGCAGCCAGCTTTCCACGACGATGGGATCACGGCTTTCGCTGCCGTGCTGTGCGACGATCTCGATCTCGCGGATGTGCTCGACATCGGTCTGCATGGGTGCCCTCCGGCCCGGCCCCTGAAGGGGCGGACCCGCGTGATCCTAGCCCACATTCCCCTGTCATAGAACCTACCCATGACGGGGGCGCAGCATCGTGCCGCACTGCGGCAAAGGTGTTGCGGCCCGGTGCAACAGTTGCCGCACTTGATGCAACAGGTGTTTCCGGCAAGCCATTGAAATCACGTGGCTCGCGTTTTGCGTTTCGTCCCTGTCGCGCAAGCGGCCACCCTGTCTCTGCATTCGAGGAGGAGACAGAATGAAGGCCCTGCGTTTCCATGCCGCCAAAGATCTGCGTATCGAGGAGATCGCGGCGATTCCCGCCCCCGGCCCCGGTCAGGTGGCGATCCGGAACCGGTTTGTCGGCATTTGCGGCACGGATCTGCACGAATATGCCTACGGCCCGATCTTCATCCCGACGGCGCCGCATCCCTTTACCGGCGCCCATGGCCCGCAGGTTCTGGGGCACGAGTTCGGCGGCGTCGTCACCGCAGTTGGTGCCGGTGTGACCCATGTCGCCGTGGGCGACCGCGTGTCGGTCCAGCCGCTGATCATGCCACGGTCGGGTGACTACTTTGCCGATCGTGGCCTTTTTCACCTGAGCGAGAATCTGGCGCTTGCCGGACTGAGCTGGGTGTCCGGCGGCATGGCCGAGGCAGCGCTGCTCAATGACTATAACGTGGTCCGCATCCCTGACAGGATGAGTGACGAGGAGGCAGCTCTGGTCGAGCCCACCGCCGTCGCCGTCTATGCCTGCGACCGCGGCAAGGTTACCGCCGGCCATTCGGTGTTGATCACCGGCGCGGGGCCGATCGGCATCCTGACCCTGCTGACCGCAAAGGCCTTTGGCGCGACCACCCTGTTCCTGTCCGATCTGAACGACACCCGGCTGGAGCTTGCCCGGAAGATGCTGCCCGGCGTCATCACGCTGAACCCCAAGCGCGACGACATCGGGGCCGCGGTGCGGGCCGCGACCGAGGGGGGTGTCGGCTGTGATGTGGCTCTGGAATGCGTGGGCAATGAACGCGCGCTGCAAGGCTGCCTCGATGCGGTGCGCAAGCAGGGCACCGTCGTGCAGGTCGGGCTGCATCCTGGCAATTCGGGTCTGCACTGGCACACGGTCACCTTCAAGGACGTCGACCTGCGTGGATCGTGGGCCTATCCGACCCACCTCTGGCCGCGCGTCATCGATCTTATCGCTTCGGGCGCGATCCCGGCGGCGCGGGTGGTGACACGCAAGATCCGTCTCGATCAAGCCGTTACCGAGGGCTTCGATGCGCTTCTCGATCCGGCGGGGACGCAGCTCAAGATCCTTATCGATCTGACCTGATCCATCACCACGGGGCGGTGGGGTTGGGAGGCCCCTCTGCCCGGACATATCCAAAGCAAATGGGAGGAGAAACCATGCTTGATACAACATCCGAAGGCGCGCTTGCGGCGCTGGTGGCTGACCTTGAACGCGCATTGGTCGCGCAGGATGCCGATGCAGTGGCAGGCCTGTTCCTTGAAACAGGCTTCTGGCGCGATCTGGCGGCCTTTACCTGGAATCTGAAGACCTGCGAGGGGCGCAGCCAGATTGCCGAAATGGCCCGCGCGCAACTGCCACGGATTGCACCCAAGGCCCTGTCGCTCGACCCGACTGAGACGGTGGCCGAGGCGGGCGGTGTGACCGAGGGCTGGCTGGTGATCGAAACCGCTGCCGGGCGCGGCCAGGGCTATATCCGCATGAAGGAGGGCAAGATCTGGACGCTGCTGACCACCTTGCACGAGTTGAAGGGGCATGAAGAGCCGCGTCGCTTTCGCAGGCCCATGGGGGCAGAGCATGGCCACGATCCAAAGCGCCAGACGTGGAAGGAAAAGCGCGAGGCAGAAGCCGCACGCCTGGGCCATGAAGAGCAGCCCTATGTGCTGGTGATTGGCGGCGGGCAGGGCGGTATCGCCCTTGGCGCGCGGTTGCGCCAGCTGTCGGTTCCGACCATCGTGATCGACAAGCACCCGCGCCCGGGCGATCAGTGGCGCAACCGCTACAAATCGCTCTGCCTGCATGATCCGGTCTGGTACGACCACCTGCCTTACATCCCCTTCCCGGACAACTGGCCGGTCTTCGCCCCCAAGGACAAAGTGGGCGACTGGCTGGAGATGTATACCAAGGTCATGGAGTTGAACTACTGGTCCTCGACCACCGCGAAGTCGGCCAAGTACGACGACGCCAAGGCAGAATGGACCGTCATTGTAGAACGCGACGGGCAAGAGATCACCCTGCGCCCCAAGCAGCTGGTGCTGGCAACCGGCATGTCGGGCAAAGCGAATGTGCCAAAGTTCAAGGGGCAGGATGTCTTCAAGGGCGAGCAGCAGCACTCCAGCCAGCACCCCGGCCCCGATGCCTATCGTGGCAAGAAGGTTGTGGTCATCGGTGCCAACAACTCGGCCCATGACATCTGCGCCGCCCTTTGGGAGAACGGTGCAGATGTGACGATGGTGCAGCGCTCGTCCACGCATATCGTCAAGTCCGACAGCCTGATGGAGGTCTGTCTGGGTGGGCTCTATTCAGAACAGGCGGTGGCGAACGGGATCACGCATGAAAAGGCCGACATGATCTTCGCAAGCGTGCCCTACAAGATCATGGCCGATTTCCACGTCCCGCAATACGCCGAGATCAAAAAGCGCGACGCCGACTTCTATGCCGCGCTTGAGAAGGCGGGCTTCATGCTCGACTTCGGCGATGACGAAAGCGGGCTCTTCATGAAGTATCTGCGCCGCGGGTCGGGCTATTACATCGATGTGGGTGCCTGCGATCTGATCATCGACGGGTCGATCAAGCTGCAATCGGGCAAGGGCATCAGCCATCTGTCGGAAACGGCGGTCGTGCTGGACGACGGAACCGAACTGCCCGCCGATCTGGTGGTCTATGCCACGGGCTATGGGTCGATGAATGGCTGGGCTGCCGATCTGATCAGCCAGGAGGTTGCGGACAAGGTGGGCAAATGCTGGGGCCTCGGGTCCAATACCACCAAAGACCCCGGTCCGTGGGAGGGGGAAGAGCGCAACATGTGGAAGCCCACGATGCAGCAGGGGCTGTGGTTCCACGGTGGAAACCTGCACCAGTCGCGGCACTATTCGCGCTATCTTTCGCTGCAGCTCAAGGCCCGGTACGAGGGGATCGACACGCCCGTCTGGGGGCTTGAAGCGCCGCATCATCTGGCCTGAACCAAGTGGGCTGCCCTGCCTGCGTGCGGGGTGGCCCAATTTCTCCAACCTTACGATTGGCCTGCTGGCAAATAGGGGGAAGGTGCAGGTTTCTGTTGCCAGGTACCTGCGAACCCCGCCTTACGCGGCTAAGCGCAAGGGCTTAAGTTTCGGTTACCCGAGCTGCTTACGCAGCCAGAGCGACCGGAGCACGGTTGTCGTTGGCAACTGTACTTTTGGACCGATAACGGTGGTACCTCACCGAGCGAAAGCTGGCCTCTTTAGACGTTCGTCGATCCTGTTTCGGCCCCCTCCGCGCCCAACGAGCGAGTATTGGTGGAGCCGCCGGGTACCGCCCCCGGGTCCGATCCGCTTATTCCAGGTGCGTTTATCGCCATAGTCCGGGCGAACCCGAACAAGACAGATATAGGCCGGGGGGAAACGGGGCGCAAGGTGGCGCAGGCCGGTCATGAAAAACGTGCCTGCCATGCAAAAGGGGCCGGTCAGAAACCGGCCCCTTTTCAAACTGTGGTCTGATGACGGATCAGAAGCCCGCCTTGATCGCCTCGAACTCGTCGATCATGCGGGTGCGCATTTCGGTCGGGATCGGGGTCTGCGCAAGGATCGTGGTCGAAACCGGATCCACATAATGCGCCTTCAGCGTCTCGGCCGGGATGGTCGCCATCGCGGCGTCATTCGACAGCGCATAGCCCAGTCCATCGAGCAGGGCAGGGGCCGAGGTCGGCGCCAGCAGGCTGTTGATGAAGTCATAGGCCTTTTCTTCGTTGCCGGGGCCGTCCTTGGCGTTCACAAAGCCGCAGAACCAGGTGGCGGCACCCTCAGCAGGGCTGCGCTGGAAGCCGATGGGGAAGCCCTCGTCCTGCAGAAGCGCCACGCCGTCATTCCACGACCAGGCGACCAGAACCTCACCTGTCGCCATCAGCTGCGACATCTCGGCCGGGTCCGACCAATAGGCGCGGACATTCGGGTGCACGGCGCGCAGCCAGTCGGCGGCCGCCTGGAACTGTTCATCGGTGACGTTTTCCCAGCTGGTCAGGCCCGTCGCAAGGAAGGCCAGCGACCACACGTCATCAGTGGAATCGGGCAGCGAGATGCGGCCTGCGTATTTCGGGTCCTCAAACACCTTGAGCGAGGCGACATCAGCCTCGGGCACTTCCTTGGTGTTATAGGCAATCGCGGTATAGGCGTAGTCTGTCGGAATGAACCAGACGCCTTCGCCATCCTTGAACACCTCGGAATCCAGCATCCGTGCGCCGATGTTCGCGAACTCCGGGATCTTCGAGACATCCCATGGCTCGATCAGGCCGGCCTCGCGATAGCGGGCAACGTGGGCGGCGCAGGGGTGCACGATGTCGGCCTTGAAGCCCGACGAGAATTTCTGGAAGGCCTCATCGTCGTCGGCGAAAAACGAATAGGTCGGCTTGTCGCCGTTCTTGGCAACATAGCCATCCATGATCCCGTCAATGTCCCAGCCGGCCCAGTCGAGAACCGTCAGTTCGGAATCGGCGGCGAAGGCGGGCAGGGCGAATGCGAATGCGGCGCCGGCCAGCAAGGTCGTGCGAATGGTCATGGAAGCTCCTCGGCTGTTGGTGCATCCGACCGATCCCCCGGTGCTGCGGATGCATGATGGGCTGACGCTAAGCGAGCGGTTTTCACCCGACAAGAAAAAATTTCGCGAGCAAATCCCCATCGGCGGGAAAACGCAAAATTTTGATCAAAATATGATCGAAGCGTGTCGCGCTGGTCGGTCCTGAGGTTGCGGCAGGGGCCGCACTTCGACAGAATCACCCACGACATACCGAGGATGACATGACCCAGACCAGCCAGACCCTTCGCCCGACGCTTGACCTCGACTTCGTCCGTGGCCAGTTCCCGGCCTTTTCCAGCGCGGCGCTGCAAGGCCAGATGTTCTTCGAGAATGCGGGCGGATCCTATACCTGCAAACCGGTGATCGACCGGTTGTTCCGCTTCTATCATGAACGCAAGGTTCAGCCCTATGCCCCCTATGAGGCAAGCCGCCTTGGCGGGGCCGAGATGGACGAGGCGCGCGCCCGTCTGGCAGCCCTGATGGGAGTTGAGACGGACGAGCTGTCGTTTGGCCCGTCGACCAGCGCCAATACCTTTGTGCTGTCGAACGCGGTCCGCATGTGGCTCGAGGGCAAGAACGCGGCGATCGTCGTCACCAATCAGGATCATGAAGCGAACAGCGGTGTCTGGCGCCGTCTGGCGGACGAGGGCATAGAGGTGCGCGAGTGGCGGATCGACCCGCAGACAGGCCATCTTGATCCTGCAGCACTTGCGCCACTGCTTGCGGACGGCAAGGTGAAGCTGGTGTGCTTCCCGCATTGCTCGAACATCGTGGCCGAGATCAACCCGGTGGCCGAGATCTGCGCCATGGCGCGGGCGGCGGGCGCGTTTACCTGTGTTGATGGTGTCAGCTATGCCCCGCACGGCTTTCCCGACATGGCGGAACTGGGGGCCGACGTTTACCTGTTTTCGGCCTACAAGACCTACGGGCCGCATCAGGGGATCATGGTCCTCCGTCGCGGCATCGGGGCAGAGCTGCCCAATCAGGCGCATTTCTTCAACGGCGATGTCCTTTACAAGCGCTTTACGCCCGCAGGTCCCGATCATGCCCAGGTCGCGGCCTGTGCTGGCATGGCCGATTATGTCGATGCGCTCTACGCCCACCATTTCGGTGCGGCCGCGGCCAGCCCGGTGCAACGGAATACGGCCGTGCATGGTTTGATGCGCGACCACGAGATTGCACTGACCGCGCCTCTTCTCGACTATCTGGCCGCGCGCAACGATCTTCGCCTGATCGGCCCGCGCCAAGCCGCGCGGCGGGCGCCCACGCTTGCCGTGGCGCTGGATCGCCCGGCCCTGCCGGTTGCCACCGCGCTTGCGGGTCATGGCATCATGGCGGGGGGCGGCGATTTCTACGGCGTCCGTCCGCTGGGGGCGCTTGGCGTTGACCTGGAAAAGGGCGTACTGCGGCTGAGCTTCGTGCATTATACGACGAAGGCCGAGGTCGACCACCTGATCGGCGCACTGGACCATGTTCTGAAGGCCTGAGTCCACGCAATGGGGGAATCCCCTTTCCATCGCTTCGGGTGCGCCTTATGGTGAACCCGAGGCTGCAAGAGGTGCTTGATGTCCCGCTCTATAGACTATGGCAACCTGATGCACCGCGCCATGCGGGGGCTGATCCAGACTGTCCTGAAGGACGTGGCCGATCACGGTTTGCCCGGGGCGCACCATTTCTTCATCACCTTCGACACGACTTACCCCGGTGTCGAGATCGCCGACTGGTTGCGCGCGCGCTATCCTGAGGAAATGACTGTTGTCATCCAGCACTGGTTCGAGAACCTCGAGGTGACGGATGAGGGGTTCTCGGTCACGCTGAATTTCGGCAATGCGCCCGAACCGCTGATCATCCCGTTCGATTCCGTGCGCACCTTTGTCGACCCGTCGGTAGAGTTCGGGCTGCGGTTCGAAACCCATGCCGATGATGAGGATGACGACGACGAGATCGACGACGAGGACGATGTGGAAGAATCGCCCGCCCGTCCGCACGAGGCCGAGATCGTCAGTCTGGACAAATTCCGCAAGTAACCATCCAGAAATGCAGGATGTTAGCGGTATACATATGTATGCCGATTGATTTCCCATGTTCCGGCGCATAGAAGAGGCGGGCAAATTTCTGGAGGCTTGCCCATGACCGCCACCCGCACCGAGACCGACAGCTTTGGCCCGCTCGAGGTTCCCGCCGACAAGTACTGGGGCGCGCAGACCCAGCGTTCGATCATGAACTTCCCCATCGGCTGGGAAAAGCAGCCCGTGGCCATCGTGCGCGCGCTTGGCGTCATCAAGAAGGCTTGCGCCCTGGTGAACAAGGCGCAGGGTGACATGGCGCCCGAACTTGCCGACGCGGTCGCCGCTGCCGCGCAAGAGGTGATCGACGGCAAGTTTGATGACAACTTCCCGCTGGTGGTCTGGCAGACCGGATCGGGCACGCAGTCGAACATGAACGCCAACGAGGTGATCTCGAACCGCGCGATCGAGATGCTGGGCGGCGTGAAAGGCTCCAAAAAGCCGGTCCACCCGAACGATCATGTGAACATGGGGCAGTCGTCGAACGATACATTCCCCACGGCGATGCACGTGGCGATTGGCATGATGGCTCGCGATGTGCTGATCCCCGGCCTTGAGAAACTGCACAAGGCACTTGTCGCCAAGTCGGAAGAGTTCAAGGACATCATCAAGATCGGCCGCACCCACACGCAGGATGCAACGCCCCTGACTCTGGGCCAGGAATTCGGCGGCTATGCCAAGCAGGTGGAAAAGGGCATCGCCCGCGTCAAGGCCTGCCTGCCCGACATCTATGAACTGGCGCAAGGCGGCACCGCCGTCGGCACCGGGCTGAATACGCGCGTCGGCTGGGATACCCGCGTCGCCGCACAGATCGCCGAGATCACGGGCCTTCCGTTCGTCACCGCGCCCAACAAGTTCGAGGCGCTGGCCGCGCATGATGCAATGGTCATGTTCTCGGGCGCGCTGAAGACCGTGGCGGCGAGCCTCTTCAAGATCGCGAACGACATGCGCCTGCTTGGCTCGGGCCCCCGCTCGGGTCTGGGCGAGCTGATCCTGCCAGAGAACGAGCCGGGCAGCAGCATCATGCCGGGCAAGGTGAACCCGACCCAGGCCGAGGCGCTGACCATGGTGTGCGCGCATGTCATGGGCAATGACGCGGCGATTGGCTTTGCCGGTTCGCAGGGCCATTTCGAACTGAATGTCTACAATCCGATGATGTCCTACAACGTGCTGCAATCGATGCAGCTTCTGGGCGATGCGGCAGGGTCGTTCACCGACAACATGGTGGTCGGCACGCAGGCCAATGTCGCGCGCATCGACAAGCTGATGAAGGAATCGCTGATGCTGGTGACGGCGCTGGCACCGACCATCGGCTATGACAACGCCACGAAGGTCGCGAAGACCGCGCACAAGAACGGCACCACGCTGCGCGAAGAGGCGATTGCGCTTGGCTTTGTCGATGGCGAGACTTTCGACCGCGTCGTGCGCCCGGAAGACATGATCAGCCCGAAAGGGTGAGGCACGGTCGGGGGCGCACTTCGCGCCCCCTATGAGGCGCTCCGGTGGAGCGTTTCGAGTGCCGAACGCCCGAGCAAACCTGCGAGGGTAGTCGATCAAGGAGATGCCGATGGCCGAGGTGGTAAACCTCAACCGGTTTCGCAAGGACAGGCAGCGCGCGGAAAAGCGCGCCGAGGCCGATGCCAATGCCGTGCGGTTTGGTCGGACCAAGGCCGAGAAGGATCTGGAAAAGCAAAGGGCGGCCAAGGCCGCCCGAGAGCTTGATGCGCATCAGCGCGAAGCTGACAAAGATCAGGAATAAAGCGCGGCGCGCACACGTTCGGCAACCGAGGTGGCCGAGGGGTCAGTTTTCTCTGTCTCGCGCGCCTTGGCCTCACGGCTGCGCAGCGCGTTCTGCTTTCGGCAAATCTCTGCGCGGGATACTTTAGGAACCGTTTCGATCGCAGGTGTGACCGACCGCGATTTCCGACCAAACAACGCCAACCCCAGACGGAACCGCGAGCCACCATTCCGTGCCCCGGAGCTGTCGAAACCCATCATGCGAAACCCCCAGTTTCGGTATTTTTCGTCGCTTGAACATGCGACCGGTGGCAGCCGACTCGCATTTGATCACCCTAGCAGGATGTCCCGATTTTGGGGAGAATGATTCAACGATGCGATCAATTTCCGGTTATTGACTGGCGATCGGAAACAGCGCTTGCGTGCATTTGCATGTTTCGGTGGCATTCCCGCAACTTGCCCGCCAGAACGGAGCGGGACCAGATCAGGAGAAGGCGATGACGATGCGCCCCACGAAACACTCGCTGACACTGCGCGGTCATCGCACCAGCGTATCACTGGAGGCCGAGTTCTGGGATGGGTTCAAGGCAATGGCACTTGCGCGTGGCAAGGGGTTGAACGAGCTGGCGGTCGAGATTGACGAGGCGCGTGACGGCGATATCGGTCTTGCCAGTGCCATCCGCCTAGCTGTGTTGCGGCACTACAGGGCCAGCCAGACCTGAGGCGGGAATTTGCGTCATTTGGCGATGCGTCGGTGATCCGCTTTGATATCCTGATCGTAAAGACGTGAAAGATCAGGATGTTCGCCGATATGTCTGCCCAACCGCTTCTCGTCTGGTTTCGCCGGGACCTTCGGCTGAACGACCATCCGATGCTGACTGCAGCCGTCCAGGAAGGGCGTCCTCTGATCCCGGTGTTCATCCTGGACCCCGAGACCGAAGAGATCGGTGCTGCGGCGAAGTGGCGGCTTGGATTGGCGCTCGCCGCCTTTGCGGAGAGCCTTGGCGCCATGGGCCAGCGTCTGGTGCTGCGGCGTGGCCCGGCGCTTGAGACGCTTCGCGCCCTGATCAGTGAAAGCAACGCCACAGGGGTATATTGGACGCGCGCCTATGATCCGGCGTCGCGCGCGCGCGACAGCGCAATCAAGGAAGCGCTGCGGGCCGAGGGAATCGAGGCGCAAAGCCATCCCGGATTCACCCTGCACGAACCCTGGCAGGTCGAGACCGGGCAGGGTGGGTGCTACCGTGTCTATTCACCATTCTGGCGCGCGGTGAAGGACCGCCCGGTTGCCGCGCCCTTGCCTGCGCCGGCCCGGCTGCTGATCCCGGCCGCATGGCCCCGGTCGGACAAGCTGGACGACTGGCGGTTGGGGGCAGCCATGCGCCGGGGGGCTGCGGTCTGCGCACCCTATCAGCATGTCGGTGAACCCGCCGCGCAGGATCGGCTGGCCGCGTTTCTGGACCAAAAGGTCGCGGGCTATCGTGCCGCGCGGGACTTGATGGGTGAGGATGCCACCTCTGGCCTGTCCGAGAACCTGACCTATGGCGAGATTTCCCCGCGTACCATCTGGCATGCAGGATTTCGCGCGATGCAGCAGGGTGCCGCAGGCGCCGAGCATTTCCTCAAGGAACTGGTCTGGCGCGAGTTCGCCTGGCATCTGCTCTATCACTTCCCGACGCTTGCCGATCAGAACTGGCGCGAAGGCTGGGACGCCTTTCCATGGCGCGGCGACAACGAGGATGCCGAGCGGTGGCGTCGGGGCTTGACGGGTGAGCCGCTGGTCGATGCGGCCATGCGGCAGATGTATGTGACCGGCACCATGCACAACCGCGCCCGGATGATTGCTGCAAGCTATCTGACCAAGCACCTGATGACCGATTGGCGGGTAGGCCTGCGCTGGTTTGCCGACTGCCTGACAGACTGGGACCCGGCGGCGAATGCGATGGGCTGGCAATGGGTTGCGGGCTGTGGCCCCGATGCTGCCCCGTATTTCCGCATCTTCAATCCGGCAGGGCAGGCCGATAAGTTCGATGTCGATGCCCGATACCGCCGCCGTTTCGTGGCAGAACTGTCCCGCACCCCCGAGCCCGAGGCCATCGCCTATTTCCGCGCTGTGCCGAAACGCTGGGGCCTTGATCCCGCGCAACCCTATCCCGCGCCCCTGATCTCGCTGGACGCAGGGCGCAGGCGTGCTTTGGAAGCCTATGAACAACGTAACGCTTGAGTGATGGCCCACCTTCGGGAATCATCTGGAAAGACCCGGCCGCAGAATGCCGGGGGAGGTATGTGAAATGACGGTGCTTACTTCGTCGCAGGGCCAGCACGGCCTGCCGCGATACTTTGCGCAGGTGTTGCGCGTGCTGGAGCGGTTGCAGACCGGGCAGCTTGACTTCGTTCTGCCTGACGGGCGGCGGTTTCGGTCACAGGGCAGCCAGCCCGGCCCGGTGGCCGAGGTTCGGGTGCGCAACGCCGATGTATTCTCGCGGCTGATCCGCGAGGGGGATCTGGGCTTCTGCGATGCCTATCTGGATGGTGACTGGGATACGCCCGACCTGCAGGCCTTCATGGATCTGGTGCAGATCCCCGCCAACAACGCGGTGAACGACGGCTTTCCCGGCATGGGTCTGGTGCGGGCCTATGAGCGGATGCGCCACTGGATGCGCTCGAACTCTCGCACGCAGGCCCGGCGCAACATTGCCTACCACTACGATCTGGGGAACGACTTCTACAAGTTGTGGCTGGACGATACGATGACCTATTCCAGCGCGCTTTTCACCAGCGGGCAGGAAAGCCTCGAAGCCGCGCAGACGGCGAAATACGCCTCGATGATCGATCAGATGGGCGCCAAGGCTGGCGATCATCTGCTGGAGATCGGCTGCGGTTGGGGGGGATTTGCCGAATATGCGGCGCGCGAGCGGGGTATGCGCGTGACCGGTCTGACGATCTCGAAAGAGCAGCATGACTTCGCCCAGGATCGCATCCAGAAGGCCGGCCTTGCCGACCGGGTAGAGATCCGTCTGCAAGATTACCGCGATGAGAGGGGGCGCTACGACGGCATAGCCTCAATCGAGATGTTCGAGGCGGTGGGCGAAAAGTACTGGCCCACCTACTTCAACGCGGTGCACAACTGCCTGAAGCCCGGCGCCAATGCGACGCTGCAGATCATCACTGTGCCCGACCACAGATTTGAATCCTATCGCAGGACGGTGGATTTCATCCAGAAATACATCTTCCCCGGCGGGATGCTTCCCTCGCCTTCGGCCTTGCAGCGCGAGATCACAACAGCGGGATTGCGGCTGAAAGGCTCGATAGAGTTCGGCCACAGCTACAGCCTGACCCTGCGCCGCTGGTATGACACCTTCAACGGGCGCTGGCCCGAGGTGAGCCGTTTGGGCTTTGATGACCGCTTCCGCAGGATGTGGAATTTCTACCTGACCTCTTGCGCAGGTGCCTTTGAGGGCGGAAACTGCGACGTGACGCAGATCACGATGACGCGGCCGGGTTGAGGGCTGCGCGAGGGGCAGGAAAAGCATGCCGACAGCGGGAAAGCTGGCAGGTGCCGTGGTGTTCGCGGCCATAGCTTGGGTGGTGACTGAACTCTACGCGCGCGCGATCCCGCCCGATCAGGCCTTTGGCGACTACCGGTCCATCGCGGCCTTCATTGGCCTTGTATGCGGCTGGCGTATCATGGGCCCACAGGCTGACCGGCCCCTGATGGTCACGTTGAGCGCAGGGCTTCAGACATCGCTGATGACCGTGGTCTTCTGCCTGCTTGCGCTCTCGATCTATCAGATGGTCATCAAGTCGCTTCGGATGCTCTACGACGGGCCGGTTGCCGCGGTCGTGGGCATCTTCGAGATGGCTGTGGAATATGGTCTTGTGCTGATCAATGGCCCCGTCCTTCTGGCCATCGTTCTGGGCGGGTTCATCGGCGGCTGGATCTCGGGCATCGTCGGGCGGAACTATCCGTGACGGTGCTGTTCTTTTACGGAACGCTGCGGCACCTGCCGCTCTTGCAGCAGGTCCTGGGGCGAGAGGTCGCGGTAGAACCGGCGGCTCTGCCAGGCCATACCGTCGCACGGGCCGAGGCTGGTGACTGGCCGACCCTTGTTCCGCTTGCAGGCGCTTTGGCGTCGGGGTCCCTGATGCGGGATGTGACCGACAGCGATCTGGAGCGGCTGGATTTCTATGAGGGTGGTTTCGGATACCGTCTCGCCGCGCAATCGGTGCGGGTCTCGGATGGCACGACCCTGACGGCGCTGGTCTATATGCCGCCAGAGGGGCAGGGCAGCGCGGGCGATTGGAGCCTTGATGACTGGCGCCTCAATTGGGGCGATGTTGCGGTCGCAACGGCGGCCGATGTGATGATGCTGATGGGCCAGCGCAGCGGGGCAGAGGTCGCGCGGCGCTATGGTCTGATGCAGGTGCGCGGCGCCAGTCGGTTGCGTGCGGCAACAGCGGCCCCGGCAACCCGGCGCCACCATGCCGGCGATAGCGATGTGCAGGTTCTGCGTCACCGGCAAAGCTATGCGAATTTCTTTGCGCTTGAAGAATACGACCTGACCTATCGCCGCTTCGACGGATCGCGCAGCCCGGTGATCAACCGCGCGGTTTTCGTCTCGGGCGATGCCGTGACGGTACTGCCCTATGATCCGGCGCGCGACCGCGTGCTGCTGATCGAACAGTTCCGTGCCGGGCCGATGGGGCGGGGTGATCCGCAGCCCTGGCTGCTTGAAGCCATCGCAGGGCGCATCGATGCGGGCGAGACACCCGAACAGGCCGCGCGGCGCGAGGCGGTCGAGGAGGCCGGCCTGAACCTCGGGGCGCTGGAATTCGTTGCGGGCTATTACCCGTCGCCCGGTGCGAAAAGCGAATACATCTATTCCTATGTCGCCCTGACCGATCTGCCCGATGGCATCGAGGGCGTGTTCGGCGTCGAGGGCGAGGCCGAGGATATCCGCGGACATCTTATTGAATTTGAAGCCCTTATGTCGCTGATCGCGAGTGGCGAGGTGAACAACGCCCCCCTGATGCTGACGGCATTGTGGCTTCAGCGTGAGCGGGCACGTTTGCGAACGCCGCGCCACGGCGATAGCGATAACACGTCTGTGTGAAGTGGTGTTACATTCCTCGAATCCGCGACGGATGCGTCCTATCTTGACGTAAAATGTCGGAAACCGTGCAGGCACTGGTTGTGGTTTGTGCGGTCCGTTGTAAAGTGTCTGCCCCGCAAGGCTTTTGGCTTCGGGGCGAGAAAGGGGGACAGTCAATGTCGAGCTATGCGAACCTTCCGGCGCCCAGCCCAGAACAGGGGCTGAACCGCTATCTTCAAGAGATCCGCAAGTTCCCGCTGCTGGAACCGGAAGAAGAATACATGCTGGCCAAGGCCTGGGTTGATCATCAGGACCCCAAGGCCGCCCACCGGCTTGTGACCAGTCACCTTCGGCTGGCCGCAAAGATCGCCATGGGCTATCGCGGCTACGGTCTGCCGCAGGCCGAGGTGATTTCCGAAGCGAACGTCGGCCTGATGCAGGCCGTGAAGCGGTTTGACCCCGAAAAGGGCTTCCGCCTCGCGACCTATGCCATGTGGTGGATCCGCGCCTCGATCCAGGAATACATCCTGCGGTCCTGGAGCCTTGTGAAACTGGGTACCACCTCGGCGCAGAAAAAGCTGTTCTTCAACCTCCGCAAGGCCAAGGCCAAGGTCGGTGCGCTTGAAGACGGCGACCTGCGTCCCGAAAACGTGGCTCAGATCGCCAAGGATCTGTCGGTGACCGAGGATGAGGTCATCGATATGAACCGGCGCCTGTCTGGCTCGGATGCCTCGCTGAATGCGACGGTGGGTTCGGACGGCGATTCCTCGACCCAATGGCAGGACTGGCTTGAGGATGAGGACAGCGATCAGGCAGGCGCCTATGCCGAGCGTGACGAACTGGACGCCCGCCGTGCCTTGCTGGCGCAGGCGATGTCGGTGCTCAACGACCGCGAAAAGGACATCCTGGTGCAGCGCCGTCTGAGCGAAGACCCGGTCACGCTTGAAGAGTTGTCCGATAGCTACGGCGTCAGCCGCGAGCGGATCCGCCAGATCGAGGTGCGTGCCTTTGAAAAACTGCAGGCCAAGATGAAAGAACTGGCCCGCGGCAAGGGGATGCTGGCCAAAGTCTGATCGCAGCAACGCAGACAGAAGGAAAAGGGGCGGCTTTCGGGCCGCCCCTTTTTCGTATCGCGGCCAGCCCATCCTGCCCGTGATCCGCCGAGGCCATGCCCTGCAGTTGAAAATGTGATCGGGCAGGGGTTTACTTCGCGTCGCGTTTCGTGTCCAAAGCGTCGTATTTAGTTGCTTTGTCGTTTGCGCGCATGTTGCGCGGCGGCGTGGCGTTGATCCTGCGGGCAGGTGTCAGTACCAAGGCGCAAACGGAACAAGGACCCTGACCGATGACCATGCCCTCTGACATGCTGAAGACGTTCATAAAGCCGATGCACCCCGAAGGCATCAAGTTCGTCGCGATCTTTGGTCTGGTTACCCTGCTGCTGTTCTGGCTTTGGGACCCGCTGGGCTGGATCGGGGTCGGGCTGACCATCTGGTGCTACTACTTCTTCCGCGATCCCAAGCGTGCCGTGCCGCAGGGCGATGGCTTGATGATCTCTCCCGCCGACGGTGTCGTGTCGCTGATCGAACGTGCGGTTCCGCCGCCTGAGCTGGGCATGGCAAGCGACCCGCTGCTGCGCGTTTCCGTATTCATGTCAGTCTTCAACTGCCATGTGAACCGTGCGCCCATCGCGGGTAAGCTGGTGGAGATGGCCTACCGCCCTGGCAAATTCCTGAACGCCTCGCTCGACAAGGCGTCCGAGGACAACGAGCGCAACTCGCTGTGCCTTGAGCTTGCCGACGGCCGCCGCATCGCAGTCGTGCAGATCGCAGGTCTGGTCGCGCGCCGGATCGTGCCCTTTGTGTCAGAAGGGCAGAGCCTGAAGACGGGTGAGCGTTTTGGCCTTATCCGCTTTGGCAGCCGCGTCGATGTCTATCTTCCCGAAGGTGTGTCGCCGCTGGTCGCCGTGGGACAGACCTGTATTGCAGGCGAGACGGTGATCGCCGAGCTGGGCCGCGAGTTGCCCCAACGCCTTGCAAAGCTGGTCTGAGCGATGGAACCCGCGCCGCGTCGCCTTTCGCTGATCGGGCTTGTGCCCAATATGCTGACGGTTGGCGCGCTTTGCGCTGGCCTGACGGCCATTCGGTTTGCCATCGAGGGCCACTTTCGTCTGGCATTGTTGCTGATTGTGCTGGCGGCGATCATGGACGGACTCGACGGCCGGATTGCGCGCCTGCTGAGGTCTGAGAGCCAGATCGGTGCCGAACTGGACAGCCTGTGCGACTTTGTCAATTTCGGCGTGGCGCCGGGCCTGATCCTGTGGATCTGGGCGCTGCAGGACATGCGCGCGGCGGGCTGGATTGCCGTGCTGATCTATGCCGTCTCGTGCCTTCTGCGGCTTGCGCGGTTCAATCTGGGCAACCGCGCAATCGACAAGGTGGCCGAGAAGGCGGGCTTTCAGGGTGTGCCCTCGCCTGCCGGGGCGATGCTGGCCTTCCTGCCCATGTTCCTCAGCTTCGCCATCGATGCCGAACAGCCGTTCCATGGCAGCATCGTCGCGGTTTACATGGCGGGCGTCGGGGCGCTGATGATCGGGCGTTTCCGCACGCCGTCGTTCAAGAAGCTGACCTTCGAGGCACGGTATGTGCGCTATGTGGTGGTGGCCTTTGCAGGTCTGATCGCAGCGCTGATCGCCTACCCATGGGCCACGCTGGTGGCGCTAGACCTGATCTATGTCGGCATCGTCGGCTTCAGCATGGTCCGCCGCGACAAGACACCCGATGCAGGGCCGACCGAAACCTGATGATTTGAAAGGAGCCCCGGATGGAGCTTGAAGCCGTCGCGAAATCCTATGCCCGCTGGGCCCCGGTTTATGATCGCACCTTTGGCGCGGTCACCCATGCTGGACGGCGGCGCGCGACGAGCTTTGCCAACCATGTCGGCGGCACGGTGCTGGAAGTCGGGGTTGGCACTGGCCTGGCCTTGCCATTCTATGCCCCGCATATGCAGGTGACAGGCATCGACTTTTCCGAAGAGATGCTGGCCAAGGCGCATGAACGGGTGGCCGAGCAAGGGCTGCGCCATGTGCGCGAACTGCGTCAGATGGATGCGCGGGCGCTGGATTTCGCGGACGAGAGTTTCGACACCGTTTGCGCCATGCATATCATGTCGGTCGTCCCTGAGCCCGAGCGCGTTCTGGCCGAAATGGCGCGGGTTTGTCGGCGCGGTGGCCATGTGCTGATCACCAACCACTTCGCGGCCGAGGGCAAGGGGGCGCTGGCCAGGATCGAGCGGATGGTTGCGCCGCTGTCCGATCTGCTTGGCTGGCACAGCGACTTTGATCGTGCCCGTGTGCTGGGCGATGCCCGGCTCGAACTGGTCGAAGAGGACGGGTTGCCGCCACTTGGCCTCATGACCTATCTGCGGCTACGTCGCCGCGACTAAGGCTGTTTGCGCTAACTTCCGAGCTTGCGGCGGGCATGCCACCCGCCTAACCTTCGCACGACACGGGCGGGAGGGAACGCGATGAGCGTGCGTTGGGGTATTCTAGGGGCGGCGAAGTTCGCGCAGAACCACATGGGACCGGCGATCCACGCGGCCAAGGGGGCCGAGCTGGCGGCGCTGGCAACCTCATCCGAGGAAAAAGCGGCGGGATTTCGTGCCTTTGCGCCCGGACTGCGCCTGCATGACAGCTACGAGGCGTTGCTGGCCGATCCCGGCATCGATGCGGTCTATATCCCGCTGCCCAACACCCTGCATCTGGAGTGGTCGCTGAAGGCCATCGCTGCCGGCAAGCATGTGTTGACCGAAAAGCCCATGACCATGCAGGCGGCCGAGTTCGAGCAGCTGATCGCCGCGCGCGATGCCAGCGGGCTCGTGGTGGCCGAGGCCTATATGATCGTGCATCACCCGCAATGGCAGAAGGCGCGCGACCTGATTGCCGAGGGCGCGATTGGCCGGCTGGAGCATGTCGATACCGCCTTCAGCTATGACAACCGGACCGAGCCGGGCAATATCCGCAACCGTCCCGAAACCGGGGGCGGCGGCATCCGTGACATCGGGGTCTACACCTATGGATCGGTGCGCTTTGCCGCAGCGGCCGAACCCGTGAACCTGCAGGCGCGTTTGCGTCGGGAGAATGGGGTCGATACCTTTGCCCATGTCACCGGCGAGATGGAGGGGCCGCAGGGGCGTTTCACCTATTCGGCCATCACCTCGATGCGGCTTTTCCCGCGTCAGGAAGTGATCTTCCAGGGCACGACCGGCCTGATCCGCCTGACCGCACCGTTCAATGCGGGGCTCTTCGGCGAGGCGCAGGTAGAGCTACATCGCGGCGGCGGGGTCTCTGAGCTGTTCCGTTATTCCGGCGTCAACCACTATGTCCTGCAGGTTGAAGCCTTTGGGCGCAGCGTGACAGAGGGGGCGCCCTATCCATGCTCGATGGAGTTCTCGAAGGGCACGCAGGCCATGATCGACACGATCTTCGCCTGCGGTGTGGAATTCTGAGAGGGCGCAGGGGGCTGTCCGCCCCCTCTGGTCGGCGGCCAGCTCACCCCCGAAAGTTCTTGGTGCCCGGATGAAGGGGTCAGGCCGCCATCGTGACCACGATCTTGCCGGTCGAGCGGCGTTCGCGCAGGCAGGAGAGTGCCTCGGAGGCATGTGACAAGGGGAAGCGGTGGCTGATGTGGGGTTTCAGGCTGCCATCCGCGATCCAGTCGGCAAGCGTGCGCAGGCTTGCGGTCAGAACATCGGGGCGGAACGTCAGGTAGCCGCCCCAGTAGAGGCCCATCACGGTCAGGTTCTTGACGAGCAGCAGGTTGGCCGGGATCTGCGGCACTTCGCCACCGGCAAAGCCGATGGTCAGGATGCGCCCCTCAGGCCGTGTGGCGCGCAGCGCTTCAGAAAAGGCGGGCTCGCCCACCGAGTCATAGACGACATCCACCCCGCCAAGCTCGCGCAGGGCCTCGCGCAGGCCGGGGGCGTCGCTGTCGATCACATGGTCGGCACCGGCCTGGCGCGCAACCTCCAGCTTTTCGGCGCCGCGGGCCGAGGCGATGACCCGCGCGCCCATCCGTTTGCCGATCTCGACTGCCGTCAGGCCAACGCCGCCCGCCGCACCGGTCACGAACAGCGTCTCACCTGGCTGCAGGTGCGCGCGGTGATCGAGCGACAGGTGCGACGTCCCGTAGGCGATCTGGAACGCGGCGGCGGTTTCGAAATCAAGCGCTGCTGGCAGGGGAAGGCAGCGGCTTGCGGCGACATTCGCCTCGGTTGCAAGGCCGCCCTGTCCGGCAAAGGCCGCGACCCGGTCGCCGATCCTGAACCCGGTCACATCTTCCCCAAGGGCGATGACGGTTCCCGCCATCTCCATCCCGAGGGTGAAGGGGAGCGCGGGTTTTTCCTGATAGCGCCCGTCGATCATCAGAAGGTCCGCAAAGTTCAGCGCACAGGCCGCAATCCGCAGGCGCAACTCGCCACGGGCGGGCGCAGGCAGGGTGATCTCGCGCAGGACAGGCGCGACGTGAAGGGTTTCGAGTTGTAGCGCTTGCACGTCAGAATCGCTCCGGTTGCAGGACTGGAATCATTGTCGAAAAAGGACCTTAGCGAAGAGAGAATCGCTGTCCAGAAGGGGGAAGATTGGGCTTGCGTGGTGGTCAAAAACTGGGCACAACTATTTGGTGAAAGCCCCTGTATCAGAGAAAGCAGGGGCGGAATGCGGTGGCCAAGGGTGAATTTGCGCTGCAATCCCGGACTGTTGTTCGATGGTGCGACGGGCACTGTCTAAAAAGACAGGTAGCCGTTTTGAGTGTTACATGACAATAAGGAGAAGCCGGGCAGCATCCTACACCCATAGGCTGCAAACCGGTGGTAACGGTAAATTTTGTCACTTGGGAGTATTGAAGATGAAGCACCCCGTTGATGCGCATGTGGGCAAGCGTATCCGGCATCGCCGCTGGATGGTGGGCATGACCCAGCAACAGCTGGCTGATCAGGTCGGGATTAAATTTCAGCAGATTCAGAAATACGAAACCGGCATGAACCGTGTCAGCGCCTCCCGCCTGTGGGACATCGCCGAGACGCTTGGTGTGCACATCGGTTTCTTCTTTGAAGGTCTTGATGAAAAACGCGACGTGGCCGTGCCCGTCGAAGGCGACATGCTGGCCGACAAAGAGGCGCTGGAGCTGGTTCGGTCTTACTACGCCATCCCCGAAGCGCAGCGCCGCCGCCTGTTTGATCTGGCGCGCGTGCTGAGCGACGCTGCCTGAACACCGGGCTCCGCCCCTGGTGCGGAAGAAGACGGGGTGCCGGGAAAGGCGCGCCGGTGATGTGATGAAACGCCTCTTTGCTTGACCGGCCTGACGGGCATCGCTAGCCCTTGGACGGCAAGCAAGAGGTGACAGATATGACGGTGCTGACAGAGGCGACACGCGCGGACCTGATTTCAGTCGCGCATGAACTGGCAGACGCGGCGCGGACAGCGACGTTGAGCCATTTCCGCAGCGCCGATTTGACCGCAGACAACAAGGAAAGCCACCGGTTTGATCCGGTAACTGTTGCCGACCGCCTCTCGGAACAGCGCATGCGTGAGATTCTGGGGCGGCGTCGCCCCTTGGATGGCATTCTTGGCGAGGAATTCGGCGCCAGTGTCGGAAGTTCGGGCCTGACCTGGGTGCTCGACCCCATTGATGGCACGCGGTCTTATCTTTGCGGCACGCCCACCTGGGGGGTGCTGATCTCGGTCGCAGATGCCTCGGGGCCGATCTATGGCCTGATCGACCAGCCCTATACCGGCGAGCGGTTCGAGGGCGGCTTTGGCATTGCCAGAATGGTGGGTCCGCATTGGACGCGTCCTCTGGCCACCCGGACGGCGCGTGACCTAGGCGAATGCATCATCATGTCGACATTCCCAGAAGTCGGGACAGCAGAAGAGGGCGCGGCATTCCACGCGCTTGCGCGCGAGTGTCGGCTGACGCGCTATGGCACAGACTGCTACGCCTATGCGCTGCTGGCGGCGGGACATATCGATCTGGTCGTCGAAGCAGGGCTGCAGGCCTATGACGTTCAGGCCCCCATTGCCGTGATCGAGGCTGCGGGCGGCATCGTCACCGACTGGGAGGGCAGGCCCGCGCATCAGGGCGGGCGGATACTGGCGGCTTCGTCCCCGGCGGTCCACAAGGCAGCGATGGCCGTCCTGCGGGGCTGAGCCCACTCTTGCGTCAGCACGGCGTTTCAGGGCAGATTGGCCCTGACGCGCCGAGTCCTTCCCCCCTTCTGTCGCGCGTCCGGCCGGGAAACCGAAGGGGCAAGACAAAGGACCCGGGAAATGACCCAACAGATATTGATCCGTAACGCATTGGCCGTGGTGACGATGGACCACGCGCGGCGCGAGATTGCGGGCGGCGATGTGCTGATCCGCGATGGCATAGTTGAGGCGGTGGGGCAGGGGCTGCAGGCATCCGGCGCAGAGGTGGTGGATGCCACGGGCTGCGTTGTGACTCCGGGCCTGGTGAACACGCACCATCACCTCTATCAGACGCTGACGCGGGCGGTGCCGGGCGGACAGGATGCGCTGCTCTTTGGCTGGCTCAAGACGCTCTACCCGATCTGGGCGCGGTTCGGCCCGGAAGAGATGTTCGTCTCGGCCGAGATCGGGTTGGCCGAACTTGCACTCTCGGGCTGCAGCCTGACCTCGGACCACCTTTATCTCTACCCAAACGGCGCGCGGCTTGATGACACGATTGCCGCCGCGACTGAGGTGGGTCTGCGCTTCCATCCGACGCGCGGGGCGATGAGCATTGGCGAAAGCGCCGGTGGATTGCCACCGGACAGTCTGGTGGAGGCCGAGGATGCGATCCTGAAGGACAGCATCCGCGTTATCGACACCTTCCACGACCCTGCCGAGGGCGCGATGGTGCGTGTGGGGCTGGCCCCCTGTTCACCGTTCTCGGTCAGCCGCGATCTGATGCGCGATGCAGCCCTGCTGGCCCGCGACAAGGGGGTGATGCTGCATACGCACCTTGCCGAGAATGACGAGGATATCGCCTATAGCCTTGCCAATTTCGGCTGCCGCCCCGGACAGTATGCCGAGGATCTGGGCTGGACGGGGGCCGATGTCTGGCATGCGCATTGCGTGAAGCTGGACGGGGCCGAGATCGACCTGTTTGCTCGCAGCCAGACCGGGGTGGCGCATTGCCCCTGTTCCAACTGTCGGCTTGGGTCGGGCATCGCGCCTGTGCGTGCCATGCGGGACAACGGGGTGCGTGTCGGGCTTGGCGTCGATGGCTCTGCATCGAATGATGCGGGCAATCTGATGGATGAGGTGCGCCAGACGCTGCTTCTGCAACGGGTGGCGCGTGGGGCGGATGCGATGTCGGCGCGCGAGGCGCTGGAGATTGCCACGCTGGGGGGCGCTCAGGTGCTGGGGCGCAATGACTGCGGCAGCCTTGCGCCGGGCAAACGGGCCGATATTGCTGTCTGGGACATGCGCGGCATTGAGGCGGCAGGTGCGTGGGACCCGGTCGCGGCGCTGGTCCTCTGTGGTCCCGGTCAGGCGCGGCATCTGTTCGTCGAAGGGCGGCAGGTGGTGCGCGATCACCAGCTTGCTACCATCGACCTTCCCCTGGTGATCGAGCGGCAGAACGCACTGGCACGGCGGCTGGCCAACGCTTGACGCTTGCGCCGCGCCGTGCGCTTTGGCATGACCGCCCCAAAGGGAGACCTGCGATGAGTCACGACTACAAAGCCCAGAAAGCCGAGACCTTTGAAAGCTTCGAGGCCTTCGCCGCCGATGCGCCCGAGGTCGCCATCATCACCTATCAGTTCTACCCCGAGGATATCGACGCCAATTGGGACGGGGTGCAGAAGGCGCTGCAGGATCGCGGTTTCCGCACCAACCGCGACGATGAGGACGAACTTCTCGACGCGATGATCGGCCCCTTGAAGATTTCGGCCGATGTCATCTGGCAGCACGAGAAAATCGCCACCGAAATCGCGTTGAAGTTCGACTTCACGCCGGATGGCTGGGGTCTGCTGGAAGAGTAAGCGAACCCCGGACCGGGAGGGGATCTCGGCCCGGGGAATTGGCCGCGAGGATGCCTTGGGGGACGGCGGCCCGAATCGCGCTGTGCGCCTGCCCATTAGCTCGTGATCCTGCAACAGGATCGTGACGGCTTAGGCCAGCCGGCGCATGCCCCCACGCAAAAGGCGCAGGCCCAGCGATTTGGCAAAGCTGATCGCGGCGGCGACCATCCCCGCCAGCCCGGCAAACAGCTCTTGCGCCAGATCCGAAAGGCGGATGCCAAGGCGCATCATGCGGGCCTTGCCCAGAACCTCGATGCTGCCCAAGGTGCGCGGCCCGAGTGCCGTGGAGGCACGCGCCATGCGGCGGGCGTCATTGGCATCATCAATATGGGGCAGAAGGCGCAGCGCGGTCTTGGGGTCGGTCGCCTCGGCCACGCGCCACAGATCGGTCGCGGCAGCACCGATGGCGGCAACGGGGGCACGGTTGAATACACAGGGCAGGTCAGTTGGCCAGCGCACTTGCTTGAGCGCGGCCATGTCCACGGCCTCATCCCCCATGCGCAGAAGCCAGCGTTCCATCCCGGGCGACAGAAGCCGCATACCGCGCGCAAGCTTCAGCCCCGATGCGCCTGCCTTGACCGCAATTGAGCTGCCTTCGGTCACGACAATCGCCGCCGTCGCGCCCAGTCCGATGGCCGAGAGCGTCAGGTTCAAGGTGTCCACCGGTCGGCCCCGTGCGGCGTTCAACCCCTCTTGCGCAAGGCCCGCCACATCGCCCACCGGCGTAAAGCTGATCGGGACATTGCAGATCAGCGTTTCTGATATCGAGCAGCTTTCCACGTCGAACATGCAGCGCCCGCAAGCCGTGGCCTTGGCGAGCATGCTCGAATCCTCGTCCCAGGCAGCGCTGATGCGCAGTGCCAGCGCCGGGTCGACAGGGATGCCCCGTTCCGCCGCGACATCCTCGACCGCACGCAGTGCGATCCAGTCGCGCGGTGTCTCGTTCAGATAGCCCTCAATCAGCGTGTGGATCCGCTGGGGCGTTGCGGCCCGCGCCATGGCCGCATCGACCGCGGCCCGGAATTCGGCCTCGCCACGTTCCACATAGGGCGTCAGCGCAGGGTTCTCGCGCAGTTCAAGCACGCCGCGCACGACCAGCACGACAGAAATCACGAACAGGACATGAAGCCCTGCCCGTGCAATCAATCGCAGGCCGCGCCCGGCCATCACACCTGCCGCGAACGCACCATGCCGACGATGTCATAGACCTCGTCGAGGATGGGGCGGGCGATGGCCTCGGCGCGGGCAGACCCTTCGCCAAGGATCCGGTCGATCTCGGCCGGGTCGGCCATCAGGCGGTTCATCTCGGTCGTGATGGGCGACAGCACGCTGACGGCAAGTTCCGCAAGCCGGGGCTTGAAGGTGCCGAACTGGGCGCCTGCATGCTCGGCCACCACCGCAGCGGGCGTAAGCCCCGCGAGGGCTGCGTAGATGTTCACCAGATTGCGCGCCTCGGGCCGGTCTTTCAGGCCGTCGAGCGTGTCGGGCAGCGGCTCGGGGTCGGTCTTGGCCTTGCGGATCTTGGCGGCGATGGCGTCGGCATCGTCGGTCAGGTTGATGCGGCTCTGGTCCGAGGGGTCGGACTTCGACATCTTCTTCGATCCGTCGCGCAAGCTCATGACGCGGGTGGCCGCGCCTTCGATCACCGGCTCGGTGATGGGGAAGAAGTTCACGCCGTAGTCGTTGTTGAACTTGGCCGCGATGTCGCGTGTCAGCTCAAGATGCTGCTTCTGATCCTCGCCCACCGGCACATGGGTTGCCTTGTAGGCCAGAATGTCGGCCGCCATCAGCGCGGGATAGGCAAAGAGACCCAGCGAGGCATTCTCGCTGTTCTTGCCGGCCTTGTCCTTCCACTGCGTCATGCGGCCCATCCAGCCCATCCGCGCGACGCAGTTGAATATCCAGCCGAGTTCCGCATGCGCGCTGACCTGGCTCTGGTTGAAGAGGATCGAGCGTTTCGGGTCGATCCCGGCGGCGATGAAGGCGGCAGCCCCCTCACGCGTTTGCCGGCGCAAGTCTGCGGGGCTTTGCCAGACAGTGATCGCATGCATGTCCACGAGGCAGTAGATCGTCTCGATCCCTTCGTCCTGCTTCTCGACAAAGCGCTTCAGCGCGCCAAGGTAATTGCCAAGAGTAAGACCGCCCGAGGGCTGGATTCCCGAAAAGATCCGGGGGGTGAAGGTCTGAGGCGTTTGGACCGGCTCGGACATATGCGTTCTCCGTCTGGAAATGGCTGGGGCTTCGGCTTACCTTCCGGGCGGCGGGCCGTCAATGAAGGCACCCGCAGGAGTGAGGTGCCCATGCGCGATACCCTGAATGCCCCGCCGCTGAACCCGCTGCCGCCGGTGGTCTGGCTGCTTGCCCTGCCGATCATCGCGATGGAGGTGGTGCTGGCGGCTGGCGCAGGTGGTCTGGTCGGTGGTCCTGCGGCGATTGGCTGGCGGATCGAGGCGCTGCAGCGCTTTGCCGTGATCCCGGATCTGACGCGCTACATGTGGACGAATGGTGTCTGGCCCATCGAGGCCCTCGCGCGGTTCATCCTTTACCCCTTTGTTCAGGGCACGACGACGCAGGCGGTATTCGTGGTTGTGATCCTGCTGGCGCTTGGCAAGAAGGTGGCCGAGATCTTTCGCTGGTGGGCGGTGCTCGTCATCTTCTTTGGCGCGTCGATCATCGGCGCGCTTGCCTTCAGTGCCCAACCTTGGGTGACCGCCCCGCTGTTCGGGGGGTATCCGGGTAACTACGGGCTGATCGGGGCCTTCACCTATCTGCTGCTCATGCGGCAAGACGCGGTGGGGGCGGCACGCCTGCCCGCGTTCCGCATGATCCTGTTCCTTCTGGGCGCCCAATTGCTTTTCAGCCTGCTGTTCGGGGGGGCGGATTACTGGGTTGCCGACCTCGCGGGCTTTGTTGCAGGCTTTGCGCTCAGCTTCGTGGTCAGTCCCGGCGGTGTGTCGCGGCTGACCTCGCGCCTGCGTCAGCGCTGATCCGTGCTGAGCAGCGCGGCGATCAATCCATCGGTCGCGGCCTCCAGCAGATCAAGCGTCTGGTCAAAATCGCCGGTGTACCAAGGGTCTGGCACTTCGGTCAGGCCGCAATCCGGGGCGTAGCTCAAGAACAGTTTGGGCAGGGGTCCCATACCCGCCTGCGCCCGCAGGGCCGAGGCTTTGCGCTGGTTGGCGTTGTCCATCGTCAGGATCATGTCAAACCGCGCGAAGTCCGAGACGGAGAGCTGGCGCGCTCGCAGAGCCTCCAGCCGGTATCCGCGCGCCGTCGCGGCGGCGATCATCGGCGGATGTGGCGGCTCTCCCACATGCCAGTCACCGGTGCCGGCGCTGTCGACCTCTACCATCAGGCCTGCGCGGGCGGCCTTTGCGCGCAGCACGGCTTCAGCCGCCGGGGAACGGCAGATATTGCCAAGGCAGACAAACAGGATGTGCCGGGTCATGTGTGGTTCCTTGGGTGGGCCTGCGGAGCCAGACATAGCCCCGCTGGCCCGCTTGATCAGTTTGAGGCGCCATGCTTGTGCATCTGGCCTTCGCCCATGCCGCCGCCCATCTGCATGCCGGGCCCGTCCTGACGTTCCAGGTCGACGGGGATCTTGATGGTGACGTCGCCCGCCTTTTCAAAGGTCAGCGTCACGTCGACCATGTCGCCATGTGCCAGCCCACGGTTCAGGCCAAGGAACATCACATGGTCGCCCCCACGCGCCAGCGCATGGCTGCCGTGGGCGGGAATGGCAAAGCCCTCCTTCACCTCGAGCATCTGCATGTTTCCGGCCGAATCCGCCCGATGGGTATGCAACTCTACACGCTGCGCTACATCCGAAGTGGCCGAGATCAGGCGGTCGTCCGTGTCGGTGGTGTTTTCGATCACCATGAAGGCAGCGCCTGCCTTCGCGTTCATGGAGGAAGAGCGCGCGTAGGCGTCATTCACGACGATCCCTTCGGCGAGGGCGGGCAGGGCGAAAATTGCCAACATGGTGGCAGAGAGCAGCGATGTCTTGAGCATCGGTCGGATCCTTGTCTGAAAGTTCAATAACTGGGGTTCAGCAGGGATCAGCGGGTGGGTCACGGGCCGAGCGGAGAGGCGGCGCATGGTCGGCAACGGCCGCACGTTGCCCGGCTGCGCGCGGGGCCACGGTATCTGGCGCCGGTGGCACGAGAATCGGCTCGGGCAGAATCGAGAGACCCGCGATGACGCAATCCGGGCAAGGGTGCACGGGCTTCTGCGAGCCGCCAGAGGCCAGCTTCAACGTGATGATCTGATCGCCCGAGCAGATCTCGATCACGTCCATCAGCGCCGGCTGCATACGTGCCAAGGCAATGCCGCCGCTGCCGATGGCAAGGACAAGACAGATAAGTCCGGCGATTGCACTGCGCAGGCGGGTCATGCCGAAAGACTACCTGCTGGTGCGAAAAAGGCAAATGCGACAAAGCGTGCGCAGGGCCTTTCGCAAACGACAAAAGCCCCGCGAGCACATCGCAGGGCCTTCATGCATCGACCGGAAAGGATCAGGCTGCTGCCTGGGCCTTTTCGATGTCTTTCTTGATTTTCAGCGCCTTAGCCGACAGCTCTTCGTCCTTGGCCTTGGCCAGGAAGGCGTCCAGACCGCCGCGGTGGTCAACAGTGCGCAGGGCAGCCGCCGAAACGCGCATCTTGAACGACTGGCCCAGAACGTCCGACAGCAGGGTGACGTCGTTCAGGTTCGGCAGGAAGCGCCGCTTGGATTTGTTGTTGGCGTGGCTGATGGTGTTACCAACCATCGGGCCTTTACCGCTCAGTTCGCAGACGCGCGACATCTTGTTGTTCCTTGTCTTTCGGACCATTGCCCAAAGGCGGCAGCCCGGAGTAACACCCATGGAGCCCGCTGAGCCAGCCGGCACCGAATTCCATCGCCGCCGTTTAGGCGGATTTCCCGGCATCGTCAAGCGATTCACCATGGACATGCGGCATTGATTTGGCGCGCCTCAGCGACCGAGATGGGCCAGCAGTTCTGCCGCCGCCTCGTCTGGCGTGCGTTCGCCCCGGCCCACGGCTGCGCCCAGCCCCTCCATCAGCCCGCGCAGAGGTTCGCGCGCCAGACGGGCCAGAAGGCTGTGGCGCACCTCTTCCTCGAACCAGTGGCGGGCCTGTTCGGTGCGTCGGCGCTGCCAGTGCCCGGTTTCACGCCGCCAGGCGGTCAGCCTCTCCATCTCGTCCCATGCCTGGGCAAGCCCGTTCTCCTCAAGCGCCGAGACGGCCAGTGCCTTGGGAAAACCCTCAGGATCCTGCGGGCGGCGGCGCAACAGGCGAAGGGCGCCGGCGTAATCGGCCTGCGTGCGCAATGCCGCAGGCTTCAGATCGCCATCGGCCTTGTTCACCAGAATGATGTCGGCCATCTCCATGATACCACGCTTGACGCCCTGCAACTCGTCGCCACCGGCGGGCGCCAGCAGCAGCAGGAACAGGTCGCACATTTCGGCCACCATGGTTTCCGACTGGCCCACGCCTACGGTTTCGATCAGCACGACGTCAAACCCTGCACCCTCACACAACGCGACTGCCTCACGCGTGCGGCGGGCAACACCGCCCAGATGCGTCTGACTGGGCGAAGGGCGGATAAAGGCCCGCGGATCGCGGCTAAGCCGCTCCATCCGGGTCTTGTCGCCAAGGATCGAACCACCTGACCGGGCCGAGGAGGGGTCTACCGCCAGCACGGCAACGCGCAGGCCAAGCCCTGTCAGGAAGCACCCGAAGGATTCGATGAAGGTAGACTTGCCCACCCCAGGCGTGCCGGAAAGGCCGATCCGCAGGGCCTCGCGCCCCGACTTGGCCACCTCGGCCACAAGGACGCGGGCCTCGGCACGGTGATCCTCGCGCGCGCTTTCCACGAGTGTGATCGCGCGGGCCAACGCCCGCCGGTCGCCCGCGATCACGGATTGTGCAAGCGCTGAAACATCCATCTGCCGGCTCCGCAAGTTTGCCAAGTTCGGGCGCGCCAATTCGGCACGAAGGGGCCGATCCTGACAGCTTTGCGCTGTAATGCCCCAGACCGTCCCTATATTCCAGTAGCCAAACGGCGCAGGCGACGCGCTCTGTGCCTTTACAGGAGCGGGCAGGATGGTTTCGACGATACGTATGCTGGCGGCCGCAGCCATCGCGCTGGCGCTGTCTGGTGCGGCGCGGGCCGAAGAGGCGCAGTTCGATTTCGTGTTGCGCGGGATCAAGGCGGGCAGTCTGGCCTGGGCGGGCGAAGGCGAGGCCGGCGGAAACTATGTCGTTCGCGCCCAACTGAAATCGGGCGGACTTGCTGCGCTGATCCGGACCGTGCGCTATGACGCCACCGCCCGTGGCGTGATCACTGACAAGGGCACCTATATCGCGACCACCTATACCGAGGATGCGGACACCGGCAAACGCCAGTCCAAATCCAGCATGTCATGGGTGAAGGGTGTTCCCACGGTGCGCAGCTACCAACCCGCACGCGAGCCGCGCCCTTATGACGTCGATCCCGCGACGCAGGCGGGCACCGTCGACCCGCTGACGGCGATGTTTGCCACCTTGCGCGACGTGGCGCCGGGGCAGGAATGCGGCGTGGACCTGAAGATGTTCGACGGTCGACGCGCCACGGCCATTGTGCTGGGCGCCCCGAAGGCGGATGGCGCAAATGTCGTCTGTGCCGGAGAGTATCGGCGGATCGGCGGCTTCCCTCCGGATGATATGGCGGAACGGACGCGGTTTCCCTTTACTTTGACCTATGCGCCTGCAGGAGACCGGATGCAGGTGGTTGAGGTCGCGATGGACACGCTTTATGGCAAGGCTCGGCTGGTCAGAAGGTAGGCGCTATGGATTACAGCAAATCAGGCTCCGTCGCAGGCGCAAAAAAAGCGCCGACGCGGTACAACGAGAAAAACCAGAAGGGCGGCGAAAAGAACCCCTTCGGATCAAAGGACGACAAGGCCACGCTCATTGCCCGCATGAAGGCGGCGGCCGAGGCCAAGAAAAAGCCCTGAGAGGGGAGGCCCCGGCCAGGCCGGGGCCAGTCGGCCCTTACTTGCGGGTGATGCGCCCGTCGGTAAAGGGCGCATAGGGGGCGTTCTTCGCCAGATACTCGGCCGTCACATCGGCAAGGTCGGGGCCAAAGTCATAGGCGTCTTTCGCATCGACGAACATCTTGTAGCCGTCTCCACCACCGCGAACATAGTTGTTCGACACGGCGAGATACTCCTTGGCCGGATCAATGGCGACCCAGGCCTCGCCGTCCTTGACCATGACATCAGAGACGCGGCTGCCCGCAGGCTGGGCCGGATCGAAAGTGTATTTCAGACCCGCAACCTGCGCAAAACGCCCGGCGCCTTCCTCGATCTGGCTGACGCCGTTTTCCAGGGCGGCGATCACGGTCGCACCTGTGACGGTAAAGGTGGACAGCGTGTTCTGGAACGGCAGAACCGTCAGGACTTCACCCATGGTCACTGGTCCTGCGTCGATCGAGGCGCGCAGTCCCCCGCCGTTGGCAATGGCGATCTGTGCACCCTGCGCTGCCACGCGGTCCAGCATCGCCTCGGCCACCAGATTGCCCATCTGGCATTCCACCGCCCGGCAGGTATCGCGCGAGCCGTCGATGGCTTCGGCCGTTTCGGCAACAACACGGTTCTTCAACTCGGCAATCGGGCCAGCCAGTTCTGCGACTTTCGCCTCAAGTGCCGGATCGGGGGTGATGGAGCTGTCGAGCAGCTTCGTGTCACCCTTGGCCGCGGTCAGCACGCCCGCATCGTCGAAGGTCAGCTCCAGATGGCCAAGGTATTTGGAATAGGCATAGGCCTGCACGACCGGCACCTTGCCGGTCGGACCATCAACCCAGGTGGGGTAGGGACCTGCCGCCTCGGGGTCGGACGCCGAAAGGTACGTGTGGCTGTGACCGCCCACCACCGCGTCAAGCCCCGGCACCGCGGCGGCGATCTCCTGGTCGCGCTTGTAGCCCACATGGGTCAGAGCGATGATCTTGGTGACGCCTGCGGCCTCAAGCTCGGCGACGTCTGATTTCAGGCTGTCGATATCGTCGCGGAAGATCACCGTCGGGCCGGGGGAGGCGGTTTCGGGCGTGTCGGTCGCAAGGGCAGAGACGATGCCCACCTTCTCGCCCCCGACATCGAGCACCGTGTAGCGTTGAACGCGGCCCTTCAGCATGTTGTTCTGGCTGACGTCGATATTGCCCGAGATGATCGGGAACTTCACGCGATCAAGAAAAGTCGCCACGCCCTCGGGGCCGTTGTCGAATTCATGGTTGCCGATGGCCATGGCATCAAAGCCGATCTGTGCCATGAAATCGGCCTCGGCTGCGCCGTGATAGGTGGTGAACATCAGGCTGCCCTGCGACTGGTCGCCTGCATCCAGAACGATGACATTCTGACCCTCGGCGCGCAACGTGTCGCGCAGCCCGTCAATTGCCGCCTTTACCCGCGCAACGCCACCAAAGCAGCCATCCTCAGCCGCGTCCTTTTCCGTGCAGGTGCTGTCGAACTTGTTGATCGGCTCGATCCGGCTGTGAAAATCGTTGATGTGCAGGACATGCAAGGAAAACTCTGCCTGTGCGCTGCCCGCGCAGAGCGCGAGCGCCGCCGTTGCCATCAAAAGGTGGATGCGCATGCTGAAACTCCCAGTTGAATGAACACTGAAAGTCTGCGGGCAGTTGGTGCCTGCGTCAAACGTTCGCGTCCTGATTGTTGGCGATTTGCGACCCTTGGACGAGGTTCAGCGAAAAGATGCCTGAGGATTGACCGCGTGGCGCGTTAGGTGCATGGAGACATCATGCTGATCTACAAGATCTTCCGTCGCCCCGAATGGGATGCATTTCGTGCCGCCGGTCAGACACTTGGCGCGCCGGTCGATCTTGCTGACGGGTTCATTCACTTTTCGACCGTGTCCCAGGTTGCGGAAACCGCGGCCAAATGGTTCTCGACCGAAAGTGATCTGGTGCTGGTTGCCGTGCGCGCCGAACCGCTGGGGGCAGACCTGAAGTGGGAGCCGTCGCGGGGTGGGGCGCTGTTTCCGCATCTTTACCGGCCTTTGCGCATGGCTGACGTGCTTTGGGACAAGTCGCTTCCCATGGGCGTCTCTGGCCATATCTTTCCCGAGGGTGTGATTTGAGCCTTCCTGGCCTGACCTTGACCGAAAAGCTGGGCCTTGCCGCCCTGCATCGTTGCGATCCCGAAAAGGCGCATGGGCTGTCGCTTTGGGCGCTGAGGGCTGGGCTTGCAAGCCTGCCGGGTGTCATCACGTCGGCCCGTCTGGAAACCAGACTGGCGGGGCTTGCGCTGCCCAATCCCGTTGGGCTTGCTGCGGGTTACGACAAGAACGCGGTGGCGCTGGCGCCCCTTATGCGCTCGGGCTTCGGGTTTCTGGAGGTGGGGGCCGCGACGCCCCGGCCGCAGCCGGGCAACCCCAAGCCGCGCCTTTTCCGCCTGTCCGAGGATCGCGCTGCGATCAACCGCTTTGGTTTCAACAATGACGGCGCCTGCGAGATTGCGGCGCGTCTGGCGCTTCGGCCCAAGGGTCCGGTGCCCGTGGGGCTGAACCTTGGTGCGAACAAGGACTCCACCGATCGCGCCGCCGACTTTGCCGAGGTGCTGGCCACTTGTGGACCGCATGTCGATTTCGCCACCGTGAACGTCAGTTCCCCCAATACCGAGCGCCTGCGCGACCTGCAGGGCCGTGCGGCGCTGGCGGGCCTTCTGGCCGGGGTGGTCGAGGTTCGGGCAGGCCTGTCCCGTCCGGTGCCGGTGTTCCTGAAGATCGCCCCCGATCTGACCCCGGCCGAGATCGAGGACGTGGCCGAGGTTGCACTGTCGTCAGGGATCGACGGGATCATCGCTACAAACACCACACTTTCGCGCGAAGGTTTGAAATCTGAACATCGCGACGAAAAAGGCGGGCTTTCCGGCGCGCCATTGTTCGAAAAGTCCACGCGCGTTCTGGCGCAGCTTTCGCGTCTGACCGAAGGCCGGCTGCCGCTGATCGGGGTTGGCGGGATCACCACGCCCGAACAGGCATGGGAGAAGATCCGGGCCGGTGCCACGGCCGTGCAGGTTTATACTGCGATGGTCTATGAAGGGATTTCGCTGGCGGCCAAACTGGCGCGCGGGCTTGAGTTGATTGCCGCGCGCGAGGGGTTTGCCCGCGTCAGCGATGCGGTGGGCACCGGGCGCGACCGCTGGTTGTGATCCGGGGGAACCCGCGCCTGTGCAAGGCGCGGGAACTTACGGCTTAGCCGCAATAGGCGGCGGCGGCGTCGCCAAAGGCCTTGTAGTGCTCCCAGAACTCATCGTCGGATTCGCGCTTGGAGATCCAGACCTCATGCGCCAGATCGGGGTCGTTCATCAGCTTGGCCGCGCGGCGCTGGTATGATCCGCGCAGGGTCGAGTCCGCAACCTGCTGGATGCAGCTGCATGTCGCGCGATTGGCGTTGTTGCTGCCCGAACGATTGCAGGCGCGCTCAATGGGGCCTGCAGATGCCAGACCTGCGGTCAGGGAAATGGCGAGGCCAATAAAGGCGCCTGCCAGATAAGGTTTCGTCATGATCTGCCTCATACACCGCCGGCGGTTCGCCGCCGTGCCTTGGGTTCATTGGGCGATACTATGCCGTCATCCGTGCGAATTTTCAATGCAGCAAAGTGGTTTGCAGGTTTTTCTTCATGCGGCTGCGCAGCCGCAATTGGCTGGTGTTGGCCTGCGCTCTGACACAATGGGTTGCGTCTGGCCGCCCGTAACGTGCCGAAGGCGGTCATAGCCGCGCGATTCTGTCGCAACCGTGCAACACAAGTCCCCTGACGGTATAGCGCGATGCCCTGTGGATGCCCCCTTTCCGGCCCTGTGCTTACAGGCTATATCCGCGCCCATGACCCAGCTTGACCGCATCCGCAATTTCTCGATCGTGGCCCACATCGACCACGGCAAATCCACCCTCGCCGACCGTCTGATCCAGATGACGGGCACGGTGGCCGAGCGCGACATGAAGGCGCAGCTCCTGGACAGTATGGATATCGAGCGCGAGCGCGGCATCACCATCAAGGCCAACACGGTGCGGATCGAGTATCCCGCCAAGGACGGTCACACCTATGTCCTGAACCTGATCGACACGCCCGGCCACGTCGACTTCGCCTATGAGGTCAGCCGCTCCATGCGCGCGGTGGAAGGCTCGCTTCTGGTCGTCGATGCAAGCCAGGGGGTCGAGGCGCAGACACTTGCCAACGTCTATCAGGCCATCGATGCCGGTCATGACATCGTGCCGGTGTTGAACAAGATCGACCTGCCCGCCGCGGACCCCGAGAGGGTGAAGGAAAACATCGAGGATGTGATCGGGATCGACGCATCCGACGCGATTCCGATCTCGGCCAAGACCGGGCTTGGAATTCCTGACGTGCTTGAGGCGATTGTGAAGCGCCTGCCCGCGCCCAAGGGCGACCGGAATGCACCGCTGAAAGCGATGCTGGTGGACAGCTGGTATGACAGCTATCTGGGCGTCGTGGTCATGATCCGGGTGATCGACGGGGTCATCAAGAAGGGTGACCGGGTCAAGATGATGCAGACCGGCGCGGTCTATGGCATCGACAAGCTGGCCGTTCTGAAGCCGCAGATGGTGGATATCGCCGAACTGGGGCCGGGTGAGATCGGTGTTCTGACCGCATCCATCAAGCAGGTGCGCGATACTCGTGTCGGCGACACGATCACCCATGAACGCAAGCCCTGCGCCGAGCCCCTGCCGGGCTTCAAGCCCGCGCAGCCCGTGGTGTTCTGTGGCCTGTTCCCGGTTGATGCCAATGACTTTGAAGCCCTGCGCGACGCGATCGAAAAGCTCGCCCTGAATGACGCCTCGTTCAGCTACGAGATGGAAACTTCGGCCGCACTCGGCTTTGGTTTCCGCATGGGCTTTCTGGGCCTTCTGCACCTTGAGGTCGTCCGAGACCGGCTTGAGCGGGAGTATGATCTTGACCTGATCACCACCGCGCCCAGCGTGGTCTTCAGGCTGCACATGAAGGATGGCGAGGTGCGTGAATTGCACAACCCCGCCGACATGCCCGACCTGACCTACATCGACCATATCGAAGAGCCGCGCATCAAGGCCACGATCATGGTGCCGGACGAATATCTGGGCGATATCCTGAAGCTGTGCCAGGACCGTCGCGGCATCCAGCAGAACCTGACCTATGCGGGCAGCCGCGCGATGGTGGAATATGACCTGCCGCTGGCCGAGGTGGTGTTCGACTTCTACGACCGGCTGAAATCGGTGACGAAGGGCTATGCCAGCTTCGACTATCAGCTCAGCGAGTATCGCGAGGACAACCTTGTTAAGATGTCGATCCTCGTCAATGACGAGCCGGTTGATGCGCTGTCGATCATGGTGCACCGCGATCGCGCGGAATCGCGCGGCCGCGTCATGGTGGAAAAGCTGAAAGAGCTGATCCCCCGCCACATGTTCAAGATCCCGATTCAGGCCGCAATCGGCGGTCGGGTCATCGCCCGCGAAACCATCAGCGCCATGCGCAAGGACGTGACCGCCAAGTGCTATGGTGGTGACGCGACCCGCAAGAAAAAGCTGCTGGAGAAGCAGAAAGAGGGCAAGAAGAAGATGCGCCAGTTCGGCAAGGTGGAGATCCCGCAGTCGGCCTTCATCAACGCGCTGAAGATGGACAGCTGATCCCTAGGGATCAAAGCGATAGCCGAAGCGCGCGATGTCTTCGGCGCAGTCCTCGGCGACGATCCGCGCCAGATCATCGGTATAGGCCGCCCGCCAGTCACGCGGGCGGTCTGATGCGTTCGCGCGGGGCAGGGGCGCAAGGCGGAAACCCAGATGCGCCTCGACCGGGGCGAGGTCGGTTTCAAGATGCTCCAGCCGCACAAAGGCCGAAGCGCGCTCGGTGCCGGTCCGGTCGGTCATATAGGCCCGCGCGGGCCAGAGCCGGAATGCGGTGCGGATCTGCGGGTGGCGCAAGAAGGCGTCGAAGGGCAGGGTCTTGGCCAGCGCCACCGACGGATGCGCGAATCCCTGCACGCGCAGCCAGCTGTAATAGCTCAGCGCCCGGTCCCAGGGGTTGCGCACCAGCGTAAAGGTGAAAAACCCCGCGATCTCTTCGTCAGAGGCAAGCCCCGCGATATCGGCCAGTGTCGAATGTTTCCAGAGCCGCCCATGCGCCTTGACCCCGCGCCAGCGACGTGACCGGGCGCGGGCCTTCGGGGTGTCGCCGATCAGGATATCATCCTTCATGGCCCGCCCCTCCAGCGCGAGCGCAAGCGCCGTGCCGCCCGTTTTGGGGATGTGGACGAAAATGAACCGGCGCCCGCGCGACAGGATCATCGCCGCCTCAGTTCACCTGATTGGGCAGGGGGCGCCCTTCGGCAAAGGCCAGCAGATTGTCGAGCGCCATCAGACCCATGGCCTCGCGCACCTCGAGCGCGGCGGTGCCCAGATGCGGCAGCAGGGTCACGTTCTCCATCGCGCGCAGCGCTTCGGGCACATGGGGTTCGTGCTCATACACATCCAGACCTGCACCTGCGATGCCGCCCGCTTGCAGATGGGCGATCAACGCGGCCTCATCGATCACATCCCCGCGCGAGATGTTCACCAGGAAGCCGTCGGGTCGCATCTGGGACAGAGCGCGCGCGTCAATCAGGTGGTGGGTCGAGGCCCCACCCGGAACCGCGATGACCACGATATCTGCGGCCAGCGCCTCGGCCATCGGCACCTGCTGTGCCGGAAAACCAGGGTCGATGACAGATCGGTTGTGAAAGATCACCGCCATACCAAAACCGAAATGACAGCGACGACCGATGGCCTGGCCAATGCGCCCCATGCCGATGATCCCGACCTTGCGGCCAGTCACATGCCGGCCCAGCATCTGCGTAGGGTGCCAGCCCGCCCACGCGCCACGACGCAGCATCCGTTCACCTTCGCCAGCGCGGCGGCAGGTCATCAGGATCAGCGTCATCGCAATATCGGCTGTGGCATCTGTCACGGCGCCAGGCGTATTGGTCACGGGAATGCCGGCTGCGCGCGCCGCCGCCACGTCGATGTGGTTGTATCCCACCCCGAAATTCGCCAGCAGCCGTGCCCGAGGTTCGGGCACTTGCGCGAAGACCGCGGCCGAAAAGCGATCACCGAGCGTGGGCATGATGAGATCAAACTCTGCCAGCGATTGCACGAGTTCCGCATCAGACAGGGGCTGGGTGCTCTGTCGCAGGGTGACGTCGAAATGCTCTTGCGCCTGTGCAACAACACGCTCGGGCTGCGGTCGTGTGATCAGAAGGCGCATCAGAACATCCTTCCACCGAGGGGCACGTCATGGCCGGGGCCAATAAGCACCACCTCGCCATCGGCGTCAGGCAGGCCCAGAACCAGCACCTCGGATCGCACCGGCCCGATCTGGCGGGGCGGGAAGTTGACCACGCCCAGAACCTGCCGCCCGACCAGCTCTTCCAGCGTGTAATGTCGGGTGATCTGGGCTGACGACCGACGCTCACCAATCTCAGGCCCGAAGTCGATCCACAGCTTGTAGGCAGGCTTGCGCGCCTCGGGGAAGGGCTCTGCGCGAGTAATGCGGCCCACGCGGATATCGACGCGGGCGAAATCGTCGTAGGTGATGGTCATTTGCCCAGCTCCCGTCCCCGGTCAGCGGCGGCCTTGACCGCGCGTCGCAGCAATGGTGGAAAACCTGTCTCCTCATCCATCAGCACGCCAAGCGCCGCCGCCGTTGTGCCGCCCGGCGAGGTGACGTTGATGCGCAATTGCGCCGCAGATTCGGGCGATTGATGCGCAAGCTCGCCGGCACCGCAAACAGTGGCGCGGGCAAGCTGCATCGACAGATCCGCAGGCAGCCCCTCGGCGACGCCGGCTGCGGCAAGCGCTTCGATCAGGTGAAAGACATAGGCGGGGCCCGATCCCGATACGGCTGTCACGGCATCCATCTGATGCTCGCCCTCAAGCCGGACAACGTCACCAACAACCGCAAGCAGGGCCTCGGCCAGTGCGAGGCTTTCCTCGCCCGCATGAGCGTTCCCGGTGATCGCGCTGATGCCGCGCCCGACGGCGGCCGGCGTGTTGGGCATGGCCCGCACAATCGGGGATGTGGCACCAAAAGCCGATTCGAAAGTGGCAATGGTGGTTCCTGCGGCAATCGACAAGAAGAGCGTCTCGCCACCGCCCAGCCGGGATACTGCGGGCAGGGCGTCCCCCATCATCTGCGGCTTGACCGCCAGAACCACGACGGCGGCATGTTCGGGCACGCCCTCGTTCAGATGCACGCCCGTGGATTTCAGCCAATCCGAGGGGCGCGGCTCGATCACCCAGATTGCGCCGGGGGGCGCGCCCCGCGAGAGCCAGCCCTGCAGCATGGCCGATCCCATCTTGCCACAGCCCAGCAGTACCAATCCGCGTTCGGTGATCCGTTCAAGCATTCCAACCTCCTGATCTCGGGGCCGAGATTAGGGGGCCGCGCTGACGGCGGCAATGGGGCAGGGGCCATCAGGCCCGCCCATATGCCTCGGCCATGGCGATGCCCATGGCATCGAGCGGCGTCCGGTCTGCCCAGGCGACCAGCTGAAACGCCGGATAAAACCGCTCGCACGAGGTAATCGCCTGCGAGATCATATGGTTGATCTGATCCGGCCCCGCCGTTGCCCCGCCCGATAGCGACAGCCCATAACGCCAGACCATCAGCTTTTGTTCGACCCAGTAGGTGAAGGCGCCCACCCAGACCTGATCATTGCAGCGGTTGACCGCGTCATATACATCGACCAGACGATGCTCTGGCGGGTCCATCTCGAAGGTGCAGATCAGGCGCAAAGTCTCGTCCGACGGAGACCAGGCCAGCGTCAGCGAGTAGGTGCGCCACATGCCCTCAACCGCCATGGCGATCTGGTTATCGGTGACCCGGTCAAACTCCCACTGGTGGTCCGATGCCAGGGTCTCCACCAGATCGATCGGGTGAAGGTCGTCGTCCAGCATCAGGTCTTCGGCAAGCGACACGGCAGAACCTCTCGATACAGCCTTGCTTGCGGAGATATCCACAAGAAGCTGGGATTAAGGGCAACTGACAGCAGAGACCCGGTCAGCCCTTACTAGATATGGTGTGCCGAAAGCGGAAGCCTGTAAAGATGTTTATGCTCAAATCTTCTGTGCATAAGTCATTGCCCTCCATTCCACCCAGGCAAACGACAAATGCGGCCGCCTTTCGGACGGTCCGCACTTGATCTTTCATTCTGAAAATACCCTCGGGCGTTTGGGGGGGCAGAGAGCCCCCCGTCAGTCCCGGATCAGGCCGCCTTATGTGTGGCGGGGGTGTAGAAGCCCCGGCCATCGGCCGCCATGTCGCGCAGCATCTGGGGCGGGGTAAAGCGTGCGCCGTGGCGTTCGGTCAGACCCTCGCAGATCTCGACCGCGCGCGCCTCGCCAAGGATATCCAGCCACCCGAAGGGACCACCCGACCAAGGCGCAAAGCCCCAGCCAAGAATGGCGCCCACATCGCCCTCGCGGATATCGGTCAGAACGCCATCCTCAAGCGCGCGCACGGCCTCCAGTACCTGCGCCATCAGCAACCGGTGCTGCACTTCGGTGAGAGAGGGCTGGGCCTCGCTGACCGGCCACTCGTCTGAAAGCCCGCCCCACAGCCCCAGACGATTACCCTTTTCGTCATAGGCATAGAAACCCGCGCTTGCCTTGCGACCCAGACGGCCGAGATCGGCCATGCGGAACACCACCTCATCGACGGCACCGTCGGGATAGGCGTCGCCCATCGCGGCTTTGGTCGCCTTGGCGATCTTCACGCCAAGGTCGATCGAGGTCTCATCAACCAGCTGCAGCGGCCCAAGCGGCATGCCCACCAGCTTTGCGGCATTCTCGATCAGCGCGGGTTCGACCCCTTCGGCAACCATGCGGATGCCCTCGTTGATATATGGGATGATGCAGCGGTTGGCGTAGAAGAAGCGCGCGTCATTGACCACGATCGGCGTCTTGCGAATCTGGCGGACGAAGTCCAGCGCCTTGGCGACCGCGACCTCGCCGGTTTCGCGGCCCTTGATGATCTCGACCAGCATCATCTTGTCGACCGGGCTGAAGAAGTGGATGCCGATGAACTGCGCAGGCCGGGCGCTGGCCTTGGCAAGGCTGCTGATCGGCAGAGTCGAGGTATTGGTGGCATAGATGCATTCCGCACCGACGACGGCCTCGACCTTGGCAGTCACCTCGGCCTTGACCTTCGGGTCCTCGAAGACGGCCTCCACGATCAGGTCACAGCCCGACAGGGCGGCATAATCGGTGGTCGCAGTAATACGGCCCAGCACTTCGGCCTTCTTTTCGGCGGTGACCTTGCCGCGCTTCATGCCCTTGTCGAGGATTCCCTCGGAATGGGCCTTGCCGCGATCCGCCGATTCCTGCGTGGCGTCGATCAGCACGACCTCGATCCCTGCGTTGGCCGAGACGTAGGCGATGCCCGCACCCATCATGCCCGCGCCGATGACACCGAGTTTCTTCACCGTCTGGTCGGCAACCTTGGGCCGGTTCGCGCCCTTTTCCAGCGCTTCCTTGTTGATGAACAGCGAGCGGATCATGGCGGTGGACGAGGGGTTCATCAGGACCGAGGTGAAGTGGCGCGCCTCGATCTTCAGGGCCGTGTCAAAGGGAACCAGCGCGCCCTCATAGACCGCCGATAGCAGCGCCTTGGCCGCCGGATAGACCCCTTGGGTCTTGCCGTTGACCATCGCGCTTGCGCCGACAAAGGTCATGAAGCCAGCCGGATGATAAGGGGCGCCGCCCGGCATCTTGTAGCCCTTGGCATCCCAGGGCTTGACCAGATCGGCATCCTTGGCGCCCAGCACCCATTCTTTCGCGCGCGACAGCAGGTCTTCGGGGGCCACCACTTCGTCGATCACGCCCGCGGCCTTGGCCGCCTTCGGGTCGCTCAGCTTGCCCTCCAGCAGGAAGGGGGCCGCAACCATGGCGCCCATCTTGCGCACAAGCCGCGTGGTGCCGCCTGCGCCGGGGAAGATGCCGACCATGATTTCCGGCAGGCCGATCTTGGCCTTGGGGTTGTCCGCCGCGATGATGCGATGGCACGAAAGCGGCAGTTCTAGCCCGATGCCAAGCGCGGTGCCGGGCAGCGCGGCGACAATCGGCTTTGCCCCCTTCAGGGTCTTTGCATCCATGCCTGCACGCTCGATCTTGCGCAGCACGCCATGCATCTGCATCACGCCGTCAAAGATCGCCTGTGCGCCCCCCTCCCGCATGCGGGCGATCACGTTCAGGTCCATCCCGCCCGCGAAATCCTTCTTGCCGCTGGTGATGATCACGCCCTTCACACCGGCATCCGCCAAGGCGGTGTCGATATGGGCGTTCAGCTCGGCAAACCCCTCCATCGACATGACGTTCATGCTTTTGGACGGCACGTCCCAGGTGATGGTGGCGACGCCGTCGGCGTCAACGGCATAGGTGAAGTCGGTCATGGTGGTCCTCCTCTCGGGTGCCGGGATGGCAGGGCGTTGCGCGCCCACACCCCTGCGGGGTACTTTGATCAGGTTGAAGCCCAGGGCGTGCCATCGCGGTGCAGATAGCGCCGGGACGGGCCGTCCTTGTGGGTGACCAGGTCGTGGTCGGTGTAATGGATGACATCGCGCGCATGGCGCGTGCCGATGACCAGATAGCGCGCCGGCGCGTCCGAGCGGTTGTCGAGCCTGTGGCCGATGGCAAGTCCCGCCGGCCAGCAGGCTGCGTCGCCTGCCCGCAGGATGGCTTCCTCATCTTCTACCAGCACAACCTCGCCCGAGAGGATCAGCACCATCTCGTCCTCGGTCTCGTGCCAGTGGCGGCGGCCCGAGGTCGAGCCGGGCGGCAGTTCCTCGATAAACGCGCCGAACTGCGTCAGACCGCCGGGGTCGGACAGCAGTTGATAGCGATAGGGGCCGAGGCCACCCCCCAGAACCGGGTGAACCGTGTCGGTCTCGGTCTCGAAGGGGGGCGGGCTCAGCTTGGGCATCAGCGCGGGCCCGTCCAGTCGGCGCCGTCCTTGTAGGTGAAGCGGGCGGTCGTGCCGTCGATTTCAACCTTCAGGTCAATGTCAGAATAGGTCGCAACCTCGCGTGGGGCCTTGGTGCCCACCACAAGAAACTGCGCGACACTGCCCGAACGGTTGATGAAGTGATGCCCGTTCGGCGTGTTGGCCGGAAAGGCCGCGCAATCGCCCGCGCGCATCACTGTCTCGCCCTCATCCTCGACCAGCACGCATTCGCCGGTCAGCACCATGACGAACTCATCCTCGTTCAGGTGCCAGTGGCGCAGGCTGGACAGGGCGCCGGGCTCCAGCGTCACCAGATTGACGCCGAACTGCGTCAGCCCCCCGGCCTGACCCAGGCGAAGGCTGGATCGGCCCTTCATCATCGAGGCATAGGGCTCGGGGTAAATCGAGCCGGTCTTTTGCGGCACCTGCGCAAGATCGAGTTTCGGCATCACACCCTCTCGATGATCGTGGCCGCACCCATTCCGCTGGCGATACACAGCGTGGCAAGGCCGGTGGATTTTCCGGTCCGCTCCAACTCGTCCAGAAGCGTGCCGATGATGATCGCGCCTGTTGCGCCCAGCGGATGGCCCATCGCAATCGAGCCGCCGTTCGGGTTGACCTTGGCGGGGTCCACGTCGAAAGCCTGCATGAAGCGTAGAACGACCGAGGCGAAGGCCTCATTCACCTCGAACAGGTCGATGTCCTTGATCGACATGCCGCTGTCTTTAAGAATCTTTTCGGTGACAGGCACCGGGCCGGTCAGCATGATCGTGGGGTCGGTCCCGATCTTGGCCGTGGCGCGGATGCGTGCACGCGGCTTCAGTCCGTAGGCCTTGCCGAAGTCAGCGTTTCCGATCAACACGGCGGCCGAACCATCAACGATCCCGGACGAATTACCGGCGTGGTGGATGTGCTCGATCCGCTCAAGATGGGGGTACTTCATCAGCGCGATCTTGTCGAAGCCGGGCATCGCCTCGCCCATGTCCTTGAAACTGGCCTTGAGTGCACCGAGCGCCTCGACCGTGGTTCCGGGGCGCATGTATTCGTCGTGGTCGAGAATGGTCAGCCCGTTGCGGTCGGTGACCGGGATGATCGAGCGTGCGAACCGCTTGTCGGCCCATGCCGCCGCAGCCCTGCGCTGCGATTCCACGGCCAGCGCGTCGGCCTGTTCCCGCGTGAAGCCATATTCGGTGGCGATGATATCGGCCGAGATGCCCTGCGGAACGAAATAGGTCTTCATCGCAAGTGCCGGATCGACCGCGATGGCCGCCCCGTCCGAGCCCATGGCGACGCGGCTCATCATCTCTACGCCCCCGGCGATATAGGCCGCGCCCGCGCCGCCCTTCACCTGGTTCGCGGCGATATTCACTGCCTCCATCCCGCTTGCGCAGAAACGGTTGATCGCAAGGCCAGGGATCGACTGGTCGAGGTTCGAGGCCAGCACCGCGCTGCGGGCAAGGCATCCGCCCTGTTCGCCCACCTGGGTCACGTTGCCCCAGATGACATCCTCGACCGCGTGGCCCTCAAGCCCGTTGCGGGTCTGGATTGCGTTCAGAATCTGCGCCGAGAGGTTGACCGAGGTCACCTCATGCAGGGCGCCGTCGGGGCGACCCTTGCCGCGCGGGCTGCGGATCGCGTCGTAGATGAAAGCTTCGGTCATGGTATCCTCCCGTCGAGTCGCTGAAAGCCTAGCAGCGGCATGTCCGCGATGTATGAATGCCGTCACGTCGCAGAAAGGTTGACGTGACAGTCACGTTGCGTCACTTGCCGCCTGTGCGGTCGGCGGGGCTTCCCGGCATCAGGTCATAGGGGTGTTTCCAGCCGGGCAGCGCCGCGACCCGGTCGAGCCAACGGTCGATATGCGGCCAGTCGGCGCGGACAAAGCCGAAAGGTTCAGGGTAGTAAAGATAGCCGCAGCAAGAGAAATCCGCGACGGTCGGTTCATCGTAGGCAACCCAGTCGCGGGTGGCGAGATGATCGTTCAGAACCGTGTAGGCCGCCTTGAGACGTCCTTGAAGGAACGGGATCACGCCTTCGGGGCGCTTCTCAGCGGGCAGGAAGTTCATCAGGAAGCGGCAAGTGCCGGCCTGCCCGGAGAGCTTGTGGTTGTCCCAAAGCACCCATCGCCAAACCTCTTTCTGCGCGGTTGGCGTGCTGCCACCGAAGCGTTCGGTCTTGCCCACGAGATGGTAGAGGATATTGCCCGACTGGGTCAGGACCTCGTCCCCGTCTACCAGCACCGGCACCTCGCCCATGGGGTTCAGCTTGCGGAAGGCCTCGCCCCGCGCTTCGCCGTTGAAGAAATCGACGTAGCGTGGTTGCCAATCCTGACTGGCCACCGAAAGCATCAGCGCCACCTTGTAGGCGTTGCCGCTTTCCCCAAAGCAATAAAGCGTCATCGTCATGGGCAAATCCCTCTGCGTGGCTGTTGCGTCGCGCGCCGGGGGTTTTCCACCCCCGGACCCCCGGAGGGTATTTGCGCCAAGAGGAATGGCAAACAGGAATTTCTTAAGATTTCAGGTCCAGTCTTGCAGGGCGGTACAGGCTGGGGAGCCGATGACCGCCCAAGGGGAAGCCCCGTCCCGACATATCGCATAGCCAAGGCGTGGAGCGGGGCGGGGTGGACCGCCTGTTTCCTCTTGGTGGCAAATACCCGCCCGCCGCAGGCGTCCCAAGTGGCCGCCGATGTTGCCGCCGGAGAGTCAGCGCTTGCGCGAGTCCAGTTCGGCGTTGAAGAGGCGCAGCCGATGGGTGAGTGTTTCATGGTCGATCACGCTCGACCAGTTCTCGAACACGAAAGAGAGTGCCTCCCCCTCATCCAGCCCGGCCTCGCGGGCAAAGGCACGAAGGCGGCGGTATCCGTCTTCTGTCATGGCCACGGGAAATCGGCGGGTCAGTCGAAAGCGTCGGGGCATGGGAATCTCTGGCTGGACAAGGGGCGCGCGGATCGGCGCGCCCCCGCTTGCCAGAGATTAGAACGCCTCCGCGGGCAGCGCCATCACCGGATCGGTGCCGCTTTCGATCCGGGCAAGATGCATCGCGCAGGCAGGCAACTGGCGTGCCATGTAATAGCGCCCGGTAGCGATCTTGGTTTCATAGAACGCCGTATCGGCGGCGCCTGCGTCCAGCGCGGTGTAGGCCGCCTTTGCCATGCGCGTCCACATCAGGCCGAGGCAGACGTGGCCCATCAGGTGCATGAAATCATACGAGCCCGAGAGCGCCGCATTGGGGTTCTTCATGCCGTTCTGCATAAAGAACATGCCGGCCTGCTGCAGCTGTTTAGAGGCAACTTTCAGCGCCTCGGCAAAGGGCTTCATCCGCTCGTCGCCGTCATGGGCCTTGCACTCGGCCTTGACCATCTCGAAGAAGGCCATCACATGCTTGCCGCCATCCTGTGCCAGCTTGCGGCCCACAAGGTCGAGCGCCTGCACACCATTTGCGCCTTCATAGATCATGGCAATCCGGGCATCGCGGACGAACTGCGACATGCCCCATTCCTCGATATAGCCGTGGCCGCCGTAAACCTGCTGGGCCTGAACCGCCATCTCGAAGCCCTTGTCGGTCTGGAAGCCCTTGATGACCGGGGTCAGCAGGCCGATCAGCCCGTCGGCGGCCGTGTCGTTCTGGCGGTGGTGGCGGTCAATCAGGGTGGCGCCCCAGAAGGTCAGCGCGCGGGCGCCTTCGACGAAGCTTTTCTGGTCCATCAGGTTGCGCCGGATATCGGGATGCACGATCAGCGGGTCGGCCGGGCCGTTCGGATTCTTGACGCCGGTCACGTCACGGCCCTGAAGGCGGTCCTTGGCATAGGCCACCGCGTTCTGGTAGGCGGCCTCGGCCACTGCATAGCCTTGAAGGCCCACACCGAGACGGGCCTCGTTCATCATGGTGAACATGGCGCGCATGCCCTTGTGCAGATCCCCAAGCAGCCAGCCTTTCGCCCCGTCATAGTTCAGCACGCAGGTCGAGTTGCCGTGGATGCCCATCTTCTCTTCGATCTTGCCGACCGAGACGGGATTGCGCGCGCCAAGGCTGCCATCTTCGTTCACAAGGAATTTCGGCACGATGAAGAGGCTGATGCCCTTGGTGCCCTCACCGCCACCCGGAGCCTTCGCCAGCACCAGATGGATGACGTTTTCCGCCATGTCGTGATCGCCGGCCGAGATGAAGATCTTTTGCCCGGTGATCAGATAGCTGCCATCCGCTTGCGGTTCAGCCTTGGTGCGCAAAAGGCCAAGGTCGGTCCCGCAATGCGGCTCGGTCAGGTTCATGGTCCCGGTCCAGTCGCAGGACACCATCTTGGGCAGATAGGTCGCCTTCTGCTCGGCCGTGCCATGGGCATGGATGGCCGAATAGGCGCCGTGGGTCAGGCCCTGATACATGTTGAAGGCCATGTTGGCCGAGACGAGAATCTCGCCCACGGCCGTACCCATGATGTAGGGCAGGCCCTGACCGCCGTATTCCGGGTCACAGTCCAGCGCGGTCCAGCCGCCTTCCTTGACCTTCTCAAAGGCGGCCTTGAAGCCCGTGGGGGTGCGCACAACACCGTTTTCCAACACGCAGCCCTCGTGGTCGCCCACGGCATTGAGGGGAGCCAGAACCTCGGAGGCGAGCTTGCCCGCCTCTTCCAGTACCGCCGAGGTGAAGGCCGGATCCAGATCCTCGTAGCCGGGCACGCCGGCCTCGGAAACCTGCAGCACCTCCTGCAACAGGAACTGCATGTCTTTCACAGGTGCGGTGTAGGTGGTCATCAGTCACTCCCTCTGATGGGCTTTGGCGGAGGCCGCCATCGTTTCTTCAGGCCGCGCCGGATTTGCGCAGCGATTTCAACATGTCCTCACCCCAGGCAAGCTGTGCCTTGAGCTCGTCAATCGCCTCGTTCAACTCGTCGCGCTGCTGCTCCATGACCTTCAGCCGCTCATTGGCAAGCTCATAGGTCCGCTCAAGCTGCACCGCCTGCTGGACGGGGTTGTGGTCGTACATGTCCAGCAGTTGCCGGATGTCCTCGAGCGAAAAGCCGAAACGCTTGCCGCGCAGGATAAGCTTCAGCCGCGCACGGTCGCGGCGGGTGAACAGGCGCCGCGTACCCTGACGGATCGGGAACAGAAGCTCTTTCTGTTCGTAGAACCGCAGCGTGCGGGGGGTGACCTCGTGGGCGTCACACATCTCGCGGATGGTCATGACGTCTGTCAGATCTGACACTTGGTTTTTGCTCATGGGTCGTCTCTCGCAGTTTACTCTGCGTCACAGATGTGAGGTCGTACCCTGTCTTACCAGAGTGGATGACGTTGACGTAAACGGAACGTAACGTCAGTTTCGGCTTGACGTAATGTCGGGAAAGATGACGCAAGGGAAACGAAAGATTATGATCCTGCGTCAGTCACGAAATCCGGTATTCGGGGCCGGCTCTGGCCCCGTTCACGGTCGCGAATCCTGTCGGTGTCTCAGCTGTTCAACTCGCCAGAGGCGGTCTCGCGCAGGGCGCGCAGGTCATCGATAGTCATTTCCAGCTCGGCCTTCTGGGCGGCAAGCGCCTCAAGCTGGCGGTCGGCCATGGCGATCCATGCCTCAAGCTGCGGCTTGGTGCCCTTCTGCTGGTAGATGAGCAGCCATTGCCGGATTTCCTCCAGCGAAAAGCCGAAGCGGCGGCCGCGCAGGATCAGCGTCATGCGCGCAATCTCACGCGGGCCGTAAAAGCGGGCGCGGCCCTCTTTCTCGGGGGCCAGAAGTTCGATGTACTCGTAATAGCGCAGGGTCCGCGGCGTCACGTCGAAACGGGCGCACATTTCCTTGAAGCTGAGGCGGGGTTCGGTCATGCGCTTGGTCCTCCTGTCGAAGCAGACTAACGGGGGAACGCCGCGCAGTGCAATCGCCTTGGAGATCTTCCGCCGCGTCGCTGCGTCGCGCCCGGTCATCTGCCACGTGGTGTGCAGGGCAGGGGCTTGAACAAGCCTGCGCGCGCGTGTCTGATGACGGCGAACAGGGGGATAGTCATGGACGATATTGCCAGACGGGCGCGACAGTTCATCGAGGCGCTGCCGCATGCCCGCGCATTGGGGATGCGGCTCGAAGGATTTGGCGAAGGTCGGGCGACGCTGGCGATGGACTATGATGCTCGTTTTGTGGGTGATCCGCGCACGGGGGTCATCCATGGCGGTGCGGTGTCGGCATTGATGGATACGGCAAGCGGTGCGGCGGTGATGAGCCATCCGGCCGCGCCGGCGGCAACCGCGACGATCGATCTGCGGATCGACTATATGCGCCCCGCAACGCCGGGTCAGGCGATCCGCGCGAAAGCGGAATGCTATCACGTCACCCGGACCGTTGCCTTCATCCGCGTGCTTGCCACCGATGATGACGAAACCCGGCCCGTCGCCGCCGCCACAGGGGCCTTCACGTTCGACCAGGGCGCCGCGCCCAAGAGAGGTGCGCAATGATCTTGCACATGAAGCCCGAGCCGGTTCAGGTCGTAAAAGGGCGGCGCGATGCGGCGCTGCGCTGGCTGGTCGACGGCATTCCCTACCTGCGTTTTCTGGGGATCGAGTTTGATCGCCGGGGCGACGAGCTGACGGCGGTTCTGCCCTTTCGGGAGGATCTGATCGGCAATCCTGCGCTGCCGGCGCTGCATGGCGGCGCGACGGCCGCCTTTCTGGAATGTGCCTCGATCATCGAGTTGAGCTGGGCGACCCTGTGGGAAGAGATGGAGAGCGGCCGGATCGACCCGACCGCCGCCGACATGCCCTATCCGCATCTGCCCAAGACCATCGACTTTGCGGTGGATTACCTGCGCCCCGGCCTGCCGCGCGATGCCTATGCGCGGGCGCGGGTGAACCGGTCCGGCCGGCGCTACGCCAGCGTGCATGTCGAGGCTTGGCAGGATAACCGCGCCCGCCCGTTCGCGCAGGCGACCGGACATTTCCTGATGCCCGAGGACGAGGTGTGAGCGTCGCCGGCGAGGATGCTGTCACCCATCGCAGGGTGCTGCGGATCGCCGGTCCGATCGTTCTGTCGAATGCCACCGTTCCGCTGCTTGGGGCAGTGGACACGGGTGTCGTGGGCCAGATGGGGGCTGCGGCCCCTATCGGCGCGGTGGGCCTGGGCGCGGTGGTGCTGGCCACCTTCTACTGGATCTTCGGCTTTCTGCGGATGGGAACGACTGGCCTTGCCGCGCAGGCCCACGGCCGCGGCGACGGGGCCGAGCGGGCGGCGGTGCTGTGGCGCGCGCTGACCATCGGCCTTGCTGCCGGACTGGGACTGATCCTGTGTCAGGGGCTTTTGTTCTGGGCCGCCTTCCGTGTCGCTCCTGCCTCGGCCGAGGTCGAGGCGCTTGCCCGCAGCTATCTGGGCCTGCGGATCTGGGGGGCACCTGCGACGATCTCGCTTTATGCGGTCACCGGTTGGTTGATCGCCATGGAGCGGACCCGCGGCGTTCTGGTCCTGCAACTGTGGATGAACGGGCTGAACATCGCGCTGGACCTATGGTTCGTCCTTGGCCTTGGTTGGGGTGTGCCGGGTGTGGCGATTGCCACGCTGATCGCCGAATGGACGGGGTTGGCGTTTGGCCTCTGGCTCTGCCGCGACGGTCTGGCGAGGCTCGAGTTGCCCCGGATTCTTGACCGTGTTGCCCTGCGCCGGATGGCGGGCGTAAACAGCGACATCATGATCCGCTCAGTGCTGCTGCAGGGCAGCTTTACGGCCTTCCTCTTCTTTGGGGCAGGTCTGGGGGATGTGACGCTGGCGGCCAATCAGGTCTTGCTGCAGTTCCTTGAGATCACCGCCTATGCGCTGGACGGTTTTGCCTTCGCGGCCGAAACCTTGGTGGGGCAGGCGGTCGGGGCGGGCTCGCGTCCGGCGCTGCGTCGGTCAATCCGGCTGTCCTTCCAGTGGTCCGTGGGTGGGGCCTTCGCCCTTTCTGCGCTGTTTGCCGTGGCAGGGCCGATCATCATTGACATGATGACCACCGCCCCCGAGGTGCGCGAGACGGCGCGTATCTACCTCTGGTGGCTGGTCGCGGCGCCCCTGATCGGTGTGGCGAGCTGGACCTATGACGGGATCTATATCGGCGCCACTGCAACGCGTGAGATGCGCAACGCGATGGTCTTCTGTGTCAGCCTCTATGCGCTGTCGCTGGCAATCCTGCTGCCTGCGTTGGGAAACCACGGCCTCTGGGCCTCGATCATGGTTCTGAACACGCTGCGCGGTCTGACGCTGGGTCGGCGCTGGCCGGCAATCGAGGCGCGGCTTACCACCTGAGCCGTGCGAAGATCGCCGAAGCGCCCCATCCTGCAAGCCCCGCAATCAGCAGGGCGGCAAAGCCGTAGAGCAACGCGTATTCATGGGCGGCATTGTGCAGAAACCGCTCAAGCCCCGTCTTGCGCACCCAGATCGTGCGGCGCATCTCGTCGACGACTTCGCCCTCGCGGGTCAGGAAGATGCGGACCTTGTAATTCCCTTCGGTCAGGGCCGCAGGCAGGCGGACGACCGTGTTGAAGAGTGTGTCTTCGGTGAAACCGATGCTGCCCTCATTCAGCGCATAGAACCCGCTCTTCGTACGCAAGCGCAGCAACGCATCCAGAAACGGTTGCGCAGCACTATCGGGGCTGCGCATCGCAGGAGGCAGGGTGATGCCAAGGCGCAGGTCCTCTTCCGGCGCGAGCGCGTCCTTGAGCGGGGCCGAGGTCGCAACGGCGTAAAAGGTGGGCACCGGTCCGGGACGCAGGCGCGCGTCGTTCAGCCAGATCCCGAAGGTGCGTTCCTTGCGGCGGATGACGACGGGCAGGTCCGGCCCTTCAACCGTGATGATCACACGCAGGGGCGGCTCTTTCAGGATCGGTGCTTCGCGCCGCACCGCGCCATAAATAAGGATCTCGGTCCCGGCATAGTCCGTGGTGATCGAAACCGAGGACTGCGACAGACCTGACACGATCGTCTCTGCCGTCGCAATCAAGGGCGTCAGCAGGCCAAGGATCAGGGTTGCGATCAAGGCGGGGCGCTTCATGGCAACCGCCCCGGCGTGATCGAGTAGAACTCCTCGGGCGTCAGCACCAGATCCAGCGCGACCCGCCCGCAGACCAGCAGCACCAGTATGGCAAGCGAAATCCGCAGGTACTCCGCCCGCATCCGGACCCCGACCTTGGCACCAAACTGCGCCCCGATGACCCCGCCGAGGATCAGCAGAAGCGCCAGCAGAATGTCGACAGACTGGCTGGTTACGGCATGCATGACCGTGGTGAATGCGGTGGTGAAGATGATCTGGAAGAGCGAGGTTCCAATCACCACCTTGGTCGGCATGCCCAGCAGATAGATCATCGCGGGCACCATGATGAACCCGCCGCCCACCCCCATGATGGCCGACAGGAAGCCGACGAAGGCACCGATCGCCATTGGCGGGATCACACTGATGTAGAGGCCCGAGGTGCGGAACTTCATCTTCAGCGGCATGCCATGTGCCCAGGTATGCACATGCGCCCGCCGCACCGGTGTTGCGCCCGTCCGTCGTGCGCGCAGGATCGCCCGCAGGCTTTCCTGCAGCATGATCAACCCGACGGTACCGAGGAACAGGACATAGGAAAGCTGGACGAAGGCATCGATCTTGCCCAAGGCATTGAGCCGCGCGAAGATCCATATGCCAATGGACGACCCGATCAAGCCGCCCGCCAAGAGGACGAACCCCATCCGGAAGTCGACGGCCTTGCGCTTCAGCTGCGCGAGAACCCCGGAAATTGACGATGCGACAACCTGGTTCGATCCCGTTGCCACCGCTACAGTGGGTGGCACGCCGATGAAGAACAGAAGTGGTGTGATCAGGAACCCGCCACCGACACCGAACAGGCCTGACAGAAAACCGACGATCCCGCCAATGCCGACAAGTGCATAGGCGTTCACAGAAACCTCGGCGATGGGGAGGTAGATCTGCATCGGTCCGCCTGCGCTGGAGTATGTCTCAGGCTTGCCGCATCGCGGCGGAAAGTCAAATCCGCAACCCGACCTGTCGATGCGATTTTGCGGCAGATGTTGCGAAAAGGCAGGGGGCGCTCGCGCCCCCTCTGGACCTGTCGGCCCATTCACCCCCTGAGGATATTTGAGAAAAAGAGAAAGGGATAGGCGGCTTCTTCTTTTCCCAAATATCCTCGGGGGGTGCGGGGGGCAGAGAGCCCCCCGTCGCCATCCGTTGGGATCAGAGATCGCGCAGGAATCGGCGTAGGACGCGCTCCAGCTTGGCCGCACCCAGCGGGGCCATCGCCTTGGTGTGTTCGTGGCTGATCTTTTCGTCCGACATGCCCTGGGCCATGTTGGTGATGGTCGAGATCGCCGCGACGCGCAGCCCGAGGAAGCGGGCGAGGATCACTTCGGGCACGGTCGACATGCCCACCGCATCGCCGCCGAGGATCTTGATGGCGCGGATCTCTGCCGGGGTTTCGAAAGAGGGGCCGGAGTACCAGGTGTAGACGCCTTCGGGCAAGGTGACATCTTCTGCCCTGGCCGCCGTTTGCAGCGCTGCGCGCAGGGTCGGGTCATAGGCATCGCCCATGGGCACGAAGCGGGCGTCCGTCGTCTCGCCAATCAGTGGATTGCGGCCCGAGAAGTTGATGTGATCGCTGATCAGCATCAGATCGCCCGGCGGGATATCCGGGCGCAGGCTGCCTGCGGCATTGGTTGCAATCAGCGTCGTGGCGCCCAGCGATTTCAACAACTCCAACGCCGGGCGCATCGCGGCGGGGTTGCCGTTCTCGTAGTAGTGTTCGCGCGCGCCGAAAACGGCGACGCGCACCCCCTCCAGCTGGCCGATCACAAGGTTCGGGTTATGGCCGGACACGCCCGCATGCGGAAACCCCGGCATCTCGGCGTAAGGGATCGCCACGCCATCGACAGCGCCCGCCAAGTGACCGAGGCCGGAGCCGAGGATCAACCCGACGCTTACCGGGTCGCTTCCCGCGCGGCTGTGCACGAGGGAGGTGAGGTCAGAAATGGCCATATCAGCGTTCTTTCACATAAGGTTCGCCACCAGCGCGCGGCGGCACGGCCTTGCCAACCAATCCGGCCAGCACGATGACCGTCAGGATATAGGGCAGGGCGTCGAGTACCGGCACAGGAACCCGCAGTCCAACCGATTGCAGCACGTCGGGCCGCAGCGCCAGCGACTGGAAGAAGCCAAACAGCAGGCAGGCCCACAGCGCATGCCATGGCCGCCATTTGGCGAAGATCAGCGCCGCCAGCGCGATATAGCCACGACCGGCCGTCATCTCGCGCCCGAAGCCCGCCTGCAGCCCGGTCGCCATATAGGCGCCCGCCAGACCGCAAAGAATGCCCGCGATCAGCACCGCCGCAAAGCGCAGCCGCGCGACCGAGACGCCTGCGGTATCGACAGAGGCCGGGTTTTCGCCCACAGCACGCAGCCGCAGGCCAAAGCGTGTCCGGTAGAGCAGCCACCAGGTTGCCGGGACCAGTGCAATGCCGACATAAACGAGCAGCGGATGGCCCGAAATCACATCGGCATAAAGCGGCCCGATGATCGGAACGGACCGCAATGCATCGGCGAAGGGCAGGGTGACCTCACCCATCCGGGCGCCACCTTCAAGCGGTGGGGTGCGTCCGCCCTGACCGAACAGCGCCAGCGCAACCAGAACGGTGATGCCCGAGGCTACGAAATTTAGCGCCACGCCGGAAATCAGCTGATTGCCCCGGAAGGTGATCGAGGCCAGCCCATGCACCAGCGCGAAGAGCAAAGAGCCTACAATGGCCGCCAGAGCCCCCAGCCAGACCGAGCCCGTCAGATAGGCAACCGTCCCTGCGCACATCGCCCCCATCAGCATCTTGCCCTCAAGCCCGATGTCGAAGATGCCCGCCCGTTCCGAATAGAGACCGGCAAGGCAGGCAAACAGCAGCGGCGTCGCGAGGCGCAGCGTCGTGTCAAGGAGCTGAAGGAATGTTGCGTAATCCATCATCGCCCCCTTATGCCCGCCGCGCGCGGAAGGCAAAGCCCAGCATCATGCGCACCATTTGGTCCAGCGCGCCGGTGAAAAGGATCACCAGACCCTGCACCACGATCCGCAGTTCGATCGGGATCGTCGTCTCAAGCCCAAGTGCCGCGCCACCCTGATAGAGAAAGCCGAAAAGGATCGCGGCCAGAAATACGCCGACCGGATGGTTTCGCCCCATCAGCGCCACGGCGATTCCGATGAAACCAGCCCCCTCGGCTGAATTCTGCAGAAGCCGTTCTGCCTGTCCCATCACATTGTTGATCGCCATCAGACCCGCCAGCGCACCCGAGATCAGCATGGTCACGATGGTGATCTTGACAGCCGAGATACCAGCGTAGCGCGCGGCCTTTTCGGATTTCCCGAAGGCGCGGATCATATACCCAAGCCGCGTGTGCCACAGCAGAACCCATGTCCCGACACAGGCGAGAATGGCCAGAAAGAAGCTGATGTTGGCCGGCACCTTCTGATACATCGGCTCACCTGCCGGGTTCAGGCGCACCTGACCATCCGGCGTGTAGCGCAGGAAGAAGTCGCTGATGAAGGGCAACTGGTGGAAATGCGGCAGCGAGACCGTGGCCGGAAACCGGGCAGAGGCCGGGTCCATGCTGGTCGGCGGCCGCAGGAAATCGACCAGAAGCCAGATCATCAGCGCTGCGGCGATGTAGTTGAACATGATCGTGGTGATCACGATGTGGCTGCCGCGTTTGGCCTGCAGATAGGCCGGAACTGCGGCCCATGCCGCTCCGAAGACTGCCGCTGCCACCATGGCACCGATCAGCGCCAGCGACCAGTGCGGCCAAGGCAGCATCAGGCAGCACAGCGCCACGCCCAGGCCGCCAAGCTGCGCCTGCCCCTCGGCGCCGATATTGAAGAGCCCGGCGTGATAGGCCACCGTCACCGCAAGCCCGGTAAAGATGAAAGAGGTCGCGTAATAGAGCGTATAGCCCCAGCCTTGCGGTGACATCAGCGCACCCTTGACCATCACCGTCAGCGCCTGCATGGGGCTTTGCCCGATGGCGAGCAGCACGAGCGCCGACACCAGCGCCGCTAGGATCAGTGAGATCAGCGGCACCAGAACGACATCGGCCCATTTGGGAAGCGAGTTCATGCGGCACCCCCTTCGGCGACACCGGCCATCAGCAAGCCAAGCTCGCGTTCATTGGTGGTGGCGGGATCACGCTCGCCCATGATGCGGCCGTCGAACATCACGGCGATGCGGTCAGAAAGGCTCATGATTTCATCGAGTTCCACGGATACGAGCAGCACGGCCTTTCCGGCGTCGCGCAGCGCCACGATCTGCTTGTGGATGAATTCGATCGCGCCGATATCGACGCCGCGGGTGGGCTGACCCACAAGCAGCAGGTCGGGGTTTCGCTCGATCTCGCGCGCGACGACGATCTTCTGCTGGTTGCCGCCCGAGAAGTTCTTGGCGGCCAGCGTCGGAATGGGCGGGCGCACGTCAAAGGTGGCCATCTTGGCCTCGCAATCGGCGCGGATCGCGGCATTATCCATCAAGAGCGCGTTCTTCTGATATTCCGGCGCGTGGTGGTAGCCGAAAGCGACATTCTCCCACGCCGTGAAATCCATGATCAGGCCAAGCACCTGCCGGTCTTCGGGTACATGGGCGATGCCATCGGCACGCCGGCTTTGGCCGTCGGAATGCTTGCCTGTCAGGTCCAGCTCCTTGCCGTTGATACGGATGGTGCCGGTGCCGTGATCGATGCCGCCCAGAACCTCCAGCAGCTCGGACTGGCCGTTGCCGGCGACCCCGGCGATGCCGAGGATCTCGCCTGCGCGAATGTGCAGATTGATGCCCTTCAGCCGCTCGACCCCGTGTTCATCGACGACACGCAGGTTTTCAACCTCAAGCACGGTGCGGCCGGGGTTGGCGGGTTGTTTTTCGACCTGTAGCAGCACCTTGCGGCCCACCATCAGCTCGGCCAGCTGTTCGGGGCTGGTCTCGGCGGTCTTGACGGTCGCCGTCATCTGGCCGCGACGCATGACGCTGACGGTGTCGGTGATCTCCATGATCTCGCGCAGCTTGTGGGTGATCAGGATCACGGTCTTGCCCTGATCCTTGAGCCCGTTCAGGATGCGGAACAGATGGTCTGCCTCGGCCGGGGTCAGAACGCCGGTTGGCTCGTCCAGGATCAGGATCTCGGCCTGACGATAGAGCGCCTTCAGGATCTCCACACGCTGCTGGTGGCCCACGCTCAGATCCTCGATCAGGGCATCGGGATCGACGTCAAGTTCGTATTCGCGGGACAGCTGGTCCAGAACGCGGCGCGCCTTGGACAGCGAGGGGGCGAGCATCGCGCCATCTTCGGCGCCGAGAATGATGTTCTCGAGCACCGTGAAATTCTGCACCAGCTTGAAATGCTGGAAGACCATGCCGATGCCGGCGCGGATGGCGCTCTGGCTATCGGGGATGGAGGTCGGGCGGCCGTTGATCAGGATCTCGCCGCTGTCGGCCTTGTAGAACCCGTAAAGGATGGACATCAGCGTGGACTTGCCTGCGCCGTTCTCGCCGATGATGCCGTGGATCGATCCCTTAGCAACCTGGATCGAGATGTCCTTGTTGGCCTGAACCGGGCCGAAGGCCTTTGAGATGCCCTTCAGCTCGATGGCGAAGGGGGCGGCAGGTGTCTGCCGCCCCGAACCAATGGCGCCCGCCATGGCGATCAGAACGTCGCCGCCGGGCAGGTGTTGTCCGACATATAGTCGTGCACCTTCAGCTCGCCCGCCTTGATCTTTTCCGCCGCTGCATCGACGGCCGCCTTCATCTCGGGCGTGATCAGTGCGGCGTTGTTGTCATCGAGCGCATAGCCCACGCCTTCGGCCTTCAGGTCCAGCGTCGTGATGCCGGGCTCGATAGCCTCGCCTTCCTTGAAGGCATTGTAGACGGCCACGTCGACGCGCTTGAGCATCGAGGTCAGAACCTTGCCCGGATGCAGGTGGTTCTGGTTGCTGTCCACGCCGATCGACAGGATACCTTCGTCCGCCGCGGCCTGCAGAACGCCGATGCCCGTGCCGCCGGCAGCGGCAAAGATCACATCCGCACCTTGCGATTTCTGAGCCTTGGTCAGCTCGGCACCCTTCACCGGGTCATTCCATGCGGCCGGGGTGGTGCCGGTCATGTTCAGCACGATCTTGGCATCCGGGTTCACTGCCTTGACGCCTTCGGCATAGCCGCAGCCGAACTTGCGGATCAGCGGGATGTCCATGCCGCCGATAAAGCCCACGGTGCCGGATTTCGAGGCCAGCGCGGCCAGCATGCCGACCAGATACGAGCCTTCGTGTTCAGTGAAGATCACCGACTTCACGTTGGGCTGCTCGACCACCATGTCGATGATCGCGAACTTGGTGTCCGGGTAGTCAGCCGCCACAGTGTTCAGCACATCGCCAAAGGCAAAGCCGGTCATCACGATGGGATTGGCGCCGGCATCGGCCAGCTGGCGCAGGGCTTGCTCGCGCTGCGCCTCGGACTGCATTTCCAGCTCCTTGAAGGTGCCGCCGGTTTCCTGCGCCCATTTGGTTGCGCCGTTGAACGCAGCCTCGTTGAACGACTTGTCGAACTTGCCGCCCAGGTCGAAGATGATGGCAGGATCGGCCGAAACCATTGCCGAAGACAGCGCAAGCGTTGCCGCCGCGCCGAGCAGGGTTTTCATCAGGGTCATGGAAATCTCCCGGTTATCGTTAAGTTTTTTCGCGCCGCCGTTGTCCGGTCTCCTTGCCGGGTGCGGCCTTCACCGCCGAATTAGGGCGGGAATGCCCCAGCCGGTCAAGATGGAATCGCGGGCGATCATGGGGCGCCTTTGATCTTTCGATCAAATTCGTGACGTCAAGTCGCGATGCCGGGCGGTGAAAGCGGGCGCGACAGGACCATCGCATCGACCGCGTGCCCTGATTCCGTGCGGTAATAGGCCCGACGGCGACCGACTGTCGAGAATCCCTGTGCGTGGTAGAGCGCGAGGGCGGGTACGTTGTCGGCGGCCACTTCAAGAAACGCCACCTCGGCACCCCGCACCAAGGCTTCCATCACGAAGTCCGAGACCAGATGTGCGCCCAATCCCTGTCTGCGCGCTTCGGGCGCGACGGCGATGGTCAGCAGTTCTGCCTCACCTGCAACGCAGCGGCCAATCAGAAATCCATTGGGTTGAAAAAGGGCATAAACCTGAGGATCGGCTAGAAGCTGTGCGATTTCTGCGGCCGACCAAGGGCGCGGGACCGTAAAGCACCGCGCGTGCAGGGCGGCCATCTGTGCCGGAGTCATGGCAGAATCACCGGCGGCGGGTCGGCAGGCGGTGCCGCATCGGCGCCACGCAGGTAGAAGGGGGCCGGGCGGGGGCCAGGCGAGCTTGTGGCAGCAATGCGGGCAATCGCCTCGGCCAGGGGCTGGGCGGGGGGCAGGGCGTCCGCGATTGCCGATCCGGTGCGGTGTGGGACCTCGGGCAGGTCTGCAACTGGCATCAGCCGCGCCTCTTCAAATCCCGGCATATCAAAGCCTTGGGCATAGGCCTCGGCCCGGCGCGCGTCCTCGGCCACCAGAAGGGGGCGGGGCAGACCATGGGCCAGCGCCGCAAGCCGCGTGACGCCAATCGCCGGGATGCCAAGCCCAAGCGCCAGCCCGCGCGCGGCCGCGACAGAGATGCGCACCCCGGTAAAGTTGCCGGGGCCGGTGCCCACGCCAATCCGGGTAAGGTCAGCCCAGTCCAGATCCGCGTCTGCCAGAAGTTCGGCCAACATCGGCATCAACCGTTCGGCCTGACCTTTTTCCATCGGTTCCAGCCGGTTCAGCACAGTGCCGTCAGGCAAAAGCAAAGCGGCCGCGCAATGCGCGGCCGATGTGTCAAAGGCCAGTACGGTCTCAGGCGGCAACAGGGCGCACCTCGAGCACCTCAGGGATGTAATGGCGCAGCAGGTTCTCGATCCCCATCTTGAGCGTCAGGGTCGAGGACGGACAGCCCGCGCAGGCGCCCTGCATGTGCAGATAGACCACCCCACGGTCAAAGCCGTGGAAGGTGATGTCGCCGCCATCCTGAGCAACGGCCGGACGCACGCGGGTGTCCAGCAACTCCTTGATCTGGCGCACGATGTCGTCGTCTTCAGCCGCGTGGTTGCTGGCATGGCCGCTGCCGGCGGCCTCACCCTGCATGACGGGGGCGCCCGACTGGAAATGCTCCATGATGGCGCCAAGGATCGCGGGCTTGATATGGTCCCAGAGGGTCTCTTCCGTCTTGGTGACGGTGACGAAGTCCGACCCGAAGAACACGCCCTGCACGCCAGACACCGCAAAAATGCGCTGCGCAAGCGGGCTTTGCGCGGCCGTATCGGCCGAGGGGAAATCCGCAGTCCCAACTTCGAGCACGGTGCGTCCGGGCAGGAACTTCAGTGTCGCGGGGTTCGGCGTGGATTCGGTCTGGATGAACATTGGATATCTCCGACGATGCTTGTCGGATATGGGCCCGAGGGGGCGTCAAGTCAAGCCGGACCGCCGCGCCGTTCCCGCGACAGGGTGACCTTATTCGGCCGACCAGTAGCCGAACATCTGATCCAAGGCCGAGATTTCGCGGAGCGGACCCTTGGCCGGGGTAGGCACATAGTAGGCAAGCGCGTCTTCGGTCTTGATGGCGACAGGCGTCACATCCGGCTCTGACGGGGCCGGGCGTGGGGTTCTTGAAGGTCGCATGAACATGGACGAAGCCTTTCTTTCAGCGCTTCCTCCCTGCGCGCAATTTATGCTGCGATGCGGCAAAAGTCCAGTCCGCCGCAGGGAAATGACGTGAGGTCGCGCCGGCGGGGCGGCTTTTTCAGGTGATCGCCTCAAGCCGTTCCTTGGACATGTCGCCCGGAACGATGGTAATCGGAATGGGCAGTGTGCCCGAGTTGCGGCTGAGTGTGGTGACCAGTGGACCCGGGCCCTTCTTGTCAGTGCCAGCGCCCAGAACGAGGATGCCGATCTCGGTGTCGGCCTTGACCTGCGCCAGAATCTCGGTCGCGGGGTCGCCCTCGCGGATCACGAGTTCGGGGTTCACGCCTTGCTTGTCGCGCATCCATTTGGCGAAAACCTCGAAATGCGCTTCAATCCGTTCGCGGGCCTCGGCCCGCATCAGATCAGCCACACCCATCCAATGGCGAAACTCCTCTGGCGGGATGATCGACAGGATTTGCACGCCCGCCCCGGTATGGGCTGCCCGCAATGCCGCATAGCGCATCGCGTTGAGGCATTCGCGGCTGTCATCCAGCACCACCAGAAACTTGCGCATACCGATCCCCTCGCCGGGCCCTTGTTCCGGGCCTTCCTGTCGGGGCGGATCATGGACTGCTCCGGGCGGGCTTGGCAAGCGGGGAGGCATGGAAGGGGGCTTGCATATTACCAACTGAAACAGTAAGGAAATATCGATCGAGCCTGAAGCCAGATCCGGAAACAGCGCCAGACAGGGCGCAAGGAGGCAACATGGCGACGATATGGGATGATCTGCTGGCGGCGGATGACATGGCCCGACGGCATGGGGCAGGGGGCATGCACCCCCGGCTGCGCAAGGCGATCGAGGCAAGCACGACGTTCGCTTCCCGCTCCAGCGGGCCTGTGGCGGGTGCCGATCCGGTGACGGCTGGCGAGAATGTCGTCTGGCTGCATGGCCCGGACGCCTTGCCGCAGCGGGGGCGCGCATGACCGACCTTTGCCCACCCCGTCCGAACACCGTCCTTGTCGACACCCTGGCACTGGATGATCTGGAGCTGGGCGTGCTGTCCGTTCTACGTCATTTCCTGACGAGCTTCGCGCAGCCGGAAACACAGGCCTGGACCGTGGCTTTCACCGTTGCGACCGAGCGTTGGGGCGTTGCCGAAGGGCCGCGGCTTGCGCAGGGTGTGCTGGCGGTGCTGCAGGCCCTGATGAACTGCCGGTCAAGTGGCCTGCGCTTTTCCAACCCGATGTGCGAGGGGTGCCGGCTGCGGGCGACCTGCGATGAGGCTGCCTTCATGACCATGCTGCATTGCATGCGCCGGGATCGGACAGCCGAGGCGCGCGCGGCCCTGGCGGAGCTGACGTTCGGGCGGATGGACAGCACGCTGATCCAGACAGGTCTGGCGCTTGCCTCGCGCTTTCCTGCCGAGCGGGGTGGCGCATGGCGGACCGATGCAAGGATGCCTTCGGCCGCGCTGCACTAGCGCGGTCCCCCACCCCGAGCCATAGACAGGTGAAGGGCGAGCGAGGGCGCGAAGAACAGAAGCCACCCTGTCGTCACAAAGACCCACAGGAGCGCCGGGAACCACAGGACACAGAACAGGACGCCCACGCGCCCGGCCCATTGCATCGCCGCGCGCCCCGGCATGGCGCGGCGCAGCCAGAGCAGCAGCAACCTGCCGCCATCCAGCGGCTGCACAGGCACCATGTTGTAGACGAACAGAAACAAGTTGACCGCTGCGGCCATGCCAAGGGCGGGAACCAACGCAAGGCCCAGCGGGATCCAGCGGGGATTATCCAGCACAAAGTGATAGACGCCCACTTGCATCAGCCCAAGCCCTGCCCACAGGGCAAGGCTTGTCAACGGGCCCATCAGAACCGTGAACTCTTCCTGATGTGCGAATCCGCGCGCGGATTCGCAGTAGCCGCCGCCCGCGTGGATGACGATGCGGCGCACCTCGAGCCCCTGCACATGCGCGCCCCAGGCATGCCCGCATTCATGCAGCAGGACCGAAAGGAACAACAGCACAAGGAAGCTGACCGGCCCGGCCCCCCCCCGCCCTGAAAGAGCGAGAAGCCGAGGATGAAAAGCACAAGTACCCCGGCCGACTGCCGAACCTCCAGCCGCGCACCGAACGGGCCACGCAGTTCCAGCAGGTTGGCTTCGGGCATCATGCCGCGCGGGCCGCAGCGCTGGTCGCCCAGTCCATGTACAGCGCACGGACATGATCGGTCATCCGCCGGCTGCGATAGGTCGTGTCATCGAGGCGGGCGACCGAGGTAACCTTGGCAAAGTTGCCTGAGAGGAAGACCTCGTCCGCGGCTTCGAAATCGGCGAAGGTGAGCACGGTTTCCCGCACCTCTATCCCGTCGGCGCGCAGGTTCGCGATGTGGCGGGCGCGGGTAATGCCGGACAGGAATGTGCCATTGGCGATGGGGGTGAAGACCACGCCATCCTTGACCATGAAGACGTTGGCCGTAGCCGTTTCGGCCACGTTGCCCATCGCATCGGCGACAAGCGCGTTGCCAAAACCCTTGTGCTTGGCCTCGACCAGCATGCGGGCGTTGTTGGGGTAGAGGCAGCCGGCCTTGGCGTTGCAGACCGCATCTTCCAGCACGGGGCGGCGAAAGCGGGTGCGGGTCAGCGTCGTCTGCGCCTCGGCCGGTGGCATCGGAACCTCTTCGAGGCAAAGCGCAAAGGCCGTTGAGTTTTCCGCCGGCGCCACGCCCAGTTCCGAGCCGTCGACCGCCCAGTACATCGGGCGGATGTAGACTGCCTGCCCGCGCCCGTAGGGACGCAAGCCCTCGCGCGCGATGTCGAGCATCTCGTCCGCGCTGACGGTCGGCGTAATCATCAGCGCCTCGGCCGAGCGGTTGACACGGGCCAGATGCAGATCCAGGTCCGGGGTCACGCCGTCGAAAAGGCGTGCGCCGTCAAAGACCGAAGATCCCTGCCAGATGCCATGATCCGCCGCACGCATGACCGGGATATCGCCCTCGTGCCAGCGGCCTTCAAAGTAGGTGCGGATGTTCTTGCCAAATGCCATGGTCGCCTCCGTTTCGTGCCGACTTAACCACCGCAGCCGGGCGAGGTCCAGCGCAAGGCTGTCACCGTTACAATTGGCGAAAGGGGAAGGTTGGGGGCGCTCGCGCCCCCTCTGGGCCTGTCGGCCCATTCACCCCCTGAGGATATTTGAGAAAAGAAGAATGGGGTGGGTTCGATCGGTCTGGATAGCTTCGGCGTGAGGTGTGGCACGCACCGAATGCAGGGTCAGGCGGCCTCGGACAGAAGTTTGTTGAGGTCGAGCCGTCCGGTGACCATTTTCAGATTTCCCTCTGCATCGCGCGGCCAGTCGGCAGGCGGACGGTCGCGGTAAAGCTCCACTCCATTGCCGTCAGGATCGCGCAGGTAGATCGCTTCGCTGACCCCGTGGTCAGACGCGCCCTCAAGCGGCCAACCGGCGTCAAGAATACGCTTCAGCGCTCCGCCCAGGCTCGGACGGTCGGGAAACAGGATCGCGGTGTGGTAAAGACCGGTCGTACCCGGCGCCGGTGGCTGGCCGCCCTTGGATTCCCAGGTGTTCAGACCGATGTGGTGATGGTAGCCACCGGCGGACAGGAACACGGCCTGCGCGCCGTAGCGTTGGGTGATCTCGAAGCCAAGGATGCCCTGATAGAACGCGAGCGCGCGGTCAAGGTCGGCGACCTTGAGGTGGACGTGGCCGATGCGGGTTTCGGGTGGCAGAAGCGGCTTGTCGGTCATGGCATCCTCGGCAGGCTTGGGCGTGTCCCAAAGAATAGGCGCGCAGCCTTGGTCCGCATAGGCGCAGGCCCGCACAGGGCCTGTCCGACCCGCGCACAGATCAGCGGCGCGCGCCGCCGATCCAGACGGCATGCACCGCGCGGTCGTCGCCCATCATGATCGTCGGGAATACGGCCTCCCAAATTGTTCCGGCGCGATGGCTCGCCTGCGCGATCGCAGGCGTGGAGGCGAGGTCGATCACCACGAGATCGGCCTCCATCCCAGGCGCGATGTTTCCGATCCGGTCATCGGCCAGTAGGCTGCGCGCCGATCCTTGCGTCGCGAGCCACCACAGTTCGGCCGGATGCAGTGCGCGCCCCTTGAGCTGGCCTACCTCATAGGCCGCAGCCATCGTCCGCAGCATTGAGAAGCTTGATCCGCCGCCTGTGTCGGTGGCGAGGCCAACGCGATGCCCGGCGGCCTTCAACCCGCCCATGTCGAACAACCCCGAGCCGATGAAGGTATTCGACGTGGGGCAGTGGATGAGGCTCGCATCGACCTCGCGCAGGCGGTCTTTCTCGCGCGGCTCAAGGTGGATCGCGTGGCCATAAAGCCCGCCCCGGCCGAGAAGACCGAACTGTTCATAGGTATCGAGATAGTCGCGCGCTTGCGGATAAAGGCCCTTCACCCATTCAATCTCGTCCAGCTGCTCGCTGAGGTGGGTCTGCATCAGGCAGTCGGGGTGCGCGGCCCACAGGGCGCCAAGCGCCTCAAGCTGTTCGGCCGTCGATGTGGGCGAGAAGCGCGGCGTGATGACATAGGAAAGGCGGTCAACGCCATGCCATTTCGCGAGCAGCGCCGCACTGTCGTCATAGGCCGATTGCGCCGTGTCGCGCAGGCCATCGGGCGCGTTGCGGTCCATGCAGGTCTTGCCGGTCCAGATCCGTTGACCGCGTGCTCTGGCCTCGGCCATCAGCGCGTCGACTGAAGCGGGATGGATCGTCGCATAGGAACAGACCGAGGTCGTCCCGTTGGCCAGCGTCAGATCCAGATAGCGCGCTGTCACCTCGGCCGCATAGGCAGGATCGGCAAAGCGCATCTCTTCAGGGAAGGTATACGTATTCAGCCAGTCGATCAGACGCTTGCCCCAACTGGCGATAATGGCCGTTTGCGGATAATGCACATGCGCGTCGATGAAGCCCGCCGAAACCAGATGCCGGCCATAGTCGGTGACGCGGGCCTGCGGGTACTGCCGGCGCAGGGCGTCGGCGGCACCGACTGCGGCGATACGCCCCCCCTCGATCACCAGCGCCTCGTCGATCCGGGCGGCTGACGGCCCTTCGGCGAAAGGATCGGCGGTAAAGGACAGGACCTGGCCCAAAAGAAGATCGGTCATTGCGACGCTCCGGTTCTTGCCTTGTTAGCCTAGAGGGTTGCGTCCGCCCGGTAAATTTCTTGCTTCGCACTGTTTCTTTGAAACTGCTTCGCATAAGGTCGCGCCAATCGGTTTGGAGGCGCGATGAGCGATCGGCAGGCAGCAATCGAGGCAGAGGACGAAGAGGCGCTGGACCCCCGGCGCGTCGCGGCGATTCTCGAGGCGGTCGAGGCTGGTGATGCCCTGCGCCTGCAAGAGCTGGCCGAGCCCCTGCATGCCGCTGATGTCGCCGACCTGCTGGAGCAGATCGGCCCGGTCGATCGTCGCGCGTTCCTGTCGCTCTATGCCGCCGAGATTGACGGGGACATCCTCTCCGAGATTGACGATTCGATCCGCGAAGAGGTGATCGAAGCCCTGCCGCAGGACATTGTGGCCGAGGCCGTCCGCGAGCTGGACACCGACGACGTTGTTGATATCCTTGAGGATCTCGAGGCGCCGCAGCAGGAAAAGATCCTTGAGGCGCTGGAGGTTGCCGACCGCGTCGCTGTGCAGCAGGCGCTGTCCTATCCGGAATATTCCGCCGGGCGCCTGATGCAGCGCGAGGTTGTCGTTGCGCCCGAACACTGGTCGGTGGGTGAGGCGATCGACTTCCTGCGCAGCTCTGACCATCTGCCCGACCAGTTCTACCACGTTATCCTGATTGACCCGCGCATGCGCCCCAAGGGCTACGTCACTTTGGGACGGCTGTTGTCATCGCGGCGCGATGTGGTGCTGAAAGACATTGTCGAAGACAGTTTCCGCACCATCGAGGCGACGGATGAGGAATCCGAGGTCGCCTATATCTTCAACCAGTATCACCTGATCTCCTGCCCGGTGGTCGACGAGAACGGCAAACTGGTTGGAGTGATCACCATCGACGACGCGATGAACGTGCTGGACGAAGAGCACGAGGAAGACATGCTGCGTCTGGCAGGCGTGGGCGACGATTCGAGCCTTTCGGACGGCGCGCTGGCTACAGCCCGGCAGCGCTTGCCTTGGCTGGTCGTCAACCTCTTTACCGCCTCGCTGTCTGCCATCGTCATTTCGCGGTTCGAGGGAACGATCGCCGCGATCGTGACGCTGGCCGCGCTGATGCCCATCGTTGCCTCGACCGGTGGCATCGCGGGCACACAATCGCTTGCGGTGGCGGTGCGCTCGCTTGCGACCCGCAGCCTGACCTCATCCAACGCGCGGCGCGTGGTGTTGCGTGAACTGGGCGCGGGGATTTTGAACGGGCTGGGCCTTGCGCTGATCCTCGGGCTTGCCGGGACGCTGATCTTTGGCGACCCGAAGCTTGGCGCGGTGCTGGGCATGGCGATGATCTGCAACCAGATCGTTGCGGCACTTGGCGGCGTGCTTGTCCCGCTGACGCTGAACCGGATGGGGCTTGACCCTGCGCTTGCCTCGGGCACCTTCGTCACGACGCTGACCGACGTTATGGGCTTTCTTGCCTTCCTCGGCCTCGCCACGGTGATCCTGCTATGACGCTCAGTGAATTGAAGGCGGCCGCCCGCAAATCGGCTTTTGCCGTACGGAAAGAAGCGTTTGCCCGCGGACAGGGGCAGGCCGCAGCAATCCTCGCCGATTTCCTTGCCCCCCATGCAGCCCGTCCACTGGCGGGCTACATGGCGATGCGGACCGAGATCGATCCGCTGGACGCGATGGCCGCCCATGCAGGGCCGGTCGGCGTGCCGGTGATTACGGGTGCGGGGCAACCCTTGCGCTTTCGCGAGTGGGGGCCGGGTTGTGCGTTGATCGAGGGCGAATTCGGCGCCCGTATCCCGGCCGAGGGCGCCTGGCTAGAGCCTGAGGTGCTGATCGTGCCGTTGCTGGCCTGGGATCGGCGTGGGTATCGTCTGGGTTATGGCGGCGGGTTCTATGACCGCACGCTGGAGTGGCTGCGCAGCCGTCACCCGACGCTCGCCGTGGGTTTTGCCTTCGCCGCGCAAGAGATGCCCGAGGTTCCGACGGAACCAGTGGACCAGCCGCTGGATGCCATCATCACCGAAGAGGGTGTCCTGACCTTCGGCTAAAGCGGCGCGCAGGCCGCTTGCAGCCAGTCGCGTGCCGCGCCCTCGACGCGTGGTCCGATCTTCGCTAGAACCTCGGCGTGATAGGCGTCGATCCACGCGCGCTCGCCGGGCGAAAGCATCGCCAGATCGATCAGGCGGCGGTCGAAGGGGGCAAAGGTCAATGTCTCGAACGTAAACTGCGGGCGGTTGTCGCCAAGGGGCGGCGCCTCGGTCACGACGATCAGGTTCTCCAGCCGGATGCCGAATGCACCCTCGCGGTAGTAGCCCGGCTCGTTTGACAGGATCATCCCCGGCTGCAGCGGCACTTCGGACAGCCGCGAGATGCGCTGCGGCCCCTCATGGACCGAAAGGAACGCGCCGACGCCGTGCCCGGTGCCGTGGTCGTAGTCCTGCCCCGCCATCCACAGCGCAGCCCGTGCAAGCGCATCCAGGTCGCGACCTGCCACACCTTTGGGAAAGCGCGCGCGGGAAATCGCGATCAGCCCCTGCAGCACGCGGGTATAGCAGGCGCGTTCCTCGTCCCCGACGGCACCAACGGCCATGGTCCGGGTGATGTCGGTCGTGCCATCGTGATATTGCCCGCCGCTGTCCACCAGCAGCAACTCGCCCGTTCGCACGGGGCGATCGGTGTCGGTCGTCACACGGTAGTGTATGATCGCGCCATCGGCGCCCGCGCCGCAGATCGTGTCAAAGCTGATGTCATGCAGGGCATTCGTCGCCCGGCGGAAGCCCTCCAGCGCCTTGACCACGGAAATCTCGGTCAGCCCACCTTGCGGCGCCTCGGCATCGAGCCAGGCAAGGAAGTTCACCATGGCCGCGCCATCGCGCAGATGCGCGACCCGCGCGCCCTCGATCTCGGCTGGGGTCTTGCAGGCTTTGGGCAGTTTGCAGGGATCGTCACCCCAGACACAGGCCACCCCCGCTGCCTCCAGTTCTTGCGAGACGGCAAGCGGTGCCGAAGCCTTGTCCACCCGCACGGGGCCGGTCAGGGTGTGCAAACCGGGGACAAAAGCCGCCGGTGGACGCAGCGTGACATGGGCTCCCATATGTGCGCGGATCGCATCGTCAAACTTGGCGGGTTCGGCATAAAGCGTGACCCGCGCATCGTCATGCAGCACGGCAAAACCGTGCAGCACGGGGTTCTTGGGGACATCGGCGCCGCGGATGTTGAGAAGCCAGCAGATGCTGTCGGGCAAGGTGATGACCGCAGCCTTCTGCCCGGTCTCGCGCAGGATGCCAGCAAGGCGTGTACGCTTCTGCTCGCCAGTGGCCCCGGCAAGGGCGACGGGGTGCACAAAGGCGCGCCCCATCGGTGGATCGGGCTGGTCGGGCCAGATTGCATCCACCATGTTCGGCACCGCGCGCAGGCTGACTGCAGAGCCTTGCAGGGCGGTTTCCAGCTTGGCGATCTCATCAGCCGTATGCAGCCACGGATCGAAACCGACGATCCCCGCTGCAAGATGGCTGGCAATCCAGGGGCCGGGTTGGACCTCGGGCCAGTCAACGGGCGTGAAGGCCGCCAGGTCGACCTGGGCGCGCACCTGCACGCGATAGCGCCCGTCGACGAAAACCCCCGCCACTTCGGGCAGCACAACGGCAAAGCCGGCAGAGCCGGTAAAGCCGGTCAGCCAAGACAGCCGTTCATCCCGCGCGGCGACATATTCCCCCTGATGGGCGTCCGAGCGGGGCACCAGAAATCCCCGCAGTCCTTCGGACGCCAGCCGTTCCCGCAATGCCGCCAGTCGCGCGGCACCCTTTGCCGGATCAGCCTCGCTGGTAAAGCTCTGGAACACGCGCCTTGTCCTTCTTCTTTTCCCAAGTATCCCGGGGGTGAGCGCCCGAAGGGCGCGAGGGGGCAGCGCCCCCTTACCCCAGCTTGCGGCCCAGAAGACCGCGTGCCCGTTTGCGCGGATCGCTTTCGAAGAGGCTTGCCAGCTGCTCGGTCATCGCACCGGCCAATTGCTCGACATCGGTGATCGTGACCGCCCGCTGGTAGTAACGGGTGACGTCATGGCCAATGCCGATGGCTATCAGCTCGACCTGCTTCTTGCGCTCGACCATCGCAATCACATCGCGCAGGTGCTTTTCAAGGAAGCTCGCCGCATTCACCGACAGGGTGGAGTCGTCCACCGGCGCCCCGTCCGAGATCACCATCAGGATCTTGCGGGCCTCAGGCCGGTGCGACAGACGGCGATGCGCCCATTCCAGCGCCTCACCGTCAATGTTCTCTTTCAGCAGGCCCTCTTTCATCATCAGGCCGAGGTTCGGTCGCGCGCGCCGCCATGGCGCATCGGCGCCCTTGTAGACGATGTGGCGCAGGTCGTTCAGGCGTCCGGGCTGTTGCGGACGGCCCGAGGCCAGCCACTTCTCGCGGCTCTGCCCCCCCTTCCAGGCGCGGGTGGTAAATCCGAGGATCTCGACCTTGACGCTGCAGCGCTCCAGAGTGCGCGCCAGAACGTCGGCGCAGATCGCCGCGATCGAAATCGGGCGTCCGCGCATCGAGCCGGAGTTGTCCAGAAGCAGCGTCACGCAGGTGTCGCGGAACTCGGTGTCCTTTTCCTGCTTGAATGACAAGGGCGTCGTCGGGTTGGCGACAACGCGGGCCAGACGCCCGGCGTCCAGCGTGCCTTCCTCAAGATCAAACAGCCAACTGCGGTTCTGCTGCGCCTGAAGGCGGCGCTGCAGCTTGTTGGCCAGACGGCTGACGGCCCCCTTCAGCGGTTCGAGCTGCTGGTCGAGATAGGCGCGAAGGCGCTCCAACTCCGCCGGCTCGGCCAGATCCTCGGCATGGATCTCCTCGTCGAACTCGGTCGTGTAGACGGTGTAGTTCGGGTCGGCGTCTGAATGCGGCGCGGGGGGCGGAGGCTCCAGCGGGGCCTCGCCCTCGGGCAGTTCGGTCTCTTCCGCCTCGTCCATATCGGCCGCGTCATCCATCGAGACCTGGGCCTGGGACTGATCCTGGCTCTTGTCCTGGCTACGCTCAGGATCGGCCTCGGCCTCTTCCTGCTCTTCGGCCTGATCCTCGCCGGTGCTGTCGGGGTTCTCTTCTTCCTGGGCCTGATCCTCGGCGTCCTGATCCTCGTCATCGGCATCGGGGTCGTCGCCCAGTTGATCGCCATAGCCAAGGTCCGCGATCACCTTGCGCGCCAGCCGCGCGAAGGACGCTTGGTCGGCAAGTACCTCATCGAGGTGCGACAGGGTAGGACCGGCCTGCTCTTCGATAAAGCCGCGCCAGAGGTTCATGACGTTTTCGGCCGCGCGCGGCAGCGGCTGGCAGGTCGCAAGATGCCGCACCAGATAACCGGCCGCGACCGGAAGGGGCGCATCGGCCGGGTTGGTGATCTGCCCGTACCCCTTGCGCTCGGCCTCCTGACCCAGCTTGTGAGCGATGTTGACGGCCGTGCCAGGCATCGCCCGCGCGCCAAGTGCCTCGGCGCGGGCGGTTTCCATCGCCTCGTAGATCTCGCGTGCAAGGCCGCCGGGCGGCGCATATTTCGCGGCCAGTCCCTCGTCATGGTGTTTGCGGCGAAGCGCCAAGGCATCAGCGGTGCCCCGCGCCATCAGTACTTCGTCCCGCGTCATGCGGCGGCTGACCTGAGGCAGGCGCATCCCCTCCTTCGTCAGGCCCGAAGGGTCGACGGAATAGGTCACGGCCAGTTCCGGATCATCGGCCATCGTCCGTGTGGCGTCGGCCAAGGCCTTCTTGAACGGATCGGCGGGGTTGTCGGCAGGTTTGGTCATTGCGCGCGGGCTCCGGGGCAGAGCGTCAGGTTTCTTCGCCGCACGGGGGGCTGTCTGCCCCCCACGCTTCCCTGCGGGAAGCTCCCCCCGAGGATACTTGGAGAAAGAAGAAATCAAGCGGCGTTCTTCTTTTCGGAAATATCCTCGGGGGGTGAGGCCGCAGGCCGAGGGGGGCAGACTGCCCCCCTGCGGCGATCACTTCATCGCCATCGAGGCGGCGCTTTCAGGCAGTTCTTCGCCGAAGCAGCGCTGGTAGAATTCAGCCACTGTCTGGCGCTCCAGCTCGTCGCACTTGTTCAGGAACGACAGACGGAAGGCATAGCCTACATTGCGGAAGATCTCGGCGTTCTGGGCCCAGTTGATCACGGTCCTGGGCGACATCACGGTCGAGAGGTCTCCGTTCATGAAGGCCGTCCGCGTCAGGTCGGCCACCGTGACCATCTGGTTGATGGTCTTGCGGCCTTTTTCGGTGTTGTAATGCGGGTTCTTGGACAGAACGATCGCCGCCTCGGCGTCATGCGAGAGGTAGTTCAGCGTGGCGACAAGGCTCCAGCGGTCCATCTGCGCCTGGTTGATCTGCTGCACGCCGTGATAAAGGCCCGTCGTATCGCCAAGGCCCACGGTGTTTGCGGTGGCGAAAAGCCGGAAGTAGGGGTGCGGGGTGATGATCTCGTTCTGATCAAGCAGCGTGAGCTTTCCGTCATGCTCCAGCACGCGCTGGATCACGAACATCACATCGGCGCGACCGGCATCATATTCGTCAAACACGATGGCGACGGGGTTCTTCAACGCCCAGGGCAGGATGCCGGGATGGAACTCGGTCACCTGCTTGCCGTCGCGCAGCTTGATCGCGTCCTTTCCGATCAGGTCGATCCGGCTGATGTGGCTATCGAGGTTCACCCGAACGCAGGGCCAGTTCAGGCGCGCGGCCACCTGTTCGATATGGGTCGACTTGCCCGTGCCGTGATAGCCCTGGATCATTACGCGGCGGTTGTAGGCAAAGCCTGCAAGGATCGCGAGCGTCGTGTCCGGGTCAAACTTGTAGGTCGAGTCAATTTCCGGCACGCGTTCGCTACGCTCGGCAAAGGCCTTGACCTTCATGTCGGTGTCGATGCCGAACACATCGCGGACCGAGATTTCTTCCGTGGGTTTCGCAGTCAGATCCAGCATATCGTCCGCCATCATCGCATCGGGCACCCACTTCGGGCGCGGTTCGTTCCAAAGGTTTGTGGATCATATCGCGGGGGGCTGCAAGGGGCAGGGGACCTGCGTGCCGCCCATCGATGGCGCAGTCGGGCAAACGGCCCTTGCGCCTTTCAGAAATCGGTGGACCGCATGCAGGCGCAGCGCTAGCGTCTGTCCAACGTCGGCCACGGAATTTGCTGGCGGAAACCGGGTTTCAGGAAAGCGGCTTGATCAGGGTGAGCAGGGTGTCGAACATGGCGCTGTGGACGCCCTCTTTGTCAGGACGATCCGGTTTCAAACCCCCAACGGCAGACCGCATCTTGCCACTTGCGTCCTGGCCCCGGATACCCAGCACATGACGAAACGTCCCAGACATGACTCTGCGCGCAATGCGGCGATCTATTTCGCCGCCGATGGCTACGATCCTGCGGCCAAGGGCATCAACGGGCGCCGCGTGGCAGGGGAAAGCTTCATCCGTGGCTTCTTCCGCCACGCCGAGGTCGACGAGTTTGTGTCGCTGGCGACAACCTCGGCCGATCAGCCGCTGTTCGATCGACTGGCATCCGAGGAACGAGCAGGCATGCCCGTGCGCCACCTTCTGGCGCGTCAGCCCCAACAGATCGCGTCATTGGGGACGCTCTTCTATCCAAGCCCGAATTTCGCGGCCGAGACCTGGCGGCGGGCGCCAACGGGGCAGGCGGCATGGTCGATCTGCGGGATTACCCATACGATCTCGACCAAAGGGGTGATGCAGGGGTTTTATGACCTTCGCGCAAGTGCGCAGGCCGAGTGGGATGCGGTCATCTGCACCTCGCGCGCGGTTCTGGCATCGGTGCTGCACCAGTTCGAGTTGATCGACAGCTTTCATGAGCGGCGCTTTCACGGTGCCCGCCCGCCGAGGCCGCAGTTACCGGTGATCCCGCTGGGCGTGCATTGCGATGCTTTTGCACCCGATCCGGCCGCAGGGGCTGCGCTTCGCGAGCGGCTCGGGCTCGGGCCGAAGGACGTGCTCTTCACCACAATCGCGCGGCTGACCCCGCATGAGAAGTTCGACCCCCTGCCGCTTTATATCGCCATGCAGGCCGCGCAGCGGAGAATGCCAAGGGGTGCGCGTCTTGCAGTCGCATTCTGCGGGATCTTTCGCGACGACTATTCCCGCAAGATCTTTGAACAAGGCGCGGCGAAGCTGATGCCTGACGTGGGCTTCCACCTGCTTGACGGGGAGAGTGCGGCCGACCGAAAGGCGGCTCTGTCGGGGGCGGATGTTTTCGTCTTTGCCATCGACAATATTCAGGAAACCTTCGGTCTTGCCCCGATCGAGGCGATGGCTGCGGGGGTGCCGGTGCTCGTGTCTGACTGGGATGGCTTGCGCGATACGGTGACGGCCGATGTGGGGTTGCGTGTCGCCACCCGGACACTCGGCGCTGCCCATGCCGAGCAGGAGTCCTTTCGTCACCTGACCGGCGTCGACACCTATCTGCAGTATTGCGGGCAGGCCTCGGCCATGACCGAGATTGACATGGTCGCGCTGACCGGGGCGATCCAGATGCTGGCCCTGAACCCCGACCTGCGCGCACGCATGGGCGCGGCCGGTGCTCGGCGGGCGCGGGCGGTGTATGACTGGTCGCAGGTCATCCCGCAGATGCAGGATCTCTGGCAAGAACTTTCGGTGCGACGCAAGGCGGCGCTTTCAGCCGAGCCCGCGATGGCGCGTGCTGCCATTCCGGTCGGACCCTCGCCATTTGCGATGTTTGCGACCTATCCCACCCGACGCGGCGGGTTGGAGGGCGAACGGTTCATCCCCGGTGCGTTGGCGCCGACGCTGACATTGGCAGAAACGCTGGCGTTGCGGGACTATACCTCGACGGGGCGGCAGGTCGAAGCGACGACTACGCTGGCCGCTGTCCATGATGCGATCCTCGCAGCCGGCGCCGCAGGAATCGACCGCGCAGGACTTGAGGCGCGTACGGGAATGAACCCGATCTCGACGGACCGGGCGCTGATCTGGCTCTTGAAGTACGGGTTTGCCCGGCGGGCCTGACCGGCCCGCGTCAGTCGCGGAAGTGCCGGCTCTCGCGGATCTGCTCCCACGCCCAGACAACCTCTTGCAGGCGCTCTTCGTCCTCGCGGTTGCCGCCGTTCATGTCGGGGTGCAGGTCCTTGACCAGACTCTTGTATTGCTTGCGGATTTCGGTGCGCGTCCAGGTGTCGCGCGCATCGAGGATCTCCAGCGCCTTGCGCTCGGTCGATGGCAGCTTGCGGGTGACGGTGCTTTGAACCTTGCCGGGGTTCTGTGTGGCCTTTTCCCCCAGAAGCTGCATGGGATCGTTCACGCCAAGCCGCGCCCAGGCCCGGCCGTCATCCTTCTGGCTGAATGGCTTGGTTTCGCGCTCCCACACACGGGCCTTGTCCAGAAACTTCTGGAACTCGTCGTCCGTGGCCCCTTCAAAGAAGTTCCAGCGCAGGTTGTATTCGCGGACGTGATCCTTGCAGAACCAGAAAAAGTCATCCAGCTGGTCCGGCGACTTTGGCGCACGATAGAGGCCCGGCGCCGAGCAATCCGGAAAGTCGCAGGGCTTTTGCGAGGACTCGAAGGCCCCGGACATACCCCGCCGACCTGTCTTGCGCTTCTTCTTGTCAGAAGAGACGCGAATGTCGAATTCGAACGGGGGTTTCTGCATGGGTAGGCCTTTCCGACTCGGGGCGCCAAGTTTAGGTGATTGTGCGGCAACGTGAAGGGGGCAACGTCGGAAAATGGCGATCAGGGATGAAATACATGCACGGCTGACCGCGGCCTTTGCCCCGGATGTCTTGCAGATTCAGGATGATAGCGAAAAACACCGTGGCCATGGCGGCTGGCGCGAAGGCGGCGAGACGCATTTCAACGTGACCATCCGCGCGCCAAGCCTTGCGTCAATGACCCGCATCGCCCGCCACCGTGCCGTTCATCAGGCGCTCGGCGATCTGACCACACGCATCCATGCGCTGTCGCTGGACATCGGTTAATACCCGGTCCTGCGTCTTTCCTTTTGAAAATATCCTCGGGGGGTGCGGGGGGGCAGACAGCCCCCCGTCCACGGTCAGCCGAAAAGTGCCTTTGTTTCAAGCCTGCGCGCATGCAGCACGGGCTCGGTATAGCCCGAGGGCTGGATGCGGCCCTTGAACACCAGATCACACGCCGCAAGGAAAGCCGGGCCGTCAAAACCGGGGGCCATCGGGCGATAGGCCGGATCGCCCGCATTCTGGCGATCGACGACCGCCGCCATCTTGCGCATGGCCTGCATTACCTCATCTTCGGTGACGACCCCATGCAGCAACCAGTTTGCCAGCGCCTGGCTTGAGATGCGGCAGGTCGCGCGGTCTTCCATCAGGCCCACATCATGAATGTCCGGCACCTTTGAACAGCCGACGCCCTGATCCACCCAACGGACGACATAGCCCAGAATGCCTTGGGCGTTGTTCTCCACTTCGGCGCGGATTTCGTCGGCCGACCAGTTCTGCCCCTGTGCCACCGGCACGGTCAGCAGGTCGCGTAGGGTGCCGCGCGCGCCGCCCGCCGCGATCTCGGCCTGCCGTGCCAGCACATCGACCTTGTGGTAGTGCGTTGCATGCAGCGTAGCGGCGGTGGGCGAGGGCACCCATGCGCAATTCGCACCCGCCTTGGGATGCGCAATCTTCTGGTCCAGCATCGCGGCCATCAGATCAGGCGCCGCCCACATGCCCTTGCCGATCTGCGCCCGGCCCTGCAATCCGCAGGCAAGACCGATATCGACGTTGCGGTCCTCATAGCTCTTGATCCAGGCCGAGGACTTCATGTCGCCCTTCCGGATCATCGGCCCGGCCTCGATCGAGGTGTGGATCTCGTCGCCAGTCCGATCAAGGAAGCCGGTGTTGATGAAGGCCACCCGTTCGCGCGCCGCACGGATGCATTCCTTGAGGTTCACCGATGTCCGACGCTCTTCATCCATGATGCCCAGCTTCACGGTATTGCGCGGCAGGCCCAGCGTATCCTCGACCTTGTCGAAAATCTCGACGGCAAAGGCCACTTCCTCGGGGCCGTGCATCTTGGGCTTCACCACATAGACCGATCCTGCGGCCGAGTTGCGCGGGCCGCTGGCTTTCTTCAGGTCGTGCATGGCGCAGAGCGTGGTGACAAAGGCATCCATGATCCCCTCGCCGATCTCACGCCCTTCGGTGTCGAGGATCGCCGGGTTGGTCATCAGGTGACCGACATTGCGCACAAGCATCAGCGAGCGGCATTTCAGGGTCAGCGGCTGTCCATCGGCGCCGGTATAGGTGAAGTCGGGGTTCAGCTTGCGCGTAAAGCTCTTGCCACCCTTGCTGACCTCTTCGGTCAGGTCGCCCTTCATTAGCCCCAGCCAGTTTCCATAGGCCAGAACCTTGTCCTCGGCATCGACTGCGGCCACCGAATCCTCGCAATCCATGATGGCCGACATGGCCGATTCCAGCCAGACGTCCGAGATATGCGCCGGGTCGGTCGCCCCGATCTGCGACGTGGCGTCGATCAGCACTTCGATGTGCAATCCGTTGTTGCGCAGCACGAACTGGCTGGGGGCGGTGGCCGCACCGAAATAACCGGCGAACTGCGAGGGGCCCGCAAGGCCGGTGCTGCCCGATGCCAGACGCACCACCAGTGCGCCGCCATCAACCGCAAAGCTGCGCGCATCGCGCCAGCTTGCCCCGGCCAGCGGCACGGCGTCGTCGAGAAATCTGCGCGCCCAATCGATCACGCGCTGTCCACGTGCCGGATCATAGGCGCCACCCTTGGGCGCATCGCCAAGCGCATCCGTGCCATAGAGAGCGTCATACAGGCTGCCCCACCGCGCATTCGCGGCGTTCAGCGCGTATCGCGCATTCATCACAGGGACCACCAGTTGCGGGCCGGGGATGGTGGCAATCTCGGGGTCCACGTTTGTCGTGGACACCTGAAAATCCGGCCCCTCGGGCTGGATGTAGCCGATCTCGCGCAGGAAGGCCTCATGCGCGGCGGCGTCGAAGGGCTGGCCACGGCGTGCCTTGAACCAGTCGTCAATCGCGCTCTGCAAGGCCTCGCGCCGGGCCAGAAGATCGCGGTTCTTGGGGCCAAAGACGGACACTGCCTCGGCGAGGCCCTTCCAGAAGTTCCCGGCGCTGACACCAGAGCCGGGAAGGGCCTGTCCCTCGACAAACGCGACAAGCCGTGCGTCAACCTGCAACCCGTTTCTGTCCAAACGCTCGGCCATCGCGAACTCCTGATGTGATATCGGGCGAGGATGCGAAAAAATGTCAGGTCTGGCAACGGCTCGCGCCCAGCTATCTTGCGCCGCTGCTGGAAAAAACCTTGCTGAGCGTAGGCTCGGCGCCGCCTCTAGAGATCGAGGCTTAACTGTGCGGAGCTGGACTTGCCACGTGTTCCCGTGCGGCTGCGCGGCGGCATCCGGCTGCCGTGTCGTTCCAACACCTCGGCCCGCTCTTCGGCGAATCCGGGGGCGCGGCGCAGGCCATAGATCGTCTCGCGCGCGGCACGCGCTGCGGCGGCCACGTCGACGATCGGTTCGGGGTAGCGCCTCCCCAACAGACGGGCTGCGCCCGACCAGCGCCAAGGGGCGTGCAGATGGGTCTCGGGAACCTCGGCCAGTTCGGGCAGCCAACGGCGGATGAAGGCGCCGGTCGGGTCCTGATCCAGCCCCTGCTTCACCGGATTGTAGATGCGCGGCCGGTTTATCGCGGTGACGCCCGACTGCATCTGCACCTGCGGCCAATGGATGCCGGGCTCATAGTCGGTAAAAAGACGCGCCAGAACCGCGCCAGACTGCCGCCAATCAAGCCAGAGGTGATAGGAGGCACAGGCCATGACCATCGCCCGCATCCTGAAATTCAGCCAGCCCGTCGCGCGCAGATAGCGCATGCAGGCGTCGAGAAAGGGAATGCCGGTCTCGCCCAGGGTCCAGGCATGCAGGCGCGCGGCATCGCTGTCGCGCAGGCTGTCTGCCGCCACGTGCAGGGCATGGCACTCGATTTCGGGATCGTCCTCCAGCTTCTGCATGAAGTGGTCGCGCCATGCGAGCCGCGACTGAAAGCTGCTCAGGCTTGGTCCCCACGGGGCTGGCAGGCGTTCGGCTTGCCTTCGCGCGGTGGCCTGCACGACCTCGCGCACAGACACCGTACCGAGCGCGATGTGCGGAGAGAGCCGCGAGCAGGCGCGCTCTGCCGTCAATGGCGAGGACATGGCGCTGCGATAGGGTGCCCCGCGATGGGTCAGGAAGCTGTCGAGGCAGGCCAGCGCACGGGCACGTCCGCCGGCTTGCATGTGCGGGCATGGATCGTCCGCAAGGCCGAGTGATCGCGCAGTCGGGATTGCGCCCGGCTCAACGCCGGGCACCGGTGAAAGGCCCTGCGGCTGGACGGGATCGGCGGCCATGAAGGCATCGCGCCGGGCAGCCCAGCCATCGCGCTCGGCAAGCCGCCGGACCACGCCGGATTGAGGGACCTCGGTCCAGCGGATGCCCCGGCCGCGTGCCCAAGCCCCGACCCGCCGATCCCGCGCATAGGTCCACAGGTTGCCGGTTTCCTCATGGCTGACGATTTCACTGATTCCATAGGTGCGACAAAGCCGGTCCAGCACCTCGACGGCGTCCCCGGTGCGGACCACCAGGGGCAGGCCGCGCTGTGCGAGGTCGCCGCGCAAGGCGGCAAGCGAGCTTGCGACGAACGCCCATTGGCGGCCCGATGTATCGGGCAGGCGCCAATACTCCGGTTCGGCAATATAGACCGGCAGAACCCGTCCACGCGTGGCGGCAAGGGCCAGCGCAGGGTGATCTTCGGTGCGCAGGTCGCGCTTCATCCAGATAAGAACATTCATGGAACATTTATTGGTTGGCCCAGTGATGAAAGTAAAGATGTGGCCGAAAGCCGGGTTGCCAAGACCAAAGTTCGCGAACCGCCGCCGGTGATGACTTGCAGGGTGATCAACCTGTCATACAAGTATTGACTTTATGCCTGACATGGCGCTATCAAACTTTCGGGGCCGGACGAATCCCGATGCCGGTGCCTGGAATGCAGGGGGAGAGTGCATGATCATTACCGATGTCGAGGTGCGGGTCTTCCGCACGACCACGCGCCGCCATTCAGACAGCGCGGGTCATGCCCACCCCGGACCTGCGCACCAGGTGCAGCAGGCCATGCTGACACTCCGCTCTGAGGATGGCCACGAAGGTCATTCCTTCACCGCGCCCGAGATTGTCCGGCCGCATGTGATCGATAAGTTCGTCAAGAAAGTTCTGATTGGGCAAGATCATAGGGATCGCGAGCGTCTGTGGCACGATCTGGCGCACTGGCAGCGCGGCTCCGCAGCGCAACTGACTGATCGCACACTCGCCGTGGTGGATTGCGCGCTTTGGGATCTGGCAGGGCGCAGTCTTGGTCAGCCTGTTCACAAACTGATTGGCGCCTACCGTGACAAGGTTCTGGCCTATGGCAGCATCATGTGCGGGGACGAGCTGGAAGGGGGGCTGGCGACACCCGAGGACTATGGCCGCTTCGCCGAAACCCTGGTGAAGCGCGGCTACAAGGGCATCAAGTTGCACACCTGGATGCCACCTGTCAGCTGGGCACCGGACGTGAAAATGGATCTCAAGGCCTGTGCTGCGGTGCGCGAGGCGGTTGGGCCGGATATCCGCCTGATGATCGATGCGTTCCACTGGTACACCCGCACCGACGCGCTGGAACTGGGGCGAGGGCTTGAAAAACTTGGCTTTGACTGGATTGAAGAGCCAATGGATGAACAATCCATGTCGTCCTACAAATGGCTGGCCGACAATCTCGATATCCCCGTGATCGGGCCGGAGAGTGCGGCTGGAAAGCATTGGCACCGCGCCGAATGGGTGCGTCAAGGTGCCTGCGATATTCTGCGGACCGGGGTAAACGACGTGGGCGGCATCACCCCGGCGATCAAGACCATGCGTATGGCCGAGGCCTTTGGCATGGACTGCGAAGTGCATGGCAATACGGCCATGAACCTGCATGTGGTGGCCGCTTCCAAGAATTGCCGCTGGTATGAGCGCGGGCTTCTGCACCCGTTCCTCGAGTACGACGACGGCCACGACTATCTGAAATCACTCTCGGACCCGATGGATCGGGATGGCTTTGTCCATGTGCCTGACCGCCCCGGTCTGGGCGAGGACATCGACTTTGATTTCATCGAGAACAACCGCGTAGGATGAAAGCAAGGCGCTCGAAATGAAACAGATTCTTGCGTTTGGTGACAGTCTGACATGGGGTGCCGATCCGGTCACCGGCCTGCGCCATCCTGAGAGCGGGCAATGGCCGCGCGTGCTTGGGGCGGGGCTGGATGGTGCGCGCGTCCATGCAGACGGGGTGGGCGGTCGCACCACCTGCCGTGACGACGATGCGGGGGCCGCATGCCGGAACGGGGCCAAGGCGCTGCCGGTTGCCCTGTCTGCACATATGCCGCTCGATCTGGTCATTCTGATGCTGGGTACCAATGATCTGAAGGCGGTGCATGGGGGGCGGGCCGTGACGGCGCAGGCGGGTATTCGTCGCCTGGCAGAGATCGTTGAGCTTTTTCCCTACAAGCCACGCAGCGCGAAACCCCGATTGCTGATCGTCGCACCGCCGGCCTGCGGCCCGAATGCCGCGGGCGGCCGGATTGTTTCTGAATCAGAGCTATTGGCGCTGCTCTATCGCAGTCTCGCCACCGAACTGGACTGCGCCTTCTTTGATGCCGGCACCGTCGCACACTGCAGTGCGGCCGATGGCGTGCATCTGGATGCCGAGAATACAGCGGCGATTGGCCGCGCCCTGATTGGCCCTGTTTTGCAGCTTCTTGCCTGACAGGATAGCGCAGATACGCCACATGCCGGACATGTTGGCTTCGAGGCGAGCCGCGCGCCCTTGACGCGGCACTGGATGGGAGGACACATGAAACGCTTTCTGGCATCGGTCGCGCTTGGCGCATTGCTGATCGGGGCAGCTCCGATGGGGGCCATTGCGGAAACCCCGGCGGATCAGCTGATCGTCGCAACGAGCATGAGCAACATTCTGACGCTTGATCCCGCGACGATTACCGGGCGCGAGACGGTACAGGTGCTGAACAACATCTATGACACGCTGGTGATCCTGTCGCCCGAGGATCGTTCGATCCAGCCCCGCATTGCCGAAAGCTGGGAGGTGGCGCCCGACCGTATGTCGATCCGCTTCAAGCTGCGGCAGGATGCGAAATTCGCCTCGGGCAATCCGGTGACGGCGCAGGATGTCGCCTGGAGCCTGCAGCGCCTGATGAAGCTGAACCTTGCGCAGGCATCATTCCTGAAGTCGCGCGGCTTCACGGCCGATGCGGCGCCTACACTGTTCGTGGCAGAGGATGACCACACTTTTGTGATGAACCTGCCGAAACCCGATGACCCGAACCTGATCCTGATGGTGCTTGCACAAAGCGGGCCGGGCTCGATACTCGATACAAAGACCGTGCTCGAGCATGAAAAGGACGGTGATCTGGGGGCTGACTGGTTGACCCTGAACTCGGCCGGATCGGGACCGTTCACGCTGACGCAATGGGCGTCGAACGAATACATCATCCTCACGCGCAATGACAATTACTGGGGGCCAGCCCCTGCGATGAACCGCGTGCTGATGCGCCACCTGCCGGAATCGCAATCGCAGCGACTGATGCTGGAGCAGGGCGATATCGACGTGGCCTATTCGATGCAGGCCCCCGATCTGCAGTCGCTGGAAGGCAGTGAAAAGATCACCGTCGCCTCTGCGCCGGGTTCAGGTTTTTACTACCTGTCCGTGTCGATGAAGGATGAACGCTTTGCCAATCCGAAGGTGCGTGCTGCGCTGCGGCTGCTGATCGACTACGAGGGTATCAACAAGGCCGTCATGCCCTATTACGGCAAGCTGCACCAACGGCCGCTGTCGACCGGCGTTGCGGGTCTGCTGCCCGATCCGGGGTATAAGCTGGATGTGGAACAGGCCAAGGCGCTGTTGGCCGAAGCAGGTTACCCCGACGGGTTCAAGACCACGCTGCGGGTTCTGTCGGAAGATCCCTTCATGAAGGCCGCGACCGCGATCCAGAACACGCTGGCGCAGGCCGGTATCGAGGCAGAGCTGATCACCGGCTCGGGCGACCAGATCTATGGCGCGATGCGCGAGCGGAACTTTGAACTGCTCGTCGGGCGCGGCGGCGGCGGTCAGCAACCCCATGCCGACAGCAATCTGCGCGCGCTGGCCTACAACCCCGACAATAGCGATGAGGCGAAGCTCACCAACTATCAGGGTTGGCGCACCAGCTATTACGACCCGAAGCTGAACGAGATGATCGAGGCTGCGCTGCTTGAGCAGGATCCGGCCAAGCAGGCCAAGCTTTATGAGGAAATTCAGGTCTATATGGACCAATCCGTCATGTCGATCCTGCCGTTCTCGGAGGTTGTCGATACCGCCGCCTACCAGTCGGATGTTCAGGGCATGATCGTCAGCCCCTGGGTGTCGCGGTTTGAAGGCGTGACCAAGACCCGCTGATCCATTCCTCCACACCCTCCACGGATCGGCCAAGGGACGGGCGCATCGCAAGATGCGCCCGTTCGCCTTTGTGCGTCACGCGAGCCCAGGGGCGGGACAAACGGAAAGGGCCGCGCCTTTCGGCACGGCCCTTTCGGTTGCGGTGGGGCAGAGGTCAGATCTGCCCTTCGTATTCCAGCGAGGCGGCGATCAGTTGCCGCGCGTAAGGATGGGTTGCGCCATTCCCGGCGATCGCCTCGCGCGGCAGGATCTCGGTGATCTCACCGTGCAGCATCACTGCGAAACGGTCACACATATGGTCAACCACGGCCAGATCATGCGTCACCATGATATAGGTGAAGCCACGCTCTTCCCGCAGTCGGGCGAGCAGGTTCAGGATCTCTGCCTGAACCGAGACATCAAGCGCCGAGGTCGGCTCATCCAGCAGCAGGACCGCAGGTTCAAGGATCAGCGCGCGCGCAATGGCCACCCGCTGCCGCTGCCCGCCCGAGAGTTGATGGGGGAAGCGGTCGAGGAACTCGACGGGCAGGCCCACATCGGTCAGCGCGCGGCGCATCCGCGCCTCACGGTCGTCAAGGCCATGGATGCGCAGCGGCTCGGCCAGCACGGTGCGCACCGATTGGCGCGGGTGGAGCGAACCGTAGGGGTCCTGGAACACCATCTGCAGCAGACGGCAGCGGTCCTTCAGCGGCACGTCGCGCACATTACGGCCGCCGATCTCCACCTTGCCGGTCCAGAAGTCGGTCAGCATCGAAACACAGCGCAGCACAGTCGACTTGCCCGAACCGCTTTCGCCGACAAGCCCGAAGCACTCGCCCGGCTTGACCGAGAAGCTGACGCCGGGCAGCACCTTGACAGCATCCGGCCCGTGGCCAAAGCTGATCGACAGGTCTTGGATAGCGACTGATGCGGTCATGTCCGGGCCTCCTCTTTCCATTCCGGGCGACGGTCAAGCACAGCCAGCGGTGCGCGCGATCCGCCGATGCGCGGCTGTGCGGCCAGAAGGCCGCGGGTGTAGGGGTGTTGCGCGTGGTCCATGTCGCGCGCATTCAGCGTCTCCACCACGCGACCGGCATACATGATCAGCACCCGGTCGCAGAAATTGCGGACAAGATTAAGGTCATGCGAGATCATGATGAGGCCAATGCCGCGATCGCGCACCAGCCCGTCGAGGATGTTCAGAACCTGCAGACGCACCGTCACATCCAGCGCCGATGTCGGCTCGTCCGCGATGACCAGATCGGGATCGGCCAAAAGCATCATTGCGATCATCACGCGCTGGCCCATGCCGCCCGAAATCTCGTGGGGGTAAAGGTCATGCACGCGCTCCGGGTCGCGGATTTTTACCGCCGCAAGCATCTCAAGCGTCTTGACGCGTGCGTCTGACTTCGACACCGGAAAGTGCCGCAGCAGCGTCTCGGCCACCTGATGGCCCACGCGTTGAATGGGGTTCAGGCTGAACTTCGGGTCCTGCAGGATCATCGACATCCGCCGCCCGCGCACCTTGAGCATCTGCGCCTCGGAAAGGTTGAGCAGGTCGAGATCCTCGAACCGGAGTTTCTCGGCCGTCACCTGCGCCGAGGGCAAGAGCCGCAGCAGCGCCCGGCCTACGGTCGATTTGCCCGACCCGCTTTCACCCACGATACCAAGCCGTTCGCGCCCGAGCGTGAAGCTCACGTCGCGCACGGCATCGGTGGGGGCGCCATTGTAGCGGATGCAAAGGTTCTTGACCTCGAGAATGGGGTTTTCCATCGGCTTACCTGCGGTTCATCTGCTTGGGGTCCAGCGCGTCGCGCAAGCCATCGCCCAGAAGGTTGAAGGCAAGGCTGACACAAAGGATCGAAAGGCCGGGGAAGGTCACAAGCCACCAGCTGTCGATCATGTAGCGCCGCCCGGTGGCGATCATCGCGCCCCATTCGGGCAGGGGCGGCTGCGCGCCGAGCCCCAGAAAGCCAAGCCCGGCTGCAGTCAGGATCACGGTTGCCATGTTCAGCGTAAGCCGGATCAGCACCGAGGGCAGGCACATCGGCATGATCGACTTGACGATGATCCGCAGGGGCGAGGCGCCTTGCAGACGCGCGGCGGCAATGTAGTCGGCCTTGCGGAAGGTCATCGTCTCGGCGCGCGCAAGGCGGGCGATCGGGGGCCAGGCGGTCAGGCCGATGGCGATGATTGCGTTGTTCAGGCTTGGGCCGAGCGCCGCGACAAAGGCCAGCGACAGGATCAGCGAGGGAAAGGACAGAAAGATGTCGGTGATCCGCATCATTACCGTATCAATGCGCCCGCCAAGATAGCCCGAGGTGGTGCCGACGATCAGTCCGATGGGGCCTACGACAATCGACACGAGGAAGATGATGGTCAGCGTGATCCGCGCGCCCCAGACAAGGCGCGAAAATATGTCCCGCCCCAACTCATCCGCGCCGAACAGATGGCCGTTGCCCGGTGCCTGAAGCACGTTGTTGAGGTCTTGCGCATAGGGGTCATGCGTGGCGATCCATGGCGCGAAGGCTGCGGTGAGGATCAGGATCGACAACACCAGAAGGCCAAAGGCCGAGGTTGGCGAGCGAAGGAGAAATGTCAGGATGTTGCGCGCGGCCAGAAGCGGCGCAGGCAGGCGGGATGCGGGCAGCGCGGTCATTTTGTCCTCGGATCGAACAAGCGATAAAGAAGATCAGAGAGCAGGTTCAGCGCGATGAAGATCACGCCCACGATCAGAACGCAGGTCATCACGGCGTTCATGTCTCCGATGATCAGGTTGTTGGTCAGGTACTGGCCAAAGCCCGGCCAGGCGAAGACCGTCTCGATCAGCACCGCGCCTTCAAGAAGGCCGCCATAGGCCAGCGCGATGATCGTCACCAGTTGCACGCGGATGTTGCCAAAGGCGTGCCGCCAGATGGTCTGCCGCCGCGACAGGCCTTTGACGCGGGCGGTGACCATATACTCCTGCCCCAGTTGATCCAGCATGAAGCTGCGGGTCATCCGGGTGATATAGGCCGAGGAGGAATATCCCAGCAGGGCAGCAGGCAGGATCAGGTGGTTCACGGCGCTGGCGAAAACGTCCATCTCGCCGGCAATCAGGCTGTCGATCAGCAGAAAGCCAGTCACGTCCGGGACCATGCCAATGTAGAACTGGCTCATCCGCCCCGATCCGCCGACCCAACCCAGATGGGCATAAAAAACGATCAGCGCGATCATCCCTGTCCAGAAGATCGGCATCGAATGACCAAACAGGCTGAACACCCGCACCAGATGGTCCGGCCAACGGTCCTTGTTGACCGCCGCCGTAACGCCCAGCGGGATGCCCAGCCCCGCGCCGATCAGGATGGCAAAGGTGGCAAGCTCGATCGTGGCGGGCATGACATGCAGGATATCCTCGATCACCGGCTTGCCTGTACGGATCGAGGTGCCGAAATCGCCTGTCAGGACATCGCCCAGATAGCGCAGGAATTGCTCCCAAAGCGGGCGATCAAGGCCGAGTTGCTGGAACACTTGCTGGTAGATCTCGGGTGAGGCTTCCTCGCCCACAATGGCGCGCACCGGATCGGCAGGCATCATACGCCCGATAACGAAGGTGAGCAGCAAAAGCCCCAGCAGTGTAACCGCAATGGTGCCGGCCTGCCCAAGGGCGCCACGCAGGCGCATTCGGCTGATTGACATGGTTCCTCCCCCGGTCTCGCCTGTTCCACGCTATCGAAGGTCGTACAGGCTGACAGATACTTATACCTGTCTGACAAGTTTGCGTGTTGCTGTCAAGCCGGGGATGGCCTGACAGCGCTTTCTTACAGGAAATCGTCGCGGCGCGGCGTGAAGCAGTCGATCAGTTCACCGGCCTCAAGGCATTCACAGCCGTGTTCGATGCCCGATGGAATCACCAGGCTGTCACCGGCTTGCAGGTCATGGGCCACTCCATCGCGGAAAAAGCGGAACTTGCCCCTTGCCACATAGGTCGATTGCACGTGCGGATGGCTGTGCAACTTGCCGTTTGCGCCGGTTTCAAAGCGAAACGACACGACCATCAGCTCGGGTGACTCGGCGAGCACCTGGCGCTGGACGCCAGTGTCGGGGGTGCGTACGGGAAAGGTGGGAAGGGACATGGCCTGGCCTCCAGATTAAACTCTGGTCATCACATATCCAGTTCAATCCTGTCTGACAAGACGGCTTGCCGTCAGGTCGTGGATCGCCCGACCCGAAGCAGGGCCTTGTAGCGTTCAAGGCTGCCGCGCAGGTGCTCTCTCATGCGGTCACGCGCGGCCTCGGCGTCACCTTCCATGATGGCATCAAGGATCTGACTGTGTTCCTGTTGCAGGTGAAGGTTATAGTCCTTCGGCCTTGCGCCGGGGGCGGCGCCCTGCAGTTCGCCGCGCGGGATGATCCCTGATCGAATCAGGGTCAGAAACTCAGGAAAGCGGCGGTTCTGCGTGGCCTCGGCAATGGCCATGTGAAACTCGAAATCCGCGTCGCGGGTGGGTTCATCGGCGCGCAGGCAGTCGACGACGCGGTGATGTGCGTCGATGATTGCCTCCAGCTGGGCAGGGGACCGACGTGCTGCGGCAAGGGCTGCGGCCTCTATCTCGAACACCGTCCGCAACTCAAGCAGTTCGATGACCGACGAGATACGCGCGGTTGTCAGATCATCAAATGGTCGCGTGGGTCGGGCCGAAAGATCCAGCGCGAAGACGCCGGCACCCTTGCGCGCCTCAACCAACCCGTCAGCGCGCAAGGCGGCGATCGCTTCACGAACGACGGCGCGGCTGACCGAATGCAGACGCGTCAGCTCGTTCTCGCTGGGCAATTTGTCTCCGGCACGGAACACGCCCGCTTCAAGATCGCGCCGCAGGCTGTTTGCGATCCGATCGACAAGCGAATCCTCGGACCGGGTGGGCAAAACCTTGGCTGCGTCAATCATCTTGCTCTCCTGCCGGTCTGTCCGACATCTTGGCGTCCTTGCAAGAGTGGTATCGCTATGCGGCCCCACCTGCAAGCGATCAGCGCAGTTGACGTTCAAGCCAGTCGAAGGCTGCGGTCTGACGGTCAGGAAGAAAGCTGTGACCGCAGTCAGGACGGTGCAAGGCCAGGCGGTCCGCAGCTCCAAACGCTTGCCACACTTCGGAAAGCCTCGTGTAAGCGGACTCGACCGCCGGTGCGGGGAACAGATGGTCCGCAAGGCCGACCTCTGACCAGAGGGGTCTTGGGGCGGACAGTGCCGCGATGTCAGGCAGGTCGAGGTAGCGTGCCAGCAGGGGGTGTGTCATCCAGAAGGCCGATTGCCCTCGCGTCTGGTTGTTCTCGGGCGTCATCAGGCCTGGCAGGCTTGCCATCCAGCTGATCGAGACGGTGGCCGCGATATGCCGTGACAGCGCTGCCGTTTGCCAAGCCCGAAAGCCGCCGAGAGAAAATCCGACTGCAGCGATGCGTTGGGCGTCGACGGACGGGTGTGTTGCAAGCCAGTCTGCGGCGCGGCAGTCCTCCCAGGCCATGATGCTCGCGGGCGACAGGCCGATTTGCATCAGGTTGGCGGCCAGAGCCTGTTGCGCCGCATAGCCATTGCCCGCGCGGCCACCCCAGCCAAGCGCATCGACCGAGAGCACCGCAAAACCCCGGCGCAGCAACTCGGCCCCGTAGGGTCGCGCGCCGAAAAAACGCTGCGCCCAGGCCTCGGCCACCGGGTTCGGGGCTGTGCATGGCAAGCATTTCTCCTTGCCGATTGCAAACTCTGACCCGTGGTCATGAAGGGCGAGAACGGCGGGATGCGGCCCCGTGGTATCCGGAAGGGCCAGCAGCGCGGGGGCAATCAGGCCCGAGCCGAAATCGAGCGCGATCTCCTGAACGACGCCACCTGCGACGGGAACCTCTGTGAACACCTCTTTGGTGATCGGCGGCTCCGGAAGATCCGGTAGCGCAAGGTCGCGCAGAATTTGCCGACCCGCCTCGCGCCATCCGGCAGGATCGGCGTCTGGCCGCCAGCCCGCGAGAAAACCGCGCCTCCGGGCATGCTCCAGCAGGGCAGGCACCAGATTGTCGGGGGTGATCTGTGGTTCACGCATCCTCAGTCCGGGGGAAGGGCGTTGCACCGGCAGGTGCCGGAAGACCGGTAGGCCCGGAGGGACTCGAACCCCCAACCAAGGCGTTATGAGCGCCCTGCTCTAACCATTGAGCTACAGGCCCGGACCGGCGTCGACAGGCTTAGGCGGGTTGATGGGCGCGGTCAAGCGCGGGGCGTTGCCTGTGCGGGCAATATCGTCTATGCGGGCGCGAATTCCGCCACATACCGGAGAGCGCCAGATGACCACGCCGAAGAACGGCCCGACCACGGGACTGACCTATGCCGATGCGGGCGTGGATATCGATGCAGGCAACGCGCTGGTGGATCGGATCAAGCCTGCGGCCAAGCGGACCAACCGTCCGGGTACAATGTCCGGCCTTGGCGGGTTCGGCGCGCTTTTCGACCTGAAGGCTGCGGGCTACAACGACCCGATTCTTGTTGGTGCGACCGACGGCGTCGGCACCAAGCTGCGTATCGCAATCGACACCGGCAATGTGGACACGATCGGCATTGATCTGGTCGCAATGTGCGTGAACGATCTGGTCTGCCAAGGAGCAGAGCCGCTGTTCTTCCTCGACTATTTCGCGACCGGCAAGTTGGAGGTCGATCAGGCCACCCGCATCATCGAAGGCATCGCCGAGGGCTGTGTCCAGTCAGGCTGTGCGCTGATCGGGGGTGAGACCGCCGAGATGCCGGGCATGTATCACAAGGGAGATTTCGACCTCGCGGGCTTTGCGGTGGGCGCGATGGAGCGCGGCAGCGATCTTCCTGCTGGCGTGCAGGAAGGCGATGTGCTGATCGGGCTCGCCTCGAACGGGGTGCATTCGAACGGCTATTCCTTCGTGCGCAAGGTGGTCGAGCTTTCGGGCCTTGGCTGGGACGCGCCTTCGCCGTTCAGCGATGGCGCGCTGGGTCAGGCGCTGCTTGCGCCGACGCGGCTCTACGTAAAGCAGGCGCTGAAGGCCGTTCGGGCGGGTGGGGTGCATGCGCTGGCCCACATCACCGGGGGCGGGCTGACCGAGAACCCCCCGCGCGTGATCCCCGAGGGGCTGGCCTGCGAGATTGACCTGTCGTCCTGGCAACTGCCCCCGGTGTTCCGCTGGCTGGCCGAGACCGCCGGCATGTCCGAGCCGGAGCTGCTGAAGACCTTCAACTGCGGCATCGGCATGATCGCCGTGGTTGCCGCAGACCGTGCTGACGCGATCGAGGCACTGTTCCGGGCCGAGGGCGAAACCGTGACCCGCCTTGGCCGCGTGGTGCCGGGCGATGGCGTGATCTACAAGGGCCGCCTGCTGTGAAACGCGTCGCCATCCTGATTTCGGGGGGTGGCTCGAACATGGTGGCGCTGGTGAACTCGATGACCGGGGATCACCCGGCCCGTCCGGTTCTTGTCGCCTCGAATGATCCTGCGGCCGGTGGGCTGACCAAGGCGGCGGCGCACGGCATCGCGACGGCGGCCGTCGATCATCGCCAGTTCGGCCGCGACCGCGCCGCGTTTGAGGCGGCACTTCTGAGCCATATCGAGGCGGCCGAGCCGGATATCCTGTGCCTTGCGGGCTTCATGCGCGTGCTGACCCCTGCCTTTGTGGAGCGATTTGAAGGGCGGATGCTGAACATCCACCCCTCGCTTCTGCCCAAGTACCCCGGTCTGCATACCCATCAACGCGCAATCGAGGCAGGCGATGCAGAGGCCGGCTGCACGGTGCACGAAGTGACGGCCGTGCTGGATGACGGTCCGATTCTGGGGCAGGCGCGTGTGCCGGTCTTGCCGGGTGATACTGCGGATGCACTGGCAGGTCGTGTGCTGGTGCAAGAGCATCGACTCTATCCGGAAGTATTGCGCCGCTATGCGGCGGGCGACCGGACGACGGTCTATCTCTAGTTGCCAACTATTTAGGGGGGCCAGAGGGGCGGGTAAGGATCCATCCGCCCATGACGGTCAACACCATCGCCTGCAACAGCAGTGCCCAGAGTTTCAGGCCCAGAAGCACACTTATCCCAAAGGCTGCTACCATCGCGCCTACCGAAGCGCGCTTGGCAAAGGGCGAGATGGCCCGGTACTGGCGCCAGTCACGGATCGCCGGGCCAAATACCCGGTGGTTCCAGAGCCAGTCGTGCAACCGAGGTGATGAACGGGCAAAGCAGGCCGCAGCCAGGATCATCAAGGGTGTCGTTGGCAAAAGCGGCACAACGATGCCGATCAACCCGATCCCGGCTGACAGTGCGCCGGCCGCAAGCCACAAGGGGCGCATCAGCAAGGTCTCCGTTCACGGGAATCGGTCACCCGGCATAACCTAGTCCGGGCGGCCTGCGCGTCAAACATCGCCATTCGCCGCATGTCCGAGGCTTGCATCAAATGCATAGCGGGCTGCCTCTACTGCGGCGATATTGTCCTTGGTCCAACGGTAGAGCGTGCGGAATGGCGGCAAAAGTGTCTGGCCAAGCGCGCTCATCTCATACTCCACCGCGACGGGCGAAGTGGCCAGAACGCGGCGATGGATCAGGCCGTTCCGTTCAAGCCGGCGCAGCGTCTGCGTCAAGGATTTTTGCGACACGCCTTCAAGCATCTTCTTGATTGCATTGAATCTTTGTGGACCTCTGTCCAGAACGGTCAGCACCATCATCGACCATTTGTCGGCGATCTGGTCAAACAGCTCGCGCGATGGGCACTGGGCCGAGAAATGGCCGGGCAGGCAGACATGCGCGGCAGGCTCGGGTGCGGGTCTCATGTCGTTCATGCGGTAACCTCAAGGTAACCTGGTGTCGCAAAGGTGCCTGATTGACACCAAGTTTCCAATGTATACCTGTTCCGGCACGGTTTGAACAGGAGCAAGAATATGACTTCGACCGATGTGCTGTTTCGTCCCTTTGCGCTGAAAGGGCTGACCCTTGCCAATCGTATCGTGATGGCGCCGATGACGCGGGCCATGGCGGAAGGTGGGGTTCCGGGGACAAAGCAGGCCGATTATTACCGCCGCCGCGCCGAAGGTGGCGTGGGGCTTATCCTGTCCGAGGGCACGGTGATCGACCGTCCGGCCTCGCGCAATCTTCCGGGAATTCCGTTCTTTCACGGCGATGCCGCGCTTGCCGGTTGGAAAGGTGTGATCGACGCCGTGCATGCGGCAGGTGGCAAGATGGGGCCGCAGATCTGGCACACCGGCAGCACCCGCGCCGGTGACTGGCAGCCCGATGCGCCCGTCGAGAGCCCGTCTGCGCTTGTCGGTCCCGGTGATCCCCGCGGCGTCGCGATGACCGACGAGGATATCGCCGACACGATCTCGGCCTTTGCCCGTGCTGCCCAAGCCGCCAAGGGCCTGGGGTTCGACGTGGTCGAGTTGCACGGTGCCCATGGCTATCTGATCGATCAATTCTTCTGGGGCGGCACCAACCTGCGCGATGATCGCTGGGGTGGCGCCACGATCAAGGAGCGCGCCCGGTTTGCGGCCGAGGTCGTCAAGGCCACACGTGCCGCTCTTGGCCCCGATTACCCGCTGATCCTGCGTGTCAGCCAGTGGAAGCAGCAGGACTACAGCGTCAAGCTGGCTGCCAACCCGGCGGAACTGGGCGAATGGCTTGATCCACTGGTCGAGGCCGGGGTCGATATCATCCACGCCTCGCAGCGCCGGTTCTGGGAGGCGGAGTTCCCCGAGCTTGACGGCGAAGAGGGCCTCAATTTCGCGGGTTGGGTCAAGAAAGTGACAGGCGCTCCCACGATCTCCGTCGGTTCCGTCGGCCTTGCGGGCGAGTTCTTCGCGGCCTTCCGGGGCGAGGGCGCCGGTGCCACGCCGCTTGACAAGCTGGTCGCGCGGATGGAGCGCGAGGAGTTTGACCTGATCGCGGTGGGCCGGGCGCTTATCTCTGATCCCGCATGGGTGCGCCATGTGCGCGAAGGTGAAACCGACCGACTGAAGGGCTTTGCGGCCAAGGATCTGGCTGAACTTGTGTAAAATGGATGCAGGGTAGGGAAATCCTGCCCTGCACCCCTTGAAAACGGTTCCCTTGTTCCATGTCGGCTTTTATAGCGGATTTGCGGGATGCCCCCGCGACACGCACCGAAAGACGCCCATGCGCACCATTACCACGACCGAAGAGCTGGCTGCCTTCTGCGCTGCCGCCAAATCGGAACCCTATGTCACGATCGATACCGAGTTCCTGCGCGAGCGAACCTATTGGTCGAAACTGTGCCTGATCCAGATGGCCCTTCCCGGGAAGACGGGCGAAGGCGTGCTGGTCGACCCCATCGAGGGCGGAGAGGCACTGTCGCTCGAACCGCTCTACGACCTCTTCCGCCACAAGGCGACGGTCAAGGTGTTCCACGCCGCGCGGCAGGATCTTGAGATCTTCTTTGTCGAAGGCGGGGTCTTTCCGGACCCGCTGTTTGATACGCAGGTCGCGGCCATGGTCTGCGGCTACGGTGAACAGGCCGGCTATGAGACGCTGGTCAAGAAGATTGCCAAGGAAAGCCTCGACAAGACCTCGCGCTTTACCGACTGGTCGCGCCGCCCCTTGTCGGACGCGCAGAAGGAATATGCGCTGGCTGATGTGACGCATCTGCGGCTGGTCTACGAAAGCCTCGCGCGGCAGATCGCCAAATCCGGGCGCGAGGCATGGGTCGCGGAAGAGCTGAAACTGCTGACCGACCCCGAAACCTATACCGTGCGCCCGGAAGAGGCGTGGCTGCGGGTCAAGACCCGCACGACCTCGGGCCGGTTTCTGGCGGTGGTCAAGGCGCTGGCGCAGTTCCGCGAGGAATACGCGCAGTCGAACAACGTGCCGCGCAGCCGCGTGATGAAGGATGATGCGCTGCTCGAGATCGCCTCGACGCGCCCCACCAATCACGAGGAACTGGGCCGGTCGCGCCTGCTCTTGCGTGAGGGGCGCAAGGGCGACATTGCGGATGGAATTCTGTCGGCGGTTCAGGCGGGGCTGGAAATGCGCCCCGAGGACATGCCGAAGCCCGACCTCACGCGCGAACAGTTGCAAGTCAACCCCGCGCTGGCCGATCTGCTGCGGGTGCTCTTGAAAGCCAAATCCGAAAGTCTGGGGGTGGCGGCCAAGCTGATCGCATCAGCAGGCGAGCTTGACGCGATTGCCGCAGGCGAACGTGACGTGCCCGCGCTGCATGGCTGGCGGTTTGAGGCCTTTGGCGAAGATGCACTGCGGCTCTGCCGGGGCGAGATCGCGCTGACCGCTCGGGGCAACGAGGTGCGGGTCGTCCGAACCGCCTGACCAAAGGCCGCCGCGGGTTTAGCGGCGGCTGGTCAGTCCGTTGGTCTGGCCCTGAACGGTGATTGACCGGATTGTAGAAAGGCGGATATCCGACAGGAAAACCGCAGCTGTCACCTGACGCGATTGCGGCGTCGAGACGCGGGTCTGCCGCTGTGGCGGGAAGACGCGGAACTCATAGACCATCGCGCCGTCCACGGGCTCGTCCTCAAGCGCCACAAGCTCGGCCTGCCACCATCCCTGGCTTTCCATCACGGCGGTCGCACGGACAATGGCGCCGCCGGGCATGGGCTCCACCTTCAATTCGGTGATCTGAAGGGCAAGAAGGCGTGGGTCTGCCTTGGACGGCAATTGCTGCGTATCGGCGGGCGGCGAGGCTTCGGCGCCACCGAACCAGTTGAACGGATTGAGCCGCGTCCCGCAGGCCGAAACCAACATCACCAGCGAAAGTGCCGCAAGCAGCGAAAATCTCATGCCCATTCCCTTTTGGCCCCGTAACCCTGGCGAGGCTTTCACCCTTGGCTAGCGCATGCCGCGGCATTTGAAAAGCGCCCCTCTGGACCTTTCGACCGCAAGCGCATAGCTCTGAGCCAAAGCAGGAGACAGCCATGGCCACCCCCGCGTTCGAGGACATCGCCGAAACCTTTGAATTCCTGGATGACTGGGAAGACCGCTATCGCCATGTCATCGAACTCGGAAAGGCATTCCCCGATCTGGACCCCGCGTTTCAGGTGCCTGCCTTCAAGGTGGACGGCTGTGCGAGCCAAGTCTGGCTGCGACCGATGATCGAAGGGCAGGGGGCTGCGGCGCGCTTTGATTTTCAGGGCACCTCGGATGCGATGATCGTGCGCGGGCTGATCGCAGTGCTGCACGCGCTCTATGCGGGGCTCACGCTGTCCGAGGTGGGGCGCGTCGATGCCCAGGCAGAACTTGCCCGGCTTGGGTTGAACGACCATCTGTCGTCACAGCGGTCGAACGGCCTGCGCGCGATGGTTCAGCGCATTCGCGAGACGGCCGCCACCGCCGCCGCCTGATTCCAGCGACTGATGCGGATGATGCGCCCGAAGCCGGGCGCATCGGGTTACTTGGCGATCTGTTCGTCGCGCACGAACATGTTGGCCCATGCCCGGTCGATCAACTCAGGGCTCATCTGGTTCGGGATTCCCTCAAACTCGCAGATTGCGATCATCTGGTCGATCAGGAACACCGGCTGGTAGTTTGCGTAGTTGTTGTTGATCGTCGGGTACTTGTTCTTCAGCAGGTGCAGGATGGCATCCTGATCAAGCGGCATCTTCTTCTTGCGCGCGACCAGGGCGAGGATCTTCAGGAAGTTCTCCTGGTTCGGCCCGTCGATCTTGATCTTGAAGAAGATCCGGCGCAGTGCCGCTCCGTCAAAGATCTCGTTCGGGTGGAAGTTCGTCGAAAAGATCACCAGCGTATCAAAGGGCACCGTGAACTTCTCACCCGATTGCAGCTGCAGAATGTCGCGGCTTTCTTCCAGCGGCACAATCCAGCGGTTCACAAGCTTTTGTGGCGGTTCTGCCTGACGGCCAAGGTCGTCGACGATGAAGATGCCGCCGTTCGACTTCATCTGCAGCGGCGCGGTATAGGTGCGCGCGACCGAGTTGTATTTCAGGTCCAGCATGTCAAGTGACAATTCGCCCCCGGTGATGACCGAAGGCCGCTGGCACCAGACATAGCGCTGGTCGAACCGGTTCGCCGTCCGGCGCAGAGAGTTTGGATCGTCGGTCACTTCGACCGCTGCGGTATGTACGATCGGGTCATAGACGGTGATCACCTGCCCCGAATACTCGACAGCACGCGGGATGTAGATCTTGTCGCCAAGCGCGTCGCGGATCCCGTTGGAGATCGAGGATTTGCCGTTGCCGGGCGGGCCATACATCAGGATCGAGCGGCCCGAGCCGACTGCGGGCCCCAGATTGCCGATCAGATCTTCGGGCAGGATCAAATGTCCCATGCCCACCATCAGCTGATCGCGCGTCAGCTTCATGTTGCGAACCGATTGACGCTGAACTTGTGCGCTGTACTCGGCCAGCGGAACCGGCATGGCGCCATAGTATTCCGATTGCGCCAGCGCATCCAGCGCACGGGCCTTGCCGCCATCCGTCAGCTGATAGCCCATCTCATTGCCGCTGGTGGCATGCAGTGTGCCCGTGGCCTCCAGCAGGCGCTGAGTCCGCGCGAGGTCAATCAGCTCTTGCGTCAGGGTAAGCGGCAGGCAGATCGCGCGGCTGACCTCGGAGGCGAGGTCCAGGTTGGTGCGGAACATCGTCTTGATGAGGATGTCGCGCATCATCACCAGCGTCAGCCCGGTTTCGGCCAGCGTGCGCGGCGCGGGTGGGGCAATGACCTGAGGTGTGGCCTGAATATTCATCTGCTCGTCCTTGGCAACATGGGGCCGGGCCTTGAGTCGCCCGGCACCGTCATTGCTGATCAGGAGAACCGATCAATTGGCCAGAAATGGGGCGAGAAGATAGAAAATCAGCGTCCCTGCCAGCGCAAGGCCCATCGGAAAGTCCTTGTGATTCCAGCTGGTCCAGTCAGGCGTCGTCCGGCGGATCGCCGGGATCGCCCGCGCGATGCGATGGGTTGCAAAGGCCCCCAGAAGGCAAGCGCAGAAGAGGGCGAGGATCGCGCGCCAGTCGCCGGTCGAAAAAACCGGCGCCATGGCCGCCGCAAACTTGGCATCCCCCGCACCGACAAGGCCAAGTGCGCTCAGGATGAAGCCTACGGCCAGAACGATGCCCAACACCGCCCAGCCCCAGCCATACTGCGGCAGCGGGAAGGCGAGAAGACCCACCACTGCCCAGATGGCCGCCATGGTCAGCACGGCCTTGTTCGGGATCTTCATGGAGGCCATGTCTGACCACGCGACCCAGATCGCGACCGGAACGCAGAACGGCAGGAACCATAGCGCGGCTTGCGCGTCGATGAACACGTCGGATACCCCTGTCAGCCTTGCAGCGCGGCAAGGCTGCGGGCCGCGGCCTCAAAGTGTTGCGGATGGGTTTCGACCGCTTCTTCCAGCAGGTTGCGTCCGACCGTCACGTCGCCACGCTTCACAGCCGCAAGGCCGAGCGTATAGAGCAGTTCCGCCCGCTCGCGCTGCGTCATCTCCACCACGGGCAGGTCGTATTTGCGCTGCGCGCCGCGGGCCAGGACGAGGTTGTTCTTGGCGGTGAACATCGATGGGTCGTTCTTCAGCGCCTCATTGAACAGCTTTTCTGCCCCGGCATAGTCACCGCGGTTCAGCTTGGAATAGCCCCAGTTGTTCAGCACGCTTGCCGGACGCGTGGTCAGCCCGGCGGCGGTATCGTAAAAACTGTCGGCCTTTTGCCACTGCTTTTTGCTGTCGGCGACCATCGCTTCAAGGCGGTAGCGGTCGTATGTTTCATGCGTGGGCGGGATCTGGTTCAGAACCGCTTCGGCCTCAGGCCACTTGTTGCTGCGGATCAGCGCTTCGGCATAGCCGACCTGATCCTCCGCCGTCCCCTGACCCGAACCAATCAGTCCCGACCAGATCTTCGCAGAATCTTCTGGCTGGCCCGCGCGCATCAGTGACTTGGCAAGCCCGCGCTGCAGGTCAGGGCGTCCGGGGTTCTGCTGCAGGGTCCGGGTAAAATAGGCAACAGATTCATTGGGATCGCCCACCGTCAGCATGATCTCGCTGAGGTTGCTTTCGTCGATGACGTTAACGTCCTTTATGGCGCGCTTTACTTCGGCGTCATCAAGCCCCTTGTTGCAGGCGGCAAGGCTGGTCATGCCGGCAAGGCACAGCCCGATCAGGAAAATCTGGCGCATGTCGCGTCCTTGTTGCTGCTCGATGTCCGGATGCGCTTGCCCAGGCTAGAGCGACGAGAGCAGGACGTTTTCCCCCTGACCGCGCCGGACGAGCGAGAAGCTGCGCTCCAGTTTTTGTTGTTCTGGTTCGTCAGCATAGATCGATTTTTCAGACATGGCTATCGCGCGCATCAGATTTTCGCGAATCGCGTCCGAGTTGCCACTGTCCAGTGCATAGGCCTGCTGGAACACGTTCTTTGCCTCTGGCGCCTTGCCCTGTTCCATCAGGACGACGCCAAGGTTGTTCAACGCCGGAACAAAGGTCGGCTCCTCATCCAGCGCGCGGCGCAGCACCTGTTCGGCCTGACCCAGACGGCCGAGCGCAAGGTTTGCGCTGCCGATAGCCGAGAGCACATCCGCGTTGATCCCTTGCTGCGCTGCTGCGCGGTAATAGGCCTTGAGCGCGAGTTCCGGCTCCCCTGCCTCAAGCAGGCGGTGGCCGACGATCAGCCCGTCAACATCTTCGGCGCTGGCGTCGACGCCCGGGGCAGATTTGTCGGAAGCGCCCAAGGTGCCGCCGCCAAGGGACTGGCAGGCACAAAGAAGGCACAGGCCAAGCAGCAGGAATGCGGTCTTCATGGGGCTCCGGTCAGTTCACCTGCCGCCAAGCTGGGTTGCGATGCTGTAAATCGAGGGTCCGATCAGGATCAGCATCAGCGGCGGCAGGGTGAACATCATTGTGCCCAGTGTCAGCTTCGTCGGCAAGACGTTCGCCTTTTCTTCGGCGCGCATCACTCGCTTGTCGCGCATTTCCGCCGAGTAGACCCGCAAGGCCTCGGAGATCGACGTACCGAAGGTCGCCGATTGCACAAGCGTCGTCACAAAGGATGACACATCCGCGACGCCTACTCGCTCCGACAGGTCTTTCAGCACCTGAACGCGTTCCTTGCCGGCCTTTACCTCTTGCGAGACCTGTTCGAATTCGTCGGCGAGGGCGGGGTAGCCTGCGCGCATTTCCTGCGCCACGCGGTTGATCGACTGGTCCAGCGACTGACCTGCCTCGACGCAGACCAGCATCAGGTCGAGCGCATCGGCAAAGCCCGCGACGATTTCCTGCTGGCGGGTCTGCAGGCGGCGCTGAACCCAGTACTGTGGCAGGTAATAGCCAAAGGCCGCCGGCATGATCGTGTAAAGGATCATCGTTTGTGTCGGGATATCGCCGCGCTGTGACTTGAGCAGCAGCGTATAGGCCAGCCCCAGGATCAGCGCGCCTATGCCAAGCGCCAGTTTGGCAAAGTGGTAGGTGCGGACCGCGTTCTTGGATCGATAGCCTGCGCGCAGCATCTTCAGTCGCGCGGCCGACATTTCCTCAACGCTTTGGGGTTCAAGGAAATGCGCGTATTTTTCCAGCTTATCGGCGCTGCTCTTGGTTCGCAGGGCGGCGCCTTCCGTCTTGCCTGTCATTGCCGCCCGCTGCTGGCGCAGCTTTTCAAGCGGGTCGTGCTGCTTCTTCAGCAGGGTCGGGATGACGGCCAGTACCAGCAGCAAGCCCAACGCCAGGAGGGCGAAAACCGGGCCAAGTGGACCCAGCTTCTCAACCAGAAGCGCATTGAAACTCTCGAACATGCCGCTTCCTCCCTCAGACCTTGATGTTGACCATGATCTTCATGAAGATCACGTTGACGGTGAGCATCACCCCGACGACCAAGGCTGCCGGGATGAACAGCGACGATTTCTGAACTTCGTCAAAATAGTCGGGCTTCAGCATCAGCACCATCAGCAGGGCAACGATCGGGAAGGCCGAGAGAAACATGCCCGACCACTTCGCCTCGGCCGTGATAGCCCGGACCCTGCGAAACAGCTTGAAGCGCGAGCGGATCACCTGGGCCAGCCCCTCAAGGATCTCGGCCAGGTTGCCGCCCGACTGTTGCTGGATCGCGACGGCCACGGCAAGGAAGCGGAGGTCCTGATTATCCATCCGTTCGGCAAAGGCTTTCAGGCTTTCGGCGACATCGCGGCCATAAGCGGCCTCGTCGCTGATCAGACCGAACTCGGTGCCCAGCGGGTCAGGCACCTCTTTTGCGACGATGCCGAGCGCCGAGGAGAAGGGGTGTCCGACGCGCAGGCTGCGCACCATCAGCTCGACCGCGTCGGGCAGCTGTTCCTGCAGCAGCGTAACACGTTTCTTGGCCTTGCTGTTCACCCACATGTAAACACCGCCCACGCCCATCGCCACCGCAAGGATGATCCGCACGGGCGTTTCTGCCGGCGTGCCGAAGGTCAGGCCCACATAGGCCATGATCGACAACCCGCCCATCAGCATCATCAGCTGCATCGGCGAGAAGGCGATATTGGCCTTTTGCGCCTTGTCTGCCAGAATCGAATAGAGCGGGATCGACTTGGCCGACATGTGCTGCGTCATCTCCTTGCGGAGCTGGGCCAGCACTTCTTCGCGGTTATGGTTCTTTTCCAGCAGCGCCAAGCGCCGCGACATGCGGCTGTTCAGGCTGATGGATTTGCCGAATATCGTCAGATACAGCCCCTCGACCACCGCGACGACGGCGACGAAGATGATGACGTAGACGAATATGGCGGGGTTGATGCTCATGCCGCGGCCTTAGACGATGGGTTCGTAGATGGCAGGGGGCAGGTTGAAGCCCCATTGCTTGAAACGTTCGGAATAGTGCGACCGCACGCCAGTTGCGTTGAAGCGGCCAATGATCTTGCCGTCGGGCTGCACGCCCAGACGTTCGTAGCGGAACACCTCTTGCATCGAGATCACCTCGCCCTCCATCCCGGTGATTTCGGTGACCGAGGTCATGCGACGCGAGCCGTCCTGCATGCGGCTGGCCTGCACGATCAGGTTCACGGCCGAGGCGATCTGGCTGCGCACCGCCTTTAGCGGCATCTCGATCCCGGCCATGGCAACCATGTTCTCCAGGCGGCTGATGCCGTCGCGCGGGTTGTTGGCGTGGATCGTGGTCATCGATCCATCGTGGCCGGTGTTCATGGCCTGAAGCATGTCGATGACCTCTTCGCCACGGGTTTCCCCCACGATGATCCGGTCAGGCCGCATCCGCAGGGCGTTGCGCAGACAGTCGCGCTGCGTGACCGCACCCTTGCCCTCGACGTTCGGCGGGCGGCTTTCCATACGGCCCACATGCACCTGTTGCAGCTGAAGTTCGGCCGTATCCTCGATCGTCAGCACCCGTTCGGCGTTGTCGATGAAGGATGACAGCGCGTTCAGCGTGGTCGTTTTCCCTGAACCCGTACCGCCCGAGACGATGATGTTGAGCCGGGTCGACACGGCCGCCTCAAGATAAAGCGCCATCTCCTCGGTGAAGGCGCCAAAGCGGATCAGGTCGTCGATCTTCAGCTTTTCTTTCTTGAACTTCCGGATCGACACAAGCGAGCCGTCCACCGCGACCGGAGGCACCATGCAGTTGAAGCGTGAGCCATCGGCAAGTCGGGCGTCGCAATAGGGGTTTGATTCATCGACGCGCCGGCCCACGGCCGAGACGATCTTGTCGATGATGCGCAGAAGGTGACGTTCGTCCTTGAAGGTCACATCGGTCAACTGCAGCTTGCCGCCGCGTTCGACAAAGATGCGTTGCGGCCCGTTCACCAGAATATCGCTGACCGACTCGTCCTTCAGCAGCGGCTCCAGCGGGCCAAGGCCCATCACCTCGTCATAGAGTTCCTGATTGAGCGTCGCACGGTCCTGCGCGTTCAGCGCGACCGACATCTCTTCAAGCGCTTCGCTCGAAATCGCCGCGATTTCGGATTTAAGGCTGGTCTCTGTGGCCTTTTCCAGCGCTGCGAGGTTCAGGTTCTCAAGCAGTCGCTTGTGAAGTTCGACCTTCAGCTCCTGCAGACGTTCCTTGCGCTTGCGGTCCTTGTCGGCCTGGGCCACCTCGGCCGGGCTGCGCGCCGGGGCGCGGGTCTGCGACATGGGCGAGGGTGAAGGCTTGGGGCCGCCTGATGCAGCGCCACCCGTCTGGGCGCCGGTCTGCCCACCACCCGGCGGCATCGGGCTGCCGGGTTTTGCTGGACCGTCCGGTTTCTTGAAGCGAGAGAACATCGTGGCTTCCCTTCAGATCAGGCTCAGGCTGCGCCGGCGACAGAGGATTTTCCAAGGTCGTAGAGCGACTTGGCGAGTTTCGCGACTTCTTTGCGCAGCGGGTTCTTCGCAGCGGTTTCCGACAGCGGCAGGCCGTGGTCGTTCGATTGTGTCACCTGTGCGCCGCCATCGGGCAGTTGCAGCTCGATCGAAATATCAAGGCTCTCGGCAAGCCGCTTGACCCGACCTTTGCCTGACAGATCGGTAAACTTCGGCGCGCGGTTCAGCACATAGCGCAGTTTTTCGATTGGCAGGCCTTCGGCTTTCAGCGCACGGATCAGCCGCAGTACGTTCTGGGCCGAGCGCAAATCCAGTTCCATCAGGGCGAAGTAGATATGCGCCCGGTGCAGCACGGCTTCCGTCCAGCTGACGATGGTCTTGGGCATGTCGATGATGACAAAGTCAAAATTCGCCTGCGCCATATCGAGCAGACGGCCGATGTCTTCGCCGGTCACGATATCCAGCGGCAGCATGTCGGCAGGGGCGGTCAACACATGCAGCTTGTCGTTGAAGGTGAGCATTGCCTGCAGGAAACTGTCGCTGTCGGTTCGCTCCAGATCCTGCAACAGCTCGAACACCGCTTCCTTGCGTGGCAGGTCGAGATAGGTCGCGCAGGCGCCAAACTGGAAGTCGAGGTCGATCAGGCAGACCCGCGGCGGCTGTGTTTTGTCCGCGTTGGCCAGTTCCCACGCAAGGTTGGCCGCAAAGGTCGAGGCACCCGCGCCGCCCGCAAGGCCGTGGACCGGAATGATCACGCCCTCGCGGTCACCCTTGGCTTTGAACCGGGGTGCCCGATGCGCGCCCTCATCTGGGTCATGGTGGGCAACAGATGGGGTCTGGCGCGCGCGGCTGATCCGATCGATCGCCTCGTGCAGCGCACCTTCGGGCAGGGGGTAGGGCACAAAATCGTCTGCCCCAAGGCGCAACAGCTGGTGCAGCGCGACGGGGCCGACCTCGGCCGCGATGAGGATGACACGGACCTCGCGCGCCTTGGCTGCGCGGATCACCTCGGTGATGCGGGTCAGGTCCGCCTCGTCATGGCCATCTACGGCCACGGCCACGAATTTCAGGTGCTCGCTGTCGGGCTGCTGTAGAAAGATCAGGGCATCGTCAAACGAGAGATCTCCCCAGTTCTCGCCCAGTTCTCGCTCCATATCGTCAATGAGCAGCTCAAAGTTCTGCACATCGCGCGAGATTGTGCACGCCACAACGGGCGCGGGCTCGGGCTGAAGATTTGCCACAGTCGACATTGCCTCAAGTCCTTCCGTTTCCCACGTTCAACGATCTAGGCCTTTGCATCGCTGCCGACGCCTTGGGCAGCCGGACCGCAGGGTTTGGGTTCATACTGAAAACGCTGGTTTAGAAGTTGGGCGAGATTGGGGCCAAAAAGCCGTAAATCTGCGAATTATCCCCGTTCCGTAACTAATGACGGGCCCGTAGGCCCGCCAGTTCAACCCATGGTTGGGCGCGATCAGTTGCTGCCGGTGTCGAACACCAACTGCTGCACTTGGGTCGGCCGCTCGATCTCGCGGCGGGCCGAATCGATGTACTCGCGATGGATAACTTCGGCATATTTGCCGTTCAAAGGCGCGTTGCGTTTGTGGCCCACGAAGCCTGAAACCTCTGTCACGGTACGACGATTCCGTTCCTCGGGTGCTGCCGTACTGATGACCGGCCTTGTTTCGCCATAGGAAACAAGCGCCTCCAAGCGACGTGAGGAAATTCCACGCGTTCCGAGGTAAGATACCACCGCTTGCGCGCGCCGTTTGCCAAGTGCCTTGTTGTAGGAATTGGAACCGACAAGGTCAGTGTGCCCATAGACCGAGAAGCGCAGTTCGGGGAACTGGCTCATCCACATGGCCTGATGGTTCAGCACCGCCTGCGCCTCGGGTGTCAACTGCGCAGAATTGAACGGGAAGGTGATGGTGGTCGGCACCTCGGCCGCGAAACGGCGGCCGAGAAGGATGGTCGCCTCGGCACCGTTGATCTGCGCCATCGAGTTGTTCATCGTGGCGTTTCCGAAGGTGCCGCCATCGACACGTGCGCCCACTTCCTCGTCCAGGCTGCCGCAGGCTGCGGTCGCGAGGATTGTGGTGAACGCAAGAATAGTCCGCATGTTCCCCCGCATGTGTCTCACTCCATCACATAGCCGTAGGGGCTGCTGAAATCCTGCCGGGCGACTTCGCCGGCAGCACCCTTGGTCGCCGCCACCTTGCCAAACAGGAACAACTCTCGCTCTGTCGGCAGGCGGACACGGTCGGTCGGAAGGGCCAGCGCCTCGCCTCGCGTGGGGGTGACAAGGTGCGGCGTCACGATGATGACCAGTTCGGACTGCGCGCGCTGATACTCGGCGCTGCGGAAGAGCGTGCCCAGAACCGGAATGTCGCCCAGCCACGGCACCTGGCCGTTCAGATCGCGAAAGTCATCTTGCAACAGGCCTGCAATTGCGAAGCTCTCGCCGTCGCGCATCTCCACGGTGGTCGAGGTTTCACGCCGTTTGAAGGCGTTCACGCTGATGCCATCAGTCTGGATCGAAGTATCGGCGTCAATCGACGACACGGCAGCGTTGATCTGCAGGTTGATCAGGTCACCATCGACCACAACCGGCGTAAAGTTCATCTCAACGCCGAAGGGCTTGTAGGTGATGGTGATGCCATCATCATCGGATACCGGGATCGGATACTCGCCACCGGCAAGGAACTTGGCCTCTTGCCCCGAAAGGGCGGTCAGGTTCGGCTCAGCCAGCGTGCGGACAACACCCTTGGACTCCAGTGCCTCAAGCAGCACGCCGAACTGCAGCGAGCCTGCGGTAAAGCCAAGCGCCAGCGCAGAGTTTGCGTTGTCGCGGGCGGTGATCGAGTCATTGCCGAGGCCGTTTCCGCTACCCAGCCATGTCCCGGTTTCACCGATCACGCCGACATCCGTCCCGCCGGCGATTGCCAGTGACGACGACAGGTTCTTGGCAACTGAGCGCTGCATTTCGGCAAACCGCACCTTCAGCATCACCTGCTGCGTGCCGCCGACCGTCATCAGGTTGGAGACGCGGTCGGGTGCATAGCGGTTTGCGAGGTCAAGGGCGCGATCCAGCTTTGCTGTCGAACTGACGGTGCCTGAAAGTACGATGCCATCATTGGCCGTCCGCACCTCGATGTTTTCACCCGGAAGGATCTGGCGCAGGCGTTCCTTGAATTCCGATACGTCGGGTGTCACCTCGACATCGACGTTGGAAATCAGCCGCCCGTCGGCCCCCAGCAGGGTCAGCGTGGTGCGTCCCGGTGCCTTGCCCAGAACGTAGATCGACTTGTCAGAGAGCGTCGAGATATCTGCGATGCCGGGGTTCGCGATCGAAAGTTCGGCAAAGGGTTCGTCGCTTTCGACCACGACGGCCCGGTTGAGGGGAACGGAAAGGGGCGCAGAGGTCGATCCCTGCATGACCCTAAGGTTCTGCGCGCTGACGGCGGTGATCGCCGTGCTCGCCAGCGCAAGGCCAAGAAGCCCGGCGCCGAATATTGTTCTGACCTGCATGTGACCTGCCTTTCGGATCACGCCTCTGTTCGGGTCTTTTCGCCCATTCGAGAAACAAAATGCAGGAGAAGCCGTTTTATTGCAAGAATCAACCTCTTGCGCCGCAAAGTTGCTGTGGATATCTCACAGCGGTTGTGCTTTGGCGGCATCAGGGTCTGCTTGGCGCCCCAGATACAGCGCCAAGCAAGCCGTCAGGACACAATCAGTTGGTGTCGCTTTCGGCGAGACAGGGAATTTCTTCCTCGAGGACTTCGGTGCCCTTGCGGACTTTGCGGAAGCAGCGCTTTTGTTCGGGGGCCTCGACCACGACTTCTTCGGCGCCGAAGATCGTGGTGTCGACCTCAAGCGAAGCGGGGCCAGCGGTGTTCTGGTCGTCCTTCGCGACGAGCGAGACCGACAGATCACCCGAAGCCTGCGCCTGCGCAAGTCGTGCAACTTGCTCCTGGCTTGCAGCGACCGTCATGGCTTTGGGCAGGCTGTTGTCCAGCCCGGTGGCTTTCTGGTCCTTGGCTGGCGGGCGATCAACCGCGATCACTTCGACCGAGCTTTCGATCAGCATGGTCTTTTGCTGGCCGTTCGGGGCAGTGCCCGTCCAGTAGATGTCCACGCGGTTTGTGGGCTGGAGCATCCGCGATGCCCCAGAAGCATCGTCAAACTGAATGGTGAACGCGCGCTGTCCGGGCTTCAGCATGCTGGTCAGGCCCGTCGTCTCGCCGGGGGCGGTGACCTTGGTTGCAAGGATCGGCTCGAACTGCTCCATCTGCCGCAGCACATAGCGGGGGGCCTTTTCGCCCTCGGCGAAAAGCGGGGCTTCGGGGGTGAAGGCTCCTTCGGGCAGCGCATTCTTTTGCCAATAGACCAGCTGCACGTCGTCCGGGGTGATGGTGTCGCCGTAGTTCACCGGCTTGTTCACCACATACACCTCGACAAGCGCGCCGATCCGCTGGCGCATGGCCTGCTCTTTTTCCAGCTGTGCCTGGGTCTGTCCGATGAAGTTCTGCGCCATGTAGACGGCAAAGCCCGCCAGCGCGATACCCAGGGCCAGAACCCCAAGGAAAACTGTCCGCATTATCTGATCCTATCTGGTTTCTTGCCTGGCGGCAGAATGATCTCAGGAGTGCAGATAATCAATGATGCTCTGTGCGATGGATGTGGCGGCATCAGATGCGCCCGCAATTATGAGCACGCCCACGGCGACCGCAACAACGACGATCACCGCCGTCAGGACCGTGAAGTCAACCGTAACGGCACCATCCTCGGCCGCAAGAAACGTCTTCAATCGCTGCATGTCCGAACTCTCATACTTGTTTACCACTACACTGGGGAACGGCACGACACGCCGATCACCCCCTCGCAATTGTAAACAGGCTGCGGCCCTGAACGGGTCCCGCAGCCTGTTTTATCACGCCTCGAGACTGTCGTCTCGTGTCAGATCAGTTGGTGCGGCCGATCTCGGTAGCGTTCGCCATGTCGTCGGCGATGGCGGTCGCGGTGTCTTCGATCGCCGGCTGCAGCGTCGAGATCACGATGATGCCCAGGCCGACGATTGCGGCGGTCAGCACCACGAAGTCAACGGTCACGGCGCCCGACTCTTCTTTCGCGAAGGCCTTGAAGATGTTCAGCAGTTTCATGTGCGTAATTCCCTTGGTTCAGCGTTGCTCTGTCTTGACCGCCACGAAGCTTGACTGATCGGCCTCTGTTCCGATCCGCGTCTCGGTGCGGCATGTGCTCATATAGCCCCTCAATGGTGGCGGGAGTTGGGAGGCAATACGGCCAAAGAAAAATATCGTTCACCAAGGGTAAAAAATCAAATATCACATTGAAAAGAAACAGTAAAAAAATATCGACCGATATGCGCAACCCAAAACTGGCTTCGGAAATTGCGCCAAACTGCGGCAAGATTGCGGCAAGATTGCCACGATTTGGTACCTGTTTCCGTGGTTTTGTGGATCGAAGCAGGGTTTTCTGGCACTCTGCCCACCATAAAACCGGATAACGGACAGGCAGCCCCATGAGGCGGGGAATCGAAGCAGCGGTGATCGTCGGCCTGATTCTGGCTGGCGCACAAGCCACGCGGGCACAGACAGTGCCCGGGTTTGAAAACTTTACATTCCGCAGCGTGAAACCGCCCGCCCCAGGCGAAAAGGTCAAGCGACGCATTACCGTCCAGATCGACCCGGAAGAGCAGGCCCGGCGCCTGGCGGCCTCTCCCAAGGTCGACCTGAAGAAAGAGGCGGAATCGGTCGCCGAGCAAAAACCTGAACCATTGCCCGAACCGCAGGGGCCGCGCTTGCCGCAGCCGAAGGTGGCCAACACCTATGCGTGGTTCTGGGACCGTGTGCCGCCGGCGCGCGAGGCGGTTCAAGGCCGGTTTCCTGCCGCCATGGCTGCGCTGTCGCAAGGGCCGGGCGGCAGCATTGTTGCAGCGCCGCGCATGCAGAGCCTGCAGAACATCGCGCAAAGCTACGGAACCGACATCCTCGCCACCACCATCGGCACCGAGGTATCGCCCGCACTGGTGCTCGCAGTGATTGCCGTGGAAAGCGCAGGCCGGCCCAATGCGATCAGTTCGGCTGGGGCGCAGGGGCTCATGCAGCTTATTCCTGCGACGGCCGAGCGCTTCGGCGTGTCGGATGCGTCGGTCCCCTCGCAGAACATCAAGGGCGGCGTGGCCTATCTCGACTGGCTGATGAAGCGGTTCGATCGGGATCCGCTGATGGTTCTGGCCGCTTATAACGCGGGCGAGGGGGCCGTGGATGCCAATGGCGGCGTGCCACCCTATGCCGAAACCCGTGACTATGTGCCAAAGGTTCTGGCCGCATGGCAGGTGGCGCAGGGCCTTTGTCAGACCCCGCCCGAGCTCTTCTCTGATCCTTGCGTCTTCAAGATCATGTCGGTCGGCGGTTAGACCGCGAAGGCATCGGCCCATTCAGGGTGCTTCTTGCGCTGCGCATTTACAAAGGGGCACAGCGGCATGATGCGAAACCCTTCGGCGCGGGCGTCCTCGACCAGTCTCGTGACCAGCGCGAGCCCCGCGCCAGTGCCCCGAAAGCTGTCAGGAACCAGCGTGTGATCGGCGATCACCAGAACGGGCGAGGTGATGGAATAGGTCAGCTCGGCCTCGTCACCGTTCTGCCGGATGACATAGCGGCCTTTGGAGCCGTTGGTCTCGCGCTGGATATCAAAGGTGGTCATGTCGCGCTCCTGTTGCTGTGCCATCCATCTGGCCCGATTGCGGCGTCTGCAGCAAGGCGCGCGACCGTGCGGTTCCGCACAGCGGCGGTGCGGAAGAAAGGAGAGGGGGGCAGATAGCCCCCCGCCCGAAGTCGGGCTTAGCCGACAATCGTTGCTTCGGTCGCGGCGTGCAGTTCAGCCTCGGTGACACCATCGGCGCATTCCACGATCTTCAACCCGCCCGGCACCACGTCGAGGACGCCGAGGTTGGTGATGATGCGGTTGACGACGCGCTTGCCGGTCAGGGGCAGGGTGCAGGCGCGCAGCACCTTGGACTCGCCGGCCTTGTTGGTGTGGTCCATCACCACGACTACACGGCCCACGCCCGCGACCAGATCCATTGCCCCGCCCATGCCCTTCACAAGCTTGCCGGGGATCATCCAGTTCGCGAGATCGCCGTCCTCGCTCACCTCCATCGCGCCGAGGATCGCCATCGCGATCTTGCCGCCGCGGATCATGGCAAACGAGGTCGCGCTGTCGAAATAGGCCGTCTGCGGCAGTTCGGTGATGGTCTGCTTGCCCGCGTTGATCAGATCGGCGTCCTCTTCGCCTTCAAACGGGAAGGGGCCCATGCCGAGCATCCCGTTTTCCGATTGCAGCGTCACGTTCACGCCCGCGGGGATGTAGTTCGACACCAGCGTCGGGATGCCGATGCCGAGGTTCACATACCAGCCGTCCTGCAACTCCTGCGCGGCACGGGCGGCCATTTGGTTCCGGTCCCAGGGCATCAGATGGCCTCCTTCTTGCGCACGGTGCGCTGTTCGATCCGCTTCTCATGCGGGCCCTGGACAATGCGATGCACATAGATGCCGGGCAGGTGGATCATGTCGGGGTCAAGGCTGCCAAGCGGCACGATCTCTTCCACCTCGGCCACACAGATCTTGCCGCAGGTCGCGGCGGGGACGTTGAAGTTGCGCGCGGTCTTGCGGAACACAAGGTTGCCCGACGGGTCGGCCTTCCAGGCCTTCACGATCGCCAGATCCGCGACGATGCCGGTTTCCAGAATGTATTCGCGGCCGTTGAAGACCTTCACATCCTTGCCCTCGGCAATCACCGTACCCACGCCGGTCGCGGTGTAGAAGCCGGGGATACCCGCGCCGCCCGCCCGCATCCGCTCGGCCAGCGTGCCCTGCGGATTGAACTCCAGCTCCAGCTCGCCCGAAAGGTATTGGCGCATGAATTCGGCATTCTCGCCCACGTAGGACGAGATCATCTTCTTGACTTGCCGCGTCTCAAGCAGTTGGCCAAGGCCAAAACCATCGACGCCTGCGTTGTTCGAGGCAACCGTCAGCCCCTTGACCCCGCTGTCGCGGATCGCCGCGATCAGAAGCTCGGGGATGCCACAAAGGCCAAAGCCCCCCGAGGCGATCAGCATGCCGTCCGAAAGCAGCCCTTCAAGCGCTGCAGCGGCGGTCGGATAGGTCTTTTGCATGGGCCTCCCTCGCGTTGATTTGCCATTGATTTGTGGCGAAGCGCGCAGATCTAGTCAATTGCCGCGCTGCGGCAGAGTGTGCGCCGCACAGATTTTTCCGGTTGTCGCCGGAAATCGCTTGGTTATGTTCGGCCATGGCCCGCGTGGTGGAATGGTAGACGCTGGGGACTTAAAATCCCTTGCCTTCGGGCGTGCGGGTTCGAGTCCCGCCGCGGGCACCAATTAATCTTTTAATTTCAATGAGTTATGTGGATGGCTTTTTGTCTTTCGCGGCGACCAGCTTGTAATAGAGCCACTCCGGCAGGAAGGCCGACCCGCGTAGCAGCCACTGGAACGGCGTCGGGAAGCTGCGCGAGAAGCGCCCGCTCTCCATCAACCGGATGATCTGATCGGCCGCCTGCGCGGGTTCCATCAGCTGCGGCATGGCGAAATCGTTCATCGCGGTCAGGCGCGTGCGGATGAAGCCGGGATTGGCAAGCTGGATCCTGACGCCCGTGTGCGCCAGATCGGCGCGCAGCGTTTCGGCAAGGGACATGACGCCCGCCTTGGACGCGCCATAGCCCACCGCGCCTGGCAGGCCACGGAACCCTGAAAGCGAGCCGGTCAGCACCACATGCCCTTCGTTGCGCGCCATCATCCCCGGCAGGACTGCGCCCAGCACACGGGCGCAGCCGGTCAGGTTGATGTCGCACATCGCCACGACCTTTTCCGTGTCCCAGTCCTGCGCGCGCATCGGCCAATAGACTGCGGCGAGCCAGACCAGCCCATCCACCTCGCCGACCTGCGCTGCCGCAGCGGCCACAGATGCGGGGTCTGCCACATCCATCGGGACCACCTCGGCCCCAAGCGGGCGGGCGACAGCCTCAAGTGCATCGGCTCGCCGCGATGACAGGACCAGTCGGGCTCCGCGTTGGGACATCGCCTCTGCCAGGGCGGCGCCAAGGCCCTCGGACGCCCCGACAAGCCAGTAGCGCCGACCGTTCAATGTGTATTTGGTCATCGGCTGGCTTTCTGGGTGGGCGGAGTGGGGCGGTTTCGGAAGATCGCTCCCCGAAGCCACAACCGCAATGCCTGCCAATGGATCAGCGCAAGCACCCGACGCGAGCCGAGCGGCCGGCGCAGTGATGCCCGCAGGACGCCCGCGACCGTCAGCGGCTTCCGGGGGCCGATCAGGTTGGTATAAACGCCGCCCGTTTCATTGGTGTGGTCGATCCAGATGCCGATCCGGTCCTCCCGGAGGTCAAAGCGAAAGCGATAGCTGCCCGAGATCGGTTGAAACGGCGAGACATGCATCACCTTGCGCGCCTCGATCCAGTCGTCCGGCCCGATGGGCGAGACATCGTCATGAAGGCACAGATAGCAATGCCGGTCGCCGTAAGTATTGGTGACCTCGGCCACGACGATCCGAAGGCCATTTTCGTGACAAAGCCAGAAACTGACAGGGTTGAAGACGTGACCAAGGGTTTTTGGCTGGGCCAAAAGTTCGATTTTTGAAGGTGAGGGCAACCCATGTGCCGCCAGAACCTCACGCAGCCAGCGCGCGCCAGAGCCCGCGCCCGGTGGTCCGCCATGGTCGCGGTCACTGACCGACATCAGGTTCGCGCGGTTGCGAGAGAAAAGCCATGGCGCTTTTACAGCGCCCTCGGCGTCAAGCAGCACATAGTCAACGCCATAGCGGAACGCGTTCGTGATCGGCCCCTTGCGGCCGTGGAACGTGTGTCCCGCGATGTGCTCGACCCGGTTCATTCAGCGGCTACCCTTAGCGTATCGCGCGCGGCCATCGCTTCGACCACATCGACAGCGCTTGCAAAGCCGTCTTCGTGAAAGCCGTTCCGCATCCATGCCCCACAGAACCATGTCGCCCTTTCGCCGTTCACCGACCGCAGTGCTTGCTGTCCCTTCAGCGCCTCCAGATCATACACCGGATGGTGGAAGGTGTTCACGTCATAGATCAGATCCTCACGCACCGGGCTTGTGGCGTTCAGCGTCACAAACATCGGATCGTCCTTCGGGATCGGCTGTAGCGAGTTCATCCAGTAGCTCAGCGAAATCCGCTCCGGGCGCTTTCCTGCAGGTTCCACATAGACCCAGCTGGACCAGACCTTGCGGCGGCGGGGCATCAGGCTGGTGTCACAATGCAGGATTGCTTCGTTCGGCTGATAGCGGATGGCGCCTAGTGCGCGCCGCTCGGCCTCGGACGGATCGCCAAGCATCGCCAGTGCCTGATCAGGGTGGGTTGCAAAGACCACCTCGTCAAATCCCTGCCAGTCGCCGCCCTGCACCATGACCTCGGGCAGGGGGCTGCGACGTACCGCAACAACGGGCCGCCCCGTGCACAACTGTACGCCCGCTGCCTGAAGCTGTGACTGAAGCCTGCGGACGTATTCGATCGAGCCGCCCTTTACCGTGTACCATTGATGCTGACCCGTCACGTTCATGAGATGATGGTTGCGGAAGAATGTCACGAGCGATTGGGCGGGAAAGTCCAGCACGCCCTCGCAGGGGGTGGACCAGATCGCCCCGGAAAACGGCAGAAGATAGCGATCACGGAACCAGTGCCCAGTCCCCAGTTCGCGCAGGAACTCGCGGATCGTCATGCCGGGATGCTGCAGTGCGGACTCGGCATTGGCGTTGAAATGCAGGATGTCGCGCAACATCCGCAAGAAACGCGGATCGGCCGCACGTCGGCGCTGCGCGAAAAGCTGGTCGAGCGAGCCGAGCGCATATTCCATGCGTCCTCCGCCGAAAGAGGCGCCAAAGCTCATCTCGCTGGGTACATAGGGCACCTCCAGCCGGTCAAACAGCCGGGTCAGGTGCGGGTAGTTCACCTTGTTGAAGACGATAAAGCCGGTATCGACCGGCTGGTCTCCACGGCGGCCCGCCAGGATGGTGCGCGCATGCCCCCCGAGGCGCGCCTCTGCTTCGAACAACGTCACGTCAGCGGTGTCTGACAGCAGATGTGCGGCGGCCAACCCCGAAATGCCACCTCCGATAACTGCAATGCGGCGGCGTGGTGGTTGTGGCATTTCGAATGGCATTGCTGTCCTCGTCATGGGTTTTTGTTTGCTTACGCGCAGATAGCGCACATGGATCACTGAATCGCAAAGATTGCAGATGCTGTGATCCACTTTGATCCCCATCACGTATTGGCTGCATGATGTTCGATCTGTGCCAAACGGAAATTGTGGATGCGCGGGCCCGTCGGCGCCCGTATGCTGCGCCTCGCAAGGAGACGCAGCAGGCAGCAATGGAACGCGCAAGCGCAGACGAACAGAACTGGACGGCTCTTCTGCTCGCCGTGCGAGACCAGCAGGACAAGGTGGCCTTTGCCGCACTGTTTCGCCATTTCGCGCCACGGGTGAAGGGGTTTCTGATGAAGTCGGGCATGTCGGCCGCCCTGGCCGAGGAATGCGCCCAGGATGTGTTGGCAACGCTGTGGCAAAAGTCGCATCTCTTTGATCCGACTCGCGCGAGCGTCGCGACCTGGGTGTTCACCATTGCCCGAAACCGCCGGATCGACGCCGCTCGTCGCGCCGCCCGACCCGAGCCCGAGGATCTTCCCTGGGGCCCCGAGGCCGAGCCCGACCAGCAAGAGGCGCTCGAGATGGCGCAAGAGACGGAACGGTTGGGTGCGGCACTTGCACTTCTGCCTGAATCACAGCGGGCGCTGATCGAGAAGGCCTATTTCGGTGAGTTGACGCATACCGAAATTGCCGCCGAGACCGGCCTGCCGATGGGAACAATCAAGTCGCGAATCCGGCTTGCACTGGACAAGCTGCGCGCACAACTGAGTTGAAGGCAAGACAAAGATGACCACGATCCGCCACCATGTCTCTGACCGCCTCTTGATGGCCTACGCGACAGGCAGCCTGCCCGAAGCCTTTGGTCTGGTGATTGCCACGCACCTGTCGCTCTGCGATGAGTGCCGGGCAAGGCTGGGTGCATTTGATGCTGTGGGCGGCCAGGTGGTCGAGGGCTGTGAGGCCGAGATGGCCGCGGGCAGCCTAGATGCCTGCCTCGCGCGTCTTGGCGTGCAGGATCGCCGTGTTGCTCCCCTGCGGTCCAAGCCCGGAGTGTTCCCGCAGCCCTTGCGCGACAAGGTGGGGGGCGATGCCTCCGCCGTCCGGTGGCGGCCTTTGGGGATGGGAGTGCGCCAAGCGATCCTTCCCACTTCCGATTCTGCGACGGCGCGGCTGCTCTATATCCCTGCGGGCGCTGCGGTGCCTGATCACGGGCACAAAGGCACGGAACTGACGCTGGTTCTGCAAGGTGCCTTCTCGGATGCGACCGACCGTTTTGGTCGCGGGGATCTTGAGATTGCGGATGAGGATCTGGAACACACGCCCGTCGCCGAGGCGGGGCAGGATTGCATCTGCCTTGCCGCAACCGATGCACCCCTGCGCTTCACTGGCCTGATCCCGCGCATGCTGCAGCCGATCTTCCGCATCTGACGCAGCACCCCCCGTTCAAATGAAAAGACCCGCAGGTTTCCCTGCGGGTCTTTCCTATTCAGGCTGTTGCCGTATTCACTCGCGGTTGCCCATGAACTGCAGCAGGAACATGAACAGGTTGATGAAGTCGAGATACAGGCTCAGCGCGCCCATGATCGCGGCCTTGCCCAGCCATTCCTGATCGCCGTGCATCGCGTGTTGCAGGTAGGTGTTCTTGATGTTCTGCGTGTCATAGGCAGTCAGACCCGCAAACAGCAGCACACCGATCACAGAGATCGCGAAAGCAAGCGCGCTCGACGCCAGGAACAGGTTGATCAGCGACGCCACGATGATACCGATCAGGCCCATCAGCAGGAAGGTGCCAAAGCCCGACAGGTCACGCTTGGTCGTGTAGCCATAGAGGCTGAGCGACGCGAACGCGATCGAGGTCACAAGGAAAGTGGTCGCGATCGAGGTGTTGGTGAACGCCTGGAAAATCCACGCCAGCGACAGACCCATCGCCGCCGAGTAGACGTAGAAGAACAGTTGCGCACCCGCAGCCGACAGACGATTGATCATGGCGCCAAAGGCAAAGACCATGATCAGCGGCAGGAACATGACGATCCAGCCAAGGATATTCGGGCGCATGGTCTCGGGGTCGCGGAAGATCGCGAACAGCGCGTCGGACGAGCCGACCGCCCAAGCCACGCCTGCTGTGATCAGCATAGCGACGGACATCAGTCCGTAGACCTTGTTCATATGGGCGCGAAGGCCCTCGTCGATCTGCGCGGTGCGCGTACCAACGCCGGCGGCGCTGCGCATCGTGTTGAAATCAGCCATCTGAGCCTCCAGTCGGATGTCGTGCGCCGGATTGCTTGCCCGGCGCCTCATGGCTCAAATATCGTAGCGGCCACACATCTTTTCAAGATGTTCCCGCGCGCGTTTTAGCGCCGCCAATGCGACGGCGCGTCCCATATCGGAAGCTCGGCCTCGCGGCGTGCCTCGTCCTCGGTGATCCCGATATCGCGCAGCAGATGCGGGTCCAGTTCGGCCAGCCGGCGGCGCTGACGGCGGAGCGACAGAACGTCCAGGACAGTCGACAGGATAGAACGGGGGCGACGCGGTGAGGATTGCCGACGTGAAGCGATGACAGACATGGCATACTCCTTTTCGTGATGCATGTGGTATTGTTCATTCCATATCGTCATATTGACTCGGCCGTTGGAATAATGAAAATGAATGATTGTTGGGTCATGCATCACGAGGTTTGATATGGCGCGCAATCTTGACATGACGGCCCTGCGGGCCTTCGTCGCCGTTGCAGATGCGGGCGGTGTCACCCGTGCGGCGGGGCTTCTGAACCTGACGCAGAGTGCAGTGTCGATGCAGATAAAGCGGCTTGAGGATTTTCTCGGCGCAAACCTCTTTCAGCGTGCGGCACGCCGCATCAGCCTCTCGCCCGAGGGCGAACAGCTGATGAGCTTCGCCCGACGGATGCTCGCCTTGAATGACGAGGCAATGGCACGGCTCTCTGCGGCCTGCTGCGAGGGTGAGATCCGGCTGGGCGTACCCCATGATATTGTGTATCCGGCGATCCCCGGCATCCTGAAGCGACTTGCCGCCCAGTTTCCGCGTCTGCGGGTCAATCTGACGTCCTCGTTCACCCTACTGCTGAAAGAGGGCTTCGCGCGTGGCGAGTTTGATGTGATCCTGACGACGGAAGACCGGCCCGGCCCCGAGGGTAGTGTCCTGTCGCGGCAGGATCTGGTCTGGATCGGCGCGCAGGAGGGGGCGGCCCACCTGCGTGCGCCCTTGCGGCTGGCCTTCAAGGACACCTGCATCTTCCGTCCCACGGCGCAGGGCGCGCTGGATGGGGCAGGTCTGCCATGGGAACTCGCGTTCGAGGGGGAAAGCGAGCAGGCGGCCGAGGCTCTGGTCGCGGCTGATCTGGCAATTTCGGCCCGCATTCGCGGCCGCTGTCCACCCGGCACGGCCGAAATCACCCAGCCCGGTCTGCCGGAACTGGGCGGGCTGTCGATCTGCCTTTACGCCGCCCCAACCGTGACGGGCGAGGCGGCTGACGCGCTGCTGGCCGAGTTGCGTCTGGCCTATTCGGGATGACGCGCCTGCGCTTTCGCGACCTTCGTCCAATGTTGCGCCAACGCCGAAGTGCCTAGCCTCTGGTGCAGAGCGTGAAGCGCTGTGCCGGGGAGGGGACATGCGGGGGCCGTGGATCTTGCGGCTGGTTATTTTGTGGTGGTGGCTTGGCTCCGCTGCCGCCGCGGTGCCGTTGTCGCGTGACGAGCTGACCCCCTTGATCGTGCCCCCCTACGCCCTTGGCGAGAACCTCGATGATCGCGGGGTCTGGGGGCTTCTGAACTCGGGCGGGGCCGAGGCGGGTTATGTATTGGAAACCGGCAACCTTGCCCCGCTGCCCGGCTTTTCGGGGGCGCCCATCAACCTTCTGGTCATGATCGACCTTGAGGGACGCTTCCTTGACGTAAAGCTGATCGCCCATAACGAGCCGATCTTCGTCTCGGGCCTTGGCGAGGCGCCGTTCCGCGCCTTCCTTGAACAATATCGCGGTCATTCCATCCACGAGCCTTTGGTCGTGGGTACGCCCTATGGGACTGCGGGCGGTGGCTCTGATCTCGTCTATCTGGATGGAGTCACCAAGGCGACGGCCTCGGTCCGTATCGCACATGAATCCATCCTGGCCGCGACGCTGGCCGTCGCGCGCGAGCGGATGCAGGGCATCGCCGCCGGCCCACCCGTGAGGCCTGATCCCGACGTCGTGCTTGCGCTGGACTGGGCGGCGCTGGTGGAGCGTGGCCTTGCGCGCAATCTGCGTGTCAGCAATGCCGAACTGGATCAGGCCTTCGCTGGCACAGTGTGGGCCGATGATGACCCGGAGGCCGATGCTGATCCTGAGGCGATGTTTCTTGACCTCTGGGTCGTGGATATCGGTCCGCCCTCGGTTGCCCGCGCGGTTCTGACACCGGACAGTCTTGGCGATGTCGACCGTCTGACCCAGCTTTCCCCAGACGACGAGCTTCTTCTGGTGATCGATGCGGGGCGGCACGGGCTGGTCTCCGATGGCTTTGTGCGCAACACAGCGCCAGACCGGCTTTCGGCCGAACAGGACGGACTTCCGGTGGCCCTTCGCGACGCGGACCTTTTGTTCGAGACCCTTCCCGATGTGCCCGAAGGTAGCGCGATGATCCTGCGTGTGGACCGGCGTCTGGGCTTCGATCCGACCCGTGACTGGGTGCTGACCGCGCAGGCCGTGCGCGCCCACGGTATGCTGCAACCCGAGATGGGATCGCAGCATTTCAGCCTGATCACACGATCCGACCCTGCGCTGTTCCGGCAGCCCGAGACACGCAAGGCGCTGCCGCCCTGGCAAGAGGCGCTGCTCAATCGCAAGATCGACCTGATCCTGCTGGTCGGTTTTTTGATCGTTGTTCTGGCGCTGGTCGGGCCTTCAATGCACGCTCTGGCCGCCCCCGCGCGGTTGACCCCGGTGCGGCTTGCTGTGCTGGCGGGAGTCATCGGCTTTGTGGGCTGGTGGGGGCAGGGGCAGCTGTCGATCGTGACGGCACTGGCCGTTCTGCGCGCGGCGGTCGAAGGCGGCAGTCTTGCGGTGCTGGTCTATGACCCATTCTCGCTTTTGGTCTGGGCAGTGGCGATCCTTGGCCTGTTCCTTTGGGGGCGAGGGCTGTTCTGCGGCTGGCTCTGCCCCTTTGGCGCGATGCAGGAATTTGCCCATCACGCGGGACGGCTGCTGCGCCTGCCGGAATGGAACCCGTCTGCCCGCTGGGACCGGCGGCTGAAATGGGTGAAGTACGTGGCGCTGGCAGGTCTTGTCGCCGTTGCCTTTGTCCGGCCCGACGCAGCCGAAACCGCAGCCGAGATCGAACCCTTCAAGACCGCCGTCACCACGTTCTTTCAGCGTGAGTGGTACTTCGTCGCTTATGCGCTGTTCTGGCTGGGGCTTGGGATGGTGACCTTCAAAGGCTTCTGCCGCTATCTTTGCCCCTTGGGGGCGCTGATGGCGCTTGGAGGGGTGCTGCGCCTGCGCAAGTGGATCCCGCGGCGGGCCGAGTGTGGAACACCCTGCCAGCTTTGCCGCGTGCGCTGCCGCTACGGCGCGATCGAGCGCAGCGGAAAGATCGACTATTCCGAGTGTTTCCAGTGCCTTGATTGCGTATCCATCCATGATGACAAGGCGCAATGCGTGCCGCTGATTCTGGCCGCGCGGCGCCGATCCACGACGGAGGCGGCATGAAGCGGCGGCGGTTTCTGGCGATTTCGGCGGCCGCACTCGCCCTGCCGCCTGCGGCTGATGCCCATTCGACAAGCTGGCAGTCGCAGGCGCTTGGCGGGCAGGTGCGCGTCGATCTGCGGGGCGGAGAGGGGATGAACCAGCGGATCCTGTCCGCCATCGCCGCCATCATCGCCGAGGTCGAGGCTGCCGCGAGCCTGTTTCGTCCGGATTCTGCGTTGGTGCGTCTGAACGAGACAGGCGGGCTTGCGGACCCCCCGCCAGTTTTGCAGGACCTGCTCGGACTTTCTGACCGCCTGCATGCGGTAACGGGCGGGCTTTTCGACCCTACGGTTCAACCCCTGTGGCGGGCGCTGGCCGAGCGCGCCTCCGCGCAAGCGATTGCAGAGGCCCGGTCGCGGATCGGCTGGCACAATGTCGCCCATCAGGATGGAGTGCGGCTCGCTCCGGGGCAGGCCCTGACGTTCAACGGAATCGCGCAAGGCTATGCCGCCGATCGCGTGGCGGCGGTGCTGCGGCGCGCGGGATATGGGCCGGCTCTGATCGATATGGGAGAGTTCGTGGCCCTCGATGGCCCCTTTACGCTGGGCATCGACGACCCAACCCACGGAATGCTGGGTCAACGTCAACTGTCAGCCGGGGCGCTTGCGACCTCGAGCCCTGCGGCGCAGTGGTTGCCGGGCGGCACGCATATCCTTGGGCCGATGGATCAGGCGCCGGTCTGGTCCACCATCACGGTCGAGGCTGACAGCGCGGTTCTGGCCGACGGGTTGTCGACCGCCTTTTGCCTGATGCCCGCAACGATGATCCGGGCCGCCTGCGCCAACCTGCCCGAAGTGCGGCGCGTGACCGCCGTCACCTTTGAGGGCGAGTTCCTGACGCTTTGATCCGCTCAGGGGGCGGGCGGGGTGAAGGTCAGCCCGTGTTCGGCAAAGATCGCGGCAATCCGTCCATCCTCCATTGCCTTGTCGATGGCCATGTCCACCGAATAGGCCAGATCCTTGTGCTGGAAGTTCACGCCCACGCCGATCGTCCATGTGCCGCGCGCAAAACCCATGAGGTGCGGCTCATGCACACCGAGGCCTGCATCGGGGTGACGGGCGACGCCTGCCTCCAGCTGGGCGCGCGGGCCCATGGTTGCCATGACCTCGCCGGTAGCAAGCGCATCCATCGCAGCATCCACGGATTTGTGGCGCGTAATCTTGGCCTGCGCGCCCAGAAGCGAGGTCAGGTAGAAGTCCGCTATCGTGTCATTCTCGACCGCGACCGGATCGAAACGGAAGAAGGGTGGCGTCGGCGCCTTGTCCGGGTAGGCGGCCTTGCGAAAGGCGATGGCCATCGTCTCTGACGCATATTGCCCGGTGAAGGTGACCTGTTCGATCCGGCAGACCAGCGCGCTGTCATAAGGCACATGCAACATCACGTCGCTGACATGGCCACCGACAACCGCGCCCTTCCAGACGTAGTTCAAGAGGTCAGCCTCCAGCGTCTCGCTGGCCTGAACCAGCCGGAAGCGTGCCTCGACCCCCAGATCCGCCGCGATCAGGCGGCCGATCTCGACATCAACACCCTTGGCCGTGCCACCCTGCTCATAGGACCATGGTGCAAAGTCCTCATAGACCGCAAACTCGATCCAGCCTTCCTCGATGATGCGGTCGAATTCGCGCCCCACGTCCTGGGCTGCGGTGTTCTGGGGCTTGGGCTGAGGAACGACTCCTTCGCAACGGGCAAAGGCGCCACCCGGTAGGGCAGCGCCGATCGCCAGTGCCAAAAACGCTTGGCGGAGTGTCATGACAGGGCCTATTCGCTGGCCGAAAGGCCGACGGTCAGAAGATCGCTCGCCACCTTCCAGCTTGCGGGCTCGGGTGTCAGGACGCGCGCGGCCTCATAGGCCACGCTGTCGGCCACCGGGGCGCCGGATGCTGTCTTGACCTCCACCGCGATGGTCTCAAGCTCGGACTTCAGGGCCGCGGGATCCGTGACACTGCCATCCGCCAACGAGTCGCGAATCTCATGCAGGCGGTCCGAATGGGCATCGAGTGCGCCATCTTCGGGGCGTGTCTCGATATAGGTGCGAATTGCCCATGCGGCCTTCTGGCCGAGGATCTCGCCAAAGGCGGGCATCTTGGTTGTGCCGTCTTGCGTATAGCCGTGGCGGAAGCGTTCGACGAACCATTCATCGCCGTATTCCTCGGCCTCGAGGAACCGCAAGTCAGGGGCCAGGCCGCCCGACACTGCGCCAAGGCCATGGCAGCGCGCGCAGTTCTGGTTGAAGCCCGAGGCGCCGATCTCGACCGCCTTGAGCCAGACCTCATGCCCGGCCGCTTCCTCGCGGTAGGGGTTCTCGGTCAACCATTCCTCGCCCACCTCAGGCAGGGCGTCGGTATTGATGGGCTGCGGTGCAACATCACCGTGACCAAGCGCCATGGTTGCTGCCGACAGCAGGGCAATTGCGGTGATTGCGCCACCGATGCGATGTGCGGGCATGGGTTCCTCCCTCGCGGTTCCTTTTCCGTCTTCGGTGATAGGCCCCGCAGGGCAGGCCGCACCATTCGACATAGGTGGTAAACTGCCCGATCCGGCATCGGACAAAGGTCGCATAGCCCCGGAGTGTGGTTCTTCGCACCATGACCGCGGGAGGACGCGAGATGATCTATCACCCGACAAAGGCCGGGCGGAATGCCTGTCTGGCACTGGTGTTCGCCAGTTGCACCATGCCTGCGCAGGCGGACCTCAGCATCGCGATGACCTATCTGCGCCAAGAGGTTGAGGCGCCGCCCGTTCTTTCGAACCTCGACCCGATTCCCGAGGATCGCGGCATTGCCGGGGCTGAGGTTGCGCTGGCCGACACCCGCACCACCGGGCAGTTTCTGGGCCATGACTATCAGCTTGAGGTCGTCTCGGTGCCGCCGGGCGACGATCTGGCAGGGGCGGCAAAGGCGGCACTTGCGTCATCGCGCATCCTGCTTGTCGATGCGCCGACGGCCGATGTGCTGACCGTGGCCGATCTGCCCGAGGCGCAGGGCGCGCTTCTGTTCAACGTCTCGTCCGGAGCGCGCACCCTGCGCGATGCCGAGTGCCGGGCGAACCTTCTGCACACGGTTGCCGAGGATGCGATGCGGACTGATGCGCTGATGCAGGTTCTGGCGGCCCGGCGCTGGACCCGCACGGTGATGATCATCGGTCCGCGCGACGAGGACCGCGCCTTTGCCGAAACCCTGCGCGCCTCGGCCCTGAAATACGGGGTAGAGATCTTGGCGGAAAAGGACTGGACCTTCGAGACCGACCTGCGCCGGTCTACTAGTGCCGAGATCCCGCTCTTTACGCAGGACTTTCCAGATCATGACGTGCTTCTGATCGCGGATGAGACGGACGACTTCGCGCGCTACGTTCAGCACAATACCTGGCTTCCGCGCCCGGTGGCCGGGTCGGACGGGCTGCATGGCGAGGGCTGGGCGCCGGTCCTTGAACAATGGGGCGCCGTTCAGTTGCAGAACAGGTTCGAAAAGTATGCGGGCCGGAACATGGGCGCGCGCGACTATGCGGCCTGGGCTGCGGTGCGCAGTGTGGGTGAGGCGGTAACGCGCAGCCAGAGCGACGACCCGGCCGTTTTGCGCGCCTATATCCTGTCCGACGCCTTTGCTCTCGACGGCTTCAAGGGGCGCAGCCTCTCGTTCCGTGACTGGAACGGGCAGCTGCGTCAGCCGATGGCGGTCGTGAATGCCCGCGCCCTGGTCGAGCTCGCGCCGCTTGACGGCTACCTGCACCAGACCAACGAAACCGATAGCCTTGGCCTTGATCGCGGCGAAAGCGCCTGCACAGCCTTTGGAGACTGACATGAGACTGGCCGCCATCCTTCTGATCACCACCTTGCCCGTGGCCGCTTTGCCCACGGCGACCCATGCCGCAGGCGAAATCTGGGTGACCAATGAAAAGGATGACACGATCTCTGTCATCGATGTCGAGACGCGCCAGGTGGTGCGCACCATCGAGACGGGCGAGCGGCCGCGGGGGATCACCTTCAATTCGGACGGAAGCAGGCTTTACATCTGCGCCTCTGACAGTGACGCCGTGCAGGTGATGGACCCGGCGACGGGCGAGATCCTGCACGATCTGCCGTCGGGCGATGACCCCGAACAGTTCGTGCTGGCCCCCGATGATCGCCACCTGTGGATCGCCAACGAGGATGACGCCGTCACAACCGTCGTCGATGTGGAAACCCGCAAGGTCGTGGCGCAGATCAATGTGGGGATCGAACCCGAGGGCATGGCCGTCTCGCCCGATGGCAAGATCGTGGTGACCACATCCGAGACGACCAATATGGCCCATTGGATCGACACCGGGAAGAAAGAGATCTTCGCCAATACGCTGGTCGATTCCCGACCGCGCCATGCCGAGTTCACCAAGACCAGCAACGAGCTTTGGGTCTCGTCGGAAATTGGTGGCACGATCACGGTCTTCGATGTGGCAACGCAGGCCGAGAAGGCCAAGGTCCGGTTCGAGATCGCAGGCGTGAATGCCGATCTGCTGCAACCCGTAGGCTTCAAGTTCACGCCTGACGAAAAGACGGTGTTCGTCGCCCTTGGCCCGGCCAACCACGTCGCGGTTGTGAATGCCGAGACCTACGAGGTCGAGGACTACATCCTTGTCGGTCGGCGGGTCTGGCACATGGCCTTCTCGCCCGATTTTACCCAGCTTTTCACGACCAACGGTGTGTCCGGTGATGTCACCGTGATCGATGTCGCCTCGCGGCAGCCGCTCGAATCCATCAAGGTGGGCCGCTTCCCCTGGGGCGCGGCGACCCGGTTCTGATTTGCAACAGGAGTGAGCAATGAAACGCATGATCCTTGCCGCAGCCGTGCTCTGCGCGCTGCCCATGATGGCCATGGCCGATGACGACGAGGCGGCAGAGGGGGCCGAAATGGGGCTGGCAGGCCTTTTGTCGGCGACGAACCGGGCTGAGCTTCCGCCGCTGACCCTGTCGGCCGGACAGCCGATTGCCGCCGCGCCCCTGAAGCTCAAGTCCGGCACCTATTACACGCTTGAGATCGAGGCCGATGGCAGCCAGGAGCTTGCGCTGGAAGGTTCGGGGTTCTTTCGAGCGATCTGGGTCAACGAGGTGGTGATCGAGGGCATCGAGGTACGTCCACTGGGCATCGATTCCATCGAGTTTGACGAGGCAGGCTCGGCCGAGATGAGTTTCATCGCCATCAAGCCCGGCAGTTATTTCCTGAAGGTGCCAGGGAGTACCGGCGACAGCCAGCAGGTCGAAATCGTGATCGAATAGCGCTGCCAGCTACGACCATCGCGCCCGCGCAAATGCGCGGGGGGCGTGGTAGTGTTGCTGTTGTCCGCACCGAGGAGGAGCCATGCGACACGTCGTCCTGTCGATCGGCCTGATTGCGCTTTCCAGCGCTCTCGCCCACGCCGAAACCAACTTGGATGCGGGGATCGAGGATGGCGGCGGCACCCTCAACCCCGAGGAGCTGACCCTTGGTCGCGTCATGAGCGATGTGGCCGAGGGCAAGACCAGCATGACGACCTGCGCCGCCGGGTACTACATCACCAAATCCGGTCGCCACGAAATGGCGCGCGAGCTGTTCGAGCTCTGCGCGAACAACGGCTGGACGGGCGCGATGACCTGGATGTCGCAGCTGGACAACAACGGTCTGGGCGCGCCAGAGGACCCCGATGCCGCCGCCAACTGGGACCGCCGCGCCGCCGAGGCGGGCGATCCGGTGGGGCAGTTCAATTACGGGGTCGATCTGATGCGCGGGCGCGGTGTTCCCGCCAATGAGGAACTGGGCCGCCAGCTCGTCGATCAGGCCGCGCGTGCGGGTCTGTCGGATGCGCGGCGCCTGCAGGCTTCGGGCTATGATCTTGATGAGATCACGCCCGATGCCGACAACTGGAAATACGCCCCGCTGTTCTGATGCCCCGATCGCTTGCACGCGACTGGACCGCCCCTGCAAGGGGCGGTTTTTGCATTCCGGGCCCCGTGGTCAGACGTGGACTACGACCTTTTTCCCGGTCTCCGACCGTGCTGTGGCGGGGTTTTGCGACCAAGGTCCAATTCATGTCGGGGCGGCCCGCGCCGATGATATTTCCGTGAACACCGCGCGCCGAGCCCAGGGCGGCGGATCCGAGGGAGGATATCATGAGAAGCTTTGTTCTGGCCGCCGTCACGGCCATCGTCTGCGCGGGATTTGCTCAGGCGCAGGTGACGGAAGAGGATCTGGCGAAGGACGCCGAAACCCCTGGCGACGTGCTGACCAACGGCATGGGCCGCAGTCTGCAACGCTTCTCGCCGATGGAGACGCTGAACAAGACCAACGTGCAGAAACTGGTTCCCGCCTGGGCGTTCTCGCTGGGTGGCGAAAAGCAGCGCGGTCAGGAAAGCCAGCCCATCATCTATGACGGGATCATGTATATCACCGGCTCGTACAGCCGGCTGTTCGCCATCGACATCAAGACCGGCAAAGAGCTGTGGCAGTTCGATGCCCGCCTGCCGGAAGGCATCCTGCCCTGCTGCGACGTGATCAACCGCGGCGCGGCCATCCATGGCGACAATATCTATTTCGGTACGCTGGACGCCCGCATCGTCGCGCTGAACCGCAAGACGGGCGATGTCGTCTGGAACAAGAAGATCGCCGACTACAAGGAAGGCTACAGCTACACTGCCGCGCCCCTGATCGTGAACGGGCTGGTCATCACCGGCAACTCGGGCGGCGAATTCGGCATCGTGGGCGAAGTGCAGGCCCGCAACGCCGAAACGGGCGAGCTGGTCTGGACCCGCCCGGTGATCGAAGGTCACATGGGCACCTACATGGGCAAGGAAAGCACCATGACGGGTACGCTCAACGCGACCTGGCCGGGGGACATGTGGAAATCGGGCGGCGGCGCAACATGGCTCGGCGGCTCTTATGATGCCGACACCAACACGCTGGTCTTTGGCGCTGGCAACCCGGCACCGTGGAACAGCCACCTGCGCAACGCGGGCACCCCGGTCGAGGGCAACAAGGGTGACAACCTCTATGCCGCCTCGCGCCTTGGTATCAACCCCGAGAACGGCGAGATCAAATGGCACTTCCAGACCACCCCGCGTGAGGGTTGGGACTTTGATGGCGTGAACGAGGTTGTGCCCTTCGTCGACAAGGACGGCAACAAGCGCTTTGCCACCGCCGACCGCAACGGGTTCTTCTACATTCTGAACCGCGAGGACGGAAAGTTCGTCAACGCCTGGCCCTTCGTGAAGAACATCTCCTGGGCCAAGGGCATCGATGAAACTGGCCGCCCGATCTACAACGAAGACAATCGCCCCGGCGATCCGACTGCCTCGGCCGATGGGGCCAAGGGCGCGCAGGTCTTCGCTGTGCCGTCCTTCCTTGGTGGCAAGAACTGGATGCCCATGGCCTACAGCCAGAAGACCGGCCTCTTCTATGTGCCGTCGAATGAATGGGGGATGGACATCTGGAACGAACCGATCAGCTTCAAGAAGGGCGCGGCCTACCTGGGTGCGGGCTTTACCATCAAGCCGCTGTTTGAAGACTATATCGGCAGCCTGAAGGCGATGGACCCCAACACCGGCGAGGTGAAGTGGGAGTTCAAGAACGAGGCTCCGCTTTGGGGTGGCGTGATGACGACAGCGGGCGGGCTGGTCTTCACTGGCAACCCCGAGGGCGACTTCATGGCGCTTGATGACGAGACGGGCGAGGTTCTGTGGAGCTTCCAGACCGGGTCGGGCATCGTGGGCCAGCCCGTCACCTGGGAACAGGATGGCGAGCAATATGTCTCGGTCATCTCTGGCTGGGGTGGCGCGGTCCCGCTGTGGGGCGGGGAGGTGGCCAAGAAGGTCAACTACCTGAACCAGGGCGCGACCGTCTGGACCTTCAAGCTGCCGAAGGAACTGGCCGCGGCCAACTGAGCGCAGAACAACGTCGGAAAGGCCGGGCCCTGCGCCCGGCCTTTTTCATTTGTGGCGTCAGGGCAGGGCGCAAGGGCCAATCTTGATCGCGCTAATTGACAGCGCCGCCCCGGTAACCCACTTCTGACAGGCGGGTGCAGGCTTGCTGCGCGCGATCGAAAGACTGGACAGCACGAGATGAAGATCGACCCCGATGCCATCCCCGAGGATGGTCGGAGCGTGGCCACACCAATGGCAAGGGCCGAAGGCGAAACCCCGATCAGTGGGCCGCAGCGGTTCGTGATGCGCCAGCCGCTGATCACGGATATCTCGGCCGCGCGCTGGTTGCTGTTTCTGATCCTCGCGGCCTCGATCTACTTCTTTTACGGCTTCATCGTTCCGGTTCTTGCCGCGACGGTAATTGCGCTTGCAAGCTGGCCTCTGCGGACGAAGGTGGCGCGCGATCTGGAGCTTGGGCGGACCTGGGCCGCGACGGTGCTGGTTCTGATCTTTGTCTGCTTTCTTGTCGTCCCCATCATCATGGCGCTGGTCTATGCCTTTGGTGAGTTGAAGATCTGGATCAACTGGGCCATCGCCATCAACGCGCAGGGTATGGACACACCGGTCTGGATGCGTGACCTTCCGCAAGTGGGGGATTGGCTGGACGAGCAATGGCGCGACCATATCGGCCGACCCGGCGCGATTTCCGAGATTGTCTATCTGGTCAGCGGATCCAACATCGGGGCGATCTACAGCACAGTCGTGACGGCGGGCGCTTTGGCCTTCCATATGGCGCTGACGCTGCTTTTCATGTTGATCACCCTGTTCGTGCTGTATCGCGACGGGGACCGCATTGCCGACCAGATCGACCGCGTGGGTCTGCGCATCCTGCCAAGCCGTTGGGAAAGGTTGTCGCGCGTGGTGCCTGCCACGATCAGCGCAACGGTCACCGGCATGACCCTGATCGCGATCGGCGAAGGTGTGATCCTTGGTACCGCCTACTGGATTGCCGGGGTGCCTTCGCCCGTCACCTTTGGCGTCATCACCGCCTTCATGGCGCTGATTCCGGGCGGGGCGCCGCTGTCATTCACGCTGGTCTCGATCTATCTGGTGGCCTCGGGCTCGGCCTTCGCGGGGGCCGCGCTGTTCATCTGGGGCACGGTGGAGCTGTTCATCGTCGACAAGACGATCCGGCCGGTTCTGGTGGGCGGGCCGGTAAAGCTCCCATTCCTGCCGACGTTCTTCGGGCTGATCGGCGGGGTCAAGACCATGGGCATTGTCGGGCTCTTTGTCGGGCCGGTACTCATGGCGCTGCTGGTTTCGATCTGGCGAGAATGGCAGCGAGAGATTTCCGAGGAAGAGGAACGGCAGCGCAGCCGCTCTGCATCACGACCCTAGGTGGTCGGCGGGAAACGCACCACCACACGCAGGCCGCGTCCCTCGGGGCCGGTATCGACCATGATGCGGGCGTCAAACGCCTCGGCGATATCGCGCACGATCAATAGCCCCAGCCCATGCGCCGAGGCGCGCGCAGTGCGGGCGACCTGCGGCCCCTCCAGCGCACGGCGGATCGTGGCCATCTGCGTCTCTGACAGCGGCGGGCCGGTATCCTCAACGGTAACCTCGGCACCTGTGGGCCCCGGTGTGACCCTTACGGTCACCGTCGGGTCAGGGCCTGCGTGGGTCAGCGCGTTGTCGATCAGGTTGTGAAGCAATTCCTGCACCAATGTCGCCTCTGCCATCCCATAGGCGGGCAGGTCGCCCTCAAACCCAAGATCGCAGGCCGCCTCGGGTATGCGTTCGGTCACCAGTTGCCGGGCGATATCGGTCAGGTCCAGCCGGCTGCGGGCAGGTTGCGCCCCCGCCGCCTCGACCTGAGCCAGCAGCAGAAGCTGGGCCAGCACCCGTTCCGCCCGGATGAGCGCGGCATCGGCCTTGTCGAGTGCTGCCGAGATCATCGCCGGGTCACCGCCGCGACTTGCCATGGCAAGCTGCATCCGTGCCGTGGTCAGCGGTGTGCGGATCTGGTGGTTTGCGCTCCCCGAAAAGGTCTTGAGCGCCGAAACCGTTGCATCCAGCCGCGCCATGAAGCCGTTGATCGCCTCGATCAATCCCTCCACCTCGCGGGGGACATCGGCACGGATCGGGGTCAGATCCGCCGGAGCCCGCGCGGCAAGCCCTTGTCCCAGACGGTTCAGCGGGCGCAGCGCCAGCGTGACGGCGATCCATGAGACCACCGCCGCTGCCGTGGCAAGAAGCGTCATCCGCAGGGCCGAGCGCGTGAGCAGCGCGCGGGCCAGCGCCGCCCGCGCCCGCGTCGATTCCGCCACGGTGACCGAGAAGGCCAGATCGCCCTCGCCGGTCGACAGAACCCGCGTCAGCGTCGCCGCGCGCACCTCGACCCCGCGCGTGACGAAGCCTGCGAAAACCGTGGTGCCGGGGGCAGCGCCGGGGACGCGGGGCAGATCCTCGTAGCCCGTCAGGATGCCCGCCGGGCTATCGACCCGGTAGAACACCTGGTCCTGCGCGGTAGAGGCCAGCATCTCGAGCGCCGCATAGGGGATATCGACATCGAGGCCCCCGTCGGTGCTGACGGTGACCCGTTCGGCAATCGCCAGCGCCGATCCGGCAAGGATGCGGTCCGAGATTGCTTGGGACGTGCGCAGCGCCTCGGCCCGGGTGTCCAGAAGCGCCAGTCCTCCGATGACAGCAGACGACAGGAACAGCCAGGCCAGCAGCCGCCCACGGATCGAGGCGGGTGCGATCATGGCCCCTCGCGAGGTTTTTCGATGAAGTACCCAAGGCCGCGTGCCGTGCGCAGGTTCAGCCCGAGGGGAGAGAGGCGGCGACGCAGGCGGCTGATGTATTGCTCGATCGCATTGCCCGACAGCTCGTCATCGATCGTGGTCAGTGACTGGACGATCGCATCCCGCGTCACGACGCGCCCGGCGCGGGTGACGAGAAGCTCGAGCAGCGCCAGCTCGCGCGCGGGCAGGTCGATGGCTTCGGCCCCCACGCGGAATTGCCGGGCAACCAGATCAAAGGTCAGCGGACCCAACTGGATTGTCGCCGCGCGCAAGCCTGCCTGACGCCGCAACAGTGATCGCACGCGGGCCTCGAACTCGGCTACGTCAAAGGGCTTTGTCACATAGTCATCCGCACCAAGGTCAAGCCCCTTGACCCGGTCCTCGGATGCGCCGCGCGCGGTCAGGATCATCACCGCCGCCTGATTGCGCCGCGCCCGGATCGCGCGCAGGACGCCCAGCCCGTCAAGCCCCGGCAGGTTCAGATCGAGGATCACCAGATCAAAGGTTTCCGCCAGCGCCAGATCCATGGCCGAAAGCCCGTCATGCACATAATCGACCGCGTAGCCTGCCGTGGTCAGCAGGGTGGTCAGGGCCTCGGCCAAGGGTAGGTCGTCTTCGGCAAGCAGGATGCGCATGGGGCCAAGCTTAGGGCCGCGCGTGCAGCTTGTGAACTGCCCCGTTTCAGGCGCCCGTTTCAGGCGCCCGTTTCAGGCGGTTGTGCGGGGGCGGGCGCTCTGCAACAGTAGCGCCATGGGATGGAAGGCCTCTCTTGCCGCGCTGATGTTTGCCGCCACCGCCGCCTCGGCGGAGGTCGCGCATTTTCCGGCCCCCGATGGTGGCGAGGACCGGCACCTTCGGCTGTATTCCTCGCTGGACGTGCATCTGGCCTTGCCGCTGATCGAAGGGTTCCAGCGCCTGCACCCGGATATCGCCGTCAGCTATGACGAGATTCTGACCGCCCCGCTTGCCGAGCGTGTGATTGACGAAACGGACGCGGGCGGGCCGACTGCCGATCTGATCTTTTCATCGGCCATGGATCTGGTGGTGAAGCTGGCCAATGATGGCTATGCGCGCCCCGCGCCGGTGCCCGAGGCGGCGAACTGGCCCCGTTGGGCCAACTGGCGCGACATGGCTTTCGCGCTGACCTATGAGCCGGGCGTGCTGATCTATCACAAGCCGTCGTTCCCCGATGGGCCACCCGATACGCGCGCGCAGTTGATGGACTGGCTGGAGACAGCGCCGAAGGGCAAGATCGGCACCTATGACGTGACGCAATCCGGCGTGGGATACCTGTTCTTCCTGCGCGATCTGGAACATTTCGCCGATCTCTGGTCGCTTGTGGGCGCGATGGGCGAGGCGGGGCTGCGGGTCTTTCCGACCAGTCAGGACATCATCGCCCGCGTGAATTCGGGCGATCTGCTCATCGGCTACAACATTCTTGGCAGCTATGCCGCCGATCAGGCCGCGCAGATGCCGAATCTTGGCCTGACCTTGCCGCGCGACTTTGTCGTGGTGGTCAGCCGGGTGTCGATGGTGCCGCGCGCTGCGGCCAATCCCGAACTGGGCGAGTTGTTCCTGTCGTTCCTCATGTCGCGTGAGGGGCAGACCCTGCTGGCCGAAAAGCTGCGCCTTCCGGCCGTCAGTCTGGAAGTGTCGGGCAGCGCCAGTGCCGGTGCGATGAACCGTGTTTTCGGCGACCGGCTGCGCCCGGTGCCCGTCAGCCCCGGCCTACTGGTATATCTGGATCAGGCAAAGCGCGCCCGTGTTCTGGCCCGCTGGAGAGAGGTTCTGGACCTGCATTGAGTTTCCGCGTTGCGGCGTCAGGTTCATGACAGGTTTGCGTGTTGAACATGGCTCCAGTCCGGGGCGAGGAGGCCCCAGACCTTGGGAATCGGCGGCATGACCGCCCCTTCGGGAGGAACGACATGAAACACTTCATCCTTGGCTCCGCACTTTCGCTCGTGCTGGCCATCCCCGCTTTTGCCGATGACTATACGATCATGGCGCCGGCCAACCCCGGCGGCGGCTGGGATGCCACTGCGCGGTCGATGCAAGAGGTGATGCAGGCCGAAGGTATTGCCGGCAACGTCGAGGTGACGAACGTTCCGGGCGCCGGCGGCACCGTGGGCCTTGCGCAGTTTGTGGCGGATGCAAAGGGCGATCCGTCCAAGCTGATCGTCGGCGGCTACGTGATGCTGGGCGCGATCCTGACGAACAACAGCCCCGTGACCCTGGCCGATGTGACCCCGATCGCGCGTCTGACGGGCGATACGCAGGCCATCGTGGTTCCGGCGGCATCCGATATCCAGACCATCGGTGATCTGGTTGAAAAGCTGAAGGCTGATCCCGGCGCCGTATCCTGGGCGGGTGGCTCGGCTGGTGGTACCGATCACATCACCGTGGGCCTGCTGGCAAAGGCTGCGGGCGCCGATCCGTCGAAGGTGAACTACATCGCGTTCTCGGGCGGTGGTGAGGCGATGGCGGCTATCCTTGGCAATCAGGTCACCGCCGGTGTCTCGTCGGTGGGTGAGTTTGCCGAGCAGGTCAAGGCCGGCACCATGCGCCTGCTGGCGGTCTCGTCGGCCGAGCGTCTGCCGGGCATCGAGGCGCCGACGCTGAAGGAAGCGGGCTTTGACGTCGTCGTGCAGAACTGGCGCATGGTCGCCGCCGCGCCGGGCCTGACGGATGAGCAGGTCGCCAAGATCTCGGCCGATATCGAAAAGCTGAACGGCTCGGCGGGCTGGACCTCGGTGCTGGAAACCAAGGGCTGGGCCAACACCTATCTCGCGGGCGATGCCTTTGCCGAACAGCTGAAGGCCGATACCGCAGCGACCGAAGCCGTCCTGCGTGACATCGGGCTTGTGAAATGACCGGCCACTTCGTGCCACAGCGCCGCCCCTCGTGGGCGGCGTTCGTTATCGCAGCGGGGCTGGCGGCTCTGGCGGCCGTGATGCTGTGGGATGCCACGCTTCTGAAGCAGGATGGCGGCTATGGCGGTGTGGGGCCTGCGGATGTGCCGCGCCTGATCGCCATCGGATTGCTCGTTCTGTCGGCCGCGACCGTGTACGCGGGCATCCGGGGCAATGTGCCGCGCGCACCGCGCCAGGAACCGGCGCCGGTGCTGTGGATGCTGGGCGGGCTTGTAGCACAACTTGTGCTGCTGCATCCGGCGGGCTTTGCCATTGCAAGCGGGCTTCTTTTTGGGTTCACGGCGCGTGCCATGGGGAAAAAGCCGCTGTGGCTGACCTGCGGTGTCGGGTTTCTGATGGCGCTGGTTGTCTATGGCATCTTTGATCGACTGCTGAAACTCGACCTGCCCGCCGGGCCCATCGAGCGACTGATCTTCGGGGGCTGAGATGGATACCTTTGGTTTGCTTCTGCACGGGCTCTCGGTCGCTATGGACCCGATGATCCTGTTCTATGCGCTGGTCGGCGTGACACTGGGCACGGCAGTTGGCGTTCTGCCCGGCATCGGCCCCGCGCTGACCGTGGCGCTGCTTCTGCCTGTGACCTACGGTCTCGACCCGGCCGGGTCGATCATCATGTTCGCGGGGATCTACTATGGCGGGATGTATGGCGGCTCCACCACCTCGATCCTGCTGAACACGCCGGGCGAAAGCGCCTCGATCGTGACGGCGATCGAAGGGAACCAGATGGCCCGGAAGGGCAGGGGTGGACCTGCGCTGGCAACCGCCGCCATCGGCAGCTTCGTGGCCGGGCTGATCGCCACGCTGCTTCTGGCCTTTCTTGCGCCGCAGGTCGTCAAGCTGGCCCTGACGCTGGGACCGCGTGAATATTTCGCGCTGATGGTGCTGGCCTTCGTGACCGTCTCGGCCACCTTCGGGGACAGCACGCTGCGCGGTTTGACCTCGCTCTTCATCGGGCTTGCGTTGGCCTGCGTGGGCATCGACGGTCTGACCGGCGCTGCGCGGCTGACCTTTGGCGTGCCGCAACTGATGGACGGGATCGAGGTCACGACCATGGCTGTTGCGCTCTTCGCCTTGGGTGAGGCTTTTGCCGTGGCTGGCCAGCATGCGCCCGAAGACGGAATGCACAAGGTCAAGGGGCGCGTCTGGATGACCAAGGAAGACTGGAAGCGGTCGTGGAAGCCCTGGCTGCGCGGCACGTTCATCGGCTTCCCCATCGGGTCGATGCCGGCGGGTGGGGCGGATGTAGCCTCGTTCCTGTCCTATGCGACGGAACGGAAATGTGCGCGCCGCCCTGAAGAATTCGGGCAGGGCGCGATTGAAGGCGTGGCGGGACCCGAGGCTGCCAACAACGCCGCCGCCGCCGGTACGCTGGTGCCGCTGTTGACGCTGGGCCTACCGACCACGGCGACGGCCGCGATCATGCTGGCCGGGTTCCAGCAGTTCGGCCTGCAACCGGGGCCCTTGCTCTTCGTGATGAACGCAGAGCTGGTGTGGGGTCTGATCGCAAGCCTTCTGATCGCCAACATCATGCTGGTCGTTCTGAACCTTCCGCTGATCGGGCTGTGGATCCGTCTGCTATCGATTCCCAAGCCCTGGCTTTACGGCGGCATCATGCTGTTTGCGACGCTCGGCACGATCGGGGTCAACCCCTCGCCGGTCGAACTGGGCATGCTGATCATGTTCGGCATCATGGGCTATGGGATGCGCCTGTTCGGCTACCCGGTCGCGCCCGTGGTCGTGGGGCTGATCCTTGGGCCGATGGCTGAACAGCAGCTGCGCCGCGCGCTGTCGATCGCGCAGGGTGACTGGATGACGCTGGTGTCGACGCCGGTTTCGGCAATCCTGCTCTTGATCTCGGCGCTGTTCCTGATCGTGCCGATGATCATGCGCCTGCGTGGCGGGGGCGAGGTGCTGCGTCAGGTTGCCGGCGACAGCGACTGAACAGAAAAAGGCTGGGACTGAACAGAAAAAGGCCGGGGCGTCGTGATGGCGCCCCGGCCAGTTCGGTCTGCGACCGTTCAGACCACGTTGAAGGCCGGGCCGTAGGGATACTTGGTAATATCCTCGTTTCCATCCTCGGTGATGAACAGGATGTCATGCTCGCGGTAGCCGCCCGCACCGGGCTGACCCTCGGCGATGGTCAGCATCGGCTCCATCGAGATCACCATTCCGGGCTCAAGCACGGTGTCGATATCCTCGCGCAGCTCAAGCCCCGCCTCACGACCATAGTAATGCGACAGCACGCCGAAGGAATGGCCGTAGCCAAAGGTGCGATACTGCAGCAGATCGCGCTCGGCGAAGAAGTCGTTGATCTTGGCCGTAACCTCGGCGCAAGAGGCGCCGGGCTTCAGAAGGCTCATGCCATATTCATGGGCCGCGATATTTGCCTCCCAGATCTTGAGGCTGGCGGCGTCGACCTCACCCACGAACATCGTGCGCTCCAGCGCAGTGTAGTAGCCCGAGATCATCGGAAACGTGTTCAGGCTGAGGATATCGCCCCGCTGCAGCTTGCGTGAGGTGACCGGGTTGTGCGCGCCATCGGTATTGATGCCCGACTGAAACCAGACCCAGGTGTCACGATACTCGGCATCGGGAAAGCGCTTGGCGATCTCCAGCTCCATCGCATCACGTCCGGCCATGGCCACGTCGATCTCGCGTGCGCCCTCCTTGATGGCGTCGTGGATCGCAAAGCCGCCAACATCGGCGACAGCCGCACCGTGGCGGATCAGGTCAAGCTCTGCCTGCGATTTGCGCATGCGTTGCTGCATGGTGGCAGGCGCGATATCCAGCACCTTCGAGGGCGAAAGGAAGGCGCGTAGCTTGTCCGATTGTAGCAGGGTCAGGTGATCGGCCTCATAGCCCACGACCTTGCCGGGACCGGTCACCGACAGGATCGCGCGCCAGTAGTTGTCGCGCTGCCAGTCGGTATAGGTGATGTTGTCGCCATGGCAGCGCCGCCAAGGTTGGGACGCATCAATGCCCGCGCTGATGGTCACGCTTTCGGACATCGTGACGACAAGGCCATAGGGACGCCCGAACGAGCAGTAGAGGAAGCCCGAGTAGTAGGCGATATTGTGCATCGAGGTGAAGACGCAGGCGTCGACCCCCTGTTCGGCCATCGCGCGACGCAGGCCAGCCAGACGTGCATCGTATTCTGACGCGGCGAATGGCAGGACGCGGTCGCCCTGATGAAAGCGGTACATCTGCGGACGATCGGTGGTGGCTTCGCCAAAGCGGGCGTGTTCAGTCATGTCAGACCTCCAAACTGGGGTCTGCGCATGCGAACGAGACCCCGAAAGGTCCCGGCGTACAGGACATGGCAGGCAAGGCTGCAAGCGGTGGGGACATACCCCTGTGGCGACGCCATCGCCACGGCTCGTCCATAAGAATACGCCAATCCGGCTATTCGGCAAGTGGTTTCGCGTCAGATCTGGATCAGGACGAAATCGCCATTTGGGCCGAAGTCAAGGCTGTTGGGCGCGACGTCCTCGATGATCACAGTCACATTCAGGAATCGGACCACTGCGTCGCCGCCCTGATAGGTAAAGGCGATGTTCAACTGTTCGGGTTGGGTCAGCAGGATCTGCACCTCATCGACGCCTGAACGAAAGCCGGTGATGTGATCGACGCCATCGCCCCGGCGGAACTGAAAGGTGTCGGCACCTGCGCCACCGGCCAGTGTATCGTCGCCGGTTCCGCCCCGCAGCGTGTCATTGCCAAGCCCGCCGTTCAGCCGGTCATCCCCCTTGCCGCCATCGATCCGGTCGCGACCGCCTCCGCCTGATGCTGTGTCGGAACCGCTGTCGCCAAAGATCCGGTTCCCAGCCTCGTTCCCTGTCAGCAGGTCATTGCCATTGCCGCCCGAAAGCCAATCCGCGCCACCGCGGGCGATCAGCGTGTCGTTCCCGCCGAGCCCCTTGAGGTGGTCGAGTTTGGCGGGCTTGCCCAGCATACGGTCACCTTCGGGTGTGCCGAGTGTGGGGGGAATTAAGAGGGCTTCCAACGCGGATAGCGCAGCGCCCCCATCATGTGATGGGATCGGAAAAGTCATGGCCGAAACCTCTGTAAAAATTGTTGTCGATAATGAAACAGAGGTTACGCCAGAATCGCGATTTTACCAAGAACTCAGACCAATTCCTTGACCGCCTCCATGGCGACATAGGTTGACGTCGCGGCGACATGGGGCAGGGCGCTGATCCGTTCGGCCAGAACGCGGCGATAGTCAGAGATATCCGACGTGCGCACCTTCAGCAGATAGTCAAAGCGGCTGGCGATCATGTGGCACTGCTCCACCTCGGGGATGGCGCGGACCGCGCGGTTGAAGGCCTGCAGTGCCGCCTCGCGCGTGTCCGACAGACGCACCTCGACAAAGGCCACATGCGCAAGGCCCATGGCGATAGGGTCCAGCATCGCGCGATATCCTGCGATGACGCCCGCATCCTCAAGCCGTTTCAGCCGCGCCTGGGTGGGGCTCTTAGACAGGCCGATGCGGCGCGCGAGCTCGGTCGCGGCGATGCGGCCCTCGGTCGCGAGGATGCGCAGAATCGCCTCGTCATAGGAATCAAGCGATGCGCGGGCGGATGGCATTGAAAACCCCCTGAATTTAAGTCGATGTGGCTTCAATATGGCACATGATCGGGAATATTGCCTGCGAAATCCGCTGTATTCTTGCGCAAACAGGCCGCCCGAACAGGCCAAATGCCCCCATTCCCCGAGGAGAGCCCCATGAGCGCGATGATGCAGGACAGCTGGAGCGTGATCGAAACCGGCAGTCTGACTGACGAGGCCGCGCTGGTCCGCCGCCTGATCGCGGAAACCGGCCTCGACGCGGCTGCCCGTGCCCGCATCACCGCCGCGGGGGCCGATCTCGTGCGCCAGATCCGTGCCTCGACCAAGCCGGGGTTGATGGAGGTGTTTCTTGCCGAATACGGGCTTTCGACCGACGAGGGGATTGCCCTGATGTGTCTGGCCGAGGCGCTGCTGCGGGTGCCCGATGCCGAGACGATGGATGCGCTGATCGAAGACAAGATCGCGCCCTCGGACTGGGGGCGCCATCTGGGCAAGTCGGCCTCAAGCCTTGTGAACGCCTCCACCTGGGCCCTTATGCTGACCGGACGGGTGCTGGACGACCGCGAGCCGGGTGTGGTGGGGCACCTGCGTGCGGCCGTCAAACGTCTGGGCGAGCCGGTGATCCGTACTGCCGTGGGGCGCGCCATGAAAGAAATGGGCCGCCAGTTCGTTCTGGGTGAAACCATCGAGGCTGCGATGAAACGCGCCCGCGAACTGGAAGAGCGCGGCTATACCTACAGCTACGACATGCTGGGTGAGGCTGCGCGCACCGAAGCTGACGCACGCCGGTATCATCTGTCCTATTCCAAGGCGATCACCGCCATCGCGGCGGCCGCGACCACCGGGGATATCCGCACCAATCCGGGGATCTCGGTCAAGCTCTCGGCCTTGCATCCGCGCTATGAGGTCGCCAAGCGCGCCCGAGTGATGGCCGAGCTTGTCCCGCGGGTCAAGGCGCTGGCAGGGCTTGCGAAGGCCGCGGGTCTTGGCTTCAACATCGACGCGGAAGAGGCTGATCGGCTTCAGCTTTCCCTGGAAGTGATCGAGGCGGTGCTGGCCGATGAAAGCCTTGCTGGCTGGGATGGGTTCGGCATCGTCGTGCAGGCCTATGGCCGCCGCGCGGGTGCCACGCTCGACTGGCTCTATGGTCTTGCGCAGCGGCTCGACCGTCGCATCATGGTGCGTCTGGTCAAGGGCGCCTATTGGGACGCCGAGGTAAAGCGCGCGCAGGTGATGGGGCTGGAAAGCTTTCCCGTCTTCACCCGCAAGCAGGCAACCGACGTGAGCTACATCGCGAATGCCCGCAAGCTTCTGCGCATGACCGACCGGATCTATCCGCAGTTCGCGGGCCACAACGCCCATACCGTCGCCGCAATCCTCGACATAGCGCAGACCGAGGGCGTGGGCGTCGATCACTACGAGTTCCAGCGCCTGCACGGCATGGGCGAGCGTCTGCATGACATCGTGCTGACCGACCGCAAGGCGCATTGCCGGATCTATGCGCCCGTCGGCGCGCATCGCGACCTTCTGGCCTACCTGGTGCGTCGTCTGCTTGAAAACGGCGCGAACTCCAGCTTCGTCAATCAGATCGTGAACGAGGAGGTGACGCCCGAAGAGGTTGCGTCCTGCCCGATCACCTTCATGGAAGGCGTCTCCGAGGTCGCGAACCCTGCAATCCTGACCGGCCCGCAGATCTTTGGCAAACGCACCAACTCAAAAGGGTTCGATCTGACCGATACTCGCGATCTGGCGGTGATCGAGGCTGCGCGGGCACCCCATATGGAGACGCTCTTTGATGCCCGCCCCCGCATCGCCGGGCCGGTGGCCGGCGGTTTGCGGCTGGATGTGATCAACCCTGCGACGGGTGCGCGCGTGGGCAATGTGATCCCTGCGGCTGCGCCCGATGTGCAAGCGGCATTGGCTGCGGCAACGCCATGGTCGGCTGCACCTGCCGAACGTGCCGCCGTTCTGCGCCAAGCGGCCGACCTGTACGAGCAGAACTTCGGTGCGATCTTTGCGCTTCTGGCGCGCGAGGCGGGCAAGACCCTTGCCGACGCCGTGGCCGAACTGCGAGAGGCGGTGGATTTCCTGCGCTATTACGCCGATGGCGCTGATGGGCTGGACGCCCCGGCGCGCGGCCGGTTCGTCTGCATCAGCCCGTGGAACTTCCCGCTGGCCATCTTTACCGGCCAGATTGCTGCGGCGCTGGCGGCTGGCAATGCGGTCCTCGCCAAGCCCGCCGAACAGACCCCGCTGGTTGCCACGCTGGCGGTTGATCTGCTGCTTCAGGCCGGGGTGCCCGCGACGGCGCTGCAACTGCTTCCCGGTGACGGCGCCGTAGGGGCGATGCTGACGTCCGACTCGCGGGTGAACGGCGTGGCTTTCACCGGATCGACCGAGACCGCGCTGATCATCCGCCGTGCGATGGCCGAAAACCTCGACCCGACCGCACCGCTGATCGCCGAGACCGGCGGGCTGAACGCCATGGTCGTCGACTCGACCGCCCTGCCAGAGCAAGCGGTGCGCGACATCATCGCCTCAAGCTTCCAGTCGGCGGGTCAGCGCTGTTCGGCGCTGCGCTGCCTCTATCTGCAGGAAGATATCGCGCCGCATGTGCTTGAGATGCTGAAAGGCGCCATGGCCGAGTTGACTCTGGGCAACCCCTGGGATCTGGCAACCGACGTGGGCCCCGTGATCGACGCCGAGGCGCAAGAGGGGATCGCCGCCCATGTCGCCAAGGCCCGCAGCGAGGGCCGCGTTCTGGCCGAACTTCAGGCACCGGGGCAGGGCACCTTCATCGCGCCGACCGTGATCCGCGTTGCCGGAATTGCCGAAATGGGGCGCGAGATCTTCGGCCCGGTCCTGCACGTGGCGACCTTCAAGGCCAGCGCGATCGACCGTGTGATTGATGACGTGAACGCCATGGGCTATGGCCTGACATTCGGCCTGCATACGCGTATCGACGACCGGGTGCAGCGCGTGGTCGAACGCATCCGCGTCGGCAACACCTATGTGAACCGCAACCAGATTGGCGCTGTGGTGGGTAGCCAACCCTTCGGCGGCGAGGGGCTTTCGGGCACCGGGCCGAAGGCGGGCGGGCCGGAATATCTGATGCGCTTCACAGCCGAAACCGCACCGCAGATCGCAGGCGGCATCCATGGCGCGGCTGTCGAGGCCGATGTGCAACGCGCGCTTACCGCGCTCCAGATCCCGGATGCGGCGCTTGAGACGCAAGACCTTCCCGGCCCGACTGGCGAGAGCAATCGCCTGTCCTTCTACCCGCGCCGCCCGCTGATCTGCCTTGGGCCCGGTGCCGAAGCGGCACTGGTGCAGGCTGAGGCGGTGCGCCGTCTGGGTGGCCACGCGGTCGAGGCCCCCGGCCTTGAACCTGAGGCGCTGACCCGTTTGTCAGGCTTTGCCGGAGCGATCTGCTGGGGAGCAGATGCTCGCGCCCATGCGCGCGCGCTGGCGTCCCGAAAGGGGCCGATCCTGCCGCTGATTGGCGGTCTGCCCGACCGTGGGCATGTCGTGCTGGAACGCCATGTCTGCATCGACACCACCGCATCGGGCGGCAACGCCCAACTGCTGGCGCAGGTTGCCGAGGGCTGAAGGGTGGGCTGATGCGCCCCTCCCTTCCTTTGAGAAGTATCCTCTGGGGGTGCGGGGGGCGACGCGCCCCCGCGCGTGATATCAGCCAGGCGCGCCGCACATCCCCTTGACGCGCCGTCGATGATCGGAAAGCCTGAGCGCATGTTTCCGATCCGCGATCACAACCCCTCGGGCCGGGTGCCCCACGTCACGCGGTTCCTGATCGTGGCGAATGTGCTGATCTTTCTGGCCTATTGGTACGGCCTGCCGGATGAGGCGTCGCTCACCCGTTTCATCTACACCTACGGTCTGATCCCGGCCGCCTTGACGCAGGGCGGCGAATGGGCTGGCCTTGTCACCTCGATGTTCCTGCACGGGGGCTGGGCGCATCTTCTGGGTAACATGCTGTTCCTGCATGTCTTTGGCGACAATCTGGAAGACAGCTTTGGCCACTTCGGCTTTCTGGCCTTTTACCTTGCCAGCGGCATCGGGGCGGGCATGGCGCAAGTGGTTGCCGATCCGGTGTCGCTCATTCCGATGGTCGGGGCCTCGGGCGCGATTGCGGGCGTGATGGGTGGCTATCTGCTGCTGTTCCCACGGGCCCGCGTCGATGTTCTGATCATCATCGTGATCTTCTTTCGCATCTTCACCATTCCGGCCTTCATCGTGCTGGCGTTCTGGTTCGGCCTGCAACTGATCTCGGGCGTCTCGACGCCGACGGATGCGGGCGGCGTCGCCTACTGGGCCCATGCCGGCGGGTTCATCGCGGGAATTGCGCTGGCGCTGTTGCCGTGGCTCCGGCGCGGAGGGCCCGCCTTCTGGCAGCGCAGCCACGGTGTTCCCGCCCATCCGGCAGTCCAGACCCGCATCCCGCTGGTGCGTCGTGCGCCGCGCCGCTGATGGGCGCGGCGGTTGGGATCAGGCCTCGCCGCGGATGATCTTGCGCAGCGGGTCGAACAGCTGATCGTTGCCGCAGACCACCGAACCGGACTCGAGCGGGTCCTGCCCGTCACGGATACCCGACAGCATCCCGCCGGCCTCACGCACCAGCAAAAGACCGGCGGCCATGTCCCAAGCCTTCAGCTCGCGCTCCCAGTAGCCGTCATAGCGCCCGGCCGCGACCCAGGCGAGGTCAAGCGCGGCAGAGCCCAGCCGACGCACACCGGCGCAGGTGGGCATCAGGCGCGCCAGATCCTGCAGCGTGGCGGGCAGGGTGGACTTCGCGCCAAAGGGCACGCCGGTCGCAAACAACGCCTCATGCAGGTGACGGCGGCCCGAGACGCGCATCCGCTTGTCGTTCATCCAGGCGCCTGCACCCTTTTCAGCCCAGAAAAGCTCATCCTTCGCCGCGTCGAAGACCACGGCCGAGACGATCTCGCCCTTGTGTTCAAGCGCGATCGACACCGACCAATGGGGCATCCCGTGCAGGAAGTTGGTGGTCCCGTCCAGCGGGTCCACGATCCAGCGCCGGGTGGGGTCGGCGCCCGCCGTCTCTCCGCCCTCTTCGCCAAGGAAGCCATAGGTCGGACGCGCGCCCATCAGCTCTTCGCGGATCAGACGCTCGGCCTCGCGGTCGGCCTTGCTTACGAAATCGCCAGGCCCCTTGGAGGATACCTGCAGGTTTTCAACCTCGCGGAAGTCCTTGACCAGGCTGCGCCCGGCCTTGCGGGCGGCCTTGATCATCACGTTCAGGTTGGCGCTGCCCTGCATTGGCTGTCCTCGTCGCTTTCGGTCATGTCGGCTGTTCAAGACGGGGCTTCTAGCCTGAATGACCGCGCTTGTGAAGAGGCGGGCGGGTGGCTTTCCGCCCGGCCGCCCGATGAAAGCGGGGGCGGGCATCAGGGTGTCGCAAAACCGTCATGCCTTCATGATCTTGTCCCGCGCGAAGGAACAGGAGCTGCGCGATGAACGACGATCAGGATCTGCCGGGGCGTGACTGGCTGGCGGCGGAACTTGCCGATACGCTGGACGAGGAATACGAGCTTGAACTTGAAGATGCGGTGATCTCGGAAGAAATCGCGCGCATCTACAAGGAAATGCATCCCAACGCGCTTGATCGTGCAAGCTACATGCACGCGCTGATCCGGCTGCAGGCCGAGCTGATCAAACTGCAGGACTGGGTCGTGCATAACCGCGAAAAGGTGGTCGTAGTCTTTGAAGGGCGGGATTCCGCAGGCAAGGGCGGCGTGATCAAGCGCATCACACAGCGGTTGAACCCGCGCGTCGTGCGCACCGTAGCCCTGCCGGCCCCCACCGAGCGCGAGCGCAGCCAGTGGTATTTCCAGCGCTATGTGCCGCATCTTCCCGCCGCCGGAGAGATCGTGCTCTTTGACCGCAGCTGGTACAACCGCGCGGGCGTCGAGCGCGTGATGGGCTTTGCGGATGAGGATCAGGTCGAAGAGTTCTTCCGCGACGTGCCCGAGTTTGAGCGCATGCTCGTGCGCTCTGGCATCCGGCTGGTCAAATACTGGTTCTCGATCACCGATGAGGAACAGCAGTTCCGCTTCCTCATGCGCATCCATGACCCGATGAAGCAGTGGAAACTGTCACCCATGGACCTGCAGTCGCGGGTGCGGTGGGAACAATACACCAAGGCCAAAGAGGACATGTTCGCCCGTACGAACATCCTCGAGGCGCCCTGGTATATCGTCGAGGGCAATGACAAGAAGCGCGCCCGGCTGAACTGTATCGACCACTTCCTGAAGCAGTTCCCCTATGGGCCTGTTCCGCATGAGGAAATCACGCTGCCCGACCGCGTGTTCAACCCCGACTACGAACGCGCCGTCCTGCCGCGCGAGTTGTATGTGCCGGAACGCTACTGACCGTCATCCCCGCTGCAGCTTGACCGCCTCGCTGCGGGTCAGGCGCAGGAAGTGCGCCATGAAAGGCTGCAACGCGTCTTCGCTGCGCGTTGCGGCATACATGCGTTTGGTGACATTGCCGGGGGCAAGTGGGCGGGTGACATAGTCGGGGTTCTCGCGAATGCCACGCATCACCCAGTCGGGCAGGACCGACACGCCGCGGTTTGACCCGACCAGCATCAGGATCACGGCCGTCAGTTCGGCCTGACGATGATGGGCAGGTTCCACGCGGGCGCGCGTCAGAAGCTCGGTGAACACATCCAGCCTGTCGCGGCTGACAGGGTAGGTGATCAGGGTCTGATCCCGCAGATCTTCGGCCGCGATCATCTGCTTCTGGGCAATCGGATTTTGCGCTGACGCAACAAGCGTCGGGGAATAGTCAAAGAGCGGGTTGAACACGATCCCCGGCAGATCGACCGGGTTGGACGAGATCACGAGATCCACTTCCTCGCGGTCAAGTGCAGGCAGCGCGTCAAAGGCCAGCCCCGCGCGGATATCCACGTCCACCTCGGGCCAGATGTGGCGGAACTGTTCAAGCACCGGGAAGAGCCAGTCATAGCAGGCATGACATTCCAGTGTGATATGCAGCCGCCCGGTCTTGCCCGATTGAAGGGCGCGGAATTCTGCCTCCATCGCCTCGATTTCGGGCAGGACGCGTTCGGCCACGCGCAACATCCGCTGTCCTGCGGCCGAAAGTTTGAGTGGCTTTGACCGGCGGACAAAGAGCTCGACACCCGCCTGATCCTCCAGTCCCTTCACTTGGTGCGACAGCGCCGACTGCGTCATGTTCAGAAGATCCGCCGCGCGTGCGAGGCCACCGGCCTCATGGATGGCGCGGATCGTGCGCAGGTGGCGAAGCTCGAAGTACATGAATGTTCCTCATGTTGATCTTGAGAATTATGAATTTGTCTCACAGCACAGATTCCTGCACAAGAGCATCACAGAAAGCAGGAGCCGACCATGACCGCACCGCGAATCTCTTTTGAGTTCTTCCCGCCGCAGACGCTGGATGCGTCGTTCAAGCTGTGGGAAACGGTGCAGATGCTGGCGCCGCTGAAGCCCGAATTCGTGTCGGTGACCTATGGCGCTGGCGGCACCACCCGCAAGCTTACCCATGATGCGGTGACCACGATCGCCAAGAACACCGGGCTCAAGGTTGCCGCGCACCTGACCTGCGTCGATGCGACCAAGGCTGAGACGCTGGAGATCGCAGCCGCCTATACCGCCGCCGGGATCACCGATATCGTGGCGCTGCGCGGCGATGCCCCCAAGGGCGCAACCCGCTTTGCCCCGCACCCCGAGGGGTTTGCCGACAGTGTCGAGCTGATCGAGGCGCTGGCCGCGACCGGCAAGTTCACCCTGCGCGTCGGCGCATACCCTGAGCCGCACCCCGATGCCGCCGACACGCTGCAGGATGTGCGCTGGCTGAAGCGCAAGCTGGATGCGGGCGCCACCGCAGCGCTGACCCAGTTCTTCTTTGAACCCGAAACCTTCCTGCGGTTCCGCGATCTGTGCGCCAAGGAAGGCATCACCGCGCCGATCATCCCCGGCATCCTGCCGATCGAGAACTTCGCTGGCGTCAAGAAATTCGCAGCCCGCTGCGGCGCGCATGTGCCGCAATGGCTCGATGATGCCTTCACCGTGGCCAAGCGTGACGGCCGCGAGGACCTGCTTTCCGTCGCGCTGTGCACCGAGCTTTGCGACACGCTGATTTCGGAAGGGGTAGAGGATCTGCACTTCTATACCCTGAACCGCCCGCACCTGACCCGTGATGTCTGCCACGCGCTTGGCATCACCCCCGAAGTGGCGCTGGAGAAGGTGGCCTGACAGGCATTTTCCAGCAGACTTGCGCCCGGACCCTGAGCAGGGGGACGGGCGTTTTTTTATGGTGGTCAAGCGTTCGGCTTTTTGGATGCCGCAGGTCCATTGATCCTGAAAGCCGGCTTGTCAATGGCCCCGATGGCGCTGGTTTCACCTTGGTGAGGCTCTGTCAGATACGTTCGGTGGACGGGGTAACGAGCGGCCCTCTGCGGATTTTTCAGGCGCCGCCAGACTGCATCAAAGACTGCCTGCGGACGATGCCTTACCGAAGTGTCGAGCGGTGATGTCGGGGCAGGTGCAGTTGTTGCAGGGTGCTCAGAACCCGCAGACCCCGGTTCGGATCATCCGCGAACTGATAGGGAGCGACCCGGCGCACTCGGTTGAGTTTGTGCCGCGAACCGAGACGGCTAAGGTGAGCAGCATGCCGCCCTGTGCATTCTGGCAGAGGAACATCGGCGCGATGCCGAATTGCATCAATTCAGAGGTATCGGATTCGTATTTGATGCGGATCAATGTGCGCTGCGGCCATGTGGAAAAATCTGCCTGATGCGCAAACATAGGGGGATTTTGCATGGAAGACATTTCGCAACTGCCGACCGTTCCTACCGTCCCGACCGCCGATCTTAATCCGGTTGCCGTGTCACAAGATGCGGGCGAGGGGTTCGACCGGGTCGGCCCGTCCAGCTTTCCGCATGCCGATGCCGACGCCATTCGCGAGGCCTTTGAAAGCGGCAAGTATCCCTATGCCCGCCCCATGGGTCGCATCCGCTATGAACAGGAAAAGGCCCGGCTTCAGGCCGAACTGCTGAAGGTGCAGATCTGGGCGCAGGACACGGGGCAGAAATTTGTCATCCTGATGGAAGGGCGCGACGCCGCCGGCAAAGGCGGTACCATCAAGCGCTTCATGGAGCATCTGAATCCGCGCTATGCCCGCGTTGTGGCGCTGACCAAGCCCTCGGACAAGGAAAAGGGCGAGTGGTTCTTCCAGCGCTATATCCAGCATCTGCCAACCACGGGCGAAATCGTGTTCTATGACCGCAGCTGGTACAATCGTGCGGGCGTGGAGCGGGTGATGGGGTTCTGCTCGCCGTCCGAATATCTGGAGTTCATGCGTCAGGTTCCCGAGCTGGAGCGCATGCTGGTCCGCTCGGGGATACGCTTTTACAAGTACTGGTTCTCGGTCACGCGGGACGAGCAATTGCGCCGCTTCAAGGCGCGCGAGACCGACCCCCTGAAGATGTGGAAGCTGTCGCCCATCGACAAGGCGAGCCTCGACAAATGGGATGACTATACCGAGGCCAAAGAGGCGATGTTCTTCTACACCGACACCGCCGATGCGCCCTGGGTCATCGTCAAGTCGAACGACAAGAAGCGCGCAAGGCTGAACTGCATGCGGCACTTCCTGTCGAGCATCGACTATCCCGGGAAGGACCCAGAGGTGATTGGCGCTGCAGATCCGCTGATCGTCGGGCGCGCCAGTCAGGTCATCGGCGGCGAGGGGCATATCCTGAACACCGCGCTGCCGCACGACTACAGCCGCAAGCGGGGTTAATACCTGGTGGCAGTGGTCAGTCTGGCACTTCGACCGCCACCGCTACTGCCTCGCCCCCGCCGATGCAGAGCGTGGCCATGCCGCGCCGCTTGCCGTAGCGGCGCAGCGCATGGATCAGCGTGACAAGGAGGCGCGCGCCCGAGGCACCGATGGGGTGGCCAAGCGCGCAGGCCCCGCCATGGATGTTCACGCGATCCTCCGGCAGCCCAAGGTCGCGGATCGCGGCCAGCGTGACGACGGCAAATGCCTCGTTGATCTCGAACAGATCGACGTCGGCAAGCGCCCATCCCGTGCGCCCCGCCAGTTTCCGCAGCGCGCCGATCGGGGCGGTGGTGAACTGTGACGGGGCCTGCGCATGTGTGGCATGGCCCACAAGCCGCGCAAGTGGCACCTGTCCGCGTGCCCGTGCCTCGGCAGAGGACATCAGGACCAGCGCCGCCGCTCCATCCGAGATGGAGGAGGAATTGGCCGCCGTTACCGTGCCATCCATCCGGAATGCCGGTTTCAGGATGTGGATACGGTCGGGGTCGGCCTTCAGGGGCTGTTCATCCTCGGTCACGGTTCGGGGTGACCTGCCGCCGGTTTCAACCGGCGTGATCTCATCCGCGAATGCACCCTGCATCGCGTCGCGCGCGCGTTGCAGGGACAACAGCGCCCAGCGATCCTGCAAGGCCCGGTCGAAGCCATAGGCGGCGGCGCAGTCCTCGGCAAAGCTGCCCATCAGGCGACCGGGCTCGTAGGCATCTTCCAGCCCGTCGAGGAACATGTGGTCAAGAACCTGACCATGGCCAAGCCGATAGCCCGCCCGAGCGCGCGGCAAAAGGTAGGGGGCGTTGGTCATGCTCTCCATCCCGCCCGCGACGATGATGCGCGCGCTGCCGGCGCGGATCGCATCATGGCCCAGCATCACGGCCTTCATTCCCGATCCGCACATCTTGTTGATTGTCACCGCCCCACAGGATGCCGGCAGCCCGGCTCCGAGGGTCGCTTGCCGCGCGGGGGCCTGTCCTTGCCCGGCGGGAAGCACGCAACCCATCAGCACCTCGTCGACCGCGTCTGGCGCAAGGCCCGAATTGCTCGTCGCCGCGCGTATGGCCGTCGCCCCGAGGTGATGGGCGGCGAGAGAGGCGAAGGCGCCCTGAAACCCACCCATGGGAGTTCGCTTGGCTGCGGTGATCACGATATCGTCCATCGCGGTGCTCCGTTTCACGAGGGCCTGTCACCTCAAGTCTAGCGCGGATCGGGCAGTGATGCATCCGGGACGGGCGGCTCCAACCCGCCATCTGCATGAAATGGCGACATTCCGTGTCGCAAGTTGGCGTGCCGCAATCGCATTGGCGCCCTAGACGAGGGGCATGATCCCAGTTCTGTCCCGTTCCGCCCATATCCGGGCCCTGCTTGCCCTTGGCCTGCCGCTGGCAGGCAGCCATATCGCGCAAATGGCGCTGCATGTCGTTGATACGATCGTGCTGGGCTGGTATGGAGTGACCGAGCTTGCCGCTGTGGTTCTTGGCGGGTCGTGCTTCTTTGTCGTCTTCGTTCTGGGATCAGGCTTTGCCCAAGCCGTGATGCCGATGGTCGCGCAGGCGCTTGGCCGCAAGGATGAAACCGAGGTGCGCCGTGCCGCGCGCATGGGGATGTGGCTGTCGATCCTGTTCGGAGCCGCGATCTATCCGCTCTTCTGGTGGTCGGAATCCATCCTGCTTGCGCTTGGACAAAAGCCGGATGTCGCGCGCCTTTGTGCCGAGTTCCTGCGCATCGCAGGCTTCGGCATGATCCCCGCGCTGCTCGTCATGGTGCTCAAAAGCTACCTTGCCGCGCTGGAGCGGACACAGGTCGTGCTGTGGGTCACGGTTGGCGCCGTCTTTGTCAACGCCGCACTGTGCTATCCGCTGGTGTTCGGTCGTTGGGGCCTGCCCGAGATGGGGGTGGCGGGATCGGCGATTGCCACACTGATCATCCAGATCCTGACGCTGGTCATCATGGCGCTTTATGCGGGTCTTCTGCCATCCTTGCGCCGTTTCCGGCTGTTTCAGAGGTTCTGGAGGCCCGACTGGCACGCGCTGGCCGCCGTGTTCAGGCTGGGTATGCCCATCGGTCTGACTGGCCTTGCCGAGGCAGGACTTTTTCAGGCAACCGCGCTGATGATGGGCTGGATTGGCACGGTCGAGCTTGCCGCCCATGGCATCGCGATGCAGGTCACCTCCATCGGGTTCATGATCCATGTCGGCATCTCCAGTGCGGCGACCGTGCGGACGGGGCGCTTTGCCGGGGGGCAGGACTGGACCAACCTGCGCCGGGGCGGGGTGATGGCGGTTGCGATTTCGGCGGCAGTGGGGGTGGTGCAGATCGTCATCTACCTGACGCTGGCCCAGCCGATCGTGGGCCTCTTCATCGACCGCAGCGCGGCCGAGGCGCCAATGATCCTGACCTACGGCAGCATGCTTCTGGCCTATGCGGCAGCCTTCCAGATGATGGACGCAGGCCAGGTTCTGGCGCTTGGACTGCTGCGCGGGGTGCAGGATACGCGGGTGCCGATGTGGATTGCTGCCGTGTCCTACTGGCTGATCGGGGTGCCTGCTGCCTATCTTCTGGCGTTCCGCGCAGACCTTGGCGGGGCGGGCCTTTGGTCGGGGCTGGTGATCGGGCTCTTCTTCGCCGCCACCGCTCTCATGCACCGGTTCTGGAGCCGTATCCCCGCCGGCTGATCAGGCCTCGTCGCCCTGCGGTGCAAGGCGCTCTGCCATCTTGCGCACAAGGGTGCTGCGCAGGTCATGCATGGCCAGCAGCAGCGCATCCGTCACGGCGGCAAGCTGTTCGTCGCTGGCGCGCGACTGTGCCCAATGCGCGGCCATATTCAGCCGGTCCACCGTCTGCAGGATCTCGTCATAGTCACGACTGGCAAGCAGCGCCTGGCGGCCTTCCATCCAGGCGCGGATGTGCGTCAGTTCTTCCGGGGTCAGCTCATGCGTGCCATGCGGGCGGATATTGCCGTTGCGGATATTGACGGCCGCGATCTCTTGCATCTCCAGCCGGCGCTGGCGGTTCTCGGCATCCAGCCGGTACACCGCAGCACCATTTTCGCGGACGCGAAAGTAGAGTTCGGGCAGGCTTTTCTCCATCACACCGCGCGCAGCCCCTCGCAGAAGCTACGGATACGGGTGCAGGCTTCGGCCAGCACGGCATCCGAAGTGGCGTAGCTGACGCGGAAGTTGGGCGAGAGGCCGAAGGCTGCGCCGAACACCACGGCAACGCCCGTCTCTTCCAGAAGCGCGGTGGCAAAGGCCTCGTCATCCGTGATCCGCGCGCCCCCGGCCGAGGTCTTGCCGATGCAGCCCGCGATATCGGGATAGACGTAGAAGGCACCTTCCGGCGTGGGGCAGGTGATGCCGGGGCAGGCGTTCAGCATCGACACCACCAGATCGCGGCGGCGCTGGAACACGGCCTTGTTGGTGGCCAGAAACTCTTGCGGACCCGTCAGCCCCTCAAGTGCGGCGTATTGGCTGACCGAGCAGGGGTTCGACGTTGATTGCGACTGGATCGTGCCCATCGCCTTGATCAGGGCCACCGGACCGCCGGCATAGCCGATGCGCCAGCCGGTCATCGCAAAGGCCTTGCTGACGCCATTGCAGGTCAGGGTGCGATCGTAGAGGCCGGGTTCCACCTGCGCGGGGGTCACGAATTCGAAATCGTCAAAGACCAGATGCTCGTACATGTCGTCCGACATGATCCAGACCTGCGGGTGGCGCATCAGCACATCGGTCAGCGCCTTCAATTCGGCGCGATTATAGCCCGCGCCGGTCGGGTTCGAGGGGCTGTTGAAGATGAACCACTTGGTGCGCGGTGTGATCGCGGCCTCAAGCTGTTCGGCTGTGATCTTGAAGCGGTTCTCCAGCGTGCCCACAACGGGCACGGGCGTGCCACCGGCCAGCAGAACCATATCGGGGTAGCTGACCCAGTAGGGGGCGGGGATGATGACCTCGTCGCCCGGATTGCAGGTCGCCATCAGCGCATTGTAGAGGATCTGCTTGCCGCCAGTGCCCACGGTGATCTGGTTCGGCTGATAGGTCAGGCCGTTTTCGCGCAGGAACTTGGCGCAGATTGCTTTCTTCAGCTCGGGGATGCCATCGACAGCCGTGTAACGCGTCTTGCCGCTGTCAATGGCCCGCTTTGCCGCCTCGCGGATGTTCTCGGGCGTGTCGAAATCGGGCTCGCCCGCGCCAAGGCCGATCACGTCGCGCCCGGCGGCCTTCAACTCGGCCGCCTTGGTCGTCACCGCGATGGTGGCCGAGGGTTTGACACGGGCAAGGGTATCGGACAGGAAGGCCATGACGCAGCTCCGGCAAGGGGGTTGGCGAAGTCTTAGGGCGCGCGGGCGACGCGGGCAAGGGAGAAGCGGATGACAGAGACCCATGAAGCACGGCTGAAGCGGATGCGCATGCGCAGCTGGCGGCGTGGCACCAAAGAGATGGATCTGGTGCTTGGCCCCTTTGCCGACGCCCATCTGGATACCCTCGATGCCGCCGAGCTCGATGTCTATGACGCCCTTCTGAACGAGAACGATCAGGATCTTCTGCCCTGGGTCCTGGGACAGGCCGCGGCGCCGGCGGAACTGGCCGGGCTGATCGCGCGCATCGGCACCTTTGCCCGTGCACGGCTGCAGCGCGGCTGACGATTTACCTCGAATTTTCGCGATCCCCGGCGTGATTCACCGGTTGTTTCCTATTCTTGCCGAATCTGCCGTGAACGAACCGCACGGTAGGGGGCGCGATGTCGATACATCATCAGGTGCTTGATGGCTCGCAAAGGGCCTTCATGCTGGGCTATCTGGAAAACCTTGCGCTGATAGAGCGGCTTCACAGGCTGCTTCTCGATGTCATCAAGGATGAGTTCGAGCGGTTGGCGATCCTTGAAATCAACCCGGTGCAGGCGCTTTTGCTGTTCAACATCGGCGAGAACGAGGTGACAGCGGGTGAGCTGAAATCGCGCGGCTACTATCAGGGCAGCAATGTCAGCTACAACCTGAAGAAGCTGGTCGATCTGGGCTATATGCACCACCAGCGGTCCGAGATCGATCGCCGCTCGGTGCGGGTCCGGCTGACGGAAAAGGGCAGGCGGGTGCGCCATCTGATCGACGGGCTTTTTGTTCGCCACGCCGAGGCGATGGAAAAGCGCGGCTTTGTTTCCGCTGCAGCGATGGAGGATGTGAACCAGACGCTGAAACGGATGGAGCGGTTCTGGGGCGAACAGATCCGCTATATCTACTGACCCCGCCGCCACAGCCGCGCTTGACTGGCAAACATCCCCTGCAGCTTGGACAGACCGCGCAGAAGCGCACCCTGTGGCGCGGGCGGGCTTGCGATCAGCCGATCCAGAGCCGCCTCGGGTGAGCAGGGGCGGCCCGTCGCCGGATCGAAATACCGCGGGGCCGCGATCAGCGCGGCATGGGCCAGATGCATCAGCGACGGTCGCGGCAAGGGATGCCCGTCAGCTGCGCGGCGGCGGCGCTCAGGCACAGGGCCAAGGTCGGTCGTCAGACCCCAACCGGCATAAAACGGGGTGCCAAGGCAAGTAACTGGCTTGCCACGCAACAGCGCTTCAAACCCCAGAAGCGAGGTCAAAGTCCAGACCTCGTCACAGGCGTGGATCAGCGCAGCGGCGTCCGCCCCATCGGCAATCACCTCGGCAAGTCCGTCACGCTGCAGTTGGCCGGGGTCCACCGCGCCCATGCGCAAACCCGCAACCACATCGGGATGCGGTTTGAAGACAATCACCGCATCGGGATTTGCTGCCCGCGTCGCGCGCAGCAGATCAAGGTTTGAGTGAACCTGATCGCATCCGAGGCGGATCGAGGCGTCGTCCTCGACCTGCCCCGGCACAAGAATGCGCCGTCCGGGGGGCAGGTCGGGCAGGCCGCCGGGCAGGTTATACTTGGTGACGCCCGATTGCACGATGCGCATGGCGAGACGCTCGGCCCGTGCAAGGTCGCCATCGGTCAACGGCGCAGTGATGTTCCGCTCCATCCGGCTTTCGTGCTGCGGGTCATAGTGAAGCCCCAGATCGTCGAGGATCAGGCAGGTCGGGGGTACCAACGCGGCGCCAAGCCCACGAGAGCGCAGGAAGCCGTCTTCGGCGCGCAAGACTGGAATCCCGGGCGCGGGCAGGTCCTGCACCGTCGCACCCCAGACCATCAAGGGGCAATCAAGCCGCGCGGCCAGCCTTGCCGCATCCATCGGGTCTGAGCGGAAGCGGATCGCTTGTTCGCGGCCAAAGGCACGTTGCAGCCAACCCCGTTTCCAGAGCCGCATGCCGGTGGCCACATAGCCCCGCCGATCCTCGCGATAGGCGCGGACCTCGGCCTCAAGCTGGTCAAGCGCCTCTTCGAAGGTGCAAAGGCGATCCCGGCAGGGATCATACCAGACCGGGGCAAGGATCATGGCGGCGGCGAAAACCTGCGTTGGCGTCAGTCGCCGCGTACGCCTTTGTACCGGTATCCTGTCATCGGTCAGCCCCCATCCCGCATAGAAGGGCTGACCAAAGACATGCGGTCGATGACCGGCGAGGATGGCCTCAAACCCCATTTGCGAGCTGACGGTATAGACCGCAACGGCCCCTTCAAGCAGCGTGCGTGGGGGAAAGGGATCATCGCAAAGGCTCGTGCGCTCGTCACAATCATCCGCGCCGAAATGGCCCGCCCTCAACCCCATGGCGGTTTCCGGGTGGGTCTTGATCAGGATCCGAGACCGCGGATGCGCAAGTCGCGCTTCTGCCAGCATTTCGGCGAACGTCGCGGCGCTGGCCCCCGCATGACGGATCGCTGCGTCATCACGTGTCTGGTCGATCACCAGCACGTAGCCCGCAGGGGGCGGCGGCAATGTGGGGTCGGTCGCGTTGTATTTCGACAGCTGGGCGCGCGCCATACGCGCCATGCCCTCGCGTGCCCGGCGCAAGAGGTTGGCGTCATCCAGCGGGTTGCGGGCGAGGATCTGTTCCAGCCGCGATGGGCGCGCGCTGTCGAAATGCACCCCCAGATCGTCAATGATCAGGCCGAGGGGGGCATCGCCCTTGCGACCCGGCCGGATCGAGCGAAGGAAGGCGTCTTCGACCCGGATCAGCGGCAAGCCGCGTGCCTCGGCCACGCGCGCCCCGCGCTGCGCATAGGGCGACTGGCCCCAGACGACGACTGCATCAGCCCCGCCCAGCCCCGCCGGTGCCAGTTCATACCCGGCTAGCGAGAGAATGCGCCGCACACGACGCTGCCAAAGAAAGCCTGCATTGAAAAAAGCAAGCCGCCGGGGAAATTCCCCGGCGGCATCAAACGCACCTCGCGGCGTATCGGTCACATCAGTCGCTCGAACCGATCGAGGTCAAAGAGTCCGCAGCACCTGCTGTGCCGGTGACGGCGTTGACAGCCTTGGTCCATTGCGAGAACGGCGCTTCGGTCACAAAGATCGTGTCGCCATCGCGAACCTGGAAATCGCGCGCCTCGAACAGCCCGTCCGGAGCGGTCAGGTCGAGGGCGTAGACCATGCGCTGCGATCCGCGCAGGTCATCGCGCCCCATGATCGCGTTGGCAACCGATGCCGACTCTGACCGCAGGATGAACACCCCCGTCGGGTCGGCCAGTGTCGTGCTGAGACCGCCAACCTGCGCCAGCGATTCCAGCGCCGAGAGCGATTGCGATTCAAATGGTACAAGGCTTTGCGCGCCGGTCGCACCAAGCGCGGTATAGGCACGCTGGTCCCGCTCGACGACGATCTGGTCGCCCCCGCGCAGCGCGATGTCGAGGCTGGGGTTCGCAAACAGGTCTTGCATCCACACCTGTCCGGTCTGGTTGCCGCGCGTCACGCGAACCACCGCGACCGAAGGCTCGATCGCAACCCCGCCCGCGCGGGCGATCATCGCGGAAAGCGTCCGGGTGGGACGTTCAATCGGGTAAATGCCTTGCGCGCCAACACTGCCCGCAACCGAGACAGTCTGACCATCACCCGCCACGCGCTGAACGGTGACCTGCGGGTCGGGCGTCTGGGCATCGAGCTTGCTGGTGATCAGCTGGCGCAGCCCATCGGGTGTCTGACCTGCGGCCTGCAGTTTGCCTGCGTAAGGAATGAAGATGAAGCCTTCGCCATCGACCTGCACGCTTTCCAGCGCCGACACCCGTTGCCCGGTGTTGCCCAGAAGCGGGTCGTCCTTGACGTTCTCGAAGACCGTGATGCTGAGCTCATCGCCCGGGTTGATCGTGTCAGACCCGACGCGGCCCGCATTCTTGAAGGAGCTGCTGAAGCCGAGCGCGGGGGTGCCGCCTGCAAGCTTGCTGACGCGGCTGTCCACCAGAATGAAATGCGCGCTTCCCCCTTCGGTTACGGAGCTTTTGTAAAGTTCGGTCTTGTTAGGGCCCGAGCGGGGCAAGCCGCAGGCGGAAACCGCAAGGCTCAACGCAAGGAGGGCCATCAGCCGGGTTGCTCGGAAGGTCAGCAGGTTCACCCTGGGGCTCCTCATTCGGTGATGGAACGATCCTTCACGAATCGTACATCGAAACACGCCATGTCCAGTCTCTAATACCCAAGTCACTTGACAATACGCAACAGTTGGCGGGGCGGGGACTGTCCTTTGGACAAAGCGTCATAGGGGTCGTGTTGCATTAGCAACATGTCCACCACCTGTCGTAACAGGGCGCGTCGCCCCCGGGCAGAGTAGAAGCCGCCGGGCACCTGGCTTGTTTCCAGCAGGAAATGCCGAAACAGGCGATAGGCGCGACTGTCGGGGCGTGCGGGGTTGGCAAAGAACTCGATCAGGCTCTGATCCGAGACGAATTCCGGCTTGGAATAGATCGCCTGTCCAAGCGCCTTGAGCGGCAGGCCACGCCACAACACCTGCTGCGCGGCGGTCGAATTCACGGTCACGGCGCTGCGCGCCTGGTTCAAGAGCCGCGCCAGTTTGCCGCCACGCACGAAATGCACCCGGCCCTGCAGACCGTGCAGGCGGGCGAGGCGGCGGATCTCGGCGGCGACGGGCGCGCGGCCATCTTCAAGCGGATGGGCCTTGAAGACCAGATGGTGATGGCCGGGCGCGCCCTTGGCGAAGGCATCGGTCACGCAATCGAGGAATTCGGTCATCGTGGCAAAAGGCGAATGCGCCTGAAAGCTGGAGTCGTGTTCCAGTTGCAAAAGCACCAGATGGTATGGAAACCCGCCGCGGGCAATGCGGTGGCTGGCAATCATCCGGTCGATCGCGTGGAAGGGAAGGGTCGCAAGGCGGCGCAGATAAAGCCGGAACTCTTGCCGGACGGTCAATGCGCGATGCGGGCGGAAGTTCGGATAGCGCCAGCCGCCTGTCAGCACCAGCCAGTGATAGAGCGCGCCATAGAAGATATGCTGCCGCGTGTCACCCCAGCGTGCGGGCGCATCGGGCAGATCGGTGTCGGACCGCTCCAGCGCACGTGCCATTTCGTCAACGCCCAGATCCATCAGGCGGGAATGGCCGTTCGAGCCGCCGCGCTCATATGTAATCCAGTGGGGACGCAGGTAGCCCTCTTCAAAGACGTGCACCGTCAGGCCGCGCTCGCGCGCAATCTGCACCGCCGCTGCATGCACCGGGCGCGTGTCTCCGTAGATCACAAGGTCAGTGATCTGCTTTTCGTCGATGATATGCGACAGCGTCGCGGGCCAGGCCTCGGGCTGCGCGCGAAACGGGATGTAGGTTGCCCGGTCCCGCCAGAACGCCTCATCCCCTGCATTGAAGCCCACGCGCCAGACCTGACAACTTGCCCGGCGCAGCATCTGCGCCAGTTGGAAAAACCATGGGCCGTGCGGGCCTTGAAGGAACAGAAAGCGCCTTTCGGTGCCTCGGGGCAGCATTCTTCTTATCCGTCTCATGACGCGAGCTTGTGTGTATCTAGCATCTTCTGGTCGACGAAGTGGACGAAAACGTGATCAAACGGGGGTAAGGCTGGCGGATTTTCCACGATGTGTGCCATTTTTTTCAGTCACAAGTCAGATGTGCGCCCACGGCTTTGGCGCACCGGGCTTGCAGGCGCGTCAGGGTCGGCTTAGGTCTTGGCGAAATGGCCGGAGGAAACAGGATGTTCACGGGGATCGTCACCGACATCGGTGAAGTGCTGGAACTTGAACAGCGGGGCGACCTGCGCGCCCGCATCGGCACTGCCTATGACGTTGCAGGCATAGACCTTGGCGCCTCGATCGCCTGCGACGGCGTCTGCCTGACGGTGGTGGCGCTTGGCCAGGCGCCACGCAACTGGTTTGACGTCGAGATCAGCGCCGAAAGCGTCAGCAAGACGAATATCGGTGGCTGGTCGGTCGGCAAGCGGCTGAACCTCGAACGCGCGCTGAAGGTCGGCGACGAACTGGGCGGGCATATCGTCTCGGGCCATGTCGATGGCGTGGCCGAGGTCGTGGGCCTGCGGCCCGAGGGGGACAGCCTGCGGGTGACCTTTCGCGCGCCCGAGCCGCTGGCACGGTTCATCGCGCCCAAGGGATCGGTCGCGCTGAACGGCACCTCGTTGACGGTGAACGAGGTTGACGGGCGTGACTTTGGCATCAACTTCATTCCGCATACCCAGCATGTCACCACCTGGGGCGACGTGGCGCTTGGCCAGCTGGTCAACCTCGAGGTTGATACCATGGCACGCTATGTGGCGCGCCTGAGGGAATGGGGATGACGGCCGGCATCGGCCATAACGGCGGGCCCGAGTTGCAGGGGACTGGCTGGCGCCGCCACTGCTGGCAGGCAGCGCGCGAGGCGTTGTTGCCGACCCTTCCTATCGAAGTGCTGCGCAACCGCGTCAGGCGGGCGCAGGAGTTGGGTCTTGACTACAAGACCTATGCCAGTGTGCGTGCGGCGTCGGGCCATGATGTCGTGGCATTCCTGTTTTCATCCAATGCCTTGCGGGCGACACCTAAGGTAGCCGAACTTCCCGCTGATCGCCTTGACCGCCTGCGCGCGATGGCGAATTGCGGTCGTCTGGCCATTGCTGTCGCCCCGCTTGCCCCATCGGATCTGCTGCAGGCGGGGGGCGGGCTGATCGATGCAGCCCATCCCGCGCCGCGCCCGTTCGGGTCTTTCTCCGAAGCGCGCGAGGCGATGGGTACCGCGCGCGGCGACTACCACCGGGATGGCGTGGTCCTTGTCGGTGCCGCACCATTCGAGGCCGAATGGTGTGCTGCGGGCAGGCTGGCCTATTACCTTCCGGCAGAGCGGCTGTTCACCGCCTGATCTTGCTGCGAGGGCCGCAACGGGCCATATCCAACGGGCGAACAGGAAGGTGCGTTGATGGATTGGCGCTTTGACAACAGCTATGCACGGGACCTGGCGGGCAGCTATGTGCCGCAGACCCCGGCCAAGGCGCCGGCGCCCCGTATGTTGAAGCTGAACGAAGGGCTTGCGACAGAACTGGGGCTTGATCCCGAAGGTCTGCGTCCCCTCGCGCCGGCGATCTTTTCCGGCAATCTGGTGCCCGACGGGGCGGAGCCCATCGCGCAGGCCTATGCGGGCCATCAGTTTGGCGGGTTCTCGCCGCAACTGGGTGACGGTCGGGCGCTGCTTCTGGGTGAGGTGATCGACAGGAACGGCCATCGCCGCGATATCGCGCTGAAAGGATCGGGTCGAACGCCATTCTCGCGTCAGGGGGACGGGCTCGCCGCAGTCGGCCCCGTGCTGCGCGAATATCTGATCGGCGAGGCGATGCATGCGCTTGGTGTGCCCACCAGCCGGGCCTTGGCGGCCGTCACCACGGGCGCGCAGGTTCTGCGCGAACGGGTTCTGCCCGGCGCGGTGCTGACGCGTGTCGCAGCAAGCCACCTGCGGATCGGCACGTTCGAGTTCTTTTCGGCGCGCGGGCAGGCCGACATGGTCAGGCGGCTGGCCGACTACGCCATCGCGCGCCATCACCCACAGGCAGCGGGTGCGCCGAATCCCTATCTCGGCCTTTTTGATGCGGTGATCGCCGCGCAGGCCCGGCTGATCGCAAAATGGATGGGGCTCGGCTTCATCCATGGCGTCATGAATACCGACAACATGACGATCTCGGGCGAAACCATCGACTACGGCCCTTGCGCCTTTATGGAGGCGTATAGCCCCGGCACCGTCTTTTCCTCGATCGACCATCAGGGGCGCTATGCCTATGGAAATCAGCCGCTGATCCTTGGCTGGAACCTTGCGCGGTTTGCCGAGACGCTGGTTGCCTTCTTCGACAAGGATGAGGCGCGGGCGGTCGAGATTGCCAATGAACGGCTGGGTGGCATTGCTGCCGTCTACAAGGCTGAATGGTTGGCCGTGATGCGCGCCAAGCTGGGCCTGCAAGGCGAAGATCCGGGTGACGCCGCGCTGGCCGAGGAGTTTCTGGCGGCACTTGTCGGCACCGACTGGACGCTGGCCTTCCGTCGGCTGGCCGACGCGGTCGATGATGCCGGAACGCTGCGACCTCTTTTCGAGGAGACCTCCCGCCTTGACGCCTGGCTGCCTCGCTGGCGGGCGCGTCTTGCCCCTGACGCGGCGGCGCGGATGCGGGCCGTGAATCCGATTTACGTTCCGCGCAACCTGAAGGTCGAAGAGGCGCTGGCGGCGGCCGAGGCCGGGGACATGTCACTGTTCGAGGCGCTGCTCGCGGTGATTTCCGACCCGTTCACCGAACGGCCGGGGCTTGACGCCTATGCCTTGCCGGCGCCGCAGGAATTTGTTGGGCAGTTCCGCACCTTCTGCGGCACCTGATTGACCGGGGCGTGGCAGAAGGCAATGATGCGCCATGAACATCCGATCCGACATCCATGACCGTCTGGCCAGCAGCCTGCGCGAAGCCCGCCGCGCAAGGGGGCTGAGCCTTGATGCGGTGGCCAAGCTATCGGGTGTGAGCCGGTCAATGGTCAGCCAGATCGAGCGGGGCGAAAGCTCGCCTACCGTGGCCACGCTGTGGAACCTGACGCAGGCGCTGCAGGTCGATTTCGCAGGTCTTCTGGAGGGGAAGCCCAAGGGTGGGATCGAGGTGATCCGCGCCGAAGCCGCCCCTGTGATCGCTGGGCGCGGAACGGGCGTCACGATCCGCATCCTCTCTGCCCCTGAGGCTGTCGGAGAGCATGAGGTTTATGAGCTGATGTTTGCTCCCGGCGGCGCGCTGCTGTCAGACCCCCACCGGCCCGGATGCCGCGAGCATCTGGCGGTGATCGAGGGCAGGCTGCGCGTCGAAAGCGGGGATGAGGCCGAGGATCTGGCCGCAGGGGATACGGCGCGCTACGCCGCCGACCGGACCCACGCCATCCGGGCGGATGCGGCGGCGCGCGCCATTCTGATCGTGCAGGACAGTTGAGACGGCCGGGGGCGCTTCGCCTCCCGGTCCCCCCGAAGGTATTTGTGCCAGAATGACGAGAATCCGTTTTGACGGATTGCAATCCGTTATCTTGACTTCGGCTGAATCTTGCGGCAAAAGTTCCGCTATAACGGATGGAGGGGTGGTATGGCGGAAAGTGGGCGGTCGGCGTTCCTGACGCATTTGGGAACCGTGCTTGAGGGGATCGAGGCCGAAGGGCTGATGAAGCGAGAGCGGCTGATCCACGGGCCGCAGGGCGCGCATGTCGAGGTGGCGGGGCGAAAGCTTCTGAACCTCTGCGCCAACAACTATCTGGGTCTGGCCGATGATCCCCGTCTGATTGCTGCCGCGCAATCGGCGATGCAGGCCGATGGGTACGGCATGGCCTCGGTCCGGTTCATTTGCGGGACGCAAGACATCCATCGCGCGCTTGAGGCGCGGCTCGCCCGGTTTCTTGGGCATGACGACTCGATCCTGTTTGCGGCCTGCTTTGACGCGAATGGCGGGCTGTTCGAGCCCTTGTTGGGCCCTGAGGACGCGGTCATCTCTGACAGCCTCAATCACGCCAGCATCATCGACGGCATCCGGCTCTGCAAGGCGCGGCGCTATCGCTATGCCAATTCCGACATGGCAGACCTTGAAGCGCAGCTGAAACAGGCCCGCGCCGATGGGGCACGGTTCATCCTCATTGCGACGGATGGCGTCTTCTCGATGGACGGCTATCTGGCGAAGCTGGCCGAGATCAGGGTGCTGGCCGATCGCCACGGGGCGATGGTCATGGTCGATGACTGCCATGCGACAGGCTTCATGGGGCCGCAGGGCAGGGGCACGCCGGCCCATGCCGGGGTTGAGGTCGATATCCTGACCGGAACGCTGGGCAAGGCGCTTGGCGGGGCGCTTGGCGGCTATATCGCTGGTCCGCAGGCGGTGATTGACCTGCTGCGCCAGCGCGCGCGGCCCTACCTCTTTTCCAATGCCCTGCCCCCCGCCGTGGTGGGGGCGGCTCTGGTGGCGCTGGATATCGTCGAGGCGGCGGATGACCTGCGCGCCCAGCTTTTCGAGAATGCGCGCTACTGGCGGGCCGGGCTTGAAGCCGCCGGGTTCCGCCTGCTGCCGGGCGAGCACCCCATCGTGCCGGTCATGCTGGGGGATGCGGTTCTCGCGCAGCGCATGGCGGCCGAGCTTTACGACCGTGGCGTCTATGTTGCCGGTTTCTTCTTCCCGGTGGTGCCCAAGGGGCAGGCGCGCATCCGCACGCAGATGAATGCACGGCTGACGAGGGAAGATCTGGATTTTGCGCTTGATGCGTTCCGCGCGGCAGGCAAGGCGGTGGGGGCGATCTGATGACGAACGAAATGAAGGCCTTGGTGAAATCGAAGCCCGAGGTGGGGCTGTGGCAAGAAGCCCGACCGGTGCCCGAGATCGGACCGGACGACGTCTTGATCCGGATCCGCAAGACCGGGATCTGCGGCACGGATATCCATATCTGGAACTGGGACGAATGGGCCGCGCGCACGGTTCCGCTTGGCCTGATTACCGGGCATGAGTTCGCGGGCGAGATTGTGGAGCTTGGGCGCAATGTGACCGACCTGAAGATCGGGCAGCGCTGTTCGGGCGAGGGGCACCTGATCGGGCGTCATTCCCGCCAGTCGCGGGCCGGCAAATTCCACCTCGACCCCGAAACCCGTGGCATCGGCGTGAACGAGAACGGCGCCTTTGCGACCTATCTGAAACTGCCCGCCTTTAACGTCGTGCCGCTGCCCGATGCGATTGACGACGAAATCGGCGCCATTCTCGATCCCTTGGGCAATGCCGTCCACACGGCGCTGTCCTTCGATCTGGTGGGCGAGGATGTGCTGATCACCGGCGCCGGGCCGATTGGCATTATGGCGGCGGCTGTCGCCCGTCATGTCGGCGCCCGCCACGTGGTGATCACCGATGTGAACCCCGCGCGGCTGGAACTGGCGGCGCAGGTCGCTGATGTGGTGCCGGTAAATGTGGCCAGCGAAGACCTCAAGGACGTTCAGGCGCGCCTGAAGATGTCTCAGGGCTTTGACGTGGGCATGGAGATGAGCGGCAACCAGCGCGCGCTGGATCAGATGGTCGAGGCGCTCGTCATGGGGGGACGCATTGCCATGCTGGGCATCCCGCCGGGCAAAAGCCCTGTCGACTGGAGCCGGATCGTCTTCAAGGCCATCACGATCAAGGGCGTCTACGGTCGCGAGATCTTTGAGACCTGGTACAAGATGATCGCGATGCTCGAGAACGGGCTCGACGTCCGCCGCGTCATCACCCATCGCTTCAAGGTGGATGATTTCGAGCAGGGGTTCGAGACGATGCGGTCGGGCCTGTCCGGCAAGGTCGTGCTGGACTGGGGCTGATTGCCGCCCCAGACAGGGCGCCCCTGACACGGCGTTGCCCGCCGTCTTTGCGCGCAGCGTCACTGCACAGGACCTGCGCGCACAGGCACTGGCCTTCGACGGCGGGGAAGGGTAATGCAGTGTAAATGCCCATTCGAGAGACCAGCCAGATGTCGAGCGACTATTCGGACGCGATTTCCTCGGTCGAGGAGATCATTGAGGATGCCCGCAACGGGAAGATGTTCATTCTTGTCGATCACGAGGATCGCGAGAATGAGGGCGATCTGGTGATCCCGGCCGAGAAATGCGATGCGGCGGCCATCAACTTCATGGCGACGCATGGCCGGGGACTGATCTGCCTCACGCTGACCGGCGAGCGGATCGACCAGTTGGGCCTGCCCCTGATGGCCTCGAAGAACTCGTCGCGGCACGAGACCGCCTTCACCGTTTCGATCGAGGCGCGCGAAGGGGTCGAGACCGGCATTTCCGCCCGCGACCGCGCGCTGACCGTGGCCGTTGCGATTGACGAGACAAAAGGCGCCGCAGATCTGGCGACGCCGGGCCACATCTTTCCGCTGCGGACCCGCGACGGGGGCGTTCTGGTGCGCGCAGGCCATACCGAGGCCGCGACCGATGTGGCGCGGCTGGCGGGGCTCAAGCCTGCGGGCGTCATCTGCGAGGTTATGAACGATGACGGCACGATGGCGCGTCTGCCCGATCTGGTGCAGTTCGCGCAGCGCCATGGCCTGAAGATCGGTACGATCTCGGACCTGATCGCCTACCGCCGTCGCCACGACAATCTGGTCAAGGAGCAAGCGGTCAAGCGTGTCACCTCGGTCCATGGCGGCGAGTGGATCATGCGGATCTTCTCGGACGTGGCCCAGGGATCAGAACATGTCGTGCTGACCAAGGGGGACATCGGCGCGGGTGGGCCGGTGCTGGTGCGGATGCATGCGCTTGACCCGCTGGCCGATGTGCTGGGCGTGGGCGATGCCAATGCGGTGGGGGAACTCGCCGGGGCCATGCGCGTGATTGCTGCCGCCGGGCGCGGCGTTGTCGTCCTGCTGCGCGACACCTCCATGAAGATTGCGCAAACCGACGAGGTCTCGCCTCAAACGCTTCGGCAATATGGGCTCGGCGCACAGATTCTTGCCGCCCTCGGCCTGCATGAGATCACGCTGGTGACGAACCACAAGGCGCCGAAGGTCGTGGGGCTTGATGCCTATGGCCTGTCGATCGTCGGCACCCATCCGATTGCGGAGTGAATGATGGCTGCGAATGAACAGCACTACGTCCTGCCGCTGCCGGTGTTTCACAAACCGGTCAAGCTCCTGATTGTCGTGGCCCCTTATTACAAGGACATCACCGACAATCTGGTGGCGGGTGCGCGTGCGGTGGCTGCATCCTGCGGCGCCGAGGTCGATCTGGTCGAGGTGCCCGGTGCGCTGGAAGTGCCGACCGCGATCGCGCTGGCCGAACGCATGTCGAACTATGACGGCTATGTCGCACTGGGCTGCGTGATCCGGGGCGAGACGACGCATTACGACACGGTCTGCAACGATTCCAGCCGGGCGATCTCGCTTCTGGGGCTGCAGGGCGCCTGCATCGGAAACGGCATCCTGACGGTTGAAAACCGCGAGCAGGCGGTGGTGCGTGCAGAGCCAGAAGGGCAGAACAAGGGCGGCGGCGCGGCTGCCGCGGCGCTTCACCTGATCGCGCTGGCCCGCCAATGGTCGGGCGCCCGTACCGGTATCGGCTTTCGTGCCGAAGGGGGGCATCAGGCATGAGCGTGAAGCCCGACAAGAAGCAGATGCGCTCGGCCGCGCGGCTCTTTGCCGTGCAGGCGCTGTTCCAGATGGAATCCTCGGGGCAAACGGTTGAACGCGTTGTGCGCGAGTTCGAGAGCCATCGCTTTGGCGAGGTGTTCGAGGACGGCACCGAGATGGCCGAAGGTGACGTCGTGCATTTCCGCGCCCTGGTGGATGCGGCGGTGAACTGGCAGGCAAAGATCGACCAGATGACAGACCGGGCGCTGGTCGCGGCATGGCCGATTGACCGGATCGACCCGGTGCTGCGCGCGCTCTTCCGCACGGCCGGGGGCGAGCTGGTGGGCATGGACACGCCCCCCAAGGTCGTCATCACGGAATTCGTCGATGTGGCCAAGGCCTTCTTCCCCGATGGGAAAGAGCCGAAGTTCGTCAATGCCGTGCTCGACCACATGGCGCGCGAGGCGCGGCCCGAGGCCTTCAAGGCCTGATCCGGATGGTGCAGGCGGCCCCAAGGGGCCGCCTTGCTTTTGCAAGGAAGGGTATTGGCATGAAACGGATACTGATCGCCGGGATGTTTCTTGCGGCCTGTCAGGGGGATGCGCCGGGGATCTCGGCCGAAACCATCGGGCGTGACTGGGCACTGGTGCGCATGAATGGCGCCGACGCCCCGGCCAATGTGACGATGGATCTCTCAGAGGCCGGCCGCGCCGCAGGTCAGGCGCCCTGCAATCGCTGGTTCAGCGGCGTAGAGGGCACCTTGCCCGAATTTCGTCTGACAGGAGTCGGCGCGACCAAAATGGCCTGTCCGGACATGCAGGCCGAGTCCGACTTCTTTGCCGCGTTGGAAGGCGTTCGCGAGGCAAGGATGGAGGGCGACCGGCTGATTCTTGCCGGTGAGGGCAGCGTTCAGCTGGAATTTGCCCCGGCAAAGCCCTGATCGCGGGGAATTGTATCGGGGATGCGACGCATTGGCACTGGCGTCTGCCGACGCGGGTGCTAGCATCACATTCAAACAGGAGGACCCCGATGCCCAAGCTCATCCGCCTTTACATTGTCAACGTGGCCATCGGTTATGGTCTGTCTGCGGTGTTTCTTGCCATGATGGTCTGGTTCAACGTGGCCAACCTCGGGCATCTGATCCTCGAAACCGAAAACGGCTGGATCGGTGGGTTGATGATGTTCGTCAGCAACGGGGTGATCTTCGCAGGCGCCCAGTTCGCGATCGCAGTAATGCGTCAGGCCAGCGACGACGATGAGCCGCGCGGTGGTACCCGCGCGCCGACGCTGGTCCCGGTTCCGGTGCGGGTTGAGGCGCGCAACCAGTCTGCGATGCGCACCCGCCGCTGACAGCCCCCAGTGGTTTGACGCGAAGGTCCGGCAATGCCGGGCCTTTTGCGTTTCGGGGATGAAGTGGCGGGCCCGCAGCAACCGTGGGTGACGGTGTTTTCCCGAGAGCCAGAGGTCTCAGGTGGGCGCCGGGTAGCAGGACCAGGATCCTGCCAGAGCCAGCCCCCGTTCGCTTGCTTATCGGCCACTGGAAAAGTGTCCCACACGCGAGGAGCAGCACCCGCCGTCTTCACAGATAGGCCCGGATGCGCTGCACGGCAAGGGCTGCGTCAGCCCAGAAGCCGGTTCACCTGCCAGGCCAGCCGAAAAGCAATCGGCCCGACTCCCAGCGACAGCACAAAGGCGATCGGCCAGGCGACGATGAAGCTGTGGCCCCAAAGGGAGAGAAATTCTGGCGTCAGGCCGGATTTCAGCGCGCCGAAGATACCGGTCATCAGGCCGGCCATCATGCATGAAATAAAGACCTGTGCGATCAACACGGTGCGGGTGGTTTGGGTCATCTGTTCTGCCTTTGAACGCAAGCGCGGACAAGATCGCCTTGCCCTTGCAGGATGTGGGGGGTCAATTTTCGCCGCGGGATCACACATCCAGGTGCGTCAACGCCTGCGATGGGCGCAGGGGCCGGGATAACCAACCGGCCAGACATTTTCCGGCGCAGCAGACATATGCAGCCACTCATTACCTGTCAATCTGCGGGCAGTGGCTTGACCGATGTTCCCATTTCGTTCAGTTTTGCCTTATGTCCGCAGATGTGCCGCAAATAACCGAACCCGTCCTTCTTGCCCCCGGTCAGCGCCTTGCCCGCGGGGTGTGCCGCCATCTTTTGGGCCATGGCTTTGCGACGGTCGAGGAACTGGTGCCCGCGCCGGGGTTGCGCGTTGATGTGATGGCGCTCGGCCCCAAGGGCGAGGTCTGGGTGATCGAGTGCAAGTCGAGCCGCACCGACTTTGCTTCCGACCGGAAGTGGCAGAACTATCTGCAATGGTGCGACCGCTACTTCTGGGCAGTGGATACGGCGTTCCCGGCGGAAATACTGCCGCCCGAAACCGGGTTGATCGTCGCAGATGACTATGACGCCGCGATCCTGCGCATGGGGCCATTAACCCCGCTGGCCGGGGCGCGGCGCAAGGTGATGGTGCAGAAATTCGCCCGCCACGCGGCGCTGCGCCTTCAGGCGCTGCGCGATCCGGTGGCGGTGGGCGCGATCAGCGCTTTTTCCCCTTAGGCCCGTCGCTCATCGCGCGGGCGGCCTCGGCGGCGGCGCGCAACTCCTCGGCGATCTCTTCGGCCTCATCGGGGTCGAAATCCAGCGGCAGTTCGATCCCGCCTTCTGCCTCGACGTAGATTCGCACCATGCCCGCGTCGGTCGGGCCGATCTGCAGATTGGCGGCGATCTCGCTTTGCTTGTTGATGCTCATGTCAGTCTCCGCTTTTTCATTCGGGGTAGCGCCGAAAAACCGTGTTGGCAAGCGCGTGAGGGGGCTTGCAATCGCCGACGTGCAGGGCTACATCGCCCGCAAGTGCCGACTTAGCTCAGTTGGTTAGAGCACCAGATTGTGGATCTGGGGGTCCCCCGTTCGAGCCGGGGAGTCGGTACCATCCTTCAAAAGGCCCCGCGTTTCGCGGGGCCTTTTGCATTTCCGGGGCTTTTGCAGGGGCGCCACGGCGCTTGCGTTCCGGTGGCGGGGCACTATGGTCGCGCTCCCACCTTCTGACGGAGCCGCCATGATTCAGGACGCCACCCGCCGCATTCCCCTTGTCATTGCACGCGAGATCAACGCCCAGCCCACACAGGTTGGCGCGGCGATAGAGCTGCTGGATGGCGGTGCCACGGTGCCTTTCATCGCGCGCTACCGCAAGGAAGTGACGGGCGGCCTTGACGATTCGCAGCTGCGCATGCTGGCCGACCGGCTGACCTACCTGCGCGAGATGGAGGCACGCCGCGCTGCGATCTTCGGCTCCATCACCGAACAGGGCAAGATGACCGACGATCTGGCGGCCTCGATTGCCAAGGCCGATACCAAGGCCGAGCTTGAGGACATCTATCTGCCCTACAAGCCCAAGCGTCGCACCCGCGCGATGATTGCGCGCGAGAATGGTCTGGGTCCGCTGGCCGAGGCGATTCTCGCCGACCGCAAGGCCGACCCGTCCGCGCTGGCCGCCGGGTACATCACCGAGGCCGTGCCGGATGCCAAGGCCGCGCTGGAAGGTGCGCGCGACATCATCGCCGAAGGGCTGTCGGAAAACGCCGATCTGCTGGGCCGGTTGCGCGGGCATATGAAGGGCGCATCCGAACTGGTCGCAACCGTGATTGCGGGCAAAGAGGTCGAAGGCGCCAAGTTTTCGGATTACTTTGCCCATCGCGAAAAATGGGAAACCGCACCCTCGCACCGTGTGCTCGCCATGTTGCGCGGGCGGAACGAGGGAGTCCTCAACCTCGATCTTGAGGTGGATGCCGATGCCCCGCGTGGCCAGTCGCCTGCCGAGCGGATGTGCGGCGCGGCGCTTGAGGCCGGTGGCACGGGCGCTGGCGATCAATGGCTGCGCGAGGCTGCAAGCTGGGCATGGCGGGTCAAGCTGAAAACCTCGCTGACGCTGGATCTGATGTCCGAACTGCGCGAACGGTCCGAAGAAGAGGCGATCCGCGTCTTTGCCCGCAACCTCAAGGACCTGTTGCTGGCGGCACCTGCGGGCGGCAAGTCCACCATGGGGCTTGATCCGGGCATCCGCACCGGGGTCAAGGTCGCGGTCGTCGATGCGACGGGCAAGGTGCTCGCCACCTCGACCGTCTATCCGTTCCAGCCGAAGAATGATCTGCGCGGGGCACAGGCAGAGCTTGCCTCGCTGATCCTGAAGCACAAGGTTGAGCTGATCGCCATCGGCAACGGCACAGCCAGCCGTGAGACAGAGCGGATGGTGGCCGATCTTCTGGCGCATCTGCCGGGGCAGGGGCCAAAGCCCGTCAAGGTCGTGGTCAGCGAGGCCGGCGCCTCGGTCTATTCGGCCTCGGAACTGGCAGCGAAAGAGTTTCCGCAACTGGACGTCAGCCTGCGCGGGGCAGTGTCTATCGCCCGCCGCCTGCAAGACCCGTTGGCCGAACTGGTGAAGATCGAGCCAAAGTCGATCGGCGTGGGGCAGTATCAGCATGACGTTGACCAGCACCGGCTGGCGCGGCAGCTGGATGCCGTTGTGGAAGATGCGGTGAACGCGGTCGGGGTGGATCTGAACACCGCCTCTGGTCCGCTTCTGGCGCGCGTCTCGGGGCTTGGCCCCAGCTTGGCCGAAAGCATCGTGGCGCACCGCGACGCCAATGGCCCCTTTGCCACCCGCAAGGATCTGCTGAAGGTCGCCCGTCTTGGCCCCAAGGCGTTCGAGCAGGCGGCGGGCTTCCTGCGCATCACGGATGGCAAAGAGCCGCTCGATGCCTCAAGCGTGCACCCCGAGGCCTATGATCTGGCCCGCAAGATCGTGGCCGCCTGTGGTCGCGACATCCGCGCGCTGATGGGTGACAGTGCTGCGCTGCAACGGCTTGATCCGCGCAGCTTCATCGACGCGCGCTTTGGTCTGCCCACCGTCAAGGACATTCTGGCAGAGCTGGAAAAGCCCGGTCGCGACCCGCGCCCCAGCTTCAAGACCGCGTCCTTTGCCGACGGGGTCGAGGACATCAAGGACCTGAAGGTTGGCATGATGCTGGAAGGGACCGTGACCAACGTCGCGGCCTTTGGGGCCTTCGTCGATATCGGCGTGCATCAGGATGGGCTGGTGCATGTCAGCCAGCTTGCCGACCGGTTCGTAAAGGACCCGCATGAGGTGGTGAAGGCAGGTGATGTGGTGAAGGTGCGGGTGGTCGAGGTTGATGTGCCCCGCAAGCGCATCGGTCTGACCATGCGCAAGGACAGTGCCGATGCGCGCGATGCAGCCCGCGACCGCGCCGCCGAGCGTGGTCCGCAGCCGCCGCGCGGGGGCGGCAAGCCCGGTCCGCGCAGCGCCAGCCCGCAGCAGCCATCGGGCAGCGGTAACGCCTTTGCGGACGCGCTAAAAGGCAAGTTCGGGCGATAAGCTTTGCACAGGGGCGGCTTGCACCCGGTTGGCAGGCCCCCTAACACGCAAAGGTCAGCATCGGCAGGGGACGGCAGGCGTGGGCGATATCGCACGGATTGCGTTGGCAATCGCGGTGGGTGCGGCAGGGGGCACGCTGTTCTATGCGTTGTCCTTGCCGCTGCCCTGGATGCTCGGCGCCTTGACCGCGACGATGATGGCAAGCCTCGCCGGTCTGCGGATGCAGGGACCGGTGCGTATCCGCGCCGCTGTCGTCGCGGTCATCGGTGTGCTTCTGGGCGCGAACTTCACCCCTGATCTGATATCTCAGGCGCTGGACTGGGCGGTCTCGCTGGTGTTGCTTGCCGTCTATCTGCTGGCCTCGATCCTGCTGGTGATGCCCTGGTATCAGCGCATTGGCGGGTTCGATGCGGTGACGGCCTATTTCGCCGGCATGCCGGGTGGGCTGTCCGAGATGATCGAACTGGGCGAGGCCGCTGGTGCCGACGTGCCCCGCATCATCCTTGCGCAAAGCCTGCGGATCGTCACGACAATTGCCCTGATCGCGATCTGGTTTCGCTGGGTTCAGGGGTATGACGTCGGGCGCAACGCGGTTCAGGGTGGATTTGCAGACATCAGCTGGACTGACCTTGGCCTTCTGGCACTTGCAGCGTTGCTGGGCAGTTGGCTGGGACTGCGCCTGCGCCTGCCCGCACCGACGCTGCTTGGGCCGATGATCGTTTCCGCAGCACTCCACCTGACTGACCTGACACGCAGCGCCCCGCCGGTTGAAATCGTCATTGCGGCGCAGATCATCCTTGGAACCGTCCTTGGCTGCCGGTTTCAGGGGCTGCGTGCCCGCGCACTCGTGCCGGCGGTTGGCCTGAGCCTTGGGGCTACGGTCATCATGCTGGCACTGGCCCTTTGTTTTGCCCTGGTGATCGAGGCGGCTACTGGGCAGAGCGCCGAGCAGGTTCTGCTGGCCTACGCGCCGGGTGGCCTGACGGAGATGAGCCTTATTGCCATTGCGCTGCACGCCGAGGTTGCTTTCGTCGCGCTGCACCATGTGGTGCGGATCCTGCTGGTGATCCTTGCGGCCCCCCTGGCTTTCCGGCGCTGGAAGGGCTGAGGAGGGCGGCGGGGGGCTGTCTGCCCCCCAATGTCCCGTGCCGGGACATTCGTCGCTGAAAACCATCCCCCGGATGGTTTTCCGGGCGCGCCTCATCCCCGAGGATACTTTTGAAAAGAAGAACAGGGGCCGGCCTCAGGCAGCCGAACCGCCGATGGTCAGCCCCCCGATCAGCAGCGTGGGCTGCCCCACGCCGACCGGCACCCATTGGCCCGACTTGCCACAATTGCCGATGCCGGGGTCGAGCTTCATGTCATTGCCGATTGCGCGGATGTTCCGTAGCGCAGTCGCGCCATCGCCGATCAGCGTAGCGCCCTTGACCGGGGCCACGATCATGCCGTTTTGCACGCGGTAAGCCTCGGTGCAGGAAAACACGAATTTGCCGTTGGTGATATCAACCTGCCCGCCGCCGAAGCCCACGGCCCAGATCCCGTCCTTGAGATCGGCCAGAATCGCAGACGGGTCGTCTTTGCCGCCCAGCATGTAGGTGTTGGTCATGCGTGGCATCGGAATATGGGCAAAGCTTTCGCGGCGTCCGTTACCGGTACTGGCGGTTCCCATCAGGCGGGCGTTCTGGCGATCCTGCATGTAGCCCACCAGAACGCCGTCCTCGATCAGCACGGTGCGGTTGGATGGCGTTCCTTCATCGTCGAACGAGATCGAGCCTCGGCGGTCGGGGAGGGTGCCATCGTCGAGCACGGTCACCCCGGGTGCGGCGATGCGCTGACCCATCAACCCGGCAAAGGCCGAGGTGCCCTTGCGGTTGAAATCACCTTCAAGCCCGTGGCCGATCGCCTCATGCAGCAGGATGCCCGGCCAGCCGGGGCCAAGAACGATATCCATGACGCCGGCAGGGGCGGGGACTGCGTCCAGGTTCACCAGCGCGATGCGCAGTGCCTCACGTGCGACAGGTTGCCAGTGGCCGGGGTCGAGCAGGGCGGCAAGGCCGAAGCGACCGCCGCCGCCCATGCCGCCACTTTCGCGCCGGCCCGCCTGCTCGACGATGACCGAGATGTTGAGCCGCGCCATCGGGCGCACGTCGCTGAGGCGCAACCCTTCGGGGCGCAGGATCTCTACCTCCTGCAGGCCCGCGCTGATGGTGGCCGAAACCTGAACGACGCGGGGATCGAGGCCACGGGTGAAGGCGTCGATCTCTTTCAGCACGTCGATCTTGCCTGCGAAACTTGCATCAAGCATCGGATCGGCGTCGGTATAGAGCCGCCGGTTGGTGCCTTGCGGCGCGTCTGCCAGCGTGCCGCCCCCATCACCCACCGCCAGTCGCGCGGTCTCTACGGCGCGGGTCAGGGCCTTTTCCGAAATCTCGGTTGAATGGGCATAGCCCGCAACTTCGCCACGCACGGCGCGCAGTCCGAAACCCTCGGACGCATCATAAGAGGCGGTCTTGATCCGGCCGTCATCAAGAACCAGGGCTTCGGACCGGCGACGTTCGAGGAACAATTCCCCATCATCCGCCCCTGCGACAGCCTGTCGCAGGTTGGCCAGTGCCCGGCCCTCGTCCAGTGCGGTCTCGAACGGGCGGAAGGCGTTATCGGTCATGTCGGTGTCCTTGATCTCGATCAAATGGCGGCGGATTGTCGCACGGTTTTGCTTGTCGCGGCCCGCCTAATATGGTTTCAAAGCAAGCAGAAACAACGGGATTCTGCCCGCCTTTCGGGCATGGCCCGGCAAGCGGACATAAAGCCGCGGATGACAAGCGGTCGCAAGCCGCACACGAACGGGATGAGACATATGCGATTCATCAAACCCCTTGCCGGGCTCTCGCTCGGTTTCGCCGCCGCTCCGGCCATGGCGCAGGAGCTGGAGGTGATCGGCCGTCCGGTTGACCGCCTGATGGGATTCCAGCCCGCCGCAACAGAGCTTGCGCGCGATATCCACTGGCTGGACAACATGCTGCTCTACATCATCACGGTGATCGTGCTGTTCGTGACGGCGCTGATGGTCTACAGCTTTGTCCGCTTCAATCGCCGCGCCAATCCGACGCCCGCGAAATTCACCCACAATACCCCGATCGAGATCCTTTGGACGCTGGTCCCGATCCTGATCCTGGTGGTCATCGGCGCCTACTCGCTGCCGGTTCTGTTCAAGCAGCAGACGATCCCCGAGGCCGATATCACCGTGAAAGTCACCGGCTACCAGTGGTACTGGGGGTATGAATATGTGCAGGACGGCGTCACCCCTGCCGGCGAAGAGGCGACGCCCGTTGCCTTTGAAAGCTTCAAACTGGAGCGCGAGCAGCTGGCTGAGTTCGGTTATGACGAAGGCGACTACCTGCTGGCTACGGACACGGCCGTTGTCCTGCCCATCGGCAAGACTGTCGTGATGCAGATCACCGCCGCCGACGTGATCCATTCCTGGACCATCCCGGCCTTTGGTGTGAAGCAGGATGCCGTGCCGGGCCGTATCGCCCAGCTGTGGTTCAAGCCCGAGGTTGAGGGCATTTTCTTCGGTCAGTGCTCGGAGCTGTGCGGCAAGGATCACGCCTATATGCCGATCACTGTGAAGGTCGTGTCCGAGGCCAAATATGCCGAATGGCTGGCCAAGGCCAAGACTGGCGATGTGCAGCTTTCGTCGATCGCGGCGCCGGCGCCGGTTCAGGTCGCTGCAAACAACTGATCGGTTGAGAATTCAGCGGCTTATCCGCTGACAAGGCAGGCAAGGGCGGCGCGTCTGGAAAGACGGGCCGCCCGGTCCGACCAAGGGAACGGGAATGAGCGATATCAACGCAAATGGCGAGGTGAACGGCACCCTGACGGGTGAGGCGGGCTTTGGCGACTATGTCTCGCTGCTGAAGCCGCGCGTCATGTCTTTGGTCGTCTTTACCGCGCTGGTGGGCCTTCTGGTCGCGCCAGTCCCCGTTCATCCGTTTGTCGCATTTACCTGTGTGCTGTTCATTGCCCTTGGCGGCGGCGCATCCGGCGCGCTGAACATGTGGTGGGATGCCGACATTGACCGCGTGATGCGCCGTACCCGCAACCGACCGATCCCGTCGGGCCGCGTGCAACCGGGTGAGGCGCTTGGCCTTGGCATCGCGCTTTCCGGCCTGTCGGTGATGATGCTGTCGCTGGCCGCGAACGTGCTGGCGGGGGCGCTTCTGGCCTTTACCATCTTCTTCTACGTCGTCATCTACTCGATGTGGCTGAAACGCTCGACGCCGCAGAACATCGTCATCGGTGGTGCGGCGGGGGCCTTCCCTCCGATGATCGGCTGGGTCTGCGCGACCGGCAGCATCTCGGTCGAGGCGGTGCTGATGTTCATGCTGATCTTCATGTGGACGCCGCCGCACTTTTGGGCGCTCGCGCTGTTCATGAACAGCGACTATGAAAAGGCGGGCGTTCCGATGCTGACCGTGACCCATGGCAAGCGCGTCACCCGCAACCATGTGCTGGTCTATACGATCCTTCTGGTGCCCTTTGCGCTGGCCGCGGGCTTCACGTCGATCGGTGGGCCGACCTATCTGGCTATCTCGCTTGCGTTGAACGCGGGCTTCCTGTGGGGCGCCTGGCGCATCTGGCAGCGGGATGAGGCGACCGCTGAGGCCGATGGTTTTGCGACCGAGAAGGCTGTTTTCAAGTTCTCGCTGCTCTATCTTTTCCTGCACTTCAGCGCCTTCCTGCTTGAGGCCGCATTGAAGGGCTTTGGACTGGGAGGCTGGTAAGCGATGGCATTGCGTACCGAACATGAACTGCACCAACGTCGCCGCGGCCGAAATGTCGGCCTTGGCTTGGTGCTTGCGGCCTTTGTGGTGCTGGTTTTCGGGCTGAGCGTGGTCAAGGTCACGCGCGGCGATCCGATGCAGGGGTTCGACCATGTAGTCCGCCCCGAGATGGCCCCGGCCGATCCTGCGACAGGGGGCAACGGATGAGCGCCCCTGCACATGGCCGCACTGCGCTGAAACTGGTGGGCGTCGCCGTCACGATGGGCGCGCTCAGCTTTGCCGCTGTGCCGTTCTATGACTGGTTCTGCCGCACGACGGGTTTTGCAGGCACCGTAGGCGTTGCCGAAAAGGCGCCCGACGTGGTGCTGGAAGATACCGTGCTGGTGCGGTTTGACGCATCCAAAGCCGCCGGCATGCCGTGGAGCTTCAAGCCGCAGCAATACTCGATGCGGGTCAAGCTCGGCGAAACGGCGCTCGCCTTCTACGAGGCGCATAACCCAGCCGATCGTCCGGTCGCCGGCACCGCCAGCTTCAACGTGCAGCCCGATGCCGCCGGTGGCTATTTCACCAAGATCGAATGCTTCTGCTTTACCGAGCAGGTGCTCGCCCCCGGAGAGACGGCCATCATGCCCGTCACGTTCTTCGTCGATCCCGAATTGTTGAAGGATCCCGAGGGGCAGTTCGTGAAAGAGATCACGCTCTCTTACACATTCCATGAAACTCCGCTTCCTGAAACCGCGAGCAACGCGGATCAGGCGGCGCTGGCTGTCCCGGCTTCCGGGGCGGTCAACTGACAAGTCAACGAGGGATACTATAATGGCCCACGCCAAGAACCACGACTACCACGTCCTTCCTCCGTCGATCTGGCCCTTCCTGGGCTCGGTCGGCGCTTTCATCATGCTGTTCGGCGCGGTGCTGTGGATGCATGGCTCGGGCCCCTGGATGGGGCTGATCGGCTTTGCAGCCGTGCTTTATGTCATGTTCGGCTGGTGGGCTGACGTGATCGCCGAGGCACAGGTTGGCGACCATACGCCGGTCGTGCGGATCGGCCTGCGCTACGGCTTTATCCTGTTCATCATGTCGGAAGTGATGTTCTTCTCGGCCTGGTTCTGGTCGTTCTTCAAGCACGCGCTTTATCCGATGGGGCCGATGTCGCCGCTGGTTGATGGCGTCTTCCCGCCGGAAGGCATCCAGACCTTTGACCCCTGGCACCTGCCGCTGATCAACACGCTGATCCTGCTGTGCTCGGGCTGTGCTGCGACCTGGGCGCACCACGCGCTGGTGCATGAGAACAACCGCAAGGATCTGATCAACGGTCTGGCACTGGCGATCATCCTCGGCGTGTTCTTCACCATCCTGCAAGCCTATGAATACAGCCACGCGGCCTTTGGCTTTGCCGGAAACATCTATGGCGCGAACTTCTTCATGGCGACGGGCTTCCACGGCTTCCACGTGGTTGTCGGTACGATCTTCCTGTTTGTCTGCATGATCCGCGCGATCAAGGGCCACTTCACGCCTGAGCAGCACATCGGGCTTGAGGCTGCCGCATGGTACTGGCACTTCGTTGACGTGGTCTGGCTGTTCCTGTTTGCGGCCATCTACGTCTGGGGTCAGGGCTGATCGATCCGTCGGGGCGACACGCTCGCCCCGTCCTTCGCTGGAGCCGTCTTCCCTCGGAAGCGCGAGCCTTGTAGAAGGCGCGCGCTTTTCCTTTTTCAGCCGGAGCCCCAATGTCGCGCCGCATAATCCTTCCCCTTTTGTTCGGGCTGGTCGGGGCCGCCATCCTGATCGGACTTGGCACATGGCAGGTGCAGCGCCTGCAATGGAAAGAGGGCCTGATTGCCACCGCCGAGGCAAAGATTGCCATGCCCGCGGTCGCGCTGCCGGCCCAACCGGACCCGGTTGCCGACCGATATCTGTCCGTCACGGTGCAGGGGCGCTTTCTCGGGCCCGAGGCGCATGTCCTGACTTCCATTCAGGGGCAGGGGCCGGGCTTTCTGGTGATCGCCGCCTATCAGACCGATGACGGGCGCCGCATTCTGGTGGATCGGGGCTTCGTGCCGGAAACCGCCAAAACCGCGCCGCGCCCGCCCCGTGAGGTGGCGGTGACCGGTAACCTGAACTGGCCCGACGATGTGAACAGCGCAACCCCGCCACCCGATAAAGGGCGTGGCATCTGGTTTGGCCGCGACGTGGCCGCCATGGCCAGCGCACTGGGCACCGAACCCCTTATGCTGATCGCGCGCAGTGACACCGGTGACGGCGTGCAGGCGCAACCAGTCTCGGCCACCTTTCGCAACGATCATCTGGGCTATGCGATCACCTGGTTTTCGCTGGCGGTTGTCTGGTTGGGGATGACAGTTTCGTATCTCTGGCGTATCAGACGGCGGAACGTATGAGGGCAGCAATGCAATACATCTCGACCCGCGGGCAGGCGCCCGTCCTTTCCTTTGGCGAAGCGATGATGACCGGGCTCGCGCGTGATGGCGGGCTTTATGTTCCGGCCAGCGTTCCGACCTTCACCAAGGAAGAGATCGCGGCTCTCGCCGGTCTGCCCTACGAAGAGATCGCCTATCGCGTGATGTCGCCCTTCATGGGCGACACCTTTGCCGAGCCCGAGTTCCGCGCCCTGATCGCACGTGCCTATGCCGGTTTCGGCCACGCCGCGCGCGCGCCGCTGGTCCAGCTTGGCCCGAACCATTTCCTGCTGGAGCTGTTCCACGGGCCGACGCTGGCTTTCAAGGACTTTGCCATGCAGCTTATCGGCCAGATGATGCAGGCCGCACTCGCCAAGACTGGGGAGCGGATCACCATCGTCGGCGCAACCAGCGGCGATACCGGATCGGCTGCGATCGAGGCGTTCAAGGGGCTGGCAAATGTGGATGTGTTCATCCTCTTCCCGCATGGCCGCGTGTCCGAGGTGCAGCGCCGTCAAATGACGACCCCGCCCGACAGCAATGTTCATGCGCTGGCCATGGATGGCGACTTTGACGACTGTCAGGCCCGCGTGAAGGACATGTTCAACGATTTCGCCTTCCGCGACGGGGTGCGTCTGGCCGGGGTGAACAGCATCAACTGGGCGCGCGTGCTGGCGCAGGTGGTCTATTACTTCTCCTCGGCAGTCAGCCTCGGCGCGCCGCATCGCGCCGTCAGTTTCACCGTGCCAACCGGCAACTTCGGCGATATCTTCGCGGGCTACATTGCCCGCGAGATGGGCCTGCCGATCGACAAGCTGGTGATTGCGACCAACCAGAACGACATTCTGGATCGCGCGATGAAGTCCGGCTCTTATGTGACGGATGGGGTCAAGCCTTCGATCAGCCCGTCGATGGACATCCAGGTCTCGTCGAACTTTGAGCGCGCACTCTTCGACGCCTATGGCCGCGACGGGGCGGCCGTCGCCGCGCTCATGGCCGAGCTGAAGGCAGGCGGCTTTGCCATCAGCCAGGGCGCGCTGGAAATGTTGCGCGCCACCTTCGCCTCGGGGCGCTGCTCCGAGGATGAGACGCGCGCCACGATCAAGACGACGCTTGCCGCCACGGGTGAGCTTCTTTGCCCGCATTCGGCGGTGGGCGTGAAGGTCGCCGAAGAGAACATCGGCACCGCACCGATGATCACGCTTGCGACCGCCCATCCCGCCAAATTCCCGGATGCGGTGGAAGCTGCCAGCGGTATCCGTCCCGGATTGCCCCCCCGCATGGCCGACCTCTTTGACCGCGCCGAACGCGTAACCCGCGTGCCCAATGACCTGGCCGCCCTGCAAGCCCTTGTCCGCGAAAGGATCGCGCGTTGACCCTGCGTATTGCCACCCTGCCCAATGGTTTCCGCATCGTGACCGAGGATATGCCGGGGCTGAAATCGGCTTCGGTGGGGATCTGGGTCACTGCGGGCGGGCGGCACGAACGGGCCGAGCAGAACGGGATTGCGCATTTCCTCGAGCACATGGCCTTCAAGGGCACGGCGCGGCGCACATCGCTGCAGATCGCCGAAGAGATCGAGGATGTGGGCGGCTATATCAACGCCTATACCTCGAAAGAGATGACGGCCTACTATGCCCGTGTCCTGTCGGGCGATGTTGCGCTGGCGCTGGATGTGATTTCGGACATCGTGCTGAACCCGGTCTTTGACCCCAAGGAGATCGAGGTCGAGCGCCACGTGATCCTACAAGAGATCGGGCAGGCGCTGGATACGCCCGACGACATCATCTTCGACTGGCTGCAAGAGGTAAGTTATCCGGATCAGGCTTTTGGCCGCACGATCCTGGGCCCGACCGAGCTGGTCTCAAGTTTCACACGCGATGATCTGGTCCGCTTTGTGCACGAACATTACGGGCCTGACCAGATGATCCTGGCTGCGGCCGGCGGCATCGACCACGATGCCATCGTGGCTCAGGCGACCGAGATTTTTGGCGGGCTGACACCCGTAGGTAACTCCACACTGGAAGGCGCGCGTTTCGGCGGTGGCGAGCGGCGTGAGGTCAAGGGGCTGGAGCAGGTGCATTTCGCACTGGCGTTCGAGGCCCCCGGCTATCGCCACCCAGATGTCTATACCGCGCAGGTCTATTCGACGGCGATGGGCGGTGGCATGTCCAGCCGTCTGTTCCAGAAGATCCGCGAGGAGCGGGGGCTGTGCTATTCGATCTTCGCGCAATCGGGCGCTTATGAGGATACGGGCAGCATCACCATCTATGCCGGCACATCCGAGGACGAGATCGCCGATCTGACCACGCTGACGCTGGACGAATTGAAGCGCGCCGCCGATGACATGACCGAGGCCGAGGTTGCCCGTGCGCGGGCGCAACTGAAAGCCGGGCTGCTGATGGGGCTCGAAAGCCCGTCATCACGAGCTGAACGCAATGCGCGGCTCTTGTCGATCTGGGGGCGGGTGCCCGATGTGGACGAGGCCGTGGCCAAGATCGACGCTGTCACCACCGCAGATGTCCGGCGCGTGGCGGGCGAGCTTGCGGCCTCCCGCGCGGCGCTTGCGCTCTATGGTCCCGTCGCTGATGCGCCGGGGCTGGAGGCAATCCGGAAACGGCTGGCGGCCTGATGCTCGGCCTGCGCAGACGCGTGCGGATCGAAACAGAGCGGATGACGCTTCGTCTGCCGCAGCACGGCGATTTCCGCGACTGGTCGGCCCTGCGCGACGACAGCGCCGATTTTCTTGCGCCGTGGGAGCCGGTCTGGTCTCATGATCACCTCAGCCGCAAGGCCTTTACCAACCGCATCTATTGGGCGCAGCGCGCACAGGCGCAGGGCACCGCGCTTCCGCTTCTGATGGTCCGGCGCGAGGATCAGTGCCTTCTGGGGGCGATCACGCTCGACAACATCCGGCGCGGGCCGGTGCAGGCGGGTACGCTGGGCTACTGGATCGGTCAGCCCTTTGCCCGGCAGGGCTATATGCGCGAGGCTATCCTTGCCGTGGTGCATCACGCCTTCACGATGATGGACCTGTCGCGGATCGAGGCCGCCTGCCTGCCGGAGAATGCGCCTTCGCGTGGGGTGCTGGAAAAGACCGGGTTCAAGTACGAAGGCGTCGCGCAGGCCTATCTGCAAATCGCGGGCCGCTGGCGCAACCATGTGCTCTACGCAAACCTGCGCGCGGATCGTCGTGGGCGGACCGACGCCGGCTGACGCAAAGGTGAGCTTCCCTTGCAGTCGATTCGTGCTAATGGCAAGATATCGACAGAGCCCCGCAAAGAGGGCCAGGAGCAGTTGAAATGTATTTTGATCTTCTTTCCGCCGTTCTGGGCGGCCTTGCTGCATTGGGCACACAGTTCCTGTTTGACCCCGGTCCTGCCGCGCCCGATGACGATGCCGCGATCGAGCAGTCGCTGTTTGACGACATGCCGCAGGACGCCCGCCGCGATTGAGCTTTGCCTTAGTTTGGCCCGCAGGCTATTTGACCTGCAGAGGTAAACGCCATGCTCAATTCCGCCGATGCCGCCTTTCTGGATAGCCTGCCGCCGCACCTGCTGCGACCCGTCGCGCCCGCTGATGTCGAAGAGCCACGCGGGCGCTGGACGGGGCAGGGCGCGGCGGTTGCCATGCCGCGCACCCCGGAGGACGTTGCCCAGATCCTGCGCGCCTGTGCCTCTGCCCGCGTCGGCGTGGTGCCGCGTGCGGGGGGCACCGGGCTCGTTGGCGGGCAGTTGATGCCGGAGGGACCTGCGCCCCTGCTGTTGTCGATGGAGCGCATGGCGCGCATCCGCGCGGTTCATGCCGATGAGGCCGTGATCGAGGCCGAGGCCGGGGTCATCCTCTCTGATGTCCATGCGGCGGCCGAGGCCGTCGGGCGCATCTTCCCCCTGACGCTGGCCTCGCAGGGCTCTGCCCGGATCGGTGGGCTTCTCGGCACGAATGCCGGCGGGGTGAATGTGCTGCGCTATGGCAATACCCGCGATCTGGTGCTGGGTGTCGAGGCGGTCCTGGCGGATGGTTCGATCCTTCACGGGCTCAAACGGCTGCGCAAGGACAATACGGGCTATGACCTGCGACACCTGCTGATCGGATCTGAGGGGACACTGGGCATCATAACCGCAGCAAGCCTGCGCCTGTTCCCGCGACCAGCAACCGAAGGGGCGGCGCTCCTTGCGGTCGAGGGGCCCGAGGCTGCCCTGAGCCTGCTGGCACTGGCCGAGGCGCGGTTGCCCGGCATGATCTCGGCCTTTGAGCTGATCCATCGCCAGGGGCTGGATTTCCTGCGCGAAACGCTGCCGCAGGTGCGCCAGCCCTTCGATGTGCCGCCCGAATGGAGTGTGCTGATTGATCTGGGCCTGCCGCATGGGATCGATCCGCAAGAAGCACTGGTGGACTTGGTCGAGGCTGCCGGGGCGCTGGTGCAGGACGGGGTCATCGCCCAGTCGGGCAATCAGCGCGCGGAGCTTTGGGCGCTGCGCGAGTCGATCCCGCTTGCCAACCGGCGCATCGGCGCCGTCTCCTCGCATGACATCGCACTGCCGCCCTCGCTGTTTCCGGCCTTCATTGCCGAGGCGAACGCCGCGCTGGCACGGATCGACCGGTTCCGCATCAACTGTTTCGGCCACCTTGGCGACGGGAACCTGCATTACAATGTGTTCCCTTGCCCGGGGAGCAGTCGTGCCGATCACGACCATCAGCGCGAAGCCGTCAAGACCTGCGTCCACGATATCGTGCACCGCATGGGCGGGTCCGTCAGCGCAGAACACGGGATCGGCCGGTTGAAGGTCAAGGATCTGGAGCGCTATGCCGAACCCGCAAAACTTGCGGCGATGCGGGCAATCAAGACGGCACTCGACCCTTCGGGCATCCTCAACCCCGGCGCCGTGCTGCGGTAACCGGCAGAAAGGTGGGTATTTGGGCCAAGAGGAAGCAGGGCGCGTCTCCTTCCTCTTGGTACAAATACCCAAATCTGTCCTGATCAACGAGAAACCCCGCCGGGGTATTGATGCCCGACGGGGTGGGTGGGGTGTGTAGGACACGTTTGCAAGCAGCGCCCACCGGGCTGGGTCGGCCCGGTACCCAAGGTCTAGCGACTCGGGGTTAACGGACGGTTACCGGCTGTACGATCAAGCCTTCAGAGGCCCTCGAACGCGCAAAGCGCATGGACTTCCATTCCCATGGCTTCCAGCTTCTTGCGGCCGCCGAGGTCGGGCAGATCCACGACAAAGGCGCAGCCCACGATCTCGCCTCCAAGACGCTCGATGAGCTTGATCCCGGCCTCGGCGGTGCCACCCGTTGCCAGCAGGTCATCGACAAGCAGAACCTTTTCGCCGGGCTGAATAGCATCGTCATGCACCTCGACCACCGCCTCACCGTATTCCAGCGTGTAGGCTTGCGAGATGGTCTGGCCGGGCAGCTTGCCCTTTTTGCGGATCGGTACGAAACCACAGGACAGCTGATGCGCCACCGCGCCGCCAAGGATGAAACCGCGTGCCTCGAGCCCCACGACCTTGTCGATACGTGTGCCGGCATAGGGGTGCAGAAGCTGGTCGATCGCCATCCGAAATCCGCGCGGATCGGCAAAGAGCGTCGTCACGTCGCGAAAGAGGATCCCCTCATGCGGGAAGTCCACGATGGTGCGGATATAGTCCCTGACCGTCTTGCCCCGTGCGGGGGCGGCCTTGCCCGGTTGTGTCATCTGCATCTCTTCGTTTGATCGGTTTCGAATCGTCAGCCCAGCACCCGCCCGGCAACGGCGTCGAGCCGCGCAAGGGTCGCGCGATCACGCCGGTCAGGGGCCGTCATCACGGCATGATCAAGCGCGCGGTCGCAGCCACAGGGGCAGGGCGCTCGGGTAGCGCCCAGAAGGTCCGGAAGCCCCGCGATCATCGCCTTGGCGGTGCCGGCGTTCCGTGTGAGCACTGCGATCACCTGCGCCACATCCACCGCGCCATGCCCTTCGTGCCAGCAGTCGTAATCGGTGACCATCGCGACCGAGGCGTAGCAAAGCTCAGCCTCGCGCGCGAGGCGTGCCTCGGGCATCGCGGTCATGCCGATCACGTCACAGCCCCAGGAACGGTAAAGGTTCGATTCGGCGCGCGTCGAAAACTGTGGTCCCTCGATAGCCAGATAGGTGCCGCCCCTGTGGACCGTGGCCCCGGTCGGTTGCAGGGCGCGGGCGCAGGCCTCCGACAGCGCGGCGCAGACCGGATCGGCAAGGCTGACATGGGCCACGCATCCTTCCCCGAAAAAGCTCGCAGGCCGCGCGCAGGTGCGGTCGATGAACTGATCCAGCACCACCATGTCGCCGGGCGCAAAATCCTCACGCAGGGAACCCACCGCCGATACGGCGATCAGGTCGGTGCATCCCAATCGTTTCAACGCGTCGATATTGGCCCGGAAAGGCACTTCGGTCGGCAGATGCACATGGCCCCGGCCGTGACGCGGCAGAAAGCACATGGGGACGCCGCCCAGCGTGCCTGTCAGGATCTCGTCCGAAGGCGCCCCCCATGGGGTTTCGACCACCGTCCACGCGGCATCCTGCAGTCCCTCGATCTGATAGACCCCCGATCCGCCGATCACCCCGATCTTGCGCTGCATCCGCACCTCCTGAATTTTGCGCCAGACTAAGGGCGCACGCGGGTTTCGCCAAGGTGCCGCAGTCACGGGACTATGGTCTTTTCCCTGTCGCCTTCGCGTGTTACGCGCGGTCTTGTCCGGGTCGAGCATGGACCCGACAGTGGCCGCAAAGGTCAGGGAGGGGTAATGTATCAGCTGGAAGAGGAAACCGACGCCGACTGGTGGGAAGTAGAGGCGCTTTATGATCTCTGCTTTGCACCCGGGCGCACGGCGCTGTCTTCCTATCGCCTGCGTGACGGCGTGGACAAGGTTGCCCCCCTTTGTCTCGTGCTGCGGGACGAGACCGAGACGCTGGCAGCAGTCATCCGCTATTGGCCGGTTCAGGTGGGGGGCAAGGCGGTCTTGCTGCTCGGTCCCGTTGCCGTGCACCCGACCCGTCAGGGAGAAGGGCTTGGAGGCCTTCTGATCAACGAAAGTCTGGCCGAGGCCAAGCGGCTTGGCTGGGAGCGCGTCATGCTGGTGGGCGACGCGCCCTATTACCAGCGCTTCGGCTTTCGCAAGCTTCAGGGCGTGATCATGCCCCCGCCCACGAACCCCGATCGGGTACTGGGGCTTGATCTGGTGCGCGACGCCTGGGCAGGCGTGACAGGGCAAGTCGAAAAATACACGGGTTCTGCGTGAGCTTGGGCAGTTGCGCGCACGCCCGGCGATGCCTACCTTTGCTGGTATGAGCGACGACGCCACGCCCCAGTCCCCGGCCCAACTTCCGGCGCATCCTTCGGCGCCCTTTCCCGAATTTGAGATCGCAGAGCTTGCGAAGCGCGCCCGCAAGGCGGGTGGGCCGTTGGTCACGCTGCTGCAAAAGTTGGGCAACCGGATCGAGGGGCAACTGCGCCTGCTGCCGGAACCGGCGCGGCGGCAGATCGACGCGATCACCATTGCCAGCCTCGAACGCGCGCTTGGGGTCGCGTCCCTTGGTCGACATGCCCCCGACCTTGGCCCCTCGGCTGCACCGATTGCCGCCGCGATCAGCGGGGCAGCGGGCGGGGCGGGGGGGATTGCGACCTCCATCGCGGAACTGCCACTCACCATCACCCTGATCCTTGGCACCATCCGCGCCGCGGCCGAGGCCGAAGGCTTCGATCCCGACGATCCTGCGATCAAGGCCGAGATCCTGCGTTGCTTTGCCACCGGCACGCCGCTTGGGGGGGATGACGGGGTGAATACCGCCTTTATCGGTGCGCGACTGACCGTGACAGGCCCTGCGCTCAACCGTTTGATCGCAACGCTTGCCCCGCGCATTGCCGCGACGCTTGGTCAAAAGCTTGCCGCGCAGGCCGTTCCTGTTCTGGGGGCGATTTCGGGCGCGGCGGTGAACGCGGCCTTTCTTAGCCACTACCGCGAACTTGCGCGCATCCGCTTTCGCCTGCTGCGACTGGCGCGCGATCACGGCGCCGAAAGGGTGATCGCCCGGTTCTCCGAGGCGGCCAGCGTCAAGCCGCTGCTCGGCTCGGCCTGACGGTGCCCCCTATTCCCCCTGCGCGGCCAGCCAGTCCATGACAATCGGACGCACCGTTTCAACCCCTTGTGCCAGAGCGTCGTCGATCACGCCGCGCGCAGCCTTCAGATCGACCTGCCGCAGAAGCGATTTCACCGGCCCGATTGACGCGGGGCGCATCGACAGCGTGCCATAGCCAAGCGCCGCAAAGACCATGGCCTCGACAGGCCGTCCCGCGTCCTCGCCGCAGAAGGACAGCGTCGTTCCGTTTTCCGCGCAGCGATCCGAGATCAGCCGCAGGAAGCGCAGGAACGAGCTGTTCAACGTGTCATAGCGGCGGCGCACACGTTCGTTTTCGCGGTCGGCGGCAAAGAAGAACTGCTTGAGGTCATTGCCCCCGACCGAGATGAAGTCGGTCAACCGGAAGAACTCATCCGGCGCATAGGCGAGGCTCGGCGTTTCCAGCATGGCGCCGATACGCAACTCGGATGGCACCTGACGACCGAGGGCCGCTTCGCGGTCGCGCTGGTGCAGCACGGCACTGCGCGCTGCGTTGAACTCGGAAAGCTCGGTGATGAAGGGGAACATCACCGTCAGCGGTCGCCCGGCTGCTGCCCGGATCAGCGCCTGCGCCTGCATGTGCAGGACGCCCGGCTTGTCGAGGCCCACCCGGATCGCGCGCCAACCCATCGCCGGGTTCGGCTCGTCCTGCGGCTTCATATAGGGCAGCACCTTGTCCGAGCCGATGTCGAGCGTGCGGAAGGCCACCGGCCTGCCTCTGGCCGCATCCATCACGCGCGCGTAGAGCTTGGCCAGCTCATCCCGCTTTGGCATCTGATTGCGGATCAGGAATTGCAGTTCGGTCCGGAAGAGGCCAACCCCCTCGGCCCCCGAACCGACGATCGAGGGCAGGTCGGCCATCAGCCCCGCGTTCATGTAAAGCCGGGTCACCGTGCCGCATTTCGATTGCGCGGGCAGGTTGCGCAGCGAGGCATAACGCTCTTGCGCCTTGGCCTGCATCGCCATCTTGTCGCGGAAGCTGCGCACGACCATGTCGTCGGGGCGCAGATGGACAATGCCCTGATCGCCATCGACCAGAATGTGGTCGCCGTTCAGCGCCTCGGCGATGATGCGGTCTGCATGGATCACCAGTGGAATGGCCAGCGCGCGGGCGACAATCGCGGCATGGCTGCCGACCGAACCTTCCTCAAGCACCACCCCGCGCAGCTTCTTGCCATAGTCCAGAAGCTCGGCCGGGCCGATGTTGCGGGCGACAAGGATCGGGTCCTCGGGCATCTGCGCGCCAGTGTCCTGTCCCTGACCGGTCAGGATGCGCAGCAGCCGGTTCGACAGATCGTCGAGATCGTTCAGCCGGTCGCGCAGATAGGCATCCTCGACCTGCTCCATTCGGGCACGGGCGGCGGACTGTTCCTTCTCCACCGCCGCCTCAGCCGAAAGGCCGCGCGCGATGTCTTCTTCCATCCGTTTCAGCCACCCGCGCGAGTTGGCGAACATCCGGTAGGCCTCAAGCACCTGACGCTGTTCCTTGTCCAGCGCCTCGGCGTGCAGCAGATCCTCGATCGAGACGCGCAGTTGGCCTACCGCCTCGCGGATGCGCTCTATCTCGGTCAGTGGATCGTCGGCAACGGGGTTCGTCACCACCACGCGGGGTTCGTGCAGCCAGACATGGCCTTCGGCCGCACCTTCCTGCGCCATGCCGCCACGAAAGAGGCGCGGCTGTTTGTGCAGGGCCTTCATGCCGCCTTCATCGCCAAGGAAGGCGCCAAGCTCGGTCATCTCGGCCAGCACCATGGCGACGACTTCCAGTGCGTAGACATCGTCGTCAGAGAACTGCCGGGCGGTGCGCGACTGTACGACCAGCACGCCGAGCCGCTCGCCGACACGTTGGATCGGCACGCCAAGGAAGCTCGAGTAAATCTCTTCGCCTGTCTCGGGCATGTAGCGGAAGCCGCGTTCCGACGGGGCGTCGGCGGTGTTCACGGGGGTTGCGGTGCGCGCCACGCGGCCCACCAGACCTTCACCCACCTTCATCCGCGTCTTGTGGACGGCCTCTTTCTTCAACCCTTCGGTCGCGCAGAGCTCCAGCGTGTCCTCATCGCGGAACAGATAGATCGAGCAGACCTCGGTGTGCATCGAATCGGCAATGAGATGGGTAATGCGGTCGAGCCGGTCCTGCCCCTTGCCGGGGAGCGCCAGACTGTCACGCAGACGCCGAAGCAGTTTGCGGCTGTCACTCTCACTGCGTTCCGGCATGATCCTCCCCACGATCCGATCGTCGCCCCATCCTTAGAACACGGCCCCGGAAAAAGAAACGCCCGTGCGCGGCTGTCTGGCGGGTTTGCCCGGTTGATGCCCAAGAAAGCGGCGCGGCGACCGGTACTTGGACGGGCTGCGTCCGATTGCCGCGTGGGTAATGGCGAAATAGATGAAGAAGGCCCCGCAAACAGTGCGGGGCCTTGAAAGATCTCGTCGGATGGGTGGGCGCTTTGGCTTATGCCTTGTCCAGCCCAAAGGCGTCGTGAAGGGCCTGGACCGCGAGTTCCATGTACTTGCGATCGATCAGGACCGAGATCTTGATCTCGGACGTCGAGATGACCTTGATGTTCACGCCCTCATTGGCCAGCGCCTTGAACATGGTGGCGGCGACGCCCGCATGGCTGCGCATGCCGATGCCCACGACCGAGACCTTGGCCACATCGGTGTCGATGATCAGCTCGTCATACTTGATCAGGCCCGCGTCGCGCGCGTCTTCCATCGCCTTCTTGGCGCGCTCGACCTGGTTGATCGGGCACGAGAAGGTCATGTCGGTGACGGCGCCCGGATGGCTGTCGTCATAGTCCTTTTCGCTGATGTTCTGCACGATCATGTCGACGTTCACGCCGGCATCGGCCAGCGGGCCGAAGATCGCCTGCGCGACGCCGGGCCGATCCTCGATGGTGAACAGCGTGATCTTCGCTTCATCGCGCGAGAAGGCGACGCCCGAGACGACTTTCGATTCCATGATTTCCTCCTCGTCGCAGACCAGGGTTCCAGAGTTCTCATCCGTGTCCTCGAACGAGGACAGCACACGCAGCCGCACCTTGTAGCGCATGGCCAGCTCGACCGACCGGGTCTGCAGCACCTTGGCGCCCAGCGACGCCAGTTCCAGCATTTCCTCGAAGGCGATCTTGTCCAGCTTGCGCGCCTTCGAGCTTACCCGCGGGTCGGTCGTATAGACGCCGTCCACATCGGTGTAGATGTCGCAGCGTTCGGCACCAAAGGCCGCCGCAAAGGCGACCGCGGTTGTGTCCGAGCCGCCGCGGCCCAGCGTTGTGATGCGGCCTTCGGGGCTGATGCCCTGAAATCCTGCGACCACCGCAACCTTGAAGCCTTCCTTGAACTTGGCGTCGATATTGTCACGCGGGATCGACACAAAGCGCGCGGCCGAATGGGCAGCGGTGGTGTTGATCGGCACCTGCCAGCCCTGCCAGCTGCGGGCAGGGATTCCCATTTCCTGAAGGCGCAGCGCCATCAGGCCTGCGGTGACGTTCTCGCCGCTGGCGACGACGGCGTCATATTCGCGGGCGTCATACAGCTTAGAAGTGCCCTCGACCCAGCCAACCAGCTCGTTGGTCTTGCCAGACATGGCCGAGACGATGACGATCACGTCATAGCCGCGCTCGACCTCTTTCTGTACCTTCAGCGCGGCGTTCTCGATCCGCGCAAGATCAGCGACAGAGGTGCCGCCGAATTTCATTACCAGAAGCGGCATGGGCGCCCCCCCGTCAGCCAGTCAAACCGCGTGCTTCCTAGCAGAAGACGGGGGGGATGCAAGCGCCGCTTTTGGCGATAACAGTTGCGCAGGTGGGCTTAACGGAAACTTTCGAAAAACCGCAGGATCTCGGCATTGGCGGAAATGTCGCGCGTGCCGCCGCGCCGACCGGCCCTTGGGCCGCCGGGCCAGTGGTGCCCGCCACCCTCGACGGTCAGCAGACGCAGGGCCGGGCGACCGTTCTTCAACCAGGTTTCCTCAACCACGCGCATTCCGTCATCGGCCGGATCGATGATGCGCTCTGACCGGACAAGGCCCCGGCCAAAGGGCGCGTGAAATGTGGAGATGAGGTCAGCCACGGCGGCGAAATCGGTGTTCGTCAGGCCCGAGGGGCCGACCCCGCCGGTGTAGGGCACATGATCATCCGCCGTGCCGTGGATGTGCAGCAGAGGCACTGCGAAGCGGGGATGCAGATGAGCGACATCGGGGGTGCCCGCCACGCCCGCGACGGCCGTCACCCGGTCTGCGCGCAGGGCGGCATAGGTTTCGGCCAGCATCGATCCGTTCGACATGCCGGTCAGAAACAGCCGATTATCCGACAGGCCGAAGCGGGCACGCGCATCCGCGATCACCGCGTCGAGAAAGGCCAGATCGTCGACCGCGGCCTGTGCGGCGGCTGCGCAGCAGTAACCGGCGTTCCATGTCAGCAGCCGTCCGCGCCCCGATCCCGCAGGCAGGATCACCGCATAGCCGGCCGCCTGCGCCGCCTCGGCCAGACCCGAGGCGCGGGCGAACTGGTCCGGGTTGCCGCCACCGCCATGCAGCGCAACGAGGATCGGCGCGCCCGCAACGGTCGTGGGCAGGTCAATGCGATAGAATCGCCCGCCCAGATCAACCCGCTCGGCCGCAGCCGAAGTGGCATTCAGGATCGCAAGGATCAGCAGGAACGTCAGACGCATCGGCACCTCCATCGAGGGGACGAACGCCGGGCGCGACTGCTTCCGTCGCGTCAGAGCGCGCGCCAGCCGATGTCGGAGCGGCAGAAGCCCTCGGGCCAGCGCAGGTGGTCGACCATCGCATAGGCGCGGTTGCGCGCCTCGGCCAGCGTCTCGCCCCGTGCCGTCACGTTCAGCACGCGCCCGCCGGTGGCAATGATCTGGCCATCCTTCTCGGCGGTGCCTGCGTGAAAGGTCATGTGCCGGCTGTCTTCGGGCAGGCGGGCAAGACCGTGGATCACGCTGCCTTTCTGATAGGCGCCGGGATAGCCCCTGGAGGCCATCACCACCGTCAGGGCATGGTCGTCGGCCCAGTTTACCTGCATCTGGTCAAGCCGTCCCTCGGCGCAGGCTTGCAGCAGATCAAGGGCCTGTGCGCCAAGCCTCATCATCAGCACCTGACATTCCGGGTCGCCAAAGCGGCAGTTGTATTCGACGAGCCGTGCCTTGCCGTCCTTGATCATCAGACCGGCATAGAGAACCCCCTGGTAGGGGGTGCCCCGGCGCGCCATTTCGCGGATGGTGGGCAGGACGATCTCGGCAAGTGCGGCCTCGGCGATGGCGTCGGTCAGCACCGGGGCCGGAGAGTAGGCCCCCATGCCGCCGGTGTTCGGGCCGGTGTCGCCATCGCCCACGCGCTTGTGGTCTTGGGCGGTGCCGATGGGCAGGGCGTTTTCGCCGTCGGTCAGAATGAAGAAGCTGGCCTCCTCACCCTCCATGAACTCTTCGATCACAACCTCGGCCCCGGCCTCGCCAAAGGCGCCGCCGAAGATTTCGTCGATGCCAGCCAGTGCCTCGGCCTCGGTCATGCCCATGATGACGCCCTTGCCTGCGGCGAGGCCATCGGCCTTGACCACCAGCGGGGCGCCGGTGCGACGGATATAGTCCTTGGCGGCGGCGGCATCGGTGAAGCGCGCATAGCCTGCTGTCGGGGCGGCGCAGGCGTCGCAAATCTCTTTGGTAAAGGCTTTCGAGGCTTCAAGCCGCGCGGCCTCGGCACTGGGACCAAAGGTCAGGATGCCTGCCGCGCGCGTCGCATCGGCCACGCCTGCGGCCAGTGGCGCCTCGGGGCCGACGATCACGAAATCAATGGCGTTCTCCTCGCAGAACTGCACGACCTGCGCGCCGGACAGAATGTCGAGGCTCGCGCATTCCGCGATCTGCGCGATTCCGGCATTGCCCGGTGCCACGATCAGCCGGTCGCATTTCGGGTTCTGCTTCACCGCCCAGGCCAGCGCATGTTCGCGCCCGCCGCTGCCGAGGATGAGGATGTTCATGCGCCACTCCGTCCGATGGGGGTCCGATCTGGGATTGCGCGCGTCATAGGGTGGCGGGCGCTGTTTCGCAAGCGTGATGCCGGGCGTTGCACATGCAGGCAGGCTTTGGCACAACGGGGCATGGACCTGTTTGAAGACCCCGCCCCGCAGCCCTCGAACCAGCCCGAATACACCGTGTCGGAACTCTCTGGCGCGGTAAAGCGGGTGATTGAGGGTGAGTTCGGCCTTGTCCGTGTGCGCGGCGAGGTGGGGCGCGTCAGCCGCCCGGCATCGGGGCACCTCTACTTTGACCTCAAGGATGATCGCAGCGTGATCGCCGCGATCAGCTGGAAGGGGCAGGTGGCAAAGATGCAGGTCCGCCCCGAAGAGGGGATGGAGGTCGTGGCCACGGGGCGCATGACCACCTTTCCGGGCCAGTCGAAGTATCAGCTGATCGTGGATGATGTGGCCCCCGCCGGGGCAGGCGCCCTGATGGCGATGCTGGAAAAGCGCCGCGCGGCACTGCAGGCCGAAGGGCTGTTCGATCCGGCGCGCAAGAAGCCCATCCCCTATCTGCCACAGGTGATCGGGGTTGTGACCTCGCCCTCGGGCGCGGTGATCCGCGACATCCTGCACCGGCTGCGCGACCGCTTTCCCCGCCATGTGCTGATCTGGCCGGTGGCGGTGCAGGGGCAGGACTGCGCGGCGCAGGTGGCTGCGGCGATCCGCGGCTTCAACGCGATAGAGCCCGGCGGGCCGATCCCGCGGCCCGATCTGCTGATTGTTGCGCGGGGCGGTGGCAGCCTTGAGGATCTGTGGGGTTTCAACGAAGAGATTGTGGCGCGCGCGGCAGCGGCCAGCCGCATCCCCCTGATCTCGGCCGTCGGGCATGAGACCGATACCACGCTGATCGACCATGCCGCCGACCGGCGGGCACCCACACCCACTGCCGCCGCCGAAATGGCGGTGCCGGTGCGGCTGGAGCTTCTGGCCGCCGTTGATGGCAATGGCGCGCGGCTGTCGCGCGCCATTGCGCAAGGGGCTGACCGGCGCGGGCAACGGCTGCGCGATCTTGCGCGCGCGCTGCCCCGGCTCGATACCCTGCTTGGCGGTCCGCAACAGCGCTTTGATGCCGCGGTGCAACGCCTTGGCGGTGCGCTTGGCCTTGCGGTTGCGAAAAAGCGCAGCGCGTTCGAGATGCGTGCGGCGCGTCTGACGCCTGCCTCTTTGCTGGGGCTGGTCACGCGTCGGCGCGACGCTGTCGAGATGCGCATGTCCGATCTTGAGGCGCGCTTTCTGCGCCGGTCAGACGCGCGCCATGCGGCCTTCGACAAATGGGCGAGCCGCCTGACCCCTGCGCTTCACCGTCTGATCGCGCAGGCCGACCGCCAGCGGTTTGAAGGAACCGCGAAGCTTGTGCAACTCTCGGCCCGGCTGGATGCGGCGTCTGCTGCCCGTCTGGCAGAGATGCAGCGCCGGCTCGATGCGCTGGATCGCACGCGGCAGACGCTCGGCTATACCGAAACCCTGCGGCGCGGCTATGCCGTTGTCCGCGCCGGTGCCGACGTAGTGACCGAGGCTGCCATAGCCGCCAATGCGCCCGCGCTGGAGATCGAGTTCCACGATGGCCGCGTGTCGGTTGTGCCCGAAGCGGGCGGCGCCACCCCGCCGCGCGGCGGGGCAAAGGCGCGTCCGCGCCCAACCCCGGAAGAGGCGCCTGAATCCGGCCCCACGCAAGGGTCGTTGTTCTAACGCTTGGGTTCTAATACTTGGGGCGCGTCAGACGCCTACATCGGGTCCTGCGCAAATCAGCGGCTCATCGCTGTTTTGCACCTCGGTCAGCTCGCGGCCTTCAGGGTCGCCGGCAAAGCGCGCGCGCAGGCCGTTGGTGCCTTGCCAGAACGTCCAGCACTGTGGCGTGGGGTCGTGTTCGTAGACAAAGCAGATCTGGCCATTCTCTTCGTACCAGGTGCCGTACTGGCAGATATCCCCGGTAAAGGCCCAGCGGACACGACGACCGGGAAGATACTCTTCGGTCCCGAAGATCTGGCCGCCCTCGGCATAGGTCAGGGTCTTGCCGGTGACATAGGCATCAAACTCGGCCGCCCCGATCGTTGGCTCGGCCCCGAGCGGCAGCGCCTGCGCAAGGGTCAGCGCAAGGGCAAGATGCACAAGGTGATGTCGCATGCGGAACCTCCGGCCTTCCGTCCCAGATTGGCAGAGGGCGGCGGGCTATTCCAGCCCTGACGACGTGGAGGCGGCTGTCCAGCGCAGCAGGCGATGCCGCATACGTCGACGCCAGAGTGCGGGAAACAGCGCCACGGCCGAGGCGACCGGCAACGACCATGGCAACCAGGGGGCCGCGTCCGCCTCGGGCAGGCGCAGCGCGGGGTAGGGGCGCGTTGGGTGGGCGTGGTGGTCGGAATGGCGCGGCGCATTCAGCATGACACCGGATGTAAACCAGTGCGGCGCATTCCAGCTGTGCCGCGCCGAGACGGGCTCATACCGCCCGTCAGCCAACTGGCGCCGGGCCAGACCATAGTGCTGCACATAGTCTGACAGCATCAATTGCGCCGTGGCATGGGCGGCAAGGGCAAGCCAGACAAAGAGGCCCTCCCATCCCGCAATCAAGAAACCAAGGCCGAGGCTGCCAGCCTGTGCCAACAGATAGGCCGGATAGGGGTGCATTCCCCCTGCGCCACCGCTGCGCCGCGCAGTTTCCGCCTGCCATCCGGCGCGGAAGCTGCCCAGATAGGCGCGCGGCAGAAAGCGATAGAAGCCCATCCCCTCGGGTGCCGAGTTCGGGTCCATCGGCGTTGCCACATGCCGGTGATGCACCAGCCGGTGTGCCGATGCGTGATGCGCGTTCAGCATCGTCGCATAGACCGCGACGCCAAGCCGATAGAGCCAACGGTTGCCCCGATGAATCAGCTCATGCGCGGCGGGGTTTGAGACCTGCCCGAACACAAGCCCGAACCCGGCAAAAAGCCCGATCCGCGCAAGCGGCGACAGACCGCTTTCACCCGCAATTGCCCAGACGGCAACCGGAAATCCGATCAGATGCGCCACCCCGATCGCGATCAGCAGCGCATCGGCTGCAGGAAACTCGGCACCTTCGGGGGCGTCCGGCGCCGTCCAGCGGATCAGGCGGTCAAGCGCGATGGTCAGCACCGCCATGTAGAGAAGCCCCGGCAGAACCCATGCCCCCCCAAGCCAAACGCCCGCGCCCAGCAGGGCAAGCGGCGTCAGCGTGGCCATCGCAAACAGGGTCATCGGCGGAAGAGGCAGGAAACGGCGGAACATGGCGCCACCATAGCACGGGGGGCGCGGCCTTCCAGCGCCCCGCGACGCGACGTCATGCATGACCTTTGCGGCGCGCGCGGCCACGGTGGGCGCGGGGAGAGAGAACCATGACACGCGCGATCATTCTTGCTTCAGCTGCGGCTGCGCTGGCCTACCAACTGCTCTATGTCGGCACGGGTCAGATCCCGATCTCGGGAAGCCTGATCAAGACATTGCCGGTGGCGCTGCTGGCGCTGGCGGCCATGCTGGGCGGGGCGCCGCGCGCGATCACGCTGGGGCTTGCGCTCGGGGCCCTTGGCGACTTTCTCCTCTCGCGCCCGGGCGAGGCCGCCTTCCTTGCCGGAATGGGGGCCTTTGCTGCCGGGCATCTGGCCTATGTCGGCGGCTTTGGTCTGCGGCGCCCGCCGATGTTTGTGGCATTGGCCTTGCTCGCGCTGGCGGCATCGACCGAGATCTGGCTTGCGCCCCAAGCGGGGGCGCTGGTCTGGCCAGTGCGGGGCTATGTGGTCGTCATCTGCCTGATGGCCGCCATGGCCGCCGCCCGGCCCGACCCGCTGCTCTGGGCAGGGGCTGCATCCTTTGTGCTGTCGGACCTGCTGCTTTCGATCGCCCTCTTCCGCGCGCAGGGCACTGCCTATGCCGTGCCGCTTGCCCATATGCTCTGGCCGGCCTACTGGCTTGGGCAATGCCTGATCCTGCTGGCATTCCTGCGCCCGGTGGCAAGCCAGCCCTTCCATCCGGACGCCGAAACGACTAGGTGATGGGGAACGCCCCCAGCCGGTTGCACCCATGTCCTTCTTCAAGAAACTGAAAGACCGGATGTTCCGGTCCTCCGACAAGATCGCCGGATCGCTGGATGCGCTGGTTGAGGATGCCACGCCCGAAACCGAGGCGCCCCCGCAGGCTGACACTGCAAAGCCCGGTCTGATCGGCCGCATCCTTGGGCGTGAGGCGGAAGAGCCGCGCCGCGTCATGGACGACGCGATGCTGGAAAGCCTTGAGGAATTGCTGATCGAGGCCGACATGGGCGTCGATACCGCGACGCGGGTTGCCGCCAACATCGCCGAGGGGCGCATGGGGCGCCGGATCGGGGCGACCGAGTTGAAGCAGGCCTTGGCCGCCGAGGTTTCCCGCATCATGGAGCCTGTGGCGCGCCCGCTTCCCATCTATCCCAAGCGGCCGCAGGTGGTGCTGGTGGTCGGGGTGAACGGATCAGGCAAGACGACCACGATTGGAAAGCTTGCCTCGCAGTTCAAGGCCGCGGGGAAATCGGTGGTGATTGCCGCAGGCGACACCTTCCGTGCCGCAGCGGTCGAGCAGTTGCAGATCTGGGGCCAGCGCGCCGGCGTTCCGGTGCTGACCGCGCCCGAAGGATCGGACCCGGCAAGCCTTGCCTTCGATGCCCTGACCCGCGCGCAGGAAACCGGCGCGGACCTCTTGCTGATCGACACCGCAGGGCGGTTGCAGAACCGCGCCGACCTGATGGAAGAGCTGGCCAAAATCGTCCGCGTGATCCGCAAGAAGGACGAGACCGCCCCGCATAATACGCTCCTGGTGCTGGATGCCACCACCGGGCAGAACGCCGTCGCGCAGGTCGAGATCTTCCGCAAGATCGCCGATGTGTCGGGCCTGGTGATGACCAAGCTGGACGGCACCGCCAAGGGCGGCGTTCTGGTCAGCCTCGCCGACCGGTTCGGTCTGCCGATCCACGCGATCGGCGTGGGTGAACAGATCGACGACCTCGCCCCCTTTGACCCTGATGACTTCGCCCGCGCCCTTGTGGGCCCTGCGGATCAATGACGCCGGAGCCGTCCATGGCAGAAAAGAAGATCAATCCCTTTGTTAAACTAGGGCTGGAGCTTGGCCCGGTCATCCTCTTCTTCGTGATGTTCGGCCGGCTGAAGGACCAGACCTTCACCATCGCAGGCACCGCCTATTCCGGCTTCATCGTCACGACGGCGGCCTTCATCCTGCTGATCATCGTGACCTCGGGTATCCTCTGGAAACTGACCGGACATCTGTCGCGAATGCAGGCCCTGACGCTGGTTCTGGTCATCCTGATGGGCGGGCTGTCGGTCTGGCTGAACGATGAGCGCTTCATAAAGATGAAGCCCACGCTGCTCTATGCAGCCTTCGCCGCCGTCCTGTTTCTGGGTATCGCCCAGGGCAAAAGCTATCTCTCGATGCTGATGGACGAAGCGCTGCCGATGCAGCATGAGGGCTGGATGATCCTCACCCGACGTCTGGCCCTGTTCTTTGCGGGGCTTGCGGTTGCAAACGAATTGGTCTGGCGGCTTCTGTCGACCGAGGCTTGGGTCAACTTCAAGACCTTTGGCCTGACGATCGCGCTGTTTGCTTTCTTCATGACGCAGGGCAAGCTGATGGAACGCTATGCCCTGCCACCGCGGGAAAAGGAATAGGGCCTGCATTGCGCGGCCTTGGCGTTGACCTTTCTGCCCCGCGGGCGTAATCGGGGCGCGTGGCGCTTTGTGACCGGATTGCGGGCCACGTTAAACAAACCGCTAAAAGGTGAAGGGCCGCAGCCCCGAAGCCTCCGGTCTTCGGGGTATTTTTGTTTGCCGGAGGCAGGACATGAGCAAGGATTGGAAGACCCGCACCACGCTGGTGCATGAAGGCAGCCGCCGCAGCCAATATGGCGAAATGGCCGAGGCGATCTTCCTGACGCAGGGCTTCGTCTATCCCACGGCAGAGTCCGCCGAGGCGCGCTTTCTCAAGACCGAGGGCGACGAGTTCATTTACGCGCGCTACGGAAACCCGACAACGCGCATGTTCGAAGAACGCATCGCCGCGCTGGAAGGAACCGAGGATGCCTTTGCCACCGCAAGTGGCATGGCGGCGGTGAATGGCGCGCTGGTTTCGATGCTGCGGGCGGGTGACCATGTGGTGTCGGCCCGCGCGCTGTTCGGGTCATGCCTGTACATCCTTGAAGAAATCCTTGGCCGCTTCGGCGTCGAGGTGACCTTTGTCGATGGCGCCGACCTTGACCAGTGGCGCGCGGCAGTGCGCCCCGGCAAGACCAAGGCCGTGTTCTTTGAGAGCATGTCCAACCCGACGCTGGAGCTGGTGGACATCAAGGGCGTCTCCGACATTGCCCATGCTGCTGGCGCGCTGGTGATCGTGGACAACGTGTTCTCCACGCCGATCTTCTCGCGTGCGGTTGATCTGGGCGCCGACGTCATCGTCTACTCGACCACCAAGCACATCGACGGACAGGGGCGGGCCCTTGGCGGGGTGATCTGCGGTACGACCGAATTCATCCGCAAGACGGTTGAGCCCTACATGAAGCATACTGGCGGCTCGATGAGCCCCTTCACCAGCTGGATCATGCTGAACGGCATGGCGACGCTCGACCTGCGCTGCCGCGCGATGGCCGACAGCGCGTTGAAGGTTGCACAGGCGCTTGAGGGCGACGACCGGCTGAGCCGCGTGATTTATCCGGGGTTGTCCAGCCATCCGCAGCACGACCTGGCCATAGCGCAGATGGGCTCGGGCGGCACGATGATTGCGTTCGAGGTGAAGGGCGGCAAGGACGCGGCCTTCCGGGCGATCAACGCGCTGGAGATCATCAAGATCTCGAACAACCTGGGCGACGCCAAGTCGATTGCCACGCATCCGGCGACCACGACGCACCAGCGCCTGCCCGATGACCAGAAGGCAAGCCTTGGCATCACACCCGGCCTCATCCGCCTGTCGGTCGGGCTTGAGGATGCAGATGACCTGATCGTTGATCTGAAGCGCGGTCTTGGTTGCATCTGAAGCGTCATGGGGGGCTGTCTGCCCCCCACACCCCCCGAGGATATTTCTAAAGGAAAGAGCCAGGGAAGGCGTGGCAGGCTTGACTTCGCGTGCCCGCTGCCCATCTCTGAAGCTGTCGCTTTTGGCTGCAAGAACGGCCTGAGAGTGATCCGCCTCGCCATATGATGCGTATACCTGTTGACATTGAAGGTCGGGGCCTCTGCGTCCTGCCGGAACCGGAGGGATCATCCATGAATGTCCATGTGCCAGAGCTTGAGGGGCAACCCTCTGACACCGAAGTGCGGGCGGCGCTGCGTTTGCTGCAGATATGGGCCAAGGCTGCGACCGATGCCGAACGTGCGGCCATGGGGGTCGATGCGCTGTCGGGCTACCCGACTCTGTCCTCGGACTATCCGCATGATTTTCAAGCTGACGACGCCTATCGCGCCACCTTGCCCGATCTGCAGAACGGCCCGGCCAGCCTGATCCGGGGCGCGCGGACGCAGATTCAGCATGTGGGGATCTCGAACTTCCGCCTGCCCATCCGCTACAAGCGCCGCGAGGGCGGGGATGCGGTGCTTGAGACCTCGGTCACCGGAACGGTGAGCCTTGAGGCCGAGAAGAAGGGCATCAACATGAGCCGCATCATGCGGTCTTTCTATGCCCATGCGGACCGCGATTTCAGCTTTGATGTGATCGAGCACGCGCTGGACGACTATCGCCGCGATCTGGAGAGCTTTGATGCCCGTATCCAGATGCGTTTCAGCTTTCCGATGCGCACGCACTCTCTCCGCTCGGGCCTTTCGGGCTGGCAGTACTACGACATCGCGCTCGAGGTGATCGACCGCGCGGGTGAGCGGCTGCGGGTTGTTCACCTCGACTACGTTTATTCAAGCACGTGCCCCTGCTCATTGGAATTGTCCGAACATGCGCGGCGCACCCGTGGGCAGCTTGCGACGCCCCACTCGCAGCGGTCAGTGGCGCGCCTGTCGGTGGTTGTGAAGCCCGGCGCCTGCCTGTGGTTCGAAGACCTGATCGAGATGTGCCGTCGTGCCGTGCCGACAGAGACGCAGGTCATGGTCAAGCGTGAGGACGAGCAGGCCTTTGCCGAACTGAACGCCGCCAACCCGATCTTCGTCGAGGATGCGGCGCGCCTGTTCTGTGCGCAGCTACAGGACGATCCCCGGATTGGCGATTTCCGTGTGGTGGCAAGCCATCAGGAGAGCCTGCACAGCCATGATGCGGTCAGCCTGCTGACCGAGGGGCCGACCTTTGCGCAGACGAGCCTGGATCCGCGCCTTTTTGCAACCCTGCATCACGCGGGCTGATTGCCTTAGGCCATGACTTGACAGGCGGGCGGGCGGCGGCCAAGGCTCGGGCCATGATCGACCTTACGCCCGTTGTCAGCATCCTTGGCCGTCTGATCTTCACGCTGGGGGCGCTGATGTTCCTGCCGGCGGGGCTTGATCTTGCCATCGGCAACGGGAACGCTGCGGGCTTTGCGACCGCCGCCATTACCACGACGGCGATGGGTGCTGCGATTTCGCTCGCAACACGCGGGGCGATCAGGCAGGCGTTCGACCTGCGCTCGGCGTTCTTGCTGACCTTCGGCATCTGGATCCTGACGCCACTTGTGGGGGCGCTACCGCTGATGACGGGGGCGCCCTCGCTGGGCTTTACGGATGCCTATTTCGAGGCGGTGTCGGGCATCACCACCACAGGATCGACAGTGATCTTTGGCCTGTCGGATCTTCCCGAGGGGATGAACCTATGGCGGGGAATGCTGAACTGGCTGGGTGGGCTTGGGATCGCCTTCATCGCGATGATCTTTCTGCCGGTCATGCGCGTGGGTGGCATGCAGTTCTTCAAGACCGAGGGGTTCGACACGATGGGCAAGATCCTGCCCCGTGCCTCGGATATCGCCATCTCGCTTCTGTGGATTTACGCCGGGCTGACGGCGCTGTGCATGCTGGTCTACCGGATGATCGGGATGGCACCGCTCGATGCCGTGGTTCATGCCCTTGCCACGATCGCGACGGGGGGATTTTCGCCGCAGGATGCCTCGTTCAACGTATACGCAGGCAGCGGCGAATATGCGGGCGCCTTTTTCATGATCGTCGCGGCGGTGCCCTATGTGCGCTATGTGCAACTCGCCTCGGGGCGGGGTGGGGCATTGTGGCATGACCCGCAGGTCCGCTTCTATCTTGCAACCATGGCCACGGGCGTCATGGTGCTGACGGTCTGGCGCTGGTTGACTTCGGCTGACCCCGTTGAGCCCGTGTTCCGCGAAACGCTGTTCAATGTTGCCTCGGTCATGACAGGCACCGGGTTCTTCAGCGGCAGCTACACCTCCTGGGGGGGGTTCCTTCTGGTCGTCACCTTTCTTCTGGGCCTGCTGGGCGGCTGCTCGGGGTCAAGCTCGGGCGCGCTGACCATCTTCCGCGTACAGGTGGCGATCAGCGCGGTGCGGGCTGAAATGCGCAAGATTGTTATGCCCCACCGGGTAGAGCCCGTGCGCTATGCCGGAAGAACGGTCGAGGATGAGGCGCTGAACGGCGTCATGATGTTCGTCACGACCTATGTGTTGCTGATTGGGATGCTCAGTGTCGCACTGGCGCTGACCGGCATCGACATGCAGACCTCGATTTTTGCGATATGGTCGTCGATGGGCAATATCGGCTACGGCATCGGCCCTGCCATTGCCGAAACCGGAACCTATAGGGATTTCCCCACCGCTGCGAAGTGGGTGATGATCCTTGCGATGATCCTTGGCCGGTTGTCGCTTCTGGCGGTGTTCGTTGTGATCCTGCCGCGCTTCTGGCGCGCCTGATCGGGCGCGCGAGAAGCGTCGGGGATCACCAGCAGGAGACGAGAACCGTCATTCCCTCGGCCCGGCGGTTCAGGTCTTCGGGCGCCAGTGCGCCGGTGGTCGTGGCAGCACGGGGCGCGATCCCGGCCTCGGCCAGACGAGGGGCAAGGGTTGCTGCCTGCAGGGCATGTTCGACGGTGTCCGGCAGCTTGCGCGCCGCATTCGCCTCCCGCGGGAGCAACATGCCCATGACAGCCCCTGATGCGTCGAGCACCGGCCCGCCTGCATCACCGGGCAGCGCCTCGATGCCAAGGCGCATGAGAGAGGCCTCGCCATTCAGGCCCTTCATCTCTTCCAGCTTGCCGAAGGCCAGCGTCGGGGCAGGCAGCTTGTCCTCATAACTGTAGCCAGAGATTGCGACGTCCTGCCCCTCGCGCGCCGGGCCCTGCAACAGGTCTGCCACCACCGGGGGCGACAGCGGCTTCTGCGGGGCGACCAGCGCAAGGCCAGTCGCGGTGTCGGTCGACACGAGCCGCGCCTCATGCCGCAGGTCAAGCGTGATGCGGTTGCAGCCCTCGACCACCTCGGACACGGTGGCAACGGTGCCCGTCGCATCGACGTAGAAGCCGCTGCGCGAGATCACGGGGCGACGCACCTCAAGCCCGGACAGCAGGCCCTGCCGGCTCTCTGCGCTCATCGGCACAAGGCCCGGGTCCAGCGCCGTATCGCTGACTGACCGGAAGCTTGACTGCATGGCCGCCTGCACGCGGGCGATGCGCTCATCGTCGCGTGGGTTCCAGACAAGGACATAGCCCTTGACCAGCCCTTTGGAGAGTTCCGCATAGGCGTGGCTTGCTACAGTGGTCGAGCGGCCATCAATGGTGAAACTGCGTTCCGACCGGCTGCGCTCACCCTGCAGCGGCACGATCTCGAGTGTCTGCAGCAGGTCGTAGAGACCATAGAGTGTGGACTGGTCGCCGGGCTGCGAGATCAGCACAACCCGCACGTCCGAGCCGTCCTTGGCGCGGTAATGCACGAAGGGCGGCTCGTAGTGGTCGAATTCGACCAAGGCAGTAGGCAGGGTGATCTCGATCCCGGCCTTTTCCTCGACCACTTTGGCAAGGCCCAGTTCGGCCTGCGCCGCCCTGTAGCCATCGACCAGCATCTGCCGCTGGCGTGTCGTCAGGATGCCTGTTGGTTCAAGCCCGTTCGCCGTCTGCCAGGCGGCCATGGACCCGCGCGTTCCGGGGCCAATGGCGCCGTCCAGCGCGGCGGTGTAATGGCCGAACCATTGCAGCGCAGCCTGCAACTCCACCCGCTGTTCAGCCGACAGGGTGGCTTCCGATGCGCGCGCCTGCTGGGGCGTTTCTTCAACGATGACGGGCTCCGGTGCAGGGGCGGGAGCCTCGGCCATTGGCGCCGGGGTGGCAGGAGCAGGCGTGGCGGGGACAGGGGGAGGCGGATCAATCGGGGACGCCGCCGAGGCGGCCGGACGATCAGCCTGACCTGCGGGCCAGAAGTTGGAGGAGTAGGTCTTGCCGGTCGAGATGAAGCTGTCTTGCGGCACCATCGCTTCCGACTTCAGCGTGGTCAGTCGCGCAATCGCCTCGTCCCGCGTGGCAAAGGGGCCAAGCGCGATCGCATACCAGCCCCGGCTGTTGAACCCCGCCACATTGTCAAAGATCGCCGAGTAGGCGCGGGCGCGGTCTTCGGCCTCGGCCTGATTGGGAAGCGCCTCGATCTGCACCCAGACACCGGCCTCGACCACCTGTTCGGTCTGGGCATGGGCGATGGGGGGCAGCAGCGGGGCGCCGATCAGGGCAAGCAGGCAAATGACGTGTTTCTTCAATGTCGCGGTCCTGTCACGGGATATCGACGCAGGGTTACACCTTGCCGCGCATGCATGCAAACCCAAGCAGTCGCAGAAATCTGACAGTTCCGCGAGGCCGCCCGCATTGACGCCTTCCCGCCCAATGCCTATGGAAGCACCAGCCCCTAGACAGCGCCCACGAGGGAAGAATGACCGTCGCCGCAGTGACCACGCCCCGCAGCTTTCAGGAAATCATCCTGCGCCTGATGACCTATTGGGGCAACAAGGGCTGCGCTGTACTGCAACCCTATGACATGGAAGTGGGGGCAGGGACCTTCCACCCGGCGACCACGCTGCGCAGCCTCGGCAACAAGCCCTGGGCCGCGGCCTACGTCCAGCCCTCGCGTCGGCCGACCGACGGGCGCTATGGGGAAAACCCCAACCGCCTGCAGCACTATTACCAGTATCAGGTGCTGATCAAACCCTCGCCGCCCGACCTGCAGGATCTGTATCTGGGTAGCCTGAACGCCATCGGCATCGATACCGCGCTGCATGATATCCGCTTTGTCGAGGACGACTGGGAAAGCCCCACCCTGGGCGCTTGGGGTCTTGGCTGGGAGGTCTGGTGCGACGGCATGGAAGTCAGCCAGTTCACCTACTTCCAGCAGGTCGGCGGGCATGATTGTCGCCCCGTCTCGGGTGAGCTGACCTATGGGCTGGAGCGTCTGGCGATGTATGTGCTGGGCATCGATCATGTCATGGACATGCCCTTCAACGACCCCGACAGCCCCATTCCGCTGAAATACGGCGACATCTTCCGCCAGACCGAGGAAGAATACAGCCGCCACAACTTTGACGGCGCCGATACGGAAAAGCTGTTCCGCAACTTTGCCGAGGCCGAGGCCGAGTGCGAGCGTTTGCTGGCGTTTGACCCGCTCGACCCGAACAGCGGCAAGCGCATCATCATGGCCCATCCCGCCTATGACCAGTGCATCAAGGCCAGCCACCTCTTCAACCTGCTGGATGCGCGGGGCGTGATCTCGGTCACCGAACGGCAGGCCTATATCGGGCGCGTGCGCGCGCTGGCCAAGAAATGCGCCGATGCCTTCGTGCAGACGGAAGCTGGCGCTTCCTTGGGCGTGCAGACCGAAGCCGGCACATCGGCGGAGAGCGCCGCGTGAGCGCGGGCAAACTGATCGGAGGAGGCATCATCATGTTGTCCCTGCTGGCCGGTGTGGCCCTGTACTGGACACAGGTCTACGCCTTTTACCACGAGGCGCGGTTCGAACCCGGCGCCGAGATCGCGCTGACCCCGATCTTCGGGGCCACGCCCGAGGTGATCGTGGCCGAGAACATCAAGGGCATCGATGCCGAAAGCTCTCCGCTGCGGTTCCGCGCCTGCTTTCACACGCCGCTCAGCCAGGCGATGCTGACGGAAACCTATCAGGTCTATGATACGGCCGAGCCTCTGGTCGCCCCGTCCTGGTTCGACTGTTTTGACGCGCAACGGATTGGCAGCGCGCTGCAATCCGGCGAGGCGATCGCCTTCCTTTCGGTGCAGGACATCGTGCCCGGTATTGATCGCGTCGTCGCGGTCTTTCCGAATGGCGATGCCTTTGCCTGGCACCAGCTCAACGACAAGCTGAAAGATAATCCCAATGCCCGATTTGCTGATTGAACTCTTTTCCGAGGAAATCCCGGCGCGGATGCAAGGGGCAGCGCGTGAGGCGCTGAAGAAGCTTGTCACCGACGGTCTGGTCGAGGCGGGACTGACCTATGAAGGGGCGGGTGCCTTTTCGACGCCGCGCCGCTTGGCGCTGACGGTGCATGGCCTGACGACCGAAAGCAAACCCGTGCGCGAGGAACGCAAAGGCCCCCGCACCGACGCCCCGGCGGCGGCACTGGAAGGCTTCCTGCGCTCGACCGGCCTCACGCTCGACCAGCTTGAAAAGCGGGCCGACAAGAAGGCCGAGGTCTATTTCGCGGTTGTCGAAAAGCCCGGCCGCAAGGCTGCCGATGTTGTGGCCGAGGTGCTGGAGCGCACGATCCGCAACTTCCCCTGGCCCAAGTCGATGCGGTGGGGCAACGGGTCCCTGCGTTGGGTGCGTCCGCTTCACTCGATCCTCTGCATCCTGGGCGATGAGGGCGGCACCGAGGTTGTGCCCCTGACGGTCGAAGGGATCACGGCGGGCAACACCACCGGGGGCCATCGCTTCATGTCGCCGGGTCGGTTCGCGGTCTCGTCCTTTGACGACTATGCCGCCAAACTGCGCCGTGCCCATGTCATGCTCGACAGCGCCGAGCGCGAGGCCCATATCTGGAATGATGCGCAAAATCAGGCCTTTGCGCGCGGGTTTGAAGTCGTGCCGGATGCAGGGCTGCTGACCGAGGTTGCGGGTCTGGTCGAATGGCCCGTGGTTCTGATGGGCGCCATCGGTGAGGAATTCCTGCATCTGCCGCCCGAGGTTCTGCAAACCTCGATGCGCGAGCATCAGAAGTTCTTTTCGGTCAAGAACCCCAAGACCGGCCGGATCGAGGGCTTTGTCACCGTCGCCAACCGCGAAACCGCCGACCACGGCGCCACGATCCTGAAGGGCAACCAGAAGGTGCTGTCGGCCCGCCTGTCGGACGCGCGGTTCTTCTGGGAAAACGACCTGCGCGTGGCGAAGTCGGGCATGACCGAATGGGCCGAGGGCCTGAAGGCCGTGACCTTCCACAACAAGCTGGGCTCACAGGCCGACCGGATCGGAAGGATGGACAGCCTGATCAACGATCTGGCGCCCTTCATGCCCTCACTCAATGTGGAAGCAGCGAAGGAAGCGGCGCGCATCGCCAAGCTCGACCTGCGGTCAGCCATGGTCGGTGAGTTCCCTGAGCTTCAGGGCTTGATGGGCATGTACTATGCCACATCTGCTGGCCAACCGGATGATGTGGCCAATGCCGCGAAGGAGCATTATCAGCCCCTCGGCCCATCAGATGCGGTTCCAAACGCCCCTGTATCGGTCGCTGTAGCCCTTGCGGACAAACTCGATGTGCTGACTGGTTTCTGGGTAATCGGCGAGAAGCCGACGGGGTCGAAAGATCCGTTTGCACTGCGGCGCGCAGCGTTGGGTGTCACGCGCCTCGCAACAGAGAATGCCCTGCGCCTGCCGATGTTGAAGCTATTTGCCGCTGCCGCCCAACTGCATGTCAATCAAGGGTCGACTTCAAATTCGGAAGACGTTCCAACCGATCTCCTCGCCTTCTTCCATGATCGCCTCAAAGTATTCCTCCGTGACCAAGGCATCCGGCACGACGTCATCGACGCCTGCCTCGCCATGCCGGGGAATGATGACCTCACGCTGCTGGTGAAGCGGGCCGAGGCGCTGCAGGCCTTCCTTTCGACCGAAGATGGCACGAACCTTCTGCAGGGCTTCAAGCGGGCGAACAACATTCTGACGCAGGCAGAGCAGAAGGACGGGGTGGAATACTCGTTCGGCGCTGACCCGAAGTTCGCCGAAACCGACGAAGAGCGCGCGCTCTTTGCCGCGCTCGACGCGGGCGAGGCGGCGATCAAGCCTGCAATGGCGGCCGAAGATTTCGCCGCCGCCATGGCCGCGATGGCACGGCTTCGCGCGCCGATCGACGCCTTCTTCACGGCTGTGCAGATCAATACCGAAAACCAGATCCTGCGCCGCAACCGGCTGAACCTGCTGCACCGCATCCGCGCGCTGGTCGCGCAGGTGGCCGATCTGACAAAGGTCGAAGGCTGAACAGGAAAGGGGGGCCAGCGCCCCCCTATTTCTCGCAGCGTCCCATTCTCTCTCAGCGTCCGCGGATGCGCGGGTCCAGCGCGTCACGCAGCCCGTCGCCGATGTAGTTCACGCACAGCACCGTCAGCGAGATCGCGATGCCCGGCCAGACCACCCGCTCAGGGTAGGTGCGGATCGCATCGACCCCGTCATAAAGCAGCCGCCCCCAGGTGGGAAAATCTGGCGGAAACCCAAGGCCCAGAAAGCTCAACACGCTTTCGGTGATGATCGCCGCCGCGATGCCAAGCGTTGCGGCCACCAGAACCGGCGACAGCACGTTGGGCAGGATGTGGCGCAGAATGATGCGCCGCGCGGGCGTGCCGATAGAGCGCGCGGCCAGCACATATTCGCGTTCCTTCAGCGCCAGCACCTCACCCCGGACGATCCGGGCGGAATGCATCCAGCTTGTGACGCCGATGGCCAGCACGATCAGAAGGAACGTGCCCATGCTGGGGCCAAGCACCTTTGCCGCCGCATCGCGAAAGAGGAACATCATCACCAAAAGCAGCGGCAGCAGCGGCAGGGCAAGGAACATATCTGTCAGCCGCATCAGGAGGCCGTCGATGCGCCGGAAGTAGCCCGCCAGCACCCCCACAGTGGTTCCGATGAAGATCGCGACCAGCATCGCAACCGTGGCCACCGCGAGCGAGATGCGCCCGCCAAACATCATCCGCGCAAGGATGTCGCGCCCGATCTGGTCGGTGCCCATCGGGTGGTCCCAACTGGGACCCTTGTTGCGCAGGCGGATCATCTTGACCGGGTCGGGGTCGATGAAGTTCGGGTCGATCCGCCAGATCAAGGGGCCGATCAGCACAAAGGCCGCCATGACGCACAGCAGCACCAGCGCGACCATGGCGCCCTTGTGCTGGCGGAACTGCACCCAGACGTCGCGCCACTGGCTGCGCGGCTTTTCAAGCTTGATGGGGGCGGCTGAGGTATCAGTCATAGCGGATCCGGGGATCAAGGATGCCGTAAAGGATATCGGCGATCAGGTTGAAGGCCACGATCAGCACGGCAAAGATGAAGGTGATGGTCTGCACCGTCGGCAGGTCGCTGACATGGATCGCCCCGATCAGCGCGGCACCGATGCCGTTGATCTTGAAAATCTGCTCGGTGACGATGGCGCCGCCAAAGACAGTGGGCAGGCCAAGCGCGATCACGGTGACCACCGGGATCAGCGAATTGCGCAGCACATGTTTCAGCAGCACCACCCGTTCGGGCATGCCCTTGGCGCGGGCCGTGCGAACATAGTCCTGCCCGAGGTTTTCCAGCACCGAGGCGCGGGTATAGCGGCTGATCTCGGCTGCGTTGAACAGGGCCAGAACCGTGACGGGCAGGGCCATCTGTTTCAGCATCTTGACGAGGCTCTCCCAGTCGGTGATCCGCAGGTTGGTATCATAGATCGTCGGGAACCAGCCCAGCTTGACGGCAAAGATCAGGATCAGGATGTTGCCGGTAAAGAAGGTGGGCACCGAAAAGCCGACGGTCGAAAAGAACGTGCCGCCGATATCGAACCACGAATACTGGCGATAGGCGGAATAGATGCCGATGGGTAGCGCGATCAGGATGCCGATCAGATAGGCCGTACCCACAACGGTCAGGGTCTGGGGCAGGCGCTCACCGATGATCTGGAACACCGGCACCTTGGACTGCCACGAGATGATCCGTTGCGCCCCTTGGGCGAAGTCGGTGCCGAAAAGGGCGTCGATCGCGTATTGCGGCTCGACGATGAAGAACTGCCGCAGCCACAGCACATAGCGCACCATCACCGGCTTGTCGGCGCCCATGGCGGCCATCATCTTCTGGCGCACCTCGGGTGGTACGGTCAGCGGAATCTCGGACATCGGGCTGCCGGGCGCGAAATCCACCAGCAGGAAGATCACGAGCGAGATCAGCAGCAGCGTGGGAATGGCCAGCATGAGCCGCCGAAGGATGAATGTCAGCATGGCGCGCAGGGCTTTCGGGATCGGGACAGCAGGAAGACGTGGCGCGAGGGTCTCGCGCCACGTCCGTTCAGGTCACTTCACGCGGGACCAGTCGGCCACGTTCCAGAGTTCGCTGTCCCACGAGTTCATGATGAAGCCATCGATGCTGTTCGACTGCGCCGAGAAGCGTCCGCGATCCACCAGCGGGATGATCACGTGCGAGTCTTTGGTCAGCATGTCGTTCATCTTCTTGACCAACGCCCCACGAGCCTCGATGCCTACGGTCGAGGACAACTCCTTGACCAGCGCATCATAGGCCGGATCGCAGAAGCGGTTGACGTTTTCGCCCTGCCACTGGTTGTCGGGGCCGGGGATCTTGTCGCACAGGTATTGCGACATGTAGGGTTCTGCGTCGGTGCCATCAAAGTTGTTGGCGTACATTTCGACGTCGGCATAGAACTTCTGGAAGGTGTCGGGCGAGGCCGCGTCACCGCCGAAGTAGACGCCCGGATCGATCGACTTCAACTCGACCTCGACGCCGATTTCGTTCCACCAGCCCTTGACCAGCGCCTGGAAGTCCTGCCGCACCGCGTTGACCGAGGTCTGATAAAGGATCGACAGTTTCTTGCCGTCCTTGTCGCGGATGCCGTCGCCATCGCTGTCAACCCAGCCGGCTTCCTCCAGCAGTTTCTTGGCGCCTTCGATGTCCTGCGTCAGGCAGTCGGTGTTGTCAGAGGCCTGATAGGCCGGGGCGGGGACAAGGTTGCAGGTGGGCCGGCCAGCCGCGCCATAGCCCACTTCGACCAGCACATTGCGGTCGATGGCTTTCGACAGCGCCTGACGCACGCGCGCATCCGAGAAGATCGGGTGGGGGTGCTTCGGTGTCGACCGCTCGCCTTCGGGCAGATCGCTCGAAGGATCGGTCATGTTGATCTCGATCCGTTCAACCAGCGTGCCAAAGGCGTTGACGAACTTGCCCTTGCCGCCAGCTTCCATCTGGGCCTGCTGTTCAGGGTTGATCTGGGTGTTCCAGGCGTAGTCGAACTCGCCGGTTTCCATGACGGCCGAGGCTGCGGCCAGCGCGTCGCCGCCGCCCTTGACGGTCACCTTTGCGAAGGCGGGCTTGGCCGCGTCACGGTAGTTCGGGTTGGCTTCCAGCGTGATCACGTCATTGACCTTGAAGTCGGTGACGACGAAAGGACCGGTGCCGATCGGCTTGGAGTTCTGTTCGGTGCAGGACGAGGCCGCGGCACCTACGCAGGCGCCGAACTGGGCCTTTTGCAGGATCGGGGCGGTTGCGCCGGTGAAGGGCTGATAGGGATAGGGCTTGGGCGCCTCAAACACGACCTTGACGGTCAGCGGATCGGGGGTTTCAACCGTTTTTACGCCTTCATATTTGGCGCCCTGCGCGCAGCCACCCTCGGGATGGGTGCAGTATTCCCAGGTAAACTTGACGTCTTCCGAGGTCAGCGGTGTGCCGTCCGACCAGGTGATGCCTTCCTTCAGCTTCCAGGTGATCGAGGTCAGGTCAGCCGCGACGCCGCCATTTTCCACTGTCGGGATCTCGACGGCCAGACGCGGCACCATATTGCCGTCCTGATCGAACGAGGCGAGCGGATCCAGCACCAGCGATCCTGCCTCGACATCCTTGGTGCCCGAGGACAGATAGGGGTTCAGCGTCGAAACCGCTTGATAATACAGGATCTTCAACTCGCCATCCGCGCCGCGTTCGGCTTGGGCGGCAGGGGCCAGCACAAAGGCTGCAGCAGCGCCCATCAGCAGGGTCTTGATTTTCATATTCGTGGCTCTCCTTGTTGGTAGTGCTCGGGACTATGCCCTGCCTCGGTTCTTTGTGGCTCCGGTTCAGCCGGTGCTCGGTATCGGGTTTATCAGATGGCAGGCCACCATGCGGCCCGGCGCGGCTTCGGCAAGCTTCGGCTCAATCTCGCGGCAAACCGGCATCACCTTTGGGCAGCGCGTGCAGAAGTTGCATCCCTTGGGCGGATTGGCAGGCGAGGGCACGTCGCCCTTGAGGATGATCCGCTGCCGTGCGGCGCCGTTGGGATCAGGCTCTGGAACAGCGGAAAGAAGCGCCTCTGCATAGGGGTGAAGCGGATTGGCATAGAGGTCGTCGCGCGGGCTGATCTCGGCAATCTGGCCCAGATACATGACTGCCACGCGGTCAGCGATGTGGCGCACCATCGACAGATCGTGGCTGATGAAGAGATAGGTCAGGCCCAGCCGGTCCTGCAGATCCTCCAGCAGGTTGACGACCTGCGCCTGGATAGACACGTCCAGCGCTGCGATAGGTTCGTCACAGACGATGAAACGGGGATTAAGCGCCAATGCACGCGCAATGCCGATGCGCTGGCGCTGCCCGCCCGAGAAGGCAAAGGGATAGCGGTTGGCGAAGGCACGGTTCAGCCCGACCTGATCCATCAACTCGTAGATCCGTGCGAGCTTTTCCTGACCCGTCAGGTTCGTGTGCTCGTCCAAAGGCTCACCGATGATATCGGCGACCGTCATACGAGGGTTCAGGCTGGCTTGCGGGTCCTGAAACACCATCTGCATCACGGGACGCTTCTTGCGCAGCGCCTCGGGCGCAAGCGCGGGGATATCGTCGCCGTCAATCACAACGCGCCCGGCAGTCGGTTCGTAGAGCCGAAGGATCGCACGCCCCACGGTCGACTTGCCGCAGCCGGATTCGCCGACAAGGCCCAGCGTCTCGCCCGCGCGGATGGTGAAGCTGACATCGTCCACCGCCTTGACGTCGCCGGTGTGGCGCCGCAGCAGTCCGGTGTAGATCGGGAAGTACATCTTCAGGTTACTGACCTGAACCAGCGGTGCCGCGGCAGTGCCTTGGGCATCAAGCATGGGCAACCTCTTGCATGGCCGGGGCAGTCCAGTGGCAGGCGACGTCATGGCCCTGACCGATCGCGCGCCCGTCGATGGCGCGCCGGGCCGGGTTTTCGGCGGCGCAACGGTCAAACGCATGTGGGCAGCGCGGGCGGAACGGGCAGGATGTTGGTGGGGCCGAAAGGATCGGCGGCTGGCCAGAGATCGCTTCAAGCCGGGCATCGCGTGGCCCGTGCAGCTTCGGGATCGTGCGCAGCAGCGCCCGCGTATAGGGGTGCTGCGGCGCGCTGAACACCGCGCGCACCGGACCTTGCTCAACGACCTGCCCGCCGTACATGACCATCACCCGGTCTGCGATACCCGCAATCACGCCCAGATCATGGGTGATCCAGATGATCGCCATGCCAAGCTTCTGCCGGAGCTCTTTCACCAGTTCGAGGATTTGCGCCTGAATGGTTACATCGAGCGCTGTCGTCGGCTCGTCCGCAATCAGAACATCCGGGTCACAGGCAAGCGCGATGGCAATCATAACCCGCTGGCGCATCCCGCCGGAAAACTGGTGCGGATAGCTTTTCAGGCGGCGGCGCGCATCGGGGATGCCCACAAGCTCCAGCAGTTCCACAGCTCGCACTTCGGCTTGGGCCTTGGTCATGCCCATATGCTCGCGCAGGGGCTCCATGATCTGCGAGCCGACGTTGAACACGGGGTTGAGCGAGGTCATCGGATCCTGGAACACGAACCCGATCCGCGCGCCACGGATTTGGCGCAGCTCTTCCGGGGGCGCGGTCAGCAGATCCGTATCGCCCAGCATCACCGTGCCGCCGCAGACATCCGCGGGGGGAGAGGGCAAGAGCCCGATCAGCGACATCATCGTCACCGACTTGCCTGATCCGCTTTCGCCGACCACGCCCAGAAGCTCGCCTTTTTGCAGGCTGAAGCTGACATCATTGACGGCGTGCACATCGCCACCGCGTGTCCGGAACACGGTTTTCAGCCCCCGGACATCGAGTACCGGTCTTGCCCCATCGGGCATCGGCTATACCCCCAAGTCTGTTGTTTTTATTGGCTTATTTCATGCTCTTCGCGGCATGGTTGTTTGCCATTTGGTCAAGTGTTAGCAATTTTTTGGCACCTAGCAAGCGCGTTTCGACAAAATGACAGGCTGATCGGGCAGGATGCCCCATGCGCGCGATGGCGGGTCTTGCCAATCCCGCAGCCCAAGTTCACGCTGCACCAAGAAAATATGATCAGATCCGGTAAATCATGCCAGAACTCCTTACGTCGCGTCAGATCCTCGAACGACTGGTCGCATTCCCCACGGTTAGCCGGGACAGCAATCTTGCGCTGGTCGACTGGGTCGAATCCTGGCTTGCGGGGTGGGGCGTCACGGCCCATCGGGTGTGGAACGAGGATCGCACCAAGGCTGCGCTCTTTGCCAATGTCGGGCCCTGGGTTCCCGGTGGGGTCGTCCTGTCAGGTCACAGCGACGTGGTGCCGGTTGATGGGCAGGCCTGGACTTCTGACCCCTGGATGGTGACCGAACGTGATGGCCGGCTGATCGGCCGTGGCGTCTGTGATATGAAGGGCTTTGTCGCGTTGGCGCTGGCGGCGGTGCCGCTGGCCTTGCAGCGCGGGGTCAAGCGCCCCCTGCAGATCGCGCTCTCGTTTGACGAGGAACTGGGCTGTACTGGCGCGCCTGCGATGATCGCCGCCATGGCCCGCACCCTGCCGCGCGCCGGGGCCGTGGTCGTGGGTGAGCCGTCGATGATGCGCGTGGTGAACGGCCATAAAGGCGGGCACGGCATGCGCGTCGATGTGACGGGGTTTGAGGTTCACAGCTCGATCATGCACGGCGGCGTCAATGCGATCATGGAAGGTGCGCGGCTGATCGACTGGGCCAACCGGATGAACGCCGAAAACCGCGCAAAGGACGTGACCGCGATCGCAGGCCTCTTTGACCCACCGTTCACGACGCTGCACGTGGGCACCATTCGCGGCGGCACGGCCGAGAACATCACGGCCAAGGATTGCGCCTTCGGTCTGGGCTTTCGCTGTGTGCCGGGTGAAGATCCGCTGGACTGGGTGGCCCGCCTGCGGGCCGAGGCTGCGCGGATCGAGGCCGGGATGCAAGCTGTGCGTCCCGAGGCTGCGATCCAGCTAACCGAGGTTTTCTACGTTCCGCCGCTGGTTCCTGAAACAGACGGCGCGGCCGAAGCGTTGGTCCGTCGCCTAACCGGTGACAATGCTGCGGGTGTCGTCAGCTATGGCACCGAAGCCGGGCAGTTTCAGGCAGAAGGCTACTCGGCGGTTGTCTGCGGCCCTGGCGATATCGCCCAGGCCCATCAGCCCGACGAATGGCTTGCGCTGGACCAGTTCGAGGCCGGCTGGCGCTTCATGCAGGCCCTGGTCGAGGAGCTTGCCCAATGATGCCCTTTCCGATTTCCGAGACGACTCCGATCCGCTTTCCGGGGCCGCCGCCGGCCGCTTGCGACGTGGTGGTGATCGGGGGCGGGGTCATCGGCGTGATGACGGCATGGTATCTGGCCGAACGCGGGCAAAGGGTGGTGCTTTGCGAAAAGGGCCGCATTGCAGGTGAACAGTCCAGCCGCAACTGGGGCTGGGTACGCCAGCAGGGCCGCGACTTTGCCGAACTGCCGATCATGATCGAAAGCCTGCGCATCTGGCAGTCGCTTGCGCAGGAATTCGGCGACGATCTGGGGTTCCGCCGCGAGGGCGTGCTCTACCTTGCGCGCAGCCAGGCCGAGATGGAGGGCTTCGAGGCGTGGCTGGCAGAGGCAAAGGGCCATGGCGTTGATACAAGGATGCTGACCCGTCAGGCCGTGGGCGGTCTGGTGCAGGGCAGCACCGCCCCTTGGCTTGGGGGCATGTTCACACCTTCGGACGCGCGGGCCGAGCCTTGGGTGGCGGTGCCGCATCTCGCACAGGGGGCCGCACGACGTGGAGCCGTGCTTGTCGAGAATTGCGCTGTACGGACGCTCGACATCACTGCAGGACAGATCACGGGTGTGGTGACCGAGGCGGGCCGGATTGCCTGCGCGCAGGTCGTTCTGGCGGGGGGCGCGTGGTCCAGTCTGTTTGCGCGTGCGCATGGGGTCAGCTTCCCGCAGCTGTCGGTCCGGGCGACCGTCGCTGCAACCATGCCGCTGCCGCAGGTCTTTGCGGGCAACGCGACGGATGACCGGATCGCCTTTCGCCGCCGGCAGGATGGTGGCTACAGCCTGGCGCCGGGCAGCGGGCATGACTTCTTCATCGGACCCGACGCCTTTCGCAGCTTTGCCGCGTATCTGCCTGTTCTGAAGAAGGATTTCCGGTCCACGAAGTTTTACCCTGCCGCACCGCGCGACTACCCGGATAGCTGGGGCACGCCCCGGCACTGGTCGGCCGACGGTGTGTCCCCTTTCGAACGCAACCGGGTTCTGAACCCGGCGCCATCGCGCCGGCTTCTGGCTGGCATTCAGCGCGAATTCGCGGCCGCCTTCCCCGAGATTGGCGCCCCGCCTCTGCGCGCCGCCTGGGCCGGGATGATCGACAGCATGCCCGATGTGGTGCCGGTGGTGGACCGGGCGGCCTCAATCCCTGGCCTCGTCATCGCGACGGGGATGAGCGGGCACGGCTTCGGGATCGGCCCCGGAATGGGGCGCGTGATTGCCGATCTGGTTATGGGCAATTCAACCGGGCATGACATTCGCCGTTTCCGGTTGAACCGTTTTGCCGACGGATCCGAAATCGCCCCCGGCCCGTCGCTTTGAGAGGCGACAGACCCGCGCGCGCCCTGCACACTGGCATGGATCAACAACGTCAGAGGACCCCATGGCCCCGCGAAACCGATTTGCCGAACTGCTGCCCGAAATCGCCGCCTGGCGGCAGGATTTCCACGCCAACCCCGAGCTTCAGTTCGAAGTGCACCGGACGGCGGCGCGCGTGGCTGACTTGCTGCGCAGCTTTGGCTGCGATGAGGTTGTGGAGGGGATTGGCCGCACCGGTGTCGTTGGTGTGATCAAGGGTCGGCAAACGGAATCGGGGCGGGTGATTGGGCTGCGTGCCGACATGGATGCGCTGCCGATCACGGAAAACACCGGCGTTGCCTATGCCTCGCAGGTGCCGGGGCGGATGCATGCCTGCGGGCATGACGGGCATACCGCGATGTTGCTGGGTGCGGCAAAGTATCTGACCGAGACGCGGAACTTCGACGGAACCGCCGTGGTCATCTTCCAGCCTGCCGAAGAGGGCGGCGGCGGCGGCAAGGAGATGGTCAACGACGGGATGATGGATCGTTGGGGCATTCAGGAAGTCTATGGCATGCACAACATGCCCGGAATTCCCGTTGGCCAGTTCGCCATCCGTCCGGGCGCCATCATGGCGGCGGCGGATCAGTTCGAGATCGTCGTGACTGGCCGGGGCGGCCATGCCGCGAAGCCACATGAATGCATCGACACCACCGTGATCGCCGCCCATATCGTTGTGGCCGCGCAGACGATCGCCAGCCGCACGGTTGATCCGCTGAAGCAGGTGGTTGTCTCGATCTGCACCGTACAGACCGACTCGACTGCCCATAACGTGATCCCGCAGGTCGTGAAGATGAAGGGCACCGTGCGCACCATGGACCCCGCCGTTCAGGATCAGGTCGAGCAGCGCCTGAAAGAGATTGTCGAGGGGACGGCGATCGCACTTGGCGGGCAGGCTGTGCTGAACTACCAGCGCGGCTACCCGGTGACCATCAACGCCGAAGATAACACCGACTACGCGGTCGAGGTCGCGCGCGAGGTATCGGGGCAGGTCGATCCAGACACCCCGCCGCTGATGGGGGCCGAGGATTTCAGCTATATGCTGAACGAACGTCCCGGCGCCTATATCTTCTTGGGGAATGGCGATACCGCCATGGTTCACCACCCCGCCTATAACTTTGACGACAACGCGATCCCGTTCGGATCAAGCTGGTATGTCGGCATGGTTGAAAAGCGGATGCCTGCGGCCGCCTGACCCGCAAACGAAAAGCGGCCCGGGTGGGGATACCCGGGCCGCGGATACGTAGTTTCAGTGTCCCTGCGGCGGATGCACCGCAGGGCTTGATGCCGCCGAAGCTTGCCCTGTCAGGTCAGAGCGAACAGAAGAAAGGCGACCAAACAGGCGCCCTCCATTCTTGGGATGGCCGCGAGGAGGCTGCCGGTCTCCTTGATGGCCAGTGCGAGATAATGATTTGCGCTAAAAACTGCAGTCCGTTCCATTCTCTTGCTCACTCTTTACATCACGTTATCGGCGGTTTCAGGCGCAGGGACCCACGAGAACCTTCCTGAAACTTGCTACAATCAACACCACGTCGGGGAACCGTTTACACAACCGCAACAACTACCATCCCCTGCGCCCCCTCAACTAATCGGAGTGTGCCAGATTCGGATAGCTGTCTTTTTAGACAGTCTTGATCAAAATCCGGGGCGGTTTGCACAGGCCTAGCGGGCCTCGGCGTTGGCAACCCTGCCGGGTGTTGCAAGAAAAAGAATCAATGCACCCAACATGATGGCCGCCGACAGAAGGAACGGCGCCCCCGGCCAGAAGACAGGTGTCTGCGGCCCGGTGAAATAGCCAAAGATCGCTGTCATGACGACGGGCGTCAGAATCATCGCCAATGCGTTCAGCGAGGCGAAGATGCCTTGCAGCTCGCCCTGCTGATTTTCTGGCGTTGCGCGCGACATCATGGCTTGCAGCGCGGGACCAGTCACCCCGCCAAGCGCGCTGACGGCCGTGAACGCCAGCGCCCAGAAGCCCGAAGTGACAAAGGCGTAGAAACCATAGGTCGCAACCTCGGCCACCATGCCGAATGTGGCAGTGCGCCGCTCACCCAGACGAGAGATCATCGGCTGCATCAGGAAAGCCTGGGCCAATGCGACGAAGATGCCGAATACCGCCAGCGAGAGCCCGATCGCGCGGGCGTCCCAGTTGAAGGCAGCCTTGCCGTAATAGCTCCAGATCGCCGGCCAGACGTTGAAGGTCAGCGCGTAGAGGAACGAGATCAGCAGCAGCAGCTTCAGGCCCGGCAGGCGCCGGATGGCCGCGAATGAGGCAAGAGGGTTGGCCCGGCGCAGGCTGAAGGGGCGGCGCAGGTCTGCAGAAAGGCTCTCGGGCAGGGCGAAAAGACCAAAGGTGAAATTGGCCAGTGCCAGTGCAGCTGCCGCCCAGAATGGCGCGCGGCTGTCGACGACGGCAAGCAGCCCGCCCATCATCGGTCCGGCGACGAAGCCCAGCCCGAAGGCCGCACCGATCAGCGCAAAGCGACGGGCCCGATCATCGGGGGCCGAAATATCGGCGACATAGGCGCTGGCCGTGCCATGCGTGGCCGAGGCAAGCCCCGCCACCACGCGCCCGATCAGAAGCAGCCACACCGTATGCGCCAGCGCCATGACCACATAATCCACCGCCATGATGGCAAGCGAGGCAAGCAGAACCGGCCTGCGGCCATAGCGGTCAGACAGGTTGCCAACCACCGGGCCGAACAGAAACTGCATGACCGCAAAGGCGGTTGCCAGAACGCCGCCCCACAGCGCCGCGCCAGCAAGCGAGTCTCCGGTCACTTCGGTCATCAGGTCGGGCATCACCGGATAGATCAGCCCGATGCCCATGGCGTCGATCAGCACGGTCAGCAGGATGAAGCCAAGGGCGAAGCGGTCACGCATGGGGTGGATCACAGATCGAAAATGGGCAGCACGAAGCTCACCCCTCTATATGACCGATGCGATAAAGGAAATCTGTCAGATGTCGGGCAAAGGCCTCGGGTGCATCGATTGCGGGCAGGTGTCCCGATCCGCGCATCAGGGTGAACTCGGAGCCCCGGATCAACTCTGCCGTCTCGCGCACCAGATCGGGCGGGGTTGATCCGTCATCGGATCCGGCGATCGCCAGCGTGGGCAAAGTCAGGCTCGCGGTGGGCGTGTAGAAATCGGTGCCCCCAATGGCCGCGCAGGCACCGCGATACCCGTCGGGTGATGTGGCGAGCAATCGCGCGCGCCAAGGCAGGTGCCGCCCCTCGGCCCGGAAGCGGCGGGGGAACCAGCGCTCCATGGTGGCATCTGCCAGCGCCTCGATGCCGCCTGTCGCGACCGTATCCGATCGCGCCTGCCAAAGCGCGTCGTTGCCGATACGCGCGGCGGTGTTCGACAGGACCAACCCCCGCACCAGATCGAGCCGCTTGATGGCCAGCCCCTGCGCGACCAGCCCCCCCATCGACAGGCCGACGAAGACGCAGTCCCGCACGCCAAGGTGGTCAAGCAGCCGTTCCGCATCGCGCACCAGCGCACCCATTGCATAGGGCGGTGCTGGAACGTCTGACCCGCCATGGCCCCGATGGTCATAGCGCACAAGGCGCAAGCCTTCGGGCAGATGCGGCAGCACCGCGTCCCACATGGTCAGATCGAGGCCCAGGGCATGGGAAAAGACCACGGGCGCACCCGTTCCTTCGTCCCGGTAGTTCAGCCGCAGGTCGGGCAGAAAGGCCAGCGGCACGGATCAGTCTCCAAAGCGGATCAAGGCGGCCTGAAACTGGCCCGTGTCGATATTTCCACCGGTCGCGACGGCGATCACGTCATCGCCCTCGATCACGTTGGGTCGAAAGAGGGCTGCGGCCAATGCAACCGCGCCGCCCGGTTCCAGAACAATTTTCAGCCGGTTATAGGCCAGCGCCACGGTTTTCAGCGCCTCGGTATCGGTGACGACCAGACCCGGACCGCAAAGGCGGTTGTTGATCGGAAAGGTCAGCTCACCCGGCGTGGGCGTCACGATGGCGTCGCAGATGGAGCCGGAGCTGCGCTCATTCTGCTGGCGCGCGCCGCTTGCGAGGCTTCGAGCGGTATCGTCAAAGCCGAACGGCTCGCACGGACGGACGCGCAGGCCGGGCGAGCGGCTTTCCAGCGCAAGCGCAATGCCTGCCGTCAGCCCGCCGCCACCGCAGCAGACCAGAACGTCAGCCTGACGGATGCCATGCTCGGTCGCCTGTTCTGCAATCTCAAGCCCGCATGTGCCCTGGCCCGCGATCACTTCGGGGTCATCATAGGGCCGGATCAGGGTCAGCCCACGCTCGGCCGCGATGGCCGCGCCGATCGCCTCGCGGTTCTCCCTGTCGCGGTCATAGAGGATGACTTCGGCCCCCAAGGCGCGGGTGTTGTCGATCTTCACGCGCGGCGCATCCGAAGGCATGATGATGACGGCAGGCACCCCGTGCCGTTGTGCGGCCAAGGCGACGCCTTGTGCGTGATTGCCAGAGGAAAAGGCGAGCACCCCTGCCGCCCGAACCGCAGGGTCAATCGCGGAAACAGCAGACCAGCCGCCGCGGAACTTGAATGACCCTGTCAATTGCAGGCATTCCGCCTTGACCCAGACCCGCCGCCCCGCGATGTCATCAAGGAAGGGCGAATTCAGCAGCGGCGTGCGCAGGGCATGCCCCGCCAGTCGAAAACTGGCGGCCTCGATACGGGCAATGTCGGTCATGGCAGGGCCTCCAGCCAACGATTCAGGGCCGCAAGCGACCCGGGCTCGTCCAGAAAAGGAATATGGGCGCGGTCGGGAACATCGGCAAAGATCATGTCCGGGCGACGGGATTGCATTTCTTGCGCAGTTGCCTTCGACAAAAGATCAGAGTTGGCCCCCCGGATCAGTGCGACCGGCGCGCCCTGCAGCGCGTCAAAGAGGGGCCATGCATCAAAAGCCGGGCCGCTGAAGGCCGCGATGAAGGCCTCGCGCAGCGTGGGGTCATAGGTGATGCGCAGGCCCCGTTCGGTCTGCACATAGTGCTTGCGGGCCTCGGCCAGCCAGCGCTCGGCGGGCACATTGGCAAAGCCCGGCATGACGCGGGGCAGGGCTTCGGCCAGGGCTTCGTGCGTCTTGGGGGTGGGGTTGCGCCCCAGATAGTCGAAGATCCGCTCCAGCCCCTTGCGCTCGATCACAGGGCCCACGTCGTTGAAGGCGACGCCAGTCAGACGATCACGCGCGGCCACCGCCAATGCCAGCGCAATGAGCCCGCCCCGAGAGGTGCCAAGCACCGCCGTGCGCGACACCCCGAGATGGTCAAGCAACTCCAGCGCGTCGCGTGCCTCTATCGGCACGGTATAGCTGTCGGCCCCTGTCCACTGGCTTTGACCCCGGCCGCGATAGTCCATGCGGATAACGCGCAGACCCGAGGGCAGGTGGGGCAGCAGATAGTCGAAATCGGCCATGGTCCGGGTCAGCCCCGAAAGGCAGAGCACGGGTGTTCCGGTCCCCGTGTCCGAAAAGGCAAGAAGCGCACCGTCAGATGCGGTGAAGAATTCGGTCATGTCGGCTCCTCATCCAACTGGGCGAAGGTTGCACAGCCCGGCGCCGGATTGAACCCCCGACACATCGCCACCGGCAATCTTCGGCATGTCTTGGCATATTCGGGCCGTGCCGACCCTGTTGAGGGACGCGTCCCTTCGTCGCGCTTGCCCTGCGGCGTCTGCCCGCCTAAACCCGTTCGGCGAAACAGGAGAGCACTTATGGCCCGTGGTTCCCAAACCCTGCCCGACAGGGCGCCTTCGAAACGCGTGAAGGCGCTGGCGGGTCTGCGGCCGTTTCTTGCGCCCTATCGCGGGCTGGTTCTGGGGGCATTGGCGGCGCTGACGCTGACGGCAGGGGTCAGCCTGATCCTGCCCTTGGCCGTGCGGCGTGTGGTCGACGGGTTCAATGCCAATTCCGCGGTTCTGCTTGATCAGTATTTCGCGGGTGCCTTGTTGATCGCGGCCGTGCTCGCGCTTGGCACCGGGCTGCGCTACGCGCTGGTGACCCGTCTGGGCGAGCGCGTGGTGGCCGATATCCGCCGCGCGCTGTTTGACCGCGTGATCGGCCAGTCGCCCGCATTCTTCGAGCGGACGCTGACGGGGGAGGTGCTTTCGCGGCTGACCACCGATACCACGCTGATCCTTTCGGTCATCGGGTCCTCCGTCTCGGTTGCGCTGCGCAATGTGCTGCTGCTTCTGGGTGGGCTGGTCTTCCTGTTCCTGACCTCTGCCAAACTGACCGGGCTCGTGCTTCTGATCGTGCCTGCAGTTGTGGTGCCCATCGTTGTTCTGGGGCGGCGGCTGCGGGCGCTGTCGCGTGACAATCAGGACTGGATCGCTGCATCCTCGGGTGCCGCATCCGAGGCGCTGCAATCCGTGCAGACGGTGCAGGCCTATACGCATGAAGGGCTGACGCGAGCCGAATTCGCGCGCGTCACCGAAAAGTCCTTTGCCTCGGCCCGCGCGCGGATCACGGCCCGCGCGGTGATGACCGTAATCGTGATCTTTCTGGTCTTTGCTGGCATCGTGGGCGTGCTGTGGATCGGCGCGCGGGATGTGCGCGAAGGCAGCATGTCGCCGGGAGAGCTGGTTCAGTTCGTGATCTATGCCGTCATGGTCGCCGGATCGGTTGGTGCACTCTCCGAGATCTGGGGAGAGCTGCAGCGCGCTTCTGGGGCGACCGAACGACTGGTCGAGTTGCTGGAGACGCAGGACAGCGTGCAGGACCCCGCCCGCCCGACACCGCTGGCGCACCCGGTGCGTGGCGAAATCGGCTTTGAAGGCGTGCGCTTCAACTATCCCGCGCGGCCCGAAGTATCGGCCCTGAACGGCGTTGATCTTGAGGTCGCACCGGGCGAGACCGTCGCCTTGGTCGGGCCCTCCGGTGCAGGCAAGACCACCATCCTGCAACTGCTTTTGCGTTTTTACGATCCGCAGCAGGGGCGTGTGACCCTCGACGGGATCGACCTGCGCGACATGGCGCGCGCCGACTTCCGCAAGGCGATTGCACTTGTGCCGCAGGACCCGGTGATCTTTGCAGCCTCAGCCCGCGAGAACATCCGCTTTGGCCGTCCCGACGCCAGCGATGCCGAGGTTGAGGCCGCTGCCGAGGCTGCCGCTGCACATGACTTCATCGCCGCTTTGCCGCAGGGCTACGGCACCTTCCTGGGTGAGCGTGGCGTCATGCTCTCGGGCGGGCAGAAGCAGCGCATCGCCATCGCGCGCGCGATCTTGCGCGACGCACCGGTCTTGCTGCTGGATGAGGCAACCTCGGCGTTGGATGCCGAAAGCGAGCGGGCGGTTCAGGCGGCGGTCGAACGTCTGGCCGAGGGGCGCAGCGTGCTGGTCGTGGCGCACCGCCTGGCGACCGTCAAGCGTGCCGACCGCATTGTGGTGTTCGACCACGGCCACATCGTTGCACAGGGCACGCATGACGAACTGGTGGCCGAGGGTGGGCTTTACGCGCGCCTTGCCCGGCTACAGTTCACGGACGGTCAGGCCTGATCGCCCCTCGACGATTTGCCGCGCAATCTTCACTGGACCGCCCCTTGTGGCCGGGTGCATGCTGGCCATGCATCACAGCCCGTGGTGCGGTTTTGACAGGAGATTTGCATGGGACTTTGGTCATTCGTGAAGGATGCCGGATCGTCGTTGTTCGGCTCTAAAGCCGAGGCGGCCGAGGCGCCGGAGGCTGCCGCCGCAAAGGAAGAGGCGCTTAAGAAAGAGGTCGAAAAGCTGGGGCTTGATGCAAAGGATGTGTCGATCAAGGTTGATGGCGACACGGTCAAGCTTTCGGGCACAGCCGCCACGCCGGAAGAGCAGGAGAAGGTCATCCTTGCAGTGGGCAACGTCGAGGGCGTGGCCAAGGTCGAGGCGGAAATGCCCGCCGCCGCACCCGAGCCGGTTTTCCATACGGTGAAAAAGGGCGACACGCTGTCAGCCATTGCAAAGGCGACGCTGGGCAACGCCAATCGCTACCCCGAGATTTTCGAGGCCAACAAGCCCATGCTGAAACACCCCGACAAGATCTATCCCGGTCAGGTCCTGCGTATTCCGCAGAAGTAGTCCGGCAAGGGGGCCACAAGCCCCTTTGCCCATCCTTGGGTTTTTGACGTAGCGTCGGGGCTGTCGGAACGTCACGGCACAGGATCAGGCTTTTCTTGCGGCCCTGTCGACTTGCGGCCATTTTGGCAGCAGGGGAAGCCCGGACAGAACCGGGACAGGGAGGAATACGGATGGGAAGTTTCTCGAATCTGGCCGATATCAAGGCCATCGAGGCCGAGATGCCATGGGCAGATCGCGGCGCAGCACGCAGCATGCATGAATTCCTTGGCCGGGCCGCCAAGGCACATGGCGGTCGCAGTGCGGTGTCTTTCCAGCTGACATCTGATCCCACCGACAAGGGAGAGACCCTGACCTGGGCGCAGCTCTTTGCCCGTGTGACGCAATCGGCCAATCTGTTCCGCAGCCTCGGCGTTGGTGAAAAGGACGTGGTGGCCTATGTCCTGCCCAACTCGTCCGAGACTGTGCATGTGCTTCTGGGCGGGATGGTTGCGGGCATCGTGAACCCGATCAACCCTCTGCTCGACCCCGAACAGATCGGCGCCATCCTGCGCGAGACCAAGGCCAAGGTCGTGGTGACCCTTCGCGCCTTTCCCAAGACTGATCTTTCAGCCCGCGTGGCCGAGGCGCTGACCCATGCGCCCAATGTAAAGACGGTGCTTGAGATTGATCTTCTGCGCTATCTGCATCCGCCCAAGAAATGGATCGCCCATTTCCTGCGGCCCAAGGGTGCGATCACCCATTCGGCCCGCGTTCTGAACTTCCGTGCAGAGGTTGAAAAGCAGCCCGCTGACCGGCTGACCTTTGCGGATACGACGGATGACCGGGTTGCCGCCTATTTCCACACCGGTGGCACGACCGGCATGCCCAAGGTCGCGCAGCACAAGGTCTCGGGCATGGTCTACAACGGTTGGCTGGGCCATCGGCTGCTGTTCCGCGAAACCGATGTGGTGATCTGCCCGCTGCCTTTGTTCCACGTATTTGCGGTGTATCCGATCCTGATGTCGATGATCGCATCCGGCGCGCATGTGGTGTTTCCGACGCCCGCTGGCTATCGTGGCGAAGGGGTGTTCGACAATTTCTGGAAGCTGGTCGAGCGCTGGCGGGTGACCTACATGGTCACGGTACCCACGGCACTTGCCGCGCTGATGCAGCGCCCGGTCAATGCCGATGTCAGCTCGTTGCGCGGCGCCTTCTCGGGCTCGGCCCCGTTGCCGATCGAGCTGTTCAACCGCTTTGAAAAGGCGACTGGCGTGCAGATCGTCGAAGGCTACGGCCTGACCGAATGTACCTGCCTTGTGTCGGTCAACCCGCCAGACGGGGCCAAGAAGATCGGCTCTGTCGGCATTCCGTTCCCCTATACCCATGTCCGCATCCTGCACACAAACGGCAATGGCGGCTTCCGGGAGTGTGCGGTGGACGAGATCGGCGAGATTTGCGTGGCCAATCCCGGCGTGTTCGAGGGATCGACTTATACCGAGGTCGACAAGAACCATAAGCTCTTTGCCGAGGATCGCTACCTGCGGACCGGAGATCTGGGGCGTATCGACGCCGACGGTTATCTCTACATCACCGGGCGGGCCAAGGATCTGATCATCCGGGGCGGCCACAACATCGACCCGGCGATGATCGAAGAGGCGCTGATGGGCCATCCGGCGGTGGGTTTTGTGGGCGCCATTGGCCAGCCCGATGCCCATGCGGGAGAGTTGCCCTGCGCCTATGTCGAGCTGGTCAAGGGGGCGACCGTATCCGTCGCCGAACTGGTGGAGTATGCGCGCGAGCATATCCCCGAGCGCGCGGCGGTTCCCAAGCATATCGAGATCTTGTCGGAACTGCCGAAGACGGCGGTGGGCAAAGTGTTCAAACCCGACCTGCGCCGCAGCGCAATCTCCCGCGTGCTGAACGCCGAACTGGCCGAGGCGGGCCTTTCCGCCCGCGTGGTCGAGGTGGCCGAAGACAAGAAGCGCGGCCTTGTCGCACGCCTGGCGCCCAAGCAGGACGAGGCCAGCGTGCAGGCGCTGATGGGCAAGTTCACCACACAGTGGGACTGGAAGGCCTGAGGGACTGGAAGGCCTGAGGGAGTGGAAGGCCTGACGGGCCTTCCCGACCCGCTTCAGCCGGCGGTGTCCATCCAGATGGTCACCGGCCCTTGGTTGACAAGTTCCACATCCATATCGGCGCCAAAGATGCCGTTCGCGGTCGCCAAGCCTTCGGCTGCGATCCGCGCGGTGAAGTATTCATAGAGCCGCTTGCCTTCATCCGGGGCGGCGGCAGTCGAAAAGCCGGGGCGGTTGCCGCGCAGGTCGGCGGCGAGGGTGAACTGGCTGACGATCAGGCAAGCACCACCGATATCCTTGACGGACCGGTTCATCTTGCCAGCCTCGTCCTTGAAGATACGCAACTTTGCGATCTTGGCGGCCAACTGATCGGCCTGAGCCTCGGTGTCGCCCTGCATGGCGCAGACGAGGATCATCAGACCCTCGCCAATCTCGCCGGTGATCTTCCCGTCAACCGTGACCTTTGCGCGTGAAACGCGCTGGACAACGGCCTTCAAAGCTCGTGCCTCCACGGCGGGTTCGCGCCTGCGCGGCTGACGGTCACGGCGGCGGCCCGCGAGCCAAGCGACAGCGCGGTGTCCAGAACCGCATCGGGCAGCGCGGCAAGCGCGGCCTTGGTCAGCGCCCCGGCCTCGTGCAACGCGGCCAGAACGCCTGCGTTGAACGTATCGCCCGCGCCAACCGTATCGGCCACAGTCACCTTGGTTGCCGCGACAAACCGATCTTGCGTCGCCGTCACGGCGCGCGCACCAGCCGCGCCCTCGGTGATGAACACGACCTTCGGCCCCTTGGCCACAATGGACCGCGCCAGCGCCGAGATGTCGCCAGCCCCCATCAGCCAGTGCAGATCCTCATCCGACAGTTTCACGATATCGGCGGCGGCGATCATCCGTTCGATCCGCGTCCGGTATTCGGCCTCTTTGCCCGCGATAAAGCCGGGGCGGATGTTGGGGTCGATCATGGTGACGCGGGCAGGGGCCTCGCGCGCCTGCAACGCCTCATAGGTGCTGGCGGCGGGGTCGTTCACAAGGCTGATGCCACCGAAGAACAGGGTATCCACATCGGCGGGAAGGTTGGGAAGTTGCTCGGTCGAAAGCATCCGGCCTGCGGTATTCTCGTCATAGAAGGCATAGGTGGCCTGACCGTTCACCAGCTTGACGAAGGCAACCGTGGTCGGCCTGTCCGAGCGCGCCAGATACTGCGTGTCGACCTTGGAGGCGGTCAGCGTATCGGCCAGAATCTCGCCCAGCATGTCGGTCGAGACGCCCGAGAAGAAGGCCGACGGCGCGCCGAGCCTGCCAAGGGCGATCGCGGTATTAAACACCGCGCCGCCGGCATAGGGCGCAAAGCAGGCCTCTCCGGCCGTGCTTTCGCGCGGCAACATGTCGATCAGGGCCTCGCCACAGCTGAGAATCATCGCAGTCCTCCCGAAGTTTCCGTGCTTATACCGAGATTTCGCTTGTTAGCGCAAACATGCACTTCGAGGCGCAGAATCCCCGTTCATTGTCTGCCGGATGCACCTGCCGGCGCAATGACCTGTATCACGGCGGAGATCCGTCGAATCGCTATCTTTCCAGCCGTCGCAACTCAGGAAAGAGGAGGCTTCCGATGGTTGAGAAAACTGCGCTGACGAACTTCTGGCCCTCGTTCTTTGATCCGCTGCGCCAGGCCGGATCGCGGCTTACGGACTGGCTCGCGCCGGCAGCGGAGGCATCACAGGATGATGGCTCGTATCGTATCGCGATGGAATTGCCCGGCGTCGCCGAGGAAGACATCCACCTTAGCGTCGATGATGGTGTGGTGACGGTACGGGGCGAAAAGAAAACCAACCGCGAAGAGAAGGGCGAGACCTGGTATTTCAGTGAACGCCAGTTCGGCAGCTTCAGCCGCAGCTTCCGCCTGCCAGCCGATGCAGACGAGGCGGCGGTGAAGGCAGACATGAAAGACGGCGTGCTTACGGTCATCGTACCAAAGAAGGCGATGGCCGAGCCGAAAAGCACGCGCATCCCCATCAACAAGGCCTGACGGGTCGGGCGGGGGGTCTCCCCGCCCACCTTCAGGCGGTGAAGTAGGGGGCGAGGTTGGCGCGCACGCGATCGAGCGGGGTTGCCCCGGACAGATCCGGCGTGAAGTTTTGGCCGGTGATCGCCTCAAACGCCTGGATATAGACCTTCGAGGTGGCCTCGATCATTTCGGCCGGGATCTCGGGGATCGGGTCCTTGTAGGGATCACAGCGGGCGGCGACCCAAGCGCGGATCACATCCTTGTCGAAGGACGGCGGGCGGGTGCCGCCCTTCAGTGCTGTCTCATAGCCATCGGCCAGCCAGTAGCGGCTGCTGTCGGGGGTGTGAATCTCATCGGCGATCAGGATATTGCCCGAAAGATCGGTGCCGAACTCGTACTTGGTGTCCACAAGGATCAGCCCGCGCTCTGCCGCCATCTTCTGCCCGCGCGCAAAGAGGGCCAGCGCCTTGGCCGAGACTTCATCCCATTGCGCTTGGGTCAGCAGGCCTTGCTCGACAATCTCGGTCGCGGTCAGCGGCTCGTCATGGCCACCATCGAACGCCTTGGAGGTGGGCGTGATAATCGGCTGCGGCAGCGCCTGATTGTCGCGCAATCCGTCGGGGAGGGTGTGACCATACATTGTGCGGTGCCCCTGCTTGTAGAGCGGCAGGATCGATGTCCCCGTGGTACCCGCCAGATAGCCGCGCACCACCACCTCGACCGGCAGAATGGTCAGGCGCTTGCCGATGACCACGTTCGGGTCGGGATAGCTCAGCACATGGTTGGCGCAGATATCTGCGGTCTGGTCGAACCAGAAGCGCGCGGTCTGTGTCAGCACCTGCCCCTTGAACGGGATCGCCGCAAGGATGCGATCGAAGGCCGAAATCCGGTCAGACGAGATCAGGATGCGCCGGCCCTCGGGCACCTCCGCGGTGGGCGGCAGGTCGTAGCAATCGCGCACCTTGCCGAAATAGGGGTTCGGCAGTTCCGGGATATGGGCTTCGGACAGAACGCGCATGGGGCCTCTCGGTTCTAGGGATGCTGGCCTATCGCGCGCGACGGGCGCTGTGTCAATGTGGTTGGCCGGGTCGGGGGGCTGTCTGCCCCGCGTTGCCTGCGGCAACGCCCCCCGAGGATATTTGGAAAAGGAAAGCGGCAGCGGTCAGCGCATCAGGCCCTTCTCGTTGGCATAGGCGAAGGCCGCAGCAAGGGCGAGCGCGCAGAGGATGGCGAAGGCGATCTTCCAGACGCTGTAGGGCCGCTCCCCCTGCACCCGACCGGTTTGTCCATTGACGACAAAGCGGTAGGTACGACCGTTGTACTTGTAGGCGGCCATCCAGATCGGCAGCAGGACATGCTTGAACGTCTCGGCTGAATATTCGGTGTCGATCCGCTGGATGCGCTGCACATCGCCACCGATGGCGCGGCGCACATCATAGGCGATCACGCCCGACATCTCTTGCTGGGCGCGGGCCCAGCCCTCCTCAAGCCCGACAGTATAGCCCTCGGCCGTGAAGCCCGAGAGATAGTCGGCGCGATAGGGCTTCAGCGCCGCCAGATCCCAGGGGGCAAGGGCATCGGTGTACTGGCGTGGCAGCGACTGCGAGGCCAGCACCAGCACGTCGTCAAAGGCCCGCTTCACCCAACCGCGCGCGGCTGACCAGCGGGTTTTTTGCACCTGCTGCTGGCGCCGTTTGCCATCGATGACAACCGTTTCGGTGACATAGTAGTGGTCGCCCCGCTCACCCACATAGGACGACCGGGTGGCCGCGTCGAAGGTCCAGTAGGGGACGTAGAGACCATTCATCGCGCGCCCCTTGCGGGCAAACTCCACCAGCCCGTTTGGCGCAAACCACAGGCTGCCCAGCCAGTTGGTCATCGCGCGCCGGGCCGTGCGCTCGTCCAGCGCAAAGGGCAACACCGCCTGCGGCTTGATCTGCCGGTTGGTGCCGGTGCCTGCGACGACCGGCGTTGCGCAAAAGGGACATTCGGTGGCGTGGGTCGCATCGGCGAACTCGACCAGTGCGCCGCAACTGGGGCAACGCGTGGTGCGCACCTCTTCCATCGCCCCGGGGGGGAGTGCGTCGCGCAGCGCGCGGTGCAGGTCCTGCTCGCCCAGAACAAGGCTACGGGCCTCGGGCGCTGCGGGGATGTCTTGCTCGTGCCCGCAGTGGTCGCAGACCATGTGGGTCTGGCCCGGGGCGTAGCGAAGATCAGCCCCGCAAGACGCGCAGGGGAAGTGGCGTTCGGCAAGTGCCAAGATCAGGCCCCCGGTGGCGGCGGCGGCACCTGGGCGAAAAGCCGAGCAAGCTCTGTCTCGGCGGCGGGCTTCCACCCTTCCATGCCGGCGGTCCAGACAAGGCTGCCACGCGTCAGGGCGCCGGATTGTGCCAATGCCTGCAGGTCAGACTCGGCATATGGCCCCTTGGTCGCGCCGCCCTCGGCCAGATGCCACTGGCGCGATGCGGGCGGAGGCGGTGGGGGGGTTGCTGGCGACGCCCCCCAGGGGCCAGAAGGCTGCATCTGCTGGGCCATGCCCATACCGATCCCCGCGCCAAGCCCTGCGCCCACGGCGCCGCCCACGGCTGATCCGGGCACGGTCATACCTTCGGCTGCGTTGAACTGCATGTATTTGTTCAGATCGCCCACGATGCCCATCGAGGTTCGCTTGTCGAGCACCTTCTCCACCTCTTCGGGAAGCGAGACGTTCTCGATATAGAACTCGGGCAGCACCAGCCCGTATTCCGCGATCTTGGGTGCGATGGCCGTGGAGATCAACTTTGCCAGATCGGCGGTATTGGCTGCCATATCCAGCACCGGGATGCCGGACGAGGCAAGAACGCGGCTCATTTCCTGCACGATCACGTTGCGGATCTGAAAGCTGACCTCATCGGCGGTGAATTCGCCATCCGTTCCGACGATTTCGCGCAGGAAGACACCGGGATCGGAGACGCGCATCGAATAGGTGCCAAAGGCGCGCAGACGTACCGGACCGAATTCCGGGTCGCGGCACATGATCGGGTTCTTGGTGCCCCATTTCAGGTCGTTGAACCGCGTCGTGTTTACGAAATAGATCTCGGACTTGAATGGAGAATTGAAGCCGTGGTCCCAGTGCTGCAACGTTGTCAGTACCGGCATGTTGTTGGTTTCCAGCATGTAAAGGCCGGGGGCAAAGACGTCGGCCAGTTGTCCTTCGTGGACAAAAACTGCGGCCTGGCCTTCACGCACCGTCAGCTTGGCGCCGTATTTGATCGCCTGGCCGCGACGTTCAAACCGCCAGACCATCGTGTCGCGCGTGTCATCAAGCCAACTGATGACATCAATGAATTCGCCCTTGAGGAAATCGAAAACCATGGCAAGGCCTTTCAATCGCGAGGCGCCAGAGTGGCGCTGGAAAAGGCGGAACCACCCGCCCGAATGAGGTTACCATACCCGAGGTGACACGGGTTTGAAGCGGGTTTTCTGCGCCCCGGTTCACGCATGATCAGCTCTCGCCCCCGATCAGATCGGTGGCCAGCTGATGTGCGACCGGGCGGGCCTCGGTCGCGGTCATTCCGGCCTTCAATGCGGGGTCATAGAGCATGCGGAGCATAAGTTCGTCCTGCCGGGTCAGCAGGGCAAATTCCTCGTCGTCGTTAAAGATCGACGGGCGTGCAAGCGGGCTGTCATTTGCAAGACCAAGCCCTTGCGCAAGCTCTTCATGCAGGCAGGAGAGGCGCAGAAGATCAGGATGTTCGGCGCGGATCACCGCGATCGCGCGCGAGTAGCTGTAGGAGCCCGCGTTCGACAGTGCATAGACGACGCAATAGGTGGAGCGAGGCAGGTTGACGAGGCCCGCCACCTCGGCCGGTGACAGCGAAGGCATCCGGGCAGAGATGACCGGTCCCATGGCGCGGCGCTCGTCCTCGGATACGACCTCGATCCAGAAGTTCGGGTCGCTGTCGACCACGCTGATCGGATGCCGTGTCGCGGCTGCAAGTCGCGCAAGGTAAGACTTGATCCGCGCCCGATCGGTCTCGCGCGTGTCCGGTGGAACCGACGGCCCAAAGGTGACCTGCACCCGAACAGGCTGTTCCCATCGCCGCAGATGGCTTTGGGTCTGTTGTGCGACCAGCCCTGTGGGGCTGCGCTTGTATTCATCGAAGAGTGCGACCCGGATGAAGTTCTCGGCCAGCATCGTGTCGGTGAAGGGCGCGTCGCGCCCGCCGCCATCCGTGCGGAGCAAGCCCTGGGACAGAAGGTCGGCCTGCACCTTTGCATAGTAGTCTGCAAGGGCCTGACTTTCCGCCGAACGCGGGGACGGCGCCGGCGGTTGGGCCGCAGGCTCTGGCAGATCGACCTTTGGAGGCGGTGGCGGCGTGGCAACGCAGCCGCCGACCAGAATGGCCAGCGCCAACGCCGAGAAACGGGCCATTCCGGTCAGGTGCATTGCGTACCGTCAGCCTGCCGCCGTACCGGCCACGGTGCCCACGCCATCCTTGCGTGCCTTGGCCGAGGCCAGCGTGTCGCGCAGCTCATGCTCCATCTTCTCGAGATCCGCCTCGGCGGCGGCGCGCTTGGCCTTGCCCTCATCGGCAATGGCAAGGCTTTCGTTGATGGTGGCGATCAGCGTCGCGTTGGCCTGCTTCACCGCCTCGATGTCAAAAACGCCGCGCTCCATTTCGGTTCGGATCACGCGGTTCGTCTCTTGCAGATTCTTGGCGTTGGCGGTCAGAAGCTCGTTCGTCAGGTCGTTGGCTTCCTTGATCGAGGTCGCCGCCTCGCGCGAGCGCTGGATGGTGACAGCCTGTGCAAGCTGGGTTTCCCACAGCGGCACGGTGTTCACCAGCGTCGAGTTGATCTTGGTGACCAGGGACTTGTCGTTCTCCTGAACCAGCCGGATCGAGGGCAGCGACTGCATCGTGACCTGACGCGTCAGTTTCAGGTCATGCACCCGGCGTTCCAGATCGTCGCGTGCCGACCGCAGGTCGCGCAGGGCCTGCGCGCGCAGAACCTGATCGGCCTCGGGTGCTGCGGCAACCTCGGCTTCCAGCGCGGGGATGTCCTTGGCATCAAGCTCGGCCAGCTTGGCCTCGCCCGCGGCAATATAGACCGCAAGTTCATTGTAGAAATCGAGGGTCTTCAGATAGAGCTGGTCCAGCGCCTTGATGTCGATCAGCAGCTTGTGCTGGTGCTTGTCGAGATCCGCCGTCACCCGGTCAATCTGGCCCTGCACCTCTTCGTATTTGGCGACAAATGAGGCAAAGGGCGCGGCGCGGCCCAGAAGTCGCTCCCACCAGCTACGCTCGCGCCGCACGTCAAGCTCTGACACCGTGAAGCCACGCAGGGTAGAGACGATGCCGCGCAGTGCATCGCCTGCGGGGCCTACATCCTTGTTTTTGACATCGGCGAGCATCTGCTGCGAGATGACCTGAAGCTCGGCCTGTGCGCTCGACCCGAAAGAGATGATTGACTGGGTATTGCCCATGTCGATCTCAGCCATACGCTTGCGGATCGCGTCCGCTTCGGGGGCAGGGGCGGCGGTCAGAGGGACCACCTCAGAGGCCGGGGGCGGCAGGATCACCGCGTTCAGCTGTTCCACCTCGGCGAGTGCGGCGGCGGCTTCCTTGCGGACGGCTTCGGACATGGGCAACAACTCCGTCAAATGGCCTTGCGGCGGGATGGGCTCCGGTCAGACCGGACGACAATGGCGACCCCGATGGGTCAGGTCAGATTTCCGGGGTTTCGTATTTGAGCCGCTCGCGCAGCACCTGAATTTCGATGTCGAGCGCGCCCGCGTCATTGCTGAGCAATTGCTGGCTGCGGGCGGCGAAGCGTGTCTGCAGATCGTCAAGCAGCGCCTCGTAATCGGCGCGTGCCTTGGGGTCGCGGTTCTGGGCGTAAAGGTCGGCAAAGCGGACCGTAGCGTCGCGTGCGCCCTCCAGATAGATGCCCAGATACTTGCGGGCGGCCGAAAGGTCGCCCGGATCTTCCTCGATCCGACGGAATAGCTGGCGGGCGGATACGGCGAACCGTTCAACCCGCGCCTCAAGCCCGCGGTCGCGGGCGCGCAGTATCGCGTCCTTCATGCCTGCAAGGTGCGCCTCGGCATCATCGACGGCGCGGGCGACCCGGTCGGCCTGAAAACCGTCGATCCCCGTTGCGCCCTTGTCGCGCAATGGATCGAGCCCAAAGGCCCCCATGTGCAGGAAGGCGCCCAGCAGGCCGAAAAGGACCGCATACAACGGGGTGCCGGTCGACATCATGCCGGCCATGCCAAGCCCGCATCCTGCGGCGACCGAGCCAAAGATCTTGCGGGGGATCGCGGGGCGCTTGGAAACCTTGCGCAGGTCATAGGCCGCCTCGGCCTTCAGCCCTTCACGCGTCAGCAGGCCAGACCCCAGAAGAAGCGCCGCCCCACCCATGCCCCAGGCAAGGCCGACCGGGTCGGACATGAAACCTGCCACCGCCGGGAAAACAGCGGCGAGGAACAGCATGTTCGACCGGGCCCCTGCCTTGGCCGGACGTTTGCCATCAAAGAGGTTCGGAGGCTGGCCGGCGGACGGTGGGGCGGGCGGATGGTCGCGGCCAACCTCACCCGTCGGGGAATACTTGCCGCCAAAGCGTTGCGCCATGGTCAGAGCCCCCCGCCGAACGAGGCATAGATCACCAGCGCGAAAAAGGCCGCGAAGCTCAGGGATTGCAGGGCAGATGCGGGCATCGGTCCTCCGGTTGCTGCGGCCAACTGGCCTTGCGCGATGAACTATAGGTGAGGCGATCCCGCCCCGCCAGAGGGAGAAATGCTGAAAAATGCAGCGAAATCTGTTGCAAGCCAGTTTTCGGCACAAAGCGGGCAGGGGGCGCTCGCGCCCCCTCTGGGCCATGCGGCCCATTCACCCCCTGAGGATATTTGGGAAAGGAAAGAATCGTGGGCGGGTCAGCGTTTTGGGCGGGTGGGCTTGGGGCCGGAAGGACGCGGGCCAGCAGGCTTGGCGCCCGTGGGTTTAGGGCCTGTGGGCTTTGGGCCGGCCGACCGGCGCGGAGCGGTGGGGCCGCGATCCGCCTCTGTGCGCGTTTTGAAGGTCGACTTTTTCGGTCCATCCATGAACCGTTCGGCCGAGTCCAGCAGCCGGGCGCCAGCAGTTCCGGCGGCGGGCCGGGCCGGGCGCTTTGCGGTGGCCGCCGACTTGGGCGCAACGCCGGCCTTGGGCGCGGTTGCGGGTTTGCGCCCCGGCTTTGCGGCTGAGCTGCGTTTGGCGGGTTCCGGGGCCTCATCCCCGTTCGGGTCAAAGCCCAGCTGGTCTTTCAGCGTGCGGGGGCGCACTTCCTCGACCTGACCCGGTTGCAGGTCGTTCAGGCGGAAGGGGCCGTAAGACACGCGGATCAGCCGGTTCACCGTCAGCCCGATTTCCGTCATCGCGCGGCGGATTTCGCGGTTCTTGCCCTCGCGCAGGCCAACCGTCAGCCAGGCATTGGCACCCTGCACGCGGTCAAGCACCACCTGCATGGGCTGGAACCGCTCGCCATCGACCACGATGCCCTGACGCAGCGGATCAAGGTCGGGATCGGTCGGGTTGCCGTGTACCCGCACGCGATACTTGCGCAGCCAACCGGTGGAGGGCAGCTCAAGCCGCCGCTTCAGCCCACCATCGTTGGTCAGTAGCAGCAGCCCTTCGGAGTTCAGGTCAAGCCGGCCGATCGACATGACGCGCGGCATCTCTTCGGGCAACGTGTCAAAGACCGTCTCGCGTCCCTTTTCATCGGAAGCCGAGGTCACCAGCCCTTCGGGCTTGTAGTAGAGCCAGAGCCGGACCGGCTCTTTCTCTGCCAAAGGCTCGCCGCGCACGGTGATGCGGTCTTTGGCGGTCACGTTCAGCGCGGGCGATGTGATGACACGGCCGTTCACCTTGACCTCGCCAAGCTCGATCATCCGCTCGGCCTCGCGGCGCGATGCGACCCCGGCACGGGACAGGACCTTTGCGATCCGTTCACCCTCGACCGGTTTCGGCGTCTTGGGCTTCTCTTGTTCTGGCATGGGTTTCCCGGCATGAAAGGGTGAATCGCCTGAAAGCGAAACCGGCGGCCAACTGCCCCCGGATCGCCAAGGATATTGGCGCCAGCCTGAAAGAGCAATCGTGTGAGCGGCTTTCGATCATTCATGGACGTGGCACTGGACGAGGCGCGCGCCGCCGCCGCGCGTGGCGAGGTCCCGGTCGGCGCGGTGGTCGTGGCGCCAGATGGCGAGATCGTTGCCCGTGCCGGCAACCGCACGCGCGAGCTTGCCGACCCGACCGCGCATGCCGAGATGCTGGCCATCCGCGCGGCCTGTGCCCGGCTGGGGCAGGAGCGTCTGGTGGGGCATGACCTGTACGTGACGCTGGAGCCTTGCCCGATGTGCGCGGCCGCGATCTCGGCGGCCCGGATCGCGCGACTTTACTATGGCGCGTCCGATCCCAAGTCGGGCGGCGTGGCCTTTGGCGCACGCGTCTTCAGTCACCCGCAATGCCACCATGTACCCGAGGTCTATGACGGGCTGTCCGAGGCCGAGGCCTCGGCCCTGCTCTTGGGATTTTTTGCCGCACGGCGCTGAGACTTGACGCAACTCTGCAAAAGGCGCTTGGCTGGTGTCAGGTGTAATCGGCTGGTGGGAGGGATCCATGCGTATTCGTCTTTCGCGTATTCTGGTGCTGCTGGCCGTCGCCGGCTGCGGAACACCCGAGTTCCGGGCAGAGAGGTCGCTCTGCGAGGCCGAGTGGTTGCAGAAGATCCCGCCGGTCTATGAGCAGCGGGTCGTCGAACATGAGCGGTGGGTCCGCGTGCCAACCGGAGTCACGGATTGTGAAACGACGAACCGGGGTCGGCGCTGCACCGTAGAGACCGAGTTGGTGGAGCAATCCTACGCGACGGTCGAGCGCGTCGATATCCACAAGCCCGAGCGCGACGCCCGCATCCGTGTCTGCGCCCAGACGGCCTGCGTCAAGAAATTCGGCAACCCCGAATGCAAAGCGCCGACTGCGTCCGCCGCCACATCATCGGCACCCACGCCCTAGGGCCGGTGCCCGGCCATCGCCTCAGATCTCGATGGGCTCCAGCACCTCGGGTTCGATCACACGCACGTTTGGCGGCAGACCTGCGCGCAGCTCTGTGGCATCCTGCGCGAGGATCGGGAAGGTCCGGTAGTGGCAGGGGATGACTGTGCTGAAGTTGAAGTACTTGCGGGCAGCAAAGGCCGCGCGGGCCATGTCCATCGTATAGTGCCCGCCCGCCGAAAGGATGCCGATATCAGGTTGGTGGTATTCGGCCATCCAGCCCATGTCGGCCATGATGTCGGTATCGCCTGAAAGGTAGATGGTGTGACCCTCGCCCGCGATCATGAAACCGGCCTCGCCGCCGGCGTAGATCGGGCCTTGCGCGCCCTGAATGGACGATGAATGGGTCGCGTTCACCATCGTGACCTTTGCCCCGCCCAGATGGACGGTGCCGCCCTTGTTGAAGCCGATCCCGGTGATGCCTGCATCGGCCTCCCAGAACGAGATCATGTCGAAGCTGCCGACGAGAGGGATGTTCTTCTGGCGGGAAATCGCCAGCGCGCTGCCCGAATGGTCGCCATGACCATGCGTCAGCAGCACATGGGTTGCGCCATCAAGGGCTTCGGCGCGGCGGTCTGCGGGGAACATCGGGTTGCCATCGAGCCATGGGTCGACCAGCAGGACGGCCTCTTCGATCTCGATCCGGAAACCGGAGTGCCCAAGCCAGATGATCTTCATTTTTTGTCCTTTCGTTCGCGCTTGCGCCTTTGGGTCAGGCCAATTCAGGGCGAACCGGCACGACGATGCGGCCGCGCACCTTGCCCTGCAGAAACTCGGGCGCCGTGGCGATCACCTGTCCCAGGGGAATTTCGGTGGTGATTGCGTCAAGCTTGTGAAGGTCCAGCTCATCCGCAAGGGCCTGCCATGCCGCGACGCGTTCGGAAAGCGGACACATCACGCTGTCGATCCCCGCCAGAGTGACCCCGCGCAGGATGAAAGGGGCGACGCTTGTGGGCAGGTCCATCCCCGCCGCCAAGCCACAGGCCGCGACCACGCCACGATACCTCATGGCCGAGATGACATTGGCAAGGACGGTGCTGCCCGCCACATCCACCGCGCCCGCCCAGCGTTCTCGTCCAAGCGGGCGCGGTGTTCCGGTGAGTTCGGCCCGGTCGACGATGGAGGCGGCGCCCAATGATCGGAGGTAGGCCTCTTCGCTTGGGCGGCCCGTGACGGCTGCAACGGTGTAACCCCGCGCGGCAAGCAAGGTCAGTGCGATGCTGCCGACGCCGCCTGCCGCGCCAGTCACCACGATCTCACCCGAGGTAGGGGTGATGCCATGCCGCTGCAGCGCCAGAACGCAGAGCATGGCCGTGTAGCCTGCGGTTCCAATGGCCATGGATTGCGTCAGGCTGATTCCATCGGGCAGTTTTACCAGCCAGTCGCCCCGGACCCGGGCCTGCCCGGCAAGCCCGCCCCAATGTGTCTCTCCGACTCCCCAGCCGTTCAGGACCACCGGGTCACCGGGGCGCAGGTCAGGATGGCTGCTTTCTGCGACGATGCCCGCAAAGTCGATCCCCGGCACCATCGGAAAGCGGCGAACCACCGGCGCGGCGCCGGTGAGAGCGAGCGCGTCCTTGTAGTTAAGCGTTGAAAAGGCCACGTCGACCAGCACGTCGCCCTCGGGCAGGGCAGAGGTCTCAAGCGAGGTCAGCACGACGCGCTGGCCCTCTTCGGTCTTGTCGATCAGGATGGCATCAAACATGACTGGCTCCGTTCCGGTCTGGGACGGATCCATTGTTCGTGCAGGATGCGCCGCTTTCCAAGCGCCTTCGTGTCGCGGCGCCTAAAGGTCCTTGTCCGACGCGTCAGCCTCGCCCGCCACCCAATAGCCTGCCGCCTTCATCCAGGCCGGGGCATGACCGCGCGCAAGCGCGGCATCCCTGACTGCGCGGGCAACGCCGGCCTCGGCCGCGATCCAGACAAAGCTGCTTTCGGTCAATGCGATGCGGTCAAGCTGGGCCAGCAGGCCCGTTGCATCAGTGGGATCGTCGCGATGTACCCAAAGCGCCCGATGTGCGGCGGCGGTTGCGATCTGCTGTTCATCGGTCGCACCGGGCACGGCGACAAGGCTGATGACCGGCATGCCGGCCGGCAACTCTTCGATCCGTCGCGCGATCGAGGGCAGGGCGGTCTCATCCCCGATCAGCACCCATTGCTGGATCGGGCCGCTGATCACCTGCGAACCGCGTGGGCCACCGATCTGCGCCACATCGCCAACCTTGGCCTGCATGGCCCAAAGCGTTGCGGGGCCTGCGTCATGAAGTGCAAAGTCGATGTCGAGCGTGCCATTGGCCGCGTCATACCGCCGGGGGGTATAGTCGCGCATCGCCGTGCCGCCCGCGCCGTCGGGGACGAAGATCTTGATGTGATCGCCCGGCGACATCGAGACAAAGCCGTCAAGCTCGGGCCCCGCAAGCGTCAGGCGCAGCATGTTTGGGGTGATCCGGCTAATCGCGCTGATGGTCAGGCTGCGGCGGCGCAGTTCGTGCCGGTGGCGTTCAATCGTGGGGGCGATAAGAAGTGTGTCTGCCATGTCAGCCCTGTTCGCTCCGCAGGCCAGACGTGCTGCGCCGCGGGGAAGTTGAAATTACCCGACCAAATTAGTTGGAATTTATGGCGATGCAAGTGCAAAACAGGCGTGCTTCAGGCGAGTGCCGCGCGCATCGACTGGCGCAGGGCCTCTACATCAGGGACGTCGCGGAACAGGGCGCGCATGCTGGCGTCAGCAAAACCCTCGGCAATGACATGGTCGACAAGATGAATGAGGGGCGTCCAGTAACCATCTGTATTCAGAGTGAAAATCGGCTTCTTGTGCAGGCCGATCTGCGCCCATGTCAGAACCTCGAAGAACTCATCCAGCGTTCCGGCGCCCCCCGGCAGGACGACGATCGCGTCCGAATTCATGAACATCACTTTCTTGCGTTCATGCATGTTCTCGGTGATCACGAAATGGGTAAGGTCGCGCTTGCCCACCTCTTTACCCAGAAGATGCGTCGGGATAATGCCCATCGCCTCGCCCCCTGCGGCCATGGCGGCGCGGGCCACCTCTCCCATCAGGCCGATGTCCCCGGCGCCATAGACCAGCCGCCAGCCCTCTTGGGCGAGCATCGTGCCGGTTGCGCGCGCGGCCTCGACATAGGACGGGCGGGCGCCGTTGCGTGAGCCGCAGAAGACACAGACGGAATGGCGCATCGACATGGGACCCTCGGAAAGCTGTTGCGTTCAAAGCTGTAACCGGGTTCCTGTGTCAAGGAAAGCGGTGCCATAAAAGAGCACCGGAAGGGGGAAGACATGGCAGATGCAAAGCCATTCGGGGGCGCGACTGGCGCCGCAATTCTGGGCGCCGGAGCGGTCGCCGTGGCCGGTCTGGTCTGGTACATGCAGCAGGCGCCCGCGCCCGTTGAGCCCGCCACGGACTCGCAGGCCGCAGACACCAGCCCTGCCGTTCAGCCGACGGCGCCTGCTGCGGCCAAGGCACCATCAGCCCAGCCTCCGGCCGCAGCGGAAACCTCGGCACCGACGTTTGATACGGTACGCGTGTCGCCGGATGGTGATGCGGTCGTGGCCGGGCGTGCAGATCCGGGGGCCGAGGTCTCTTTGCGGGTCGACGGCAAGGAAATCGCGCGCGCCACGGCCGATGCGGCGGGCAATTTCGTATCGATGTTCGATCTGCCCACATCGGATGCCGCGCGGGCGCTTGATCTGATGACACTCGGGCCAGAGCCCGTGGCATCGAATGACACGGTTGTGCTTTCCCCCACCGTCGCGCCGGAACCCGTCGCACCTGAGGGGGGCGAGACGGCGACGGCCAGCGTGGCGGATGCGCCCGCGCCAGCGCCGCCGACCGCGATCCTGTTGTCAGATCAGGGCGCGACCGTCCTGCAGGGGGCGGCGCAGGCCGCGCCCGGTGCTGTCACGATTGCCGCCATAGCCTATACGCCCGACGGGGCCGTGCAGCTTTCGGGTGTGGGCGCACCTACCGCGACAGTGCGGCTTTACCTGAACAATACCGGCGTGGCCGACGCCCTTGTGGCGGGCAATGGCACTTGGGTCAGCGTGCTGCGCGACGTGGCGCCGGGAGTCTATCAGCTGCGCGCCGACCAGATCGATGCTGAGGGTAAAGTTACCTCGCGGTTTGAAACCCCGTTCCAGCGCGAAACGCCCGAGGCGCTTGCCGCCGCGATGAAGCCTGCGGCCGCAGCAGGTGTGCCGGTGCCGCGCAGCCCAACCGAGCCGGCGGCAGCGCCCGCTCCGGCCCCTGTAGCGCCGGTTAGCGTCACCGTGCAGCCGGGCTTCACCCTGTGGCAGATCGCGCGTGAAAAGCTTGGGGATGGCGTGATGTATGTGAAAGTGTTCGAGGCGAACAAGGAACAGATCGGCGACCCCGACCTGATCTATCCGGGGCAGGTCTTCACGATTCCGGATCAGTGATCCGCGGCACTTCTTCGCCCTCGGCCACAAGGTGCAGCGCACGGTGGGCCGAGGCGCCACAGCAGGCCAGCACCTCGGGGTGGTCCATGCAGCAATCGGCAAGCAGGTAGGATATCGCGCCACCGATGCCGGCCAGATCGACCGAATAGATCACGTTGCGCGACACCTTGCGAGACCGGATAAGTCCGGCCTGCTCAAGTGCCGCCAGATGGAACGACAGGCGGGAGGCCGACAGGCCCAGTGCGCGGGCAATTTCGCCCGCGGGCAATCCTTCCTTGCCCCGGGGCACCAGCAGGCGCACCAGATCAAGCCGGGATTCATGGGCCAGCGCCGACAGCGCCGAGAGGACTTTACTTCGCTCCATGTTTCAACTACTCGTGAAACGTTGAATTAACCCCTGATACCCCAGCCTTGACCCCGGATCAACAGGGCAAGGCAAGGATGCCGAAATGAGCCGCCCCTCCGATTCTGCCAGTTCTGACGTGCCCTCGACCACCGGCCGCGAGACCATCCGCCGTGTGCTGCCCTATCTCTGGCCCAAAGGTGAGGGCTGGGTGAAGCGCCGCGTCGTCGCGGCTTTGGCCATGCTGACGCTGGCCAAGATCGTCTCGGTCTCGACGCCGTTCTTCTACAAGGCGGCCGTCGACAAGCTGGCGGGCGATGCGCCATCGGATGCGATGCTGATGGGGTTGACCGCCGTGGCGCTGACCGTGGCCTATGGGATGGCCCGGCTTGGCGCGGTGATCTTTGGCGAGTTGCGCGATGCGATTTTCGTGCGCGTGGGCCAGCGCGCCCTGCGCAAACTGGCGCTTGAGACGTTCACGCATATCCATCGCCTGTCGCTGCGCTATCACATCACGCGCAAAACCGGGGGATTGAGCCGGATCATCGAGCGCGGGGTGAAGGGCGTCGACTTCCTTCTACGCTTCATGCTCTTCTCGATCGGGCCGCTGTTTCTTGAACTGGCCATGGTGTCGGTGATCTTCGCGGTGCTTTTCGGCTGGCAATACATGGCCGTGGTGGTGCTGACGATTGCTGTCTATGTGACCTTTACATTCAAGGTCACCGAATGGCGCGTGGCGATCCGGCGCAAGATGAATGATCAGGACAATGATGCCAACCAGAAGGCGATCGATTCGCTTCTGAACTTTGAAACCGTGCGCTATTTTGGCGCCGCGAAACGGGAAGCGGCCCGCTATGACCGCGCGATGGAGGGGTATGAGGCCGCAGCCGTGAAGACGGGGCTTTCGCTCTCGTTCCTGAACGCGGGGCAGTCCTTCATCATCACCTCGGGTCTGGTGGCGGTCATGGTCATGGCGGCGCTTGGCGTGCAGGCAAAACTGCTGACGGTTGGCGATTTCGTCATGGTCAACGCCTACATGATCCAGATCACCATGCCGCTGAACTTCCTGGGCACTGTCTATCGTGAAATCCGTCAGGCGCTGGTCGACATGGGCCAGATGTTCGGCCTGCTCGCCCAACCGGCCGAGATCGTGGACAAGCCTGGTGCATCTGCACTGCGCGTGACCGGCGGTCATGTCCGCTTAGAGGACGTGCGCTTTTCCTATGATGCTGAACGCCCGATCCTGAAGGGGATCACGCTCGACGTGCCCTCGGGGCAGACGGTTGCGCTGGTCGGCCATTCGGGGTCGGGCAAGTCCACCATCGGGCGGTTGCTGTTCCGCTTTTATGACGTGACCGGTGGTCGGGTCACGATCGATGGGCAGGATATCCGTGATATCACGCAAGACAGTCTGCATGGTGCCATCGGTGTGGTGCCGCAGGATACCGTGCTTTTCAACGATACGATCTATTACAACATCGCCTATGGCCGCCCCGAGGCGAGCCGCGAAGAGGTTGAGGGCGCCGCGCGCGCCGCGAAGATCCATGACTTCATCCTGTCACTGCCCGACGGCTATCAGACGACCGTGGGCGAGCGTGGCCTGAAGCTTTCGGGCGGAGAAAAGCAGCGTGTCGGCATCGCGCGGACGCTTTTGAAAAACCCGCCGATCCTGCTTCTGGACGAGGCGACCTCGGCGCTCGATACCCAGACGGAAAGCGACATCCAGCAGGCGCTGCGCGAGATGGGGCAGGGGCGAACCGTCATTACCATCGCGCACCGCCTGTCGACGATCGCAGACAGCGACCGCATCGTGGTTCTGGATGCAGGCCGCGTGATCGAAGAGGGCACGCATGACGACCTGCTGGCCCGTGGCGGACGGTACGCAGCAATGTGGGCGCTGCAGGTCGCGGAAGAGGACGAAGCCGAAGCGGCCTGACCCCTTCTGGTCAGCCGCGCCTCAGGCTCGGGGCTTGGCAAGGGCTTTGCCTTGCGTGTAAGACGGGGCAAACGATGGGAGAGAGCCCTTGAGCAACCCCGAAAGCTTCATTGACGAGGTCACTGAAGAGGTGCGCCGCGACAAGCTGTATGCGGCATTCCGCAAATACGGCTGGATCGGCGTGTTGATCGTGCTGGGCGTCGTGGGCGGTACGGCCTGGACCGAATGGCGCAAATCCAGCGCCGAAACGGCTGCGAAGGCCTTTGGCGATGCCGTCATGGCTGCGACCGAGCTGCAGACCCCGGCCGAGCGTCGGGCCGCGCTGGACCAGATTCAGGCAACCGGCGACCACGCCATGATTCTTGACATGATGAAGGCGACCGACCCGGCCGAGGACCGCGAGGCGACGCTTGCGGCGCTGGCGCGCGTTGAGGCCGATGCCAAGGCGCCGCAGGCATGGCGTGATCTGGCGACCTTGCGCCGGGTCCTGGTGCAGGGCAAGGACCTCGCCCTTGCCGACCGTCGGGCCGCCTTGGAATCGCTCGCCCGCCCGGGCGGCACGTTCCGTACCCTGGCCGCCGAACAGCTTGCCTATCTTCTGGTCGAAGAGGGCAAGACCGCCGATGCCATCAAGGGTCTTGAGGCGCTGTTGCAGGATCAGGAGGCGACGCAGTCGCTTCGTGCCCGCGCCCGCCAGATGATTATTGCCCTCGGCGGCGAGATTGCTGCCGGTTGATGCCGGCAGACTGCTGATCGGCCCTGGATGGAGTTGTTGAACGTGCTTTCCTCGAAATCCGCGATCTCGCTTCTGGCGCTGGTGGCGCTGCTTGCCGCCTGCGAAAAAGAAGAAATCCTGCCGGGCGAGCGCTTCAGCACGCGTGCGCCGCTGGACGACAGCATTCCGACGGCTGCAAATCCGAATCCGTCAGATCCCCTGGCGGTGCGGGTCAATCAGTCGGTTCCGATCACGTTGCCGGCCGCAGGGGCCAATGCCGACTGGCCGCAGCGTGGCGGCAATGCCCGTCACCTGCCGCCGCATGGCAGTCTGAGCGCCGCGCCGCAGCGCGTGTGGAGCGCCGACATCGGCTCTGCTTCGTCACGCCGCAACCGCATCACGGCGGCACCGGTCGTCGCGGGCGGGCGGGTATTCACGCTTGATGCAAACATGGGGCTGCATGCCACCTCGACTTCGGGTGCGCCCCTCTGGGCGTCCGACCTGACCCCGGTGGGCGACCGTGCGTCCGAGGTTTCGGGCGGCGGCATCGCCTATGGCGCGGGCCGCGTTTTCGTGGCGACGGGCTATGGCGAGCTGATTGCGGTTGACCCGGCCTCGGGCGGGGTGCTGTGGCGGCAGCAGCTTGGTGCTTCGGTCGCCGGTGCACCAGCCGTCGACGGGGATCTCGTCTATGTGGTCGGGCGCGACAGTGCCGGATGGGCCGTCGATGCGCGGGATGGCAAGGTGCGCTGGCAGTTGTCCGGCACGACCGGCGGAACGGGTATGGTGGGATCTTCCGCACCTGCCGTCACGGATCGCCTTGTGCTGTTGCCGAACGTCTCGGGTGAGTTGCGTGCCGTGCTCAAGACCGGCGGCATCGAAAGCTGGAAGGCGCAGATCGTCGGCAACCGTCTGGGCCGGGCCTATGCGGTGATCACCGATGTAACGGCAGATCCTGTCGTTGCAGGCGATGTGATCTACGCGGGCAACGCTGCCGGCAAGACCTATGCGCTGTCGCAATCGGGTGAAACGCTCTGGACCGCAGACGAGGGTGCGCTGGCGCCGGTGCTGCCGGTTGGCGGATCGCTTTTCCTTGTGAACGATCAGGCAGAGCTTGTGCGGCTTGACGCCTCGACCGGGGCCGTGATTTGGCGCGCCGACCTGCCGTATTTCGAGAAGGAAAAGCCCAAGAAGCGCCTGGCGATCACGGCGCATTATGGACCGCTTCTTGCAGGCGGGCGGATCGTCGTCGCCTCTGGCGACGGGCTCGTGCGGTTCTTCTCGCCCCAAAGCGGGGCGCTGGTCGGAACGGCGGAAATTCCGGGCGGCGCGGCTGCACAGCCGGCGCTGGCGGGTGGCCTCTTGTTCATCGTGGGCGGCAACGGTCAACTTCACGCTTTCCGTTGACGCCATTCCGGTGTATCCGCACCGGCTTGACCCGTTGATGCGCCCCCGGAGGGCAGGATGACCTTTACACTCGCCATTGTCGGCCGCCCGAACGTCGGCAAATCGACCCTGTTCAACCGTCTGGTCGGCAAGAAGCTGGCGCTGGTCGATGACCAGCCCGGCGTTACGCGCGACCTGCGCGAGGGCGATGCAAAGCTCTTCGACATGCGTTTCACCGTGATCGACACCGCCGGCCTTGAAGAGGTGACCGACGATAGTCTGCAGGGCCGGATGCGACGACTGACGGAGCGCGCGGTGGAAATGGCAGATATCTGCCTGTTTCTGATCGATGGCCGGGTTGGCGTCACCCCGTCGGACGAGGTGTTCGCCGATATTCTGCGCCGCAAGAACGCCCATGTGATCCTTGGCGTGAACAAGGCCGAGGGCAAGGCAGGCGACGCCGGTGCCATCGAGGCTTGGAGCCTTGGACTTGGTGAGCCTGTCCGCCTTTCTGCCGAACATGGCGAGGGGATGGATGACCTGTACCACATCCTCAAGCCCATCGGTGAAGGGTTCGAGGAGCGTGCGGCCCAGGACGCCCCCATCGTCGATGTGGACGTGTCCGAGGAAGAGGCAGAGCTTGAAGCGGATGAAAACGCCCACAAGCCCACCGAGCGGCACCCGCTGCAAATCGCGGTCATCGGGCGCCCGAACGCCGGAAAATCGACGCTGATCAACAAGATCATCGGTGAGGACCGGCTGCTGACCGGCCCCGAGGCGGGCATCACCCGTGACGCGATCTCGGTTCGCAGCACGTGGTTCGGCACACCTACACGGATTTTCGACACCGCCGGGATGCGCAAGAAGGCGCGGATCAGCGACAAGCTTGAAAAGCTGTCGGTCGCCGACGGTCTGCGCGCCGTGCGCTTTGCCGAGGTTGTTGTCGTGCTGCTGGACGTGGAGATCCCGTTCGAACAGCAGGACCTGCGCATTGCCGACTTCGCCGAGACCGAGGGCCGCGCTGTCGTCGTTGCGGTGAACAAATGGGATCTGGAAGGCGACAAGCAGGAAAAGCTTGCGGAACTCAAAGAGATGTTCGAGCGCCTTCTGCCGCAGCTTCGCGGGGCGCCTCTGGTGACCGTTTCGGCCAAGACCGGTCGCGGGCTGGATCGTCTGCATGCCGCAATCCTCAAGGCACATGACGTCTGGAACCGCCGCATCACTACGGCGCGCCTGAACAGCTGGCTTGGCGCCATGACCGAAGCGCACCCGCCGCCCGCACCCGGTGGCAAGCGGATCAAGCTGCGCTACATGACGCAGGTCAAGACGCGCCCGCCGGGGTTTGTGGTGATGTGCAGCCATCCCGATCTGATGCCCGAAAGCTATCGGCGCTATCTGGTCAATGGCCTGCGCGATCATTTCGACATGCCGGGCACCCCAATTCGGATCACTTTCCGTGGGCAAGGGGAGAAAAACCCCTTCAAGAACGCGAACAAGTTCCGTACCCCCTCGCGCCTGCGCAAGCATATCGAGGGGCGCAAGGACTGAACGTCACAGATTTGGCGCGATCACGCGCCAGATTTGGGCCATGACGACCACGCCCGCGATTCGGCCAGCCACGATTCCGCCCTACGAGCGCAGCGCACGCACCGACCTGCGGCACTGGATGATGTTTGCCGTAGGGGTGGCCTTTCTTTCAGCCGGGCTGACGGTCGATCCCGCGGCCAACTGCTCGTCCGATGGCGAATGTGCGCCTTGGCTGGTGCCGGTCGCAAAATGGGTGGGGTTCTTTGTCACGCTGATGGGGGCGGGGCAGATTCTGACGAACACGCGCCGGGGCAGCCGGATTGATCCCGAGACCGGCGAGCTGACGTGGTGGCAGAACCGCACGGCCCGGTCCTCACGGCAGGAAGGGCGCATCCATCCGACCCGGATCAGCCGGATCCGCATCAAGCGGAACGGCGACGGCGATGACCATATCAGCCTGTTCGACCTTGAGGGCAACCGGCAGTTCTGGTTCGACGCCGAGGTGATCCCATGGCCGCAGGACCGCTGGATTGCGCAATTTGCGGCCGCGTGGCCCCATATCGTGGTCGAGGAAGCCTGATTACTTCGTCCGTCGGAACGCCGTTGGCGACTTTCCCACCTGATGCTGGAAGGCGCGGGTGAAGTAGGCGGGCGAGGTGAAGCCGAGGCTGTCGGCGATGATGTTCACCGGCAGGTCGGTTTCCGAAAGCAGTCGGCGCGCCTCAAAAATCAGGCGATCATGAAGCAGGGCCGACGCCGGGCGTCCGCAGGCCTGATTGCAGCAGCGCGTCAGATGGGTGGGCGTCACGCCAAGGCGGGCTGCGAACTCGGCCACGCCCATTCCCGAACGGAACTCTTTCTCCAGAAGCGCAGTATAACGTGCGACCAGCCGCTTTGAGGCATCCGGGCGCTGCGCGTCCGGTCCTGCCTTGGCGATCTGCCGCTCCAGCCACACACCCAGAAGCCCGAGATGGGCCTGAGCGGCGCGATCATTGGCGGGGCTTTCCGACACCAGCTCGCGGCCAATGGCATCAAGTGTCACGTTCAGCTCTTGCGCAACAAAGGTTTCGCGGATGCGCAGATGGTGCGGCTCTTTCGGCAGGGTCACCGCGCAGTCACGACCAAAGAAAACCGCAGTACCGAAGACCTGCGGCCCGACCTCGAACCCGTGCATGACGCCCGCGGGAATGAAGATCGCGTTATGGGCCGTATAGCCGCGCGTCAGCCCGGCCACGGTGATGCGGCCCTGACCCTTGGTGAACCACAGCAGGCATGCCTCGGAATAAGCGCGCATCGCCTCAACCCGCCAGCGACCGCCAGCCGCCAGACGCGGGATCGCCACAAGACGCATTTGCGAGGTTTGGCTCTGGTCGTCCATCGATTGATTCCGGCGGTCCATCCTGAAAGCCCCCGGTTGATCCGAGGGTGCCTCGACACAGATAAACCCGAGACGCGGGTTGACCCAAGCGAAAACTTGGGAACATGGCGCGAATGTGGTTGCAAGAGAGTGCGGCCGAATGATTTCTCAACTGCGGCGTGCAAGTCACGGTTTTGCAAACGCTTCCCGGGATTGTCACGCGCCGGGGTCAACGGCTGTCCAATCGCCCATCCGGGCACGGAACCATGTGCGTTGCCGCTTGGCATATTGCCGAGAGGCAAGCTTCGCGGCCTCGACCGCACGATCCAGAGGGATGTCACCCCGAAGATGGGCGATCAACTCTGGCGCGCCAATTGCACGGGATGAGGGCAGCGTCGGGTCCCAGTCGGGCAGGGCTGCACGGGCCTCCTCGAGCGCGCCCGCGGCCATCATCAGATCAAACCGCCGGTCGATACGGGCGCTCAGCCAGTCGACCGCCGGGCGAAAGACAAAGGCCGCGCATGCCATGCGCGGCAGAAGCGGGGCGGGCGTTTCGCGCTGCCAATCGGCAAGGCCCCGGCCGGTTGCCTGCAGCACCTCCCATGCCCGCTGGACCCGCGCGAGGTTCTTCAGGTCGGTGCGCGCCGCCGTTTCCGGATCAAGCGCGGCTACCAGTGCCGAAGGGTCTGATGTGCGCAGTGTATCGCCCATGGCGCGCACCTGCGCAGGAATGGGCGGGATCTCGGCCAGCCCTTCGGTCAGGGCCATGAAGTAGAGCCCGGTCCCCCCCACGATTACCGGCCGCTGGCCTTGTTTCAGAACGCCGGTCACGTCGCGCAGCCAGTGGCCTACCGAATAGGTCTGATGCGCGCCGACGTGGCCGTAGAGCCTGTGGGGAAGTGCTGCCTCTTCTTCGGCCGAAGGACGGGCGGTCAACACGCGCCAGCAGTCATAGACCTGCAGCGCGTCGGCATTCACGATCACACCGCCCTGATGGGCCACGATTTCGGACGCCAGCGCCGACTTGCCCGAGGCCGTCGGCCCAGCAATCAGCACCGGCGACTCGGCCGAAAGCCCTTTGAGCAGCTCTTTCACGCAGTCCTCTTCCGCCTCAGGGGGCCGCGCCACCAAGGGACACGACCGACAGCGACATCTTGCCCGACCCTTGGGTCAATTCGCTGGCATGCCCCAGATAGACGAGGGCATTGTTCTTCGCATCAAGGATCCGCGTGACCTTGAGCGATTTCAGGATCAGCGACCGGCCTTCGCTGAAAACCTCTTCGCCGCTGTCGCCTGTGTCGATATCGCCAAGGGTGATCGGGCCGGTCTGGCTGCAGTCCACGGCCGAATAGCTCGGATCCTCGAACCAGTTGCCCTGGCTTAGCCGGTCAACGACAGAGCGGTCGAAATAGGCCAGATGGCAGGTCACGCCCTTGACCTTGGGGTCCTCGAAGGCCTCGATGATGATATCGTTGCCGACCCAGTCGACGCCGACCTCACCAACCTGTTCAGCAGCGGCGGCATGCGACAGCGCTGCCAATGCCACCGCGAGCCAGATGATGCGCATTCTCGTCCCTCCTGCTTTGACGATTTCAAGCTGGGGGATCGGGCGGGTGCCTGCAAGGGGCTTGACGCGACTCAGCTGATGACGCTTAAATGAACAAGTGTTCAAATCCTTGGGGAGGGGCCATGTTCACATCACCCATGCGGTTCGATCTGGGCGAGGATATCGCGGCCATGCGCGACATGGTTCACGCCTGGGCGCAGGACCGGCTGAAGCCGATCGCGGCCGAGGTGGACCGGACCAACCAGTTTCCCGCTGCCCTCTGGGCAGAGATGGGCGAACTTGGGCTATTGGGCGTGACCGTCCCCGAAGAATACGGTGGCGCCGGAATGGGCTATCTGGCGCATGTCGTCGCCATTGAGGAGATCGCGCGCGCCTCGGCCTCGGTCGCGCTGTCCTACGGCGCGCATTCCAACCTGTGCGTGAACCAGCTGAAGCTGAACGGCAACGCGGCCCAGAAGGCGCGCTATCTGCCCGGCCTTGTGGCGGGCACGCATGTCGGCGCCCTTGCCATGAGCGAGCCGGGCGCGGGCTCGGATGTAGTGGGCATGAAGCTGCGGGCAGAGCGGCGCAATGACCACTACCTGCTGAATGGCAGCAAGTACTGGATCACCAATGGCCCTGATGCCGATACGCTGATCGTATATGCCAAGACCGATCCCGAGGCCGGCGCACGCGGCATCACCGCCTTTATCATCGAATGGGGGTTCAAGGGGTTCTCGACCAGCCCGCATTTCGACAAGCTGGGCATGCGCGGGTCGAACACGGGCGAGCTGATCTTCGACGACTGCGAGGTCCCCTTCGAAAACGTCCTGGGGGAAGAGGGGCGTGGCGTGAAGGTGCTGATGTCTGGCCTTGATTTTGAGCGGGTCGTGCTGTCGGGCATCGGCACCGGCATCATTGCGGCCTGCCTTGATGAGGTGCTGCCCTATGCACGCGAGCGCCAGCAGTTTGGCCAGCCGATCGGGAACTTCCAGCTGATGCAGGCCAAGATCGCCGATATGTATGTCGCGCTGAACTCGGCCCGCGCCTATGTCTATGAGGCCGCGCGCGCCTGCGACCGCGGCGAGGTCACGCGCGCTGATGCGGCGGGCTGTGTGCTCTATGCCAGCGAACAGGCGATGGTGCAGGCGCATCAGGCCGTGCAGGCGCTTGGCGGGGCGGGGTTCCTGAACGATTCGACCGTAAGCCGCCTGTTCCGCGATGCAAAGCTGATGGAGATCGGCGCCGGCACCAGCGAGATCCGCCGAATGCTGATCGGGCGCGAGCTGGTGGGGATGGGCTAGGCCATGCCGGGCAATCTGGCGCGCACCATGAAAAAGGGGGGCAGGCATGGCCCACCCCCCTTCGCACCCTTCTGCCCGTCCGGGGAAAACGCGATGGACGGATCAGAACTTCCAGACGTAAGAGATGCTGGCGACCAGCGGATCAACCTCGACCTCGCCAACCTTGACGCCGTCGAGTTTGACGTCGCTGTCAATGTCGATGTAGCGCAGGTCAAAGCGCACGGCGCCTTTCTCGCTGACGGCGTAGTCAAGGCCCAGGGTCGCTGCAAGCCCGAAGCTGTCGTCAATTTCCAGATCGCCAAGGGGCGAGCGGTCCTCGAAGAAGGTCGTGTAGTTCAGGCCAACGCCGACAAACGGGGTCAGCGGGCCACCGGTCGGGATGTGCCAGTTGATCGACACGGTCGGGGGCAGGTGCTTGGTAGTGCCGATCTTGGTTCCGCCAAGGTTGATGTCATGTTTGAACGGCAAGGCGCCCAGAACCTCGACACCGACATTGTCGCGGAAGAAGTATTCAAAGGTGATGATCGGACGGGCGTTGCTGTCGATATCGACCTCGGCGCCAGCGACCGTGCCGTTGCCATCCTTCGGGGACACGTAACCGACGCCGAACCCCAGGGTCATATCCCCGGCGGATTGAGCGAGCGAGGGCGCGGCCAAGGAGGCGGTTGCGAGACAGGCAAGAAGAAGCGTTCTCATGAGTATTCTCATTGTTTTGACCGCTGCGAACCTGCGTCCGAGGCGGACGTCAAAACCTTGATCTGCATCAATTCCAGCGTGAATGCAGGTGCGGCATTCTGGCGCGCAAGTCTATGAAAGGAATAGATGTTTCATGAATGGATCTTTGCGTCTGGCGTTGGTTTCGGTCGTGATCGGACTTTTGTGGCCTGCGTCGATCATGAATGCTGAAAATGTGGCGCCGGGACTTGCCGTGGACTGTCTCGCCACCGCTGATGCGCGCCATGAGGTTGGCGTGGCTCAGGGTGACGGGGTCGCGATCACTGGCCTTTCTGCCGAACAGGATCGCTGTCTGGGCCTTCCTCCGGCGCTCTGCCGCGAAACCGAGTCACCGGAAACCTGCCTGCGCGAGGCCTCTGCCGCGGTCATGGCGAAAGCGCATGAGCTGCGCGCCGCGCTGCCTGAAACGATCGGCGGCGAACCTGCGGCCAAGGCGACCTACGGGCGCGAACTGGCGGGATTTGATGCGGCGGGGGCCTTGGATACGGGGTGCCCACCGGACGGCCTCGACGCGGCGGACTGCCAGTATTTCAACGCCGCGATGCACCTGTCGACGCTGCGCGCCATGGCGCAACTTGCCCGCCAGAATCCGAAGGGAGACTAGCATGAAACTCGCCTCTGGGGTCCTGACCGGATCGGACAGCTTCCGCGCCAACAGGGCGGCGCATCTTGCGATGCTGGCGACGGTGGAGCAAGCCGCCACACATGCCGCGGCGGGGGGCGGGCCGCAGGCCATGGCGCGGCATGTCTCGCGCGGCAAGATGGCCCCACGCGACCGGGTGGCGAACCTGCTCGATCCCGGATCACCCTTCCTCGAGATCGGGGCCATGGCGGCGCATGGGATGTATCACGGCGCGGCGCCGGGGGCGGGACTGATCGCCGGTATCGGCCGGGTGCATGGGCAAGAGGTGATGGTGCTGGCCAATGATGCCACGGTGAAGGGTGGCACCTACTATCCGATGACAGTGAAAAAGCACCTGCGGGCACAGGAAATCGCGCAGGAATGTCATCTGCCTTGTGTTTATCTGGTCGACAGCGGCGGTGCCAACCTGCCCAATCAGGACGAGGTCTTTCCCGACCGAGACCATTTTGGCCGCATCTTCTATAATCAGGCGCGCATGTCGGCGGCGGGTATCCCGCAGATTGCGGTGGTGATGGGGTCCTGCACTGCAGGCGGGGCCTATGTTCCCGCGATGTCGGATGTGACGATCATCGTGAAAGAGCAGGGGACGATCTTTCTGGCGGGTCCGCCCCTGGTTCGCGCCGCGACGGGCGAGGTGGTCAGCGCCGAGGATCTGGGCGGCGGTGATGTGCACACCCGACTTTCCGGCGTCGCGGACTATCTGGCCGAGGATGATGCCCATGCGCTTGCCCTTGCGCGACGCGCGGTAAGCCACCTGAACCGGGCGCGGCCCGCGTCGGTGCAGTGGCAGGCGGCCGAAGACCCGGCCTATGACCCCGACGAAATCCTGGGCCTTGTCCCCGCCGATCTGCGCACCCCCTATGACATCCGCGAGGTCATCGCCCGCGTCGTCGACGCCAGCCGCTTTGACGAGTTCAAGCCGCGCTTTGGCGAAACTCTGGTCACGGGCTTTGCGCATGTAGTGGGATGCCCGGTCGGCATCGTTGCCAACAATGGCGTGCTGTTTTCTGAGGCTGCCATCAAGGGCGCGCATTTCATCGAACTGTGCAGTCAGCGTAATATCCCCTTGGCTTTCCTGCAGAACATCACAGGCTTCATGGTTGGCCGGAAGTATGAAAACGAAGGCATCGCGCGCCATGGGGCCAAGATGGTGACGGCGGTCGCCTCGACCAATGTGCCCAAGATCACCATGCTTGTGGGGGGCAGCTTCGGCGCGGGGAACTATGGCATGGCGGGGCGGGCCTATCAGCCGCGGTTCCTCTGGACCTGGCCCAACAGCCGCATCAGCGTCATGGGGGGCGAACAGGCAGCGGGCGTTCTTGCCACGGTCAAGCGCGAGGGGATCGAGCGCAGCGGCGGCACATGGAGCGCCGAGGACGAGGCCGAATTCAAGCGCCCCACGATCGAGATGTTCGAGCGGCAGAGCCACCCACTTTATGCAACCGCGCGGCTTTGGGATGACGGCATCATCGATCCGCGCAAGACACGGGCTGTTCTCGCGCTCAGCCTCTCGGCCGCGTTGAATGCACCGATTGAACCGACGCGCTTTGGCGTGTTCCGCATGTGATGGGGCGCCGGATGTCAGCCGATCTGTTCACATATCTCGTGCTGCTGGTCATGGCGCTTTGGGCCGTGGCGCAGACTTTTGCACCCTACGAGGGGTTGTCTGATGCGGGCTGTCGTCTGGGGCATGTCTACGATGGCGACACGGTCGAGTTGATCTGCGGAGGTCGGCGGGAACGCGCGCGGATCGTGGGCCTCGACACCCCGGAAACCCGCGATGCGGTCTGTGCTGAGGAGGCGGCGCTTGGGGCGCGGGCGACCGATCGGTTGCGCAAGCTTGTTCAGGGCGCGCAACCCGGCATCACCGATCTTGGACATGACAAGTACCAACGGCGCCTGATCCGCCTGCGGCTGAACGGCACGGATGTGGCCGAGACGTTGATCGCCGAGGGGCTGGCCGTGGCCTATGACGGCGGTCGCAGGATCGACTGGTGCGAAAGGTTGCGGACATGAGCATGCGCGCCGAACCCCGAACCCCGCTGACAGAGGTGACCTGATGTTCCGCAAGATCCTGATCGCCAACCGGGGCGAGATTGCCTGCCGCATCATCGCCACGGCCCGCCGGATGGGCGTGGCAACCGTCGCGGTTTATTCCGAGGCCGATGCGCGGGCTGCGCATGTCGCCGCTGCCGATGAGGCTCTGGCCATCGGTGGCCCTGCACCGCGCGACAGCTATCTGCGCGGTGATGCGATCATCGCAGCCGCGCTGGCAAGCGGGGCCGAGGCGATCCATCCCGGCTACGGCTTTCTGTCCGAGAACCCCGACTTTGTCGACGCGGTCGAGGCTGCGGGGCTTCGGTTCATCGGCCCATCGGCATCGGCCATCCGCGCCATGGGGCTGAAAGACGCCGCGAAACGGCTGATGGCCGATGCAGGCGTGCCGGTCGTGCCGGGCTATCATGGCGACAATCAGGACCCCGATCATCTGGCCGGTGCTGCGGATGCGATCGGCTATCCTGTGCTGATCAAGGCGGTGGCAGGCGGCGGCGGCAAGGGGATGCGCAAGGTCATGCACCCCTCTGACTTTGCGTCCGCGCTGGAAAGTGCGCGTGGTGAGGCCGCGACTGCATTCGGCAATGACGCCGTGCTGATCGAGAAGTTCGTGGAAAAACCGCGCCACATCGAGGTTCAGGTCTTTGGTGACGGGACCGACGCCGTTCATCTGTACGAGCGGGACTGCTCGCTGCAACGCCGCCACCAGAAGGTCATTGAAGAGGCCCCCGCACCGGGCATGCCGCCCGCCATGCGCGCCGCGATGGGCGAGGCTGCTGTGCGCGCGGCCCGCGCCATCGGATATAGCGGTGCGGGCACCATCGAGTTCATTGTCGATGCATCGGACGGGCTGCGTGCCGATCGTTTCTGGTTCATGGAGATGAACACTCGCCTTCAGGTCGAGCATCCTGTGACCGAGGCGATCACCGGGGTCGATCTGGTTGAATGGCAGTTGCGTGTCGCGGCGGGCGAGCCGCTGCCGCTGCGACAGGATCAGCTTGCGATCAACGGCCATGCCTTTGAAGCACGGCTCTATGCTGAAGACGTGCCTGCGGGCTTCTTGCCGGCAACCGGGCGCATTGCCCATCTGGCCTTTCCGCCGGGGGCCCGCGCCGATAGTGGCGTCAGGGCGGGGGATGTGATCAGCCCATGGTATGACCCGATGATCGCCAAGATCATCGTGCACGGGCCCACCCGCGCGGTGGCGCTGCAGCAGCTTTCACGTGCCCTCGCTGGTACGCAAGTGGCGGGCACCACCACGAACCTTGCCTTTCTGGGCGCCTTGGCCCGGCATCCACGTTTTGCCGCCGGTGATGTCGACACCGGGCTGATCGAGGCGGACCTGCCTGCACTTGCGCAGGTCCCGGCCGCATCGGCGGGGGTTCAGGCGACAGCGCTCCTCGCCGCGGCCGATCTTTCCGGGGCGCCACTGCAGGGCTTTGCCTTGTGGTCGCCGCTGCGGCGCGAGATCAGGCTGGACCGGGGCGAAGAAACGCTGGTTGGCACATTGCTGCTGACCCCAAGTGGCCCCCGGATCGAGATCGACGGACACGAATGCACCCCGCCCGACCTGCCGGTGGTCAAGGCAGGCGGCCAGATCCACGTCTTTGATGCGGGCCAGTGCTTCAGCTTTGCACCGCATGATCCGCTTGCGCGCGGCGCGGTGACAGGGGCTGCCGGGAACGCCACAGTTTCGCCGATGCCGGGCCTTGTGAAGGCGGTCTTCGTCGGGCCGGGGCAGGCCGTGCAGGCCGGTGACCGGCTGGCCGTGCTGGAGGCGATGAAGATGGAGCACACGCTGACCGCCGCCCGTGACGGCGTTGTGGCCGAGGTGCTGGTGGATGCCGGCGCGCAGGTCGAGGCGGGCGCTGTGCTGATCCTGCTGGCCGAGGATGCGCCATGACCGCTTCTGGCGACCGGGTCGAGATTGTCGAGGTCGGCCCCCGTGACGGGCTGCAGAACGAGGCGCGGCTGATCCCGACTGCGGACAAGATCGCGCTTGTCGATCTTCTTAGCCGTGCGGGCTTCCAGCGGATCGAGGTCACGAGCTTTGTCTCGGCGAAATGGGTGCCGCAAATGGCCGATGCGGCCGAGGTGATGGCCGGTATCACCCGCACGCCCGGTGTCCACTACGCGGCGCTGACGCCCAACCTGAAGGGCTATCAGGCGGCGCGCGCCGCGCGGGCAGATGAGGTGTCGATCTTTGCCGCAGCATCAGAAGGCTTCAGCCGGGCGAACCTGAACTGCTCGATCGCAGAAAGCCTTGATCGCTTCGCGCCGCTGGCCGAGGCTGCGCGTGCCGATGGCATCCCTCTGCGCGGCTATGTCTCGGTCGTCACGGATTGCCCCTTTGACGGGCCGACGCCGCCCGCACAGGTGGCTCGGGTCGTGGCGCAAATGCGCGATCTGGGCTGCCATGAGATCAGCCTTGGCGAGACCATCGGCCATGGCACGCCAGACGCGATCCGCGCCATGCTGGAGGCAGTGTTGGCAGAGTTGCCGGCGGATCGCCTCGCTGGTCATTATCACGACACGCGGGGCAGGGCGCTTGAGAATATCGAGGCCTCGCTGGATCTTGGCCTGCGCACCTTTGATGCGGCGGTCGGCGGTCTTGGTGGTTGTCCCTATGCTCCCGGTGCTGCGGGAAATGTGGCGACCGAGTCGGTAGCGCTACGCCTTGCCGAATTGGGTTTCGAGAGCGGACTTGATGCATCTATCCTGACCGAAGCCGCCGCCTTTGCCCGCAGACTGCGAACCCCGCGAGGACAAGATGTTTGAGACCCTGACCCTTTCCCAGGATGCCCGCGGCATCGCCCGACTGACCCTGAACCGCCCCGCGCGGCACAATGCCATGTCAGCGCAGATGATCGCTGAGTTGACCGAGGCGGCTGCCCTACTGGCCGCTGCGCGCGAGGTCCGTGTCGTGGTTCTTGCCGCCGAGGGCGAAAGTTTCTGCGCGGGCGGCGACCTTGCATGGATGAAGGATCAGATCGAGGGTGGCCCGGACGCCCGCCGAACTGGCGCCAAGGCGCTGGCAGGGATGCTGAACGCGCTGAATACCCTGCCAAAGCCGCTGATCGGAAGGGTGCAGGGGCCGGCCTATGGCGGGGGGCTGGGCCTCATGTCCGTCTGCGACGCCTGTATCGGTGCCGATCATGCGCGCTTTGGCCTGACTGAGACCAAGCTTGGACTGATCCCCGCAACCATCTCGCCTTACGTCATCGCCCGGATTGGTGGCGCCGCGGCGCGGCGGCACTTCCTGTCCGCCCGGCTGTTTGATGCCAACGAGGCCGCCCGCATTGGTCTTTTGGCCGAGTCCGTACCACAGGATGATCTCGATGCGACGCTTGAGGCCCATGTGAGGCCTTTTCTTGCCTGTGCCCCTGGCGCGGTCGCGGCGTCGAAGTCGCTGGTTGCGCGCCTGTCTCCGGCCATTGATGCGGCCATGCTGGAGGAAACCGTCGCCCTTCTGATTGCCCGCTGGGAGGACCCCGAAGCGGCCGAGGGCATCGCCGCGTTTCTTGAAAAGCGCAGTCCGGGCTGGGCTGTCTGAGGCGGCGTTGCAAACATTGCCACGGCGAGCAATTCCGACAGAATCCATTGGGAGTTCTGCGCTGCGGCATTCCGGGCGGTGCAACTGCGACAAATTCTGCATACCATAGCATACAGTGGCGGAAATCCCGGCAACGACGAGGGTTTTTCCAGCGGCCTTCGGTTGACCCGGCCAAAGGGCGGGAGTAAACGGAACCCAGCAACGATCCGCCGAGCGTGGCAAACCTGCCCGCCGTCAGCCGAAGGAGCCACTCGTGGACGAACTTCTCCGAGAGTATCTTCCCATCCTTATCTTTCTCGCGCTTGCCGTCGGCCTGGGACTCGTGCTGATCCTTGCCGCCGTCGTACTGGCGGTGCGCAACCCGGATCCCGAAAAAGTTTCGGCCTACGAATGTGGCTTCAACGCCTTTGACGACGCCCGGATGAAGTTCGACGTGCGCTTCTACCTTGTGTCGATCCTGTTCATCATCTTCGACCTTGAAGTGGCCTTCCTGTTCCCTTGGGCGGTGGCCTTTGGCGAGATCTCGATGGTGGCCTTCTGGTCGATGATCGTGTTCCTCGGCGTGCTGACCGTGGGCTTTGCCTATGAATGGAAGAAAGGGGCGCTGGAATGGGCGTGAGCACTGCTGCCAACCATGCGGCCAATGATCTTGATGCCGGCATGGCCGCGATGAATCGCGACCTGCAGGACAAGGGCTTTCTGCTGACCTCGACCGAAGACATCATCAACTGGGCCCGCACGGGCAGCCTGCACTGGATGACCTTTGGTCTGGCCTGCTGCGCGGTCGAGATGATGCACACCGCTATGCCGCGCTACGATGTTGAGCGTTATGGCTTTGCTCCGCGCGCCAGCCCGCGCCAGTCCGACGTGATGATCGTCGCGGGCACGCTGACCAACAAGATGGCCCCTGCGCTGCGCAAGGTCTATGACCAGATGCCAGAGCCGCGGTATGTTATCTCGATGGGCAGCTGCGCCAATGGCGGCGGCTACTATCACTACAGCTATTCGGTGGTGCGCGGATGCGACCGCGTGGTTCCGGTGGATATCTACGTCCCCGGCTGCCCGCCCACGGCCGAGGCGCTGATGTACGGCATCCTGGCCCTGCAGCGGAAGATCCGCCGTACCGGCACTCTGGTCCGCTGAGGGAGGGGAAGATGTCCGAAGCCCTGCAACAACTGGCAGATCACGTCCAGCTGAAGCTGCCGCAGGCCGTGCTCGCGACCCAGATCGCCTTTGGCGAGCTGACGGTCGAGGTGCAGCCCGCGCAGATCGTCGCCGTGATTGACCTGCTGCGCACCGATGCCGCCTGCAAGTTCTCGACGCTCGTTGATATCACGGCCGTCGATCTGCCTGAGCGGGCAGAGCGGTTCGACGTGGTCTACCACCTGCTGTCGATGTACACCAACCAGCGCATCCGCCTGAAAATCGCCGTGCGCGAGGATGAGATGGTGCCCTCGATCACCTCGGTTCATCCCAGTGCCAACTGGTTTGAGCGTGAGGTGTTCGACATGTTCGGCATTCTCTTCTCGGGCCATCCCGACCTGCGCCGGATCCTCACCGACTATGGCTTCCGCGGCTATCCGCTGCGCAAGGATTTCCCGACGACCGGCTACACCGAGGTCCGCTATGACGAGGCGCTGAAGCGCGTCGTCTATGAGCCGGTGAAACTGGTCCAGGAATACCGCCAGTTCGACTTCCTCTCTCCGTGGGAAGGCGCGCAATACGTGCTGCCCGGCGACGAGAAGGGGCCGGCCAAGTGAAAGACGGGCTGAAGATCGGGGCGCGGGCAGAGCACCGCTTCACGGTGGCAGAGCGGCACACGGTGCGCGCCCTGTTCTCCGAGGAAGCGGCGTTTCCGGCCATGCCCGCGGTCTTCGCCACCGCCTATATGACCGGGCTGATGGAATGGGGCTGTGTCGAGGTGATCCGTCCCTACTACGAGGACGGCGAGGACAGCCTCGGTATCCACGTCGATTTCAGCCATGTGGCGCCCACCCTGCCGGGGCAGGTGGTCACGGTGACGGCGGAACTGACCGAGATTGACGGGCGCCGCTTCGGCTTTCGTGTCTCGGCGCATGACGGGATTGATCTGATCGGCGAGGGGCGCCACCAGCGCGCGCTGATCGACACGGAAAAATTTGCAAACCGGCTGGCGGCCAAACGCGCCGCCGCGGGGCTGGAGGGCTGAGATGGACGGCGACATCCGCGTGAACACCTATGATGACGGCAGCCGCGACGCGGCGACCGGCGAACAGCAGATCCGCAATTTCAACATCAACTTCGGCCCGCAGCACCCCGCAGCGCACGGCGTGTTGCGCCTTGTGCTGGAGCTTGACGGCGAGATCGTCGAACGCTGCGACCCGCATATCGGCCTGCTGCATCGCGGGACCGAGAAGCTGATGGAGAGCCGGACGTACCTGCAGAACCTGCCTTATCTTGACCGGTTGGACTATGTGGCGCCAATGAACCAGGAACATGCCTGGTGTCTGGCGATCGAAAAGCTGACCGGCACCGTCGTTCCGCGTCGCGCGAGCCTGATCCGCGTCCTTTATTCGGAAATCGGTCGCATTCTGAACCACCTGCTGAACGTCACGACGCAGGCGATGGACGTGGGCGCGCTGACCCCGCCGCTGTGGGGTTTTGAAGAGCGCGAAAAGCTGATGGTCTTCTATGAGCGGGCCTGCGGCGCGCGGCTTCACGCGGCCTATTTCCGTCCGGGCGGTGTCCATCAGGACCTGCCGCCAGCGCTGATCGATGATATCGAGGAATGGGCGCATGCCTTCCCCAAGGTGCTTGACGATATCGATGGTCTGCTGACCGAAAACCGTATCTTCAAGCAGCGCAACGCCGATATTGGCGTCGTGACCGAGGATGACATCCAGAAATGGGGCTATTCGGGCGTGATGGTGCGCGGATCGGGTCTGGCCTGGGACCTGCGGCGCGCACAACCCTATGAATGCTATGATGAATTCGACTTCCTGATCCCTGTCGGAAAGAATGGCGACTGCTATGATCGCTACCTGTGCCGCATGCAGGAAATGCGCGAAAGCGTGAAGATCATCCACCAGGCGATCGCCAAGCTGCGCGCGCCCGAGGGCAAGGGCGACGTTCTGGCCCGTGGCAAGCTGACCCCGCCCAAGCGCGCCGACATGAAGACCTCGATGGAAGCGCTGATCCATCACTTCAAGCTTTATACCGAAGGCTTCCACGTTCCGGCCGGCGAAGTTTACGCCGCTGTCGAGGCGCCCAAGGGGGAGTTCGGCGTCTACATGGTCGCCGATGGCACCAACAAGCCCTACCGCGCCAAGCTGCGCGCGCCGGGGTTCCTGCACCTGCAATCCATGGACTACATCGCCAAGGGCCACCAGCTGGCCGATGTGGCCGCCATCATCGGCACGATGGACGTCGTGTTCGGGGAGATCGACCGCTAATGCTGCGCCGCCTTCACAAGGAACAACCCGCCTCTTTCGCCTTCACGCCTGCGAACCTCGCCTGGGCCGAAGGGCAGATCTCCAAATATCCCGAAGGTCGTCAGGCCAGCGCGATCATCCCGCTTCTGTTTCGCGCACAAGAACAGGAAGGCTGGCTGACCCGCCCCGCCATCGAGCATGTGGCCGATATGCTGGGCATGGCGCATATCCGCGCGCTGGAGGTGGCGACCTTCTACTTCATGTTCCAGCTGCAACCGGTTGGTACTGTTGCGCATATCCAGATCTGCGGCACCACGAGCTGCATGATCTGCGGCGCCGAGGATCTGATCGCCGTCTGCAAGGAGTTGATCGCGCCCGCGCCGCATACCCTGTCGGCCGATGGCAAGTTCAGCTGGGAGGAAGTCGAATGCCTTGGGGCCTGCGCCAACGCGCCGATGGCCCAGATCGGCAAGGATTACTACGAGGACCTGAGCCCCGAGCGTCTGCGCGAGATGATCGCAAAGTTTTCGGCAGGTGAGGTGCCGGTTCCGGGCTCGCAGATCGGGCGCTATTCGTCCGAGCCGCTGAATGGGTTGACCTCGCTCAAGGACTTTGAATCGGGCCGGACGCAATACAATGCCTCGGTGCAGCGCGCGGTGGATATCCGCGACACCGTCAAGCGCATCGATGGAACCGAGGTTCCGCTGATCACGCCCTGGCGCGGCAATACCGCAGGGGCAAAGCTTGCCGACAGCGTGCCCGAGGCAAAGGCTGCCGCGCCCAAAAAGGCCGAGCCCAAGCCAGCCGCCGTTGCCGATCTGCCGGCCGAGGGCAAGAAGCCCGCAGCCCTTGGTGCTGCCCGCGACGGCAAGGCGGATGACCTGAAGAAGATCGAAGGCATCGGCCCCGCACTGGAAAAACTGTGCCATGAGCTTGGCATCTTCCATTACGACCAGATCGCTGGCTGGGGCGCTGACGAGATCGCCTGGATGGATGGCAACCTCAAGGGCTTCAAGGGCCGCGTGACCCGTGACAAATGGGTCGCTCAGGCGAAAATCATCGTCGAACAGGGCCTCGAGATCTTCCTCGAACGCGCCAAGACCAACGATTACTGAGGGCAGGGCATGACCGCTTCCAACCCCGATGTGGAACGCAACAGGCGCGATGCGCGCCTGATCGCGTTCATCATCGCGGGAACCATGCTGGCATGGATGGGGGCGCAATGGCTGGGCGGAAGGCTTGGGTGGGAACCCCGCTATGCCTTTTTGCTGGACCTCGCCGCACTGGCCGCGTTCTTCTGGGCGCTGGTCGTCACATATCAGATCTGGCGGCGGCACAAGGCCGCGCACCGGGGGAATTGAGGGCAGAAGATGCTGCAGGATCAGGACCGGATCTTTACCAACCTCTACGGGATGCATGACCGTTCGCTCAAGGGCGCGATGAAGCGCGGCCACTGGGACAAGACGGCCGATCTTCTGGCGCTTGGCCGCGACGGGATCATCCAGATCATGAAGGACTCCGGGCTGCGGGGCCGCGGCGGCGCGGGCTTCCCGACCGGCATGAAATGGTCGTTCATGCCCAAGCAGTCGGATGGTCGCCCCTCGTATCTGGTGGTGAACGCCGACGAATCCGAACCTGCCACCTGCAAGGACCGCGAGATCATGCGGCACGACCCGCATACCCTGATCGAGGGGTGTCTGGTTGCCGGTTTCGCGATGAATGCGGTTGCGGCCTATATCTACATCCGTGGCGAATATGTCCGCGAGAAAGAAGCCCTGCAGGCCGCCATTGATGAGGCCTATGATGCAGGCCTGATCGGCAAGAACGCCTGCAAGTCGGGCTATGACTTCGACGTCTACCTGCACCACGGGGCCGGCGCCTATATCTGCGGCGAGGAAACCGCGCTGCTGGAAAGCCTTGAAGGCAAGAAGGGCATGCCCCGGATGAAGCCGCCGTTCCCGGCGGGCTCGGGCCTCTACGGCTGCCCCACCACGGTGAACAACGTGGAATCTATCGCTGTGGCCCCCACCATCCTGCGCCGTGGCGCCGCGTGGTTTGCTGGCTTCGGCCGCCCGAACAACGCGGGCGTCAAGCTGTTTGCCATGTCGGGCCATGTGAACACGCCCTGCGTGATCGAAGAGTCGATGTCGATCCCGATGAAAGAGCTGATCGAGAAGCACGGCGGTGGTGTGCGTGGCGGCTGGAAGAACCTCAAGGCCGTCATCCCCGGCGGGGCAAGCTGCCCAGTAATCCCGGCGGACAAGTGCGAAGACGCGATCATGGACTATGACGGGATGCGCGCGCTGCAATCCTCGTTCGGGACCGCCTGCATGATCGTGATGGATCAGAACACCGATATCATCAAGGCGATCTGGCGGCTGTCGAAGTTCTTCAAGCATGAAAGCTGCGGCCAGTGCACGCCCTGCCGCGAGGGCACCGGCTGGATGATGCGTGTGATGGACCGTCTGGTGCGGGGCGAGGCCGAGGTCGAAGAGATCGACCTGCTGCTGAGCGTGACCAAACAGGTCGAAGGCCACACGATCTGCGCCCTTGGCGACGCGGCTGCATGGCCGATCCAGGGCCTGATCCGGCACTATCGTGAAGAGATCGAGGACCGCATCAAGGCCAAGCGCACCGGGCGCATGGGCGCGATGGCGGCTGAATAAGATGAAGCTGGACGCGCTCTTCCTTGCGGGTGTAGCGACGGGCCTTTCGGCCTGTGCCGCAGCGCCTGCGCGTGCGCCGGAAGTGGCGGCAGAGACCGCGGCCTTTCCGGTCACGGTGGAGGGCGTGAGCTATCAGGCGATCGTTACCCCCGGCGCTTTCGGTCAGGCTTTGACAGGGGCCGGTGCGCAAACGGTGGCAGGACGCACCATCCGGGTTGCGCCCCTGGCCTATGATCAGGGCAAGCGCGCCAAGGATGTGGCGCAACGTGCCTGCGATCAGGCGCGCGGCCGGTTCCAGCCGCAGGCCCTGGGCCGGTTTGCCGGGAATGAGTGGATTTTCGAGGGGGGCTGTGCATGACCCCTTTCCAACAGATGACGGCGCGGGATCTCACCCGCAGTTCGGCGGAGTAAGCTGATGAGCAACCTCAAGAAAATCATCATCGACGGCATCGAGGTCGAAGTCGACGGCGCGATGACGATCATCCAGGCAGCCGAAGTCGCCGGGATCGAGATCCCGCGGTTCTGCTATCATGAGCGTCTGTCGATCGCGGGCAACTGCCGGATGTGTCTTGTCGAGGTTGTGGGCGGCCCGCCCAAGCCCGCCGCAAGCTGCGCCATGCAGGTGCGCGACCTGCGCCCCGGCCCGGAGGGACAACCGCCGGTCGTCAAGACCAACTCGCCGATGGTCAAGAAGGCGCGTGAGGGGGTGATGGAGTTCCTGCTCATCAACCACCCGCTCGACTGCCCGATCTGTGACCAGGGCGGCGAATGTGACCTGCAGGATCAGGCGATGGCCTATGGCGTGGATTTCAGCCGCTACCGCGAGCCGAAGCGCGCCTCCGAGAACCTGAACCTCGGCCCGCTGGTCAAGACCGAGATGACCCGCTGCATCAGCTGCACCCGCTGCGTGCGTTTCACGACCGAGGTCGCGGGCATCACCCAGATGGGCCAGACCGGGCGCGGTGAGGATAGCGAGATCACCTCGTATCTGAACATGACGCTGGACTCGAACCTTCAGGGCAACATCATCGACCTGTGCCCGGTTGGGGCGCTGACGTCCAAACCTTATGCCTTTACCGCCCGTCCGTGGGAGCTGACCAAGACCGAAAGCATCGACGTGATGGACGCGCTCGGCTCGAACATCCGTGTCGACACCAAGGGGCGCGAGGTCATGCGGATCGTGCCGCGCAACCATGATGGCGTGAACGAGGAATGGCTGAGCGACAAGTCGCGCTTCATCTGGGACGGCCTGCGCCGCCAGCGCCTTGACACGCCCTATATCCGCGAGAATGGCCGGCTGCGCAAAGCCAGCTGGGCCGAGGCGCTGTCGGCGGCTGCCGCCGCGATGAAGGGCAAGAAGGTAACTGGTCTTGTCGGCGATCTGGTGCCGGTCGAGGCGGCCTACAGCCTCAAGACGCTGGTTGAGTCGCTGGGCGGCACTGTCGAGTGCCGTGTGGATGGCGCGAAGCTGCCTGCGGGCAACCGTGCGGCCTATGTCGGAACGGCCACCATCGAGGACATCGACACCGCCAAGACCATCCTGCTGATCGGCACCAACCCGCGCACCGAGGCGCCGGTGCTGAATGCCCGTCTGCGCAAGGCATGGAGCCGCGGCGCGACCATCGGCCTGATCGGCGAACAGGTCGATCTGACCTATGACTATAAACACATGGGCAGCGACCGTGCCGCGCTGGTCAATCTGGTCGACCGCGTCACTGAGAAGCCCGACACTCTGGTCATCGTGGGGCAGGGTGCCCTGCTCGGTGCCGATGGTGAGGCGGTGCTGTCGCAGGCAATGGCCTATGCAACGGGCGCTGGCGCCAAGCTGCTGGTTCTGCACACCGCTGCGGGCCGTGTGGGGGCGATGGACGTCGGCTGCACCACGCAAGGTGGCCTCAAGGCCGCGACCGAAGGGGCAGAGGTCATCTATAACCTCGGTGCCGACGAGGTCGACATCGATGCAGGTGCCTTCGTGATCTACCAGGGCAGCCATGGCGACCGTGGGGCGCATCGCGCCGACATCATTCTGCCGGGTGCTGCCTACACCGAGGAGAACGGCCTGTTCGTGAACACCGAGGGCCGTCCGCAGCTTGCACTGCGCGCGGGCTTTGCACCGGGCGAGGCGAAAGAGAACTGGGCTGTCCTGCGCGCGCTGTCGGCTGAACTGGGCTCCACACTGGCCTGGGATAGCCTGGCCGAACTGCGCCGCTCGATCATCACCGTGCATCCGCACCTGGGGCGCATCGATCAGGTGGCCGCGAATGAGGGTGCGGCGCTGCCGCGCGCCAACCTCGGCAACGCGCCTTTCGGCCTTGCGATCAAGGACTTCTACCTGACCAACCCGATTGCACGGGCCTCGGCCCTGATGGGCGAGTTGCAGGCCATGGCGGTCGCGCGCGCGTCGACCCCGATGGCGGCGGAGTAAACCATGACGTCAGCCACCCTCCTTGCAGCGCTCTCCATCACCGCTTCGGCGGTGCTGGTGGGCTTTGCAGGCGGTGTGGCGGCCCAGACAACTGAGGCGACGGCAGAGCCGGAAGAGACCGTGCCGGTGGTCAAAAGCTATGACGGGATCCAGACCATTCTTCTGGACGACGATCTGGTCAGCTTTCGCCTTGGAATTACCGGTGGCCGTGTCGAGGATCTGGAGGCCTATGCGCGCTGCGCCGTGGCCCAGTATGCGCAGATCCGCGGCTATGGCTACGCACGACACATCCGCACCAATGTGGTGCGCAACATGAACAGGTGGAACGGCGACGCGGTCTTCATGATCTCGGCCGATCTGCCCCGCGGAATCAAGGTCATCACAGCCGGGGAAACCCTGGCAGAGTGCCGAAAACTTGAAATTCCGACGGTATGAACGAACGAGACTTGGGCTGAGGGACCAGAGGCAAAATGGCTGAATTTCTTCAAACGGGACTGGGGACGGCGCTGCTGATCGCGGCGCAGAGTCTTCTGGTCATCGCCTTCGTGATGATCTCGCTTCTGTTCCTCGTCTACGGCGACCGCAAGATCTGGGCGGCCGTGCAGATGCGGCGCGGGCCGAACGTGGTGGGGGCCTTTGGCCTGCTGCAATCGGTGGCGGACGCCCTGAAATATGTGGTGAAGGAAGTCGTGGTCCCGGCGGGTGCCGACCGGGCCGTGTTCTTCCTGGCGCCGATGCTGTCCTTCGTGCTGGCGATGATCGCCTGGGCGGTGATCCCGTTCAACGAGGGCTGGGTTCTGGCCGATATCAACGTGGCCATCCTCTATGTCTTCGCGATCTCCTCGCTTGAGGTCTATGGCGTGATCATGGGGGGGTGGGCGTCGAACTCCAAATACCCGTTCCTCGGCTCGCTGCGCTCGGCCGCGCAGATGATCTCGTACGAGGTGTCGCTGGGCCTGATCATCATCGGGATCATCATCTCTACCGGCTCGATGAACTTCTCCAACATCGTCGCGGCGCAGGATACCGGCTGGGGCCTCTTTGGCTGGTACTGGCTGCCGCACCTGCCGATGGTGGCGCTGTTCTTCATCTCGGCGCTGGCTGAGACCAACCGCCCGCCCTTTGACCTGCCTGAGGCGGAATCGGAACTGGTGGCCGGCTATCAGGTGGAATACTCGGCAACGCCGTTCCTGTTGTTCATGGCCGGCGAATACATCGCGATCTTCCTGATGTGCGCGCTGATCTCGCTGCTGTTCTTTGGCGGCTGGCTCTCGCCCATTCCGGGACTGCCGGACGGTCCGCTGTGGATGGTGGGCAAGATGGCGTTCTTCTTCTTCATGTTCGCCATGGTGAAGGCGATCGTGCCGCGCTATCGCTACGACCAGCTGATGCGGATCGGCTGGAAAGTCTTCCTGCCGCTGTCGCTCGCCTGGGTGGTGATCGTGGCGTTCCTTGCAAAATTCGAAGTTCTCGGCGGCTTCTGGGCTCGCTGGGCGATCGGGGGCTGAAATGGGCCAACAACGCGCAATCGACTTCAACCGGGCGGCCAAGTACTTTCTGCTGGTCGACTTCATCAAGGGTTTCGGTCTGGGGCTGAAGTACTTCTTCGCCCCCAAGGCGACGCTGAACTATCCGCATGAAAAGGGGCCGCTCTCGCCCCGCTTCCGCGGTGAACATGCGCTGCGCCGCTATCCGAACGGTGAGGAACGCTGCATCGCCTGCAAGCTCTGCGAGGCGATCTGTCCGGCGCAGGCCATCACCATCGATGCCGAACCGCGGGAGGACGGCAGCCGCCGCACCACGCGCTACGACATTGACATGACCAAATGCATCTACTGCGGCTTCTGCCAGGAGGCGTGCCCGGTCGATGCCATCGTCGAGGGTCCGAACTTCGAGTTCTCGACCGAGACGCGCGAGGAACTCTACTACACCAAGGAAAAGCTGCTCGATAACGGTGCCCGCTGGGAAGCCGAGATCGCGCGGAACCTTGAACTTGATGCCCCTTATCGGTAATCGGCGCGGGATACGGTCATGAACGAGGATTTCGCCAAGCTTTTCAAGACGATGATGGAGCAGAGCCAGGAAATGGTTCGCGCCTTCAACCCTGCGCTGGAAAGCCTGACGGTGAAAGGCCTCGAGAATTACTTCCCCACCATGACGAAAGACATGATGGAGATGTGGTTCGGCCGGACCTTCAACCGCGAGGGACTGGATGCCAAGACCCGGCTTCTGGTCACCATCGCGGCGCTGACCGTTCTTGGCGCGCATGCCGAACCGCAGCTGAAGCTTGCGATCCGTCATGCGCTTGAGGCGGGGGCCACCAAACGCGAGATCGCCGAGGTGATCTGGCAGATGAGCATGTTCGGCGGCGTGCCCGCCATGCAAAAGGCGCTTGAGCTTGCCCAGGCCGTCTTTGCGGAAACCGAGGAGAAAGCGCCATGAGCGTTGCGGATATCGCCTTCTTTTGCTTTGCCGTGGTGACGGTGACGGCGGGCCTTTTTGTCACCGTGTCGCGCAACCCCGTGCATTCGGTGCTGTGGCTGATCCTGGCCTTCCTCAGCTCGGCGGGCCTCTTCGTCCTTCTGGGGGCCGAGTTCGTGGCGATGCTGCTGATCATCGTCTACGTGGGCGCGGTCGCGGTTCTCTTCCTCTTCGTCGTCATGATGCTGGACGTCGACTTTGCCGAGTTGAAGGGCGAGATGGCACGCACCATGCCGCTGGCGCTGCTGATCGGGGTGATCATCATCCTGCAGTTTGGCATGGCCTATGCTGCATGGGTTCAGGCGGATGGCGCGCTTGGCCTGCGCCAGTCGGTGACGCCCGATGTGGCCGAGGTAGAGAATGCCAAGGCGCTCGGCCTGCTGATCTATGACAAGTACATCTACCTGTTCCAGGCTGCGGGGCTGGTGCTGCTGGTTGCCATGATCGGCGCCATCGTGTTGACGCTGCGCCACCGCAAGGACGTAAAGCGCCAGAACGTGCTGCACCAGATGTGGCGCGACCCGGCCAAGGCGATGGAGCTGAAAGACGTGAAGCCGGGGCAGGGGCTGTAAGGGCTAAGGGTTGAAAGGGTGACAACAATGTTGCGTTCGCTGCGAATGCTGGCCGTGATGACCGCGCTTTGCGTGGCATCCCTGCTTGCGTCAAGTCCGGCGAGCGCGAGCTTCGTGTGTGAAGTGGAGGTCGCTGACTATCCTTCTGACTTCGTGACTGAACACTTTGCTCATAACCCTGATGGGTCCTTTCACATCTTTGCTTACGATATCCGAAGGGACAACGGACGGCGCATCAAGTTGGAGAATGGCAAATACCTGGTTGTCAGCTATGTCGGTCAAGCGGTCGTGGATGTCGGGGGGGGACGAGTGGGTCAGGTGGTTTCTGGCCTCCCGGACGCTTCTTGTCCCAATGATGAGAGGTTGCTGTTCATCGATTGCACCACATCGGAAGCTATCTTGCTTGATGGTCGGTCCAAGAAAATCCCGGAAAGTTTGGAACGACTGTTGATGGGCGCGGGACGGCGTACTGTGCGCCAGATTCAGCCCCCCTATGGCCCGATTGGGTTAACTAAGGACATCACCGTGGGAGAAGTGGCCGCGATTGCGACCAAGCATGAAATCAGCTTTACCCGTGATCTCGAGGTGCTGAACGCGAACATTATCAAACGCATGCGCGTTAACCCCTATCAGGGCTGCAAGATTTTCTACCCGGACAGTCCGGGCGCAAAGCGCTGAACAGGCGCGAAACAGATACGGGGCCCTATGCCCCCGCATGAAAGACAAACGGGCAAACACCCGGAGGGACGAGAATGGTGGGACTTGAACATTACCTGATGGTGGCGGCGGCACTCTTCGTCATCGGCATCTTCGGCATCTTCCTCAACAGGAAGAACGTGATCGTCATCCTCATGTCGATCGAGCTCATGCTTCTGTCGGTGAACATCAACCTCGTCGCCTTTTCCAGCTTCCTGGGCGATCTGACGGGGCAGGTCTTCACCATGTTCGTGCTGACCGTCGCCGCCGCCGAGGCCGCGATCGGCCTTGCGATCCTGGTGAGCTTCTTCCGCACCCGCGGCACCATCGACGTCGAAGACGCCAACGTGATGAAAGGCTGAACGAATGGCCACGATCATTCTCCTCGCGCCCCTTGTCGGGGCCCTGATCTGCGGCTTCGGCTGGCGCTTCATCGGGGAAAAGGCCGCGCAGGTCTTTACCACCTCGATGATCTTCCTGGCGGCGTTCCTGTCCTGGATCATCTTCCTGGGTTTCGATGGCGAGACGCAGCACATCGTTCTTCTGCGCTGGATCGAAAGCGGCGCGCTTTCGACCGACTGGGGCATCCGGCTTGACCGGCTGACCGCCATCATGCTGGTCGTGGTGAACTCGGTCTCGGCGCTCGTGCACCTCTATAGCTTTGGCTACATGGCGCATGACGAAAACTGGCATGAAGGCGAGCACTACAAGGCGCGGTTCTTCGCCTACCTTTCGTTCTTCACCTTTGCCATGCTGACGCTTGTCACCTCGGACAACCTTGTCCAGATGTTCTTCGGCTGGGAAGGCGTGGGTGTCGCGTCCTACCTGCTGATTAGCTTCTACTACCGCAAGCCTTCGGCCAATGCCGCGGCGATGAAGGCCTTTGTTGTCAACCGCGTGGGTGACTTCGGCTTTGCGCTTGGTATCTTTGCGCTGTTCTATCTGACGGACTCGATCCGGCTGGATGACGTCTTCGCCGCCGCGCCGACGCTGGCGGAAACCAACCTCAGCTTCCTGTGGACCGAATGGAATGCCGCGAACCTGATCGGGGTTCTGCTCTTCATCGGGGCGATGGGCAAATCGGCGCAGCTTGGCCTGCACACCTGGCTTCCCGACGCGATGGAAGGCCCGACCCCGGTGTCGGCGCTGATCCACGCGGCGACCATGGTGACCGCGGGTGTGTTCCTCGTCTGCCGCATGTCGCCGCTTTACGAATATGCGCCGGATGCCAAGACGATGATCGTCGTCCTTGGGGCAACCACTGCCTTCTTCGCGGCAACCGTGGGGCTGGTGCAGAATGACATCAAGCGTGTGATCGCCTATTCGACCTGTTCTCAGCTTGGCTACATGTTTGTGGCGGCGGGTGTCGGCGTCTATTCGGTGGCCATGTTCCACCTGTTCACGCATGCCTTCTTCAAGGCCATGCTGTTCCTTGGCGCGGGTTCCGTGATCCACGCGACCCACCACGAGCAGGACATGCGGAACTACGGTGGCCTGCGCAAGAAGATCCCGGTGACGTTCTGGGCGATGATGATCGGCACGCTGGCCATCACGGGCGTGGGCATCCCGCTGACCCATTTCGGCTTTGCGGGCTTCCTGTCGAAGGACGCTGTGATCGAAAGTGCCTGGGTTGGCTCGCAATATGCCTTCTGGCTGCTCGTCGTCGCGGCCTGCTTCACCAGCTTCTATTCATGGCGCCTGATGTTCCTGACCTTCTACGGCGAAAGCCGCGCGAATGGTCATGCGCATGGCCACGATGCCCACGGGCATGACGATCATGGGCACGGCGATCACGGGCATGGGCATCATGAGCCGCATGAAAGCCCGATGGTCATGTTGATCCCGCTGGGCGTGCTGGCCCTTGGCGCGATCTTCTCGGGTATGCTGTGGTACAACGTCTTCTTCGGGGACGAGGCGAAGATGCGCAGCTGGTTCGGGATGGAGGCGGCTGTCGAGCATGCCGCCGCTGAGGGTGAACACGCGGCCCCTGCGGAAGGTGAGGGCCACGCCGCTCCTGCCGCGACCGAGGATCACGCGGCCACCACGCCGACCGAGGATAACGCCGCACCTGCCGCGACTGACGCCCATGCCGCACCGGCAGAGGCGCATGCCGCCGCCGCCGCGCCGAAGGGGGCGATCTATCTGGGGGCAGACAATCACATGATCCATGCCGCGCATGAAGCGCCGACCTGGGTCAAGGTCTCGCCGTTCATCGCGATGCTGATCGGTTTCTTCACGGCTTGGGTCTTCTATATCAAGAACCCGCAGCTGCCGAAGCGACTGGCTGCGGCACAGCGTCCGCTCTACGAATTCCTGCTGAACAAGTGGTACTTCGACGAGCTTTACAACGCGGTCTTTGTCGGACCCGCCCGCTGGCTGGGCAACTTCCTGTGGAAGAAGGGTGACGGCAAGGTCATCGACGGTTCGCTGAACGGCGTCGCTATGGGGCTGATCCCGGCTGTGACCCGCGCCATCAACCGGATGCAATCCGGCTATATCTTCCACTACGCTTTCGCCATGGTTCTGGGCATCGCCGCCCTGATCACCTGGATGTCGCTCTCGGGGGGCGCTCACTAATGGAAAACCTCCTTTCCATCATCACCTTCATCCCGGCGGTCGCCGCGGCGATCCTCGCGCTGTTCCTGCGCGGGAACGATGCGGCGGCGCAGCGCAACGCCAAATGGGTTGCGCTCTTTGCCACGGTCTTCACGTTCCTCGTGTCGCTTTTTGTTCTGGCGGGTTTTGATCCGGCGAACACCGGCATGCAGTTTGTCGAGGACCGTGAATGGATCATGGGCCTACACTACAAGATGGGCGTTGACGGCATCTCGGTTCTGTTCGTGATGCTGACGACGTTCCTGATGCCGGTCACGATTGCTGCCTGCTGGGGTGTCGAGCACCGCACCAAGGAATACATGATCGCCTTCCTGATGCTGGAAACGCTCATGCTGGGCGTGTTCATGGCGCTGGATCTGGTGCTGTTCTACCTGTTCTTCGAAGCGGGCCTGATCCCGATGTTCCTGATCATCGGGATCTGGGGGGGCAAGGATCGCATCTATGCCTCGTTCAAGTTCTTCCTCTACACCTTCCTCGGCTCGGTGCTGATGCTGGTCGCGATGGTGGCGATGTATGTTGACGCTGGAACCACCGATATCGTCGCGCTGATGGATCACACCTTCGCGTCCGAGACGCTCTCGGTCGCCGGTATCCAGGTGATCGGAGGTCTGCAGACGCTGCTGTTCCTTGCCTTCTTCGCAAGCTTCGCCGTGAAGATGCCGATGTGGCCGGTTCACACCTGGCTGCCGGACGCCCACGTGCAAGCACCGACCGCGGGCTCGGTCGTGCTGGCCGCGATCCTGTTGAAGATGGGGGGCTATGGCTTCCTGCGATTCAGCCTGCCGATGTTCCCGGTTGGCGCCGACGTGATGACGCCGCTTGTTCTGTGGATGTCGGCGATTGCGATCGTCTACACCTCGCTCGTCGCGCTGGCGCAGCAGGACATGAAGAAGCTGATCGCCTACTCCTCGGTCGCGCACATGGGCTATGTGACCATGGGGATATTCGCGGCGAACCAGCAGGGTGTTGACGGTGCGATCTTTCAGATGCTCTCGCACGGCTTCATCTCGGGTGCGCTCTTCCTTTGCGTCGGCGTGATCTACGACCGGATGCATACGCGTGACATTGACGCTTATGGTGGCCTTGTCATCCGCATGCCCGCCTATGCGCTGATCTTCATGTTCTTCACCATGGCGAACGTGGGTCTGCCCGGCACCAGCGGGTTCATCGGCGAATTCCTGACGCTGATGGGCATCTTCCAGGTGAACACCTGGGTTGCCGCGGTCGCCACCTCGGGCGTGATCTTCTCGGCGGCATATGCGCTCTACCTCTATCGTCGCGTCGTGTTTGGCGATCTGGTCAAGGAAGCGCTGAAGTCGATCACCGATATGGACATCCGTGAACGGGTCATCTTTGCACCGCTGGTTGTGATGACGCTGCTTCTGGGTGTCTACCCGTCCCTGGTGACCGACATCATCGGCCCCTCGGTCGAGGCGCTGGTTACTGAATATCATGCTGCGATCCCCGCGTCTGTCGACGTGGCGGAAGCAGCTTCGCACTGAGGGCCCGCCATGATCGGCACCGATATCCAAATCATCCTGCCCGAGCTGCTGCTTGCGGTCTTTGCCATGGCGGCGCTGCTCTTCGGCGTCTACACCTCGCAGGACAAGGCGGCGCGGGTGATCACCTGGGCCACCGGCATTGTCTTTCTGGTCCTGGCCTTCTGGATCGGCGTGAACGGCGCGGGTGAGCGGACAGCCTTTGGCGGCATGTTCATCGACGACCCCTTCGCGCGCTTCGCGAAGGTCACCATCCTGTTGTCGGCCGCAGCCGTACTACTGATGAGCTTCGAGACGATGAACCGCCGCGGCATCGCGCGGTTCGAGTATCCGATCCTTGTCGCACTCGCGACCGTCGGCATGATGATGATGGTCTCGGCGGGCGACCTCATGGCGCTCTACGTCGGGCTGGAGCTGCAGTCGCTGGCGCTTTACGTCATCGCCTCGTTCCGCCGCGACAGCGCGAAGTCAACCGAGGCGGGTCTGAAGTACTTCGTGTTGGGTTCGATGTCCTCGGGCCTTCTGCTCTACGGTGCGTCGCTGACCTATGGCTATGCGGGCACGACGCTCTTCTCGGGGATCCTGTCCACGCTGGGCGAGGATATGCCGCTCGGTCTGCTGTTCGGTCTGGTCTTCATGCTCTCGGGCCTTGCCTTCAAGGTCTCGGCCGCTCCCTTCCACATGTGGACGCCCGACGTCTACGAAGGCTCGCCCACGCCTGTGACCGCCTTCTTCGCCACCGCGCCGAAAATGGCCGCCATGGCGCTGCTTGCACGGCTTGCGCATGACAGCTTTGGCGGTGCCGTGCATGACTGGCAACAGGTGGTCGTGGCGATGGCGCTGCTGTCGATGTTCGTGGGCGCCATTGCCGCCATCGGACAGCGCGACATCAAGCGTCTGATGGCCTATTCCTCGATCGCGCATATGGGTTATGCCCTGTTGGGTCTGGCCGCGGGCACTGCCTATGGCGTGCAGTCGATGCTGGTTTACATGGCGATCTATGTCACCATGAACATCGGGACCTTCGCCTTTATCCTGTCGATGGAGCGCGACGGCAAGCCGGTGTCGGACATCGCCTCGCTGAACATGCTGTCGAAGCGTGAGCCGATGAAAGCTTATGCGCTGCTCGTCCTGATGTTCAGCCTTGCAGGTGTGCCGCCGTTCATCGGCTTCTTCGCCAAGTTCGCCGTTCTGACGGCGGCGGTCGAGGCGGGTCTGACCTGGGCCGCCGTTGCCGGCGTGATCGCCTCGGTGATCGGTGCGTTCTACTATCTGCGCATCGTCTACTTCACCTTCTTCGGCGCGGATACCGACGGTGCCGACAGCCGGATGGATGCGGTGCAGTGGCTGGTCTTCGTCGCTGCCGTTCTGGTGGTGGCGGGCGGCGCGGCTGTGTCGCTGTTCGGGATCGATGGCTCGGCCGCAATCGCGGCAGAAGCCCTTGTCCGCTGATCCTGCAGGTGCCGCTCCATGGCCCCTTGGGGTCGGGCGGCACCTACTCGACGTTGTTGACAGCACAAATGCCCATGCGGCCTCTCTCGCGCCGGATCTGACAGGTCCGGCGTGGGTTTTGGCGGCGGAGCAGACGGCAGGCCGGGGCAGGCGGGGCCGTCCATGGCAAAGCCCACGCGGCAACTTCTACGGCAGCTTGGTGATGAAGCCGGAAGGCGCGGCCGATCAGGCCTCGCTGCGCAGCTTCATCGCCGCACTTGCGCTCTATGACGCCTGCGCCGAGTTGACCGGAGTTCCGCAGGCGTTCTCGCTGAAGTGGCCGAACGATGTTCTGCTGAATGGCGGCAAGCTTGCCGGGATCCTGTTGGAGAGCACCGGGGCGGCGGGACGGGTCAGCCATCTGGTGATCGGGATCGGGGTCAACCTGATCGCGGCGCCGCCGGTCGAGACGGTCGAGCCCGGTGCGGTCACCCCGGTCAGCCTGCTTGCGGAAACCGGGGTCCGCATCACGCCCGAGAACTTCCTGACCCATCTCGCCGCGTCCTTCGCGCAGTGGGAGGAGACGTTTCAGCGCCAGGGCTTTGCCCCGATCCGCGAGGTCTGGCTTGATCGCGCTGCCCGGTTGGGGGAACCTGTGCGGGCCCGGACCGGCACGCGTGAGCGCAGAGGCATCTTTGAAACCATCGACGCAACGGGCGCGCTGGTTCTGAACATCGACGGCCAGCGCGAGGCAATCCCCGCGGCCGAGGTCTTTTTCTGAAAGAGGTCGCCCATGCTGTTGGCAATCGACTGCGGCAATACCAACACCGTCTTTTCTATCTGGGATGGAGAGCAGTTTCTGGCGACATGGCGCATCGCATCGGATCACAAACGGACGGCGGACGAATACTACGTCTGGCTGCAGACGTTGATGACGCTAAAAAAACTGGATGTGGTGATATCCGAGGCGATCATCTCATCGACCGTGCCGCGGGTCGTCTTCAACCTTCGCGTGCTCTGCAACCGCTATTTCGACTGCCGCCCGCTGGTGGTGGGCAAGCCGGAATGTGCGCTTCCTGTTGCGCCGCGCGTGGACCAAGGGACGACCGTCGGGCCTGACCGGCTGGTGAACACCGTGGCAGGCTTCGACCGCCATGCCGGTGACCTGATCGTCGTGGATTTTGGTACCGCGACGACCTTTGACGTGGTCGATATCGACGGTGCCTATATCGGCGGCGTGATCGCCCCCGGCGTGAACCTGAGCCTTGAGGCGCTGCATATGGCGGCGGCAGCCTTGCCGCATGTGGATGTCACGAAACCTGCATCTGCCATTGGCACGAATACGGTGGCCTGCATGCAGGCGGGCGTGTATTGGGGATACATCGGCCTCGTCGAGGGTATCGTGCGGCAGATCCGGGCCGAGCGCGAGCGCCCGATGAAGGTTATTGCGACCGGGGGTCTTGCCCCCCTGTTCCAGCAGGGAACCGAACTATTTGACTCGGTGGAGGACGATCTGACCATGCATGGCCTCGTTCTCATCCACCGCTACAACAAGGAACTGGAAACCGCATGAGCGTGAGCAACCGCCTGATCTATCTGCCTCTTGGCGGCGCCGGCGAGATCGGGATGAACACCTATGTCTATGGGTATGGCCCCGAGGACCGTGAGCGGCTGATCGTCGTCGATCTGGGGGTGACCTTTGCCGATATGGGCACGACGCCGGGCATCGACCTGATCATGGCTGATGTGTCCTGGCTGGAAGAGCGTGCCGACCGGATCGAGGCGATCTTCATCACCCATGCGCATGAAGACCATATCGGCGCGCTTGGGCATCTGTGGCCCCGGCTGAAGAAGCGCGTCTACGCCCGCCGCTTTACCGCCGCGATTGGGCGGCTCAAGTTCGACGAGCTTGGCCTGCCGACCGACGTGATCCAGACGGTCGCATCGCGCCCCGAAACCATCGAGGCAGGCCCGTTCCGTGTGCAGTTCGTGCCGGTCGCCCATTCCATCCCCGAAAGTGCTGCTCTGATCATCGACACACCCGCCGGGCGGATCGTCCATTCGGGCGACTTCAAGCTCGACCCCACCCCCATCGTGGGTGAGGGGTGGAGCGAGGTGCTGTTCCGCGAAATCGCGGCAGAGACGCCGGTGAAGGCGCTGATGTGCGATTCCACCAACGTCTTTTCGCCGCACGCCGGCCGGTCAGAGGCAAGCCTTGCCGACCCGATCCATGGGCTGATCGCGGGCGCGGGTGGGCTTGTGGTGGCGACGACCTTTGCCTCGAACGTCGCGCGGCTAAAGACACTTGCCGAGGCGGGCCGGGCGGCGGGCCGTTCGGTCTGTCTTCTGGGCCGGGCCATGCAGCGCATGGTGAAGGTGGCCGAAGAAACCGGCGTCCTGACCGACTTCCCCTCCACCATTCCGGTTGAGCAGGCGGTTGAGGTGTCGCGCCAGAACCTGATGCTGATCGTGACCGGCAGTCAGGGCGAACGCCGCGCGGCAACCGCGCAGCTTTCCCGGGGCAAGTACCTGGGGATGGAGCTGAAAGAGGGCGACCTCTTCCTCTTTTCCTCCAAGACCATTCCGGGGAACGAACGTGATGTGCTGCGCATCATGAACGCCTTCTCGGAAATGGGCGTCGATGTGATGGACGATGCAGGCGGGCGCTATCATGTGTCGGGCCACGCGAACCGGCCGGATCTGGAGTTGATGCACGAGATCATCAAGCCCCAGATGCTGATCCCGATGCACGGCGAGCACCGCCACCTGCGCGAGCATGTGAAGCTGGGTGCCACACGTGGCATCGTGGGCGAGATTGCGACCAATGGCATGATGATCGACCTGACGGGCGACCGTCCCGAGGTGGCCGAATACGTTGATGTCGGCCGCGTCTATCTGGATGGCTCGGTGCTGATTGGTGCGATGGATGGGGTGGTGCGTGACCGTATCCGCCTTGCGCTGAACGGCCATGCGATGGTCAGCGTGATCCTTGACGAGAACGATGATCCATTGGGCGATGCCTGGGTCGAACTGATGGGCCTGCCCGAGATTGGCCGCAGTGAAAAGCCGCTTGCAGACCTGATGGAGACGGAACTGACCGAAGTTCTGGGCTCTGCCCCCGCCAAGGTCATGCGCGACGATGACAAGCTGGAAGAGACGGTGCGCCGGATCATCCGTCAGGTCGCCGTCGAAGAGATCGGCAAGAAACCCGAGGTTACAGTGGTCGTCAGCCGGCTTGCCGAGGAGTGACCGGCAAAAGACCGAACCGTAAATGACAAGGGGCGCCGAAGCGCCCCTTTTTCATTCTGCGTTTGCGTCTTCTGGCGTCGGCGCCTCAAGTTCGGGCTCGTCTGCCACATGGCGCTCGACCAGCTTGAAGCTGCGCAGGATAAAGTCGGGGACGTGGTCGCCCATACCCACCACACGGTCATCGCGATCGTGCCGATTGCGGTCACGACGATCATCGCGGCGATCATCCCGCCGCTCCTCGCGCCGTTCTTCGCGGTGGTGCGGATGCGGGCTGGTGCCATGGTGATGCACATGCGGCGCGGGTGCTGCGGCCGCCGGACGGGGCGCGCGCTCTTCCCGGCGCTCTTCGCGGCGGTCGTCACGTTTTTCCTCGCGCGGGGCCTCGGCGGGCTTGCTCTTGCCCCGGCGATCATCGCGGCGCTCACGCTCGGCACGTTCACGCGGTTCGGGCAGGGCGAATCCTTCGGGCAGGGTGCCGCGCGGGATCTGTTGCTTGACCAGATTCTCGATGCTGGTCAGATATTTGTCGTCAAAGGGCGTCGCGATGGAAAACGCTTTGCCCTTGCGTCCTGCGCGCCCGGTGCGGCCAATCCGGTGGACGTAATCTTCGGGGTGGCTGGGCAAGTCAAAGTTGAACACATGGCTGACGGACGGAATGTCGAGCCCACGCGCCGCCACGTCCGAGGCCACCAGCAACTGCAATGATCCATCGCGGAAACCATCCAGCGTCTTGGTGCGCTGCGACTGGTCCAGATCACCATGGATCGGGGCAGCGTTGAATCCATGCGCCTTCAGCGACTTGGCGACCACGTCCACATCCATCTTGCGGTTGCAGAAGATGATCGCGTTGGTGCAGCTTTCGCCCTCGGCCTTGATCAGCGCGCGCAGAACGGCGCGCTTCTCGGCAAAGCTGCGGTCCTTGCGCGAGGGCGTGAACTGGATCAGCGCCTGCTCGATCGTCTCGGATGTGGTCGACTGGCGTGCGACCTCGATCTTGACGGGGTTGGACAGGAAGGTCTTGGTGATCCGCTCGATCTCGGGCGCCATGGTCGCCGAGAAGAAGAAGGTCTGCCGGGTAAAGGGCGTCAGGTTGAAGATGCGTTCGATGTCGGGGATGAACCCCATGTCGAGCATCCGGTCGGCCTCGTCCACCACCATGATCTGAACGCCGGTCAGCAACAGCTTGCCGCGTTCGAAGTGGTCAAGCAGCCGACCCGGAGTTGCGATCAGCACATCGACGCCGCGGTCAATGAGCTTGTCCTGCTCGCCAAAAGCCACGCCACCAATCAGCAGCGCCTTGGTCAGCTTGGTGTGCTTGGCGTAGGTGTCGAAGTTCTCGGCCACCTGTGCAGCCAGTTCGCGCGTGGGACACAGCACGAGGCTGCGCGGCATGCGCGCCCGCGCACGACCTTGTCCCAGCAGGGTGATCATCGGCAGCGAGAAGCTGGCGGTCTTGCCCGTTCCCGTCTGGGCGATGCCCAATACGTCGCGACCTTCCAAAGCGGGCGGAATCGCCTGCGCCTGAATGGGGGTGGGGGTTTCGTAGCCGGTATCTGCCACGGCTTGCAGCACGCGCGGATCCAGCGCGAGGTCGGAAAACTTGGTCATCAGCGTCCTGTCACGGCGGGATCGGCCCGCAGAGGAATTCAAGGGACGCGGCATCCGGGCGTCCCGGCGTCTTCGCGGTGGGAAAATCCGTAAGGAAATCCACCCATGCTCTGCGCGGTTAGCTGAAATGGGCCCCCGCGTCAAGGCTTTGGCGGAAATACCCCTGTGAATGCGCCCGAAACGATGGGGCATTGTTGCCAAAGCAGAGACGGCGTTGGCTGAAAGGCCGTGTCGTGGTATCATATTGTATTCAATTTTTATGTGAGTCCTTTGCCATGTATTATTCTGTATCTGTGGCCGTTCTGGCCGCTCTTCTCGCTTTGCCGGTCGAAACATCGCTCGCCTCACCTGTGGGGAACCACGAGGCGACAGCGGTATACTTGCGGTCATCGAGCGAAAACCGGCGCTATGCCCTTTGGCTGGAGCCTGCTACCCCCGGTTGCGCGGTGACCGCACACGCCATCACCCAGAACGGGAAAGTCCGGGCGCGGGCTGTGCCGGGCCTCGGTGTGCTTTTGCGCATCGGTGCGGGGTTTGCGCCGGGCCTGCATCGTCTCGACCTGCGCAGTCCGGGCTGCGATCGCCCGCCACGCGTGCTCCGACAGGTTGTCCTGGGCAGGCAAGGACCGGATCCTGGCTGGCGGGGCAATGCTCTGATGCCTGCGCGCTGAGGCCTAGTTTCCGCTCAGGCTGGTATGGGGCTGCGCCGCGTATCCGGCTGCCAGAACGCCCAGTGTCGGGCGTGGCGTCAGAACCTGCACGAGCGTATCGGGGCTGGGCACTGCGGGGGCGTAGCCTTGCGCGCCCCAGCGATGCAGCGCGCCGTGCCACACCAAGGCGGGAGCATTGCTATCGGGGTGCAGGATCATCGCGCCATCGGGCAAGGTTCTGGCCCGTGCCAGATGGCGAACTTGCGTTCGTGACCGCGACTGCACGCGCGCCTTATGCAGGACAGCGTCCATCTCGGGCGCCGAGGCGATCGCTCCATGCGCGCGCGACCAGGCGCCGCGGAAGGCGAGGTAATCGTCCCGGCGACACTCGGCGCAGGGGCGATGGCCTGCCGCAAGCGCCGTCGGCTCGTCGAGGAAGAAGAGCTCGGTATAGGCGCCAGGCGACATGGGCACACGCTGGCGCCCCTTGAAGCGCAGGACACAGCAAATCCAGGCCTTGTGCCGCCAGCGCGCCACTCCGAGCTGGCGGTTTTCATCATGCAGGATTCCGCGGTTTCCCATCCACTCGCCCCGATACGGCAGCGCCGTGATCTCGCCAGTGGGAAGGACGCGGTTCTGCAGGGTCAAACCATCATCTCTTTCGTGGCGCCCAGCTTCAGTTCCGGGTGGTCGCGCTCGACGCGGTCAATGTCCCATTTCAGGCGCGTCAGGTAGACCACATCGCCGTCATGGTCATAGGCGATGTGGCCCTTGTTCACGTTGATGAACTTCTCCACATCCGCCTTCGCGCCCGAAACCCAGCGGGCCGAGGTGAATTGCGAAGGCTCAAAGCGCACGGGCAGCGAATATTCCTGCTCGATCCGGCTGGCCAGCACCTCGAATTGCAGGGCGCCCACGACGCCAACGATGAAGCCCGAGCCGATCATGGGCTTGAAAACCTTGGCCGCGCCTTCCTCGGCGAACTGCATCAGCGCCTTTTCCAGATGCTTGGCCTTCATCGGGTCGCCCGCGCGCACACCTTGCAGCAGTTCGGGTGCGAATGAGGGGATGCCGGTAAAATGCAACGTCTCGCCCTCGGTCAGGGCATCGCCGATGCGCAATTGGCCGTGGTTCGGAATGCCGATGATGTCGCCCGCCCAGGCCTCTTCGGCGAGCTCGCGGTCGGCCGCGAGGAACAGCACCGGGTTCGACACGGCGAGCGGCTTTTTCGTGCGCACATGGGTCAGCTTCATGCCGCGCTCGAAATGGCCCGATGCCAGACGGACAAAGGCCACGCGGTCGCGGTGTTTGGGGTCCATATTGGCCTGCACCTTGAAGACAAAGCCAGTGACGGCCTCTTCTTCGGCGCTGATCTGGCGTTCGGCGGCCTTCTGGGGTTGCGGTTCGGGGCCGAATTCGCCCATGCCGTCCATCAACTCTTTCACTCCGAACGAGTTGATGGCCGAGCCGAACCAGATCGGCGTCATATGGCCTTCAAGGAAGGACTGGCGGTTGAAGGCAGGCAAAAGTTCGCGCGCCATTTCAATTTCTTCGCGGAACTTCTGAAGCAGATCGGCCGGAACGTGATCGGCAAGCTTCGGATCATCGAGACCGTTGATCGCAATGGATTCGGCCACCTTGTTACGGTCGGCGCGATCCATGATCTCCAACCGGTCATGCAAGAGGTCATAGGCACCGATGAACTCGCGCCCCATGCCGATGGGCCAGCTGGCCGGGCAGACGTCGATGGCGAGGTTTTCCTGGATCTCGTCGATGATCTCGAACGTGTCCCGGCTTTCGCGGTCCATCTTGTTGCAGAAGGTCAGGATCGGCAGATCGCGCAGGCGGCAGACCTCAAACAACTTGCGGGTCTGGCTTTCCACGCCCTTGGCCCCGTCGATCACCATGATGGCGGCATCAACCGCCGTCAGTGTGCGATAGGTGTCTTCGGAAAAGTCGCTGTGGCCGGGCGTGTCGACCAGATTGAAGCGGTAATGCCGAAAGTCGAACGACATGGCCGAGGCGCTGACGGAAATGCCACGCTCCTGCTCCATCTTCATGAAATCCGACCGCGTGCGGCGGGCTTCGCCCTTGGCGCGGACCTGACCGGCCATCTGGATTGCGCCCCCGAACAGCAGGAACTTTTCGGTCAGAGTCGTCTTGCCAGCGTCGGGGTGCGAGATGATCGCAAAGGTCCGGCGGCGGGCGATTTCAGGCGGGAGGGTCGGGCGATTGTCCAGCATGGGCAGGCCATAGCCCGGACGGCGGTTTTTCGCAATGGCCGGGCAGGGGCTTTGCGGACGGTGCGTTGCAGAACCCTGATCGGTGTCGTTCAGGCCCGCGCGCCGCTGCCCTTGCCCAAACGGGCTGGCAGGCCGGGATTAAGCGGGCGTTGAGGCTCGGTGCCCAGATGCTGCGTCTGCCGCAAGCCGGGGAAGTGCGCCCGCACGCCTGTTGCAATTTCGCCCGGAAGGCGCTCCAGCACCGCATCTGTGACCAACAGGCTTTCGACGGGAACCCCCTCGGCATAGATGATCTCGTGGCCGTCGAACACCAGAGAGAAGTAGTCGACGAAGCCACCCTCGCGCCGGAAGATCATATCCTCGTCGATCAGGTCGCGGGCCTGTATCAGAACCTCTGCCGTCGTGACGCCGGGCAGGCGGTCGCGTTGATAGAGAAACAGCCGGTGATGCTGGCTCAGCACCAGATCGCCCGCGTTGCCAAGTGTGCCCGCCGAGATGACCACGGGGGCCAGCGCCCCGATCGCCCGCAACGTGGCCCGCCCGATCCAGCGGACGGCTTGCGGTCCGTGGTCGCGGGTCAGAACCAGATCGCCGGTCCGCAGGTGTTCGATGGCGCGCAATGTGCCGTCCGCCATGGTAATGCGAGTGCCATGACCGAAGCTGACGCAGATCGGGTCGATGTTCGGCGCGGCAGAGAGGGCGTCGGCCGCCTCGACCTGCAAGAGTTGATAGTCAACACCAGCCGCAATCGGCGAGAGCGGTAGCAGGAACAGCCGAGGCTCCGGCCAATCCGCTGTGATCATCGAAAGCTCGATGCGCGTGCCATCGTCGGCCATCAGCGTGTAGCGGGCAATGGCGCCCAGAAGCTCACCCACGCGCCCGATATCAGACCCCTCCGCTGCAATGGCCTGACCGTCCACCCATGCCAGGCAGAGGCGCAACCCCGCCGCAGACCGGTCAAGCTGGTAGATATCGCCCACGCAGACATCGTCGGGGCCAGCCAGAGCATCGCCTTGATTCACCCCGTGGCGCACGCGCATGGAATGGGCGGGATAGGCCCGGCCATTGCGTCCTTGCGCTGCGCCCTTGTTGCGTTGCCCCATCAGTCAATCCGCAGGAGAGTAATTTGATCACGTTCCATTACGATATCTAGACCCCGTACATGTTTAAGAACAGTGCATCTTGTGCCTGATATGCAGAATATTTGGCATTTCGCCCCCTGTGCACGCGCCCGAGGGCCAAAGACGGGTCCTTTCGCAGCTTCCGCCCATCCGCTAGGCTTTGGCCCGAGTCAGGACATAAGGGGCGAAGCGATGGATCTGGGCATTCGTGGGAAGCGCGCGTTGGTTTGTGCAGCGTCAAAGGGGCTGGGCCGGGGGTGCGCCGAGGCGCTGGCCGAGGCGGGCGTGGCGCTAGTTCTGAACGCACGCGGCGCCGAAGCGCTTGAGGCGACCGCCGACGCGATCCGCCAGAAGTTTGGCGTGCCGGTGACCACCGTCGCCGCCGATATCACGACAGAGGCGGGGCGGGCCGAAGTGCTGGCAGCAGCGGGGGACGTCGACATTCTGGTGACAAACGCAGGCGGGCCCCCGCCGGGGATGTGGAGCGATTGGGATCGCGACGATTTCATCCGCGCCCTTGACGCCAACATGCTGACTCCCATCGCGCTGATGAAGGCCCTGCTGCCCGGCATGATCGCGCGCGGATGGGGGCGGGTGGTTAATATCACCTCCGCTTCTGTCCGCTCGCCTGTACCGATCCTCGGCCTGTCCAACTCGGCGAGGGCGGGGCTTACGGGCTATGTCGCCGGGACCTCGCGTCAGGTGGCCCCGTTCGGCGTGATCATCAACAACCTGCTGCCCGGCATCCACGACACCGACCGCGCGGAATCACTCGACCGTGGAGTGATGGCGGCCGAGGGCGTCAGCATGGAGGAGGCGCGCAAGGCGCGGATGCAGACCATTCCGGCCCGCCGCTATGGTCAGCCCTCGGAGTTCGGCGCGGCTTGTGCCTTCCTCGCCTCGCAGCACGCGGCCTTCATGGTGGGGCAGAACATCCTGCTCGATGGCGGCGCCTTCAACGCAACCATGTAGTTGGCGGCGATCAGGCCCCATGCCTTGTCCCCCGAGTCTTGCTCCCGGCAGGGTCGGCTGTTAGGCAGGGGCCGTTGAAAATCTCTGGTGGATGAACGTGGCGCAGCCCCGGCTTCAGGTGCAGTCCTTGACGCGCAGCTTCGGCGGCAGGGCAGTTGTGAACGCCGTCTCGCTTGAGATCGCGGCGGGGCAGGTCACCTGCCTGCTAGGCCCGTCAGGCTGCGGCAAGTCGACGACCTTGCGCATGATCGCGGGCGTCGAGATGCCCGATTCCGGGCGCATCGTCATTGATGGGCAAGAGGTTTGCGGGCCTGCGCGAATCCTGCCACCCGAGGCGCGCGGCGTGGGGCTGATGTTTCAGGACTTCGCGCTGTTCCCGCATCTGACCGTGGCTGAAAATGTAGGCTTCGGCCTGCGCGGGGATCGCACAGAGCGCGGCCGACGTATCGGCGAGCTGCTCGAGAAAGTGAACCTTTCGGGCTATGGGGAAAAGCACCCGCACCAGCTTTCCGGGGGCGAGCAGCAACGGGTCGCCCTTGCGCGGGCGCTGGCGCCAAAGCCCCGCGTCATGTTGATGGATGAGCCGTTTTCAGGGCTGGACAACCGGCTGCGCGACGGTATCCGCGATACGACGCTTGAACTGCTCAAGGCCGAGGGCACGGCCGTGCTGCTGGTGACGCATGAACCGGATGAGGCGATGCGCATGGCCGACGAGATTGCCCTGATGCGCGGCGGGCACATCGTGCAAAGCGGCTCTCCCTACAACATCTACACCCGCCCCGCAGATCGCGCGGCGGCGGCATTCTTCAGCGATGTCAACGTGATACGCGGCGTCTCTCGGGGCGCGCTGACGCAGACACCCTTTGGCGATTTTCTGACCCCCGGCCACGCCGATGGTGCGGATGTGGAAATCGTGATCCGGCCGCAGCACCTCAAGATCGACTTTGACCGCAATGGTCGCGGGCCGAACCCGACGCCGCTGGATGGCACGCCTGCGCGCGGGACGGTTCTGCGCTCGCGCTTTCTGGGGCGCGAGAGCCTTGTCGAGTTCGCCATGGATTTTGAGGGCGCGCGCCTTAGCGCAGCCGTGCCGGGGGTGTTCCTGCCCCGGCCGGGGACGGTTCTGTGGCTGATGATCCGGCGGGATCGCTGCTTTGTCTTTCCGGCGCAGCGCCACTGACCCCGGTTTCCCCTTCGCCAGCCGCAATCCGTGCGCGGTAATCGGCAAGCCCGCGACCGGGCTCATCGGGGAATTGTTCGGCGGTGTCGGTCAATGCGGTGATGCGGTCCACCCGGAACGCCCGGAAATCGCCGCGGGCCTCGCACCAGGCGGCCAGCGTCCAGACCCGCCCCCAGAATTCCAGCTGCAAGGGGCGGATGTCGCGGTGCGTCTCGTTCCCCTGCATGTCGATATAACTGATGGCGAGCCGTCGCCGTTCGCGGATCGCCGCCCGGATCATCGGCAGGTGTGGCGCCGCACGCTGAGTCTCGGACCCGGTGAACACGAAAAGATCGTCGGGCTCGTCCTGCGGCGCGGTGGGCAGGACCGATCCGATCTTGCCTGCAAGGCTGCGCGCCGCGCGGGCAAGTCCGGGATCAGCACCCTCGGACACCAGCCGCACGCCAAGGCGCAGGGCCTCCATCTCGGCGGATGTCAGCACCATGGGGGGCAGGGTGATGGGCGCGCGCAGGATGTAGCCTACACCGCGCTCGCCCTCGACCGGCAGGCCTGACGCCATAAGGGTCGCCATGTCGCGCCAGATGGTTCGGACCGAAACCTCAAGAGTTTCGGCCAGTTCCGAGGCACGGTGCAGCCGCCCGTCGCGCAGGAGTTGAATAAGGTCGAACAGGCGGTCGGTGCGGCGCATGATGGCCAAGGCTGCGCGACCGCCCGCCGCGCGTCAACCGTCCATCGACCAGAAGACCTGCTGATGCGACAACTCGATGCTGCTGACATCGATTGCTGCCATGAAGGGCGCGAATTCGGCCGCCTGCATCACGGCAGTCGCCGCCGCGCGGGCGCAGGCGGCACTCTGCCAGATCACGAAATCCGTCCAGACGCCGCTATCGGCACGAATAAGGTAGCGCGCCAGAAAGCCCGACTGGGCGCGGACCAGGCCTTCTGTCGCGCGCGCTGCAGAAATAAATTCTGTATCGTCAATGCCTTGGTGGATACGAAAGCTGACGACCTCGGCGATTGCCGTGGGGGGCGTGCCGCGGGCGGAATCAGCCGGGGCCATGATGATCGGTGGCGGGAAAGGGAAACGCATGGGAACCTCTATTGTCTGTGCGAGGCCCCTTTCTGCCAGAGGGCAACTGACATATAGCTGTCAGCAACATGGCCCTGACTTGCTGGCAACGCATTGCGCTGCTGGACCACAGGTTTAGGTTGCCGCAATGACGGGGGCGGGATGCCCCTCGGATGGAGAAAGACATGGGACGTTTTGGACCGCTGGAAATTCTGATCATTGCCGTCGTGCTTCTGGTTCTGTTCGGGCGCGGCAAGATTTCGAACCTGATGGGTGAGGTGGGCAAGGGCATCACCGCGTTCAAGAAGGGCGTGAAAGATAGTGCGACCGAGATTGAGGCCGCTTCCGCCGATACCGCAAAGGACGTAACGCCGAAGGTGCAAGACGCCGACAAGGACAAAGTCTGATTGCGTCCGACCTGACCTGCAACTGCGACGGAAGCGAGACTGCCAATGCTGGATATCGGCTGGAGCGAGTTGATCCTGATCGGGATCGTGGCCCTGATCGTGGTGGGCCCCAAGGACCTGCCACGCATGTTCCACACTCTTGGACGCTTCACCGGCAAGCTGCGGGCAATGGGGCGTGAGTTCCAGATGGCGATGAACGATGCTGCAAAGTCCTCGGGCCTTGATGAGGTGCGCAAGGACATGAACGACATCGTCTCCAAAAAGAACCTCGGGCTCGATGCGCTGGAGACGGCGGCCAAGCGGTTTGAGACGTGGGATCCGACGCGCCCGACCACGCCCGCAACAGCAAGCGCTGCGGTTGCAGCGGCATCTGCGGCGGCAGCGGCCGAAGCCACTGCCGATGAAATTGCGGCGGACGAGGCCCTTGGCCTGCATGAGACGGAAAAGCCCCTTCCCCCTGCAAGCGGGGCGGCCCCGGCAAAGAGTGACACATGACCGAAGACACCATCGACGATACCGCCGCGCCCCTGATCGAGCATCTTGCGGAACTGCGCCGCCGGCTGATCTGGTCGGTGTTGGCCTTTATCGTGGCGATGTTCGCCGTCTATCCATTTGCAATGCAGGTCTTCAATTTCCTGTCGCATCCGATTTGTCGTGCGCTGGCCGAGACCGGGCAGAACTGCCTCTTGCAGCTGATTTCTCCCCAAGAGGGGTTCTTCGTCGCCATCAATATCTCCCTCTTCGGCGGGCTGTTCCTCGCCTTTCCGGTGATCGGCTTCCAGCTATGGCGTTTTGTTGCGCCGGGGCTCTACCGGTCGGAAAAGAACGCGATGCTTCCCTTCTTGCTCGCATCGCCGGTGATGTTCTTTCTGGGCGCTGTTTTCGCCTACTACGTCGTGCTGCCGATGGCTTTCGGCTTCTTCCTCACGTTCCAACAAATGGGACAAGAGGCGGCGAACGTAGTTGCGAATGCTCCTGGCTCTGACGTCGCGACCCAAGGAACAGCCGCGGCTGGCGAGGCGCCTATTCCCGGCATTGTGTTTCAGGGATCTGCACAGGAATACCTTGGCCTGACGATGAAATTCGTGCTGGCCTTTGGTCTGTGCTTCCAGCTTCCGGTTCTGCTGGTGCTTCTTGGCAAGGCCGGGATCATCAGTTCGCACGGGCTGACCGCCATGCGCAAATATGCCATCGTCGCCATACTGGTTCTCGCCGCAGTCGCGACACCGCCCGATGTCATGAGCCAGGTCATCCTCTTTGCGGCGGTTTACCCCCTCTATGAGGTGTCGGTCATCCTGATCCGTATGATCGAGAAGAAGCGTGAGGCGCGGCTGAGGGCGGAAGGCCTGTGGGAAGACGAGGAGGAGGCGGAATGACCGGCCCCGACACGGCGGATGCGTTGATCCGCATTGCCGAGGCGCTGGAACGCCTGTCGCCGCCCCCGCCGCCCGTGCCTGATGTCAGCGCGGCGGGGGCCTTCATCTGGCACACGAACCCTGACCGGCTTGAGCCGGTCGAGCGGGTCTCTCGCGTGGATCTATCGCTCTTGGTGGGCGTGAACCGCGCCCGCGACACGCTGATGGACAATACGCTTCACTTTGCGCAGGGGCTGCCCGCGAACAATGCGCTTCTGTGGGGCTCGCGCGGGATGGGGAAGTCGAGCCTCGTGAAGGCTGTTCATGCCGCGATCCGTGAGAAAGGGCATGACCTGAAACTGGTAGAGCTCGCGCGCGAGGATTTGCCCTCGGTCGGGCGGCTGCTCAATGTCTTGCGCGACCGGCCAGCCCAGTTCGTGCTGTTTTGTGATGACCTGTCGTTCAGCCATGATGACCAGCATTACAAAAGCCTCAAGGCAGTGCTGGATGGCGGGATCGAGGGGCGCCCGGCCAATGTCATCCTCTATGCGACGTCGAACCGGCGGCATCTGATGCCACGCGACATGATCGAGAATGAACGCTCCACCGCCATCAGCCCGTCCGAGGCAGTCGAGGAGAAGGTCTCGTTGTCGGACCGGTTCGGACTGTGGCTGGGATTCCACCCCTGTACGCAGGACGACTATCTGGCCATGATCGATGGCTACTGCGCCGCCCATGGCGTGACGGTCGATCCGGCAGTTCTACGGGCCGAGGCCATCGAGTGGCAGGCCACGCGCGGCGCGCGTTCTGGGCGCGTCGCGTGGCAGTTCTTCACCGATCTGGCCGCCCGGCATGGGGTTCAGGTTCAGGGCTGAAGCCTGCGGGAACGGTGGACATGAAAAAGGCCGGGCATCAGCCCGGCCTTTTGTTTCTTACCAATACCCGTGAGCTTACTGCAGGTACTTCATCGGGTCGACCGAATCGAAGCCTTGGCGCACCTCGAAATGAACGAAGGCGGGGTTGCCGGTGCGCACCTTGGCGATGGGTTGGCCTCTCTTGACGGTTGCGCCCTTGGCGACGGTCACGCCATCGATTCCGCCATAGACGGTCAGAAGGTTGTCGGCATGGCGGATCACGACGATCGGTACGCCCTCGGTGTTTTTGGTGATGGCCGCGACGGTGCCATCGCCTGCGGCTGCGACCGAAGCCCCGGCCGAGGCGCCGATGTCGATGCCGTCGTTCTTGCCCTTGCTGTAGGGGCGGATGATCTGCCCGCCCACGGGCATGGCAAGCTTGCTGCTGCTGGCGGCTGTGCGGCTTGCGCCCAGATCGGCCACAGGCTTGGCCGCAGGGGCCGCTGCCGCAGGGGCAGAGGTCGCGACGGGCGGCTCATCCTTGGTTGGCAGGGGTTTTGCGGCAGATGGCGGAACCGGTGTGGGTGATCCGGTGCCGGGCGCAGTGGTTACAGCAACCGGCGCCGGGGCGGGTGCCGCCGCAGCCGTCTTGACCGGGATCAGCAGATACTGGCCTTCACGCACCGTCAGGTTGGCATCGAGGCCGTTCCAGTCCGCCAGATCCTTGGCCGAAATATTGTAGGCGCGGGCAATGGTATACGCGGTTTCGCCGCGCTTGACCTGATGGCGCGCCGGTTCGACGCCGGGGGCCTGATTGCTGGCATCGGGGCCTTTCTGCCAGCCGTTCGGTGTGGGCGTCGTGGTGCTGGCCTTGTTGATCGCGCCGCCAGCAACGCTGGCCACATCGACCGAGCCCTGACGGATCGGTGTTCCAACAATGGCGCCGGTTCCGGTTGCCGTGGGCGCCGGTGCAGATTCGGCCACGCGACGGGGCAGGGCCAGAACCTCGCCCTCACGCAGGGTATTGGTGGGCTGAATTGCATTGTAGCGCGCCAGTTCCCCTGCATCGACACCGACACGCGCGGCAAGCGTTGCGACCGTGTCATTGCGCTGCGCGACCGCCACCTGATAGCCGGGATAGGATATGACGCCGCGGGCGTCCGGCGCCGGGCGGCTTGCCACGGCATTCAGCGCCGCATCGGCAGTGGAAACATCCCCGGGCCGCAGATCCCAGTCGAACGGCTTCATGCCGCCGCCCTGGCCGCATGCGCCCAGAAGCGCCAGCGTCGTTCCGATACCCAGAAGGCGCAGGCCGCCTTTGGCCTTGAATGGTGTTGGATGCATCGCTCCGCCTCGATCCTGCCCGGTTCGATCCGGGTCATTCGGTTACGCTTCATATTGTGCGCAACTGGCTACTCGGACGCAAGCCCTTCGATCAGGGGAACGAAGCGGACCGGGCGCAATTCCTCGTAGTCAAAACCTGTGTCGGTCCGCGTGACCTTGATCAGGCTTTGCACGGCGTCCGACTGGCCGACCGGCAGCACCATGACGCCACCGGCCTTCAATTGCGCCAACAGCGGTCCGGGCGGGTCTTCGGCGGCCGCGGTGACGATGATCTTGTCAAAGGGCGCCTGCTCGGGCCAGCCGAAGCTGCCGTCGCGTGCCAGTGCCGTGATGTTGGTAAGCCCAAGGGTGCGGAACAGGTCAGCCGCCTCGCGCACCAGCCGCTTGTGGCGATCAACCGTGTAGACCCGCCGTGCGAGATGGCTGAGGATCGCCGCCTGATAGCCCGAGCCTGTTCCAACCTCCAGCACCACGTCGCGGGGTTGCACGTTCAGCGCCTGCGTCATCAATCCAACGACCGAGGGTTGGCTGATCGTCTGGCCGCAGGCGATGGGCAGGGGCATGTCCTCATAGGCGCGGTCGGCAAAGATACCGCGCACGAAATGGCCGCGATCGATCCGCTCCATCGCGGTCAGGACGCGGGCATCCGTAACACCGCGTGAGCGCAGGGCAAAAAGGAAACGCATCTTGCGCTCGGCCAGATCGCCGGTCGGGTCAGAAGGCTGATCCGGACCGGTTGTTGTCATGCCAGTGCCGCCTCCAGCGCAGGTAGCACGTCATGCGCGGTCAGGTCCGCCCGCATCGGCGTGACCGAGATCCAGCCTTCAAGGTTGATGGCGGCGTCGGTGCCGGGGGCGGTTGGGGTATGCTGCGGGCCACCCTTGATCCAGAGGAACCGGCGGCCTGCGGGCGAAATCTGGGGCACCGCCGAAAAGCCGGTGTCGCGCCGGAACCCCTGCGGGGCGACGCGATGGCCCTTGACCGAGGCTGCGGCGACCGGCGGGAAGTTGATGTTGTAGAACAGCCGGTAATCGGCCTCGGGCTGCCAGAGGTTCGATGACAGGATCGCCCGCACCACAGCCGGGCCATGGTGGCGCGCAGCCTCGAACGGATCGGTAAGCTCGGCGGTCTCTGGCCCCATGAACTGCGACAGCGCCATCGCGGGGATGCCTTGCAGGGCTGCCTCCATCGCGCCGCCGATCGTGCCGGAATAAAGCGTGTTCTCGGCCGCATTATTTCCGCGGTTCACGCCAGAGAGCACCAGATCGGGACGCGCCCCATCCAGCACGTCATAAAGCCCCGCCAGAACGCAATCGGCCGGGCTACCCTCGGCGGCGAAGCGGCGGTGATCGAGCTTTGCAATCATCATCGGGCGGCTGTAGCTGATGCAATGGCCGACGCCCGATTGCTCGAAAGCGGGCGCCACGGTCCAGACCTCACCCTCGGGGCCGGCGATCTCTTGCGCGATGGCGTGCAGCGTCTCGAGGCCAGGTGCGTTGATCCCGTCGTCATTGGTGATGAGAATGCGCATTTGGTCCCCTCCGTGCGGTTGATCCCTGATTAGTCGAGCCCGCGCCGCCCGGCAAGCGCGCAGGGCCGATGGGGCAGAGGGCGTGGCGCAAATGACGATGGCCCCGGTACTTCCCGGGGCCATGTCGGCAGGTTTGGTGTCGCTTATTCGATCTTGCCGATGGTGCGGAAGATCGTCTCGCCCGTGCTGTCGTCGATGCCGTCATTGTCTGTGACGATCCAGCCATTTCCGGCGGCGTCGATGGCAAAGCCCTCGACCTTGTCGGGCGCAAAGCCGTTCAGCACGCGAAGGTCGGGCAGCAGATCGCGAACCTGTTCCTTGGTCACCACCGGCAGCGCCTCACCCAGTTTCGCGGGCTTCAGGTCGGCCAGCTTGATGCGGGTCAGGTTCTTGATCGCCGCCTTGTCTGCGATCTGGTTGTCACGCTCGATCAGATACATCCAGTCGCCGGCGATAGTCACCTCTGAAAGGCCGACCCAGGCGTCGCCCTCAGGCGTGTCGAGCGGATAGTGGACGGCCGACCAGGCCTCGGCCTCATCCTCGGCGCTGGTATCAAAGGCCAGAAGCTTGGCCATGCCCTTGGGGTCGTCCTTCCATTCGCGCTGGACGGCAAGCCACAGCGTCTTGTCCTGCAAGGCGATCCCCTCAAAGCCGAAGCGGGTTTCACCCTTCAGCAGGTCGGCGGGCAGGGCGATTTCGCGGTCAATCGCGCCCGTCGCATCGACGTGGTAGATCGCATGCGGCACCAGCTTGTCGCTGCGCCCTTCCGAGGCCAGCCAGAACCCGCCATCGCCATCCAGCGCCACGCCTTCAAGATCAAGCTTCTGCGCCGCATCGCCATTGCGCGTGACGGTCAGCGCGGCGGTGATCTTTGCGGGCGTCTGCGTCGCATCGATCGTGTAGATGGTCGGCGCCCCCGACAGAACCGAGTCGCTGACGGCGTAGAAGGTGCCCGCCTTGGCGGGATCCGCCGCAAGACCGGACAGTGCGGCCCAACCGATCAGCGGGTCGGTGCCGGCGCTGGTCAGCGTCGGATAGGCGGCCACCCCTTCGGCACGTTCAAAGAGCATGACATGGGCCGGGGCCAGACCGTCTTCGCGCAGATCCACCTCGTTCGCGGTTGCGATCAGATTGCGGGAGGGGATCGCCACCATCCCTTCGGGCGAGACACCCGAGGGCAGCATCTGCAAAAGCTTCGGCGCGGCGAGGTCCGTCAGGTCGTAGACGCCCACGATCGAGGCACGTTCCGAGATCACGAACAGCAGGCGCTGGTCGCCAAAGGTGGCCACGTCAACCGTCTCGATCTCGGCGCCCTTCTTGTTGCGGTGGTCGGGGTAGTGGCCGATCGCGGCAATCTCACGCTCGAACCCGGCGCCGGATTCAAAGACCACGGTGCCGTCCTTCTTCCAGATCGTGAACCCACGCGAGCCGCCTTCATAGTCGCCCTCGTTGGCGGCTACGAAGTGGTCGGCGTCGATCCATTTGACGGCGTCAGGCTCGCGCAGAACGCCCTCTTTCGACTTGGTGAAGTCGAGCTTGCCGTCCTTCTTGGTGTCGATGCCCGAAAGATCGACCGCGCCTGCGCTGAAATGCGCGGCCACCTTGCCGTCGGCGCCAATCACCACGATGTGGTTGTTTTCCTGAAGTGTCACAACCACTTCGCCTGCGTCGTTGATGTCAACGAATTCGGGCTCTGGGTCATCTGCGCCGACCCCGGCAAGGCCGGTCATCTCGATCTTCTGCAGCCCGGCGCAATCAACGGCGCCGTCTTTCAGCGGCAGCTTGACCACAAAGCCCGCGGGCATCTGCGGGAGCGCGCCGTCGTTCACCTCTTCGTCGCGCTCGTTCTCGATGGCGATGGCGAGGAAGCTGTGGCCGGGGGCGAGGGCCACCGAGTCCGGCTGACCGCCCAGATCACATTCTGCGACAACGGCTTTGGTTGCCAGATCGACCGTCACCAGCTTGCCCGAAGGGTTGGTGAAGGATTCCGACGTGTTCACGCCGGCAAATGCCAGCCCGCCCAGAACCTTGGTCGTCGTGGGTTCACCGCCCATGTCGATCTGGCCAAGCGGCTTGGGCGCGCGGGCGTCGGTGATGTCGATCAGGCCGAGCACGCCTTTGGGGCTGTCCGAATAGATCAGCGTCATGCCGTCCTCCGTCGCCGCGATGATCTCGGCCGACGAGGGCTTGGCGGCATCCTCGGCATCGGCTGCGTTCAACGGCGTCGCGAAGGCAGAGATGCGGTTGAACACCATGTCAGCCTGGGCGGGCATGGCGACCGTCAAGGCGAGGAGCGAGGTCAGGCAAAGCGGGCGAAACATCATGTCGCGATCCTTCTGATGTGATTGCGGCAGGGATGGCGGCAATCCGTGACGGCAGTGCAACGCGCCTGCGACACTTTCATGAAACACCTGAGCGGATCCGGCACCCTTGCACGGCGTGGCAATTCCGCGGCCTTTGTCCTATCTAGGCCGCCTGAAAGGTGGTGCGGCATGGTGGAAAGATTCGGGTTTCAGGTAAACGCAACCGATGGGCGCGCGCGTACCGGCATCATCAGCACGCCGCGCGGCGAGATCCGCACCCCGGCCTTCATGCCGGTGGGCACGGCCGCGACCGTCAAGGCGATGATGCCGGAATCGGTGCGCGCCACCGGCGCCGACATTCTGCTCGGCAACACCTACCACCTGATGCTGCGACCGGGCGCCGAACGCATCGCGCGCCTTGGGGGGCTGCATCGCTTCATGAACTGGGATCGCCCGATCCTGACCGACTCGGGCGGGTTTCAGGTTATGAGCCTTGCCGCCCTGCGCAAGCTGACCGAAGAGGGTGTGCGCTTTGCCAGCCATATCGACGGCAGCAAGCATATGCTGAGCCCCGAACGCAGCATGGAGATCCAGAAGCTGCTCGGGTCTGACATCGTCATGTGCTTTGACGAATGCCCCGCACTGCCCGCAACCGAGGATCAGGTCGCAAAGTCCATGCGCCTGTCGATGCGTTGGGCACAGCGGTCGCGCGATGCCTTCGGTGACCGTCCGGGACACGCGCTCTTTGGGATCATGCAGGGCGGCGTCACGCGCGAGCTGCGCGAGGAATCCGCGACGGCTTTGAAAAGCATCGGTTTTGACGGATATGCCGTCGGCGGCCTTGCGGTGGGCGAGGGGCAAGAGGCGATGTTCGGCGTGCTGGACTATGCCCCCGGTTTCCTGCCCGAGGACAAGCCGCGGTACCTTATGGGGGTCGGCAAGCCCGATGACATCGTCGGCGCGGTGGAACGTGGCATTGACATGATGGACTGCGTGTTGCCCTCCCGCTCGGGGCGCACCGCACAGGCCTGGACGCGGCGCGGTCAGGTGAACCTGAAGAATGCTCGCCATCAGGACGATCCGCGCCCGTTGGACGAGAACTGCACCTGCCCGGCATGCCGGAACTACAGCCGTGCTTATCTGCACCATGTTGTGCGTGCGCAAGAGATCATCGCATCCATGCTGCTGACCTGGCACAATCTGCACTACTATCAAGAATTGATGCAGGGCCTGCGGGGGGCCATCGCCGAGGGGCGGCTTTCGGCCTTTGTCGCAGGCTTTCACGCCGCGCGCGCCGAAGGGGACATAGAGCCCCTCTGACACGCTCCGTGCGCGGGCTGCGCCTGCAATATGAAGCAAGGCGCAGTTGACAGTAACATGACAGGCCCCCAGATATGGAGCCGAGACGGGGAAGACCGGGCTGCCGATGGTCGGGGCCGGCGCTTCCGCCAGACGAGGAAATGCGCATGAGCGAACTTCACTCCCAAAGCCATCCGGTTCTGCCGTTGCGCGACATCGTGGTGTTCCCCCACATGATCGTGCCGCTGTTCGTGGGCCGGGAAAAATCGGTGCGGGCGCTTGAGGAAGTCATGGCCGAGGACCGGCAGATCCTGCTGTCCAGCCAGATCGACCCCACCGTTGACGAACCCACCGCCGAAGGCATCTATCGCACCGGCGTGCTGGCAAATGTATTGCAGCTGCTGAAACTGCCCGATGGCACCGTGAAGGTGCTGGTCGAAGGCAAGTCGCGCGTGAAGATCACCGAATTCGTTGCAAACGAGTCGTATTTCGAGGCGCGCGCAGAACCGCTTGAAGAACTGCCGGGCGACCAGGCCGTGGTCGATGCGCTGGTGCGCACCGTCGGCGAGGAATTCGAGCGTTACGCCAAGATCAAGAAGAACATCCCCGAAGAGGCGCTTTCAGCCGTTTCGGAAACGCGCGAGCCTGCGCGGCTTGCCGACCTTGTCGCCGGTCATCTGGGTGTTCAGGTCGCCTCCAAGCAGGAACTGCTCGAAACGCTCAACATCGCCGAGCGGCTTGAGAAGGTCTACGGCCACATGCAGGGCGAACTTTCGGTCCTGCAGGTGGAAAAGAAGATCAAGAGCCGCGTGAAAAGCCAGATGGAGCGTACGCAACGCGAGTACTATCTGAATGAGCAGATGAAGGCCATTCAGAAGGAACTTGGCGACGGCGAGGAAGGCCAGAACGAGCTGAACGAGCTGGAAGAGCGCATCCGCAAGACCGAGCTGTCGAAAGAGGCGCGCGAGAAGGCCGAGGGCGAGCTCAAGAAGCTCAAATCCATGAGCCCGATGAGCGCCGAGGCGACGGTGGTGCGCAACTACCTCGACTGGCTTCTGGGCGTGCCGTGGGGCACCAAGAGCCGCGTGAAGAAGGACCTGAACGCGGCGCAAAAGGTGCTCGATGCCGATCACTATGGTCTGGAAAAGGTCAAAGAGCGGATTGTCGAGTATCTTGCGGTACAGGCGCGTTCGACCAAGCTCAAAGGCCCGATCCTCTGCCTCGTAGGCCCCCCCGGCGTGGGCAAGACCTCGCTCGGGCGTAGCGTTGCCAAGGCTACGGGGCGCGAGTTCATCCGCATCAGCCTGGGCGGCGTGCGTGACGAATCCGAGATCCGCGGCCACCGTCGGACCTATATCGGCTCGATGCCCGGCAAGATCATCCAGGCGCTGAAGAAGGCCAAGACCACCAACCCGCTGATCCTGCTCGATGAAATCGACAAGATGGGGCAGGACTTCCGCGGCGATCCGGCAAGTGCGATGCTCGAGGTGCTCGATCCGGAACAGAACTCGACCTTCGTGGACCACTATCTTGAAGTGGAATACGATCTGTCGAACGTGATGTTCCTGACCACGGCCAACAGCTACAACATGCCCGGACCGCTTCTGGACCGGATGGAGATCATAAGCCTCGCCGGCTACACCGAGGACGAGAAGCGCGAGATTGCGCGGCAGCACCTGCTGCCCAAGCAGATCGAGGCGAATGGCCTGAAGAAGGGCGAGTTCGAGGTGACGGACGACGCGTTGAACCACGTCATCCGTTATTACACCCGTGAGGCGGGCGTGCGGAACCTTGAACGCGAGATTGCAAAGCTCGCGCGCAAGGCGGTGACCGAGATCCTGAAGAAGACCGCAAAAACGGTCAGCGTCGATCCGGCCAAGGTCGAGGAGTATCTGGGCGTCCAGCGCTTCCGCTATGGTCTGGCCGAACAGGAGGATCAGGTCGGCGTGGTCACGGGTCTTGCCTGGACCAGCGTGGGCGGCGATCTTCTGCAGATCGAAGCGCTGAAGCTGCCGGGCAAGGGCCGGATGAAGACCACCGGCAAGCTGGGCGATGTGATGAAGGAATCGATCGATGCGGCGTCGAGCTATGTGCGCTCGATCAGCCCCGACATCGGGGTGAAGCCGCCGAAGTTCGAGGCGATCGACATCCACGTCCACGTCCCCGACGGCGCGACGCCGAAGGACGGTCCAAGCGCGGGTCTGGCCATGGTGACGGCCATCGTGTCGGTGCTGACCGGGATTCCGGTTCGCAAGGACATCGCGATGACCGGCGAGGTCACCTTGCGCGGCAATGCCAGCGCCATCGGGGGCCTTAAGGAAAAGCTGCTGGCAGCACTTCGGGGCGGCATCAAGACGGTGCTGATCCCCGAAGAGAACGCCAAGGATCTGGCCGAGATCCCCGACAACGTGAAGGAAGGGCTGACCATCATCCCGGTTTCCCACGTTCGCGAGGTGCTCAAGCAGGCGCTGGTCCGCACGCCCGAGCCCGTTGAATGGGACGAGGCCGCCGAGGAGGCCGCTGCCGCCTCGCGTGCGGCGTCCGAGCCGCAGGCGGGACAGCTGCCGCATTGATTTGCGGCACGTCGCTGACTTTTGAAAGGGCGCGGGAAACCGCGCCCTTTATTCATGTGGTCAACGCAGGATTGCAGTTCCGGGGCGAGCATCTATTGTCGCAGCCAAAAGACAGATGCAGGAGTGAACATGGCCACCAAGGTTTCCGATGCCGTTCCGGCGGTAAAGAAGAAGCGCCCCGCCGGATCCGCACCCTCCGGTGCGGGCGAGGCGTTGAAGCTGAAGGCGCTGGTCGATCAGGTCACCGCCACCACCGGTGGCAAGAAAAAGGACATGCGCGCGGCCGTTTCGGCCACGCTTCAGGCACTTGGCGAGGCGCTGTCGGCGGGGCAGGAGCTGAACCTTCCGCCGCTGGGCAAGGCCAAGGTCAGCCGCAAGATCGACACCGCCAAGGGGGGTGTTCTGATTGTCCGTCTGCGTCGAAACGCGGGCGATGCCGACGACGAAAAAGATGTGTCGGAGGGGGTTGCAGCGGCTGGGGAGTGAGGTTAAACACCCCCGCATCGGGCGATTAGCTCAGCGGTAGAGCGCTTCGTTCACATCGAAGATGTCAGCGGTTCAAATCCGTTATCGCCCACCATCCATACGTTGAAACGCCTCGGAACTTTCCGGGGCGTTTCGCGTTTTGGGCCGTCCCTGCGGCACCTGTCCTGTTTTCTTCGTGGCGCAAAGCGGGTATTGCCCTGCGCACGGGGAAGTTGGAGACCCGCGCCGATGACGACAATCCGCCTGCACAATACAAAATCACGCCAGCTGGAAGAGCTGCGGCCCGTAACGCCCGGCAACGTTCGCATGTATGTCTGCGGCCCGACTGTCTATGACCGCGCCCATATCGGCAACGCGCGCCCTGTGGTGGTGTTCGACACGCTGTTCCGCCTGCTGCGCCATGTCTATGGCGAGAAGCATGTGACCTATGTGCGCAACTTCACCGACGTTGACGACAAGATCAACGCCGCCGCCTTGGCGCGAAAAGATGCTGGAGAGCCCGGAACGCTGGAAGAAATGATCCGGCAGCGTACCGATGAAACCATCGGCTGGTATCACGCCGACATGGACGCCCTTGGCGCCCTGCGCCCGCAGTCAGGCCCCAATCCGAATATGAACTGCGAGCCGCGCGCGACCGAATACATCCCGCAGATGATCGCCATGATCGAGGCGCTGATCGCCCGTGGCCACGCCTATGCCGCCGAGGGTCATGTGCTGTTCGATGTGCGCAGCTTTCCGGCCTACGGTGCGCTTTCGGGCCGGTCGGTCGATGACATGATCGCAGGCGCGCGGGTTGAGGTTGCGCCCTACAAGCGCGACCCGATGGATTTCGTGCTGTGGAAACCTTCGACCGACGATCTGCCGGGCTGGGACAGCCCCTGGGGTCGTGGGCGGCCCGGCTGGCACATCGAATGCTCGGCCATGTCGAAATCCCTTTTGGGAGAGATCTTCGACATCCACGGCGGCGGCATCGACCTGCAGTTCCCGCACCATGAAAACGAGATCGCCCAAAGCTGCTGCGCCAATGAATCTGGCCGCTTTGCCAATATCTGGATGCACAACGAGATGCTTCAGGTCGAGGGCAAGAAGATGTCCAAGAGCCTGGGCAACTTCTTTACGGTCCGCGACCTGCTGGATCAGGGCGTGCCGGGCGAGGTGATCCGGTTTGTCTACATGATGACGCATTACTCAAAGCCGATGGACTGGACTGCGGAAAAAAGAGTGACCGCTGAGGTGAAGATAAGGGACTATGTCGCCTTGGCTGATCTGTACTGCGACTTCGCGGCGGCGCGCCTGCGGCGACCCGACGAAGCGATTGTCGAGGCCTTGGCAGACAACCTGAACACGCACGCAGCGTTGGTCATCATCGACCGGATGGCGGGCCAATCCGATCTCGTGACAGATATGGCTGTTGGTCTGGATTTTCTGGGTATCCTCGGTCTGGATAAGCTTGAGGCAAAGGTGAATGCGCGTCGTGCTACAGTTGCGTCGCTTGGCACATTCGCTGACCGGCTTGCAGCGCTGCGTGAGGAGGCGATGAAGACAAAGGACTTTGGCCCAGTCGATGCGCTCAAGTCGAAGCTTCAATCCGCTGGTGTGCAGGTGCAGATGTCCAAGTCTGGTATCGAGTTGCTGCCTGGGCCGAACTTTGACATCGATACGTTGAAAGAGATCTGATGGCCCCGCGCGTCTATCTCGACTGGAACGCGACCACGCCCCTGCGGGCAGAGGCGCGGGCGGCGATGATTGCGGCGATGGATGTCGTGGGCAATCCGTCCTCGGTTCATGCCGAGGGGCGCGCGGCCAAGTCATTAATGGAAAAGGCGCGCGGTCAGATCGCGGCGGCGCTTGGCGCGGATGGGGCGGATATCGTGTTCACCTCGGGCGCGACCGAAGCCGCCGCGCTGGCCTGCGCGGGTCGCACCCTGCATTGCGCCGACATCGAACATGAGGCAGTCAGCGCGTGGTGCGTTCCGGATCTTGGCGTCGATGCGGCGGGGCAGGTGGAGGTCGTAGAGCCCGCGCAATCGGCACTGCAACTGGCGAACTCGGAAACCGGGATCGTGCAGACCCTGCCCGAAGGGCTGGCGGTTTCGGACCTGACGCAGGCTTTTGGCAAGCTGCCCCTGGCCTTCAACTGGATGGGCTGCGACATGGGGCTTGTCTCGGCGCACAAGCTGGGCGGGCCAAAGGGCGCGGGCGCGCTGATCCTGCGGCGGGGCCTTGATGTCGCGGCGCAATTGAAGGGCGGCGGGCAAGAGATGGGCCGCCGCGCGGGGACCGAAAACCTGATCGGCATCGCGGGCTTCGCCGCCGCCGCAGAGGCTGCCGCGCGCGACCTCGCCGATGGCGTCTGGGAACGGGTATCTGGAATTAGAAATATTCTAGAGTCAGCATTGTCAGCCGAAGCAAACGAGACTATTTCTGTCGGGAAAGGTGGCGCGCGGCTACCCAACACCATTTGCCTTGTGACCCCAGGATGGAAGGGGGAGACGCAGGTGATGCAGATGGATCTGGCGGGGTTCGCGGTCTCTGCGGGCTCGGCCTGTTCGTCAGGCAAGGTGCGGGCAAGCCGGGTTTTGCGCGCCATGGGCTTTGATGAGGGTGCAGCCGCATCTGCGCTGCGGATCTCGCTCGGGCCCGAGACGACCGAAGAGCAGGTGCTGCGCTTTGCCGACGCCTGGACCGCACAGTTGAGAAGGGCCCGCGCACGGGCATGAGGAAGGATGGGAAACGTGGTTGAACTGGATGTCGAAGACCAGATCGAGGTACGCGAGGGCGTTGACCGCGAGACCATCGAAACCGTGCAGGCCATGGCCGGCAAGTACAAGCACGGCTGGGAAACCGAGATCGAGACTGAATACGCGCCCAAAGGGCTGAACGAGGATATCGTTCGCCTGATCTCTGACAAGAACGGCGAGCCGGAATGGATGCTTGAGTGGCGGCTCGCCGCATACCGCCGCTGGCTGACGATGGAAGAGCCTCGCTGGGCGATGCTGAACTATCCTGAAATCGACTATCAGGACCAGTATTACTACGCCAAGCCCAAGAGTATGGGCGCCAAACCAAAGTCGCTGGATGAGGTCGATCCGAAGCTTCTGGCGACCTATGAAAAGCTTGGGATTCCTCTGAAAGAACAGATGCTTCTGGCCGGAGTTGAAGGTGCGGATGAGCCGCGCAAGGTGGCGGTGGACGCGGTCTTTGACAGCGTTTCAGTCGGCACGACCTTCAAGGAAGAGCTCAAGAAGGCGGGCGTGATCTTCTGCGCAATCTCTGAGGCGATCCGCGAGTATCCGGAGCTTGTGAAGAAATACCTGGGCTCTGTCGTGCCGCAGTCGGACAACTTCTTCGCCACGCTTAACAGCGCCGTCTTCTCGGATGGCTCTTTCGTCTACATCCCCGAGGGCGTGCGCTGCCCGATGGAGCTGTCGACCTATTTCCGCATCAATGCCGAGAATACCGGGCAGTTTGAACGCACGCTGATCGTGGCCGAGAAGGGCTCTTACGTCAGCTATCTGGAAGGCTGCACCGCGCCCAAGCGCGACACCCACCAACTGCACGCGGCCGTGGTGGAAATCGTCATTCTGGAAGACGCCGAGGTGAAGTACTCGACCGTCCAGAACTGGTATCCGGGCGACGAGGAAGGCAAGGGCGGCATCTACAACTTTGTGACCAAGCGCGCCGATTGCCGTGGCGCGCGGTCCAAGGTGATGTGGACGCAGGTGGAAACCGGCTCGGCGATCACGTGGAAGTACCCGTCGTGCATTCTGCGTGGCGACGATTCGCAGGGCGAGTTCTATTCGATCGCCATCGCGAACAACGCCCAGCAGGCCGATACCGGCACCAAGATGATCCATCTGGGCAAGAACACCAAGTCGCGCATCGTCTCCAAGGGGATCAGCGCAGGGCGGGCGCAGAATACCTACCGCGGCCTTGTGACCATGCACCCCAAGGCCACGAACAGCCGCAACTACACCCAATGCGACAGCTTGCTGATTGGCGACAAATGCGGGGCGCATACGGTGCCCTACATCGAGGTCAAGAACAACTCGAGCCGGGTGGAGCATGAGGCCACAACCTCCAAGGTCGATGACGATCAGCTCTTCTATTGCCGCTCGCGCGGGATGGACGAGGAAGAGGCCGTGGCGCTGGTGGTGAATGGCTTCTGCAAGGAAGTGCTGCAAGCCCTGCCGATGGAGTTCGCCATGGAGGCACAAAGCCTTGTCGCGATCAGCCTTGAAGGCTCGGTCGGCTGAGATTCATGCCCTATGCGGGCAAAGGGTATGAAGGAAAGAAAAATGCTGGAAATCAAGAACCTGCACGTCAAACTTGAAGAAGATGACAAGGTGATCCTGAAAGGTGTGGACCTGACGGTCGAGGCCGGCAAGGTGCATGCGATCATGGGGCCGAACGGGTCGGGCAAGTCCACGCTGAGCTACGTTCTGTCCGGCCGCGATGGATATGAGGTGACCGACGGATCGGCGACGCTCGACGGCGAGGAGCTGCTGGATATGGAGCCGGAAGAGCGGGCCGCAGCGGGGCTCTTCCTTGCGTTTCAATATCCGGTCGAGATTCCGGGTGTTGGCAACATGACTTTCCTGCGTACGGCGGTGAACGCTCAACGCAAGGCGCGTGGCGAGGAAGAAATGTCGGCGGGCGAATTCCTGAAGGTCGTCCGCGAAAAGGCCAAGCAGTTGAAGATCGACGCGGAAATGATGAAGCGTCCTGTCAACGTGGGCTTCTCGGGCGGTGAGAAGAAGCGCAACGAGATCCTGCAGATGGCCATGCTGGAACCGAAGATGTGCATCCTCGACGAGACCGACTCGGGGCTGGATGTCGATGCGATGAAACTGGTGGCCGATGGCGTGAACGCCCTGCGCGACGAAGGTCGGGCTTTCCTGGTTATCACGCATTATCAACGGCTTCTGGATCACATTAAACCTGATGTCGTGCACATTATGGCGGATGGCCGCATCGTGAAGACCGGTGGGCCTGAACTGGCGCTTGAGGTGGAGCATAACGGTTACGCCGGTATTCTGGCCGAGGTGCTGTGATGGCGGTTCTGCAGGCAAAACTCGACGCGGCCGAGGCCCGGCTTGCGGCGCTGGACGTGGCCCATGCCGGTTGGTCTGCGGCTGCACGCAAGGACGCGGCGACGCGTCTGCGGGCGATGGGTCTGCCGGTCAAGCGAGATGAATACTGGCGCTACACTGACCCCACGTCGCTGACCGTGGCGGCGCCGGTTACGGCCGCGCTTTTTGACGCAGGCGATGAGGCGCCGCTTTTCAACGGCATCGACCGGGTGCGGCTCGTCTTTGTCGATGGTGTTTTCGACCCGACGCAGTCCGATGATCCGACAACCGCGGGCGTTGAGCTTTTGAGCGCCAGCACCGCCGACATCCACTGGGCGCAGGGCCTTTATGGTGTGCTGGAGGCGCGCGGGCAGACCCCGGTCGCCCGGCCGCTCGCCGCGCTGAACACCGCTGCGGCAACCGAGGGCGTTCTGATCCGCGTGACCGGAAAGGCCGACAAGCCGATCAACCTGATTTATCTACATAAATCAGAACATTCCGATGCGATCCTTCATCATGTTGTGAAGCTGGAAGAGGGCGCGGAGCTCACCCTTCTTGAGAACGGCCCCGGTGCCGCGCGCTTCAACAAGGTGCTGGAGGTTGACGTCGCCGATGGCGCGCGCTTCCACCATATTCGCGCGCAAGGCCGCGATCATGAACGCCGTGCCGCGACGCATATCTTTGCCCGACTTGGCGCCAAGTCGCTGTTCAAAAGCTTTACGCTGACCGCCAATGGCGTCTTGACCCGCAACGAGGCAGTGCTCGAACTGACTGGCGACGATGCTGTGGCACATGTGGCAGGGGCGGCAGTCGGCGATGGCAACTTCCATCACGATGACACGGTCTTTGTGACCCATGCGGCAGAGCGGTGTGAAAGCCGTCAGGTCTTCAAGAAAGTGCTGAAGAATGGCGCGGTCGGCGTGTTCCAGGGCAAGATCCTCGTCAAGCCCGGCGCGCAAAAGACAGACGGCTACCAGATCAGCCAAAGCCTTCTGCTGGATGAGGATTCGCAGTTTCTGGCGAAGCCCGAGTTGGAGATCTATGCAGACGACGTGAAATGCTCTCACGGCTCGACCTCGGGTGCGATTGACGAGACCGCGCTCTATTACCTGCGTTCGCGTGGCGTGCCGCTGCGTCAGGCGCAGTCGCTGCTTGTTCTCGCCTTCCTGGCCGAAGCGATAAGCGAGATTGAGGACGAGGCGATCGCCGAGGACATCCGCGCGCGGCTTGAGGGCTGGCTTGCCCGGCACGATCGGTAATGGCCGTCACCTCGGATATCGTTGAAAGCTGGAAAAGACCCCGCGCGGTGTTCAGACGGCACCTTGCGCGGGGCCGATCCGAGGCATTTGCCTTCAGCCTGCTCTTCGTCTTTCTGCTGATCGCGCTGATCGCCCAATATCCGATGGCGGCGCGAAAGGCGTATGAGATGCCCGAGGCGCCGATTTCGGCGCAGATGTTCGCGATCGGGTTGGGGTTGCTCGCGACAATTCCGTTCTTCTATGGGCTGGCCTCGCTGTCACGTCTTGTGTCCCGCCTGTTGGGCGGCAAGGGCGACTGGTACGGTGCACGGATGGCGCTCTTCTGGGCGCTGGTGACGATCACGCCGCTGGTTTTGCTGACGGGCCTTGTGGCCGGGATGATCGGGCCGGGAACGCAGCTGCGCTTGACCGGGGCAGTGACCTTCCTTGGTTTTCTGGTGCAATGGCTGACGGCATTGCGCCTGTCCGAGACAGGAGATTTCTGATGTTCGACGTGGCGAAGGTGCGGGCCGATTTCCCCATTCTCGGGCGCGAGGTGAACGGGAAGCCGCTCGTCTATCTGGACAACGGCGCCTCGGCCCAGAAGCCGCAGGTGGTTATTGACGCGATGACGCAGGCCTATTCGATGGAATACGCCAATGTGCATCGTGGGCTTCATTACCTCTCAAACCTCGCCACCGAGAAATATGAGGCCGTGCGCGGCATTGTCGCCCGCTTTCTGAATGCGCCAAGTGAAGACGAGATCGTCTTCACCACCGGCACGACCGAAGGCATCAACCTGATCTCCTACGCCTGGGCCGCACCGCGCCTGCAGGCGGGGGATGAGATTGTGCTCTCGATTCTCGAGCATCACGCCAACATCGTCCCTTGGCATTTCCTGCGCGAACGGCAGGGCGTTGTCCTGAAATGGGTCGAATGCGATGCAAATGGCGATCTCGATCCGCAGGCGGTGATTGACGCGATCGGGCCACGGACGAAACTAGTGGCAATCACCCAGATGTCGAATGTGACCGGCACTGTGGTTGATGTGGCCTCGATCTGTCGAGCGGCACGCGAACGCGGGGTTCCGGTGCTCGTTGACGGCTCGCAGGGTGCTGTGCATATGCCGGTCGATGTGCAGGCAATCGGGTGCGACTTCTACGCGATCACCGGTCACAAGCTTTATGGCCCGTCGGGATCGGGGGCGATCTATATCCGGCACGAGCGGATGGCAGAGATGCGCCCCTTCCTCGGCGGCGGCGACATGATCCGCGAGGTGTCGCGCGATGTCGTGACCTATGCCGACCCGCCGATGAAGTTTGAGGCCGGAACCCCCGGCATCGTACAGCAGATCGGCATGGGCGTCGCGCTGGACTATCTGATGAACCTCGGTATGCAGAACGTCGCCGCCCATGAACGGGTGCTGCGCGACTATGCACGGACGCGGCTTTCAGGTCTCAACTGGCTGAACGTGCAGGGCAATTCTGCGGGGAAGGGCGCGATCTTCTCATTCACCCTGCAAGGGCCTGCCCATGCCCATGACATTTCGACGGTGCTCGACAAAAAGGGAATCGCCGTGCGTGCCGGCACCCATTGCGCGATGCCGCTGATGGAGCATCTGGGCGTCACCGCGACTTGCCGTGCGTCTTTTGGCCTCTACAACACCGAGGCCGAGGTCGACAAACTGGTCGAGGCGCTGGAACTTTGTCACGAGCTTTTTGCCTGATTTCAGGTTGCAGGCTCAAGGCGCATCGTCTAACAAGACCGCACGACGCACCCATAGCTCAGCTGGATAGAGCGTTGCCCTCCGAAGGCAAAGGTCGCACGTTCGAATCGTGCTGGGTGCGCCAATCTCCCAATAGATCGCTGTATAAGACGTTGGCCGACGGGCGTCGTTTTCGCCCTAGCCATTTCGGTATGATAAAGCGGACTGCTGACACAGCCTTGCGTTCCGGACCAATCAATTGTCTGGAAATGGAAAGAGCGGTGGGGTGGCGTTTCGCCAGCCCCACTGCCTCTCATGGCAAATCACTCTTACCAGAACTTTGCGGCCAATAGCTGGACCGCCGAACTCGTACTGTACAAAATTACCGTTCAACACACACGCAAGACACCAGTGTTTCACCAACACACCGAAGCAACGAGCCCACCGATCGACTTTGCTTCTTCAACTTTAACCGCCACCGGCGCTTGCGTAAGGACAACTAGCCATTGTGTGGGTGATTCCGGTAGATGTCTTTTTAGACATGTCCTTTTAGACAGGTATGGAAAGCCTCGCCCCAAGATCTTGGGTCTGCCTTTGGGCTGGCTGTCTTGCGCGCGAAGGCCACAAAACACCCTTCAACTGTAAGCCTGGTGAAAGGTTGGCACGCGATCAGTGCTGCGTCACAGCAAGAATGGAGATGACACATGCTGCGCAAGACCCTGATCCTTTCGGTTGCACTTTCTACCACTGCATTTTCGGCGATGGCATCTGATCTCTGCTCTGTGCCCGAGGCCGAATGGCGCCCTCAGGCCGAGCTGGAGGCAGAGCTGACCGCAAAGGGCTGGACCATCAGCAACGTCAAGAAAGAGGATGGCTGCTACGAGGTCTACGGCAAGAACGAAAAGGGTGAGAAGGTCGAGGTCTTCATTGATCCCAAGACCTTTGCCGTGGTCGGATCGGATGACTGATCGGCTGATCACCGGACGGGACGGAGGCGACTCCGTCCCTGATCGCACGGTCCGGGTATGGGACCCACTTGTGCGGATCTTTCACTGGTCGCAGGCGGCGCTGATCGCGGTTGCATGGCTGACCGAGGATGGCCCGAAGACCCTGCATCAGACCGCAGGCTACATCATTGCCGGGATGCTGGCGCTGCGTGTCGTCTGGGGTTTTGTCGGCCCGCGTCACGCCCGATTTTCCGACTTTGTACGTGGCCCATCGACCGTGCTGGGTTATCTGCGTGCCATGGTCGCGGGGCGCGAGCCGCGCTATCTGGGCCACAATCCCGCTGGTGGCGCGATGGTTGTCGCACTGCTACTGACCGTTGCAGGCACCGCCATGACGGGGTGGCTGCAGACAACGGATACCTTCTGGGGCTCTTCGGTCATGGAAGAGATCCACGAGACGCTGGCGTCTCTGATCCTCGTTCTGGTTGCCGCGCATCTGGCCGGGGTGACACTGGCGAGCATGCGGCACGATGAGAACCTGGCCAGATCCATGGTTGATGGTCGCAAGCGGCCACTTGAAACGGACGCGACCACAGACTGATCCCCATCTGTGATCGCGCTTCTGTCGCCGGGCGTCCTGCTGTATGATGCAGGTGCCCGGCGCTTTCTGATCGCCGCTTGGTGCCAGAGTCGGGTGCCGCGCCTGTAGCCCATCAATATCAATTGTCACCGAACTGGGGGAGGCTGCCATGACAGCGTTCAATGTCGTGCGATTCAGGATCAAGCCGGGTATGGAGGGCGCCTTTCTGGATGCCCACCGGGGCCTTGGCGCAGATTGGCAGGGTTTGCGCCACGCCAACATCATCAAGACCGGTGACGGGCGCCACTGCATCATTGCCGAATGGGAGAGCATGGAGGCGCTGGCGGAGGCCAGGCCAAAAATGATCGCCACGCTCGACAGCTTTCGCCATACGCTGGAAGACCTCGGCAATGGGCTGGGCGTGACGGACCCGGTCTCGGGCGCGGTCGTGCTTGAAGTGCGCTAGCTGGTCACGGGGCCCAGAGGGCGGCTGACATCCACGGCGGCGGCGGGCGCAAGGTGCCTGCAGCCGGCTCGGCGGGGGTGCCGATTGGAAGCGACTGCCACGCGCCGCGCCACTCCTCGGGCAGCGGAAAAGGTGGGGCAACGCGCGTTTCGGGCTGAAAGCCAAGGCGGCCATAGTAGGCGGGATCGCCCAGAACCAGCAGGCACTTCACGCGCTCCGCGTCCAGCCGCTCGATTCCTGCGCGGATCAGCGCGGCGCCACGGCCTTGCCGTTGGTGGGCCGGCGCTACGCAGAGTGGCCCCAGAAGTGCGGCATGGTGCGGCCCTTCGGTCAGGCAGGGGGTGATCGCGATATGGGCAGTTGGCCCTTCTACGGCTGATTCCGCGACCAGAGAAACAATGTCCGGCACCTCGGTCAAAAGGCGCCGGACGAGGGGCATCAGGTCTTCGTCCGGAAACGCCGACGCATAAAGCGTCTCAAGGGCGGGCAGGTCGGATAGTGTCGTCATCCTGATCGGATGTGCCGTCGACATATACCCTCCCACGCCCGCGTCAGTTGCCCAGAATGCGGATCGGAACGCCCACAATCAACTCGCGCAGTTGCGGTGATCGTTCACTAAACGCCCCCACATTATTGAGCCCCGCGCCGATCAGCTGCACGACCTCGGGCGATCCGGTGAACTTGGAGTGGCTGCCGCTGGACGAGTCCTCGATTTCGGACAGGTCGATCACGGTCAGGCCCAGTTTCTCAAGCTCTGCCGCGTCTGTGGCGCCGACACGCGGCACGCCACCAGCAATCAGACGTGAGACACGCAGTGCCTTGTCATCCTTGGATACCAGCAAGAACATGCGGTTCAGCACAGGCCGTGGCAACTGGGCGATCTGCGTGCGGAAAAGGTCGATATCGATGTCAGGCGAGGCCAGCATGACCGTATTGATCATGCCGCGCGTTCCCAGCGTGCCGCGCTGTTGCGCCTCGACCAGCCCCTCCATCGTCAGGAAAGTGCCCATCGAATGGGCGAGGATATCGACCTGTTCGGCGCGCGATGCGGCAAGTATGTTCGCCATCTCGCCCAGCTTTTCGCGCGCAACGAGCGCGCTGTTCAGGTCATAGACGTAGCGCGGGGTCTTTGCCGCCGATGCCCATGTGAAAAGGACCGGCACGCCGGTAAAGCCGGTATCCTCGACAAACTGCGACAGGTGCAGGATCGCGTCACTGGTCGTCGTGTTGTAGCCGTGGATGAACAGCAGGATCCGCCGGTCGCCGGCCTTGCGCTTCATCAGTTCTTTATTCAGCTCTGACAGAAAAGCGCTTTCGCCTTTATAGATCGCGGGGTCGACGACCGCGAATTCCGTGCGCGGGTCGGGCGGCAGGCGCCGAGGGCGCTCAACCTTGCCGACCTCGTGATTGGGGGGGATCGTCACATCGACCGACGCAAGGCCGAGCTCTGGCGCGCGCTCGGCCGAGAACAGGGCGCCAACAACCTCGGACGCCTCACGCGTGGTGATGATGAACAGTCTATGCCGACTGACATCAGGCAGCGATTCGGCCGGGTGTTCAGGGTTGTCGATGCCAACCAGATCCGGCGGACGAGAGCATCCGGCCACCAGCAGGGCTACTGACAGAAGGAGAGGGGCAGCAATTGTCAGTCGCATGAGGTATCCTGAATCTGGGATGTTGTCGTATCGCACCCAACCGGGCGCTGAGCCCCGGTTGTTCTGGCCCCGGAACGTAACAAGCAAGTGTCTTGCGGGCAAGCGAGGCCTGCAGTCGTTCGACCCGCCCGGCGCGGCATTTTCCCGTCTGACCCTTGACCTTGGCGGCTGCCACCCTCTTATTGGGTGCCAAAGGACCGCCCCGAACAGGAGAGAACCCATGGCCTTTACGCTTCCCGATCTTCCCTATGCCCATGATGCGCTTGCATCGCTTGGCATGTCGAAGGAAACGCTGGAGTACCACCACGACCTTCACCACAAGGCCTATGTCGACAACGGCAACAAGTTGATCGCCGGGACCGAGTGGGAATCGAAATCGCTGGAGGATATCGTCAAGGGTACCTACCAGGCGGGCGCCGTCGCCCAGAATGGTATATTCAACAACGCCTCGCAGCACTGGAACCACAACCTGTTCTGGGAAGTGATGGGCCCGGGCGAAGACAAGAAGATCCCCGGCACGCTCGAAAAGGCGTTGGTCGAGGCTTTTGGTTCGGTCGCCAAATTCAAGGAAGACTTCGCCGCTGCCGGTGCAGGCCAGTTCGGCTCGGGTTGGGCATGGCTGGTCAAGGACAAGGACGGCGCGCTGAAGGTCACCAAGACCGAGAACGGCGTGAACCCGCTGTGCTTTGGGCAGACCGCACTTCTGGGCTGCGACGTATGGGAGCATTCCTACTACATTGACTTCCGCAACAAGCGCCCGGCCTACCTGACCAACTTCCTGGACAAGCTGGTGAACTGGGAAGCGGTTGCCGCGCGGATGTAATCTGCGCGCCTGCGACCGTGACGATATTGCGCCCGCCGGTCCAACCGGCGGGCGCTTCTTTTGGCATGATGGCACCCGCTTGGGCTCGGCGCGATTAACGGCTGGTTAAGGTCTGGGCGCGAAGCTTTGGCCCATGATCCGCATATGCCAACTGATTCTTCTTGCACTGCTTGGGGCCTGTGGTGCCCAGCCTGCGCCCCTGATGTTTGGTGGCGCGCGACACGAAACCACCGTGAATGGCCGCGACTATGTGCTTTACCGCAAGGATGACCGGGTGGAGGTGATCCGGATGGGCTGGGCCTCGTCCGGGGAACATCAGGAAATCCGTGCCACGATGATCGAAATCGTCCCGTGGCTGACGGGATGTGACGTCGTCCCCTCATCCGTGCAAGGCGACAGCGGCGAAATGCGCGCGCGGGTTACTTGTCCGAAGGGCCTACGATGATCAACTGCCAGAAGGCCAGCGCACCGGCCGCCCCGAACAGGATTGCCCAACCGGGGTTTCCCGTCGCAAGCTCAAACCCCGCCCATGCGAGGGGCGCGACAGCGGTTGTCCAGCGCACCCATGCGCGGCTGAAGAAAGGATGATCGGGGTCGATGAAGCGCATGTTTTCCCTTTGAGATCTGTTATCCTGTCCCAAAAGGGAGGAGACCAGAATGCCAGAGATCAGCACCGACTTTCAAGGTCAGACCGTGATCACCACCTTTGAGGTCAGCCCCGGAACAGCGCATGACCTTATGGATGCCTTGCAGGATGCCTATCGCGATTTCATCCGGCATCAGCCAGGGTTTCTGGGTGCCGGCCTTCATATGAATGATGCACAGACACGGATCTGCAACTACTCGCAATGGGTGCGGCGCGAAGATTATCAGGCCATGCTGCGGAGTGCCGAAATGCGTGAGAGGAACCGTCGCATCGCCGCCCTGTCGCGCAGCTTCGAGCCGGTGATGTACGAGGTGCAGGCGGTGTTCAATCTCTGACGACCGGGTTTGGCGATGGTGTTTCTACGAGTGATCCTTGTTCTATCGCTGCTGGCGATCCTGCCGGGGCTGGTCTTGCCCGACGGCATCTGGCGCGACATCGCCTTTCTTGCGGCGATACTCGCCGTCGCAAGCGGCATCATCGTTCTGCGCGGCGCGGGGCGTGCCCAGCCTCCCCGCACGCCAAGACCGAAGCGTCGCAGGAGGGGGCGTCCCATCGTGGTCGATGGGTCGAACGTCATGCACTGGAAAGATCAGGTCGCCCGGCTCGATGTCCTGCGTGAGGTGGTGCGCGTCCTTGACGCGCAGGGGTATCGGCCGGGCGTCGTCTTCGATGCCAACGCGGGCTACAAGCTTCAAGGACGGTATCTGGACGACCGCCCTCTGGCCCGCCTGCTGGGCCTGCCAGAGGATCAGGTGCTGGTCGTGCAGAAGGGCAGTCCGGCCGATCCGGTCATCCTGCAGACGGCCCGCGCGCTTGGTGCGCGCATCGTCACGAATGATCGCTATCGAGACTGGGCCGCGACCTATCCAGAGGTCGACCAGCCCGGCCACCTTGTCCGAGGGGGCTTTCAGGACGGCAGGCTGGTGTTGCGTCTTGCGGCAGAGGCCAAGGCAGCCTGAGGCGTCACCGCTTGCGTCGCTTGTTGCCGCCGCGCTGGCCTGCCCGCCCCGCAGTCGAGCGGCCCGAGGACTTGACGGCCACTTCAACCGCCTCGTCGATCGCGCTTTGCCGGGCCAGCGGGTCGTCCGACACGGCCAGTTCCACCGCCTCAAGCCGCTTCACCTCGTCGCGCAGGCGTGCGGCCTCCTCGAACTCCAGGTTCTCGGCGGCCTTGCGCATCTGGGTGCGCAGCGCATCGAGATGCGCGGCAAGGTTTGCGCCGAACATCGGCTTTTCGACCTGTGCGGTAACACGCGACATGTCCGTGTCGCCCTGCCACAGACCCGCCAGCACGTCCTCGACGTTCTTCTTGACCGTCTGCGGTGTAATGCCGTGGGCAAGGTTATAGGCCATCTGCTTTTCGCGCCGCCGGTTGGTCTCGGCCAGCGCGCGCTCCATGCTGCCGGTGATGCGGTCGGCATACATGATGACGCGCCCCTCGGCGTTGCGCGCGGCGCGGCCGATGGTCTGGATCAGCGAAGTCTCAGAGCGCAGGAAGCCCTCCTTGTCGGCATCCAGAATGGCCACCAAGCCACATTCCGGAATATCGAGCCCCTCGCGCAGCAGGTTGATGCCAACGAGCACGTCAAAGGCACCAAGCCGCAGGTCGCGCAGAATTTCGATCCGCTCGATCGTGTCGATGTCCGAGTGCATATAGCGGATGCGGATGCCCTGTTCGTGGAAGTACTCCGTCAGGTCCTCGGCCATGCGCTTTGTCAGCGTGGTGACCAGAATCCGCAGGCCTTGCGCGGCCACGCGGCGGATCTCGTCCAGCAGATCATCGACCTGCATCTCGACGGGTCTGATTTCAACCACCGGGTCCAGAAGCCCCGTCGGCCGGATCACCTGCTCGGCGAAGACGCCACCGGCCTGCTCCATCTCCCATGCCGCAGGGGTTGCCGAGACGAAGATCGACTGCGGGCGCATCGCATCCCATTCCTCGAACTTGAGCGGGCGGTTGTCCATGCAGCTTGGCAAGCGGAACCCATGTTCGGCCAGCGTGAACTTGCGCCGATAGTCGCCCCGGTACATGCCGCCGATCTGGGGCACGCTGACGTGGGATTCGTCAGCAAAGACAATCGCATTGTCGGGGATGAACTCGAAAAGGGTAGGGGGCGGCTCGCCCGGCGCGCGCCCGGTCAGATAGCGCGAATAGTTCTCGATCCCGTTGCAGACGCCCGTGGCCTCCAGCATCTCCAGATCAAAGTTGGTGCGCTGCTCCAGCCGCTGCGCCTCAAGCAGTTTGCCTTCGGCGATCAACTGCTCTAGCCGCTGCTTCAGCTCCAGCTTGATGCCCTTGATCGCCTGCTGCATCGTCGGACGCGGGGTCACGTAGTGGCTGTTGGCATAGATGCGGATCTGCTTGAAGACATCGGTTCTGGCCCCGGTCAAGGGGTCGAACTCGACAATGCTTTCCAGTTCGGGCCCGAAGAAGGAAAAGCGCCAGGCCCGGTCCTCAAGGTGGGCGGGCCAGACCTCCAGGCTATCGCCCCGCACCCGGAACGCGCCGCGGGCGAAGCCCTGATCGTTGCGGCGGTACTGCTGCGCCACCAGTTCCGAGATCACCTGTCGCTGGTCATACATCTGTCCCACGACCAGATCCTGCGTCATTGCCGAATAGGTTTCGACCGAGCCGATGCCGTAGATGCAGCTGACCGAGGCGACGATGATCACATCGTCCCGCTCCAGCAGTGCCCGGGTCGCCGAGTGGCGCATCCGGTCGATCTGTTCGTTGATCTGGCTTTCCTTCTCGATATAGGTGTCCGAGCGCGCGACATAGGCCTCGGGCTGGTAGTAGTCATAGTAGGACACAAAGTATTCGACGGCGTTTTCGGGAAAGAAGCCCTTGAATTCGCCATACAATTGCGCAGCCAGGGTCTTGTTGGGGGCAAGGATGATCGCGGGGCGCTGCGTCTCCTCGATGATCTTGGCCATGGTAAAGGTCTTGCCGGTGCCGGTGGCGCCCAGAAGCACCTGATCACGCTCGCCCGACTGGATACCCCCGGCCAGCTCGGCAATGGCTGTGGGTTGATCGCCCGCTGGCTGGAAGGGCGACTGCATGACGAATCGCCGACCACCTTCAAGCTTTGGGCGCGTCAGCACGTTGGGCCGTTCGGTAAGGGCGTTGATGTTGTTGTGGGGCATGGCAGGTCTCCGCAATCGACTCCAAGATGATCTGTTTTTGTTCACGTTCAAGGGCCGATTTTCGGTCTCCATCTGACCGTCGGGCAGGTGCTTGCGGAAGGGTTGAGGAAATCGAATCAATTTTTCAGAAAATTCGATACGGGCGGCGCAACTTTGAGTTGATTTGGCGCGGGGGCAGTGCCAGTCTATTTGGGCAAGCAACGTGCTGTCGGCCGGCCACCCACACCCCACCCCACACCCCCGGTCGGCCGACAGACCCCATGCCTGCGACATCGAATTCCGCAGGCGGCCCTTGCCTCGCTTCGCGAATTCGCCAATAAGAAGGTGCCATTGCCAGGAGTTTCGACATGCGCGCCCGCATCTACCAACCCGCCCGCAACGCCATGCAATCGGGCACCGCAAAGACCAAGGGTTGGGTGCTGGAGTTTGCGCAGTCGAGCGCGCGGGAAGTTGATCCGCTGATGGGCTGGACCTCGTCGACCGATACTGCGACCCAGGTCAAGCTGCGGTTTGAAACCCGTGAGGATGCGGAAGACTACGCCCGCGCAAACGGGCTGGAGTTCGAGGTTCTGGTTCCGCAGAGCCGCAAGCCGAACATCCGCCCGATGGGCTATGGCGAAAATTTCGCCACCAATCGTCGCGGTGCCTGGACCCATTGATCCGCCCCAAATGATCCGCCACCGTCAAAGGTCGACTTCGCCTTCCTTGGGCGGCGTTGACCCATCGGGAGCGGCAAGGGGCGGCGCGTCGGGCTTTCGGCGGATCAGGATGTCGCCATTGGGCAGGCGCTCGGGCGACTGATAATTCCGCAGGTCATCTACCAGCGCCAGAAGCTTGCGAATTTCCGGCTGCACATCCTTGAGTGCCGATTCCATCTCGCGCAGCGAGGGGCCCATTTCGTTCATCAGGCCGCGCAGAAACATCTCGGCGCCGCGCTGCATCAGACCCGGGGTCTCTTCCTCGGGCAGATCTGGGGCCGCATCCTGCGCCACTGCCGGCGCGGCGAGCAGGGCAGAGGCAAGTATACCGGCGAGAAGGGTCTGTTTTCCGATCATCATGGCTGGAATATAGGGGCTTCCTCCTGATGCTCAAAGCGGAAGATCAATCGTCACGGGAAAGTGGTCGGACGCGGTCAGCAAGGCATCGCGCAACTCGGGCACATCCCAGCATTTCGGATCGTTCAGCGGATGCCAGATCCGCCAGCGGGGCATCTGGGCGGCAAGACCGGGCGAGACCATGATGAAGTCGAGAAGCGCCTCAAAGTACCGGGCGTGTTCGACGTTCCAGAACCGGGCCGTGGTGGGCTGAAGCCGGCTTTTCCACGCCATTTCGGCATGGGGGTCATAGAGGCGACGCTGCTCGGGCAGGGTGGTGCCCATGACGACCTCCACCCCCGAATGACCGAACAGCCGTTCGAATTCGTCGAGGCCGGGTCCATCATTGAAATCGCCCAGCACAATCAGATCGTCCTGCGCATCAAGATGCTCGTCCACCCGTTCGCGCAACCAGAGGCATTCGGCCAGTTGCTTGCGACGGTTGTCGATCGCGATGCGGGCCGCCTCGGCCTCGTGCCTTGCGCCGTGCGGGGCCTTTGACTTGACGTGCACGCCGATCAGACGCAGGTGGTTTCCCTTTGCCTTGATCGCTAGCTCAAGCGCAGGCTTCGACGGGCGGATCGGCTCGGGCACGCCGTCATTGTTCAGATCATAGCGCCACACCCCGTCAAAGCGGACGGCCCCGCGCGGATCGTGTCGTGCCTCAATTCGGTCGGGGTCGAACATGAATGTAATCTCTTGTTCGGTATCCGACCGAAAGCCCGTGACGGCCTGGTTGATGCGGAGGCCGAACCGGCGGGCAAAGTTCTCCAGCGCCCGCACCGAGCTGCGCTTGCCATTGCTGTCTGGCGCCTCGACGATCAGGATGCCGTCAGGGTCCATCGCGATCATCACGATGGCAATGGCGGCCAATTGATCGGACCGGTTGATGCCGTGGCGTTGGGAGGGAGACGGGTCATCCAGCACCCGGCCCTGATCGTCGAACAGGGCGTTGAACCATTCGACGTTCCATGTGGCAAGGCGCAGATTGCCGGTCATGCCGCCTCGCGTGCCTCGATCTCTTCCCATGCGGCGTTGACGGCGATCAGGCGGCGCTGTGCCAGCTCCACGGCCTCATCGGGCACGCCCCGCGCGATCAGCCGGTCAGGGTGGTTTTCGCGGACAGCGGCCTTCCAGGCTGATCGGGCCTCTTCAATCGTGGCGGTATGGGGCAGGCCCAGAATGTCATAGGGGTCGCGCGGCGCATCCGGTACGTAGCGCGCCCGAACCGCGCGGAAGCACCGGTCCGAGATCCCGAAGATGCGCGCAACCTCTGCCAGAAAGGCGTCCTCGCGCGGATGATAGGCCCCGTCCGAGACCGAAACGTGAAAGAGCCCCTCCAGCACATCGGTCAGCACATTGCTGTCATCATTGAACATGGCGCGGATCTTCTGGGCATAGACGTCATAGCCCGCCACGTCCTGCCGGGCGAGGTTGAAGACGCGTGCGGCATTCGCCTCTTCCTCGGGTGGCACATGGAACACCTCGCGGAAGGCCGAGACCTCGTTTCGGGTCACTTCGCCATCAGCCTTGGCCATCTTGGCGCCAAGTGCGATCACGGCGATGGTAAAGGCGACCGTCCGCTCAGGGCAGGCCTCTGGCGGGTTGCGCAGGCGTTCGAACACCGAAGACAGGCTTTCCCCCTGGATCAGTGCTGAAATCGCTTCGAAAATTCGAGACCATATCGTCATGCGGCGACGATAGCGGGGAAATTTCCGACTGTCAGGTCAAGTTTTTATCAGCGCGCTGGCCCCGGAATGTGCTGTTGGCTGCTTCCCGAATGGTGGCGCCCCTTGAAACGGGCGGGGCTTTGGGCAATGTGAGGTCTGGGCAACCAAGGGGCACGGCATGGCTCTCCCGGTGCGGGATCAAATGAAATACTGGGGTGTCGCCGGTGTGGTGCTGCTTCTGGCGCTGTGGCAGCTTGGGAACGTGATCCTTCCCTTCATCGTCGGCGGCGCCATCGCCTACTTCATGGACCCGGTCGCCGACCGGCTGGAAAAGGCAGGCCTTTCGCGTGCTGCTGCGACCGGGACGATATCGATCATCGCGCTTCTGGTCGCGATCCTGATCATGCTGTCCATCGTGCCCACGCTGGTCAAACAGCTGACAAGCCTTGTCAACGACGCGCCAGAGATCTTCCGCAGGCTTCAGGCCTTCCTTCTGCAACGCTTCCCCGAGTTGCAGGACGAAACCTCGACCATGCGCCAGACGCTTGAAAACATTGGCATGGTGATCCAGTCGAGGGGGGGCGAGCTGGTCAATACCGTCATCGGTTCGGCCATCAGTGTGATCTCGGCCGTGGTCTTTATCGTGGTTGTCCCGGTCGTGGCCTTTTACCTGCTGCTGGATTGGGACCACATGGTCAAGCGCGTGGATGATGCCTTGCCGCGCGACCACGCCCCGGTGATCCGGCGCCTCGCGTCCGAGATCGACGGGGTGCTGGCCGCCTTTGTGCGCGGCCAGATCTCGGTCTGTATCGTTCTGGGCGTGTTCTATTCGGTCGCACTGATGCTGGCGGGGCTCGACTATGCGCTGGTCGTAGGGGCCATTGCGGGGGGCGTCACCTTCATACCCTACGTGGGCGCCCTTGTCGGGGGCGCGCTGGCCATCGGTCTTGCACTCTTTCAGTTCTGGGGCGACCCGGTCTCGATCGCCATCGTTGCGGGCATCTTTGCCATCGGTCAGTTCCTTGAAGGCAACGTCATCACGCCGCGGCTGGTGGGCAATTCGGTCGGTCTGCATCCGGTCTGGCTGCTGTTTGCCCTGTCGGCTTTTGGCACGCTCTTTGGTTTTGTCGGCATGTTGGTTGCTGTGCCAGTCGCGGCAGCCATTGGTGTTCTGGCCCGGTTCGGGATAGAGCGGTACAAGTCGAGCCGTCTTTACACGGGCCTTGCCACGCAAGCCGCAAGCGACGATCCGGAGGCGCCTGACGCGTGACGGCGCAGCTTGCCTTTGACCTGCCCGCGCGCGCTTCGCTGCGGCGCGAGGATTATTTCGTCTCTCCGGCCAATGCCTTGGCACTGGCCACGCTGGATGCGGGGGGCTGGCCCCTGGGCAAGATGATGCTTGTCGGGCCCGAGGGCGCAGGCAAAACCCATCTTGCACATATATGGGCCTCGGGTTCGGGTGCCGAGCTAATGGTGGCGGGTTCGCTTGCGCAGGCCGATATCGACGCGCGCAGCCGTGGGCCGCTGGTGGTCGAGGATGCCGACCGTGTCGCCGGGGACCTGCGGCTGGAAACGGCGCTCTTCCATCTGCACAACCGGCTGGCCGAGCGCCGCCTGCCGCTGCTTCTGACCGCCAGCGCGCCGCCGCGGGACTGGGGGCTGGTGCTGCCCGACCTTGCCAGCCGGATGCAGGCGACCGCCATCACGAGGATCGAGGCGCCCGATGACGGGCTTTTGTCCGCGGTGCTGGTCAAGCTCTTTGCCGACCGCCAGATCACGGTACCGCCGGCGCTGATCCCCTGGCTGGTCGCGCGGATGGACCGCAGCCTTGCTGCCGCGCGCAGTCTGGTCAGCCGTCTTGATGCACTTGCGCTTGCGCGGGGCGTTCCAGTTTCGCGTCAACTGGCGGCCGAGGTGCTGGACAGCGATTGGCCGTAGGTTGATAGTGTCTTGCAGGCGTTACAAGATCCGGCAAGAACCAGGACCATGACACAGGCAGATTTCCTCAGATCCCCATTTCCCCAAGCTGTTGAATTACCCGAACGGGAGTTCACAGGGCCGCGGCGCTTCTTCAACCGTGAGCTTAGCTGGCTGGCCTTCAACTGGCGCGTATTGGAGGAGGCGGCCAATCCCGCAGTGCCGCTGCTGGAAAGGCTGCGATTTCTGTCGATTTCGGCGACGAACCTTGATGAATTCTACACCGTCCGCGTGGCGGGTCTGCGTGCAATGGTGCGCAACGGCAGCCCGACTCTTTCGGTTGATGGTTGCACCCCGGCCGAGCAGCTTGGGCTGATCAATGCCGATGCGCGGCGTCTGATGAAGATGCAGCAGATCACCTACAAGAAGCTCAAACGCGAGATGGAGGCGCAGGGGATCGAGATCCTGACCCGGTCCAAGCTGACGGCGCGCGATCTGAAGCTTCTGGAGGCGCATTTCCTGAACAAGGTGTTCCCGGTGCTCTCGCCCCTTGCGATTGACCCGGCACACCCGTTCCCCTTCATCCCCAACACCGGCTTCTGTCTGGCGCTGGAGCTTGAGCGTGAGACCGACAACCGCCGTCTGCAGGCGCTGCTGCCCATCCCGCAGCAGGTTGCGCGCTTTGTATCCCTGCCGGGCAGGCCGGGTGAATACCGCTTCCTGCCCTTGGAGGAGTTGCTGCTGCTGCATCTCGACATGCTGTTCCCCGGCTATGTCGATCGCGGTCACTGCGCCTTCCGCGTGCTGCGTGACAGCGATCTGGAAGTCGAGGATGAGGCCGAAGACCTTGTGCGTTCGTTTGAAACCGCCCTCAAACGCCGGCGCCGGGGCGAGGTGATCCGCATGAAGATCAGCGCGGGCGCCCCGCCCGAACTGCACAGCCTCATCATGGAAGAGCTGCATGTCAGCCCCGATGAGGTGGTCGAGGTGCGCGGCCTTTTGGGTGTGGCTGACCTCAAGGAACTGGTTCTCTCGTCGCGCCCCGATCTTCTCTGGCCGCCCTTCACCCCCCGCGTGCCGGAACGCGTACAGGACAATGAAGGCGACATGTTCGCCGCGATCAAGCAGAAGGACATCCTTCTGCATCACCCGTATGAAACCTTCGATCTGGTGATCCGCTTTCTGGAACAGGCGGCGCGCGACCCCAATGTGCTGGCGATCAAGCAGACGCTGTATCGCACGTCCTGGGACAGCCCGATTGTCTCGGCGCTGTGCGAGGCGGCCGAGGCGGGCAAGTCGGTCACCGCGCTGGTCGAGCTGAAGGCCCGTTTCGACGAGGCCGCGAACATCCGGCAAAGCCGCCGTCTGGAACGGGCCGGGGCGCATGTCGTCTATGGGTTCATGCATCTCAAGACCCATGCCAAGATCTCCACCGTCGTGCGGCGTGAAGGCGAGAACCTGGTGACCTACACCCACTATGGCACCGGCAACTATCACCCGATTACCGCGCGCATCTACACCGACCTCAGCTTCTTCACCTGCGATGCGGCCCTTGGGCGTGACGCGACCAAGGTTTTCAACTTCCTGTCCGGCTATGCGCAGCCGCAGGGGCTTGAAAACATCGCCATCGCGCCAATCACGCTGAAGCCCCGGCTGCTCGAGATGATCCGCGCCGAGGCTGAACATGCCCGCGCCGGGCGCCCGGCAGAGATCTGGATCAAGCTCAACAGCCTGATCGAACCGGATGTGATCGATGAGCTCTATGCCGCCAGTCAGGCGGGCGTCCGCATCAGTCTGGTCGTGCGCGGAATCTGCGGCATTCGTCCCGGCATCAAGGGCCTGTCCGAGAATATACGGGTGAAATCTGTGGTCGGGCGTTTCCTTGAACACAGCCGCATCGTCTGTTTTGGCAATGGCGGGCGGCTTCCCTCGGCGCAGGCGCGTGTCTTTCTGTCATCGGCGGACTGGATGGGGCGCAACCTGAATCGTCGGGTCGAGACGCTGGTCGAAGCCCTGAACCCCACGGTCAAGGATCAGATCATGGGACAGATCATGGCCGCCAACCTCGCGGACGAGACGCAAAGCTGGGTTCTGCGGCCCGATGGCAGCTATGACCGGCAGCTCTCGGGCGCGCAGGATGGGCCGCTGTTCAGCTGCCACCGCTTCTTCATGGACAATCCCTCGCTGTCGGGCCGGGGAACGGCAGGTGCCAAGGATGTGCCGCGCCTTGCGCGGCTGCGCGACGAAACGCCCGCCTGACAGGACCCGTTTGTTTGGGGGGCGGACTAAGACTTGACCGGGCAGGGGGCGCGCTACACTCTCTGCCCAACTTCATGACGGAATACCTCACATGGCCGACCGCACCGAGACTTCTGAGATGACGGATGACGGGGGCCTGTTCGGGCGCCCGCTGTTTGAGGACCCCTCGGCGCGGGCTCTGAGCCGCGTGGGTGTGGTGGACGTCGGATCGAACTCGGTCCGGATGGTCGTATTTGATGGCGCCGCGCGCAGTCCGGCCTACTTTTACAACGAAAAGGTCATGGCGGGCTTGGGCAAAGGACTTGCCGAAACCGGCATGTTGAACCCCGAAGGCGCACGTCGTGCGCTTGCCGCGCTCAAGCGCTTCTCGCTTCTGGCGCGGGGCATGGGCATCCATCCGTTGACCGTGGTGGCCACCGCCGCGATGCGTGAGGCCAAGGATGGCCCGGAGTTTCAGGCCGAGATCCTGCGTGAGACTGGCCTGCATGTGCATGTGATCGACGGGGATGAAGAGGCACGGCTCTCTGCGCAGGGCGTGCTTCTGGGCTGGCCTGACGCCAAGGGCATCGTCTGCGACATCGGTGGCAACTCGATGGAACTGGCGCGGATCGGCAATGGCCGCGTGGGGCGTCGCGGCACCTCGCCCTTGGGTCCGTTCCGTCTGCAGCAGATCGAAGGCGGGCCAAAGAAGCGGCGCGAACATATCCGCAAGGTCCTGCGGTCGTTGCAGGGTGAGCTCGATTCCAAGGGTGAACGGATATACCTTGTCGGGGGCAGTTGGCGGGTGATCGCGCGCCTTGACATGGAGCGGCGAAACTACCCGCTGACGGTGCTGCACGAATACCGCATGACGCCTGCCAATGTGATTGACACGATCGACTGGATCAACGCCTCTGACCTGACGATGTTGCGTGCGCGCACGGGAACCGGGGCCGAGCGGATGGAGCTGGTGCCCCTTGCCTGCGAGGTGCTGCGCGAGCTGGTCGATATTTTCAAGCCATCCGAGATCGACATCTCATCCTACGGTATCCGCGAGGGGATGCTGTACGAGCAGATGCCTGACCGTCTGCGCGCCCGCGATCCGCTGATCGAAGCCTGTCGCGCCGCCGAGGCCGCGCAATCGCGTATCCCCGGTTTTGGCAAGAACCTCTACAACTTCATCCAGCCGATCTTCCGCCATGCGCCGCCCGATCGGCTGCGTCTGGTCAAGGCTGCCTGCCTTCTTCACGACACCACATGGCGAACCCACCCCGACTATCGCGCCGAGGCCTGTTTCGACAATGCGACGCGCGCGAACCTTGGGGGGCTCGATCATCCGGGGCGGGTGTTCCTTGGGCTTGCGCTCTTGCATCGCTACAAGAACAGCCGCGCCGGCAGCCGTATGGAGCCGCTGTTCCGCCTGCTGAGCGAAGAGCAGATGGCCGAGGCCGAGGTTCTGGGCAAGGCAATGCGCTTTGGGGCGATGTTCTCGATCAATCAGGCCGAAGAGGCCGGTACGCTGGAATGGCATCCCCGCAAGAAGGTGCTTGAGTTGCGCCTGACCGAATATGGCGCAGGCCTGATGGGCGAGGTGGCACAGGCACGTTTCGGGGCCTTGGTTCAGGCGCTGAAGGCAACATCGAAGATATCGCTGGCTGAAACTGCGTAAAGGTCCATTTGGACTTTACATTCAGCTCATATGGACCATATTGATTGCATGGAGGTTCCCATGCAAATCGCCGCGCAAATCCCCGAACCCGCCAAACTCACCGCCGTTGCGCTGAAGGCCTATGCCCGTGTGGCCGATGCCTGGTCGCTTGCACAGAAAGAGGCGGCAGGGCTGGCCGACATGTCGGAGAGCACGTGGAAGCGCGCCCGAAAGCCCGGCTTTGCGGGAGAGCTGACCAAGGATCAACTTCTGCGTCTGAGCGCGGTCATCGGCATTTACAAGGCACTGGAGCTCTACTTCTCGGCGCCGCTTTCGCAGTCGTGGATGACCCGACCCAACACCGGCCCACTGTTTGGTGGGGCGCGGCCGATCGACGTTGCGATTGATGGCGGACTGCCGCAGATCCTCGCGGTGCGGACCTATCTGGATGCGCTCCGGGGCGGGGCATGAAGCGAACCGAGCTTTCGGATCGTGCGCTCGTGCGCCTTCTGCCTGCAACCTATCATAAACCGCCCGCGCTGCGCGGTTTGGTCGATACCGAAGAAGAGCTTGCCATCCTCGCGATGATAGAGGGGATGACCAGCGCACGCCTGGTGGCCGAGCGCGGGCGCAACCCCCATCTTGATCCGCGCGAACTGGCATGGCGGCGGCGCAGTCGTGATCTGCGCATCTATGGTGACACCCATGTGAATGCGGCCTTTACCTATACCCGCAAGGGCGGAAACCGCTTCAACAGCGACGAACGTGGTGCTTGGTATTGCGCCTGGGACGTCATGGTTTCGGTAGCCGAGGTGGCGTGGCACCGGACGCGTGAGCTGGGCTATGCTGGAACCTTCCATGATCGCGCCCGCTATGTCGAGATTCTGGCCGATTTCATCGGCCAGTTTGACGACCTGACGGACGAGCCTGACCACCCGGCGCTGCATCCCGACCCAGGTGTGGGTTACCCGCAGGGGCAGGTTCTGGCATTGCAACTGCGACAGGCAGGATCACGTGGGTTGATCTACCCATCCGTGCGGACACCGGTGCCCGGTGGGCGGTGTCTGGTCTGCTTTGTGCCCGACGCGATCCAGAACGTCCGCCCCGGGGCGTCCTGGGATCTGGTCTGGGAGGGTGGCCCCGATTACACGATAGCGGCGGTTGGCTAAGGCGCCAACCGCCTGCGCGATCAGAAGCGGTAGGTGACGCCGATCACTGGTCCCGACTGGGTGAATGACATGGTGCGCCCGTCATCCACCTCGTGGTCAGCGGTCAGATAGCGGTAGCCCGCGCGGATCATCCAGCTGTCGTTGATGGCATAATCCGCCGTCAGCATGGCTTGCCAGGTCTCGTCATCTCCATCGAACCCGCCGTAGTCGACGAACACGGTGCCCGACCAGCGATCGGCAAGCCGGAACCGCGCGCGCATCCCGACCAGTGGGTTGATCCAGTCCTCATCCACCGACAGCCCAGTCGAGACCGACGGCACCAACGAGAGGCGCGTGTCGGTATCAAACCAACGAAGACCCGCAGCAACGTCAACCTTGACCGAAGGGTCCTCATAGACCCGATACGCGGCATAGACGTTCACGATCGAGGTCGTGAGGTCTGTGTCGACACCGTCAAAGACCGGGCCGGGCGTCGAATTTTCGAAGGACAGATCCGTGTACATGTAGTCGGCGAGGAAACTCCACTGGCCATTGGTGGCACCGAACGCCCCCATGAAGGCAAAGTCGAGGTTGGAGAGCGCGTCGCTAAAGCTCAGCGTGCCCTCGATCGACCTGTTCGGGCCCTCGATTCCGGTCGTGGTCTCAGGGGCGAACAGATAGAACGTGGCATCGTATTCCCAGGCCCTGTCCTGAGCCATTGCAGGCGCCGCACCGGTAGCCAGTCCTGCCAGCGCCACGGCCACGATCGGTGAAAGCTTCATCATCTCAACTCCGAAATGCGATTGGTATCTTTCGGGTCCAGAATGCGCGGCGCGTTTGTACAGGCGTTGATGCAGACCCTTTCCGCAATGGTGCATGACGGCGCCTCGCGCTGTCAATAAAACCATAGGCCCACGCAAATACTTGGGTCTTGATGTTGCATCAATCCATCTGTGTCGGCGGTGGAAGCCCCGGCGGTGATGTAGTCACGTTACGAGGTGAACTGCATGAACTGTGCAGGTTCTCAGGGAGCATATGACCGAAGCCTGCGGACCGCTCCGTCCGCCCCTTCGCGGGTGCTGGACAGGAAAAGACTGCAGGTGAAATCTCGCAGGACAGGCCGCCCCGTCCTGCGATACGCTGGCAGTTTACCTGAGCACGTAGTCGATCTGCGAGCCGTCGTCCGCCTGAAAGCGAACATGGACCAGCTTGGCATCGGCAAACCAAAGCTCACGCTGAAGATCGCCGCTAAGGGCAAAGTGCTGCGCCTGGACCGCTCCATGCCCGGTCTCGACGGTCTCGGTTCCCAGATTGCGCACGGAAATGCGGTCGGTGCTGCCATCGATGGTGTTCAGGATCTGGGTCGATTTGACGATATCGGCGCTCCAGAGGCTTGCCGGCACCAGCGCTGTTGCGCCCAGTCGAATGCTGTGCGGCGTGCCGTTGTCGTCGGTTGTCGTCTCAATCGCAGCCAGCTTGCCGTTCTTCCAGGTCTCGGTCCCCGTCTGGTTGAAGTTATAGGCGCTGACACCAATGACCGGCACGCGCACCATCACATCGGTCATGACCGAAACGGTCAGATCATCACCCTTGCCGCGGAACTTGAGCGTGTAGTCCCCGATGTCGCGCCCCTTGCGGATCACGTCGAATTGCAGCTTGCCGGATTCGGGCACGCTGGCCTTGGGAGCCGCGATTGCGCCGGTACCGATCATGGCCGCCAGCGCGGCAATCAGGATTGCGGGTTTCGTGCGGGTCATTTCAGATCATCCCCATGCCGATGAAAAGGTTGCGGTTGGCGTCGGCGATGGCGCGGCGGCCATGCATGACGCGGGTATTGTCCAGAATGGCGATGTCGCCATCCTGCCAGTTGATTTCATGCGTGCAGGTCTCGGCGATCTCACGGATTTCCTCGATTTCATCCGTGCCGACCTCGCTGCCGTCGGCCAGCCGGTAGCGCGGCGGCTGATAGTTGTGCGAGGGGCCAAGCACCGCATTGGCAAAGCCAAGGGTGTCACCGCCAAAAGCCGATCCGCGCACCGGATCGACCGTCAGCCGATAGGTCAACGAGCCATCGTCATGCAGTTCGAACGCCTGTCCGGGTACGGCCTGCTGGAACTGCAGCACATGCTCCATCGTGACCTGAGAGGGGTCGGAAAGCGCCGGATGCTCGTTCGCCAGATAGCGCTTCCACAGCGCCTCGGGCAGAACGCGCTCGACCGTCATCTTTTGCGACCAGCGCGCCTTGCGGGCGTCATCGAAGCCATTCCACACCGCGACACCGTCGCAGATGGTGGTTTGCGAGCCCTCAAAGGCTGCCCGTTCGGCGAAGAAGCAGACGATGTCGGGGCAGCGTGGGGTATTGCCGTTCTCGATATGCAGGCCGATGGGGCCAAGGCCCGCGTCCACCATCTGCGTCTTGTCCGTCGTATGGCTGCGCGCCGGATCGAAGGTCACGCGCGAACACAGCCGCCCGACGAGATCGCCAAAGCCGTCCATGTCGGGGCGAAATCCGCGGAGCAGAGTCCAGCCGTCGCGGGTCAGGTCACCGCGGATGCGGTCTGCAAGGGCGGGATCGGTCAGCCCTTGCCCGAAATCGCGCTGGCGCAGGATGTTGTAGTTCATCAAGGTCTCCTTTTCAGGTCGTTAGGTCGCGCGCGGCGGCGATGACCTGCGGGTCGCGGGCCAGCCGCGTCAGCGCGCGGTCAATCATGCGCGGGCGCAGGCGTTGCAGGGCAACGAACAGCCGCTCACGGGTGGGGGGGTATGAATCACGCCGGCGCGCGGCGATGGCGGCCCATGCGTGGCGGGCCACGGCCTCGGGCGTGTCGGCACTCATCGCCATGGGGCCGACGAGTGCGTGGAAGCTATCCATGGCCGGGGTGTGGGTCGCCCTCGGGGCGATGTAGGTTACGGCTATCCCTTGCGGGGCAACCTCGCGCCGCAGCGCCTCGGAGAACCCGCGCAAGGCGAACTTGGTTGCTGAATAGGCAGTGAAGAAGGGAAAGCCGATATCCCCGAAGACTGATCCCATGTTGACGACCTGTCCGCGCGCGGTCGTCAGAAGCGGCAGCAGGTCGCGGGTCAACGAGATCGGGGCGGCGACATTTACCGCAATCGCCGCCGCAATGGTCGCATCATCCAGATCGGCCAGCGCCCCTGCGGGAACCTGGCCTGCATTGTTGATCAGGATATCAAGCCGATCGGTTTCGGTGCAGATGCGGGCGCGGCCTTCGGCTGTGGTGATATCGGCGTCGATGATGCGCGCCGGGCGCGACAGGCGCCCGGCGGTATCCCGCAAAGGCTCGGCCCGCCGCCCGACAAGGATCAGGTCGTGCCCATGGCGGTCGGCCTCGGCGGCGAGGGCCTGGCCAATGCCCGACCCCGCTCCGGTGATCATGACGGTGCTCATGCTGCGGTCTCCGCAAGTGTAAGGTCCATCAGGGCGCTCGGGTTGCTGGCGACGAGGTCTGCCGCAACGCGGCGGTCGGCGGTGCCCGAGGGGCGGATCAGCCCATCGCTGCGTGGATCGACGATCAGAAGGGCATCCGGGCGGGCATAGACGGGCAAGGCGCCCAGTCGGGTCTGCAGCGCGGCAAGGTCAGGCTGCCGGGCAGCGCCGAGCACGAGAACCAATTGGTCCTCGCCAGTCAGCACGAGCGCCGCCACCGGGATCGCGGGATCGGCCAAGGCTTCGGCCTCGACCCATTCGGGGGCGATGTTGCGGCCCGAGGCGCGCAAGATCATCCCGTCGCGCCGGCCCAGAACGGTCAGGCGTCCATCCTGCAGGCGGCCCATGTCGCCGGTATGCCAGGCGCCATCCTGCGGCGCGCGGCCAAGATAGCCATCCATGACGGCGGGGCCGTCGATGACGATCTCGCCTGCCTCGATGCGGATGGTGGCGCCGGGCAGGGGGATCATGCCATCGCCATCCGGCCGCGCGAGGGCCGCGACCGAGCAGCCCTCGGACAGACCGTAGCCTTCGGCCACCGGCAATCCCAACTCTCGCGCCTCGGCCACCAGCCGGGGTGAGACGGGGGCGCCGCCCACGGCGACCAGCCGCAGACTGTCAGGCACCGGGGCGCCCGCGCGGATCGCTGCGACCCACAGGGTCAACTGGCGCGGGGCAAGCACCGTCACCGTCGGGCGCACCTGTGCTGCGACCGTGGCGAGGGTTCGGCCATCACCGGTGAAGATGCTCGCTCCGGCCTCGGGGCTTATGATGCAAGTGGCCCCCGCCACGATGGGCAGATAGACGCCGCAGATCTGTTCAAGGAGTTGCGCAAGCGGCAGGACCGAGAGGTAGCGATCCTGCGGGCCGGGCGCGATGGCGCGGGACAGTGCGTCGATCTGGGCGCCAAGCTGGCGGTCGCCAAGGATCACGCCCTTGGGGCGACCCGTTGTTCCAGAGGTGTAGATCACCCGATCCGCGCCACCCGGATAGTCGAGCGTGCCACCGCTTGCGGCCGGCAGCGCCTCAAGCAGCGTTGCACCCGAATCGGCCAGCAGATGCTGGACCTGTCCGGGCGAGAAGAACCATGGCACGGGCACGACACGGCAACCCGCAAGGGTTGCGGCCAGATCCGCCACGACCATCGGGATGCCATTCAGGCGCAGCCCGACCACGCGTGGCCCATTGCGGAGGACCGTTGCAGCACCTGCCACGCGGGAAGCAAGTTCAGCCCAGGTGATGCTGGTCTCGCCATCCGCAAAGGCCACGTCACCGGGACGCATCACCGCGTGATGCGCCAAAGCCTCGAACACAGCCTTCATGCGACGCGGGCTCCGTGCTGAATCTCGCCACGTGGCATGAAGTGCAGGCCCTGACTTGCGTCATGAAGCGCGCAAACCCATGGCTCGCTGTCATAATAGCGACCCCAGACCGATGCATCGGCCACGCGGTCTGGCCGCGCCTGCACCAGGGGCATGAGCGGCACGCCGGTGCGGCGCAGCAGTCGCATCAATGGGCCCGTCGCGGTGAACAGTCCCCAGCTTCGCCCTTCGATCCGGCCCTGTGCTGTGATCGCCTCGATCAGCGGCAAGGTCGCCATGGGCGCCGGGCAGGCCATCGAGACGACCTCGATCAGGTCGGCGTCACGCACGGGCCAACCGGCCCGGTCGGTGATTTCGTCAGCCAGCGGGCGGTCAAGGTAGGTCTGCGAAAAGAAACCCTGCGTGTGGTCGCGCGTGCCTGCGGCGCCAAGAATTTCGCCTTGCGATGACCGTGCCACGGCCAGACGCAGCCGAGGTAGCTTGATTGCCGCGCCGTGAACGCGGGCGAAGTGATGCTCGATCATTCGCGCGGCAGCCTGCCATCCGGCATCGTGCCACGATAGGAATTCGACCTGCATGGTGTTCCTGCTCTCTTGTTGCAGGGCGACCATTGCGACTGAACCTTGCACCATCCTTACAGCGGGGCAGGGATTTCAGAGAATTGCACTTTTTCGCAGCCGTGCCGCGCTCAGGCGGGCAGGCGTTCCGGTTGATGCAGGGCGAAGTGCAACTCGTAGCGCACGCGCCCATCCTTGACCGTGCGGGTCATGGGCACATGCATCGCATCCGCCATTGCGTCGATGATCGACAGTCCCAACCCCAACCCGTCCGACCCCTCGCCACGTTCGAACCTTTCGAGGGGCAGGCTGTCGCGCGTGGTCGGGTTCTCGATCGTCAACATGGCATTTGGGGCAAGGCGCATGCGCACCTCGCCTGTTCCATGCTCCAGCGCGTTTTCCAGCAGGTTGCGCAGAAGGATTGCCAGCGCATCGGCATCGTTGGGCACGATCAGCTGGTCTAGGTCGCTGTCGTCAAAGCGGATCGGGTGGCGCCCGGTCGGGCGCAAGTCGTCGATCAGAAGCCTGAGGATGCGCAGCAGATCGCTTGGGCCGCGCCCGATGCCCACGCCCGCCTCTAGCCGCGCGAGTTGCAAGAGCCGCTCAACCCGGCGCGTCAACGCATCGACCGTATCGACCGCCGCCAGCGCGTCGGGGTCGGACGACAGTTCCAGCCGCCCACGCAGGGCCGCCAGAGGGGTGCGCAACTCATGCGCGGCGTTCGCCACAAAGTCGCGCTCGGCCTTTCGCAGGGTGCCAATGCGGGCGAGATAGCCGTCAAACGCCTCGGCCAGCGGGCGGAGTTCCTGCGGGAGGCCACCGCTGCCAACGGGCGAGAGGTCATCCGGTCGACGCCCGGCCACGGCACTCGCCAAAGCGGTCACGGGTGCCGTGGTCTGGGCCACGAACCGGCGCAGACCAAAGAGCAGCAGAAGAACAAGGGGGATCGCCAGATAGAGAAAGGCCTCAGCTGCCTCAAACATCTCTTCACGGCGCCAGCCGGTCGAATGGGCGACTTCGATGACCGAACCCTCTGCCGTGCGCCGAAGGATCCGCCAGCCTGCCGCGTCGTGGAAGCCATCGGTCGCAAGCGGCGCCCATGGCGCAGGTGCGACTGTCTGATCGGGCGAGAGGATTCGCAGGACACGCTCGCCGTTGCTGGTTTCTACGCCCAGGGCGCGGGGAATGCCCGCGCCTTCCGAAGTGTCGAGATAACTGACGGTCGTTTCGACCAGTGCCATAAGCTCCTGGTCGAACATCTCATTCATTTCATGATCCATCGCCACGGCGGCCAGAACGATGGTTGCGATCCACCCGCTCAGAACCAGCAGCACCACCCGCCACGTCAGTCTTTTGCGAAGCGACCAGGGGCGGGGCGACTGTGTCATGGCAGCACGTAGCCCAATCCGCGGCGCGTCTCGATCACAGATGGGCCGAGCTTCGTGCGCAGGCGCGAGATGTAGACCTCGACCGCGTTCCCCTCGATCGTGGCGTCAAAGGCGTAAAGGGCCTCTTCAAGTGCGGCCTTGGTCAAGACGCGACCACGCGCGCCCAGCAGGGCATCAAAGAGCGCCCATTCGCGCGATGTCAGTCGCAACTCTTGCCCGCCCTTCCAGAGGCGCCCGGCAGCGCGGTCCACCTCTAGCCCATCAAGCGCGATGCGTGTCTCGGGCAGGCCCTGACCCCTGCGGGCATTGGCGCGAATGCGGGCCGAGAGTTCGTGTAGGTCGAAAGGTTTAACCACATAGTCGTCGGCGCCGGCGTCAAGACCCGCGATCCGGTCGCTGATCTGGTCGCGCGCTGTCGCGATCAATACGGGCGTCCGGTCACCCGCCCGGCGCCGCGCCTTCAGCACATCGAGCCCCGACCCATCCGGCAGGCCAAGGTCAAGGATCACGCAGGCGTATTCCGCGACCGCCATCGCCTCGGCAGCGGTGGCGGCATCGGGGGCGTGGTCCACTGCATGTCCCTCGGCGCGCAGAAACCGCATCACCGACTGGGCCAGTTCGTCCGTATCTTCAACCAAGAGCAGGCGCATGCCTCTCTTGTAGTCGATGGCCCTGCCAACGGCGAGAGGGCTTTTTCGACGTCCTTGTAAGGTTGGCGCAAGGTCCGGCTGCGAAGGCTGCGCCGCAGATCCGACCGGACCCAAGCCATTCCTGAAAAGCGAAACGTCAGATGCCAGAGCAGATCATTCCGACTTTGACCGCCATCCGCCTTCCGCGGCCGACCGTCACTCAAACCACGTTCAACCTGATCGTCGCCGGATTTGTCATGGCCGCGCTCAATACCGGGTTCTGGCATCGCATGCGCGAGATCTTTGGCGATAACCCGGTGCAGATGGCGCTGTTTTCATTGGCGATCTTTGCCCTGACGGTGCTCACGCTCGAGTTCTTTGGGCCCGGCCGGCTTCAAAAACCCGTGGCGGCCGTGCTGATCCTGCTTTCGGCAAGCGCGAATTACTACGAGCGGGCGTTTGGCGTGCTGATCGATCGCGAAATGGTGCGTAATGTGCTGGAGACGACCTTTACCGAATCGTCACACCTGATGACCTCGGGCGCGGTGCGGACGGTCCTTGTTACCGGTATCCTGCCGGCAGCGCTGGTGTTCCTGCCCCGGATCCGGCGAGTTGGGCGCTGGCAGACCCTGTGGCGCTGGCCGTTGGGCATTATGGTCTCGCTTGCTGTGCTCACCGGCGCGCTTTTTGCCGATTTCAAGACATTCTCGGCCGTTCTGCGCGAGCGGAAGGATCTGATGACCTCGTATCAACCCGGCGCGACCATCGGGGCACTCGCGCGCTATGCCAAACAGCAGATGGCGGCTGAAGCGGCGGCGGTGCAGACTGTCGCACCCGATGCGGCCCCAGGCCCGCTGCTTTCGGCGGCGAAGAAGCCCGTGCTTCTGGTGTTCTTCGTTGGCGAAACCGCGCGGGCGCAGAACTTCGGGCTGGACGGATATGCCCGGCAAACAACGCCCGAGCTTGCCGCCCGCGACGTCATCAACTTTACCGATGTCTCGTCCTGCGGCACGTCGACGGCTGTGTCACTTCCCTGCATGTTCTCGCCCTTTACGCAGGCGGACTATTCCCGCGACCGCTTTCTCGGGCATGAGAACCTGCTTGATGTGATGGCGCGTGCCGGATTTGCGATACGCTGGATCGACAACAACACGGGCGATCAGCACATCGCGACCCGCACCGGCTGGGACAGGGTCGAGACGCTGATCGATCCTGCCGCCTGTGACGGCGAATGTCGGGACGAGGTGTTCCTGCCGCTGATCGAGCAGACCCTTGCGGGGATCAAACAGAACACCGTGCTGGTTCTGCACATGATCGGCAATCACGGCCCCGCCTATCATCTGCGCTATCCGGCGGACCGCGCGGTCTTCAAGCCCGATTGCCAGACGGCCGAATTTTCCGACTGCAAGGTTGAGGAAATCGTCAACGCCTATGACAATGCGATGCTCGAAACCGACCATGTCCTCTGTGCTGCGATCGACATGCTGTCGGGTAGCGACAAGGCGCTGACAGCGATGCTCTATGTTTCCGACCATGGCGAGTCTCTGGGCGAGAACGGTCTTTACCTGCATGCCGCGCCCCTCTTCATGGCGCCCGAGACGCAGAGAAAGGTGCCAATGGTGCTGTGGTTCGACAAGGCGTTTGGCGATGCGATGCAACTTGACGGCGATTGCCTGAGGGCGGAGGCGGACCAGCCGATCAGCCATGACAACCTGTTTCACTCGATGCTGGGTCTGGCGGACGTGGCGACAAAGACCCGCATTCCAGCACTCGATCTTACGAGTGCCTGCCGCACCCATGAGGCCGGATGATGCGTGGGGTGAGTGAGATGTCGTCGCCCGTCGTTGTGCCGCCGCGCGGTGGCCTGCTCCACATCCTTGACGCTGCGGGGTATTCGCTGGCGGGTCTGCGTCGCCTTTGGGCCGAGACGGCGGCGCGGCTCGAATGTGTCGCGGCAATCGTGGTTGCGCTGGCCTTTCTGCTGCGCGGGGTCGAGGTGTGGCACTGGCTGGTCGCTGCGGCACTATTCGCCTTGGTCCTCGCAGTCGAGGCGCTGAACACCGCGATAGAAGTGCTGACCGACCGCATCTCACCCGAGTGGTCGCAAACGGCCAAGGATGCCAAGGATCTGGGCTCTCTCGCCGTCGGTCTGTTGCTGACGGTCAACTGCGTGTTTGTTGGCCTTGTGTTGCTAGGGGTGATCTGATCGAAGCAGCTGGCGCGCTGCGGTGGCATCCCGGCGCGTTTTGTGCGAGATAGTGCGGAACTTTGCCAGCCCGCTCGGGCCTGATGGGCGCACGCAGCCGCACCCCAAGGAACAGGCTGGCCGAAGGATGACGTAGAAGCCCCCGGATCGACTTGTGACCAAGACCGAAGAAAACAAAGCAAAAGCAAGCGCATGCGACGCGTATCGCCTGTCGGTTGCGCCGATGATGGATTGGACGGATCGCCATTGCCGTCACTTCCATCGTCTGATGACGCGTCGCGCGATGCTGTATACCGAGATGGTGACCGCGCCCGCGATCATCCACGGGCCCAAGGCGAGGCTTCTGGACTTTGGCACGGCGGAACATCCGGTGGCGCTGCAACTGGGCGGGTCCGACCCCGATGAACTTGCACGCGCCACAGCGATTGCGGCGCCCTGGGGCTATGATGAGGTCAACCTGAACTGCGGCTGCCCATCAGACCGCGTGCAATCGGGCTGCTTCGGCGCGGTGCTGATGGAGAACGCGCCGCTGGTGGCCGACTGTGTTCGGGCAATGATCCGCGAAAGCGATGTGCCGGTCACCGTCAAATGCCGCATCGGCGTGGATGACCAGAACCCGGCCGAGATACTGCCGCGCTTTATCGAGACGGTTGCCGGGGCAGGGGTCACGCATTTCATCGTCCACGCCCGCAAGGCCTGGCTGCAGGGGCTGTCCCCCAAGGAGAACCGTGAAATTCCGCCTTTGGATTATCCGCTGGTGGTTGCGATGAAGCGGCGCTTCCCGGAACTGGTGATCTGCATCAATGGGGGCATCGCATCGCTGGACGTTGCGCGGGGGCTGCTCGATCAGGGGCTCGACGGGGTGATGCTGGGCCGCGCGGCCTATCACGAGCCGGGCAAGGTTCTGATCGGTGCAGATGCGCTGTGGGGGGATGACCACGCGCCCGATGCGTTTTCGGTGGTCGAGGCGATGAAGCCCTATATCGCTGCGCATCTGGAACAGGGCGGGCGGCTGCATCAGATCACGCGGCATATGCTGGGCCTCTTTGCCGGGCGTCCCGGTGCACGTGGCTGGCGCCGTGTTCTGTCCGAAGGTGTGTCGCGCCCCGGCGCAGGAATCGGGCTGTTGGATGAGGCTATGGCCGAGGTTGCGGCCCTCGCCTGAGCCCCGCGACAGGGTCCCGCAATTCCACGGCTGGACCCTGTCGCTTTGGCACACTAGCCTTTGCCCGACTCCCGGAATGGAATGGATGATGACCGATCTTGCCACCTGGCTGCCGATGCTGCTGCTTCTTGTGTTCATCGGTGGCATTGCCGGTGTGATCGCGGGCCTTTTGGGTGTCGGCGGCGGCATCGTTCTGGTTCCTGCCTTTTTCTACACATTCTCGCATCTCGGCTATGACGGGCCGCAGTTGATGCAGGTCTGCCTGGGCACATCACTTGCCACGATCATGGCGACGGCGATGCGTTCTGTCCGGGCGCATGATCGCAAGGGTGCGGTGGATTGGGATCTGCTGAAGGGTTGGGCGCCGTCGATCGCCATCGGTGCCGTGGCCGGGTTCCTGCTGGCATCGCAGTTGAAATCGGTGACGCTTCAGGCGGTATTCGGTGTTCTGGGCCTGCTGGCTGGCGTCTGGATGGCCTTTGGTCGTGCCGACTGGCATCTGGCCGACCGGCTGCCGCAAGGCCCCGCGAAATGGGGCATGGGTGGCGGGCTTGGTCTTCTGTCGGTGCTGATGGGCATCGGGGGCGGCACCTTTGGCGTGCCGATGATGACGCTGTTCGGAATGCCCATTCACCGCGCAGTTGGAACGGCATCGGGCTTTGGGCTGATCATCGCGATCCCCTCGGCCATCGGGTTCCTGACCATGCGGGTCGAAGGCGCGCCGCCGCTTTCGCTGGGTGCGGTGAACCTGCCGGCCTTCGCGGTGATCGTGGCGATGACGCTTCTGACCACACCGATTGGCGTGCATCTGGCGCATGCGATGAACCCCAAGCCCCTGAAGCGCGCGTTTGCGGCGTTTCTGGTTCTGGTCGCGCTGAACATGCTGCGCAAGGTGGCGGGCTGGTAACGGATCAGCCCGTGATGTGACCCGCGCGACCGCCCCGGCGCTTGCGCAGGCGCGGGGCGCGCGACGGTAGGTCCATCATGATGGCGCGGCGCTCTTCAGACGTCATGGCGGACCAGGCGCCGATCTCGGCCAGTGTGCGCATGCAGCCCACGCAGATCCCTTCGGCGGGGTGCATGACGCAGATCTTCACGCAGGGGCTCTCGATCTCGTCGCGGCGCCAGACCTCGCCAAGGGGCCAGGCCTTGCCATCGGGCCAATCTCCGCTGGGTCCGTCACTCACCGTCTGCCTCCCGCCGCAGATGCGCCAGACGATCCAGCGCGCCTTGCAGGATAAATCCGGCGGCCACATGGTCGATCACCTCAGAGCGACGTTTGCGAGACGTATCCGCCTCCAGAAGCGCACGCTCGGCGGCAACTGTTGAAAGTCGCTCGTCCCAGAACAGCACCGGAAGGTGTGTCAGCTTCTCAAGATTGCGCACGAAGGCGCGGGTCGATTGCGCGCGCGGGCCTTCGCTGCCGTCCATATTTCGTGGCAGGCCGATCACGATGCCGATGGCCTGCCGTTCGGCCAGAATCTTCAGCAGTGCCTCGGCGTCTTTGGTGAACTTCTCACGGCGGATGGTCTGACTTGGCGTCGCAACGCCTCGCATCACGTCCGAGAGCGCAACGCCGATCGTTTTGGTCCCCAGATCCAGCCCCGCCAACGCACCCATGCGTGGCAGCGTGGCGACGAAATCGGCGGCGTCTTCAAAACTCATGGCGTGATCCCGGCGTCAGTGGCGGCTGCCTCGACGATCTTCACCGCTTCGGGCTGATCCTTCAAGGCGGTACGGGCGCGATCAAGCGCCCCGCGCGCCTCTTCGAGCTTGCCCATCACCGCGTAGGACGACACAAGCCGCGCCCACTCCTCGGGCGATCCGCCCTCTGCGGTCAGCCGCGCGTCAAGCTGCCCGACCATGCCCGCGACCATCTCGGCGCGCTCGGCATCGGTCATGTCGGCGGCGGCAGCCATCGAGGCGGCATCGGGGCCGGGTGCGCCTGCGACCATGGGTGCAGCAGGGGGCTCGTAGCGCACGCCTGCCACTTCGGCCAGCGCCGCGATATCGGTGCGGATAGGATCGACCCAGGGGCTGTCGGGCGCAGCGCTTTCCAGAACGTCGCGCCACAGCGGGAAGGCCAGGTCCGGTCGCCCTGTCTGGATCAGCATCAGGCCCGAGAAGTAGCGCGCGCCCTCGGCGCGAGGGTCGCGGCGCAGCGCCTCGGTCAGCGCCACCTCGGCCTCGGGCGAGACATATCCGCCGGCGGCAAAGATTTTCAGTTGCGCCAGGAATTCCCAGTCTGCAGCAGTGGCTTGATCGCCCTTCAGCCGGATCACCGCCTCTTGCGCGGCCCAGGCGGCCCGCAGGTTGCCAAGCTGTGCCTCATTGCGCGCCAGCAGTTGCTGGCCACGCAGGTCATCAGGACGGTCCTTGGTCGCGGCGCGCAACTTCTCCATCAACTCGAGGAATTGCGGATCGACGTCGGTTGCTGGGGGTGGGGCAGGGATTGCCGCCTCGGCCTCGGCCTGAGACTGGCGGTTGGCGCGGGCAACGTCAGCCTCGGCGATCCGCGCAACGAGCGGCATGTCGGGATAACGCGGCGCGCCGATGGTCAGATACAGCGACACCGCCCCGGCCAGCGCGCCGAGGATCAGCAGGGCGGCGACAACGGTGCCCCGCTGCGTCAGACCGGCCCCGGAAAACCTGGCGTTCTTGTCGGCCTCAAGGATGCGCCGTGACACCTCGACCCGCAGGCGGGCCGCCTCATCGGCGGGAATCGTGCCGCGCGCGGCGTCGCGCTCGATCTCGGCCAACTGGTCGCGATAGACCCGCAGGTCAGCCGCGCCGGCGGTATCTGCATCTGGCACACCCCGGCGCAGCGCGATCATCATCGCGATAGCCGAGGCAACGAGCAAAGCCCCTGCCGTGATCCAGAATACCGTCATGAGCCGTCTCCCAGGTGCCGTCGCACCCATCTAACCTTTCGGCGCCGTCTCCGAAAGTGCGCCTTCGTCGCAGAGGCGATCACGAAATGTCATGAACTGCCCCGGCGCCCGATTTCGACGCAATGTCGCAATTTTCCCGATTGTGCCGCTGCGCGCGGCGGAACATTTTGTGGTCCACGGCATCTTTGTCGGCATACCCGAAGCGGGAGTTGAACACCCATGAAACGATACTCGGTCTTTGCCATCGCCCGTGAGGCCATGCGCTACCATCAGGGATGGGAAAAGGCCTGGCGCTCTCCCGCGCCCAAGGCCTCTTATGATGCCATCATCATCGGCGCGGGCGGACACGGACTTGCGACCGCCTATTACCTTGGCAAGAACTTCGGCATCACCAATGTGGCGGTGATCGAAAAGGGCTGGCTGGGCGGCGGCAACACCGGCCGCAACACCACGATCATCCGGTCGAACTATTTGCAGGACCCCTCTGCCGCGATCTACAACAAGGCGCTCAGCCTTTACGAGGATCTGAGCCAGGATCTGAACTACAACGTGATGTTCAGCCCGCGCGGCCTGTTGATGCTGGCGCAGACCCACCATGAGGTGCGCGGCTACCTGCGCACGGTCCACGCCAACAACCTCCAGGGCGTCAAGACCGAATGGATCGGCCCGGAAAAGGTCAAGGAACTGGTTCCGATCATCAATATCGACGGGCCGCGCTATCCGGTTCTCGGCGCGCTATATCAGGCGCGGGGCGGCACCGCACGGCATGACGCGGTCGCCTGGGGCTATGCGCGGGCCTGCTCTGCCATGGGCATGGACATCATCCAGCAAACCGAAGTCACCGGCGTGCGCTCAGAAAATGGTGTGGTGAAGGGGGTCGAGACGACCCGCGGCTTCATCGGCTGCAAGAAGCTGGGCATCGTCGTCGCGGGCCATTCGGGTCAGGTCGCCGATATGGCCGGGTTCCGCCTGCCGGTCGAATCCCTCGCCCTGCAGGCGCTGGTCTCTGAGCCGATCAAACCTTGCATGGATGTGGTCGTGATGGCCAACACAGTGCATGGCTACATGTCGCAATCCGACAAGGGCGAGATGGTCATCGGCGGCGGCACCGACGGGTTCAACAACTTCACCCAACGCGGCAGCTTCCACCACATCGAGGAAACCCTGCGCGCGCTGGTCGAGACCTTCCCGATGATCAGCCGGCTCAAGATGCTGCGCCAATGGGGCGGCATCGTCGACATGACGGGCGACCGCTCTCCCATCATCTCGAAAACGCCGCTTGGCAACTGCTTCATCAACTGTGGCTGGGGCACCGGCGGCTTCAAGGCGATCCCCGGCTCGGGTTGGGCGATGGCCGAGTTGATGGCCAAGGGCGAGCCTGGACCCCTTGCGGCCGAATTCAACATGTGGCGCTTCCGCGAAGGCCAGTTCATCGATGAATCGGTGGCTGCCGGGGTGGCCCACTGATGTCCTCTATTCCTCTTGGCACAAATACCCTGGGGGTTTGGGGGCAAGGCCCCCATAACACCCGCAAAGCAGAGGCCCGCACATGCTGATCCTTGAATGCCCCTATTGCGGCGTGAAGGCCGAAGAAACCGAACTCTCGCCGGGCGGCGAGGCGCATCTGAAGCGTTTCGGCCCCGGATCCTCGGACGAGGATTTCGAGAACTACATGTTCGCCCGCAAGAACCCCAAGGGTGTGCATTTCGAACGCTGGCGCCACAGCTATGGCTGCGGCAAGTGGTTCCTCGCCGCGCGCTGCACCGCAACGCTCGAGGTGTTTGGCACCTATCCCGCGCAGACCACCGAGCCGCCCGCCGACATCATCGACAAGATCAAGGCCAAGCGGCCTGACTGGAAAGGGTACAAATGAGCACCCGTCTTTCAAAGGGTGGCCGGCTGATCGACCGGACCGCACCGCAGGAATTCACCTTCAACGGCAAGCGCCTGCGCGGCTACCGGGGCGATACGCTGGCGGCAGCGCTGCTCGCCAATGACCAGATGCTGGTCGGGCGCAGCTTCAAGTATCACCGCCCGCGCGGCATCGTCGCCAGTGGCGCCGAAGAGCCGAACGCGCTGGTGAACATGGGTGAGGGCGGCCGGTTCGAGCCGAACCAACGCACAACCACGACCGAGCTTTTCGACGGGCTCACCTGCACCTCGCAGAACCACTGGCCGAGCCTCGAGTTCGACGTGGGCGTGGTGAACAACTATGCGGCGCGCTTCCTGCCGGCGGGGTTCTACTACAAGACCTTCATCCATCCACGCTTCGCATGGAAGCATGTGTTTGAGCCGGTCGTGCGGCAGTCGGCGGGTCTGGGGAAGGTTCCGAAAGAGCGTGACGCCGACCGCTATGAGCAGGCCTATGCCTTCTGCGACATCCTTGTCGTGGGTGGTGGCATCGCGGGCCTTCAGGCTGCGCTGACCGCTGGCCGTGCGGGCAAGCGCGTGTGGCTGGTCGAACAGACCGCCCATTGGGGAGGCCGCGCCGTCGTTGACGGGGCCGAGATCGACGGCCAGCCTGCCGAGGCTTGGGTGAAGTCTGCGCTGCAAGCGCTTGAGGGCATGGCGAACGTCACGATTCGCAGCCGCTGCATGGCGGCAGGGTCCTATGACCATGGCTATGTGCTGTGCGACGAAAAGGTTGCCGACCATACGCCCGGCGACGGGCGTCCCCGGCATCGCCTGTGGCGGCTTCGCGCGGGCCAGATCATCGCGGCAACCGGCGCAATCGAACGCCCGCTCTCGTTTGCGGGCAACGATATTCCCGGCGTGATGCTCGCCTCGGCGGTGCGCGACTACGTGATCAACTGGGCCGTGGCGCCCGGTGACCGTACCGTGGTCGTCACCAACAACGACGATGCCTATCGCACCGCCATCGCCCTGAAAGAGGCGGGGCTCGAGGTTCCGGTGATCCTGGACGCCCGCGCCAGCGTGACCGGCGATCTGCCTGCCCGTGCCCGCGCAATGGGCATCCGGGTGGAGGCCGGGCGCGCCATCGCCAAGGTCAAGGGCGGCAAGCGGGTCACGGGTGTCGCAATCTGTGCGCAAGCCGGGCAGGGCGCCGTTCTTGAAGAGATCGCCTGCGATGCGGTTGCCATGTCTGGCGGCTGGTCCCCGGTGGTCCATCTGTGGAGCCATTGCGGCGGCAAGTTGAAGTGGGACGATGCGCAAGCCCAGTTCACCCCCGACAAGGCCCGCCCGCCGCTGAACCATGACGGCTCGGCACTTGTGCAAACCGCAGGCTGCGCCTCTGGCGTGCTTGCTACCGCCGAAGTGCTGGCCGACGCGACCGAGGCCGCAGGTGGCGGCGCGGTGCCCGCAGCCAATGGTCCGGCTGAGGCGGCATTGGAGCCGATCTGGGTCATGCCGCAGGGCGCCCCGGTGCAACTGCGCATGAAGATGTGGCTCGACTATCAGAACGACGTGAAGGTCAGCGACGTCCAGCTTGCCGCGCGTGAGGGCTATACCTCTGTCGAGCATACCAAACGTTACACCACGCTTGGCATGGCAACCGATCAGGGCAAGCTCAGCAATATCAACGGCCTGGCCGTTCTGGCTGATAGCCTGTCCTCGCCCATCCCGCAGGTCGGAACCACCACCTTCCGTCCGCCCTATACGCCGGTCACCATCGGTGCGCTGGCGGGTGAGGCACGGGGCGAGATCTTCCAGCCGCTGCGTCGCAGCCCGATGCACGACTGGCACCTTGCCCAGAACGCCTATATGGAACCGGTGGGCCTGTGGCAGCGCCCCTATTGCTACCCGCGCCCCGGTGAGACGCATGAGCAAGCGGTGCACCGAGAGGTGCGCAATACCCGCAGCAACGTGGGCCTGCTGGATGCCTCGACCCTTGGCAAGATCATCGTCAAGGGGCCGGATGCGGGCCGCTTCCTCGACATGCTTTACACCAACGTCATGTCGAACCTCGCCATCGGCAAGTGCCGCTATGGCCTGATGTGCAACGAGCAGGGCTTCCTCTCGGACGACGGCGTGGTGGCACGCATCGACGAGGATACATGGCTTTGCCACACCACCTCGGGCGGGTCGGATCGCATCCACGCCTGGATGGAAGACTGGCTGCAGTGCGAGTGGTGGGACTGGCAGGTCTATACCGCTAACGTGACCGAGCAATTCGCGCAGATCGCCGTGGTTGGCCCCAATGCGCGCAAGGTGCTGGAAAAGCTGGGTGGCATGGATGTCTCGAAAGAGGCGCTGCCCTTCATGACCTGGGCCGACGGTGTGCTGGGCGGCTTCCGTGTGCGGGCCTACCGGATTTCGTTCTCGGGCGAGCTTAGCTACGAGATCGCGGTCCCGGCCTCGGAAGGCCGCGCCTTCTGGGATGCCCTCGTCGCAGTCGGCGCCGAATTCGGCATGATGCCCTATGGCACCGAAGGGCTGCACGTCCTGCGCGCCGAGAAGGGCTTCATCATGATCGGCGATGAAACCGATGGAACGGTGATCCCGCAGGATCTCAACCTTGGCTGGGCGATTTCCAAGAAGAAGGACGACTATCTCGGCAAGCGCGGGCAGGAGCGGCCCTATCTCGCCAGCCCAGACCGGTGGAAACTGGTGGGGCTCGAGACGCTGGATGGCTCGGTCATTCAGGACGGTGCCTACGCGCCTGCGCCGGGGTTCAACGCCAATGGCCAGCGCAATACGCAAGGCAGGGTCACCTCAACCTACTTCTCGCCGACCCTGAACAAGGGCATCGCGATGGGGTTGGTCAAGGGCGGCCTCTCCCGCCTGGGCGAGGTGATCGAGATGACCAAGCTCGATGGCACGACCCAACAGGTCCGGATCGTCGACCCGGTGTTCTATGACAAGGAAGGGGAAAAGCAGAATGTCTGAGGTTGCCAATATCCCCGTTGTCAGCGCCCTTGGTGGGGCCAGCTTTGACGGCTTCGCGCGTGTCCGCGAGATCGGCCCGCTGGGCATGATCACCCTGCGCGCCAAACCCGAGGTCAAGGGCCTGTCCGCGGCGATCAAGGCCGTCACCGGAACGGCGATGCCCAAACAGCGCCGGATCGAGGTGAAGGGCGAGAAGGCTGCCGGCTGGATGAGCCCGGATGAGTATCTGCTGGTCCTGCCCTATACCGATGTGAAGGCCGCGCTTGCGACGCTGGCGGAAAAGCTTGCCGATCAGCACCATCTGGCTGTCGATGTCTCGGACGCCCGCGCGGTGTTCCGCATCGAGGGTGATCGTGCGTCCGAGGTCTTGTCAAAGCTTGCCCCCGCCGATCTGGCGGCGCTTGAAAAGGGAGAGCTGCGTCGCACCCGCATTGCGCAGGTGGCAGGCGCGTTCTGGCAGGATGAAACGGGCTTTACCGTTGTCTGCTTCCGCTCGGTCGCGGGCTATGTGATGGGCGCGCTCAGCCATTCGGCGCAGCCCGGAAGCGAGTTGTTCTGACCTGCCTCCGCAGGGCGGTCAATTGGACGAGACAGAGGGAATCGCCTGCAGTGCTCTGCGGGCGATTTTCTTATGAAGTTCAGGTTCTTCTGGCTTGGTTTTCAGTGCTGCGGGCTATTCTCGAGGCCTGGAAACAGCCACCATAGAAAGCATGGCGCGCGCTTTGTTGAGAGGCGCCTCTTGCGCTTGCCAACGATGCGGGCTAAACGCGTCTCACCTCGAAGGAACGGCGGGTTGGCGGAGAGGTTACGCAGCGGATTGCAAATCACAAGCAATGCCCTGATTTCACGCAGAAATGCGTTGAGAAAACCCCGGAACCAATCGGAAACAAAAACGGAATGTTGCGGCGTTAGTTCCGCTTGCTCTGCGCCTCTTTTGCCCGCGCCACCTGTCGTGCTGGACCGGCGTATTTCCTCACCATTGCTGACGTCGCGTGCCCGGTCACGGCCATGATCAATTCATCGCTGCACCCGAGAGCTGCCAGTTCTGCCGCCGCTGAATAGCGCAGCCCGTGCAGGTCGTAGGCTTCGGCGCCAATCTCTCGCCTCACGCTCATCACCATGTCGGCCGCGCCGCGATAGCTTGTCGGCTTACCGCGCCCCCATGCGCAGATCGTCACGCCCACTTTCTGTGTGGATGCCAGCACCTCGCGCAGTTGCGGCGTGAAAGGCACCCATAGAACGGCACCCGTCTTGCCCTGCGTGACCTTGATCCCATCACCCTCGATATCGCTCCAGCGCATCTTGAGCACGTCGCCAATGCGCTGCCCCGTGCCAAGGCACAGCTCGAAGATCAGGCGCGCACGCCCATCAGCTGCGGTGCGGAACGCCTCGATCTTGTCGACCGGCCACGCCTCGCGCGGCGCCGTATCCGCCTTGAGCAGCGACACCCCCTTTGCCGGGTTGTCCTGACGCCATCCAATATCGACGGCGTGTTCCATCAGAATACGAAGAACCTGAACGATGTAGTTGGCAAACCTCACAGTTTCGGCATTTGCGTCTCTTGCGCGGATCACGTCCTTGCGCTGCATGTTCGCCACCGGCAGTGGGCCGAGCTTTGCCTTGGCCCAGTCCAGCACCTTGTCATAGTCCCGCCCTGTGCGCGGTGCCAACTTCCGATAGCGCTGGCTTCCAATGTAGCTGGCGATCAGTGCCGAGAACGTCTTTCCGGTCTGCACAACTGGTTGAGCACCATTCATCAAGGCCGCGTATTCCAAGGCAAATTCCTTGGTACCGGGCTGGTGCTGCATTCTGGTTGTTTTCTGGCCGCGCCGCTGAAAATACAGCACGCCCTTCTTGTCGTAGACGTGAGCCGGGAGGTGACGCTTCACTTGCGCATATCCACCATGTCAAAGGCGTCGCCCGAGGGCTTCGGGGTCGGCGGTGTGATCGTGATCGTCCCATCAGGCTGGACGGTTACGGCGAAGCCTTGCGCCACCCACTCGGACACCGCGCGGCGAATGTCTGATGGTCGCATGATCTGGCCCATTTACTCCCCCTTCCGCGCATCGCACATTGACGCGAGCATTTCGCCGACTTCCTCAGGCCATTGCAGAGCACGCCAGAAACCACGCCCGCGACCCATGAAGCCTGCCGCGATCATCAGATAGACCATCCAGATCGCCATCACAGCACCTTCGCCAGCATCAGCTTCACCACGATGACCGGCCGGGGATAGGCGATCTTGGTCCCGTAGCGCCAGGTGTCCGACCAATATGGGTGCACGTTGTCGATGTAATGCCCGTTGTAGAACAGGACTGCATGCCCGCCGCCGTTGAACTTGGTGTAGATGATCTGCGCATCGCCACGCCACAGGGCCTGCTTGGCAGCCTTCTTGCTGCCCAAGGTCGCGGCAAGGGTGGTCAGTGCAAAGTCCTCGCAGTCGCCGACGATCTTGTCTGTCTTCGGGTCGATGATCACCCATTTGTCGATCTTGCTGTCACGGCGATAGGTGAAGCGGGCGCGCATGAGTTCTGCAGCGTCTCGCATGGCTGGGGTGATGTGGGTCATGCTGCACCTCTGATCTGTTCGACGGCCAGATGGCCGCAGTTGGCCCGCACCAGCGCCTCGGCCAGCGGTGGGCAAACGCTGTTGCCGCAGCAGCTCACCTGGACGTGGCCGGGGAAGGGGTTCCATTTCGGGTGGTCGGTATCGGTGCCCGTCCAGACGCCTTCGATCACATAGTCAGGCGGGAAGCCCTGGGCGTTGAACAGCTCGCGCGGGGTCAGCATCCGCATGCCGATATCGACCACCACGAAGTCCTGCCCGTCGATCGAGAGCGTGACATACTCGCCACCTTCCCAAGCGCCATGGGCGCGCAGGAACTCGGCCACCTCGCGGGCCCGGTCGTGATGCTCGGGGCCGAACGGCGGGGCGGCCAGATCGGCCTGAATGTGCCCCATGCGGTCTTTGACCGTGATCGTGTGGCAGGGCTCGTCCGACCGTGCGCCGTCGCCTGTGCCGTAGTATTTGGCGAAGAACGCGGCGATGGGCGTCTGATGGCTGCCGCTGCCTGTCACAGTGCTAATCGGCTCGCGCGCATCTCGCCCGCTGTGTGCCTCCATGCGGGGCCCGCCGTTCTGCTGGGCGAGGAAGGCGGCAACAGGGTACTGCCGCACACCGCTTGCGACCACGGTATTCAGCGGCGCCTCAATGTCGAGCGCGCGCGGCTGCTGGCCTTGGCGTTCGCCATTGCCGATGTGAACCATGGTCGCGGCGATCAAGCTGTTCTGATCCTTGCGGCTGGCGCAGATGGTGTGATGCGGATCGGACGCGGGCCGGTTGCCTCCGCCCTGCTGGGCATAGGTCAGGACAGGGGCGATGAGTGTCAGACCTGCGCCGCCAGCGGTGACTGTGTGGGTCGGTTCGTCGGCACCCTGCCAAGGCTTCTGGCTGTTACGCATCGTTGCCAGGAACGGGGCAAGAACCGCATGCTGGATGCCACCCACGGGCACAGTGCCAAGCGGATCCGTGAGCGGGTATTCCCGCCGACCGCCGCTGTAGCCGTGGGCAATGCTGGCGAGGTAAGGTGTTACGAGCGCATGTCCGTTCGCGCCCGTAATTGTCCGAAGGGCGTCCGTGATCGGCCAGGCGTTCGGCCCGCGACCGGTCGTCTTCCCATTGGCGACGTTTGCAAGCGTCGGTGCGATCAGCGCATGGCGGTTCTCCACCGTCACTGTGCGCAGAGGCTGTTGCAGATCGGCAGCGCGAGTACCGCGACCGCCGCCATGTCCATAGAACGTGGCAAGTGCCGGGGCCACCACCGCCTTTTCGCCGCGGTGCGCTGCCGTGATGGTGCGGAAGGGCTCCGCTGCATTCTCCAGCCGCCCGCCATGGGTCAGGTTCACGATGAACGGCCGATCCGCCTCGAGCACATAGCGCTTCATGCCGCGCGCCACCCGGGCCAGCGTATTGTCTGCCAGCGGGCGCTGTGCGCGCAGGCCGTGCTTGGCCATGATCTGTGGCGCCGTGTCGAAGATCGAGGGGCAGGGCAATGACCAGTCGATGCACTCTGCCGCAGTGCGCCAAGGTAGCAGCTTGCCCGCGCGGACCTCTGGCGAATCCGGGGCGCCGTGAGTGGGCTTCGGCCAGACGATACGCTGCCTGTCAAAGCGCACCACGACGAACAGGCGCTTGCGGATCGTCGGTGCGCCATAGTCGCAGGCGCGCAGCTCGCGCATCTCGATCTTGCCGCCCAATTTGCGCAGCGCCTTGCACCACGCCTGGAACGTCTCGCCCGAGCGCGCCGGATCCGGCAGCAGGCCTTTTTCGGTTTCGATCAGCGGGCCCCACGTCTTGAACTCTTCGACGTTCTCCAGAAGCACCACGTCGACGCGGCCGCCAGACTTCTGGATGCGCTCGATCCAGCCGGGGATGATCCAAGCCAGATCGCGGATGTTGCGCTTTACCGGCGCGCCACCCTTGGCCTTGCTGAAATGCTTGCAGTCCGGGCTGAACCACATCAGGCCGATGTGCCGCCCGTGCATGTGGTGCAGCGGGTCGACCCGATAGACATTCTCGGAAAGGTGCAGCGTCTCGGGGTGGTTCGCGGCATGCAGGGCCAGCGCGGATTCGCTGTGGTTGATGGCGATATCGGGGCCACGGCCAAGCGCGAGCTCGATCCCGGTCGAAGCGCCACCACCGCCGGCAAAGCTGTCCACGATCAGCGGGCGCGGATCAATCGGCGCGACTTGCACTGCGGGCATGGGGAAAAGGGTCAGGCTGTCAAACACGCCGCCCCCCATAGGTCTGCGCCTCCGTCACGATTCCATCCTCGGGGCACCAAAGCTGATGCGTGTATCCAATTGGCCGGTGGCATTCCTCGCAGCGGTTCCAGAACTCCGGCGGATCATCCGGCAGGCGCCCGACGATCCGGCGCACATCGGCCGGTGTGCCTTGAATGGCGTGATAGGGGCTGACGTGGTGGGTGATGATGCGGTCAGGCATGCTGCTTCCTCCGCTGCTTGCGCGCGGCTTTGACCTTGTCTCGGTTATTGCCCTTGCGGACTGGCTTGGCCTTTTGATTTCGGCTCAATCGGTAAGTGATTGGCTCTCGTGGCTGCTCGCTGAGCATTTCGGCCACTGCAGCGAGCGCGAGGATGCGCCACGTGTCGATGCTCATCTCGTGCACTCCCATTGCGCTGTGCTGGGCCATTGGCGGGGCTCGATCTCCGGCTGCGCGAAGACCACGACGAAAATCAGCAGGGCCGCACACAGCAGCGCGGCGGGCAGGGCGTAGCTACCTGGGTCTCCGATCGGGGTTTGGGGCTTGCCGGGTTCGTCCATGTCGATGATCTCCAGTGGCGCTCTGGATGCCACCCGGCGCGCGGGTGGGCACCGGAACGTCACGCCGCCTTGCTCTTGTCGCTGGTCAGCTGGGTGACGGCCTTGATGGCATCGCCCACGGTGCGCATGCTCTCGGCGATCTCGTCTGTGATCTCGATGCCGAACTCTTCCTCTAGCGTCATCACGACCTCGATCGTGTCGAGGCTGTCGGCGTCCAGGTCGCCAATCAGCTTGGCCTCGGGCGTGACCCGCTCCGGATCGACGTTGAGGACAAAGCAAAGGACGTTGGAGACGCGGGCGGGGATGTCGGACATGGGGGGCTCCGGTGTTCGGCTGTGTCTGAAGATGCGCCCCGACCCGTTTCAGTGGTGGCTTCATGGGCCGGGGCAGTTCCAACAGGGAGTGCGGGGAGGGCGCCGCCCCGCGCGGCATGGGGCGGGCGGCTCAGGTCATGCCGAGCGCCTGCTTGTACATTTCGAGGATGGCTTCCTCTTCTGCGATGTCGTCAGGCTTGCGCTTGCGCAGTGCGATCAATTTGCGGATGACCTTGGTGTCGTAGCCACGGCCCTTGGCCTCGGCCATCACCTCTTTCTGCTGATCCGCGATGTCTGCCTTTTCGGCGGCCAGCTGCTCGAACCGCTCGATGAAGTTGCGCAGTTCTGCGCCGGTCACCGAATAGGCGTTGTCGCTGACCTTCCGATCATCGGCGGTTTCCTTCATCGGCAGTCGGCCGATCTTGCTCGCGGCGCTTTTCAGTTCGCCCATTGTCGTGTCAAACGACATTCCGCCGCCGCTGATGGTGACCCGTGTCGCGTCCATCACCACCCCCGCAGCGCTTCGGCCTGGGCGTGGATGGTCTGCAGATCGCCCGAGGCCAGCCTCAGGTAGCCATCGGCTAGAAGCAGCACGGCAAAGGCGAACGGGATGAACGGTAGCATCTCGCGACCGATCTGGAGCGCGGTGCGGCAAGTGCGGTTCAGCTTCTCCCTGCGGATGGTGCGCGCATTGATCTGCGCTTGTGGCGAAAACATTGGGCAAATCCTTTTGGGCTGAGGGTCTCGGGATGCCGCCCCCGCGAGGGCGGTCACCGGAAAGCCTCAGGCAGCCTTGGGGTGACCGCCGAGACGGGCGGGCAGTTCCAGCGCGACATGGGCAATGGGGGCATAGGGGCCGGGCGTAGCGATGCGGATCTGCAGCGCATCGTCATAGATGCAGGCGTGCAGTTCGCGGCCATCGGGGCAGTCACCGCGCAGAACCCAAGTCGAGCTGACGGCAACCTCGCGGAGGGAGGGGCGGCCCTTGTCGAAGTCCTGCACGGCGGGATGCGTGGCCCGCGCCCAGTCCCATGCGGCGCGAAGGTGGTCCAGCGCCATGCGTGAGTGAACGGCGGGCGTATCGATGCGGGGGTGGCGGCTGTCCATCATGCTGCATCCCCATCGGTGGGCCAGCTGCGCGAGGGCGCGGCAACCGGGTTGCGGGATGCGCGGATCAGGTCAGCGTTGAAGCGCCACAGGACGCGCTGATCGGCGGCCGACAATGCGTGAAAGGCTGCGAAGTCGCGCAGGATGCGCATGGCGCGGGCGGCGTTGGTGTGGCTCGCTTCTGGGCGCAGGTTCGGTGGTTCCGGCGCATTGGCCGGCGCCTGTTGAGCGAAGATGAAGATAAGTGGCACGGTGGCCTCCATCGGGTTGCGATGGATTGAAGTTTGCACATTGCGAACTAATGCGCAAGGCAAAAAGTTTGCGCATGGCGAACATGCTTGCGGCCTCTCGTTGTATCACCGGGAATCACTCAGGATCCGTGCAAATTTCTGCCGAAAAGGGGATCCGGTGTGAGAGATCAATTTAACGAAAAAGCCCCGCGCGGGGCGGGGCTCAGGGCCAATCGCGACGATCGTTGCGCGAGTGGCGAGTGGAAGCCGGAGATCGATGTTACGCGGGCTGTTTCTGAACGCTCAGGTAGTGCCTTGCGGAAAAGGTGATGTCGTCAATCTTCCCCTCGATCATAATGGCGGTTGGGGCGCCGATCTGGATGGCGGCCGGGGGGATAGCGAGCGCGATCGTCTCATTGTCGATCGTGTTCTCGAAGTCGCCGTCTATTTTCACTTCAGTGAGGTGCTCACCGAAGATGCGTAACGACATCTGGTGAGCGCCAGCTGGCAGGTTCCAGATGCGCACCAAGGCGCCCAGGCGGATCGTGGCCGGCAGACTGGCAAGAAGCAATGACCCTGCGAACACGCCTACCAATATGAACTTTCCATTGGCTTCTTGGCGAATGTCCTCGCAAAACAGTGCGTCAAAATCGATCGTCATGCTTCCCTATCCAATCGCTTCGCTCGTCACCGGATTGAGCTTGATCCGGTGGGCTCCTGAACTTTCTGTTGTGGCTATCTCAGTTTGCCCGTTTGGCTTGACGATAACCCTTAATGTCGGCCGCGCGTTACTTGTGTCTGCGGTCGATGAGACGGATCTCAGGGCAACATGGCCGCCCGGCATTGGGGCTGCCGCCTCTTTTTCCGAGCGACTGCGTCGATTTCTGGGAGGGGCCGTCTTGTGGGCATCATCCTCAGAGATATGAACGAAGCTACCACTTATGGCGAAGACGATATCACTGATGGTATCGATGGTCATATTCCCAGGGCCGCCAAACCATCTGGTCATCTGCTCTGGTCGCTTCCCGAGGATCTCGGCAACATCGGTTTTAGTCATGCCGGAGTCGCGAAGCAGCTTGAGAATGAAGCTGTGCATCTTGTTGCGATTCCTGCCGCGGATGTAGCCAAGCGTCACCGGATCAATCTTCGATCCTTTCTTGGGCTTAGACAGGTTCAGCGTTAGCCGAGACATATCTGCTTACTTCCTCTTCAACTAATGGCTTTATGCCCGGAAACAGGCTTGCCCATCTTGCATCGGCATTGTTAATGGCCTGCTGCCATAGCGGCCCGTTGGGGCCGTCCAGTTCGCGGCGAAGACAGGTGCACAACGCGATGAATGTGTCCTGACAGATAAATGCGCCCAAGACGCGGATCGCCGGACGCGGTTCCGTGCTTCGTATGGACCAAAGTCCTCTCGATGTGGGGCCCAATCTTGCCATGAATGCGCTCTTCGGCTTGTCGTATGGATCTAAGGCGACTTCGATCAGGTCCCCGACAACGAAGCGGTCAAAGTCTGACCGAAGTTGACCGAAGCGGTAGCCAAGCTCGGCGTCTTCCCAGCCGTTAGAGTCTAGCTCGTCGGCAATCACCTTCGTAATGTACAAGTCCCGCGCCCAAGCGTCGGAAGGAAGTTGTGGTGCGCATTCGATTAGGTCCCCTTCGTCCACCAGTCGTTCGAGCATCGACTCAATTGACATATAAGTCAAATCACCTTTGGCATGAGAGTTGAAACAGATAGTTGAACATCGGTTGTGCAGTGCTAGGGAACCGTCGATCGTTGGCAGGCGCATGGTTGCAGAGAGCGACCTTTTCAATCAGTTCTTGCTCGGTATCTTCGGTCATGTTGTGCCTTTCAGCTTTACCGCTGTGCCGCTCGCCACCAAGAACAGCATCGACTTCCCGCCTCCGCTGATCTCACTGTAATCGAGGTCCACGCCAATCACGGCATCGGCTCCCAGTTCGGCGGCTTCAGACCGCAACTCCTCAAGGGCAACCTTGCGTGCGTCTTTCAGTGTGTTCTGTACCGCCTCGCTGCGGCCGCCAAACAAATCCCGCATTTCGGCAAAGAGGTCCTTGAATAGGTGCATGCCGAAAACGCACTCAGCCGCGACCACGCCGAGGCGCTCAGCAATCACCAGGTCATGCGCAGATGTCTCTGTCGTGAGGATCAGCCGCTTCGAGCGCTCTGATCTTTCCTTGAGTGCTAGATCCTCTTGGACCTTGCGATCTGGCAGTGCCGCCAGAAGTGCTTTGCGCCGGGTCTCAGCTTCGGCGGCGCAACTCGGGCACATGCCGTTAATGCTGTCTAGGCGCCAAATGCTGGTTCCGCATTGTGAGCACTTTGCCAATATGTTGCCTCCTCAAATGGTTCACTTTAGCTCCCACAGTTGAGCCTCCGGCGCTGATGTCTATCCGTTGTTGGCGTTGACTAGGCCGAACATGTCGAACTCGGGTGGCTCAGGCAACTCGCAGCCTTTTGCGATCATCATGTCAACGATGATGCTTTGCCGGGCAAAGATGTTGTTGAGCGCGGAGAGCGCCGTTTCTTGCCGCAGCGTGCTGTTGTCGACTTTGCTTGTCCGGTCAAAGAAGGTCGCGGCAACATTGTACTTCGAGTACTTGGTCGCAAGCCCAGCGCAATCGCTGGCGGTGGCTGGAGTGCTCATCGCGGCAATGGCAAGAGCTGCAGAGAAGGTCGTCAGCTTCAACGGAACAGTCCTCATGAAACAAGTTGATGGCAAATGATCGTGTCGAGCCTTCGGCTAGTCAATCGTGCGCACTGGGAAACCAAGTTCGACCTGCTCGGTGCGGCTCACCGGAAGGGAATACCATGAACCGGGACCCAGGCGGCTGTCTATATGTTGATCTCTGTTGATTCTAAATCAACATGTTGTGCTGAATTCCACTAGTTGATGCCGTTGAGGTTGTCCACAGCGGACCTAGAGGATGGACACTGCCGTGATGTTCTGGAATCGTTCCCCGCATTGGCGTGAGAGGATTCAATGAAAATCGAGGCGTTTGAGAACGTGCTGGCAGAGCTGCCCTGCGACAGTCGCGAGGCCATCCTCAGGATGATCCGAGATGCTTCGCTAGCAACCCAAGTGCAGCCTTCTCGATCGCCTGACGATCCTCAGGTGGAAGCTGCTCCATCACCTCAAGGTGAGCTGCCATAGCAGCCCTTTCCCGAGTGGCAGGATCGCCCTCATACAGATCAGCAACGGATACACCAAGCGCGTCCGCCAGACGGATTACAAGACCAGCCCCTGGCGTCTTCTTTCCCGACTCCATCTCAGAGATGTAGCCCTTCGAGACGCCGACCATCTCACCGAGCTGCTCGCCCGTGAGGCCTTTGGATTTTCGCAGTGCTCTGATCCTGAGTGACATGTTCACTTGATGCCATCTTTCCAAACAATTGCCTAATCGCACATAGCGAACTTTTGGGTTGCGTGGCGGTTCGCTATGTGCAAACTAACGAGGTATGACCCAGCTTCGAGACTTCCTCGCCACAACCAAGACCAAACAGTCCGACCTCGCGAAGAGGCTGGGCGTTTCGGTCGCGTATATGAGTGAACTGGTCAACGGCAGTAAATCGCCGGGCTATGAGCTGGCCTTTCGCATCGAAGACGCGACTAGCGGTGCCGTGTCGGCGCGGTCGTGGTTGCCATCCCCTGACACTCAATCTGACCAACCGGGCCCGCTGCCCGAGCATAAGGACGTCGCCTGATGTCACCTCGCACCCTCCATTCCATCGCTGGCGGCCAGTCTGCCGCGCCTCGGGGCCAAATGTCCCGGTCCAGTGCTTTTGTCCCATCGGGCGGGCGGGGGCGCAGTGCTCAGGCCATGCGCCGGGTTCAGGCGCTGCCGGTGATCGAGATCAGCCGGGATGAGGCGATGGAGTTCTGGGCGGGCGTGATGCGCCGCCGCTGCGGCAATCCTGAAACATGTGCAGTGATGTTCGGCGTGACCGTCCAGACCGCGCGCAACTGGTTCACGGCGTTCTCGCGCCCGCACATTGATGTGGTTCTGCAAGCCATGCGCTGGTGGCCTGACGATTTCTCCGGCGCCGATCTGGGGCAGGGCAGGTAAATGCCCGGCAGCAGTCGTGCCGATGCCCGCAATCACCTTCCTGCTTCTGGTGCTGCGGAAGACTCGGGCGGCGCTATGCCGTCGCCCGCTTTCTCTTCGAACTCGATCCTTCTCGCTGGCTCCCTCCTCCTCCCGGGGTCAGCACCGCACCGGGGCGCGGCGGCGGGGATCGGTGGCGCGCCCAAACTCCGTTTGGAGAGTGCGAGCCCCGCGGGTCGGGCAACCGACCTGCGGGTGCTTGAGAGCAAAAAGATTTGCTGGGGACAGGCATGACAAAGCCCGACATGGTCAATCATCCGCCACACTACACGGGCCATCCGAGCGGTGTCGAGTGCATCCAGATCACCGAACACATGGGGTTCTGCCTCGGCAATGCGGTGAAGTACATCTGGCGCGCTGACCTGAAAGCAGATGCCGTCGAGGATCTGCGCAAGGCGCGCTGGTATCTCGATCGGGAGATTGAATGGCGACTTGCCGCCGGGGTGGTTCCGGCATGACGCGCGAGCAACAGATCGCGGCCGAGGTTGCCGCACGCTACGGATGCCCGGTTCCAGATGCCGCCGTGCAGATGCTGCCAGTTGGGAAGAGTTCCTGGCAGGCGCCGGTTTGGGATCCAAAGACCAACCAGCTGCGTTACCCTGATGCCGAGGCCAGAAAGCGGGCAGCGCGCGATGCGCCATACATCCGTGCCCGCAAGGCACCTGTCCGGGCGGAAGAGATTGCTGCGCGTCGTGCCGAGGTGGCCCGGATGCATGCAGAGGGCGTCTGGTCGTCAGAGATCGCCCGCAGGCTGGGCGTCAATCCCAGCACAATTTCGACTGACCTCTTCGTTCTGGGGCTCGAGCCGGTCAAGCCGCCCACCAGCATTTTCGCCAAGAAGACGCCATATGCCGTTCATCCGGCTGTTCTGGCCCGCAATGCCCGGATCGCCGAGCTTGCGGCACTTGGCTGGACCGCCGACCAGATCGGTCTTGATGTTGGCTTTTCGCGCAAGGTCGTTCGGGCCGTCGCGGCCAAGCTCGGGATTGAAATCAAGCATCCGGAAAGGCCCAAGGCCAAGCCTCGGGTAAAGGCTGAATGCTCGGCCACGCGCGCAGCCATACTGTCGCGGCGCGCGGAGGTGCGCAGGTTGATCGAGGCAGGGCACTATATGTCCGAAGTGTCGCGGATTCTGTGCCTGTCGAACCGCGTGGTGGCGCTCGACGTGAAGAGGATGGGACTGCAGCCAGTCAGCGGCGTCTCGATGACGTCTGCCAAGTCAGAGCGGCTGGCGATGCAGCGGGAACAGCAGAGCCAGCGTCGTGCTCGCGTCCAGGCGCTCTATAATCAGGGAATGACCGTCAGTGCCATTGCCGCCGAGGTTGGCGTGCATGTCATCACGGCGCGGAAAGACCTCCGCGCGCTTGGTTTCGCGATCCTTCCGCAGAAAGAAGCCCTGATGCGGGGGCGGTCGGGCCGCGCGGCAGAGATCCGGGAGGCGATCGCCAAGCGGGATGACGTGATCCGCGATCTGGTCGCCGATGGGCTGACACAGGACGAGATCGCCTCAAGGGTCGGATTGGCCGTCAACACTGTCCGCCGCACCCTTGCACGCCTCGGACTGCGGACAGGCAGGGTCAATGTAATAGAGATCAGGCGTCAGAAAGTCGCAAAGATGCGCGCTGCAGGCGCAACGCTGGCCGAGATCACCGCCGCATTGGGCATCAGCTCCTACACCGTCACGATGGACATTCGCGCGCTTGGGTTGGTCGGCGAGAAAAATGCCAAGGCGGAACGCCAGAAGCAGGTGGAGCGGCTGCGCGCCGAGGGCATGAGCATCCGGAAGATGGCAGAGGCGCTTCGCGTCAGCCATGCGACGATCTCGGTGGATATTGCTGAACTCGGGCTTGCCGGAAAGCCAAACCGTCCGATGAAGGCGGCAGCGTGATGGATGGGGCAGCCACCAGTGCGGACGATATCCGTTCAGCCTATGAGGCCACGGCCGAGTTTCGGGCATGGAAGCGAGACATGGTCGCGGTGGCCGCCCTGCGCGCGCTCTATCGCCTTGCCGAGATGGACAATCGCGCAGCGCTGGAAGCTGCGGCCGGGTTCCTGGAGGAAGCCGGGGCAGGGTCGCCGGAACTTGCCTTCTTCGCGGAAAATATGCGCAGCGATGCCACCTTCTGGGCTGACATCGCGAGCCCGGCCGAACTCGAGGCCTATGTCGGTGCGGGCCTGCGGCGCATGGGCACAACGGCCTTTGCGACCGAAACCCGCAAGCGGCTGTTCGTCGCGCTGTGGCAGAGCATGCCAGATACGGAAAAGCGCGCGTTCTTGTCCCGCGTAGATCCCAAGGGCGTGTTCAGGGGGAAGGCAAGATGATGCCACCCGCACCGCCCGCACCCACCGACAAAAGCTGGCGCCAGATCGCTGAGGTCGTGCGCGCCATCGTAGACCGGGCCGAAGCCCGGCAGGGCAGAGAGAAGCAGGAATGAGCGACCATGACGATGATGATGCTTTCGCGGGCATAAGTCCGTTGGCGGAGCGCCGCGCCCGTCCTTCCGCCGACCCAATGGCGGGGCTTGGCCCTGATGAAGATCCGGAACTCTGGGCGCGGATCGCCAAATGTGCCGAGCAAACGCTGAACGACACCGGCAATGGCCAGAGATTCCGCATCCATTTCGGTGAGAACCTGATCTGGGTGCCCCGCGTCGGCTGGTATGACTGGAGTGGGCAGGTTTGGGTCAAAGACCCAGACATGCTCGTGGTGCGCGGAAAGGCGCAGACACTCGGCCCCCTGATCGAAAAGGAGGTCCGCTTTATCTCGGTGCCTCCGGATCGGGCAGAACTGGTCGAACGGCGTGCTGAGATCGAGGCCGATATTGCGCGACTGAAGCGCATCCCGCCCAGCAAGCGGACGCCGGAACAAGAGGCCGAGTTGTCTGATCTGCAGCCGCAGCTCGATGAGATCATGCATGTGCTGTCTGGCGTCCAGGACAGGATCGGCCAGCGCCTGCGGCACGCCAAGAACGCGGGCAACTCAGCGCCGATCGGCAACATGATCAATGAGGCATCGATCGCGCTTTCTCGCCAGGTCGATCAACTGGACGCAGGCGCTCTGGACGTGAACTGCGCCTCTGGTGTGCTCCGATTCAGTGTTGATGGGGGTGGTGACGCAGGCTTTTCCAAGGTGTCTCGGGTCGATGTCATTCCGCATGCGCGTGATCAGCTGCTGACGAAGATTATTCCGCACTCCTACGATCCGAAAGCGACTTGCCCGCGGTTCGATGACTTCCTGCGTCGGATCATGCCGGAAGAGCGCATGCGTCGTTTCCTGCAGCGCTGGTTCGGGTTGTGCATGACTGCGCTGACGGGCGAGCAGAAGCTCTGCTACTTCTATGGCACCGGGGCCAACGGCAAGTCTGTGCTGGTTGACCTCATGGCCTGGCTGCTCAGTGACTATGCTGCCGTTGCCAAGATCGAGAGTTTGACGGGCTCGAACCGGCGCGGCGGGGGCGATGCAACTCCGGACCTCGTGCAACTCGTCGGCGCCCGTTTTGTGCGCGCCAGTGAGCCCGATGAGGGGGTGAAGTGGCAAGAGGGCCTGATCAAGGAACTAACCGGCGGGGAACCCATGCTGGTTCGGGCGTTGCAGCAGGACTTCTTTGAGTTCCTGCCGTGCTTCAAGCTGACGATCAGCGGCAACCACAAGCCGGATATCCGGGGCACGGATGAGGGCATATGGCGCCGCCTGCTGCTGGTGCCCTTTGACCAGCACATCACGAAGGACGAGCGTGATCCGGATCTGCAGAAGAAGCTCAGGCAAGAGGCGCCTGGCATCCTGCGGTGGGCTGTCGAGGGCCTGCTCGACTATCTGGAAGGCGGTCTGGATGAGCCTGAGGAAGTGCGGGTGGCAACTGCCGAGTTCCGGGCCGAGAGTGACCCGATCGGCCAGTTCCTGACCGACTGCACCACTGTGACCGGTGACCCGACAGACAAGATCATGGCCAAGGACATGATCGAGGCGTTCAACTTCTGGCGTGCCCGCGATGGCCTCGGGGAATGGCAGCCAAACACCATCGCCAAGCGCATCAAGGGCGAGAAGGCCGGCAAGTGGCGACACCCTGCGACCGGGCGCAGTTTCGAGGCGCACAAGGCCTCGACCACGTTCTACCTCGGCGTCAGGTGGACAGACATGTTCGGTCGAGACTTGCGCCATGCCCCTCGCGACCAGCGCGGCAAGATCATCGGATCGCCGGTCGATATGGGCGGCTATGGCGATGAAGGGGGCATGTGATGCAGACGCCCCGCACCCCATTGATGTTCGGCGCCGGGACGGTAGGGACGCAAACCGAAAATTTGGGACGGAGAAACCTTAACGGGGGTCCGGGGGAAGTCGTTTGCAATCAACGCGTTGGTGCATGTTTTGGGACGCTAGGGACGCTAGGGAGGCATTTTGCGGCCTACGTATGCGCGCGCGCAAATATGATGCCGGAATGCTTCAAACCATTTCTTACGCGTAGGCGGAAAACTCCTTCCCCATCGTCCCTACCGTCCCTGAACTTCATGCAAGCCGATGAACTGAAAGGGAAAAACTTTTGGCTCCGTGGCGCAATGTCCGTCCCTGAAAACCATGTGTCCGTCCCTGCCGTCCCTGATGGCCGGGGCGTTTTCTCAACATCTGGTGGTGGCGTGTTTAATAGCAACAAAATGAGCGATGAGGCCGTGAAATGATCAGGGCGGTGGTGATGGAAATGGCGATGTCGGAGACCTTCTCGCGTCCAGCGGATCTCGATGCGGCGGTTCTGGCCGAGGTTCGCAGCCTGCGGGATGCGCTGAACTGGGCCTGCAACACGCTGCACTGTGAAATGGAGCACCTGCGCAAGCTGTCGTCCTTCGAGATCGATCAGCTGCAACTGCGCTATCGCATGGCCATGGCCGCCCCGCCTGAGCGTTGTGGCCCTGACATGATCGCCCAGCCTGCGCGCGGCCCGATGGTGGCTGTCAGCCCCATGGGCCTGATGCCGGAAGGCGAGGCGGGCTGGAAGGTGGAACATGTCGGTTATCGTGGCCGCGACTGCGCCCGTGCGGCTGATGCATTCGACGTGATGGAACGGCAGGCACGCCGCGCTGCCCGCAAGGGTGGCGAGCAGCAGGCGCCTTTGTTCTCTGCCCTGCAGGTCTCCACGGGACGGCGCTATGCCATGCTTGTCGAGCGGCATGCATCATCGGGCATGCGCTGCTCTTCGGTCGAGGCTCAGGGCGGCGGTAGCGGGCAAGGTGGATCGTTCATCGATACGGTCATCCATGAAGGCGACCTGATCCGCGCCATGCACCGCGCCATCGGTGACGGATCTTCGCTGGCAATTCGCCGCATCCGCCCATCGCAGCGCGGCACAAGGGCCGGTATCCGTGACAGGGCGCTCGTTGATGCTGTCTGCTTGGGTGGGATGACGGTCAGTGCCGTGCTGTCTGCGCATGGGTGGTCGGTCTATGGCGACAATGTTACATCGGCGCGGCGAGCGCTGTGCGCTGCGCTGGATCGCATGACCATGGCCTATGCCCCACCGCGCGGATCAAAGGGGATTGACGCTTAACTCAGCCGCCCGCATCTTGTGTGACATCATCGAGACGTGCGCCCGGAGGGATACACCCTACCGGGCGCACGCATTTCTAGGGGGGTTGGGACATGGACACGTCTATGTCCATCGACACCGGGCCTTTCACCCTTGCCCTGCGCCAGATGGCCGAGCGTGATCTGCGTATCGCTGCCACCTGGGCACTGAACGACATGGCCGAGGATATCCGCCTCGATGTGCAGAAGCGCATGCAGGTGGTGTTCGATCGCCCGACACGCTGGACGCTGAATTCGTTCGAGGTCGTCAAGGCAAACCCGACCGGGTTGCAGGCTGTGGTGCAGCAGCGGGCTGGCTCGGCCTCGCGCCACTACCTGCGGGTCGAGGAAGAGGGTGGGCCGCGCCCGCAAACCGGGTTCGAGACGCTGCTGTCTCGCAGTCTGGCCTATGAGGGGATCATCCAGTCCATCGTGCCCGCCGACAATGCGCGGCTCGATGCATATGGCAACTGGTCCTCGGGTGAGAAAAGCCGGGTGCTGTCGGATCTGCAGGCGCAGCGGGATGGCACGGCCAACAGCACGGCGGCATCGCGGAAGCGGCACCGGGCGAGGGCACGCTACTTCGTGCCCAAGGGTGGGCTGACCGCCAATGCGATCTATAAGCGCGAGGCCAGCGGGCAGATCGGCGTGGTTGCTGTGATCAGCGCCAAGGTGCCGGTCTATCAACAGCGCCTCGGCTTCTTCGATAATGCCGGGCGGATCTTCGAGGCCAAGATGCCGGATCATCTGGCCCGGACGCTGGCCAAGATGATGGCGAAGCGGTTCGGGTAGGCCTTCGGGTCCTTCCGGGGCACCTCGGTAGCGCGGGTAATTCGCACCCCGCAGGTTCAGCCCGGCTTAACTCGCTGAAAAGCCTTAACTGCCCGGCTAAACACGAAAAGGGCGGCTTAACTCTTGCAGAAATGCACAGAAAGGGATGCCTGATGCTGAATGCGACGCAACTGGCTGACCGGCTGGGCGTCTCGAAAGCGCGGGTATCGCAATACCTGTCCGAGGGGAAGCTCGTCGGGTGTTATGAAGGCGAGGGTCGCTCGCGGCGCTTCGATCTGTCGAAAGTGCAGGCGGCACTGCAAGGGCGCCTCGATCCGGGCCAGATGCTGGGCAATGGCGCCTCTACCAAGCGGGCGCTGACCGATCTAGGTGATCCGGGTGACGCTCCGGCGGATATGCGGCCGCGCCCTGCGGCCAAGACGGATGGCGCGCTATCGCCGCGCGATCCTGATCGCTACGAGCTGGCGCGCATTCAGAACGCCGAAGAGGATGCACGGCGGAAGCGCCGGGACAATGAGCGTGATGAGGGCCGGTGGGTTCTCGCCGAAGAGGTCGAACGGTCGACGGCAAAGTTGCTGTCCCGTGAGATCGGGCAGTTCGAAACCGTGATCCGCGACGGCGCCCGCGCTATCGCCGATCGGTTGGGTGTCGATTTCCGGGAGGCCCGGCAGATCCTGATGCAGGTCTGGCGTGCGCATCGCGGGGAGAGGGCTGAAGCGCTGTCCGCCGAATCTCAGGCGGCCCCGATGACTGAGGCCGAGCAAGAGGCGAACGGCTGATGGGGTTTCTTGGTTCTGCGGAATCGGCGGTGCTTCGCGGCATCGCGCTGGCGATCCTGCCGCCGCCGCCGCCGGACATCACGCGCTGGTGTGAAGAGAATATCGAGTTTGACGAGCGGTCGCCGTTTCCCGGGCCGTTCCGCATCGACAGGTTTCCGTTCCTGCGGCGCATCCATGACGTTCTGTCCCCTGAGCATCCTTGCCGGGAAGTGACGGTGCGCGGGTCGGCGCAATGGGGCAAGACTGTCTCGGTTTTGAACCCGACCGTCGCCGCCTGGCATGAATATGGGCCGCTCGACAGTCTTGTCGTGCATCCCACGACATCTTCGGCGACCGAATGGGTGCGGACCAAATGGATGCCGATGCGGCGGCAGGCCCCGAGCCTGCGGCTGATCTTCGGGGACGGGCGTGGCGAGCAGACCGACACGTTACACAATCAGGAAACCATCCGGCGCGATGGAAGCCTGAAAGTGGTTTCTGCCGGGTCACCGGATGACCTGGCCGGCACCACCCGGCGCCTCGTCCTAATGGACGATGTGTCGAAGTTCGAAATGACGCCGAAGGGTGATCCCGAGCAGCTGGCCGTCAGCCGGGCGGCGGGCTTCGAGGATGCAAAGATCGTGCGCATCTCGACGCCTCAGGTCGTTGGGACGTGCCGAGTGTCGCGGGCCTTTACCCGGTCGACGCAGGAATTCTACCACGTGCCATGCCCGCACTGCGGCAACATGGCTCCCCTGACATGGGAGAACTTTCGGAAGAACCTGCAGCCCGAACGGCTGTCGGCGGCGCATTTCACCTGCGAGGCTTGCGGTTGCGTGATCGACCACAGCCACAAGGTCGCGATGGTCGCGGCGGGACAGTGGGTGGCACACAATCCCGCTGGTGACCATCCCGGGTTCCATCTTTGGCGCGCCTATGTTCCGCAGCGGGACTGGGCCAGCATCGCAGTGGAATACGCGCAAGTGATGGGCTGGACAGGGCTGGCGCTGACCGAAGCGGGGCAGGCTGCGATGCGCGATCCGGTGGACGCGCAAACAGAGCAGACCTTCTGGAACGACGTCCTGGGTCTGCCCTATGAGCAGGCGAGCAAGGGCCCGGATTGGGAAAAGCTGCGCGACCGGGTCGAGAACGCGGACAGCGAGACCGGGCGGCCGATCCAGCGGGGGATGGTTCCGGCAACGGGTGTCATTCTCGCGGCTGGTGTCGACTGTCAGGGCGACCGTATCGAGGTGCAGATCGTCGCCTTCGGGCGGAACTATCGGCGGTGGGTGATCGACAATCAGGTGATCCCGCACCACATCAGCACGGATGAGGCCCGTGGCGCGTTGAACCAGCTTCTGAAAAGCAGCTGGCGCACCGAAGCCGGTCGGAGGATCGGCCTCGACGTGCTGGCGATCGACGGTGGCGCCTACACCGAGGATGTCTGGGACTGGGCGCTGACGCATCCGTTCACGCGGGTCATGGTGACCAAAGGCGCCACCAGCGCCATGGCACCGCCGCTGAAGCGGATGGAGTTCGACAAGCGCACGGATCGGATGGCGCGGCGCAAGCGCAAGCAGGGGTTCGTGGTGGGGGTCAGCCAGCTCAAGGCGGACTTCTACACATGGCTCGACAAGGTTGATCCGGCTGAGCGTGGGTTTTGCCGGTTCGCAGCAGGTCTTGGCGACGAATACTACCGTCAGATCACCTCTGAGGTGCGCATCCTGAAACGGGCCACCTCGGGCGTGATGGTCAGCCGGTGGGTGATTGCCGAGGCGGGGCGCCGCAACGAGGCGCTCGACACGATGATCATGGCTGAAGCCGGTGCCCGCTACAAACAGTGGACCTACATGAGTGATGCGGCTTGGGACCAGCTCGATGCCGAACGTGGCGGACCAGCCGAGGAACCGCAAGGCGATCTGTTCAGCCTCGCGATCCCGGTTGTAGCGCCGCAGCCGGTGGCCGAGACCCCGGAACCGCCCACCGTGCCGCCGGTATCTGGGCAGATCGCGCCGCGGCCAACCGCAGCGCCGCAAGTGGATGATGGCCCCGCATGGGTGCCCGAACGGAAGGACTGGATATGAGCTACACGCAAGCCCAGGTCGACGCGCTGCGCGCAGCCATCGCCACCGGCGCTCTGGAAGTCCAGAACGGTCAGGAGCGGGTCAAGTATCGCAGCCTCGAGGAGATGCAGCGCGTTCTCGCGATGGCGGAAGCCTCGATGGCTGGTGCGGCAAGTGCCCGCCCGACGCATTTTCATCCGACCTTTGATCGCGGCCTCTGAGGGGATTGGGTATGAACCTGCTTGACCGCGCAATCGGGGCAGTCGCGCCGATGGCTGCGCTACGCCGTGTGCGGGCTAGGGCTGCTCTGAAGGCCGTGATGCACTTTGAGGCGGCAACGGCTGGTCGGCGCGGGGCGTCCTGGCGTCCTGCCGCGAGTGACGCCGACACCGCCGCCGATCCGGCCCGTCAGCGGCTGGCCTTCATTGCGCGGGACATGGTGCGCAACACGGCCTTCGCAAGCCGTGTGCAGGGCGTTGTGGCCAACAATGTGGTGGGCGATGGCATCATCCCGAAAGTAAGGGGGAAGTCGAAGGCTGCTCGCCAGAGCCTGCTGGCGGCGATCGAGGCGCATTGCGACACCACGGCGATTGATGCGGATGGCCGGCAGAACCTCTATGGCCTGCAGCGCCTCGTGATGAACACCGTGGTCGAGGCCGGTGAGGTTCTGATCCGGCGGCGCCCGCGTGACCTTTCGGACAAGCTGCCGCTGCCGTTCCAGATCCAGATCCTCGAGCCCGACTATCTGGACGACAGCCGCGATGGCCAATTGGACAACGGCAACATTGTCGAAGGCGGGATCGAGTTCGACAGGATCGGGCGCAGGGTAGCCTATTACCTGTTCTCGCAGCATCCCGGCGCGATGGGGTCGCTGCGTCGTCGTTGGGAAAGCCACCGCATCCCGGCGGATTCGGTCTTGCACATCTACCGTCAGGACCGCCCGGGACAAATGCGCGGTGTCAGCTGGTTTGCGCCGGTTGCGCTACGGTTGCAGGACTTTGCAGATGGGCAAGATGCCCACCTGATGCGTCAGAAGATTGCGGCCTGCTTCACGGCATTCCGTGTAGCGCCGGATGCCGAGCATCCCGGCACCGATCCGCAGGACCCTGCCGGGCTCTCCAGCCTGTCGCCGGGTCGGGTGCAGAGCCTGCAGCCGGGTGAGGATATCCGCTTTGGCACACCGCCCGGCGTGACAGGCGTCGAAGAATTTTACCGCTGGGTCATGCGCGCTGTCAGTGCGGACATGGGCCTGACCTATGAGGCTGTGACCAACGACTTTTCGGGCGTCAACTTTTCCTCGGCGCGCATGGCGCGGATGGAGATGGATCGGAACGTCAGCAGCTGGCAATGGCTGATGATGGTTCCTCAGATGATGCAGCCGATCGGGCGCTGGATCATCGAAGACTGGGCCATCGTGAACGGCAAGAATCCGGCCAGCGTGTCGCTGGACTGGGTGCCGCCGCCGCGGGTGATTGTCGATCCGACCCGGGAAATCCCGGCCATGGCCGACCAGGTGCGGGCAGGGTTCACCAGCCGCGGCGAGATCGTCCGGCGGCTCGGATACGATCCGGAGCGGGTCAACGAGGAAATTGTCGAAGAGCGCGCAGCCGACCGCGTGGCAGGGCTGATCTTCGACAGCGATGCGGGCGCGGTGAAGGGGCTGCGGCCCTATCCACCCGAAGATGCGCCCCCTCAAAAAGGAGATGAGGCATGAACGAGATCAGGCTCTACGGCAGCGTCGGGGGCAGCTGGTGGGATGAAGAGTTCTTCACCGCCGCCCAGGTGCGCGAGCAGCTGGACAGCGTGTCAGGCCCCCTGACTGTCCGGATCAACTCCGGTGGCGGGATCGCCTCGGAAGGGCAGGCGATCTACACCATGCTGGTCGACTATCCAGACGAGGTGCATGTGGTGATCGATGCGGTGGCCATGTCGGCCGCCAGCCTGATCGCCATGGCGGGCGACACGATCACCATGCGCCTTGGTAGCTACATGCTGGTGCATGACCCGGCTAATCCGGGGACCGATGGACGTGGGACGGCGGACGATCACACTCGAGCAGCCAAGCAACTCGAGATTATCTCGCGCTCTTATGCTGCCGTATATGCGAAGCGCGCCGGGATCAGTGTCGAGGAAGCTCGGCAGATCATGCGCGACGAAACCGTAATGGACGGACCTACCGCGCTGATGATGGGCTTTGCGACGGCCGTCGATGAGGCCGTCGAGGCCGAGCCGGTCGCGCGGTTCGACTACAGGATTTACGCCCACGCGCCGCAGTCGCTGCGCGAGGCTTCACAGGTTCTGGGCGCACAGCCCGGAAAGGCGGCCATTGTGGCCATGATGTCGGGCATGCCCCGCAAACCGAAACAGGAGACCACGATGGCGGAAGAAGCCACCGAAACGCCGGCGGTGGAGGCCGCCGAAGAGGAACTGACCCAAACCGAATCCGGCGAGGGACAGCAGGAAGAACAGCCCGCACCTGAGACAGTGACGGCATCGGCCGCTGATCGCCAGCGCGCGGCGCGCATCCGCGACACCGTGGCCATGGCCGGATTCGAGCCGACGATGGCGCTCGACATGATCACCCGTGGCCTCTCCGCCGAACAGGCGCTGGCCGAAGTCCTGACGAAACGCAAAGAGGGAGACGCGACCATGAGCGGCGCGAACCATTCGGGTCACCGCCCGGCCACGATCACCGCAGATGCGCGTGACAAGTTCCGCGAGGGTGCCGAGCGCGCCCTGATGATGAAGGCAGGCCTGAAAGGCGGCGAGCGGAACGAGTTTTCCAGCTTTTCGCTGGCCGAGATGGCGCGCGAATGCTTGATCGTGTCGGGCCACAATGGCCGCTTTACCACGGCCTCTGAAATGGTGGGCCATGCCTTCACCATGGCTGGCGCTCATTCGACCAGCGACTTCGGCAAAATCCTGCAGAACATTCAGGGCAAATCTGCACTGGCTGGCTGGGATGAGCAGCCCGAAACCTATCCTTTGTTCACGCGCGCGATCCCACTCAGCGACTTCAAGGAAACATCCGTTGTCGGGTTGGGCCTCACTTCCTCCCTGCCCAAGGTCGAAGAGGGCGCCAACTACACGTACGGCACTGTGTCGGACCGCAGTGAGAAAATCGTTCTCGCCAAGTACGGCCAGCTCTTCAGGATTACTCGTGAGGCCATCCTTGGCGATGAAATGGGGATGCTTGCAGAGGTTCCGCGGAAGCTCGGCCGTGCCGCACGCCGCACGATCGGCGATCTGGTCTTTGCGGTGATCAATGGCAACCCTGTGATGTCTGACGGTGTTGCGCTGTTCCATGCCACCCATGCCAACTTGGCAGGAACGGTAGGTGCGCCCAGTGTGACAACCATGTCGGCGGCGCGGACTGCGATGCGCACCCAGCGTGAAAAGGCAGGTGGGCCGGTGCTGAACATCGCGCCGAAATACATGCTTGTTCCGGCGGCACTGGAAACGGTTTCGATGCAGCTGCTGACCTCGAGCTTCGAGCCGACCGCGAACAAGGGGCATGCCACCAACCCTGTTGCGGGCATGGCTGAGCTGATCGTTGATGGCCGCCTCGATGCTGTCTCGTCCACCGCTTGGTATCTGGCCGCTGATCAGCGTGCCTTTGACACCATCGCGGTTGGCTATCTGAATGGCGTGCAGGAGCCTTTCATCGAGCAGCAGCAGATGTGGACGGCAGACGGGGTGGAGATGAAGGTCCGCATCGATGCGGGCGTTGCTCCGCTCGACTTCCGCACCCTCTACAAGAACGCCGGCGCCTGATCCGGACTGACCTGATGTGACGAAGGGGCGGCCATCGTGCCGCCCTTCGTCGTTCTGCAACCATGAAACCTGAGGGTTGAACATGAAAAACTACGTCGACAACGGCGATACCGTCACGGTCGCCGCCCCGTATGCCGTCACCTCGGGCCTTGGCGCGCTGGTCGGCACCCTGTTTGGTGTCGCGCAAGCCGATGCCGCAAACGGCGCCACGGTCGTGCTTGTCACGCGCGGCACCTTCGATCTCGTGAAGGCAGCATCGCAGGCCTGGACGGTCGGCGCTGCGATCTATTGGGACAACGCCGCGCGCGCATGCACCACCACGGTGGGTTCCAACACGCTCATCGGCAAGGCCGTCGCGGCAGTCGGCGGCGGTGCTGGCGAGACCATTGGTCGCGTCCGGCTGAACGGCTAACGCCGTGTCCGGCCTGTTCTCCGGCATGTCCGGGATCATCGTCGGCACCTTCGGCCAACCGGATATCCTCTACGTGCCGAGAGTCGGCGGTGCGAGGCGCATTCCCGGCGTGTTTCGCGAGGCACCGACCGAGGCGATCGATCAGGACGGGCACCCTGTCCTGATCGTTGCCCCGACATGGCGGGTGCAGCGCCATCTCGTGCCGGAAATCGCCAAGGGCGACCGGGTCGAGCCTGGGAATGGCAAGATCTATGCCGTGTTGGATCACGACCCGTCAGGATCGCCCGCCGAGGATGCCTTCCTGATCTGTAAATTGGAAAGGATCTTCGATTGAGCCAGAGGTCTGCATTCCGTGCCCTTGCGCGTCAGGCGCTGTCGGCTGATCCGCGCATGGGCGAGCTGACGCAGCTTTCGGCTTGGGCGGGTGGTATCCCGGCCGAGATTCTGCCGGTGATCGGTGTCGTCACCCCGCAAGAGCGGGCGGCGATGGACAGCATGGGCGTGATGGAGCGCTCGACGCTGCTTCAGGTCGTGGTGAAGCGCCTCGGCGGGGATGATCTGGAAGACATCCTCGATCTGGATGGCGATGCGATCGAGAAATGCATCGTCGCCGCGTTCTTCAATGCCGACTTCCGCTGCCTGCCCGAAAACATGACCGTCACGCTGAATGGCGAGGGCGAGCAGCGCGTCGGGACGATCCTGGTGGACTTCCGCGTCACCTGGTTCCGCGACCTCGACGGGACACTCGCCTGACACCCGCGCCCGGCTGCTGATCGCGGCCGGACGCTTCCCCGAAACCCTGCCAATGAGGACATCCCATGGCGACCATCGCGAAGACCCAGATGCGCGGCCCCGGCCAGCGCACCGTGACCGAGACCACGCTTGGTGCCTCGAACGACTTTGTCTATGCGCCGGGCAACGGCGAGATCCTGATCCTGCGCAACCCGACTGCTGGCGCGGTCGCGTCGGTCATCGATGGCGCCGGGGCGACGTCGAAGGCAGTTCCAGGGGTGGGCAACGTCGATCTTTCGGCGGGCTACAGTGTCGGCTCCATTCCGGCCGGCGGCGTCCGCGCCATCCCGCTCGACACCATTGCGGCCTATCTCGAGGGCGCCATCAGCATCACCGGCACCGGCCTTGTGGCCGCGCTGCTTACGTTCTGAGGCCTGCGATGGCACGTCTCATCAACTCCACGCGCCGCGACATCGTTCTGCCAACCCGGCACGTTGTCCCTGCGCAGGGCCAGCTGGAAACCACGAACGAGGTGATCGGCTGCACGGATAACTGGCCCAAAGTGAATGGCCTGGTCCTGTCCGGTGATCTGGTTGCAGAACTCGACCCGCCACCCGAGGTTGCGGAAGCCTCGGCGCCGGTCGTCGCTACTGCGCCCGCAACCCAAGACGTGGAAGCCGGTTCTGAGCCGACTGCCGCAGGCAAGGCCCCTCGCCAGAAATCCTGATTGCCGCTGTCCGCGGGCTGGCCCGATCGGGCCGAACAGCGGGCACCTCTGAAAACCGGATCAGCATAAGTCGCCGCGGGCGACCCTGATCGCATGCCAAGAAAGGGCAATCCCATGGCGAACGCCATTTCCTACATCGGGGCCACCATCGGCTGTGTGGTCGGTGTCCCCGCGACTGTCGACTCGGCCGGCTTCGGCGCGTTGGTCTACACCACCATCGGCAAGATCGCCTCCTTCGGTGAAGTGGGCGATACGGCTGCCGATACGACTGTCGATCTGCTCGATGGACGTATCGAGCACGTCAACGGCGCGAAGGATGGCGGTGCTGTGCCCTTCACGATCCGCGCCGACGCGGACGACCTCGGTCAGCCGATCCTCAAGGCGCAGTCGAACGGGAACAATGAGGTCTCGTTCCGCATCGTCGATCCGGATGGCCGGATTTCTTACTTCTACGGCAAGGTTGCGAATGTCCGCGACACCGAAAGAACGTCAAGCAACTACAAGGGGTTCACCGGTGAAGTTCGTGTGAACAGCCCGACGATCCGCACCTGACGCCTTCGCGCCCCGTGTCCGGGGTGTGATCGGGCCGTCGAGGCCGTGGTTCAGCCTCGGCGGCCCACCATGAACCAGAACCGCAAGGAACACAGATATGGATTTCACCAAGTTCGACAGCCGCGCTGCGGCCGAGGTCGCTGGCCGCCTGCACCTGACGCATCCCGCAACGGGAGAGTTGCTCTTCGCTGACAAGGCCCAGGAAAAGCCCTGCATCGTGCTGGTTCTCGGCTCGGAAAGCCGGTCAGCGCAAGCGGCCCTGCGTGCGGTTCGCAATGCAAAGCTGTCGGGTCCGAAGAAGGCCGAGAGCGCCCAGACCCTTGAGGATCTGCATCAGGCGATGGTCGATGGTGCTAAGCCCTTGATCGTCGGATTCGAGAATGTCGCGCGTGGGGAGGCTGCTGCCACCGCCGCCGATGCTGACTGGTTCCTGAACCTGCAGCTGATCAATGGGCGTGAAGGCGAGAAGGCCTTTGTCGAACAGGTGATCGAGTTCGCGACCGATCGCGCGAACTACCTGGGAAACGCATCGCAAAGCTGATCCTGACGGCGCGGCAGTGGGGGCACCTGCATGCCGTGCCGAAGGACTGCGGCGGCGAGAGCTGGTTGAAGCGGGCGCAGCGGTTGAAGGAACCGCTGGGCCTGCCGGAACTCGATGAAGGCGAGTATCTGATCGAGGCCTTTTTCAGGCTTGGGCCGACGCGGAACAACGGCATGTCGGTCACCCCTACAGACTGGTCAGAGATCAAGTCGTTCGCCGATCTAACCGGCCGGATTTCGGAGCCATGGGAAGCCGAAGCGTTGTTCGACATGTGTCGCGGCTATCATGAGGCCCGAGTCGCAGGGGAGGACCCGCTTGCGATGTCGCCGGTCGAGATCGAGGCGGAGGGCGATGTTTTGGTGTGAATAGTGTGGCGCAGTCGTCAGGCTTTGTGTTCGCTGGATGTCAGTGCACTTTTGACGTCCGCGCCAAGTTCGTATGCGGCTCGAAGAAAGAACCGCAGGAAGGTTGCAAAGGCTCTCGCCTCGTCTTCTCCGCCATCTGCATCGTGTGTGGCATTTGCGCCGAGGCTTCGGATGTGGTGAGCCCAATCAGCGATTGGCTTTGTTATCACGCCCTTGACTAGCAGGCTGTCAATTCTATCGGCGATGTTCTTTCCGGTTCCGCCCAAGTCTTTAGTGCAAAGGTCGATCACGGTCCTACAGGTCGCAACCGCGATGCTGGGGTCGAAGCTCTGTTGCAGCATCCGTTCGATGTCTGGCATGAGTCTTTGAACGCGCTCAGGCCATGATGAGTGGACAGGCAAAGAGTTCGGTTGTGGAAATAGCCGAAGCTCGTCCATGGTGAATCGCGTATTGGCTCGACCTGTGCCGATCTTATGAAGTTCTTTCTGATGGTTGATGAGCTCGATCCTGCTCATCTCAACAGTTGCCAATATCGGAAGAAAGCAGGCTTGGCAGATCAGCAGTGCGGCGACGGACACTGGGTCGTCGGCCCCAAGGCGATGCCTACTTGGCTTGGGGAGGATGTCAGTACTGGTGTTGGCTCTTCTTACGGATCGCTCAAACTCCATGACTGACTTTGCGTCATCAGCAGGAAGGAACGGTCGATCTCCAAATTCGTGGAGTTCGGAAAAGGTTGCGAGGTCTGACTTGTTGCAGTGCGGACAGACAATGGAGGCGGTCAACATGATGGATAAAGAAGCTCAGAATCAGATATGGATCGTATCATCAGAGACGATCCAGTCGGTTGTTGCGAGTCATTCTTCCGATCGACCGCGATTGGAAAAGGCCATGCTCGAATTTGCGAGGCTTGGTGATCCAAGCGCCGTGATCCGCGGTCTTCTCGACTATATTTGCAGCCCAGTGCCAATTGAGTGATGGTCTGCGGGTGGCCCCGGCCACTTGGGCGAACTGGGCAATTCCGATGCCAAAACTGCTACTTGGCGCGTGACGCGCCGCTTTCCTGATCAACCGCAATGACCGCGGGCGCCCCTTGGGCGGCCCGTCTCGAGGTATGGCATGACCACTTCTGCGCAGATGAAAGCCACGCTAGGGCTTGATGTCTCTCAGTTTGAGACGCGTGCCCGAGGTGCGGCCAATACCGCGAAGCAGATGGGCGCCGAGATTTCGCGTGCATTGGATGGTTCGAAGGCTTCGGCGCGGTCGCAGGCAGCGGCATTTGAGCATCTGCGCGCCTCGATCGATCCAGCCTATGCGGCCACACAACGCTATGCGCAGTTGCAGCGCCAGATTTCGGGTTATGTCGACGCCGGTGTTACCAGCCAGCGCACGGCTAACATGGTGCTGGAACAGGCCGCGTCGAAGTATATGGGGGTCGCGACGTCGGCTGAGAGGGCGCAGGCGGCGCAGCGCGAGCAGGCACAGTCGACTATGCTTGCCAAGCAAAGCTATGACGCCCTGCGTACGTCCCTCGACCCGCTCTATGCCAGCAGCAAGCGCTATGAGCAGGCGCAAGAGACCCTGACTGCCGCAGTGGCGGCGGGGATCATCAAGCAGGAAGAGGCCGCACGCGTCCTGCAGATGGCTAATCAAAGGTATCTCTCAGTTGGACCTGCCGCAAATGCAGCGACTTCTGGTGTGAACAAGTTCACGCCTGCGATCACCAATGCAGGCTTCCAGGTGCAAGACTTCGCGGTACAGGTGGCAAGCGGTCAGTCTGCGATGATGGCCTTTGCGCAGCAGTTCCCTCAGCTAATGGGCGTTCTCGGGTTCAGCGGGAAGCTGGCGCTGGCAGGTTCGTTGATCGGGACTTTCGCAGCAGTGGCCTTCGCGGTTGCGCCGATGCTGTTCGATATCGGCGAGGCTGCAGCGAAGACCTCTGACACTGTCGCGGATCTCGGATCGGCTTTGCAGTCATATCAGGAGTACGCGGCCAAGGCCCGCGGCACCTCGGCTGAACTCTTTGCGGAATTTGGCATGGGAGCCGCGCGCGGTCGCGAGCTTTATGACGCGCTTTCCCTTCTAGAGCGCATCAAGTTCGACCAGAACCTTTCGGCCTCGATCAAGTCGCTGACTGGTGATCTGCAGGGCGTCACCGATATGATCGCCCAGTGGGACTACGCCACCCTCGAATTGCCGCCAGCACTCCGTGCAGAGACCATTTATCTCTCGCAGGAGGCGGTTCAGAAGCTCGGGGATGAATATGGTCTGACCCTTGGCCAGGCTCGACAAGTCACAAACGCGCTGTCTGATCTCTCAATGGCGGCGGGCCCTGAGCAGGCCGCCATTGCCGCAAAGAACTTGGCGCAATCGCTCCTTTCTGCCCACGCCGCCGGTGCTAAGCTGCCGCCGGAACTTGTCGAAGCGGCGCGTTCCGCGGCGGAAACTGGCGTTGCCGCCGAGCGCATGAATGCAATTCTGAACAGTTCGGTCGGACTTGGCACTTCCCTTGCGTCGGAGTTCGATCGGCTCGCGGCCTCCATTGGATATGCTGCAGCCTCCGCTGCTCAGCTTGCGGCGCAACTTGGCGCAGCGGCTGTGGCCGGGGCTCAGCAGGCCGACCGGCAACTCAAGGTCATCAATGCACAGATCGCGGCAGTGAAATCCGGTCAGGATGAGGTTGTGGCGGGTAAGCTGCGCGGGCTTGAACTGGATAAGGAGGCGTTCCGAAATGCCCACCGGACTGCAGGGGTCGACGCGGGTATTGTTGAGACAATGGTTCGCAAGAATTTCGCCAGCCAGGAGGCTGTCGTTTATGCCGAGCGCGAGCTGCAGTCAGCCATCAAGGTGAGGACAGAGACAGAGCGCGCTGCAAAGGCGGGAAGTGGTGGCAAGAGTGCGGCTGCAAAGGAAAGCGAGAAACTGTCGGCTTCGCTCGACAAGGAAGCGCAGAAGTGGCTCGACACCATCGATCCCATGAACCGCTACCAGCGCGAAATGTCCGAGCTGCTGCAGCTTCAAGGTCGCCTGTCGAAAGAGGACATGGCCAAGGCCATCAAGAAGCTGAACGTCGATCTCGCCGACAGCATCCCGATGGTCGGTGACCTGTCGAATGCCTTCGCGGATTTCGTAGTGTCGGGCGGCAAGGACATCGAAGGGCTCGGCGATCTGTTCAAGGGCGTCCTGAAACAGATGATCGCCGATGCGGCCAAGAACCAGATCATGCTTGCCTTGGGCATCGCGCCCACCGGGACCGCTGGCACGCCGGGCGCTGCAGGTGGCACGGCTGGTGCCGGTGGCACTCTGAGCAACTTCGGTGGGATCTTTGCCGAGGATGGCTGGCTGATGACCGGCCTCAACAGCGGCAAGGGTTTTCTCGGCACCGTGGGTGGCTGGCTCGGGATGGGCGGTCAGGCCGCCGGAACCGCAGGCACGGCCAGCGGGATCATGGGCTCGCTCGGTAGCCTCGGGTCCATGATGGGTACGGTGGGGGCGATCATTGGCGGCATCGGCATGGTGGTGTCGCTTGGCAAGAAGTTGTTCGGTCGCGAGCTGAAGGACACCGGGATCAGCGGCGCCTTCAGTGGCTCGGGCTTCTCCGGGTCTTCCTACAAGTATTACAAGGGCGGTCTTCTGCGCTCGGACAAGACCTCTTATGAGGCGCTTGATCCGGTGGTGCAGTCCACCATCGGCGCGGCCTATGGTGATCTGCGCAAGAGCGTGAAGGGCATGGCTGGCGTGCTCGACCTTGGTACCGATGCGATCAAGGGCTTTGCTTACGAGTTCAAGATCAGCACGAAGGACATGACCGAGGAAGAGGCCCTGCAGGCGCTGCAGGACGAAATGGCAAAGGCCGGTTCCGGTATGGCCGAGCTGATCCTCGGGACCAAGCGCTACACCGAAGCAGGCGAGACGGCCCTCGACACGCTGACCCGTCTTTCCTCCAGCCTGACCGCAGTGCGCCAGGTCGCGCTTCTGCTGGGGCATACCTTCGACATGGTCGGTCTGCGCGGCGGTGACGTGGCCTCAAACCTTGCCAAGGCGTTCGGTGGCGCCGAGTCGATGGGCACGGCGGTGCAGGCCTATTGGCAGACGTTCTACACCGATGGCGAACGCATCCGCACGCTGACCCGCCAGACGGGGCAGGAACTGCGCAAGATGGGCGTGTCGATGCCCCGGACCCGTGAGCAGTACCGCGCCCTGATCGAGAGCCTCGACCTCTCGGACAAGAGTTCGCACAAGCTTTATGCCACGCTGATCGGCTTGTCGGGTGTGATGGACCAGATCCTGCCGACAGTGTCGAACCTGACCCGCGAGATGGAGCGGTTGCAGGGCAGGGTGGTGACGATCATGGACAAGATCGCCACCGGCCTGACTGCGGCGATTCAGGCCAATCAGGCAGCGGCCGGGGAGTGGCGCAAAGCCGGTGACGGCATCCGCGACTATCTGGACAAGCTGCGCGGGACCGCCTCGGCCCTGATTTCGCCGATGCAGGCACGCGCCTACAACCAGATGAAGTGGATGACCACGCTGGCCTCGGCCCGTGCTGGTGACCTGACGGCCGCCGGCAATCTGACCGGCACGGCGGGCAACTATCTGGACAGTGTCAGCGCGACGGCTGGCACGCGCCTCGAGGCGGCCCGGGCGCAGGCCCGTGTTGCGGCGGCTCTCGGTCTCGTCGCGAACAAGACTGAAACGCAGGCCGACAAGCTCGATCGCATCGCGACCATTCAAGGGCGGCAACTCGCCCTGATCGAACGACTGCAGGCCCTGATGGATGCAGGCAAGACGATCAGCGCCGAGCAGCTGGACCTGCTGCGCACCCAGCTGGGCGATCTCGATCGGAAGATCCTGCGCGTCAATGTCGCCGGGTTTGAAGGTGCCACCTCGCTGCTGCCCAAGGGGCAGATGCAGGGCCTGCGCTCTGCGCTGGATGACCTGCGCGATGCGATCCGCGCGGAGACCGCGCGTCAGAAGCACGAGTCTGCCGTCACAAGTCTGAATGCTCTGGTCGGCAACCTGACGAAGAACAAGGCGGGCGACGTCTTTGTCGATGACAAGGACCTGTCCCGGATGGCGCGCATTGCCGGGATCGATGCCGAAGGCCTTACGACCAATCAGCTGCGCAATCGTCTGGTCAACTTTGACAGCGGCGATCTGCTGAAAGGCACGGTCTATGACCCGACCGGGTCGAAAGAGCAGGCCTATCTCGATCGGCTTCGCGGTCCGAGCAACGTGTCAGGACCGGCGCCTCAATGGGCCGAGGGTCTGCTCGGCTTCTGGCAGCGGATCTACAACAACCCGAACCTGACCGTCAAAGACATCATGGCAGCATCCAAGGGCGGCACGCCGCTCTCGGAAATCCCCGGCGCGCTTGAGGTCGAAACGGTCAAGAAGAAGGTCAAGAAGTTCGCCGATGGCGGCTATCACGCCGGGGGCTTGCGCCTGGTGGGTGAAGAGGGGCCCGAGCTGGAAGCGACCGGCCCGTCGCGGATCTACAGCGCCAGCCAGACCCGCAACATCTTCGACATGACCGGGCTTATGCGGGAGTTCCGTGCCATGCGCGAGGAACTGGCGCAGATGCGCCGCGAGCAGCGCCAGCTCGGTCTGAGCATTGAGGGCAACACCTATACGACCGCATCCGTTCTGCGCCGCGAGGAACGCCGCGCCCTTTCGGAGTAACAGCCTATGAAGATGATTGCGCCGATCACCGTGACCGATGCGGTGATGGCATCGTCCAACGTGACTGAAAATGACTATCCCGTCTGGGCGTCAGGAACGACCTACGCCCTGGGCGCGCGGGTCATCATGACGTCGACGCACTCGATCTATGAGAGCGTACAGGCAAGCAATACCAACCACGACCCATCTGCTGACACGACGTCGACGTGGTGGGTGCGCGTCGGCGCAACCAATCGCTGGCGCGCATTTGACCAGAGAACGGGGCAATCGACGACGAGGGCCGGTACGATCGATGTTTCGCTGACATTGCCGTCGATTTGCACCGCCGTAGCGCTGGTCGGGCTGTCTGCTGGGTCTGTCCGTGTGCGCGTGTCTGATGCCGGTGCCGTGCAGATCTATGATCAGACAATCCAGCTGGTCGACAGATCGCCGATAACGTCGTTCTTCACCTACTTCACCTATGCGCCTGAGTACTCTGAGCGCGTCGTGTTCGAGGATATCCCCGGCTATACCGGTTACACGCTGCGCATCACCATAGACGCAGGTGTCGGCACGGCCGAGGTGGGTGAAATCGTCGTCGGCAAGAACAGCCTGTTTGGCAGGACGATAGCTGACACGGAAATTGGTTTTGAGGACATGAGTGTCCGGGAGCGGGATGCGTGGGGCAGCGTGTTCATCGTCGAGCGCGATGCCTACGATACCGTGACATTCAAGTTTGCGATCCCGGTCGGTGGAGAGGATCAGGTCAGGCGTGCGATCCGTGAGATACGCGCAAAGCCCGCCTTTTTCTATGCCGACGCCTCGCTGATGAATCGCGGACTGGCGGTCTACGGTCTCGCCAAGCCGCTGCGCATCCCCCTGAACTCCGGTGGCGTGTCATTTGCCACGCTCGAAACTGAGGAACTCATCTGATGCCATTGATCCTGCCAGTCGCGCCGGTGGCGCCGACGCTATCAAACCCCGCGACATTCGAGACCGATTGCTCCGCATTTCTCGCATGGATGAAGGATGTTCGGGATGATCTATCCGGCACAGTCATGGTGCCGGGGGATTTCGGCATCGGAGGCTCGGCGGTAAACCTCACCTCTGCCGAGACGTTTGCAGCAGCGGAGAACACGACGCATGTGCTCGGCAATGCCTCGGTCTCCAGCGTTCCGACAGACGCACCGACGAGTGGTAATGCGCACGTCGGGCTGTCGCTACGGTCAGCATCGGCGCGCGGCATGCAGATGCTGGCTTCTATAACCGGGGGATCCAAGGCGTTATTCTGGCGGGCCAAAGACACGACGTATTCGGCATGGGCCAAGGTCTACGACAGCCTCAATATCCTCGGCACGGTAAGCCAGTCGGGCGGCATCCCGACCGGGGCGATAATAGAGCGCGGCAGCAACGCGAACGGGGCCTATGTGCGTTTTGCTGACGGGACGCAGATTTGCCAATCCCCGGAGTACACCCACGATGCGACGACAGCGAGCGGGAACGTGTTCACGTCCGGTAGCCAGACCTGGACCTACCCTGCCGCATTCGCGTCAGGCACAGTTGTCTCCGCAGGCGGCGCCACAAATGATGTGCGCTGCTGGATTGCAGGAAACAGCGGTGGGAGTACCAGCTTTCTGTACGCCATCATGTCCTCGGTCAGCGTGTCCGCGCGCCAGGCCCGACTCTTCGCTTATGGCCGCTGGTACTAAGGAGACAACCACATGCGCATCCATTTCTCGCCCATCTTCGCCGATGGTTCGCTTTCGCTTGCCCGCGAGGGCGATACGCTTGTCATCGATGGCGAGGCCTTCGACTTCAGTCAGCTGGCCGAGGGCCATGTTTTGCCCCGTGCCGCGGTGTCCTGCGCCATGGTGGCGTCGGACGTCACGCGGCAGGATGGCCAGATCGTGCTGACGCTGCTTCTGCCTCACGGCTCCGATGCCGCCGAGGCCATCCGCTTCCCGGCGCCGGTTGATCTGGTCGAGGATGGCCCTGTCGACGCGCCGGGTCTGACCCAGCCGAACGAGGCCACGACGATCGGGGATATCGACTGGCAGCAGTCCTACAACCCCGGTGCGCCGGTCATCCCGGCCGAGGTGAGCCGATTTCAGGCGCGCGCAGCGCTGCACATCGCAGGGCTTCTGCCTTCGGTCGAGGCGGCTCTTGCTGCCGCCGACCCGCTGGCGCAGATCGCCTGGGCCGATGCGCAGGTGTTCCGCCGCGACAGTCCGACCATTGCCGCTCTTTCTGCGGCGATTGGCATGACCGAGGCGCAGATTGATGCCCTGTTCTTGGCGGCGGCGCAGATACAGGCCTGACACGCCGCCACCCTGACGACCATCCACCCGCCGCCGGCGGGTTTTTCTATGCGAAACACCGATACGAGCGGGGCAGCGGTGAGTGACTTCCAGACGATATTCAGTGAGCGCGGGCTGATCCTCGCGGTATTCGGGGCATTGGGCGGCGCGGTTCGATCCGCCGCCCTCAAGACGACCTGGCGCGAGGGGATGCGGGTCGTGTTCATCGGCAGCGTCACGGCCTTCTGTGTCGGGGCCTTCGGGCCGCAGCTGCTCAAGCCGTGGCTTGGGGAATTGCCCGAGAACGGCCCAAGCAGCGGTACCCTCGGGATGCTCTGCGCCTCTGCCTTCTTCGTCGGCCTGTTGGCCGTGACCATCATCGAGAGGCTCGCCTCGGGCAAGCCGATCCTTGCCAGGGAGGATGAACCGGATGAAGCAGCGGGAAAATGACACGCAGGGCGCGGCAAAGCCCATCCTGCGACGGCCCAAGGCCAGCCCCTGCGAAGACTTCTGGCACACGCTCGCGGTCGGGGTGCCGATCGCTGGCCTGCTGTTCCTGATCCTGCCCGGCCTCTTCGCCCACTTCTTCTGATCGGTCGATAGATCGACCCCTACGGCCCCGCCATCGTGCGGGGCTTTTTCATTGGAGACTGACATGCCCGACCTCGATCTGGGCCACACCCGGCTGATCATCGCGACAGCCGACCGGCTCGGCCTGTCCATTCAACAGACGGCCTATGTGCTGGCCACGTCCTTCTGGGAAACCAACCGGACGATGCAGCCCGTCGAAGAGGCCTTTTACCTCGGGGCCAAGGCCGAACGGTATAGGCAGGGTCTGCGCTATTACCCGTGGCATGGGCGCGGCTTCGTGCAGCTGACCTGGGAACGGAACTACATCCGCGCCGGGCAAGAGATCGGTGTCGATCTGATCACCGATCCGGATCGCGCCATGGATCCGCAGATCGCGGCCGAGGTGCTGGTGCGCGGATCGCGGGATGGTTGGTTCACCGGCAAGAAGCTCTCGCACTACATCGCCGCCGCCAAAGCCGACTATGTCAGCGCCCGGCGCATCATCAACGGCACCGATTGCGCCCGCCAGATCGCCGATATCGCGCTGGACTATGAAAACGCCCTGACGCCGGAGCCCGACTATCCCGCGATCCGCCGCGGCTCGCGTGGTGCGGCCGTGGCCTTGGCGCAGGGCCTGCTGGCCGCCCTCGGCTATGAAGTCACGCCTGATGGCATCTTTGGTGCCCGCACCGATGCAGCCATGCGCGCATTTCAGAAATCCGCTGGCCTGACGGCTGACGGCATCTGCGGTCCCAAGACCTGGGCCCCGCTTCTCCCTGAAGGCTGAAAGGAAACCCCATGAACGTCCTGCAATACCTCGACTCGGCGCTGGTCCTGCTTGCGCCGATGCTGACCGACTTGATCGCCGCAGGCCTCACGGCGCTGGTGGCGATCGTGCTCATGGCCGTGCGCCGCTATGTCGGCCTGCGCGCCGAGGCCATCCTGCGTGATGCGCTCAATCAGGCCATCACCACCGGCGCCGCACAGGCCCCTGCGTCTGCACCCATGGCTGAGGCGGCAAAGGCCGCTGTCGAATACGCCAAGCGATCGAGCCCGACCGCGATCAAGAAGCTCGGTGCGACTGAGGATGTGCTTCTCGACAAGGCCCGAGCGGCCATCAAGGCGTTGAAGTGACGCCCCGCCCAAACTGGCCTTCGGGCTGGTGGATCGCCCCTGCCTTGCTGGTGGGGGCGGTGATCTGGATCTGCATTCTGATGTGAGGGCGGCATGGCCGACGACGAGATCGAACTCAACAAAGGGTCGGACAAGAAATTCTCGATCGAATGGGAGGAAGAGGACGAGGCCGGCAACATCGGGCCGATGAACCTGACAGGCGGCATCGTCTCGATCTTCGACGCGCATACGGCACTGGATGGCCACCTGACTGCGACATTGGACCCGGACCCGACGACCGGGCTGATCCATTTCCGACTGAACTGGAACGCCGCCATGCCCAAGGGCCGGGTCATGTCGTTCCGGGCCAAGGTGACGTTCCCCGACGACGACAACTTTGACGAAACATCCCTGCCGATCTGGGTGCTGGTCAAATGAGTGATCGCGTCATCAAGGTTCTCACCCGCCCGGCACAGGTCCTGAAGGTTCAGACCCGCAAGGTCACGCTGAAGGTGTTGCAGCGTGGTGCGCGGGGTCCGGCTGGACGTGACAGCAACAGCACCGGCGGCGTCAGCGCCGAAACCGTCCAATCCATGATCGACGCGGAGGTCGGACCCACGGCGCCCGACCCGACCCTGATCTTTGACCAATACCTGATCTGAGGAAATCCCATGTCCCTTATTCAACGGATTACCGACCTCGCGCAGCGCGTGGCGGTCGAATGCAAGGCCCTGCGCACGCTGGTAAACGGCAATGCCGCCGATCTCTCTGCACTGACCACCACGGCGAAGGGCAACCTGGTGCTGGCGGTCAACGAGCTGAAGTCGGCGATCGATGCGCTGGTGGCGGGCGGCGGTGCCGCGATCAATGATGCGACCACAACAACCACGACCACCTGGTCCTCGTCCAAGATCGCGACCGAGATCGGTGATGAGATCGCGACCGCACTGGCTGCACTGACGTCTGGCGCCCCGGGCGCGCTCGATACGCTGGACGAGCTTGCGGCCGCCCTTGGCGACGATGCCAACTTCGCCTCGACCATCACCACGGCGCTTGGCAACCGCGTGCGTGTGGATGCGGCCCAATCACTGACCACCCCGCAACAGGTGCAGGCCCGGTCGAACATCGGGGCGCAGTCGGCGGCCGAGATCGGAGATCCGGAAACCAACTATGTGACCACCTTCAACGCCGGGCTGATCTGACATGGCGCTCGCAGACCGTGTGACGGCGCTCGCGGTCGCCATACGCGACAAGATCAATACGATGATGCCGCGTCTGCTGCCTTCGGGCGGCACGACCGGGCAGGTCTTGGCCAAGATCGACGGCGTGGCCTTCAACGTGTCGTGGCAGACGATCGCCGCAAGCGGGGCAACGATCACGGTCTTCACGGATCAAGCTCTGTTCGATGCCTACACGCCTGCGGCTGGTGAAATCGCGGTCCTCGATGGCGATGGCCTTCTGTATCTGACCCTGCCGACCGACAATGCCGCGCCTGCCACGCCCGTGGCGGATAACGTGACCATCTTCGGGGCGAAGGTCACGATTGCCCGCGACCTGCCGGCATGGAAGGATCCGGACGGGCGTGTCCACCAGATACAGGGCTGGCTCGGCAGTCGGCGGGTCGGGAAGATCGTGCCGATCGCGGCCAGCACCACGGTCGGCACCGTCGGGCTTGGCATCACGGCTACCGGCACCGCGACGGCGGCAGCGATCGCCGCGACGAACATCCACACGGCGACAAACCGCGTGAACTACCTGGTGACGACCGCCGCCACCTCTGCCGTCGCAGGTTGGCGGCAGGGCACGGCAAACCACTTCATCGGGGCGGCTGGCGCGCTGTTCGGCGGTTTCCACTACATTACCAAATTCGGGCGCCCCACGGGTGTTGCCGCTGTTGCCACCTTGCGCGGCTTCACCGGCTTTGCCGCGGCGACAGGTGCCCCGACTGATGCTGAACCTTCGGCCATCGTGTCCATGATCGGGGTCGGCTGCGATGCGGCCGATGCGAACTACCAGATCATGCACAATGACGGCAGCGGCGCAGCAACGAAGATCGACACCGGGTTCCCGAAGAACACGGCCGACGCCACTGAGATGTATGAGTTGCAGCTCTATGCGCCGCGCGGCCGGGGCGGTCGAGTCGACTATGTGTTCAAGCGCCTGTCGGACGGGGTCAGCGTGTCGGGTTCGATCACCACCAACCTGCCGACCGACACGACGATGCTGGCCCCGCGCGGCTGGTACTCGGTGGGCGGCACGTCCAGCGTGATCGGCTATTCGCTGGGCGACACCACCGTCGAGGGGGAGTGGTGACATGCCGAAGCTGAACCTGCGATCGGCCCTGCGCATCAAGCTGCCCGCTGGCGAGGTCAGGCAACTGAAGGGCGACGGCTTCGCGTGGCCTGAGGCCGGGGCTTCCGCGCCACCGGTTGGCCCTGCGGCGTGGTTCACCCCTGCCGATCCGATTCAGGTCACGCCATCCAGCCCGCCGCAGTTCTACAAAGGCACCTTCGCCTGGTCCTATCGCTATGCAGCTGGCCAGCTGGATGCGCCTCCGACGCTGCGCATGTTCTACACGGGGCAGGGCTGCACAGTCTTTGTGAACGGGCACAACGATGTGAGCGGGCGCAGCGTGGCGGCCAGCGGCTATTCATGGGGCTGGTCGCCCGCGACTTTCACCTTTGTCGGCCCAGATGTTCATCTGCTCTTTCCGGGCGGCACGAATAGCTTCGTCTTCGTCTTTGATACGGCCGGTGGGCTGTCAGGCGGTGCGACGGCGCAGGTCTGGCACAACGGCGTTCTGGTCATGCAATCGACTTCGGCCATGCCGGACTTCGCCATGTGGAACCTGTTCTTCATGGGCGACGAGAACGGGGTGAACCAGATCCCCGGCGAGACACAGGGCTACTGGTGGTCGAATGACACAGTGGTCGATCCCGCCACGGTCTTTGCTGAGCTGTTCGACGGGGCAAACGGTATGCTCGATCTGGTCGACACGACGATCGGGGGCGTGATGCCGGATGCTGTGCAGATCGGCCCGTGAGTACGGACGGTGTATGACGGCACGATCTCGGTGGGGGGAGCATCTGAACTGGTTCTGACCGCGCGAAGAGGATCCTATGCGTCGTTGTAGAGGCATTGATTGAGACCTTAGCAAGCAATGCGCCCACTTCATTGTTCAGCCTTTCAAGGGCGCAACCAAAAGTGGAGTTGACCTAACGTAATCCATGTGCACTCTACCGCGCGGTACGAAGGGCAGGTCGCGTCAGTAACCGGAGCGAATGAATGTTGTGTATGTTGGGTTGCGCCCTCGTTTGTTTGGGCGTTTTCATATTCTTGGCTGTGATCGCCGAGACAGTGTATGTGTGGTTCTGGTCATCCGATCACGAGTTGGGTCAGCGTGACCAAGATCGCGACAGAGTCCCTCGGCCAAATGTTCGTCGGTCAAAATCATGCAATGAAGCGAACGATAGTGGCGCGGGCGTCGGGAGTGCGCAAGTTGGAGACAGGGCTGTAGTCTCTGTATTTCGGCGCCCCCGCAAGTAACCCTGTTTGCATGCCGTCGCCCGCCCGGGATTACGAGGCATGAGCGCTGGTCGCTGTGCACAGGTGATGATGCTGTTGGGTGTGGCGGCAGCCGGATTCCGGGGTGGGTGGAAGCCGCCGCCGCCACTGGCCGAGCGGGAGCAGGGTGCCCAGCCTCTTTTCAGGATGGGTCCGTTGCTGCGCTAGGTCTAGTCTGGAATCGTCTTTCTTCTGACGCGAGGGCGACAATAGATCCGAGACAGTATCTGAGGCACGTGGGGCTAGAGTTGCAGGCCTGTTACGCGACTGACGTGGTGCCGGTGCCTTTCAGATGGGGCCGGGGTGAGATTGTAGCGGACAGCTAGATTGCTGCGGTGATGAGGGCCGTATAGGACAATTCGGAACAGCCTGCGAAGCGAAGGACACATCAGAATCATGCCCTTGGATGAGCACATTGTTTCGACCAGCGGGGGCGCCATTGCGTTCCGGAAAACCGAGGCAGTCGTTCGCGCGTTCCTGAAATTGAACATCTTCCTTGACGAGAACTTCACGCCAACAGCCACAGGAATGGTCCCAAAACCACCGACAAACGCGGTCGTCAGGATCGCAAAGACGGCGATCCTGGAGGAGTTCGCTCAGTTTGTCGGCGATAAGTACAATACACGAGGGGCGTTCAGCTACTGCCAGACATCGACATGGGATTTCACTTGCGGAAGATACTGCTCGATCGGTAGCAACCTTTCCGTCATGGGGGAGCGTCACCCCATGGAGTTCATCACAACATCCTCCATCACCTATTGTTTCCGCGAAGACTGGAACAAGCCGAGCTTCTTGCATGCTCATCGAACCTTGATGGGGGGCGAGTATAGCCCGCAGATCCCGGGACTGCCAAAGACTGGTCCTATTCCTGTACTTGGGCATGATGTCTGGATCGGTTCAGGGGTGACGCTCGCGCGCGGTATCCGGATCGGGAACGGCGCGATTGTTGCAGCCGGTGCCATCGTAACGAAAGACGTCCCGGATTATGCCATTGTCGGCGGAAATCCGGCGCGGATCATTCGAATGCGGTTTCCTGGGGAGATAATTGGCGGGCTGCTCGCAACCGCGTGGTGGGACTATCATCCATCAGTGCTTTGGACTTGTGACTTTAAGGACCCGAAAACGTTCCTTCAGCGCTTCGCCGATCTAAAGGAAAAAGGCGAGCTACTTGAGTGGTGTCCTAGACGGTTTAGCTGCGACGATCTGGTCGCGGCGATCAAGGCGGAGATTTCTGAGTAGCTCGACGGGGCAACGCCAGTGCCCGCTGCTCGAAATGAACTGGCGACGACCAGCGCTCGGGCCCACTGGTCTGCGCCATCCCACTTTGCTATGCCACGGCCCATGCAAATAACCATCGATCGCGAAGCCGGCACATTCACCCTGACCGGCAAGGTCTGGGCCAACACTTATCCGCTCGAGGAGTTGCCGAAGTGGCTGGAGTTCTACCGCCGACAGCGCGAGAGTTTCCCCAAGGCAGACGGGGCCTATGACGACATCATAGGTGTCTTGGAGCAGGGGATGAAGAGTTTGCAGCCATCGGCGTAGAGTATCTCAGCGACCCTTCGCGCCCTGACATCCTGCGCCGCGGTTCGACACAAAGAACGCATTGCTGCCCTTGGTCATTACCACGCGATGCGGCATAGCTTGGCCTATCACAACATGCCGGTGTCACCTTGGACAGCGAAACGCTTCTGCTCTCTACAGCATTTTTGATCACCGCCTTGGTCTATGCAGCGGTCGGGCAGGCCGGCGCATCCGGCTACATCGCCATCATGGGATTGGCGGGCTTTGGCCCGCTTGCCATGAAAACTACCGCGCTTTCCCTGAATCTGCTGGTTGCGGTTATCGGCACCATCCTCTTCCTGAGGTCGGGGCGGTTGTCATGGCGAAATGTCTGGCCCTTTGCCATTCTGGGCTTTCCCTTCTCGATGCTGGGGGGCGCAATTCACTTGCCTGAACGCGTCTATTTCCCGCTTGTCGGTGCGGTTCTGATCCTTTCGGCGTTACAGATGGCGCGCACAGCACTCTCGGTCAAAAGAACGGGGGCGGAGTCACCTGTTACGCCTCCTTTCACGGCCGCCCTCGCAACCGGGGCTGTGATCGGGTTCGTCTCAGGGACGACGGGGACCGGAGGCGGAGTGTTCCTCGCGCCGATCATCCTGACGATGCACTGGGGCACAGCTCGGCAGACCGCCACCACCACGGCGGTCTACAATCTCATGAATTCCTTCGCGGCGCTGGTCGGGTCCTATGCCGCTTGGGATCACATCCCGTCAATTCTTCCTGCGTGGCTGGTTGCCGTTGCGGTCGGCGGCACCATCGGTGCGTATATTGGCAGCCGCTATCTCTCTGAACGCTGGTTGCGTGGGATACTGTCGATCCTGCTGCTCCTGTCAGGTCTCAAGCTCCTCTGGTGACTGGCCGCTTCGCCCGCATCACCGTTGTTCGCCGGCGCGCTTCGCCGCGGATGGAGTGAACAGCCCGTTTCAGGACGTGCCCCAGTGGCAGTGAACGACGGTTTTGGGCTGCAGATAGCTAGACTTTTGGATGAGGCGTGCACGGGTTGGCCAGCTTGGCGCAGGCTGGCTAACGAAGCGCTCCTCAGTTCACTGAACCGGCAATGTCTTGAACAGATCGCGCGGAACGGAACGAGGCCAGAACGTGAATGTTGAGAGATATGTTGAGAGGCCCCCCTTGCGCTTTTCAACGCCTCGGTCTAAACGCCTGATACCTCGAAGGAACGGCGGGTTGGCGGAGAGGTTACGCAGCGGATTGCAAATCCGTGAAGACCGGTTCGATTCCGGTACCCGCCTCCAAGATCTCCTGAATCCGACCTACGCGGTTGCGGCTTCTGTCGATGGGCGGTCAGCCGACCAGTTGGAACTCTTGCATTGACTGTAGGCGCCCGGGCTCTGGTTCAGCTAGAGAAATGCGTTCGATTTGCACCTATTTTCTGCATGCACGCAAACTCGGGGCCGGGCAGGCGCCTGTGGCTCTCGGGGATTCAAGCTTGTGGCACCGAATTTAGTTCGATTGGCGTTATAGCACTGATTGCGCGTCCTAGCGCGATATAGCGATCAGTCTGGACACGATCAAAGGCGTCCCTGATCTTCGCCTTAGTTTCAGTATTTTCTGTTTGGGGTAAATGGCGGAGAGACAGGGATTCGAACCCTGGGTCGGCGCAAACCGACAACGGTTTTCGAGACCGCCGCATTCGACCACTCTGCCACCTCTCCGCGTCAGGGGTCGTCGTGAGGCGGGGATTTAGCGGAGGTTGTCGGGGGGCGCAAGCCCCACTTTCAAGGAATTTTCATCTTCGTGTAAATGCCTTGGAGGACGAATGCGTTTCTGCATGTAAAGTATGATGAATTCCCCGCGACCCGCAGGGGCGGAAACCTTGGCAAACCGGGTGCCTCCCATTAGGTTTCTCGCAGATGCGCTCCGGCCTGAGGATAGTGAATGCAGCGAATGAACTGGATCAACGCTATGGCGTTTGCCGTTGGGCTGGCCTCGGCGGGGCAGGGCGGTCTGGGTGTCGCGCCCGCCTCTGCCGAGACCACGGTCGAGCAGGCGGCGATTCTGCCCAAGGTGCAGGAACTGGTGGCGGCCATGCGCATCAGCGAACTTGCGCAAGTATTGCAGGCCGAAGGCGAAGCCTATGGTGGGCAGCTGAAAGAAGAGATGTTCCCTGATCGCAGCGGTTCTGACTGGTCTGCAATGGTGACGCGAATTTATCAGGCGGACGGGCTGACCGAGGAATTCACGCGCAGCCTTTCGGCGGAACTTTCCGACAAGCCAGAGGTTGCTGCGAAGGCGCAGGCCTTCTTTGCGTCACCCACCGGGCGCAAGATCATCGGGCTTGAGATCGAGGCGCGTCGTGCGATGCTTGATGATGCGACCGAGGAGGCTGCCAAGGAAGCCTTTGGCGCAATGGAGGCCAAGGGTGCCCCGCGTGTGGATGCGCTTCGCCGGTTCGTTGCTGCCAATGATCTGGTCGAGATGAACGTGATGGGCGCGCTGAATGCCAACCTTGCCTTCTACAAGGGTATGTCTCAGGGCGGTGCGTTCACCGAGGACATGACCGAGTCCGACATGCTGGCCGAGGTTTGGGCGCAGGAAGACCAGGTACGCCAAGAGACTGAGGACTGGCTCTGGCCCTATCTGGCGCTGGCCTACCAGCCGCTCTCGGACGAAGAGATGCAGGCCTATCAGGTATTCTCTGAAGCTCCCGAGGGGCGCGCCCTGAACGCGGCCCTTTTCGCGGCCTTCGATGCAAGTTTCGTGCGGATCAGCGGTGAGCTTGGCCGTGCGGTCGCGCTGATGGTGCAGGGTCAGGACATCTGATCCCTTGCCCCGTTCGGGACCCTTGTCGGCCGCTTGACAACCGGCAGGACTTCCCCGATAAGCGCGCATCCCTGAACAGGCTCCCTGAGTCTGTCCGGGGTATTTTCGTTTCAACCGTCCCCGATCGGGGGCGCGCTGTCCGAGGCGGGGCAACCCGAAAACACCGACCCGTTTGGGAAGGGGCCACAGGATGCGGTACCAAGGAAGGAAAGACCCATGTTTGCGGTCCTCAAAACCGGCGGCAAGCAATACAAGGTTCAGGCTGGCGACATCCTGCGCGTTGAAAAGCTTGCGGCTAATGCTGGCGACAAAGTCCAGTTCAACGAAATCCTGATGGTGGGTGGCGACAGCGTGACCGTCGGCGCGCCGACCGTTGCCGGCGCTGCTGTGCAGGCTGAGGTGATCGCCCAGATCAAGGGCGAGAAGGTCATCCACTACGTCAAGCGTCGCCGCAAGCACAGCTCGCAGCGCACCAAGGGCCATCGTCAACAGCTGACCCTGCTGCGCGTGACCGAGGTTCTGGCTTCGGGCGCTGACAAGTCGGGCGTGGCTCCGGCCGTCGGTACTGCCGATGCCCGTCGTGCGGCCCACAATGGCGGCGCTGCTGCCAAAGCTGCAGAATAAGGAGTAACACCCCATGGCACACAAGAAAGCAGGCGGCTCATCCCGCAACGGCCGTGACTCGGCCGGTCGTCGTCTGGGCGTGAAGCTCTATGGTGGCCAGGCCGCCATTCCGGGCAACATCATCGTCCGTCAGCGCGGCACCACCTGGTTCCCGGGTGAAGGCGTTGGCATGGGCACCGACCACACGATCTTTGCCACCGTCGAAGGCAAGGTGTCGTTCAAGAAGGGCCTGAAAGGGCGCACCTTCATTTCGGTCCTCCCGGTTGCGGAGGCGGCCGAGTAAGCCGAACCGTTACATTCAAGATGTAACAAGGGGGTCGGCCGAAAGGCCGGCCCCTTTCCTCATTTCCGCCGCCTTTCGTCGGCAGGGTGAGGAGTATTTCGCAAGGTTTGGAATCCCTGCCTTGCAGCCGCGCCTGCGGCATCCCAACTCAGAAAGAGGGTTGGGAAATATGTTGGATGTCTGGTGCGATTGTCGTGCCCGTCATGCGCTTCGAAGGAGGGAAGCGATGAAGTTGGATGTGATTGCGAAGGATCTGGATTTCGCCGGTGTTGCTGGCTTTGGACAGATGGTTGATGGTGTCATTCCCGCGGGCCGCTTTGTGCTGCGACCCGTCCGCAAATCCGATGCTGGCCTTTTTGCCATGTACGCGGGCGATCGCCGCGTGGCCGAGGCAACCCGATCCATCCCGCATCCGCTGCCGCCGGGCGCGGCAGAGAACTTTGTCACCCGTGCGATGTCCCCAAAGGGAACCGAGGACGTCTGGGTTCTGGACGGATCGACCCATGGTCTGGCCGAGGTGCTTGGCGTGATCTCGCTGAAGCGGATGGATGAGGAAAAGTTCAACCGCGACCAGTCCGAGATCGGCTACTGGGTGGCCCCGGCGTTCTGGAACACAGGCTTTGCGTCCGAGGCCGTGCGTGCGCTTGTCACCGCCAATCCGCAAAAGAACCGCACGATCTTTGCCGAGGTGTTTCAGGACAACCCCGGTTCGGCCCGTGTCCTGACCAATGCGGGCTTCCAGTACCTTGGCGATGCCGAGACGTTCAGCGTGGCGCGCAATTCCCGTGTGCCGACCTGGACCTACATCCGCAAGCTGGACTGATCCTTCGGCCTGTCGCATGAAGGGCGGCAGGCCACCTTTGCTTCCGGGACGGACATGATCATTCGCCACGCCACCGCCGCCGATGCGGCGGGCATTGCCGCGATCTATAATGACGCGGTGCGCCATACCACGGCCGTACTGGTCGATACCGAAGTCGACGCACAGAACCGCGCCGACTGGATGGCCGGGCGGCAGGCGCAGGGCTATCCGGTGCTCGTCGCGGTCGATGGCGCCGAGGTGATTGCCTATGCAAGCTACGGCGATTTCCGCCCTTCGGAGGGCTATCGCGGCACGGTCGAGAACTCCATCTACGTGGCCCCCGCCGCGCGTGGACAGGGGCTGGCGCCGCGCCTTCTGGGCGATCTGATCGCGCATGCCCGCGCGATCGGCAAGCATGTGATGGTCGCGGTCATCACCGCGGAAAACGATATCTCGATCCGGCTGCATGCGCGGGCGGGATTCGTCGGAACGGCCATTCTGCGCGAGGTCGGGCAGAAATTCGGCCGCTGGCACGACGTCGCGTTCATGGAATTGCGGCTGGACGACCGACCATCGCCCTAAATCCGGGCCGGGCCGCTGCCCGCGCTTGCACCCGGATCATTCCGGGGCTATCGCCAATTCTCAATCCTCTGCCGCTATCCGAAGGGGCCACCCCATGAAATTCCTCGATCTTGCCAAGGTCTATATCCGCTCGGGCGGCGGTGGCGGGGGGTGCGTCAGCTTCCGGCGCGAAAAGTTCATCGAGTTTGGCGGCCCGGACGGCGGTGACGGCGGCAATGGCGGCTCGGTCTGGGCCGAGGCGGTCGAGGGGCTGAACACGCTCATCGACTATCGCTACCAGCAACACTTCTTCGCCAAGTCCGGCCAGCCCGGCATGGGTAACCAGAAAACCGGCAAGTCGGGCGACGACATCGTGCTGAAGGTGCCTCTGGGCACCGAAATCATCGACGAGGATGAGGAAACCGTCATCGCCGACCTGACGGAGCCGGGCCAACGCGTATTGCTTGCCAAGGGCGGTAACGGCGGCTTTGGCAACCTGCACTTCAAATCCTCGACCAACCGCGCGCCTGCCCGCGCCAATCCGGGGCAAGAGGGTGTCGAACGCACCATCTGGCTCCGGCTGAAGCTGATTGCGGATGCGGGGCTTGTGGGGTTGCCCAACGCAGGAAAATCGACCTTCCTTGCAGCGGTCTCGAACGCGCGGCCCAAGGTGGCCGACTATCCCTTTACCACGCTGGTGCCGAACCTTGGTGTCGTAGGCATCGACGGGCACGAGTTCGTCATGGCCGATATTCCGGGTCTGATCGAGGGCGCATCCGATGGCCGTGGACTGGGCGACCAGTTCCTCGCGCATGTGGAGCGGTGCTCGGTCCTGTTGCACCTTGTGGATGGGACATCGTCGACGATCACCAAGGACTACCGCACGATTGTGGGCGAGCTTGAGGCCTATGCCGAGGAGCTGGCCGACAAGCCGCGGATCCTTGCGCTGAACAAGATCGATGCGCTTGACAAGAAAACGCTGGGCACCCGCAAACGGGCGCTGGAGAAGGCGAGCGGCGGCACGGTGCATCTGATTTCCGGCGCAACGGGCGAGGGGATCAAGGATGTCCTGCGCGCGCTTCATGCCGAGATCATGGAGGACCGCAAGGCGGCCGAGCCTGTGGAGGCCAAGTCGTGGCAACCCTGACGAACCTTTCCGCGCCCGATGTGCGCGCGGCCCGGCGGCTGGTCGTGAAGATCGGCTCGGCCCTTTTGGTTGATCGCGCCAAGGGTTTGAAGCAGGGCTGGCTTTCGGCGCTAGCGATGGATGTGGCCGAGGCCAAGGTCCGGGGATGCCAGGTGGTTCTGGTCTCCTCAGGCTCGATCGCATTGGGCCGGATCATCCTTGGCCTGCCTGAAGGGGCGCTGACGCTGGAGCAGTCACAAGCCGCCGCAGCGGTTGGCCAGATCCGTCTTGCGCGCGCCTATGAAGAGGTGCTGGCCCCCCATGGGATCATTACCGGGCAGGTTCTGGTCACGCTGGAAGATACCGAGGACCGCCGCCGTTACCTGAACAGCCGCGCCACGATGGAGACGCTGCTCGGGCTGGGCGTCGTGCCAATCGTGAACGAGAATGACACGGTCGCGACGGACGAGATCCGCTATGGCGATAACGACCGCCTTGCGGCACAGATCGCGGTGACCGCAGGGGCGGATCAGCTGATCCTGCTCTCTGACGTCGATGGCTTTTACTCGGCAAACCCCAAGGAGGACCCGACGGCCCAGCGGTTCGATCTGGTCCATACCATCACACCCGAGATCGAGGCGATGGCGGGAGATCCGATTTCGGGCCTGTCGAAGGGCGGGATGAAGACCAAGCTGATGGCCGCAAAGACGGCCGTCGCGGGGGGCTGTGCCATGGCGATCATGGAAGGCTCGGTCCTGCGGCCGCTCAAGGCACTGGCCGAGGGCGCGAACCGGACATGGTTCGTGCCGAAGGGGGACCCGCAGCAGGCCCGCAAGCTCTGGATCAACGCGATGAAGCCGCGCGGCGAGGTATGGCTCGATGCCGGTGCGGTGACGGCGCTGCAGGCAGGCAAGAGCCTGCTTCCGGCCGGTGTGGTTACGGTGTCGGGGCGCTTTGGCCGGGGCGATCCGGTTGCGATCCTCGGCCCCTCGGGCGAGGCGCTTGGCAAGGGGCTGATCCGCTACACGGCTGATGAGGCGCGGGCGATTGCAGGTCACCGGTCGGGCGATATCGCGGCGATCCTTGGCTATGCCGGGCGGGCCGCGCTGATCCATCGCGACGATATGGTGGTGTGAAGCAGATCGGGGGCTTTGCCCCCGAACCCCCAGGATATTTGGGAAAAGAAGAAAGGGCAGACGATGGAAGACGTGGGCAAGCTGATGCAGGAGATCGGGGCAAAAGCCCGCGAGGCTGCGGCGGAGCTCGCCTTCGCGCCATCTGATGTCAAGCGTGCGGCACTTCTGGCTGCGGCAGAGGCCGTGGAGGCGAATGTCGCGGCCATCCTCGCAGCGAACGAAAAGGATCTGGCCTACGGCGCCGAGAAGGGGCTGTCTCCGTCCATGATGGACCGGCTGACGCTGGATCAGGGGCGGATCGCGTCAATTGTGGATGGGCTGCGCTCGATCGCCGGGCAGCCCGATCCGGTCGGGCGGGTACTGGCCGAGTGGAACCGGCCCAACGGTCTGCATATCCAGCGCGTGGCCACACCCCTGGGCGTTGTGGGTGTCATCTATGAAAGTCGCCCGAATGTAACGGCAGACGCCGGCGCGCTGTGCCTGAAGGCCGGCAATGCGGTGATCCTGCGGGGGGGCAGCGAAAGCTTCCATTCCTCGATCGCGATCCATGCCTGCATGGTCGAGGGTCTGCGCAAGGCAGGCCTGCCCGAAGCTGCGATCCAGCTGGTGCCCACGCGCGACCGTGCGGCGGTATCTGCGATGCTGCAGGCGGTCGACTATATCGACGTCATCGTGCCGCGTGGCGGGAAGGGGCTGGTGGGCCTTGTGCAGCGCGAGGCACGGGTGCCGGTCTTTGCCCATCTTGAGGGGATCTGCCACGTCTATGCCGACCGGGACGCAGATCTGGAGAAGGCCCGCCGGGTGGTGCTGAACGCAAAGACCCGCCGGACCGGCATCTGCGGTTCGGCCGAATGTCTGCTCATTGATCGCGGGTTCTGGGACCGGCATGGGCCGGTTCTGGTCGAGGACCTGCTCAAGGCCGGGGTCGAGGTGCGCGCCGAGGGGGACATTCTGGCAGTGCCCGGCACCATTGCCGCGCAGCCGGATGACTTTGGACGCGAGTTCCTCGACATGATCATCGCGGCAAAGATCGTCGATGGTGTGGACGGTGCAATCGCCCATATCCGCCACTATGGGTCGAGCCATACCGAAAGCATTCTGACCGAGAATGATGCGACGGCTGCGCGGTTCTTCCAGCGGCTGGATAGCGCGATCCTGATGCGCAACGCCTCGACCCAGTTTGCCGATGGCGGTGAGTTCGGTATGGGCGCCGAGATCGGCATCGCGACCGGCAAGATGCATGCCCGTGGTCCCGTGGGGGCCGAGCAGCTGACCAGCTTCAAGTATCTGGTCACGGGCGACGGCACCTGCCGGGTGTGATCAGAAGGCTATGCGTATCTCGGTCGGGTTGAAGTCAAGCTTTGGCTGGCGGCCTTGATGGCGCAACGCGTCGCGCGCGAGGGCGAAGTGAACCTGCGCTGCACCAAGGAAGTTGTCGGCGCTGGATGCAGACAGCTGGCCCCACAGATCAGGGTCGACCTTTGTCTTTGCTGCGCGCGCGGTCATCGACCAGGCTAGGCCGGTGGCGGAAACCGTGATCTCTCCGCCATAGGGCAGGGCAGTCTCAAGGCACATCAGCAAAAGGAAGGCGAGTTTCACCTCAGGCCTTGGCAGATCGGCGGGGCCGTCCCAGTCGATCGCCAGCCGGGTTCCGCGCGTCAGATCGGCCAGAACCGAGGTGACCTCGGGCTGTCCGATCCGCTGGTCCGCGGCCGAAAGGCCGAACGCGATGCGGAAGAACCGGATGCGCGCATTCGCGCTGGCCACGCTTTCGGCAATCAGCGCAAGTTCCGGGCCCTGCGCCTCGGGTGACATCATCAGAAGTTCGACCCCATTGCCGATGGCGCCGATGGGGCTGATAAGGTCATGGCAGATTCGTGAGCCGATAAGGGCTGCGAGGTCGGGATGATCGGTCATGGTGCCACGGTCTGGAATGCGAAAGGATAACGGATGAGCCTGGGGTTGAACGCACTGCTGGAGCCGGGGATGCTGGTCCGGCACCCGCAAGAACCCGAATGGGGCCTGGGTCAGGTGCAGTCGAACATCGGCAACAGGATCACCGTGAACTTTGAACACTGCGGTAAGATTGTGATCGATGGGTCACAGGTCATGCTGATGCGGGTGTTCGATACCTGAGCGACGATAGGTTTGCCCAGGTTGCGATGCAACCCCAGATTGTGCAACACCACCCGCTGTGGCCCTTTTGGACGGATAGATGACGACGGAAGAACCCGCCTTCGACCTGCGCCTTGCGCGTGATGCCCGCGATCTGAAGGCCGCGCAGCGCCTGCGATATGAGGTGTTCGTGGGCGAGATGGGAAGCGATGGCCCGCTCGTGGACCATGCCGCGCGGCTTGAGCGGGACGAGTTTGACGACATTTGCGACCACCTTCTGCTGATCGATCGTGGTCGTGATCCGGCGGCGCTGGATGATGTGGTGGGCGTCTACCGGTTATTGCCCGGTGACCGACTGTCGGCCAGGCAGCGCTTCTATTCCGAGGGGGAGTTCGACCTCTCTGCCTTGCGCGGGTCGGGGCGGCGGTTGCTGGAACTGGGCCGGTCATGTGTGCATCCCGCGCACCGCGGAGGGGCCGCGATGATGCTGATGTGGAACCGGCTGGCCGATTATGTGCTGGACCGTGAGATCGAGTTGATGTTCGGAACAGCTTCGTTTCCGGGCACCGATGTTGCGGCGCTGGCGCAGCCGCTGTCCTATCTGTGGCAGAACCATCTAGCGCCCGAGGGCCTGCGTGCCCATGCCCTGCCACCGGGGCGAGCCGAGATGAATGTACTGCCCGCAGGTCAGGTGGACCGGCGCGCGGCGATGCAGGCGACGCCAGCGCTGATCAAGGCCTATCTGCGGCTCGGCGGTTTCGTGGGGGACGGGGCCTTTGTCGATCAGGCCTTCAATACGACCGATGTTCTTCTGGTCATGGATACCGAACGCATGTCGATGAAGCACCGCGATTTCTACATCCGCCGTCACGGAGAGGGCGCATGACCCGCTGGCAGGACGCACGGATGGAGGTGCCACGCATCGGACCGCTTGGCTGGGTGTTGGCTGGGTTGCGCGGTCTTGCCATCGTGCTGGTCACCTATGGCGGGCTGGTCGTGTTTCTGCTGCTTCGGCTGCTGGAATGGCCGATCCATGGGTTGCAGCGTCCGTGGTCATCCTGGATCACGCAAGGTGTCTGCCGCGCGACGATCGCGATCATGGGATTTGTCTATGTGCGGCGTGGGCGTCCGATGCAGGGGCAAGGCGCCATCGTCGCAAACCACGCGGGCTGGATCGACATCTTCTCGCTGAACGCGGCGGACCGGGTGTATTTTGTCTCGAAGGATGATGTCTCGGACTGGCCTGCGATCGGATTTCTGGCGCGCATCACTGGCACGATGTTCATCACCCGCAAGAGCACCGAGGCCAAGCGCCAGCAGGAAATGATGGAAGAGCGCCTGCGCGCAGGCCATCGGCTGTTGTTCTTCCCCGAGGGCACCTCGACCGATACGCTGCATGTGCTGCCGTTCAAGACACCGCTCTTTCAGGCGTTCTACACCCATGGAATGGATCGTGTTCTGCATATCCAGCCTGTGACCGTAGTCTATCATGCGCCGCCGGGCCGCGATGCGCGCTATTACGGATGGTGGGCGGACATGAGCTTTGCCGCCCATTTCCTTCAGGTTCTGGCAACGCCGCGGCAGGGGCGTATCGAGGTGATCTTCCACCCCGAGGTGCCGGTTGACGGCTTTCCCGGACGCAAGGAACTTGCCGCCTATTGTGAACGGGTGATACGCACCGCTCATCCTTTGGCCGAGCGGAACTGACCGCTGGGCGGGCCATTGCCGAGGGGACTTGATCAAATCCGCCGCATCCCCCTATGGTCGGCATAGCCCGAGAGGAACGCATGGACGACACCACAGCAGCGCAGGCAGAGGCACGCAAGGTGCCCACCCACGAGATCACCTATCTGCGCCTGCGCGATATGGTGCTCTATGGCGTTCTGGCGCCCGGTCAGCCTGTGACGATTCAGGGTCTGATCCGGGATCTGGATGCCGGGATGACCCCGGTGCGCGAGGCGATCCGGCGGCTGACCGCAGAAGGCGCGCTGGTCCTTCACGACAACCGCCGCGTCTCGGTTCCACGGATGACGCCTGCGCTTCTGGATCAACTTGTCCATGTGCGCGAGGCGGTCGAGCCGAAACTGGCCGAACTCGCCTGCCCGCATGTGACGCCGGAACTGCTGGAGCGGCTGATAGAGATCGACCACGGGATCGAACCCGCGATCCGCGATGCCGATGTCCAGACCTATCTGCGACTGAACCATGCCTTCCACTTTGCGCTCTACGAGGCGGCCGGGGCGACGGTTCTGGAAGACATCGCGCGGTCAATCTGGTTGCGCTTTGGTCCTTCGCTGCGGGTTATCCTTGCGCGGTACATCAATTCGGGCCTGCCCGACCGTCATGCCGAGGCGCTGGATGCCATGCGGGCGGGGGATGCGCAGGCGCTGGCCACGGCCATCCGCGAGGATATCGCACAGGGGATCGACCAGGTGCGCGCCTCGCTGGCTGAAGGCGATCTTTAATTTGATCAAATTCTTGCGTCTTGCCTGAGAACCGCCTAAGATGGTGGCAAGGGTGTCGAATCCGCGTCGGGTTCCACCAGTCGTGACATGAGGCCAAGATGAACAAGATCACCAACCACCTGCCGACGGCAGAGCTTCAGGCGCTGGATGCGGCGCACCACATGCACCCGTTCACGTCGGACGGGCAGTTGGCCAAGCGCGGTGTGCGCGTCATCACCGGCGCCGAGGGCATCTGGCTGAAAGACAGCGAGGGCAACCGCATCCTTGACGGGATGGCGGGTCTCTGGTGCGTCAATGTCGGCTACGGCCGGCACGAGCTGGCCGAAGCGGCAGCGCGCCAGATCAACGAGCTGAGCTACTATAACACCTTCTTCATGACGACCCATGTGCCGGCGATCGCGCTGGCGGCCAAGCTTGCCGAGCTTGCGCCCGGCGATTTGAACCATGTGTTCTTTGCCGGTTCGGGCTCCGAGGCGAACGACACCAACATCCGTCTGGTTCGTCGCTATTGGGACATCAAGGGCCAGCCGGAAAAGCGGGTGATCATCGCCCGCAAGAACGGCTACCATGGCTCGACCATGGGCGGTGGCTCGTTGGGGGGGATGCCCTATATCCACGCGGCTGGTGGCAAGATCGACGGGATCGAGCACATCGGTCAGCCGAACTGGTGGGCAGAGGGCGGCGACATGACGCCCGAGGACTTCGGCCTGCTCCGCGCCCGCGAGCTTGAGGAGAAGATCCTCGAATTGGGCGTCGACAAGGTTGCGGCCTTTATCGCTGAGCCTGTTCAGGGCGCAGGTGGGGTGATCGTTCCGCCCACCACCTACTGGCCGGAAATCCAGCGCATCTGCGACAAGTACGGCATCCTTCTGATCGTGGACGAGGTCATCACCGGCTTTGGCCGCACCGGCAACTGGTTCGGCAGCCAGACCTTCAACATCCGTCCCCATATCATGACGGTCGCCAAGGGCCTCTCCTCGGGCTATCAGCCGATCGGCGCTTCGATCGTCTGCGACGAGGTCGCCCATGTGATTGGCAATGCCGAGGACGATTTCAACCACGGCTATACCTATTCGGGCCACCCGGTTGCCGCTGCTGTCGCGCTGGAAAACCTGCGCATCATCGAGGAAGAGGGAATCGTCGAGCATGTGCGCGACGTGGCCCATCCTTATCTCGCAGAGCGCTGGCATGCGCTTGGTGATCACCCGATGGTGGGTGAGACCAGCCTCGTTGGTCTGATGGGCAGCCTTCAGTTGACCCCGAACAAGGAGAAGCGGTCGAAGTTCGCCGCCAAACCGGGCCGGATCGGCTACATGACGCGCGAGCGGTGCTTCAAGAACAACCTGATCATGCGCCATGTCTATGAGCGTATGATCATCTCTCCGCCGCTGGTGATCACGCCCGAAGAGATCGATATCCTTGTCGCGCGGGCGCGGCTTTCGCTCGACGAGGCTTACAAGCAGGTCCGTGAGGAAGGTCTCTGGCAGGAGGCGTGATTCGCGCCGAATCGAAAAATTACGAACGTTGAAACAGGCGCCCAAGGGGCGCCTGTTCGCATTTTCGCAGAAAATCCTTGTTCGGATTGGGCGCGCATGAAGAAATTGTAACAGAAGCATGACGCAATCGTTGCGCAGCGCAAAAATCCGCGTTTAGATCGACCCATCAGGGCAAATGCACGAAACTGTCACACGACAAGAATAAGACGCCCGGGTGACCAACGGGGCCCAAGGCCCAAGGGAGAAGACGATGAAACTGACGAAGACCACCTTCGCCGTGACGCTGTCCGCGCTCATGGCAACCACAGGCATGGTGTCGGCCCAGTCACTGGCCGAGATCGAGGCCGCAGCCAAGGCCGAAGGCATGCTGACGACCATCGCCCTGCCGCATAGCTGGTGTGGCTATGGCGACGTGATCGCCGGCTTCAAGGCCAAGTATCCCGAAATTCAGGTCAACGAACTGAACCCCGACGCGGGCTCGGCCGACGAGGTTGAGGCCATCAAGGCCAACAAGGACAACAAAGGGCCGCAAGCGCCTGACGTTGTGGACGTTGGTCTTGCCTTCGGTCCGACCATGAAGGCTGAAGGCCTGCTGCAGCCCTACAAGGTCTCGACCTGGGACGAGATCCCCGAAAGCATCAAGGATGCTGAAGGTTACTGGTACGGCGACTACTATGGCGTGATGTCCTTCATCGTGAACAAGGACCTGGTCGCGAATACGCCCGCTGACTGGGCCGACCTTCTGAAGCCGGAATATGCTGGTCAGGTTGCTCTGGCGGGCGACCCGCGCGCCTCGAACCAGGCGATTCTCGGTGTTCTGGCGGCTGGCCTGTCGAAAGGTGCCGCTGCGGGCGAGGCGGCCGGCAAGGCAGGGCTTGAGTACTTTGCCGAGCTGAACAAGGCTGGCAACTTTGTCCCCGTCATCGCCAAGGCCGGCACCATCGCGCAAGGTGCGACCCCGATCGCGATCGCATGGGACTATAACGCGCTGGCATGGAAGGACGAGCTGGCGGGTAACCCGCCGGTCGAGATCGTCGTGCCGAAGACCGGCGTTCTGGCAGGCGTCTACGTTCAGGGTATCTCGGCCTATGCGCCGCACCCGAATGCCGCGAAACTGTGGATGGAATACCTCTACAGCGATGAAGGCCAGAACCTCTGGCTGAAAGGCTACTGCCACCCGGCGCGCTTCAACGCCATGGTCGCAGCCGGCAAAGTTCCGCAAGAGCTGATCGATGCTCTGCCGCCGGCCGCCTCCTATGAGGCCGCCTACTTCCCGACGCTTGAGGAAGTGGACGCCAACAAGGCCGCCGTCACCGGTGGCTGGGACGCCGTCGTCGGCGCCAACGTCCAGTAACGTTTAAGCACCTCATCGACCCCGGCCCGGGCCAGTTGCGCCCCGGGCCGGGGTTCGCAATCAGAACAACGACAGGGACAGCCCCGCATGAGTTCCATGCCGCAATTCCGGCGCCCACCCCTGACATGGCTGGGGCTTCTGCCCTTCATGATCTTCGTCACGCTTTTCCTGATCCTGCCGACGGTCCATATCGTGATCGGCGCATTTCAGGACCGCTCAGGGGCCTTCACGCTACAGAATATCCGCGACCTGAATACAGGCACGATCCCGTCAAGCTACTGGATCTCGGTCAAGATTTCGGCCGCTTCGGCAGCACTTGGCTGTCTGATCGGCTTTGCAATGGCTGCGGCGGTGACCTTTGGCGCCGTGCCGCGCTGGATCAAGGCGCCGTTGACGACCTTTTCGGGCGTTGCCTCCAACTTTGCCGGCGTGCCGCTGGCCTTCGCGTTTCTTGCGACGTTCGGACCGGTGGGGCTGATCACCGTCTTCCTTCGCAACAACTTTGGCATCGTGCTGGCACGCGATCTGGGATTCAACATCCTGTCCTTCTGGGGCCTGACGATCACCTACCTCTTTTTCCAGATCCCGCTGATGATCCTGATCATCATACCGGCGCTGGAAGGCTTGCGCCGTGAATGGCGCGAAGCGGCTGAGGTTCTGGGCGCGACGGCCACGCAGTACTGGCGGATGATCGCGCTGCCCATTCTGTTTCCCTCGCTGCTCGGTACCTTTGCGCTGTTGTTCGCCAATGCCTTTGGCGCTGTTGCAACCGCGATTGCGTTGACGGGCTCGGCGCTGAACATCGTGCCAATCCAGCTGTTTGCGCAAATCCGCGGTGACGTGCTGGGCAACCCGAACCTTGGCTATGCCATGGCGTTTGGCATGATCGTGGTCACGGCCATCGCCAATGTAGTCTATATCTGGCTGCGCATCCGCGCAGAGCGGTGGCTGAAATGAACATCTGGGCACGCATTGCCGGCTGGGCCGCGCTGATCTTTGGCCTGCTGTACTTCATCCTGCCACTGGCTGGTCTGTTCGAGTTTTCGCTTCGGGCGCGGCGTGGGGTCTATTCCTTTGATGCCTACGCCAAAGTCCTCGCCGACCCCGAGTTTCAGGCGACATTCGGCTATTCGGTGCTGATGGCGCTGGTCACCATTGTCGTGGGTGTACTGATCGTTGTTCCCACCGCCTTCTGGGTGCGGCTGAAAATGCCCTGGGCGCGGCCCTATGTCGAATTCATCACGCTGCTGCCGCTGGTCATTCCGGCCATCGTCATCGTTTTCGGTTATATCCGGCTCTACAACACTTCAAGCTGGCTTCCGCTGACAGGCTCTGTCATGGGCACCAACTTCCTGCTTGCGATGGGCTACACGGTTCTGGCGCTGCCATATATGTATCGCGCCGTTGACACCGGCCTTCGCACCATCGACGTCGGAACGCTGACCGAGGCGGCGCAGGTTCTGGGTGCTGGATGGATTTCGATCCTTGGCCGCGTGATCCTGCCCAACGTGGTTCCGGCCGTACTGTCTGGGGCCTTCCTCACCTTTGCCATCGTCATCGGCGAGTTTACCCTTGCCGCGCTGCTCGATCGGCCGGCCTTCGGGCCTTATCTGCAACGCATCGGGGCCAACAAACCCTATGAGCCCTTCGCACTTTCGGTGATCGCCTTTGGCATCACCTGGGCCTGCATGGGGCTTATCCAACTTGTGACCCGTTTCTCCAAACATACGAAGGCCGCGCGATGAGCTTTCTCGATATCTCTCACCTTGAAAAAAGCTTCGGCGCGAACCGGGTCGTCAAGGATTTTACCCTCGGGATCGAGAAGGGCGAGTTTATCTCGCTGCTTGGTCCCTCGGGCTGTGGCAAGACCACCGTGCTGCGCATGGTTGCGGGTTTTGAAACACCCTCGTCGGGTGCGATCCGCATCGGTGGTACCGACATGGTCGGTCGCCGCCCCAACCAGCGCAACATCGGCATGGTGTTTCAGGCCTACGCGCTGTTCCCGAACCTGACGGTGGCCGAGAATGTGGGCTTCGGCCTGAAAATCAAGGGCGTGCCACGGGACCAGATCAACGCGAGGGTCACCGAGATGCTGTCGCTGATCGGGCTTCCTGATCTGGGCGGGCGTTATCCGTTTCAGCTTTCGGGCGGTCAGCAGCAGCGCGTGGCGCTGGCGCGTGCCCTGGCGCCGAAGCCGCAGGTTCTGCTTCTGGACGAGCCGCTGTCTGCGCTCGATGCCAAGGTGCGGGTCTCACTCCGCACGGAAATCCGCGCCATCCAGCGCGAGTTGGGCATCACCACGATCTTCGTCACCCATGATCAGGAAGAGGCGCTCTCGATCTCTGACCGGATTGTTGTGATGAATGGCGGCATTGCCGATCAGGTCGGCACCCCGTTTGAGATCTACAATCGCCCGACCACGCGGTTTGTTGCGAATTTCGTGGGGCAGCTCAATGTCTTCCGCGCCGACGCCGATGGCCGTATCGGTGGGGTCAGCGTGGGGCAGGGTGACTTTGCCGCACGGCCCGAGGCCATCAGCCTTGGGCGGTCGCCGGGGGCCGACATCGTGCTGCCCGCAACCGTGACCGAGGTCGAGTTTCTGGGCAGTGTCATCCGGCTGACGGCGGAAGCAGCAGGGGCGCGGGTCGCGCTTGATACCTTCAACCGTGCCGACGCCCCGCCCCCCACAATTGGCACGCAAGTCGAGCTCAGCCTCTTTGCGCGTGACCTGATCGCCTTGGCGGGCTGACGCTGCAGCCGCCCCTCTCCGATAAGGGAAGGGGCGGCGTGCTGCCGGTCTTTGGCCGGTGCTTGCCGTTGGCACCGGTTCGGTCCATCCTGTACCCAGAATGCGAGGGGGCCCATGCAGATCGGCTATGTCTATTCCGATGCCCGCGGCGAGACGGATCGCCTGCTGGCAGATGTTGCGGCGCGGCTGATGGCCGAAGGTGTGGCCGTCGCCGGGGCAGTGCAGCACAACATCGCCTGTGACGACGATCATCACTGCGACATGGACGTGAAGGTTCTGCCGGATGGGCCGGTTGTGCGGATTAGCCAGAACCTTGGCGTCGGCTCGACGGGTTGCCGACTTGACGCCGGCGCGCTTGAGATGGCGGTGGCCGAGGTCGCACAGCGCTTGCCGGGCGCGCGTATCCTGATCGTGAACAAGTTCGGCAAGCATGAGGCCGAGGGGCGTGGATTCCGCCAGATGGTTGCCGATGTCGCAGCCGAAGGCGTGCCGGTACTGATCGGTATGAACAGTATGAATCGGCAGGCATTTCTCGACTTTGCGGGCGATCTTGCGGCCCCGGTTCCCGCGACCGAGTTGATGAACTGGGCGCGCGCGGCGATGGTAGAGCGCGCATGACCGCAAGAATTGCTGTCTTGACCGTATCCGACCGCGCGTCGGCTGGCGTCTATGAAGACAAGGGCGGCCCGGCGATCGAGGCTTGGCTCCGTCGTGCCATCGTCTCGGACGTCGAAATCCTACGCCAGATCGTGCCGGACGGGCGCGAGAGCGTTGCAGACGCTTTTCGCCACTGGGCAGATACAAAGGGCGCTGACCTGATCCTCGCCACGGGGGGGACCGGCCCATCGCCCCGTGATCTGACGCCGGAGGCCATGGATGATGTGGTCGAGCGCCATTTTCCGGGCTTTGGTGAGCTGATGCGGGCGGTCAGCCTGCGTGAGGTGCCGACCGCGATCCTGTCGCGGCAAGGGGCGGGCACGCGGGGCAGGTGCCTGATCATCACCCTACCGGGCAAGCCATCGGCCATCGGAACCTGTCTGGATGCTGTCTTTCCCGCCGTGCCCTATTGCCTTGATTTGATGGGGGCTGCCCGGATCGAAACGGACCCTGAGATCTGCAAGGCCTTTCGCCCGATGAAGTGAAACGCCGCGGCGTCAGGCGGCAGCACGCTGGCGATGCCGGAGCAGCGTATTGGCGATCAGGCGGGCGCAGTCAGGATGCTCGCCAATTGCTGGCAGCAGCGGGCCGGTGAATCCCGCAGCCTTCAACGCCTGGGGCAGATCCTCAGACACATGACCGGCGCGGGTGGCGAAGAACGGCAGGCAGAAGGCTGGCCCTTTCGTCTGTCGCGCAACATCTTCCAGAAAGGGCTCTTGCTCTACATAACCGGTCGTGACCTTGAAGCCGGTGTCACGGCGCAGCATCTGGGCCATCTCTTCGGTGATCTGGCTCGAGGCGGGCGAGACCTGACTGCCATGGGCGGCAAGGATCAGCGACGCGTCATCGGGCAGCCCAAGCTCGTGCGCAGCCTCCGTCGCCACATCGCGCAAGAGCCCTTCCATGCCGGGATCGTGGCCAAATGCAGGAAGCTGCAAGGGCTGGTCGATCCCCGCCGCGCGCAGTCGCTTTGGCAACTGGCTGCGGGTGAACCAGCCTTCGGCCATGAAAAACGGGTAGATCAAAGCATCCGGCATGCCCTTGACGGCGCCCTCCAGCGCGCCGGGCAAGGCGAGCGTCGTGCCGCGCACTTCCCAGCCGGGAAGCCACATCCGCACGCGCGCGGCAAGCGCCTGCATCCAGCATTCCTGCGGGACCGGATCGGCGGGTGAGCCATGGGCGATGATCAGGGCGCGGCATTGTGTCATGCCCGACAGGATAGGGCGACGGCCCGCCTTGTCCAGTACCGGCCCGCAAGCTAGCCTCGGCCGCAACATGGAGTGCGCGATGGACTGGCTTGAATTCGTGGTGGCGTTGCTGGTCTTCATGGCCAGCCATGCGGTTCCTGCGCTGAGCGGTATCAAGGGCGCGCTGGTGTCACGCCTGGGGCGCGGTGGCTACGGCGCGGTCTTTGGCGTGATCTCGCTTCTGCTGCTGTGGTGGGTGATCGCAGCGGCAGGGCGGGCACCGTTTGTTTCCATCTGGGATCAGCAGATATGGATGCGCTGGTTGATCAATCTGGTGATGCCGCTGGTTATGCTGCTGATCTGCCTGTCGGTCGGCGCACCCAACCCGCTCAGTTTCGGCGGGCGGGCAGAGGGGTTTGATCCGGCGCGACCGGGGATTGCGGGCGTCGTTCGCCACCCGCTTCTCTGGGCGCTGCTCATCTGGTCGCTGGTTCACATGTTGGTGAACGGCGATCTGGCGCATGTGATCCTGTTCGGGCTCTTTGCGCTCTATGCGGCGGTCGGCATGGCGATGATCGATGGCAGGCTGCGGCGAAAATGGGGGGCGGATGTCTGGGTGACCCGCGCCTCGGCGACGTCAAACCTGCCCTTTGGGGGCAATTGGCGCAGTTACCGTCCCGGTTGGTCGCGCCCCGTGATTGCGATTGTGATCTGGGCCGGTCTCTTGCACCTGCACCTTCCGGTCATCGGCGTAAGCCCGCTGCCCTAACTGCGTGCCAGCAGTCCGATCAACCGATCCAGCGGGCGCGCAAGTACCGTTCCGCGCGGCGTTCGCACGAAAGGGCGCTCAACAAGCGTTGGGTGTTTCAGCATGGCTTGCAGGATTGTGTCTTCGGCCACCTCCGGGCCCAACAGACCGAGATCGCGCGCAAGATCGCCCTTGCGACGCAAGGCCGCAGACGGGGCAAGACCCGCCTCTGCCAGCAAGGCGCCCAGCCCTTCGGCTGTCCAACCGGCATCTAGATACCGGATCACCTCAGGCTCATGGCCCGCGGCGCGGATCGCTTCCAATGCCTTGCGCGAGGTCGAACAGGATGGGTTGTGCCAGATGGTGATACGGTCGGTCATCGGCAGATGAAACCGCGCGCGCGCCCTTACGTCAACCACTTGGGCCATTGCGCGAGGGAGGCAAGGCTGTGATATCAATGCCAAAGCGCAACCTGAAGGCGGGCGGAATGCGGTGATGTCGTGTTGCCGTTGGCGGCGTTCTGTGGCAAGACACTGTGGACGAAAATCGAACGGACGAGCTTGCAATGACCGATTTCGCAACGCGGCGCACGATGATGGTGGACACGCAGGTCCGCCCCTCGGATGTGACGAAGTATCCCATCATTGCGGCGATGCTCTCTGTCCCGCGTGAGGCCTTTGTTCCCGCCCAAATGCGCGAAGCCGCCTATGCGGGCGAGCATGTCACACTGGGTGGCGGTCGTGTCGTTCTTGATCCGCGCACACTCGCCAAGCTTCTTGACGCGCTGGATATTCAGGGGGGCGAGACGGTTCTGGATATCGGATGTGGCCTTGGCTACTCCTCGGCGATCATTGCCCGCATGGCAGAGGCCGTTGTTTCCGTCGAGGAAGACGAGGCACTGGCGACCGAGGCTCAGCGCGCGCTCTCTTCCCAGGGTGTGGACAATGCCGCTGTGAGCCAGGGCAAGCTGGCCGACGGAGCGCCGAAGGCCGGTCCTTATGACGTGATCGTGCTGCAAGGCGCTGCCGAGGTGATCCCCGATAGCCTGGTTGCACAACTGAAAGAGGGCGGCCGCATCGGCGCACTCTTCATGGAAGGAAATCTTGGTGTCGCCCGCGTCGGATACAAGATCGACGGACGTATAACCTGGCGGCAGGTGTTTAACGCCTCGGCACCGGTTCTGCCGGGGTTCGAGATGCGCAAGGCCTTTGCCTTGTGACCAATCTACTGGGGCCGGCGGCGCAAGCTGCCGACCCGGGCGACAATAGCGCCAGAAAAATCATCGGGCCTGATGCAGGGCGAGGCAAGAACCCTGCACAGGCATATCACCAGGAGCAGGCGATGTCTGGACTGAGGCGTATTCTGACAGCGACGGCAGCCGTCGCAACGATGGCAATGGCGATGCCGGTGCAGGCGGAAACCCTTTCCGACGCGCTTGTCGATGCCTATCGCAATTCGAACCTTCTGGAACAGAACCGAGCGCTGCTCGCGGCTGCGGATGAAGATGTGGCGCAGGCGGTCTCGCGGTTGCGGCCTGTGATCTCGTTTGCTGCGAACTATCTGAACCGGCGAACGTTGCTGGATGAGTCGCCAACCTCGGCCGTTGTCGGTCGCCGTTCGACGGTAGAGCAGACGACGCTGGATCTGGCGCTTGAGATGGTGCTCTACGATTTTGGACGGACGCGGACCAGCATCGATCTGGCCAAGGAAACCGTGCTTGCCACCCGCGCTGCGCTGCTTAGCGTGGAGCAGCAGGTGTTGCTTGAGGCGGTCCGCGCCTATGTCACCTACCGTCTGACGCAAGAGATCCTTGGATTCCGCCAGAACTATGTCTCGGTGATCGGCGAGGAACTGCGCGCAACCCGCGACCGTTTCGAGGTGGGTGAGGTCACGCGCACCGATGTATCCTTGGCCGAGTCGAAGCTGGCCGGTGCGAATGCAGATGTTGCGGCTGCCGAAGGTGACGTGCGCGTTGCGCGTGAGGCGTTCCGTGCGGCCGTTGGCCGCTACCCCGGCACGCTCGCGCCGCCGCCACGTTCGCCAAAGCTGCCCTCGACCGTGCAGGGCGCGATCGATATCGCACATCGCGAGAACCCGGCTGTCATCCGGCAGCAGCATCTGGTCAGCGCCGCCGACCTGAACATCGCGCTGGCCGAGGCGAACATGCGCCCGACCATCAGCGCGCAGGGCTCGCTTGGAACCAGTTCAGGTGCGGGCGATACGGTCGACTATAACGCCCGCTCCGTCGGCGTCAGCATGAGCCAGGTCATCTACTCTGGCGGGCTCTTGTCCTCGCAAAAGCGTCAGGCGCAGATGAACCGCGAAGCGCAGCGCGCATTGCTGCACGAAACCGTGCTGCAGTTGGAAGAAGATGTTGGTGCGGCCTGGGCTCAGCTAGAGGTCAGCTCTGTCCAGATCGCAGCGAACGAGGCACAGATCGTCGCCGCCCGCCTTGCCTTCGAGGGCTTGCGCGAAGAAGCAAAGCTGGGTGCGCGCACGACGCTTGATGTACTTGACGCCGAGCAGGACGTGCTCGACGCCCGTGCGGCCCGCGCGCAGTCTGAAGCTGAGCGTTACTTCCGCGTTTACCAGATTCTCGCGACGATGGGGCGCCTGACGGCCGAGGATCTGAACCTTGGTATTCCGACCTATGATGTGACCGGCTACTACAATGCGGTGAAAAAAGCGCCGATCGGATCGTGGCAGGGCGAGCAGTTGGACCGCGTTCTGAAGGCATTGGGCAAGAACTGAGATCGGATTGTTTCCAATTCGGACCCAACCCATTGCAACTCATGCGTTTTGCCGAAGATCAAAGCGCCTCTGACTTGCGCGGCGGGGGCGCTGGCGTTACTCTGTCGTCATGGTTGAGTGAGGTGCGGCATGAGCGAGCCAATGACATCGGTTGAAATCGAGGATGTTCTGGCATCCATACGAAGGCTGGTGTCCGAAGACCTTCGACCCCCAATCCCTGCGCAACGCCCGGCCGCAGTTGGCGCCGACACGGGCCTTGGCAAACTGGTTCTGACGCCGGCCCTGCGGGTGCATGATACGACCGCCGGGCCGATGGTCCTTGGCAAGTCGGATATTGCGGCTGTCGAGGCTCCGCCCCCTTCGTTGGGCCATGTTGTTTCGCAACTCGGTGCGCGCGTCGACGGGGACGACTGGGAGGCTGAGGCGCCATTCACCGATACCGACTGGTCCGAGGGAAGCTCCACTGAGCCTGACGACGAGCCAAGACAGGCACCGCTGGCAGAGGTTGTGCCCTTTGTTCTTGCGCATGAGCGTCGCCTGCAAGCGGCGTGGCGCGATGGAGCCTGGGCAGAGCCGCGAAAGGATGCGACTGGCCCTAGCCCGGAGCCGGTGGTGGAAGAGGCAACAGAGGCCGCCGAGACCTTTGCCGAGGCTTCGGTGCCGCCCGCACCCTTGGTAGAGGAGCCAGAGCGATCTACCGACCCTCTTGATGCTGCAGAGTTGCAGCCCGAGGCTGAGGTGTCATCGCTCGACGCGGCCGAGGAAGAGCTTGCAGCCGATGTTGAAGAGCATCTGACGGCCCGTGCGATGAACGAAGTTCCGCGCGTCTTTGCCCCCGGCGATGCCGATGACTTTGATGAAGAAGCGCTGCGCGAAGTGGTGCGCGACATCATCCGTGATGAACTGCAGGGCGCCTTGGGCGAGCGCATCACCCGCGCCGTGCGCAAACTCGTCAGGACTGAGATCCAGCGCATGCTGATTGCGCGCGACGTTCAGTAACGCACCCGACATTCAGCACTGAAACAAAAAGCGCGCCTAACGGCGCGCTTTTCCTATGCTGCTTCCGAAGGGATCAGGCGGCTTCCGCCTCAAGCTCGGCTGCGTGGCGGCGCTCGCTCTCTTCGCGCGACAGCGCGACCGAGGTACGCACGCCCTTGGCGACGAAATCCATCAGGCCCTTCACGACGCGCTCGTTCGGATCGATGCCGGCGCAGGACAGAACCTCGCGCCCGTCACGCGAACGCGCCCAGCGTGCGATCTGTTCGGGGCCGTTGCCATACTTCTTGTCGTCGGCAATGGCGTCATCGAGGGCGGCCAGAACGACGGCAGCAAAAAGCTTGCGGGCCCGTTGACCCTGCTCGTAGTTGAATGCGGTGCTGTCGATGAAGTCTGCCATGGCCTATCCTGTTATTGCTCTTGCGTCTCGTGGGGCTCGGTGAATATGACGATTTAGTGTCGATTCGGTATTCCACCTTTTGCATAATTGGCATGCATCAGGCGCATGACTTGCCTTCGGAACATACATTATATAGTCGCGGGCCAGCCGGTTTGCTGACGACATATAGGTGCAGGCCGCAAGAAATCAAGATTTCTATAAGGTTTGACCAAATGGCAAAGATCAGTGGGAACGAAATCCGTCCCGGCACCATCATCGAACATGACGGCGGGCTTTGGGCCAGCGTGAAGGTCTCGCATGTGAAACCCGGCAAGGGCGGTGCCTTTGCCCAGGTCGAACTGAAGAACCTGCGCGACGGCCGCAAGCTGAATGAACGGTTCCGGTCAGAGGACAAGGTCGAGGAGGTGCGGCTGGAAAACAAGGACCAGCAGTTTCTCTATGAAACCGATGGTCGGCTGGTGTTCATGGATGCTGAGACCTTTGAACAGGCCGAGGTGGACGCCGAGCTTCTGGGCGATCGTCGCCCCTTCCTGCAGGATGGCATGACCGCCACGGTGCAGTACTACGGTGACGAGGCACTCAGCGTGCAGATCCCGCAGAAGGTGCGTTGCCGGGTTGTGGAGGCTGAGCCCGTCATGAACGGTCAGACCGCGACGAAAAGCTACAAGCCCGCGGTTCTGGAAAATGGCGTGCGCGTCATGGTGCCGCCCTTCATCGGGGTGGATGAGGTCATCATCATCAACACCGACCTCATGGAATATTCCGAGCGCGCCTGAGCGCCGTCATTCCGACCGCAGGCGGGCCTCGCCTGCGGTGAGGGGGGCTTCCATCCGTTCAAAACGCATATGGGCCAGCGCTCGGCCCCCCGACTGCGTGTAAAGCGTGCCCGCCTCGCGCCCGTCCTCCATCAGGATGGGCGTCCCGACCGGTGCGGCCCCTTCGATCCGTAGCCGCGTCAGACCCTTGCGCAGCTCGGTCTTGTGCTTCATCCGCGCCGTGACTTCCTGGCCCACGTAGCAGCCCTTGCGGAAATCGACGCCGTTCAGCGCCTCGAACCCCGCCTCGAGGATGAAGGTCTCGTCAGGGATCAGCTCAATGCCTGTTTCGGGGATCATGTGCTCAACGCGGATGGCGTCCCAGTCGACATCAGCCTCGGGCAGGGGGGCGCCATAGTGCCTCCAGCCAAGCGCCGGGTGGCGCGGGTCGGGCAGGGCGCCTTCGGGTGGCGCGCCCGTGCCCCGCGTGACCGCAAGCGCGGCAGGCGCCATCTGCACATCCGCACGCAGCCGATACATGGACAGACGGCGCAGCGTGGTATCCGCCAGCCCCTCGGGCAGGTCAAGCAGCAGCGACTTACCCGTGTTCACCACAAAGAAATCGGCCAGATACTTGCCTTGCGGCGTCAGCAGGGCGGCATAGACGATGCCAGGCTTGTCCAACTGCCGCACGTCATTGGACACGAGGCCCTGCAGGAACGTCAGTGCATCTGCGCCGGTCAGCGTCACGAGGCGGCGGGAGGCGGTCATGGCCCTATTCCTTGAATTGCAGGCGATAGAGATCGGCATAAAGCCCGCCCTTTGCAAGCAGGCTGTCATGGGTGCCTTCCTCGACAACGCGGCCGTGATCCATCACGACGATCTTGTCGGCGTCGCGCACGGTCGCAAGGCGATGCGCGATGACCAGCGTCGTGCGCCCGGCACCAAGTCGCGACAGCGCCTCGGACACGACCGCCTCGGACGCCGCATCGAGCGCCGATGTCGCCTCATCCAGCAGCAGGATCGGCGCGCCTGCGACCAGCGCACGGGCAATCGCCACGCGCTGACGCTGCCCACCGGACAGGGCCGATCCGCGCGGGCCGGCCCGGCTGTCGACCCCTGCGGGCAGATTCTTCAGAAAATCGCTGACATGCGCGGCGTCAAGCGCACCTTGCAGCCGGTCGTCCGGCAGCTCACGCCCAAGCGTCACGTTCTCGCGGATGGTTTCGTCAAACAGCATCGCGTCCTGGGACACCACGGCGAACTGGCTGCGCAGGTCGGGCAGGGTCAGCGTGGAGATATCAGTATCACCAAGCGTGATCTGACCCGCCTCTGCCTCGGCCATGCCGGTCAGCAGGTGGAACACGGTCGACTTGCCTGCACCCGAGGCGCCGACGAGCGCGGTCATTCGGCCCGCCTCGGCGGTGAAGCTCAGTCCATTCAGCACTGGCGCATCGCCATAGCTGAAGCGCACGTCCGCCAGCCTTACTTCGGGCGGGGCTGCGGGGATGGTGCCGCTGCCCGCCGCAAGGCGGGTGGGGGCCGCCGTGTCGAACAGGCGGAAGATCCGCTCCAGCGAGGCGGATGCCACCTGCCACACGCCCGCCTGATCGCCCAGCCTGCGGATGGGCTGGAAGGTCAGCGCCATGGCGGTGAAGAAGGACATGAACTCACCCGTGGTGCGCTTGCCTTCAGCGATTTCTGCCCCGCCCAGCATCAGCACGGTGAAAAAGCCGATGCCGGTGATCACGTCGATAAGCGCGGGAATGGTGGCACGGCTGGAAGCGCTCTTGACCTCGGCCCGTACGATCTGGCCCACGATCCGGCGGAAGCGGTCGGTCTGATAGTCTTCCATCCGGTTCAGCTTGATGGCCTGAATGCCGTGGAAGATCTCGTCCAGCCGCACGCTGCGCAGGCTTGCCTGATGGCGGCTCTGCATCGTTTTCTTGCGGATGTATTTCTGGATCAGCATGGCCGGCGCAATCAGCAAGGGCGCGCCAATCAGGGCGGCAAAGGTCCAGCGCACGTCAATCGTCAGCGCGACGATGAAGAGCGAGATCAGAGCGATGAAGTCGCGCCCTGCGCCCGTGATGAGAGAGGTCCAGACCCCCTGTACCGCGCCGGTATCGCCCACCACGCGCTCCATCAGCGCGCCGGGCGGGTTCTCCTGAAAGAACCGGCTCTCCAGTGTCAGAACATGCGACAGCAGATCGACCTGCATCGCCGTCGCGCTTTTCTGCGAAATCGTGGTCAGCAGTGTCTTCGAGGCAATCGAGGTGACGGCCCGGATCAGGAACAGACCGAGGATCGCAGCCCCGACCAGTGGCAGTTCGGCCGATCCGCCCGGCGCGAAGACGCGGTCGAAGAGCGGCTCAAGCAGCCAAGAGAGCGCGCCGAGGGTCGATCCCTCGATCACCATCAACAGAAAGGCCAGCGCCATCAGTGGCGTATGCCGGCTCAGATAGCCGCGCCACAACCGGCCAAACAGGCGGCCAGAAGTGTAGCGCGGGTCTCGGTCGGATTTTGCGGACAACGCGGGCTCCGGTCTGTGTGTCCCTTGGGATAGCTTGCATGCGGGGCAGGGGCAAGCGGGCGCGGTGTCTGGCAGTCTGCCCGGTGACCATGGCAGAGCGTGGGCAGGCATTGACCACGGCAAGGGGCGGCCTTAGCCATGGGGCGAGATCAGATGGAGCCCGCGATGACCCTTGCCAACGGTCGCCCCTACCTTGCCATTCCCGGCCCTTCGGTTACACCGGACCGGGTGCTGGCGGCGATGCACCGGGCGGCGCCCAACATCTATGCTGGCGCGCTGCCGGATATGGTGGAAACGATCTGGCCCGATCTGCGCCGGCTTGCGGGATCATCAGGCCATGTCGGTATCTGGATCGCGAATGGCCACGGCGCGTGGGAGGCGGCGAACTCGAACCTCTTTTCCCGCGGGGACAGGGCGCTGGTGCTTGCGACCGGGCAGTTCGGCCATGGCTGGCATGCCTCGGCCATTGCGCAGGGGATTAGGGCCGAGTTGCTGGACTTCGGGCGCAATTCTCCGGCGGACCCCGACAGGCTTGAGTCCGCATTGCGCGCGGATAGCGACCATTCGATCAAGGCGGTGCTGGTCACCCATGTCGATACAGCGACCTCGGTCAAGAACGACATCCCCGCTTTGCGCCGGGCCATCGATGCGGCGGGCCACCCGGCGCTGCTGGCAGTGGACTGCATTGCCTCGATGGGTTGCGACGAGATGCGGATGGATGACTGGGGTGTCGATCTGATCGTCGGGGCAAGCCAGAAGGGGCTGATGGTTCCGCCGGGGCTTGGCCTTGTCTGGGCATCGGACCGCGCGGTGGAGCGCTGCCGCGAGGCTGATCTGCGGACGCCCTACTGGAACTGGACCACACGCTTCGATGCGACCGAGTTCTGGCAGCTTTGGCATGGAACCGCACCGACGCATCATCTTTTCGGTCTGCGCGAAAGCCTGAACATGATTTTCGATGAAGGGGTCGAGGCTGTCTGGGCCCGGCACGCCGGGCTGGCGCGGGCGGTTTGGGCGGCCTTTGACGCATGGGGGCAGGGCAATCCCCAGATTGCGCTGAACGTGGCCGACCCCGCCGCGCGTGGACATTCCGTCACTGCCGCCCGCGTTGGCCCCGCACCATCGGCCACCCGACTGCGCAGTTGGCTTGAGGCGAAGGCAGGGGTCACCCTGGGCATCGGCCTTGGCATGCAGACAGCCGAGGACCCCGGCGCCGATGGCAGCCTGCGCGTGGCGCATATGGGGCATGTGAACGCGCATATGACATTGGGCGCGCTTGCTGCGATGCAGGCCGGGATGGTCGCGCTTGGCATTCCGCACGGGCCGGGTGCGCTCGATGCAGCCGCGCGGGCGGTGGCCGAGGCCGCGGGGGCATGACCCCGCGTCTGGCCCGCGGCCTTGATCTGGATGCCGTGCAGGCCTGTGTCGTCGCAGCCTTTGAGCCGTTCGTCGCAGGCATCGGTCGCCGCCCGGCACCGATGGACGACGACTATGCCACGATGATTGCGCAGGGCGAGGTCTGGGTCGTGGGAGAGGGGGAGGCCGTGATGGCCTGCCACGCCGCCGACGGCATCATGCACCTCGACGTGCTGGCGGCCTTGCCGTCGGCGCAGGGGCGCGGCCTCGGCCGACTGCTGGTTGCCCATTGCGAGCGGTTGGCCCATGCAAGCGGACTGGCGGCGGTCGAGCTCTACACCAATGCCGCCATGTCAGGCGCGCAGCACCTCTATGCCGCGCTCGGCTATACCGAGGTCGCACGGGGCGCGCATGAAGGCTTCATGCGCGTGTTCTACCGCAAGGTATTTTAGATTATTGCCCGTGCTTGGAGAGCCAGTCCGTCATCCAGGCAATCTCGGCCTCTTGCGTGGCGATGACCTGCTCGGCAAGCGCCCGGACATCGGGGTCGGTCCCGTGTTGAAGGACAACCTTCGCCATGTCGACCGCGCCCTGATGGTGCGGGATCATGCCTGCGATGAAGTCTACGTCAGCATTGCCCGTGTATTTGACTGCACCCATGTCGTCATGCATCCGGTCCATCGCGACGATGTATTCCTGCGTCGATGGCGCATCGTTCGTGGCCGTGGCTCCATGGCCGCTATGGTCCGTCTCTTGGGCAATTGCCGGCGCGGCAAGAAACATGAGTATGAGGGCTGACGTCAGCTTCATCGGGTCCTCCGGGGGTCAAGTATGCGTTGCCCCATCTCAGCGCGACTGCGCCGGAAACTGCAAATCAAGCGGGCGTGACCAGCGACCTGCGCTGCTATTGCGGGCAGACCCTGCGCCGATGCACCGAAGTGCGCAGGGTTTTTGCTTCAAAACGGGTCGTTTGCACCGTAAATTCATCCGTAACGGATGGATGACGCAATGACGAATACTTCCCGGCGCCCCGTCGTGGGCATCATTGGCAACATGAGCATGCTGAACGACACCTACCCCGTGCATGCCGGGGGCACGATGAATTCCGAGGCGGTGGCTCAGGTTGCGGGATGCCTGCCGGTGATCATACCGGCCGATCCGCGCTTTGTGTGCGTGAACGAGCTCTTGTCGATGTGTGACGGCTTTCTGCTGACCGGTGGCCGCCCCAACGTGCACCCCAATGAGTACGGCGAGGAGGAAACCCCTGCCCACGGTTCGTTTGAGCGCGCCCGCGATGCTGTCACCCTTCCACTGATCCGCGCTTGTGTAGAACGCGGCCAGCCCTTCCTTGGCATCTGCCGGGGTTTTCAAGAGGTGAACGTGGCCCTTGGCGGCACCTTGCATCCGGAAATCCGCGATCTACCCGGACGGATGAACCACCGCATGCCGCCTGATGGCTCGCTGGAAGAGAAGTTTGCCCTGCGCCATCCGGTACGCTTCACTCCGGGCGGTGTCTTTGCGCGGCTGATGGGCGCGGAAGAGGTGATGACCAATACTCTGCACGGTCAGGGCATCAACCGCGCGGGGCCGCGCATCGTGATTGACGGTCAGGCACCCGATGGCACGCCAGAGGCAATTTTCGTGCGCGATGCACCGGGCTTCACCTTGTCGGTGCAATGGCATCCGGAGTGGAATGCCTGCGGCGACCCTGTCTCGCGCCCGCTGTTTGAGGCTTTCGGGCGTGCGGCGCGCGATTGGGCGACTGGGCTGCGTCACGCCGCCTGAGAGACGGTACTGAAAAGCAAAAGGGGCGATGCCATGCATCGCCCCTTTGTCATGTCCTGGATCCGCTCAGAGGCAGGGTTGGCCGGCAGAGGGTACGCAGGCCGCCGCAGGTGCCGGCGCCGCCGCAGTCGGTGCAACAGCCGGAGCCGCGGGCGTTGCCGCAGGTGCCGCCGGAGTAGCCGCTGCCGGAGCAGGTGCCGCAGGTTGCGGTGCAGCCGGGGTCAGTGCCTGCGGCGTGCCGAGTGCGGCAGGGGTGCCGATGGCCGGTGGTGTCATGATCGGTGCCGTCATCACCGGGAATCCGGGTGCGGGCGCGCCGGGCGAAACCGGCTTGGGTGTCGACTTGGCGACCGCCTTCTTCACAGGTGCGGGGGGCGGCAGAATCAGACGGGTCGGACGCGAACCATCGGCGTTCAGCACCACGACCTTCACGCCATTCGGAACGCGATCATAAAGGTCCATCACGTCCTGATTGATCATGCGGAAGCAGCCAGACGACGCGTTGCGCCCGATCGACTGCCATTCAGGCGTCCCGTGAATTCGGAACCCGTAGTCCCGCCCGTTGGTGGTCAGGTACAGCGCGCGGGCGCCAAGCGGGTTGGTCGGGCCGCCGGGCTGGCCTTTCTCCCATTTGGCAAGCTCAGGCTTGCGGGCGATCATCTCTTTCGGCGGTGTCCAGGTGGGCCAGTGCTTGCGGTCGGTGATCAGCGCCTCACCCGCCCACTGGAAGCCATCCTTGCCGACGGCGATGCCATAGCGCATGGCCTTGCCGGGCGCAGTCACCAGATGCAGCGTCTTGGCCGACGGGTTGATGATGATGGTGCCGACCGGATCGTCGGTCTCAAATTTCACCAGCTGGCGGCGCAGTTGCGGCGGCACTTGCTCCTCAGGCACCGCGGGGACCACGAAGGTTCCGTCCTGGCGGGCGACGTAGGCATTCTCGAAGTCAGACGCAGAGGGCTGCTTGACAGTTGCCTGCGGCGTCTTCGTTGCGCCGGTCAGCGACGGGTCGCTGGGCACGCAGGCCGGAAGCGCCACAAGCAGCACGCCGCCCAGAACGAGGCCCAGAACATTTTGCAGCATCTCAAATCACTCCTTCGCAATCCTGTGGATATCTTCGCATACCTACATGAAGTCAGGAATATCCCAAGAGCCGTTGCCCGGTCCAGTCACGAAAAGATTCCCGAATCATGCGCGAGGGCCACATTTCAGCGGCCCTCGCAGGCGCAAACCGCTCTTTGGCCATCAAGTCACGCGGGCGCGCGTCCTGTATTCGTCACGATCCCACAGTCGCCCATCCATCACCTCTTTCAGGATCTCGATCGCGCGTGCGACGTCCTCTTTATCGATGAACAGGGGTGTGAAGCCAAAGCGCAGGATATCGGGGGCGCGGAAGTCGCCGATCACCCCCCGAGCAATCAGCGCCTGCATGATCGCATAACCCTCGGGGTGGCGGAAGCTGACCTGGCTGCCCCTCTGCGCATGCGGGCGCGGCGTGGCCAGAACCAGATCGGGGCAGGTGGCCTCGACCCCGGCAATGAACTGGTCCGTCAGCGCCAGAGAGGCCGCACGGATGTCGGCCATCTCCACCCTGTCCCAGATGTCGAGCGAGGCCTCGAGTGCCGCAAGTTGCAGGATGGGCGGGGTGCCCACGCGCATCCGTTCGATCCCTGCGCCGGGGCGGTAGTCGAGATCGAAGGCAAAGGGCGCTTCATGGCCAAGCCAGCCCGAGAGCGCAGGTCGCGCGACACCGGCATTCCTCGGGGCCACATAGATGAAGGCCGGGCCGCCGGGGCCGGAGTTCAGGTATTTGTAGGTGCAGCCCACTGCAAAGTCGGCGCCACCTGCTGCCACCTCGACCGGCAAGGCACCCGCGCTATGCGCCAGATCCCAGACCGCAAGCGCCCCCACCTCATGGGCGCGGGCGGTCAGCGCGGCCATGTCATGCCGCCGACCGGTACGATAGTCCACTTCGGTGATCATCATGACGGCGATGCTGTCGTCCAGCGCATCCATGACCGCCTCGGGGGCGACGGTCCGCAGGCTGTAGTCGGGCCCAAGTGTCCGGCACAGCCCCTCTGCCATATAGAGGTCTGACGGGAAGTTCCCGGTATCTGACAGGATGACCTTGCGCGTGGGGCGCATCTCAAGGGCAGAGGCCAGCGCCTGATAAACCTTGATCGACAGCGTGTCGCCCAGAACAACCTGTCCGGGCTCTGCCCCTATCAATCGGCCGATCCGGTCGCCCAGGCGGCGCGGCATCTCCATCCAGCCAGCGCGGTTCCAGCCGGTGATCAGCATCTGGCCCCATTCTTCGGTCACAGTGCGCGCGACGCGATCCGCGGTCGCCCTGGGCAACGGACCAAGCGAGTTGCCGTCTAGATAGATCACGCCCTGCGGCAGATCGAACAATGCGCGCGTCGCGCTGAAATCGGTGGTCATGTGCCGGTCCTCCCAATGCGAACAGCCTGCGACGGGGCGCAGGCAGGTGCAAGGCCAGGGTACAAGCTGACGCAACGGAACCTTCGCCGCGCAAATCACGGAACATGAATTATTCTCGCGGCGCTGTTACCGGTTGCAAAGTCGCAAATCACGCGGAATATGCCGCCTGCGACCGGTAACAGGAGTGCCCCAAAGGGTGAAACGCGCGCTCGATTGGCCTCAGGCATGGTTCGTTTTGGCGCTGGCCCTGACCGGCGCCTCGACGGCTTTGCTGAATTTGCAGGGCTCGCCCATGGGCGGTATCGTGCTTCTGGTCGTCGGTCTTGGGATATTTGCGACGGCAGTGGCGCAGATGCGGCGGGCCATGACGACGCTGAACCCGAGGGGGCAACCGTCAAAGCTGGTGACCTCGGGCGTGTTCGAGATCAGCCGCAATCCGATCTATCTCGGCAATGTCATCATGATTCTGTCGCTGGCCCTTTGGATCGGCGCGCCTATTGGTATTCTGGTCGCCGCGGGTTTCGTCAAATTGGTGACCATGCGCTTCATCCTGGCAGAGGAAGACCGCCTGCGTACGACCTTTGGACAGGATTTCGATGACTGGGCACGCAGGGTGCGCAGGTGGATATGACAAAAACGCTGGGGAAATATTGCTGCGTAGCAGAAAGTATGCTTTGAAATTTTCTTGCGTGATGTTTAGCAATTCGCATGCGCCCGGAAACGGGCAAGGGACAATACGCGCCACAAGGCGCCACTGGACGGGGGAGAACTCGTGAAGATCGGGGCACCGAGAGAGATATTCGAGGGCGAGAACCGGGTTGCGTTGACGCCTGATTCTGCGCTGCAGCTTGCGAAGCTTGGTCACACTTGCGTCGTTGAAAGCGGGGCTGGGGCGAAGGCCGGGTTTTCGGACGAGGCCTATGCCAAGGCGGGGGTAGAGGTTCTGCCGTCGGCCAAGGCTGTGTTCGATGCGGCCGAGGTTGTGGTCAAGGTGCGCGGCCCCGAGATGTCCGAGGTGGACATGCTTCGGCGCGGACAGACGCTGATCTCGTTCTTCTGGCCGGCGCAGAACCCCGAACTGCTGGAGGCCGCGTCGCAAAAGGGTGCGACGGTGGTTGCCATGGACATGGTGCCGCGCATCAGCCGGGCGCAGAAGATGGACGCGCTGTCGTCGATGGCCAATATCGCGGGCTACCGCGCGGTGATCGAGGCCGGTAACAACTTTGGCCGCTTCTTCACCGGTCAGGTGACGGCGGCGGGCAAGGTGCCCCCGGCCAAGGTGCTGATCGTCGGCGCGGGTGTGGCGGGTCTGGCGGCCATCGGCACCTCGACGTCGCTCGGCGCGATTACGCTCGCCTTCGATGTGCGTCCTGAAGTGGCCGAGCAGATCGAGTCGATGGGCGCCGAGTTCGTCTATCTGGATTTCGCCGATCAGGTGCAGGATGGCGCGGCGACGGGTGGCTATGCAGCGCCGTCGTCCCCTGAGTTCCGCGAGGCACAGCTCAAGAAGTTCCGCGAGCTGGCCCCCGATATCGACATCGTGATCACCACCGCACTGATCCCCGGCCGTCCTGCGCCCAAGCTCTGGACCGAGGACATGGTGCAGATGATGAAGCCGGGCAGCGTGATCGTTGACCTTGCGGCGGAACGCGGCGGCAACTGCGACCTGACGGTGCCGGACCAGAAGATTGTCACCGACAATGGCGTGACGATCGTGGGTTATACCGACTTCCCCAGCCGGATGGCGGCGCAGGCCTCGACGCTCTACGCGACCAACATCCGCCACATGCTGACCGATCTGACGCCCAAGAAGGACGGCGTGATCTTCCACAACATGGAAGACGACGTGATCCGCGGCGCGACGGTGACGCATGAAGGCGCGGTGACCTATCCGCCGCCGCCGCCCAAGGTGGCCGCGATTGCCGCGCAGAAGCCGAAGGAAAAGCCCAAGGAGCTGACGCCCGAAGAGAAGCGTGCGCAGGAAGTGGCGGCCTTCAAGACCCAGACCCGCAATCAGGTGGGGATGCTGGTCGTGGGCGGTGCGCTGATCCTGCTGGCGGGGCTTTATGCGCCGGCAAGCTTCATGTCGCACTTCATCGTCTTCGTGCTGTCGGTCTATGTCGGCGTCCAGGTGATCTGGAACGTCAGCCACAGCCTGCATACGCCGCTGATGGCGGTCACGAATGCGATTTCGTCGATCATCATCCTTGGGGCGCTGATGCAGATCGGGTCGGGCAACTGGCTGGTCGTGATCCTTGCCGCCCTGTCGGTCTTCATGGCCGGGATCAACATCTTCGGTGGCTTCATGGTCACCCGGCGCATGCTCGCCATGTTCCAGAAGTCGTAAGGGGAGCGCCGCAGAATGGAATACGGATTTACCACGGCCGCCTATGTGGTTGCAGCGGTTCTCTTCATCCAGTCCCTTGGCGGGCTGTCGGGTCAGGAAAGCGCCAAGCGCGCGGTCTGGTACGGCATTTTCGGCATGGCACTGGCGGTTCTGGCGACGCTTTACGGCCCCGGCGCGGACAACTGGCTGATCTCGGTCGTGATGGTCGCGGTGGGCGGGGCCATCGGCTGGGTCGTGGCGCAGCGCGTCCAGATGACCGAGATGCCGCAGCTGGTGGCGGCGATGCACAGCCTGGTCGGTCTTGCGGCGGTGTTCATCGGCTTCAACACCCATATCGAGATGATCCGCATCGCCGGCATGGATGAGGCCGCACGTGCCGCACTTGAGGGCTTTGCCGGTGTCGTCGCCCACAAGACCGGGGCCGAGATCGCGATCCTTCGGGTCGAGACCTTCCTTGGCGTCTTCATCGGTGCGGTCACCTTTACCGGCTCGGTCATCGCCTTTGGCAAGCTTGCGGGCAAGGTGGATGGCAAGGCCAAGAAGCTTCCGGGCGGGCATGTGCTGAACGCAAGTGCGGCGCTGATCTCGCTGGTGCTGCTGGTCGTCTATCTTCAGACGGGCTCGACGCTGGCGCTGATCGTGATGACGCTGGCCGCGCTCTTCATCGGCTACCACCTGATCATGGGCATCGGCGGCGCCGACATGCCGGTGGTGGTGTCGATGCTGAACAGCTACTCGGGCTGGGCGGCAGCGGCCATCGGCTTTTCGCTGTCGAACGACCTGCTGATCGTGGTTGGCGCACTGGTGGGCTCGTCCGGTGCGATCCTGAGCTACATCATGTGCAAGGCGATGAACCGCAGCTTCATCAGCGTGATCCTCGGCGGCTTCGGCGGCACGACCGGTCCCGCGATGGAGGTGACGGGCGAGCAGATCGCGATCGACGCCGATGGCGTGGCCGCGGCGCTGAACGATGCCGACAGCATCATCATCATCCCCGGCTATGGGATGGCGGTGGCGCAGGCGCAGCAAAGCGTGTCGGAACTGACCCGCAAGCTGCGCGCCAAGGGCAAGAACGTCCGCTTCGCCATCCACCCGGTGGCGGGCCGTCTGCCCGGGCACATGAACGTTCTCTTGGCCGAGGCGAAAGTGCCTTACGACATCGTGCTGGAGATGGACGAGATCAACGAGGACTTCCCCGAAACGGATGTTGCGATCGTCATCGGCTCGAACGACATCGTGAACCCGGCGGCGCAGGAAGACCCCAACAGCCCCATCGCCGGCATGCCGGTTCTGGAATGCTGGAAGGCCAAGCAGGTCTTCGTGTCGAAACGTGGCCAGGGCACGGGATACAGCGGTATCGAGAACCCGCTGTTCTACAAGGAAAACACCCGTATGTTCTATGGCGACGCCAAGAAGAGCATCGATGCACTCCTGCCCATGATCGAGTGATCGGGGGAAACAGAACAATCGCAAGGCCCCGGAGAGATCCGGGGCCTTTTCGCTGGATGCGGATGATGTTGCACAATTGCAAGTATCCCTGCGCATACCAGCAAGGCGCTGATTTGCGGGCAGATTCCATCACATCAGCCGCTATCGTGCAGGCCTTCACCTGACTGGAATACCCGACGAGCCGCCATGAGCCTGATTGACGACCACCCCCTGCGCTATGCCTTGGTCAATGAACTGCACGCACGCCCGTTTCCGGCGCTGACCGCTCCCTGCATGGCCGCCTATGTCGCCATCAAAGAGCCTTCGGATGCACATAACCGGGACCGGCAGGCCGATCGGGCGCACCTTCTGGCTTTGCTCGACCGCTATGGCGCAGGCCATCCGCAGCCGGATGCCACGCATTTTTCCGCGCCCATCGGCCGGGCGGAGCTGAAATGGGAAAGCCATACCGAATTCGTGACCTATTCGGCCTTCAGCCCGGGCCTGTCCGCGCGGCCTTTTGATCCCATCGAGGCCGAGGTCTTTCCGGCTGACTGGATTGCGGACGCCCCCGGCAGGCGCCTTGTTTCAGTGCTGATCCGGGTGGAACCGATGCCCAAGACGCTGGCCGAGGTAGCCGAACGCATCGACAGCTGGTTCGTTGCCGAAAGCCTTGCGGTCTCCTCGGTTGTCGATGGTGCAGCGATTGTCGCGGGTGACTTCCGGGTCGATCCGGCGGGGCATATGCGCTTTGCCGTTTTCGTGCAGCCCGGCATTGGCCAGCGCCGCATCGGCCGGATCGTGCAGCGCTTGTGCGAGGTCGAGACCTATCGGGCCATGTCCATGCTGGGCCTCAGCCGGGCGCGTGAGCTGTCGTCGCGGCTCAACGCGCTTGACCCCCGGCTTTCCGCATTGGTCAGCAGCCTTGACGCCAAGGATCGCTCTGCCGAGGCCGTTCTGCACGACCTTCTGGCGATCTCGGCCGAGCTTGAGGCGCTTGCCGTCCGCTTTTCTTTCCGGTCTGGCGCGACAGAGGCCTATGAGGCCATCGTGAACCAGCGGATTTCAGTTCTGCGCGAAGAGCGGGTCGAGGGGCGGCAGACCTTTGGCGAGTTCATGATGCGCCGCTATGATCCGGCCATGCGAACGGTGAAATCGACGGCAGCCCGGCTCAAGACCATGTCAGAGCGCGCCGCCCGCGCGGCCGAGTTGCTGCGCACCCGCGTTGATGTGGAGCGGAGTGCCCAGAACCAGAGCCTGCTGGAAAGCATGGACCAGCGCGCCGCGCTGCAACTGCGGCTGCAGCACACCGTCGAGGGCTTGTCGGTCGTTGCGATCAGTTACTATGCAGTGAGCCTTGCCTCTTATGCAGGCTATCCGCTGGCCAAGGCCCTGCACCTGTCGAAAGAGGCGCTGACAGCCATCCTTGTGGTGCCGGTGATCGTAGCGGTCTGGCTGATGATCCGGGGAATCCGCCGCGGGATACACTGAACCGCTGGTGAAGGGGGCTGTCTGCCCCCTCGGCGCGTGCCGCGCCTCACCCCCGAGGATACTTTCGAAAAGAAGAAGTCGGCTGCGTACTTTCTCTTTTTCAGAAGTATCCTCAGGGGGTGAATTGTCCGCGAGGACAAGAGGGGGCGCGAGCGCCCCCTTTGCTCAATCCGTCGCTTGCGCCGCAGCGTGATCTGTCTATCCTGCCCGCAACACGAAAAGGTGCCGCAGTGCAGAAACCCGAGTTCCTGACCGATTTCACTGTCATCTCGCCGTCGGCGCAGATTGATCCGGCACGCCACGGTTGGCGGGCGAAATGCCTGCAACGTCTGGTCCGGCTGGAGCTTCCGGTGCCCGAGACGGTCGCACTGCCGGCCTCGACCGTGCGCGCGATTGCGGCGGGTCAGATGGTCGACTGCGCGGGCATACTTGGTCACTTTGGCGACGTGCCGCTGGTCTCGGTGCGACCGAGCCCCGAGAACCCCGACTGGGGGGGACCTGCGACCATTCTCAACGTCGGCTTCAACACCGCCCGCCATGATCATCTGGCACGCACGCATGGGCAGGCTGCAGCGGACGCGCTCTATCTGCGCTTTGTGCAGGGGTATGCGATCCACGTGGCGCGCCTCGACCCCGACACGTTTGAGGGGCTGGAGCCCAATGCAACCGGTCTGCGCGAGGCGCTGCGCAGCTTCCAGCAGGAGATGGATGAGCCTTTCCCCGAGGACCCGGCACGGCAACTGGCTGATGTGCTGCGATCAATGTCTCGTGCCTGGGAGGGGACGACCGCGCGCCTGTTGCGGCAGGCCAAGGGTGCGCCCTCCGAGGCCGCGCTCGGACTCGTGGTGCAGAAGATGGCGCAGGGCATCGGGCAGGGGATCTCTGGTTCCGGTGTCATACAGTTCGCCGATCCGATTACGGGCGATCCCAAGGTCAAGGGCCGCTATCTGGGGCAGAGCCAGGGGCGCGACGCGCTGACCAAGGGCGATGCGATCTATCTGACACGCGACCCCCGTGGGGCCTCGCTTGAAGAGCTTGCGCCCGAGGTCTTTGCCGAGCTTATTCGCCACGGTGCCGCCTGCCGCGGGCGCCTGCGGGAAGAGATGCAGATCGAATTCACCATTGAGGACGGCCGTCTGTCGGTGCTGGATGCGGTCAAGGTGCAGCGCTCGGCGCGTGCAGGGCTCAAGATCGCTGTGGCATTGGCCAAGGATGGCATCATTACGCAATCCGAGGCCGTGCTCAGGGTCGAGCCCCGCGCCCTTTCGGAACTGCTGCACCCGCAGGTTGATCCGCGCGGTCCCCGTGATGTCTTTGCCCGTGGCATCGCGGCAAGTCCGGGTGCCGCGACAGGGCGCATCGTGTTCAGCTCGCAGGCCGCGCAGGCCAGCGCCTCGCGGGGGGAGCCCTGCATTCTTGTGCGGCGCGAGACGGCGCCCGAGGATATCCGGGGCATGCATTCGGCGGTCGCGGTCCTGACCGAACGCGGCGGCATGACCAGCCACGCGGCCGTTATCGGGCGGGGCCTGGGGCTGCCCTGCATCGTCGGGGCTTCGGACATCCGGCTGGATGCCAAGGACCGCAGGCTTGTGACGCGGGATGGGCGGGTGTTCAACGAGGGCGACATTATCACCATTGACGGCACGACCGGCGAGGCGCTTGTCGGTGCAGCCGAGATGCTGCCCCCGGCACAGGACGGGGCGTTCCGGCAACTGCTGGCCTGGGCTGATGAGGTGCGCGATATCGGCATCCGTGCCAACGCCGATACACCTGCCGACGCACAAACCGCGCGCGATTTCAGCGCCGAGGGCATCGGGCTCTGCCGGACGGAACACATGTTCTTTGACGAAGACCGCCTCGTCGTCATGCGCGAGATGATCTTCGCCGATACCTCGACGGACCGGGCCGCCGCTCTTGCACGTCTCTTGCCAATGCAGCGCGCCGACTTTGGGCAGCTTTTCGAGATCATGCGTGGGCTTCCGGTCTGCATCCGCCTGTTCGACCCGCCGCTGCACGAGTTTCTGCCCCATTCGCGCGAGGGGCTGCGAGAGCTGGCCGAGGCGCTGGACCGCCCGCTGTCCGAGGTGACGCGACGCGCCGAGGCGCTGGCCGAGTTCAACCCGATGCTAGGCATGCGGGGAGTGCGGCTTGGGATCGTTCTGCCCGAAATCTACGACATGCAGGCCCGTGCGATTTTTGAGGCGACGGTCGAAACCGTGCGTGCCGGTGATCCGGTGGTGCCTGAAATCATGATCCCGCTCGTTTCGGCCCGGCGCGAGGTCGAGCTGGTCAAGACACGGATCGACGCCCTTGCGGCGGCGGTGCGGACCAAATCGGGCGTTAGCTTCGATTATCGGCTGGGAGTCATGGTCGAAACTCCGCGCGCGGCGCTGCGTGCGGGCGAGATTGCGCAACACGCCTCCTTCCTGTCCTTCGGTACGAACGATCTGACGCAGATGACCTATGGCCTGTCACGGGACGATGCCGGGCGCTTTATGAACACCTATGTGCAAGAGGGTGTCTTCCCCGAGGATCCGTTCCATATCCTTGACGTTGACGGGGTGGGAGAGCTGCTGCTGATCGGGGCTGAGCGTGGGCGCAAGACGCGCGAGAAACTGACGCTTTCGATCTGCGGTGAGCATGGTGGCAACCCCGAATCAATCGCCTTTTGCCGCAATGCCGGGTTCGACTATGTCAGCTGTTCGCCCTATCGCGTGCCGCAGGCTCGTCTTGCGGCAGCGCATCTGGCGCTGACTGAACCCAAGGGTTGAAACCTGCGATATATGCGAAAGATAGCGGCGGATCATCGTCGATTTCGCAGTTTTACCAATCTTTGGACTTGCATTTTTCATGCAGAAGATCGGCGGTAACTCGCCGAAATCGGTTGCATCGTCGAATCGGTGCCGGGTCAAGGCTTTACACCCCCGGCCTGTCAGGCGTATCCGCCCCGCCTGTCGTCGATCGGAGATGATCCGTCCGGGAAGTCCGGTGCGACGACGCTGGGACAGTGCCGGGAAACGACGCCATGTGCTTGCGACAAATCTGGACGGCGGCCACCGTGGCCGTGTTCGTCCTGACTGGCGCGGCCCTCGCAGATGTGACGGTCCGCCAAGGTTATGAGATCACCGGCGTCAGCGCCGGTTCAGAAGAGCAGTATCAGGCAGTCGGCGCCATGCGCCTTGCCGCACTTGCGACGCCGGCAGGGGTTGGTCGACCGCCAGCCCTGACCGAGGGGCCCGCGACCCCGCAGATCACTATCCGCTATGAAGAGGGGTTCCTTGACGGTTTGCCTGCCGCCAAGGGGGATGACGATTGGGAATGTCTGGCCAATGCGATTTATCATGAGGCGCGGGGCGAGACGATCCGGGGCCAGTTCGCGGTGGCCGAGGTCATCCTGAACCGGACCGAAAGTCCGAACTACCCCACGACCGTGTGCCGGGTGGTGCATCAGGGCGGCAAGAAGGGCTGCCAGTTCTCCTTTACCTGCGATGGCAAGTCCGATCGTGTCAGCGAACGCACAGCATGGGAGCGCGCGGGCAAGATCGCCCGGCTGGCGCTCGACGGCGCGCCGCGTCTGCTGACCAATGGGGCGATCTACTTCCATACGGTGCGGGTGCGTCCCCGCTGGATGCATCGTCATGACCGGACCGCAGCCATCGGATCGCATCTCTTCTACCGCTGATGTCGCGCGTGATCGCTTGCTTGCCGGCATGGGGCAGGGCATAGGCTGGTTGAGCGGCTAAGGTCGCGCGACACAGTTGCGCCCGGAGGGCAGAATGACCAGCGATATCCGTCTTGCCTTCGCCCATCCCGAAGAGCGCGCCGCAGCATCGGCTGGGGCCGATCCGCGCGACCGCATCTCGTTGCGCGACCATATCGTCGAGGCCGATATCGGCGCCTTTCAGCAAGAGCGCGGCCAGAAGCAACGGCTGCGTTTCAATGTGGTGGTCGAGGTGCGACCGCATCCGGCGCCGCTGGACGATGATGTGGACCGGATCCTGTCTTATGACCGGATCACGGAATCGATTGCGTCCGAGCTTGCGGCTGAACGTCTGAACCTGCTTGAAACCCTGGCCGAGCGTGTGGGCGAACGCATCCTGGCCGAACCGCAGGCGATGCGCGTCTTCGTGCGGATCGAAAAGCTGGACCGCGGTCCAGGCGCGCTTGGGGTCGAGATCGTGCGCTCGCGTGCGGCGACGCCGTTGCGCGCGGCTGATCCCGATGGCGGCATGCAGGCCCTGCATCCGCTGGTCGTGTTCCTTGACAATGCGACGGTTGCCGCGTCCGATCTGTCGGCCCGGATTGACGCGTGGCAGGCCCGTGGGCGGCCTGTCATCCTCACGGTTGGCCTGCCCGACGGCCCGCGCCCGCAGACCGGCCACAAGCCAACGCAGCGGCGCATCGATCTGCTGGCCATCGAGCAGAACGCCTGGGTGCTGGCTGCGCGCGATCCGCGTTGCGTGGTGGTGGCGACCCGGACCGAGATCGACTGGGCGATGAAACATGGACAGACCATTGTCTGGGCCCCTACCAAGCTGGTGCTCGACGCGGTGGACGGACCTCATTCGCGTGAGCCGGTGGCGCTGGCGCTGTGGCTTGCCGAGCTGACGGCAGCGGATGGCTTCGTGGTTCACGGGTCTGTAACAGTGCCGGCGGGAAGCCGCGTGACGGTCGAGCGCGCCTGAGGCCCGGCCCTTGCCAGCCCTCTGGCTTGGGGCTAACCCGAAGGCATGATCTACTATCGTCCTATCCCGATGCAAGACGCGGCCCGCCCTGCGGGGGCGTTGACGCTGGCCGGCGGCTGGCTTTGGTTCGACCGTGTCGAGGTGCTGGAGCGGGGGCGCGCGCCCAAGCTGGTGCCCGCCGCCGACCTGCCGGTCGATGCGCTGGCCCGCCTGACCGCGCCGCGCGCCGATTTTGCGGGTCTCGCGCTGGACCGTCCGCGCCTTATGGGCATCCTCAACGTGACGCCCGACAGCTTTTCCGATGGGGGGCAGTTCCTCGCCCCCGAGGCAGCGGTGGCGCAGGGGCAGCGCATGGCAGGCGCGGGGGCCGAGATCATCGATGTCGGTGGCGAGAGTACGCGTCCCGGTGCCGCCGAGGTGCCGGTCGATGAAGAGCGCGCGCGTACCGCGCCGGTGATCGCCGCGTTGCGCGCGGGCGGGATTGAAACCGCGATCTCCATCGATACCCGCAAGGCCGCTGTGGCCGAGGCGGCGCTGGATGCTGGGGCCACGTTCATCAACGATGTGGCCGCCTTCACCTTTGATCCGGCGCTCAGCGCACTTGCCGCGCGCCGCGGTGCCCCCGTCTGCCTGATGCATGCACAAGGCACGCCGCAAACCATGCAGGCCGATCCGCGCTACGATGACGTGCTGCTGGATGTCTATGATTTTCTTGCCGAAAAGGTCGCTGAGACCGAAGCCGCAGGTATCCCGCGTGCCCGGATCATGGTCGATCCCGGCATCGGTTTTGGAAAGACACTGGACCACAACCTGACCCTGATCCGGGGGCTTTCGCTGTTCCATGGGCTCGGGTGCCCGATCCTTCTGGGCGTCAGCCGCAAGAAGTTCATCGGTACGATCGGATCAGAGGCAGATGCCGCGCGACGCGTGCCCGGCTCGGTCGCCGTGGCGCTGGCAGGCGTTGCACAGGGCGCGCAGGTCCTGCGCGTTCATGATGTATGGGAGACGCGGCAGGCCCTTGCCCTGTGGCGATCCGTGACAACCGGAGACGAGAGATGAGCCGCAAGCTGTTCGGCACCGATGGCGTGCGTGGTCGCGCCAATACCTATCCCATGACCGCCGAGATGGCGCTGCGCCTTGGCGCGGCGGCCGGGCGCTATTTTCGCCGCGATGGTGGTTCCGCCCATCGTGTGGTGATTGGCAAGGATACCCGGCTGTCGGGCTATATGCTGGAAAACGCGCTTACGGCGGGCCTCACATCGACCGGCATGAATGTCCTGCTTCTGGGACCCGTGCCGACGCCGGCGGTGGGCTTCCTGACCCGCTCGATGCGGGCCGATCTGGGCGTGATGATTTCGGCCAGTCACAACCCGCACCACGACAACGGCATCAAGTTCTTTGGCCCCGACGGCTTCAAGCTGTCGGACGAGGCGGAGGCAGAGATCGAGGCGATCCTCGAAGGTGAGATCGCCCCGGCGCAACCGCAGAACATCGGGCGCGCGAAACGGATCGAGGATGGCCGTGGGCGGTATCAGGAATTCGTCAAGACCACCTTCCCGGCCGGGCTGCGCCTCGATGGCCTGAAGGTTGTGATCGATTGTGCCAACGGCGCCGCCTACAAAGCCGCGCCCGAGGTTCTATGGGAACTAGGGGCCGAGGTCATCCCGGTGGGCGTGTCGCCCAACGGCACCAACATCAACGACCGCTGCGGATCAACCCACACGCAGACGGCGGCCGAGGCGGTTGTCGCGCATGGCGCACATGTCGGCATCAGCCTTGATGGTGACGCGGACAGGGTGATGATCCTTGACCAGAACGGCCAGGTCGCGGACGGCGACCAGATCATGGCGCTTCTCGCCGCCCGTTGGGCCGAGGAGGGCAGGCTGAACGGCGGCACGCTGGTCGCAACGGTCATGTCGAACCTCGGCCTTGAGCGGTTCTTGTCCGCGCGCGGCCTGCGACTGGAAAGAACCGCCGTGGGGGATCGTTATGTCGTTGAAGCGATGCGTCGGGGTGGGTTCAATCTGGGGGGCGAACAGTCGGGCCATATTGTGATGACCGACTTTGCCACTACGGGTGACGGGCTGATCGCCGGGTTGCAGTTCCTGGCCGAGATGGCGCGGACGGAAAAGCCCGCGTCCGAACTGGTGCGGAACTTTGAAACCGTGCCGCAGCTCTTGAAGAACGTCCGATATGGCGCTGACAAGCAACCGCTATCTGTCGATAGCGTGAAGGCGCGGATTGCCGAGGCCGAGGCGCGGCTTAACGGGCTTGGGCGCGTGCTGATCCGCAAATCGGGAACCGAGCCCCTGATCCGCGTCATGGCGGAATGTGAGGACGAGGCGCTGTTGCTGCAAGAGGTTGAGGGCATCGTCGCTGCCGTCGAGGCCGCGGTCTAACGGCGGCAAGAGGCGCTTGCCCCCTCTGGGCATTCACCCCCGGAAGATGTTCGGACCAGAGTGAACAGGGTCCAAGAATGAAAAAGGGCCGGCGTGTGGTGACGCCGGCCCTTGGTCTTTGCTGCCTTCGCGTCAGTTGCGCGAACGGTCCACCATCTTGCCCTTGGAGATCCAGGGCATCATTTCGCGCAGCTTGGCGCCGACCTGTTCGATCTGGTGCTCGTCATTGGCGCGGCGCGAGGCCTTGAGGAAGGGCTGGCCGACCTGGTTTTCCAGCATGAAGTCACGCACGAACTTGCCACGCTGGATATCCTCGAGAACCGCCTTCATGCGGGCCTTGGTCTCGTCATAGGGCAGGATGCGCGGGCCGGTGACATACTGGCCGTATTCGGCAGTGTTCGAGATCGAGTAGTCCATGTTGGCGATGCCGCCTTCATAGATCAGGTCGACGATCAGCTTCACTTCGTGCAGGCATTCGAAATAGGCCATCTCGGGGGCGTAGCCCGCCTCGACCAGCGTTTCAAAGCCGCAGCGGATCAGCTCGACCAGACCACCGCAGAGCACGGCCTGTTCGCCGAAGAGGTCGGTTTCACATTCCTCGCGGAAGTTGGTCTCGATGATGCCCGAGCGGCCGCCACCGATGGCCGAGCAGTAGCTGAGGCCGATTTCCAGCGCGCGGCCGGTTGCGTCCTGATGTACGGCAACGAGGCAGGGCACGCCGCCGCCCTTGGTGTATTCGCCGCGCACGGTGTGGCCGGGGCCCTTGGGCGCCATCATGATGACGTCAACGCCGGGTTTGGGCTGGATCAGGCCGAAGTGCACGTTCAGGCCGTGGGCAAAGGCGATCGCCGAGCCTTCGCGCAGGTTGTCGTGGACGTATTTCTTGTAGGTCTCGGCCTGCAGCTCGTCCGGCATGGTGAACATGATGACGTCGCACCATTTCGCGGCTTCGGCGATGTCCATCACCTTCAGTCCTTCGGCTTCGGCCTTCTTGGCCGAGGGCGAGCCCGGACGCAGGGCAACGGCGAGGTTCTTCGCGCCGGAGTCACGCAGGTTCAGCGCGTGGGCGTGACCCTGGCTGCCGTAGCCAAGGATGGCCACTTTCTTGTCCTTGATCAGGTTGATGTCGCAGTCGCGATCATAATACACGCGCATGGGCGTTTCCTTCAGTTGGTTTACCCGGCAGAAGATATAGTGTTCCGCGCGACTGATCGTGCAAATGTATCGATTTTCGCGGCATGTATCAGGTAATCAATCTTCATTTAGCGGTATGGTGAAAAAGTCATGCGCGATCTATGATGGGATGCGCAAGGTGATTGCATGGCCGCATGGATCGCATCCTCCAATTCGATGGCAGGGAGGCCACCTGCGTAGGTGCGAAGAAACGAAAACGGGTTGTAGGACATGATCGATGAGGCAGACCGGCGTATCCTGCGGCACCTATTGGCCGATCCTGCGCTGACGACGGCAGAGCTTGCCGAGCGCGCCGGTGTCACGGCGGCGACCTGCTGGCGGCGGATCGAGAAGCTGACGGATGCTGGCGTGATCCGGTCGCGGCAGGCGGTGATCGACTGGCGCCGTCTGGGCTATGAGGTGGAGGTCTCGCTCCGCTTCACGCTGGACAAGACGAACCCGCGCGCCTTTGACGAGTTTCTTGCTGCCGCACGCGAGGTGCCCGAGGTGATCGGGATCGAGACCTTTCTGGGCCGGGTCGACGTGCGGTTGAACGTGATTGCGCGCGACATGGTGCATTACCAGCAGATCTACCGGGAACGGATCCTGACACTGCCACACATCGCAGATATCGAGGCGCTGATGCTGATCTCGACCATCAAGGATAGTGCGGGGGTGCCGCTATGAGGACAGGGGCGTGATCGACCTTGATGATATCGACCGGGCCTTCCTGCGCGAACTGGCCCGCGATGGCACGCTTTCGGCGGGCGAACTCGGGCGGCGCCACGGGCTGAGCCAGCCTGCCGCCTGGCGGCGAATCAAGCGGCTGGAAGAGGCGGGTATCCTGGCCGGTCAGCGGGTAGAGGTTGACCGCACGGCGCTTGGCTTTGGCGTCACGGTCTTTCTGGGGATCAAGCTTGCCACCAAGGGGCGCGTCAGCCTTGAGGATTTCGAGCGCGCCGTGACGGCCATTCCCGAGGTGCAGGTGGTGCAGCACGTTCTGGGCCTGTTTGACTATCGCCTGCGCGTGGTCGCCCGGGATATCGCTGATTTTGAGCGTGTGCTGCGCCGCCGGATCATGACTTTGCCCGGCGTGGGGCAGGTTGAGGCGAATGTCCTTTTGACCGAAGAGGCACGGCCGGGTCCTCTTGGCTAGCGTCGATTGGGGTATTTGGGCCAAGAGGAAGCGGGAAGGTCGGTTTTGGGTGACTTACCTGATCCCGATGCCTGCGCGCATCAGCGTGCGCCGCACCGGGTCAATCGAATAGAGCGCATCAAGCGTTGACGCGCGCAGGTCTCGCAAGGGTTGCGCGCCGATCTGCGAGGCGCGGTTCAGCATGTCGATCCCCATGACGCGGGACTGCACGTCCAGGTGGCGCTTGCGGTGATAGCTCTCCAACATTGCCGCGCTGCCAAGGGCTGAGGGCTGGGCCTCGGCCAAATCCAGAAGGGTGGTCAGGTCAGCAAGGCTCATGTTCAGCCCCTGCGCGCCAATGGGTGGCACCACATGCGCGGCCTCGGCCATCAACGCAGTGCGCTCGGCCACCATGCGATGTGCGATCTGCGCGATGATGGGCCATGCGGTCAGTCGGCTGATCTGGCGAAGCGGGCCAAGCAACCCGCAGGACCGTTCCATCATCTCGGCCGCGAAATCCTCGGTCGGCAGGGCGAGGCGGCGGTCGACTTCTGCGGCGTGATCCATCCAGACCACGGCAGAGCAGGGCTGGCCGTCACGATCCGGCAGCGGCACGAAGGTGAAGGGCCCGCCGGAACGATGGATCTCGGTGGAGATGTTGTGATGTGGAACGGTGTGGCTGACCGCAAAGGCCAGCGCCTTCTGGCCGTAGCGCAGGGTCTTGACCGTGATCCCGACCGCCTCGCGCACGGTACTGCCGCGACCGTCTGCACCGATCAGCAGCCGGGCGGAAATGCGCCGCCCGTCGGAGAGGGTGATCAGGGCCTCGGATTCGCGGGTCAGGACTGCCGCCGTTGCCACCCCCGGCAAGAAGCGCACATTGGGAAGTTCGGCGATCCGCGCCAGCATCTCGCGCCGCAGAAGCCAGTTGGGCAGGTTCCAGCCAAAGGGTTTGTCTGAAAGGTCAGCCGCGTCGAAATCCTTGACGATGCGGGGCTCAGGGCGCGCGCCCCCGGCATCGACGATGCGCATTATCTGCAGGGCCGCCGCATGGGGGGCAAGGCGGGTCCAGAGCCCGGCTTTTTCCAGCACCGGGATTGAGGGGTGGAGGAAGGCCGTGGTGCGCAGGTCCGACCCTTCGGCCTCGCCGCGAGTCACGGGTGGGTTCGGCTCCACGCAGATCACCTCAAACCCGGCGGAACCAAAGGCACAGGCCGCAGCAAGGCCGGCGACGCCGCCGCCGGAAATCAGGATGTCGGTTGTCTCGCGCATCTCGCCCTCCGTTTCGGCTCTAGATAGGGCAAAGGGCCCGGGGCGTCCACGCGGCAAGCTATCCCAGGGTGATGCAGATCAGGATCACGAACATGACCGGCACGAAGGCGAGTGCCGTCATGGCGAGGGCGACCACCCCCCAGGTTTTCACGGCCAGAACCACCAGCGTGACGAAGATCGTCAGCAGGTAGAAGACAACGTTGATATCGCGCGCAATGTCGCGGGCGATGAAGCCGATGATCGGCAGGCGCTCGGCGCCAGAGGGGGCATTCACGGGAAGGGTTGTCATGGATGGCATCTCCTGTTCGCGCGGCCAAATATGCCGCTGCGCAAAAGATGAATCCACGCCGCATCTTGTCGCAGGGGCGGATCAGTCGATCAGCCGCGCGAGGAAGCCCGAGAGGTCATCGGTGTGGTGGTGGATATACGGCGCAGGTGCGGCCTCAGGGGCGACATGGACCGTGCGCAGACCCATCTCATGCGGTGCAGCCAGATTTCGGGGATCATCTTCGAACATGGCGGCGCGGGTTGGGTCAAGACCGTCGACGGCAAAGACCGTCTCAAAGGCCGCGCGATCGGGCTTTGGGCGGAAGCCCGCGTGCTCGACCCCGTAGATCGCATCGAACGTTTCCCCAAGTCCACGTGCAGCAAGCACTTTTTCGGCATAGGGGGCGCTGCCGTTCGTATAGACGATGCGCCGTCCGGGCAGGGCGCTGATGCGGGCGGCAAGGGTGGCATCGGGCGAAAGCACGCCAAAGTCGATGTCATGCACCTCATGCAGATAGGCATGGGGGTCCACGGAATGCTCGGCCATAAGGCCCGCAAGTGTGGTGCCGTAAAGCTGCCAATAGTGCTGGCGCAGCCGGTCGGCCTCGGTGTTCGGAACGCCCAGTTCCCGCATGACATACTGCGTCATGCGTTGCTCGATCTGGTCAAAGAGCCGCGCGGATGGCGGGTAAAGCGTATTGTCCAGATCAAAAACCCAGGTCCGGACATGCGAGAAAGATTGCCTGATCATGTGAACGTCCTAGCCGATTGTACTGTGGCCGACAACGCAACGCACTTGCATGTCATGGCTTTGTGATCCTAGGGTCGCGGCCAGGGAGGCGCGGACTGGACTGCCGCGCAAGACAGAGGACCGATCCGTGCAGAAAGACGCCTACACGCTTATTCTCGAGGCCATCGAGGCGGGTGTGTACAAACCCGGCGACCGGCTGGTGGAATCAGAGCTGGCCGAGCGTCTTGGTGTGTCGCGCACCCCTGTGCGTGAGGCTCTGCAACGGCTTGAGACGCAATCGATGCTGACACGTGACGGGCGAAGCCTGATCGTGGCTTCGCTCGATCACAACCAGCTGGCCGAGCTTTACGCTGTCAGGACAGAGCTTGAAGGACTGGCCGCGCGTCTTGCGGCACGTCATGCAACGGATGAGGAAATCCGCGTCCTGCGCCTGATGGCGGAGGAGGACCGCGCGCTGACAGGTGGCGATCCGCGCGCGCTGAGCCGGGCAAACAAGAGGTTCCACAAGCAGATCCACCTCGCGAGCCACAACCGGTTTCTTGTGCAGCAGCTTGATCTTGTGCACCGCTCCATGGCGTTGATGGCCAATACATCCTTTGCCGCCGAGGGGCGCGACGAGGTTGCGCTGGCCGAACATGATGCGATCGTGGCTGCCATTGCCGCGCGAGATGGCGATGCGGCCTACACGGCGTTGAAGGCCCATATCTCGAAAGCCTTCGAGACGCGGCTCAGGGTCGAGGCTGGAGAATTGAAACTGCGTTAGCCGCCCGTGTGGCTCATGTGGCGCGACATCTGGCCCGCGACCTTCTGGCGGGAATAGTCGAAGTCATGTCCCTTGGGCTTGCGTGCGATGGCGGCGCGGATCGCCTCTGTCAGCACCGCATCGTCGCTTGACGCCCGCAGGGGCGCACGGAGATCAGCCACATCCTCTTGCCCGAGGCACATGTAGAGCTCGCCCGTGCAGGTCAGCCTGACCCGGTTGCAGCTTTCGCAGAAATTATGCGTCATCGGGGTGATGAAGCCGATCTTCTGGCCTGTCTCCTCGACGCTGACATAGCGGGCAGGGCCGCCGGTGCGTTCTGCCAGATCGGTCAGGGTAAAGCGCTGCGCGAGCTGATCGCGCAGGTCTTTCAGTGACCAGTATTGGTCTAGCCGGTCCTCGCCACCCAGATCACCCATCGGCATAACCTCGATGAACGTCAGGTCATGACCCTCACGCGCGCACCAGTCAGTCAGGGTGAAAAGTTCGTCATCGTTCACCCCTTTCAGGGCGACGGTGTTGATCTTGACCCGCAGTCCGGCACGGCGCGCGGCATCAATCCCGTCGAGCACCTGCGGCAGGCGCCCCCACCGGGTGATCCTCTCGAACTTTGCGGGATCAAGCGTGTCGAGCGAGACGTTGATCCGCCGGACACCGCAGTCGGCAAGCTCGGTCGCAAAACGCGCGAGCTGGCTGCCGTTGGTGGTGACCGTCAGTTCTTTCAGCGCCCCGGTATCGAGATGGCGCGACATGGCACGGAAAAAGGTCATGATCCCTTTTCGCACCAAGGGCTCACCCCCGGTGATGCGAAGCTTTTCGACCCCGAGGTCCACGAAAGTGGTGCAGAGCCGGTCAAGTTCTTCCAGCGTCAGCAGATCTGCTTTCGGCAGAAAGGTCATATGCTCGGCCATGCAATAGACGCAGCGGAAATCGCAGCGGTCTGTCACCGATACCCGAAGGTAGCGGATCGCACGGGCAAAGGGATCGATCAGGGGCGCGTTCATGGGCAGAGTCTATGCCCAGTACGTGGGGGCGGCAAGGCGCGGCTTAATCGGCGGGGATAAATTTGTCGGTGGGTGCGGGGCCCATGCGGTAGGTGGGGGGCTGTCTGCCCCCCACGCTTCCCTTCGGGAAGCTCCCCCCGAGGATATTTGTGAAAAGAAGAATGAGGGGGCTATTTTGGCAGATAGAGCGCGGCTTCCTTGCGGGCAAAGGCCTTCATCCCGGCGCCGTGCTCGTCAAGAAAGCGGGCCGTGCGGACCGCGTTATGCTTCGAGAGGTCCCGGAGCCACCAGCCGATGGCCTTCTGGATGAACCAGTCGCGGTCGGGGACATAACTGGCCGCCCAGCCGAGGACACGCTCACGAGCCGCAACCTCGTCGGGTTTGGGGAAATTCAGCTTGGTCAGCGGCAGGGTGATGACCAAGGCCGCTCGGCGCTGCCACACAAGCGGGCTTTGCGTCCAGCGCTCCACCGTGTCGAGGCGCGAGAGGTCGGCCATGATGCGCTTTTCACCGGCCTTGCAGGCATGGTCGGCGATGGCCCAGGCATCGAATTGCGGAACCCAAGACTGGATCAGCGCCCAGACATCGTCATCCGGGCGGATGCGCGCCTGCGTCAGCAACCGGGCGGCTGCAATACGGGCCTCATGGATGTCGGTCTGCCAGAGGGCGTCTGCCAGGTTCAGGCGGTCATCGACCGTGAGGCCCGCGCGCCAGGCACGGGTCAGGGTGTCAATCGCCGGAACCGGGGTGCCCAGATAGCGGCGCGGCGCCTTGTGATAGGCGGCCATCTCGGGCGCCTTGGCCGGATCGGCAGCAGCCTCTATCTGCGCCAGCGCCTCGGTGACGTTGGCGGGCACCGGGATCGCCGGTGCATCGGGCTCGTCCCCCCAGTCCTCGTCGCTCCAGTCCTCGGTACTCATTTGGCGGGGTCCAGGTTGGCCTCGATCCCGGTCGGCAGGCCGTCGATCGAGGTGCGGTTGCGTTCGTCCCAATAGGCGGTGAGGCCATCCTCTCCCTTGAGTTCGGCCCAGTTGCGCAGCACGGGGCGTTCGCGTGCGCCCTCCATCATCGGAACCGCGTAGCCGCAGGAGGTTTGCACCATCTCCACCTGCATATCGACGATCTGCCGGGCACCCGGCACGTCTGGCAGTTCGGCGGCGAGTGTCGTCCAGTCGGCATGGCTGCGATGGACAACCCGCGCCACGCCATAGGCGCGCAGGATCAGCGGGCGCGTACCAAAGCTGCACCACATCACCGTCATGCGCGGATCATGGGGCAGGTGGGCCGCCGTCTCGTTCCCTGATCCGGTGAGGTTCAGCCAGACCAGCCGGTTGGGGCCGAGGATCCGCAGCGAATCCATCCCCTTGGGCGAGAGGTTGATGCGGGCCCCGGGCGCCGATGTCGCAACGAAGAAGATCGCCTGTTCGGCGACGAAACTGGTGTGATCGTCGGTAAAGCCGTCGAACTGCTTTGCCATCACTCCACCGTCACGGATTTTGCGAGGTTTCGCGGCTGATCGACGTCGGTGCCTTTGGCGATCGCGGTGTGATAGGCCAAAAGCTGCGCGGGGATCGCATAAAGGATCGGGGCAAAGACGTCGGGCACCTTTGGCAGCGTGAGCGTGCGCCAGCAGCCCGCGCCCGCCTCGGTCACACCTGCGGCATCCGACATCAGAAGCACCTTGCCGTGGCGCGCCATCACCTCTTGCATGTTCGAGACGGTCTTTTCGAACAGATGGTCGCGCGGGGCGAGCACGATCACGGGTACACGGCTGTCAATCAGTGCGATGGGGCCATGCTTCAGCTCGCCGCTGGCGTAGCCTTCGGCGTGGATATAGCTGATTTCCTTAAGCTTCAGCGCGCCTTCCAGCGCAAGCGGATACATCTGGCCGCGCCCCAGGAACAGAACGTCCTGTGCCTCGGCCAGTTGTTCGGCCAGCTTCTCGATCTCGGGCGCGAGGCTGAGCGCGTGGTTCATCAGCCCGGGCAGAAGGCGGAAGTCGGCGATATGGGTGGCGTGTTCCTCGGCTGTCAATCTGCCACGGTCGCGCCCGGCCTTCAGCGCCATCAGCGCCAGAACGGCAAGCTGGCAGGTGAAGGCCTTGGTCGATGCGACGCCGACCTCTACCCCTGCGAGAATGGGCAGTGCCAGATCGCTTTCCCGCGCGATTGACGATGTGGGCACATTGACGACCGAAAGCACCTTGGCAACCTTGTCGCGGGCATAGCGCAATGCGGCCAATGTGTCGGCGGTCTCGCCCGACTGGCTGACGAACAGCGCCCAGCCCTTATCGGACAGTGGCGGTTCGCGGTAGCGGAACTCGGACGCGATATCGATATCGCAGGGAAGACCAGCGAGGCTTTCGAACCAGTACTTCGCAACGTGGCAGGCGTAATGCGCCGTGCCGCAGGCCACCAGCGTCAGCCGGTCAACGCCGGAGAAGTCGAGCGCCTGAAGCGCGCTGTTCCCATCGTCGGCGACATAGTGCTTCAGCGCATCAGCCAGAACGACAGGCTGTTCGGCGATCTCTTTCGCCATGAAATGCTTGTAGCCGGCTTTTTCGATCCGGGTGGCATCAACCTGGATGCGGGTCATGGCGCGGTTTGCGCGGCGGTTCTGCGCGTCGAAGATCTGTGCGCCCTTGCGGGTGATGACAGCCCAGTCACCTTCCTCGAGATAGGTGATCCGGTCGGTCAGGGGGGCAAGGGCAATGGCGTCAGAGCCCACGAACATCTCACCATCGCCATGGCCGATGGCGAGCGGGCTGCCCTTGCGGGCGCAGATCATCAGGTCGTCCTCGCCCTCGAACAGGAAGCAGAGCGCAAAAGCGCCGTGCAGGCGGGGCAGGACGGCCTCGACCGACTCTGTCGGGGTCTTGCCTTGCGCCATTTCGCCCTGGATCAGCGCAACCACCGTCTCGGTATCGGTTTCAGATTCAAAACTGTGGCCGGCGGCGACCATCTCGGCCCGTAGGTCGCGGAAGTTTTCGATGATGCCGTTGTGAACGACGACGACGTTCCCGGCGCGATGGGGATGGGCATTCGCCACCGTCGCAGCACCGTGCGTGGCCCAACGGGTGTGGCCGATTCCGGCGCGACCTGCGAGGGGGTCATGCACCAGAAGGTCGCTCAGGTTGGCAAGCTTGCCCACTGCGCGGCGGCGGTCGAGCCGGCCGTCGTTGACCGTTGCGATGCCCGCACTGTCATAGCCGCGATACTCCAGTCGCTTCAGGCCTTCCACCAGCAGCGGTGCAACCTGATGATTGCCAAGGATACCGACAATTCCGCACATTATGCTTCGCCCTTCTGGCGTTTGGCCTTGATCGCCTTGTACATTTCGAACAATTTCGGGGCCAGGCCCGGTTTCGTGACCTGACGCGCGCGACCAAGCGCCACGGCCTCAGGCGGGACGTCCTCGGTGATGGTGGAGCCCGACCCGGTCATGGCGTCATCCCCCACCGAGACCGGGGCCACCAGCATGGTGTCAGAGCCGATGAAGGCGCGCCTGCCGATCCGGGTGCGGTGCTTGTTCACCCCATCATAATTGCAGGTGATGGTGCCCGCGCCGATGTTTGTGTGCTCGCCCACATCGGCATCGCCAAGGTAGGTCAGATGTCCGACCTTCACACCCTCGTCGAGGATGGCGTTCTTGATCTCGACGAAGTTGCCGACATGCACGTCCTCGGCCAGTTCCGCACCGGGGCGCAGGCGCGCGAACGGCCCTACAGTGGCCCCGCGCGAGACATGACAGCCCGTCAGGTGGCAAAAGGCCAGGATCTCGGCGCCGCTTTCGATGGTGACGCCGGGGCCGAACACGACATTTGCGCCGATGATGGCATCGCGTCCAACGACCGTATCCAGTGCAAAGAAAACGGTCTCGGGCGCGGTCAGCGTCACACCGTTTTCCAATGCCTCGGCGCGCGCGCGGGATTGAAAGGCGGCCTCGGCCTCGGCCAGTTGCGCGCGGGTGTTCACGCCCATCGTCTCGGCCTCGGGGCAGGTGACGACACCGGCTGACAGCCCGCGGGCGCGGGCCAGTTCGACAATATCGGTCAGATAGTATTCGCCCGCCGCATTCTGGTTGCCCACTTCGGCGACAAGGCTGAAGAGGGTCTGCGTGTCGGCGCAGATCACGCCCGAGTTGCAGAGGGTGATTGCCCGCTCCGCCTCGGTCGCGTCCTTGAACTCGACAATGCGCTCCAGCCGGTCTCCATCGGCGATCAGCCGTCCGTATCTGCCCGGATCGCGCGCCTCAAACCCCAGCACGACCACGGCATGCCGCGCGCGGGCCTCTTGCATGGCCTCCAGCGTTGCAGGCTGGATAAAGGGGGTGTCGCCGTAAAGGACGACCGTGTCGCCTGTTGCGTCCGCCAGGACAGGTGCCGCCTGTGCGACGGCATGGGCGGTGCCCAGCTGTTCTTCCTGCACGACAATGGTGCAGCCTTCATCAAAAGCCTGTGCCGCCTTGCCCACCGCCTCGGCGCCATGCCCGGCCACCACAACCACGCGGTCGGGTTCAAGCGCCTGACCGGCCTGCATGGCGTGATGCAGAAGCGGGGCACCCGCCACGTGATGCAGCACTTTCGGCAGGTCGGAGTTCATCCGCGTGCCTTGCCCCGCGGCGAGAATGACGAGAGAAACCGACATAAGACCCCTTTCAATGGCGCGGCACCCGTTTTAACCCGTGCAGGCCGGGGCGCAAGTCATGCCCCTTCACACATCCTTTCGGCAGGTTTCAAGCCCATGAAAACGGTGGTTTTCGATCTGGACGGCACTTTGGCCGATACCTCGGCAGATTTGATCGCGGCGGCGAATGCCTGCTTTCGTGGCCTTGGCCATGGTGATCTGCTTGATCCGGTGGGCGATGCGCTGACCGCATTTCACGGCGGGCGCGCCATGCTTCGGCTTGGGTTCTCGCGGCTCGGGCAGGGGGATGAGGCGGCGGTGGATGCGCAGTATCCTGTGCTGCTGGCGGCCTATGCTGATGCGATTGACACCCATACCCGTCTCTATCCTGGTGCCGCCGATGCGGTCGTGGCGCTGCGCACGGCTGGCTTCGCGACGGCGATCTGCACCAACAAGCCCGAGGGGCTGGCCGAGACACTGCTGCAAAGGTTGGGCGTGCGCGATTTGTTCGGGGCGCTGATCGGGGCTGATACGCTGCCCACGCGCAAGCCTGACCCTGCGCCCTATCTGGCGGCGGTGCGGCTGGCGGGGGGGAACCCGACGCGCTCTATCCTGATCGGGGATACCGACACCGACCGCAAGACCGCAGCGGCGGCGGGTGTGCCGTGCATCCTTGTCAGCTTTGGGCCCGAAGGCCCCGGCATTTCGCGGCTGCGGCCAGAGGCGATGCTGCACGACTACCGCGACCTGCCTTCGTTGGTGGCGCGGTTTCTGGGCTGATCACTCTTCAGGTTCAAGCTGGGCCGCGCACCAGTCAACGGTGCTGCGGAATTCATCGATCAGTTGGGGCATGGTGCGGGTCGCCATGATCTTTTCCGACCGCTGAACCAGCGCGCGCACGCGGTCACGTTCCGACCCCGGAAGCTGCGCAAGCAAGGCAACGGCAGTGAACTGCGCCTGCTTCAGCGCCTCGGGCGGGATCAGGCCCACGCTTTCCAGCCGGTCGGCCAGAACCACCAGAATGGCCGCGCAATGCAGCTTTTGCGCGTCGCGCCCCTCAATCACCAGATCGGCCTGGGCGGGGGATGCCAGCAGGGCGAGGCAGAACGCCATGGACTGGGCAGAGATAGTCAGGAAACGGGGCATCGGCCGACTCGCGCGTCAGGGGTTGTCCCCTGTGACACGCGCGCCGGGGGAATCCAAGTCACGTTGACAAGAGCCGGGGCCGCGGCGCATGGATCGGGGCATGGAACCATTGACTGAGCGTTTTTCGGGTAGCTTCACCCAGCAGGAACCGCTGCCGGACGAGGCGGTTGAGGCTGCGTTGCGTGTGATGCAATCGGGGCGGCTGCATCGCTACAACACAATCCCGGGTGAGGTGGCCGAGGCGGCCGCGCTTGAGGAAGAGTTCGCCTCCCAGACCGGCGCGCGCTATTGCCTTGCCGTCGCCTCGGGGGGCTATGCGCTGGCTTGCGCCTTGCGCGCAGTGGGGGTGCAGCCGGGCGAGAGGGTGCTGACCAATGCCTTTACACTGGCGCCCGTGCCGGGGGCCATCGCTTCGGTCGGCGCGGTGCCGGTATTCGTGGGGGTGACCGAGGGCTTGGTGATCGACCTTGATGACCTTGCGGCCAAGGCGGGCGAGGCGCGGGTTCTGATGCTGTCGCACATGCGCGGACATATCTGCGACATGGAGGCGCTGATGCGCCTGTGCGATGCGCGTGGAGTTATCGTCATCGAGGACTGCGCCCATACGATGGGGGCAGGCTGGAACGGGCGACTTACGGGGCGTTGGGGCGTTGCCGGATGCTTTTCGACGCAGACCTACAAACACGCCAATTCAGGCGAGGGTGGGCTTCTGATCTCGGACGATCCGCAACTCATGGCGCGCGCAATCCTGCTGTCAGGCAGCTACATGCTCTATGACCGCCACCGTGCCGCGCCGCCACCCGAGGCGTTTCGTGACCTGCGATTGAGCACGCCCAACATATCGGGCCGCATGGACAATCTGCGCGCGGCCATCCTGCGCCCGCAGTTGCGCGATCTGGATCGCCAATGCGCGCGCTGGAATGAACGTTACCGGGTAATCGAGGCGGGTCTGGCGGATACGCCGGGGCTGACACTGGTTGCGCGGCCGGATGCCGAGGGCTTTGTGGCCTCGTCCTTTCAGTTCCTGTTGCTCGACTGGGCTGCTGAGGCGATCCGTGCAGTTGTCGCACGCTGCGCGGCGCGCGGAGTGGAGCTGAAATGGTTTGGCGATCCGCAGCCGGTGGCCTTTACCAGCCGCTATGACAGCTGGACCTATGCGCCGAGCGTGCCGATGCCGGAAAGCGACCGCATCCTGCACGCCATTCTTGATATGCGCCTGCCACTGACCTTCAGCCTTGAGGATTGCGAGCTGATCGCGCAGATCATCCGCGCCGAGGTGTCAGCAGTGTTTCAGGGCGATATGACGTTCCCCGCAGCCTCGGGCCGTGCCGAGTGAGATTGCGCCGGGAGGGGGCTGTCTGCCCCCTCTGGGCCTTGCGGCCCATTCACCCCCGAGGATACTTGGGAAAAGAAGAAGGCCGGAGTGGCGCTGCATTGCGCCGCGGATACCTGCTGTTGGCAGACGCATGTGAAGGTTGAACCCGCCCGCGTTTTCCGACATTTTGCGCGCCAGTGATTGCCACCCCCAAAAACAAGGCCTCCCATGACCGCTGCCGATAACCCCACCGCCCCCGTGAAATACAAGCGCGTCATGTTGAAGATTTCGGGTGAGGCGCTGATGGGCGATCAGGGCTATGGCCTGCACCCGCCGACCGTCGCCCGCATCGCGCAGGAAGTGAAATCGGTCCGCGACATGGGTGTCGAGGTTTGCATGGTGATCGGTGGCGGCAACATCTTCCGCGGGCTGGCCGGATCGGCCCAGGGGATGGAGCGGACGACCGCCGACTATATGGGGATGCTGGCAACGGTCATGAACGCGCTGGCAATGCAGTCGGCGCTGGAGCAGTTGGGCGTCTTTACCCGCGTCATCAGCGCGATCCCGATGGATCAGGTCTGTGAGCCCTATATCCGCCGTCGTGCCGTCCGCCACCTGGAAAAGAAGCGGGTCTGCATCTTTGCCGCGGGCACCGGGAACCCCTATTTCACCACCGATACCGCAGCGACACTGCGCGCCAACGAAATGGCCTGTGAGGCGATCTTCAAGGGCACCAAAGTGGACGGGGTTTACGACAAGGACCCCAAGAAGCATGCCGATGCCAAGCGCTATGAAGAGGTCAGCTATGACGAATGTCTGGCCAAGCATCTGGGCGTGATGGATGCCTCGGCCATCGCGCTTGCGCGGGACAATGACCTGCCGATCATCGTCTTTTCACTGGACGAACCCGGCGGTTTCAAGGGCATCCTGGCCGGGCAGGGGACCTACACGATCGTGCGGGGCTGATCCCACGCCTTTCCGGCAGAGACTGGAAATTCCCCGGCCCGCACGACGCAGGGCCGAGGGACTCGGTCAGACGAGCAGGATGTCGTCAGCCAGATCGGCTTTCCGGTCGACGCCTGCCAGAAGCAGCGTGCCCTTGGCGCCAAAGTCGAAGAACACGCCCTCGGCCGTATTGGTGGCATAGGTGTTCAGAAGCGCGGCCACGGTCTTTGGCCCACTGCCCAGCAAGGCCAGCGATAGTTCCAGCGTGTCGACATCGTCCTGAAAATCAGTGATTCGGTCGCGCCCGTCGTCCGAGTTGAAGACAAAGGCATCCTTGTCGGCATTGCCCGTCATCGTGTCATTTCCCCTGCCGCCGGCAAGAACGTCGCGACCTGCGCCGCCGAGCATCCGGTCGCTTCCGCCGCGGCCGTGGATGTAGTCGCGCCCGGTGCCGCCATCGAGCAGATCGCCCGAGGCCGACCCGATCAGAATATCACCGCCATCGCGCCCATAGAGCTTCGATCCGTTCGGGTCGGCCTGCAAGACGTCGTCTTGCGCCGTGCCCACAACCTTCACCCCCGCCAAGGTGGCCGCCCCGTAGACGGTGATGCTTGCCGGCAGTTCAAGCTGCAGCGTCACGGCGCCCGTATTGGGATTGATGAGGTAGACATCGTTGCCTGCCAGGCCATAAAGCTTGCCGCCCTCGGAGTGCAGGCCGTAGAGGGAGTTGATGTTATGGGCCACGTTGCGGATGACGTCGCCCGTATCAAGGTCGATCGTCAGCAGGCGGTTGCTGGTCGTGGAATAATAGAGTTTGTCGCCGTTGATGTGGATATCGCCCGCCGACTGTACGCCCGCCGGCAGGTCGATGGTGCGGATCGTGTTGAATGTGGTGGAGGAGAGGACGACGATCTCGTTACCCGAGCCGCCGAGGTAGAGCCGCCCCTGACTGTCAGACGCAAGGCCATTGAAAAATCCGGATGGGGTGGGGCGCAAGATCGCGGTATTGGTGTTCAGGTTCAGCTCGTAAAGCCCGGTCCCGGTATTGGCGAAGACCTTGCCGTTGGGCAGGACTGCGATGTCGGTCCAAAGCTGGGCATAGTCTGCCAGTCTTGTGATGTTTCCGGTGGTGATATCGCTTCGGTAGACGCCGCCTTGGCTGTCGATCAGCAGAATTGCCATAACCTTGTTCTCTCTTTTCAAGAATGCGTTCGGCCGGTCCAAATCGATTCCGACCGGGACGGATAGTGGGTGCGCAGAGCCGTTCAGGCAAGCCCGGACAAAGGCTGCTCAGGCATGCGCGGAAATCCCGCAATGCGCGACGTGACCTATACACCTTGCGCCCGAACAGGTTATAGAGGCGGGAAACCCGGCCGACCCGTGCCCCGACCGCAAGGTCGCGACACGCACCGGATGCGGACATTGATCGAAGAGGATAAGATGGCAGACGATATCGAGATCGACCTTGATGCAATCCAGCGCCGGATGGACGGTGCGATGGGCGCGCTCAAGACCGAATTCGCCTCGCTTCGCACGGGGCGCGCTTCGGCGCAGATACTCGATCCGATCCAGGTCGACGCCTATGGCCAGATGACACCGATCAACCAGCTTGGCACCGTGAACGTGCCCGAGCCCCGGATGGTGGTGATCAACGTCTGGGACAAGGGCATGATTGGCAAGGTAGAAAAGGCGATCCGCGAATCCGGTATCGGCATCAACCCCGTGACCGATGGTCCACTGATCCGTCTGCCCATCCCCGAGTTGAACGAAGAGCGCCGGCGCGAGCTGACTAAGGTTGCCGCGCAATATGCCGAACAGGCCCGTATCGCCATTCGTAACGTCCGGCGCGACGGGATGGACCAGATCAAGAAGGCCAAGGGCTCCGGCCTGTCGGAAGACGACCAGAAGATGTACGCCGACGAGATCCAGGAGCTGACCGACAAGGCCATCGCCTTGGTCGACAAGGCGCTGGAGTCCAAGCAACAGGAAATCATGCAGGTCTGAGGGCCTGCATGTTCCGTGCCGCAAGGGGACAGACCTTGGCCTCCAGTTCCACGCATTCGACAAGCGCCGCTGCCGGTTCGGGCCGCAAGGTTGAACATGTCGCCATCATCATGGATGGCAACGGCCGGTGGGCGACCAATCGCGGCTGGCCGCGTCTGGTGGGGCACCGCAAAGGGGCCGAGCGGGTCAAAGAGATTGTGCGCTGCGCGCCCGACCTCGGGATCAAATGGCTGACCGTTTACGCATTTTCGACCGAGAACTGGAAACGCTCGACCGAGGAAGTGCTTGGGCTGATGGCCATTTTCGCCCGCTACATCGAGCGTGAGGCCGACCGGCTTGCCGCCGAAAGCGTCCGGATGCGATTTATCGGGGATCGCAGCCGGCTGGACCCCAAGTTGCAAAAGCTGATGGCGGGGATCGAGGCGCGGACAGCCGTTTACAACCGCCTGAACTTTACAATCGCCATCAACTATGGCGGCCGGGACGAAATCGTGCGGGCGACGCGCGACATTGCCCGCGCCGTAGCCGAGGGCCTTCTGTCGCCAGACCAGATCAGTGACGCGCTGATCAGCCAGCATCTGGATACTGCCGATCTGCCCGACCCCGACCTGGTGATCCGCACCAGCGGCGAGACGCGCACATCGAATTTCCTGCCCTGGCAGACCGCCTATGCGGAATATGAATTCACCGAAACGCTGTGGCCCGATTTCACACCTGAGGAACTGGGGCGCATCGTCTCGCGCTTTGGTGCGCGCGAACGCCGCTTCGGCGGGGTCGTCGGCGCATGAGCGCGCAATGGGGCGACCTTGGCCCGCGCGTAGCATCGGCGGCAGTGATGCTGGCCGTGGGGGGCGCCGCGCTCTGGATCGGGGGCTGGGTCTTTGCCGCGCTGATCGTGCTCGCCGTCGTCGCCATGCTGTGGGAGTTGTGGTCGATGACGCTCCGGCAGGGGCGGGATGGGGTGATCGCTCTGTTCTACGGGGTGGCAATTCTGCTGGCCGGGGCCGCGCTGATCTGGCTGCGCTGCCAGCCGCAGGGGCTGGTGCTGACGCTCTGGTTGCTGGCGGTGGTGATCGCATCCGACATCATGGGATATTTCGGCGGGCGACTTCTGGGTGGGCCGAAGTTCTGGCCGCGTGTCAGCCCCAAGAAGACATGGAGCGGCACAATCGCCGGCTGGATCGGTGCGCTGATCGTAGGCTGGGCTTTCTCGGGCACATTGGGGGCGGTCGTGATCCTTTTCTCGCCCATCGTCGCCTTTGCCGGGCAGATGGGTGACATCGCCGAAAGCGCCATAAAGCGCCGCGTTGGGGTCAAGGACAGCTCCAACCTTATTCCGGGGCATGGCGGCGTACTGGACAGGTTCGATGCGGTAATTTTGGCAGTGCTCGTCGTTGTGGGGGTTCAGATGCTGTTCCCCCAGCTTTGGTAGGGAAGACTGGGTCATGCGCAGCGTATCGATCTTCGGCGCAACCGGGTCCATCGGCGAGCAGACTTTCGATCTGATGCGCCATCAGGGCGGTGCCGCGACCTTTCGCACCGTCGCATTGACCGGTGGGCGCAATATTGCGCGGCTTGCTGAAATGGCGCGCGAGTTGCGGGCCGAGGTCGCCGTGACTGCGCATGACGAGTGCCTGCCTGCGCTGCGCGAGGCGCTGGCCGGATCGGGGATCGAGGCCGCGGCGGGCGCACAGGCGCTGATCGAGGCCGCGGACCGTCGCGCCGACTGGATCATGTCTTCGATCGTCGGGGCGGCGGGGCTGGCGCCGGGCTTTCACGCGCTGCGCCATGGCACCACGCTTGCGCTGGCAAACAAGGAAAGCCTTGTAACCGCCGGGCCGCTATTGCTGGCTGAAGCCGCACGGCATGGCGCACGCATCCTGCCGGTCGACAGCGAGCACAGCGCGATCTTTCAGGCGCTGGTGGGCGAGGATCTGGCCTCGGTCGAGCGTATCGTGCTGACCGCATCGGGCGGGGCGCTGCGTGACTGGCCTGTAGAGCGGTTGCGCCTTGCCACGCTCAAGGATGCTCTGGCGCATCCGAACTGGTCGATGGGCCAGCGCATCACCATCGATAGCGCGTCGATGTTCAACAAGGCGCTGGAAGTTATTGAAACACGTGAATATTTCGGCGTGCAGCCCGATCAGGTCGAAGTGATCGTCCACCCTGAAAGCATCATTCATTCCATGGTGGGCTACCGCGATGGGGGGATCATGGCGCATCTGGGTGCGGCTGACATGCGCCATGCCATCGGATATGCGCTGAACTGGCCGCAGCGTTCCGATCTGCCGGTGGCGCGTCTCGATTTCGCAGCGCTTGGGCAGCTGACGTTCCGCCCGGCGGATGAGACGCGCTATCCCGCGCTGCGCCTTGCGCGCGAAGTCATGGCTGTGCGCGGTCTTGCGGGGACTGCCTTCAACGCGGCCAAGGAGATCGCTCTCGATCATTTCATTGGCGGCGGAATCGGGTTTGCCGATATGTCGGGGATCGTTGAAGATACGCTTGCCGCGCTTTCGAGCGGCGGCGGCCTTGGAAATACCCCGATCCATCTGGATGAGGTTATGCAGATGGATGCCTTGGCCCGACTCGAGGCGACAAGGGTTGCCAAGGCGCTGACCACGCGCCGCGCCGGGTAAGACAGACGGATTCGGTGCCTTGGTGCCGGTTGAAGACAGGATTGGATGAATGGCTGGGTTGATCCCCGATTTCGGGAATATCGCGCTGACGGTGGCGGCCTTTGTGGTGGCGCTCTCGATCATCGTGGCGGTGCATGAATACGGCCATTACATCGTCGGGCGCTGGTGCGGCATCCATGCCGAGGTGTTCTCGCTGGGCTTTGGCCCGCGCCTGTTCAGCCGTGTCGACAGCCGTGGCACGCGCTGGCAACTGGCCGCCCTTCCCTTTGGGGGATATGTGAAATTCATGGGCGACAGCGATGCCGCCTCACGACCGGACGGCGCCGCCCTTCAGGGGCTCAGCGCAGATGAGGCGCGCCATACGATGCAGGGGGCACCCCTGTGGGCTCGGGCGGCGACGGTGGCAGCTGGCCCGCTGTTCAACTTTGCCCTGTCGATCGTGATCTTCTCGGGCTTCTTGTGGGTGTCGGGCATCGCGCGTGACGAGGCGGTCGTGGGCGAGGTGATGGCCGTTCCGGGCGCCGAAGCATTGCAGCCGGGGGACGCAATCCTCGCGATTGATGGCCAGCCCGTCGCCGATCTTGCAGCCTTTTACGCGGTTGCCAGAAGCCTGCCGCCAGCTGCCTCCACGCAGTTCCTGATCAATCGCGGTGGCACCGAACTGGAGGTGACCGGCCCCTATCCCTTCCCGCCACTGGTGAGTGGGGTGCAGCCGATGACCCCCGCAGCTGAATCAGGCATGCAGGATGGCGATTTCGTCACCTCGGTGAATGGAACACCCGTTCTGGCCTTTGACCAGATGCGCGAGATCGTCGGCAATTCAAATGGGGCACCGGTCACTTTGGGTATCCTGCGCGGGGATGAGAGGCTGGAAATCACGATTACTCCGCGCCGCACCGATCTGCCAAAACCCGAAGGCGGGTTCGAGACGCGATGGATGGTCGGCCTCGGCGGCGGACCGGCGATCCTGCCAGCGCTGCGGACACCAGGCCCGATCGAGGGCGTCAGCATTGCCGCCGCGCAGGTTTGGGGTGTAATCACGACCAGCCTTTCGGGGCTGTGGCACATGGCGGCGGGGAATATCTCGACCTGCAACCTGCAGGGGCCGCTCGGGATTGCGGAAACCTCGGGCGCCGCGGCCTCGCTGGGCGCCGAGAGCTTCATTCTGTTCATCGCCACCCTTTCGACCGCAGTGGGACTGATGAACCTGTTTCCGATCCCGGTGCTGGATGGCGGACATCTGCTGTTCCACGCGTGGGAAGCCGTGACGCGGCGCAAGCCTTCGGACCGGGTGGTTCAGGGGCTGATGACGGCCGGTCTTGCGGTTCTGCTGGCGCTGATGGCTTTTGGTCTGTCGAATGACACGGTGCTCTGCCCGTAAGAGGTCAGGGCGAGCCATCGACGCCGCCCAATTCATGCCATATTCAGCATCTAGAACTGCGGCTACGCAAAACTTTCGGGTGCCATCATGAAAACCGTCATCAATGGATATCGCGGGCTTTCGTTCCTCATGGGCCTGAATCTGGACCTGCTGTTCATGCTCGCGACCATTCTGGTCGGCCTGCTGGCAGGTACCTTTGTCAGCTCGTTTCTGACCGCGATTCCATAATCACATCGCTAGTGTGGGGGCGGCTGATAACCGCTAGTTCTTGCATCGGAAACGTGCCCCGCCTTTTGACAATGCATCGCTTTGCGGCTAGTCAGAACGGACTGGAAGGTCTTTGAGATAGGGCAAGTCATGGTGCAGGCACGGAATGCGGATTCGCCGCGGCGCAAACGCAGGTCGCAATTGGTGCGGGGCGCTGCAATCGGCATCCTTCTTGGTACCTCGGGCCTGTCCAGCCCCTTGATTTCACCGGCGATTGCGCAAGGCTATTCCTTCTCGCAGGTCACGATCGAGGGGAACCAGAACGTCGAGGCGGCTTCGATCCTGAAACTCGCGGGAATCACTCGCGGGCAGCAGGTGACGGCGGCGGACCTCAACAACGCCTACCAGGGCCTGCAGAATTCGGGTCTGTTTGAAGAGATCGAGGTTCTGCCGCAGGGCTCTCGGCTTGTGATCCGCGTCAAGGAATACCCGATCATCAACGTCATCGCCTTTGAGGGCAACGCGCGCCTGAAGGACGAGGTGATTTCGAGTGTGATCCAGTCGAAGCCCCGCCGGGTCTACTCGCCCGCGTTGGCCGAGGCTGATGCCGCGTCGATCGCCGAGGGATACCGCGAGCAGGGCCGTCTTGCCGCGACAGTCACGCCAAAGATCATCCGCCGCGACGACAACCGTGTCGATCTGGTGTTTGAAATCACCGAGGGCAAGGTGATCGAGGTGGAACGCCTGTCCTTTGTCGGCAACCGGGCCTTCAGTGACCGCCGTCTGCGGCAGGTTCTTGAAACCAAGCAGGCGGGCGTGCTGCGGGCCTTCATCAAGCGTGACGCGCTGCGCCCCGAACAGATCGAGCTCGACAAACAGCTTCTGCGCGACTTCTACCTGTCGCGCGGCTATGTCGACATGCAGGTCATTGATGCCACGGCCGAGGTTGCACGCGAGCGCGACGGGTCTTTCGTGACCTTCACCATCAAGGAAGGACAGCAGTTCCGCTTTGGCAACATCACGGCCGTCAGCGAGGTTGAAGGCGTCGATGCGGCGGAGTTCCAGCAAGCGCTGCGCTTGCGGTCTGGTTCGGTCTACTCGCCGCAGGATGTCGACTCCAACATTGCCCGGCTTGAATCCCTTGCGCTCAAGAATGGTCTGACCTTCGTCAAGATCGAGCCGGTCGTCACCCGCAACGAGCGGGACATGACGCTGGACGTGGCCTTCACCCTGCGCCGGGGCGAGAAAGTCTTTGTTGAACGCATCGACATCGAAGGCAACACGACCACGTTGGACGAAGTGGTGCGTCGCCAGTTCCGCACGGTCGAAGGCGACCCCTTCAACCCACGTGAGGTGCGTCAGGCTGCGGAGCGGATCCGGGCGCTTGGCTATTTCGCGGACGCCCAGGTGAACGCCGAGCCGGGAACGAACCCGAACGAGGTGATCGTCAATGTCGATGTAGAAGAGCAGCCGACCGGCTCTCTGTCGCTGGGCGCGTCGTATGGTGTCTCTACCGGCATCGGGTTCAATATCGGTTTGCAAGAGACAAACTTCCTTGGCAGGGGGCAGACCGTTGGTCTGAACCTCGCCGTGACATCGGACAGCGGCGACAGCTCGATCCTGTTCATCGAGCCGGCCTTCCTTGGGCGTGATCTGAAGCTCAAGTTCAACGCCTTCTACCGCGAGACCGATAACGACAACGCCACCTACGACACCCGGATGATCGGGATCGTTCCGGCGCTGGAGTTCCCTGTCAGTGAAATGGGCCGGCTTGAGGTGCGCGCCTTTGCCCGCGAATCAAAGCTGTTCGACCTGTATATGGGCACCCCGGATGACCCGGACACCCCAGAGGACGAGTTCCAGCTGGGCACGACGCCGATCATCGTGCGTGACGCTGACCGGGGCCCGCTGCAAAGCTTTGGCGCTGGCCTGACCTATACCTACGATTCCCGGATTACCGGCCTCAACCCCAAGGGTGGCACGTTGCTGCGCTTTGGCCTTGACTACGCGGGCCTTGGCGGTGACGTGGACAGCCTTACCGCCAACGTCCTCGCCATGACCGAAACCAAGGTCTGGAACGAGGATGTGACCCTGCGCGCAGTCTTTGAGGGCGGCGCGATCCACATGTTCAATGACGAAGCAAGCCGCGTCACGGACCGCTTCTTCGGTTCGGGCAAGATACGCGGCTTTGAATCTTCCGGCTTCGGCCCGCGCGACCAGGCGTCGGACGACGCACTTGGCGGGAACTACTTCGCGGTCGCGCGCCTTGAATCGGAATTCCCGCTGGGAACACCCGAAGAGTACGGCATCACGGGCGGTCTTTTTGCCGACTTCGGTTCGGTCTGGAGCCTCGATGACGTTACCGGTTGGGACGACTCGGGCGGGCCAGGGATCAATACAGTCGATGACGGGTTCCATCTGCGGTCCTCGATTGGCTTCTCGGTCTTCTGGGATACGCCGATCGGTCCGCTGCGCTTTAACTTTGCCAAGGCGCTGGCGAAGCAGGACTACGATAAGGAACAGTTCTTCGACCTGACGATCTCGACCAAGTTCTGACATGCCGATGCGCGGGGCATACCGGCGTCTGGTTTGCGCCCTGGCGCTGGCGGCATGGCCAGCGTTGGGAGCCGCACAAAACGCAATTCCATCCGACAGTCTGGCGACGCCCGTTGCGCGCAGCCAGATTGCCGTGATCGAGCAGGAACGCCTGTTCCTCCAGACGCGGTTCGGCAAGGCGATGCAGGCCAGCACCGATTCCGCGCGCAAGGCCCTGCAGGCAGAAAACCAGCGGCTTGAGGCGAATCTCGAGGCGGAAGAGCGCAAGCTTACCGACCAGCGCCCGACCATGCCGGCTGATCAGTTCCGCCCCTTGGCCGAGGCGTTTGATGAAAAGGTCAAAGGAATCCGTCAGGCGCAGGACACCAAAGCGCGCGAGCTTGCGCGCCGGGCCGAGGAAGACCGCGCCCGTTTTGTCGAAACCGCCGCGCCCATCCTTGCGGCGCTGATGTCCGAGCTTGGCGCAGTGGTTCTTATCGACAAATCCGTGGCAGTTCTGTCGATGGACAGCATCGACGTCACGGACGAAGCCATTGCCAAGATCGATGCCGTTCTGGGTGACGGGCAAGATGCGAAGGCACCGCAGCCCTGAGCCGCGGCCGCTCTGACTTGTGATTGATTGGCGGGATAGACGCATCCGCCCCGAAGGAGACCCCGATGACCGAAGCCACTCTGGTTCCGACCACTGCAGACATCGCCCTGATCCAGCGGATCCTGCCGCACCGCTACCCGTTCCTGCTGGTCGACAAGGTGCGCGACATCGTGGTGAACGAAAGCTGCGTCGGTATCAAATGCGTGACCATGAACGAGCCGCAGTTCACCGGCCACTTCCCCGAGATGCCGGTGTTTCCGGGTGTGCTGATCATCGAGGCGATGGCGCAAACCAGCGGCATCCTTGTTGGCCTCTCGATGGATCTGGTGGACAAGAACGCCAAGGTCTTTTTCATGGGCGTGGACGGGGTCAAGTTCCGTCGCAAGGTTGGCCCCGGCGACGTGCTTGAACTGCATGTGAAGGCGCTGCGCGGCGGCGGCAAGGTCTGGAAGTTCGAGGGCAAGGGCATCGTCGATGGCGAGCTTGCCTGCGAGGCCACCTTCACCGCGATGTTCGATCTGCCCAAGGCCTGATCCCATGTCCGATACCCGCATCCATCCCATGGCCGTGGTCGAGCCGGGCGCCGAGATCGGCCCCGGCTGCGAGATCGGCCCTTTTGCCGTGATCGGCCCCGAAGTGCGGCTTGGCGCGGGCGTCGTGGTCAAACCTCATGGCGTGGTGACCGGCTGGACCGAAGTGGGTGATGAAAGCGTCATCTTTTCGGGCGCCGTCGTTGGCGAGGTGCCCCAGGACCTCAAGTTCCGCGGAGAGCGCACGCGGCTGGTCGTCGGCAAGCGCTGCCGCATCCGCGAGGGCGCGACGCTGAACACCGGAACCGAGGGCGGCGGCGGGCTGACGCAGGTGGGCGACGATGTCCTGATGATGACGGGCGCCCATGTCGGCCATGATGCGATCGTGGGTGACCGTGTGGTGCTGGCCAATCAGGCTGCGATTGCCGGTCATTGCCACATCGGCGATGACGTCATCGTGGGCGGCCTCTCTGGCGTGCACCAGTGGGTTCGCGTGGGGCAGGGTGCGATTATCGGTGCGCTGACGATGGTGACGAACGATGTCGTGCCCTACGGCCTCGTTCAGGGGCCGCGCGGTGTGCTCGATGGGCTCAACCTTGTCGGGCTGAAACGTCGCGGAGTAGAGCGGGCTGAAATCACTGCCCTGCGTGCGGCCTATCAGATGCTGGCGCAGGGCGAGGGCACGTTCCTCGACCGTGCCCGCAGGCTTGCCGACGAAACCGACAGCCCACATGTGCGCGAGATGACGGATTTCATCCTCTCGGCCTCGGACCGCAGCTTCCTGACCCCGAAATGACCCGCACCGCCATTATCGCGGGCAGTGGACGGCTGCCTGCAACGCTTGCAGCCGCGATGGATCGCCCGATGGTCTGTGCGCTGGAGGGCTATGCGCCGCAGGGGCTGGTGGTCGATCAGACCTTCCGGGTCGAGCGTCTCGTGCCCTTCCTGCGCAGCCTTGCGGATGCCGATGTGGGGCAGGTGGTCTTTGCCGGCGCCGTCGCGCGCCCACGGCTCGATCCGTCGCTGTTCGATCCGGCAACCGCCCAGATGGTGCCGCGTTTGCTGGCAGCCATGCAAGCAGGTGACGATGCGACCTTGCGGGCCGTGATTACGATCTTCGAAGAGGCCGGCTTTGCTGTGGTTGGGGCGCAGGATCTTGCACCTGATCTGGTACCTATGGCCGGTGTTCTGGCGGGTGCACCCTCGGGTGCCGACCGTCAGGATACTGATCGCGCAGCCACCATCGTCGCGGCCCTTGGGGCGGTGGATGTCGGGCAGGGCGCGGTGGTGGCGCAGGGCCTCTGTCTGGCGGTTGAAACCTTGCCCGGTACCGATGCGATGCTCGACTGGGTCGCGCAGACCGCACGCCGCCCCAATCCAGATGGCCCGAGGGGGGTGTTCTACAAAGCGCCCAAACCCGGGCAGGACCTGCGCATCGACCTGCCGACCCTGGGTCTTGATACCCTTGCGCGCGTCCATGCCGCGGGCCTTGCTGGCATCGCGTTTCAGGCGGGCGGGGTGATCCTGCTCGACCGCTTGGCCATGGTGGCCGAGGCCGAACGGCTGGGCCTCTTTCTCTGGGCGCGCGAGCCATGAAGCTCTTTCTGGTCGCCGGAGAGCCCTCGGGTGATCGTCTGGGCGCGGCGCTGATGGCGGGTCTGCGGACCCTTGCGCCAGACGTCACCTTCGCCGGTGTTGGCGGCCCTTTGATGCAGGCCGAGGGGATGGACAGCCTGTTCCCGATGGAGGAGTTGTCGGTCATGGGCATCGCCGAGGTGCTGCCCAAGTACCGCCACCTCAAGCGTCGCATCCGCGAAACCGCGCAGGCCGTGATCGACAGCGGCGCGGAGGCGCTTATCACCATCGACAGCCCGGATTTCTGTCTGCGCGTGGCGCGGATCTTCAAGGACGCGCGCCCTGACCTGCGAACGATCCACTACGTGGCGCCTTCGGTCTGGGCATGGCGACCGGGGCGGGCCGCGAAGATGGCCAAGATCATCGACCACGTGCTGGCGCTTCTGCCCTTCGAGCCGCCCTATATGACTGCCGCCGGCATGACTTGCGATTTTGTGGGTCACCCGGTCGTGGCCGAGCCGCTTGCAACATCCGCCGAGCGCGCGGCCTTTGCGGGTGAGGGGCCGCTGATCCTTGCCCTGCCGGGCTCGCGACGGGGCGAGGTGAGCCGCCTTGCGCCGGTCCTGGGTGAGGTGCTTGAACGGGTGCGTGCGGCGCACCCGCAGGCTCGCGTTGCATTACCCACGGTGCGCGGTGTTGCCGATCTGGTGGCCGATCTGACGGCCGATTGGCCGATCCGACCCCAGATCATCACCGATCCCGCCCTGAAGCGGGGTGCCTTTGCGGCGGCCGATGTGGCGCTGGCCGCCTCGGGCACCGTCAGTCTTGAGCTTGCCGCAAATGCCTGCCCGATGGTCATTGCCTACCGCTTGCACCCGATCAGCTTCTGGCTGATGCGCCGCGCTGCGCTGATCGATACGGTGACGCTGGTCAATCTGGTGTCAGAGACCCGTGCGGTGCCCGAATTCCTCGGCCCCGAATGCTCCGCCGACCGGATTGCGCCAGCGCTGCTTGACTTGCTGCACCCCGGTCCGGCCCGGCAGGCGCAGCTTGACGCCATGGCGCGAACCATGCAGCGGCTTGGCCAAGGCGGAGAGCCGCCGGGCCTGCGCGCCGCCCGGTCGGTTCTTTCGGCACTTATGCCACGTCCTCTTGGCTGAAATGCCCCCGCCGGAGGCATGATCCTTCGCAGAAGGATCAGCTCACCGGCCGCGCCAGATCCAGCCGCCGCCGAGGATGCGCGAACCCTCCGGCGCATAGAAGACGCAGGCCTGACCGGCACTGACCCCGTCCTCGGGGCTCAAGAGTTCCACCTCGGCCTCGGTCGCCGAGATTGGGCGGATGACCGCGGGCCGGGGCGGGCGGGTCGAGCGGACCTTCACGTTGATGTGCCATTCGGCCTGACTGTCGAAGGGCGCATCGCCCAGCCAGTTGACCTCACGCACCGGGATGACGCGTGTTGAAAGCGCCTCTTTCGGGCCGACGATCACGCGGCGCGCGTCGGGATCCAGCTTCACGACATAGACCGGCTCGCCCAGACCGCCGATGCCAAGCCCCTTGCGCTGGCCGATCGTGTAATGGATCACGCCGCGATGGGTGCCGACCACCTGTCCCGACATGTCGACGATCTCGCCCGGTTCGGCGGCGCCGGGGCGCAGCTTCTCGATCACGGCAGCATAGTTGCCATTTGGGACAAAGCAGATGTCCTGACTGTCGGGCTTGTCGGCCACCGGAAGCCCGTATTTCGCGGCCAGCGCCCGGGTCTCGGCCTTGCTTGCCAGATGGCCCAGCGGAAAGCGTAGATAGTCCAGCTGTTCCGGCGTGGTCGAAAACAGGAAATAGCTTTGATCGCGGTTCGCATCGGCCGCACAGTGCAGCTCGGCCCCGGCATCGCCCATCTTGCGCTGGATGTAGTGCCCCGTCGCCATGCAGTCGGCGTCCAGATCCTTTGCCGTGGCCAGCAGATCCTTGAACTTCACCCGCTCATTGCAGCGGATGCAGGGCACAGGCGTTGCCCCGGCCAGATAGGCGTCGGCAAATTCCTCGATCACTGCCTCGCGGAAGGTGTTCTCGTAATCCAGAACATAATGCGGAAAGCCCATGGTTTCGGCCACGCGGCGGGCGTCGTGGATGTCACGCCCGGCGCAGCAGGCCCCCTTCTTTGCCAATGCCGCCCCGTGATCATAAAGCTGCAGGGTGACGCCGACCACGTCATACCCTTCTTCCTTCAGCTGTGCCGCCACCACAGAGCTGTCCACGCCGCCTGACATGGCGACGACGACACGGGTTTCGGACGGGGGCTTGGCAAAGCCCAATGAGTTGAGCGGATGATCGAGCATGGTGGTTCCGGGGGAAGGGCGCGCAAGGCACCAACTGCGTCGCAATATAGGAAAATGCCACACACTCTCAAGAGACGGCTTCACCACTGGTTAAGCGAGATTGCCGATAGTCGGGGCATCACGGAAGGGGGTGTTCCATGTATCTCAAACGCGTTGACGGCCCGCGAAGGGTCACCTTGCCCGATGGCTCGACCCTGAGCCGCGCTGATCTTCCGCCCGCAGATACCAGCCGTTGGGTTGCCTCGCGCAAGGCGGTTGTCGTGCGGGCGGTGGTGCACGGGCTGATCTCTGAGGCCGAGGCGCTGGAGCGGTATGGCCTGTCGGGCGAAGAGTTCGCCTGCTGGCGCAACGCACTGGAAAAACACGGAGATCGGGCGTTGAAGGTCACATCACTGCAAAGATTTAGACAACTTTGAGTTGAGTTGCGCCTTACCAGTGCCACAGTAACGTGCGGTTAACTAATGACCATCAGTATCGTTAATGCGAATGACGCCGGAGCGGAGATAACGAATGCGCATCTTGCTGGTCGAAGATGACCCGACAACCTCTCGTAGCATCGAATTGATGCTGACCCATGCAAACCTGAACGTCTATTGCACGGACCTGGGCGAAGACGGGATCGACCTTGCAAAGCTCTATGACTACGATCTGATCCTGCTGGACCTTAACCTTCCGGACATGAGCGGGCATGAGGTTTTGCGCCAGTTGCGGCTTGCACGGGTCGAAACGCCGATCCTGATTCTCTCGGGTGTGGATGATACCGACAGCAAGTTGAAGGGATTCGGCTTCGGTGCGGATGACTACATGACCAAGCCCTTCCTTCGTGAGGAACTGGTTGCCCGCATCCACGCCATCATTCGCCGGTCAAAAGGGCACTCGCAGTCCGTGATCCGCACGGGCCGGATCTGCGTCAACCTTGATGCCAAGACTGTTGATGTCGAGGGCAAGGCCGTGCACCTGACCGGCAAGGAATACCAGATGCTGGAGTTGCTTTCGCTGCGCAAGGGCACCACGCTGACAAAGGAGATGTTCCTCAATCACCTCTATGGTGGCATGGATGAGCCCGAATTGAAGATCATCGACGTCTTCATCTGCAAGCTGCGCAAGAAACTGGCCGAGGCAACAGGTGGTCAGAACCATATCGAAACGGTCTGGGGTCGGGGATATGTGCTGCGCGATCCGATGCCGGTTGAGGCGACGACAAAGATTGCCATGCGGGCGTAAATCTTTACCTCTCTGATGCGCTCCCATACACCTTGCGCAAAGGGGAGATGATCATGCCCAGATTGAAGGCGGTTGAAGACCTGACCGAGGCAGAGGCGCGCGACGAGCTTGCACGCCTTGCCCATGAGATCACGCAGGCGAACGAGGCCTATCACCTGCGCGACGCGCCTGAGATCAGCGACGCTGATTACGACGTCATGCGCCAGCGCAATCTGGCCATTGAGGCCCGTTTTCCAGGACTGAAACGCGCCGACAGCCCATCCGGGCTGGTCGGGGCCGCCGTGGCTGATGGCTTTGGCAAGGTTCGCCACGAAGTGCGGATGCTCAGCCTCGAGAATGCCTTCGATGAGACGGATGTTGCGGATTTCATCGCACGCATCCGCAGTTATCTGGGCCATGACGGTGCGCTGGCGTTTACGGCCGAACCCAAGATCGACGGGCTCTCGCTCAGCCTGCGGTACGAGGGGGGGCGCCTTGTGCAGGCGGCGACCCGTGGCGATGGCGAAACCGGTGAGAATGTGACCGAGAACGCCCGCACCATCGCCGACATTCCGCAGACCCTTGAGGGTGCCCCCGAGGTCCTTGAAGTGCGCGGCGAGGTCTATATGGCGCACGCCGATTTCACCGATCTGAACGCGCGGCAACAGGCGGCGGGCGAGAAGACCTTTGCCAACCCGCGCAATGCAGCGGCGGGATCGTTGCGCCAACTGGATGCCCGCATCACGGCGGCGCGCCCACTGCGTTTCTTTGCCTATGCCTGGGGGGCGCTGTCCGAACCACTGGCAGACACGCAATTCGGGGCCATTGATCGCCTGCATGCGCTTGGTTTCAAGACCAATCCCCTGACCCGGCTTTGCGATGATGCCGACGGGCTGCTTGCCCAGTACCGGGCCATCGGCGCAGAGCGCGCGATGCTGGGCTATGACATTGACGGCGTGGTCTACAAGGTCAACGACCTGACACTGCAGCGCCGCCTCGGGTTCCGCGCAGCCACCCCTCGCTGGGCGATCGCGCACAAGTTCCCGGCAGAACTAGCCTGGACACGGCTGGAGGCGATTGACATTCAGGTGGGCCGGACGGGTGCGCTCAGCCCTGTCGCGCGTCTGCGGCCGATCACCGTGGGCGGCGTGGTTGTCTCGAATGCCACATTGCACAACGAGGACTACATCGCCGGGCGCGACGCAAAGGGTGAGCCGATCCGCGACGGCAAGGACATTCGCGTCGGGGACTGGGTGCAGGTTTACCGTGCCGGGGATGTCATTCCCAAGGTGGCCGATGTGGACCTTGCCAAGCGGCCCGATGGCGCGGTTCCCTTCGTTTTTCCACAGGTCTGCCCCGAATGCGGCTCTGCCGCCATCCGCGAAGAGGGGGATGCCGTGCGGCGCTGCACCGGGGGACTGATCTGCCCGGCGCAGGCGGTCGAGCGGTTGAAGCACTTTGTCAGCCGAAATGCCTTTGACATCGAGGGGCTTGGCGCAAAGCAGGTCGAGGCTTTCTTCAACGATCCGGAACTTTCGGTCCGAACCCCTGCCGACATCTTCACCCTTGCCGAGCGTGATGCCGCCAGCCCATTGAAAAAGCTGAAGAACCGGGATGGCTGGGGGGAAACCTCGGCACGAAAGCTGTTTGCCGCAATCGAACAGTGCCGGACGATTTCGCTGAACCGGCTGATCTTTGCGCTTGGCATTCGCCATGTCGGTGAAACCTCGGCCAATCTGCTGGCGACGCATTACGCGACCTGGCCTGCCTTCGAGGCGGCAATGACCGCCGCCGAAGTCGGCGCGGGGGCCGAGTGGGCGGAGCTGACCGGTATCGACGGCATTGGCGCGGTGCTCGCGACATCGCTCATCACCGCCTTCCACCAGGACGCCGAACGCGCCGAGATTGACCGGCTGGTCGCCCATCTCGACGTGCAGCCGGTGGTGCGGCGTGTGGCGGCGGACAGTCCGGTTGCAGGCAAGACGCTCGTTTTCACCGGCACGCTGGAAAAGATGACACGGGCCGAGGCCAAGGCGCGGGCCGAGGCGCTTGGGGCCAAGGTGTCGGGCTCGGTCAGCGCCAAGACCGATCTGGTGATCGCGGGACCGGGGGCCGGATCCAAGGCCAAGCAGGCCGAGGCGCTTGGCGTGCGCATCATCGATGAGGATGAGTGGCTGGACCTGGCAGGGCGCGCCTGATGAGCCGCCCGGCCGTTCTGTTCCCGCTGTTCGCCGATCTGGTCACGCTTGGGGGCGTTGGCCCCAAGACAGCCAAGGCGATGGCGGGGCTTGGGGTCGAACGGCCAAAGGATCTGCTGTTCCTCTTGCCGCATGGCGGCGTGGACCGCAGGCGCCTCGATTCCGTCCGTGATGCGACCCTGCCAGCGACCGTGACGGTTGAGGTCACGGTGGGCGCCCATCATCCGCCAACCGGGCGCGGGCGGTCCTATCGCGTCTCTGTCCGCGATGCCGCGCAGGACTTTCAGATCGTGTTCTTTCATGCGCGCGGTGACTATCTGAAGTCGCTGCTGCCGATGGGGCAACGCCGCATCATCTCGGGTCGGGCCGAGATGTTCGATGGCGTGGTTCAGCTGGTCCATCCGGACCACGTTTTGCCCCCGGAAGAGGCCGACGATCTGCCGCGGTTTGAGCCGGTCTATCCCTTGACTGCCGGCCTTGGGCAAAAGCAGGTGGCAAAGGCGGTGGCTGCCGCGCTTGACCGTCTGCCAGACCTGCCGGAATGGATCGACCTGCCGCTGCGGCAACGCGAGGGCTGGCCCGATTGGACCGATGCGTTGCGCAAGGCCCATCATCCCGATGGCGCGGCCGATCTGGCGCCAACGGCACCCGCGCGTCAGCGTCTGGCCTATGACGAGATGTTTGCCCATCAGCTAACGCTCGCCCTTGCGCGGCTGCGGGTGCGGCGCGGTAAGGGCCGCAGTTCGCGCGGCACTGGAGCTTTGCAGCAGAAGGTTCTGAAATCGCTACCATATGAGCCGACGACAGCGCAGGTTCGTGCCAGCGCCGAGATTGCCGCCGATATGGCATCCGACCAGCGGATGAACCGGCTTTTGCAGGGGGATGTCGGCGCCGGAAAGACCCTGGTTGCGTTTCTCGCGCTGCTGGTTGCGGTCGAAGCGGGCGGTCAGGGCGTGATGATGGCCCCGACCGAGATCCTCGCCCGCCAGCACCTTGAGGGGTTGCAGCCGCTGGCCGAAGCCGCGGGCGTCCGTCTTGAGCTGCTGACAGGGCGCGACAAGGGGGCGGACCGCGCCGCCAAGTTGCGGGCGCTTGCGGCGGGAGAGATCGGTATTCTTGTGGGCACCCACGCCGTGTTCCAGAAGGATGTGGTCTTTCACGACCTGCGGCTGGCGGTGGTGGACGAACAGCACCGCTTTGGCGTCGCGCAACGCATGGAGCTTGCCGGAAAGGGGATTGCGGCCGATGTTCTGGTGATGACCGCGACCCCCATTCCGCGCAGCCTCGCACTGGCAAGCTATGGCGACATGGATGTTTCGGTGCTGGATGAAAAGCCGGCGGGGCGCAAGCCGGTCAAGACCGCACTGGTCACCACGCAACGCATGGACGAGGTCGTGGCCCATCTGCGCGCCGCGATTGCCGAGGGACGGCAGGCCTATTGGGTCTGTCCCCTGGTCGAAGACAGCGAAGTGGTCGACTATGCCAGCGCCGAGGCGAGGTTCCAGCATCTGCGCGCTGCCCTTGGCGATTGCGTGGGTCTTGTGCATGGCCAGATGCCGCCCGCCGAAAAGGACGCCGCCATGGCGCGTTTCGTGGCCGGTGAGACGGCCGTTCTGGTTGCGACGACGGTAATCGAGGTGGGGGTGAACGTGCCCAACGCCTCGATCATGGTAATCGAGCGGGCCGAGATCTTTGGCCTCGCGCAGCTTCACCAATTGCGCGGGCGTGTGGGGCGAGGCACGGCGCAGTCAACTTGCCTGTTGATGTATCAGGCCCCGCTCAGCGAAGGGGGGCGTCGGCGCCTGTCGATCCTGCGGGATACCGAGGACGGTTTCCGCATCGCCGAGGAGGATCTGGCCATTCGTGGGGCGGGCGATCTGATCGGCACGGCGCAATCCGGTCTGCCGCGCTTTCGCATCGCCGATCTGGAACGGCAGGCCGCCCTGATGGCGGTGGCGCAAAGCGACGCCCGTCGGCTTTTGGCCGATGATCCGGGGCTGGAAAGCGACCGGGGGCGGGCCGCGCGCAACCTGCTGTGGTTGTTGGATCAGGACCGGGCGATCCGTCTGATCTCGGTCGGCTGACACGCCATTCTTAGAATGTTCCGAAATGTTCTTAAAAAGTTCTTTACTTTGTTCGCGCAGGGTGAGAACAATATGGGAACAAGCAACGGAGGTCGCCATGCTGAAGGAAGTGAAAGCCGTCTTCTCCCGTTCATCCGCCACCATGGTGGAGGATGCCGTTGGAACTGTCGCGATCTTCGCGCTCTTGTTGATGGGGCTGCATCTGCTGCCTGCTGCCGTCTGATCTGACGGACCGGATTTCTGCCTGCGGTCTGCGCCTATGGCGCATCGTTCCCCAAGCGATGCCTCGCGTCACTGTCCCGACGCCCGCCCTGCCAGACACGCCACTTCCGCCGCGAGTATCTCGCGGCGGTTTTTTTTAGGCGGCGGCTGTTTCTGCGGCGGCCATCGCCTCGGCCAAGGCCTCGATCGACAGCAGTATCGAGGCATGACGATTCTTGTAATCCCGCGCGGGGATCAGAACCTCGAACCCGTCGAACGGGGCCGAAGGCGGCGGCGCGCCCTCTTTCAGCATGGCCTTGAGCGCATCTCGCGCGGCCTCCACCTCGGCCCGGCTGCGCCCGATGGCCGAGGCGCCGACGACAGCCGCTGCCGCCTGACCAAGCGCGCAGGCCTTCACATCCTGAGCGAATTCCGCGACGCGGCCATCCTTCATCACCACCTCGGCTGTGACGGTCGAGCCGCACAGCGGCGACCGGCGGCGCGCGCTGCCTTGGGGGGCCGGAAGGTGACCCAGATGCGGAATATCGGCCGCCAGTTCCAGAATCCGGCCGGAATAGAGTTTCACCAGATCGTCGCTCATGCTTTTCTCCGCCGTCCTCTGGGCATAGATAGACCCGCGAATAGCCTTTGCAAAGGAGCCTCACGCATGGACTTTGATCCCGCGAGCCTGAAATACGACGCGAATGGCCTGATCCCGGCGATCGCGCAGGACCATGCCTCGGGTGAGGTGTTGATGATGGCGTGGATGAACGAAGAGAGCATCGCCCGGACACTCCAGACCGGCAATGTCACCTATTGGTCGCGGTCGCGGGCAAGCTTCTGGGCCAAGGGCGAGACCTCGGGCCACGTTCAGCGCCTGATCGAGTTGCGCATCGATTGCGATCGCGATTGCCTGCTTTTGCTGGTGACGCAAGAGGGGCCAGCCTGTCACACCAATCGCCGTTCGTGTTTTTACACCGCATTGCGTGATGGCGCCGAGGTGGTGATCACCGAGCCAATGTGCTGAGCGCATAAAAAAACCGCGCGAGGGGGTGCCCCGCGCGGTTTCATCTCTGATCGGTCGATCACTCGTCCGAAGCGGCAGCGCCAACTTCGTCGAACAGCTCGGCGATCTCGAACTCGGCCGCAGCATCAGCTTCGGCTGCCAGTTCCTGGATCGATTTGCCCGAAGCCTGCAGTTCGGCTTCTTCGTTCGAACGGGCCACGTTGATCGTGACTTTGACCGAAACTTCCGGGTGCAGGACAACCGTCACGGTGTGCAGGCCCAGGTCCTTGATCGGACGGTCCAGCACGACTTGGCCGCGCGAAACGGTGAAACCGCCCTCGGTCGCGGCATCTGCCACGTCGCGGGTGGTGACCGAGCCATAGAGCGCGCCCGAATCCGATGCCGAACGGATCACGATGAAAGCCTGACCGTCGAGCTTGGCGCCCACGACTTCGGCTTCTTTCTTCGTTTCCAGGTTCTGCACTTCGAGTTGGGCCTTGCGGGCCTCGAACGACTTGATGTTGGCGTCGGTCGCGCGCAGCGCCTTGCCTTGCGGCAGCAGGAAGTTGCGGCCGTAGCCGTCCTTCACCTTGACCACATCGCCCATCTGGCCAAGCTTGGCCACGCGCTGAAGAAGGATCACTTGCATGTCAGCTCTCCTTATTTCACGGCGTAGGGCAGCAGGGCCAGGAAGCGGGCGCGTTTGATGGCCTGGGCCAGTTCACGCTGCTTCTTGGCCGAGACGGCGGTGATGCGCGACGGGACGATCTTGCCGCGCTCGCTGATGTAGCGCTGCAGCAGACGGACGTCCTTGTAGTCGATCGCAGGAGCATTGTCGCCCGAGAACGGGCAGACCTTGCGGCGGCGGAAGAAGGGTTTGTTTGCCATGTTCTGGTCCTTTCCCTTTCAGATCAACGACGACGGTCGCCAGCGGCGCCGCGGTCACCGCCACGATCGAAGCTGCGCTCACGACGCTCGCCCTCGGGGCGGTCGCCACGCTCGCCGCGCTCGCGGTCGTCACGCTTCTGCATCTGGACCGAAGGGCCCTCGGCATGGGTGTCGACCTTGATGGTCAGCACGCGCATGACGTCATCATGCAGACGCATCAGGCGTTCCATCTCCTGCACGGCAGCGGCGGGCGCGTCCGATTTCAGGAAGGCGTAGTGCCCCTTGCGGTTCTTGTTGATCTTGTAGGCCATCGTCTTGACGCCCCAGTATTCGTGTTCAACGACTTTGCCGCCGTTGTCTGCGAGAACCGTGGAGAAATGTTCGATAAGACCTTCGGCCTGCGCGTTGGACAGATCCTGACGCGCGATCATGACATGCTCGTAAAGCGGCATGTAAGCTCCGTATCTTCAAGGCGCATTTCATAGGTCGGGCCGGTGGTCCTTCTGCGGCCCGTCCACGAGAGGCTGCGCCGGTTCATGGGTATTGCAGAAGGATGGGGTCGCATACACGCGAAGGGGCGGGTTTGCAAGCTGCAAGATGGCCGGGGGGCGATACGGGCCGGAAGGCGTTTGCCTTTCGTGCTGCATATGCCAATCTGGGCGAAGTGGCGCAAGTGGCGACGGGGAGGGGGCCTCATGTCCGAAATGGCACGCGCGCGGCATGACCAGATCGCCGAGACCGCGTTGGAGTGGCATCGCACGGGGCGGGGTGCAGTCCTGGCGACGGTTGTCGAGACCTGGGGATCCGCCCCCCGGCAGCCCGGAAGCCAGCTTGTGATCGATGCCGAGGGGCGGATCATGGGCTCGGTCTCGGGCGGCTGTGTCGAGGGTGCGGTGATCACCGAGGCGCAGGATGCCCTGGCGGATGGCCAGTCGCGGGTTCTGACATTCGGTGTCAGCGACGAGACTGCCTTTTCCGTGGGCCTCGCCTGCGGCGGCACCATCCGCGTGCTGGTCGAGCCGGTGGGCGCGGGTATGCCTGAGCAGATGCTGGCCGATCTGGTTGCCGCCCGTGCCACACGGCAGGCGCGCGCCTATCAGGTGAACCTACAAAGCTGGGAGCGGCGGCTGACCGACGGCGCCGATGTCGCCGCGCGCATGCGGTCGGACAAGTCGGGGATGGAGGAGGGCGACTGGTTCGTTGCAATCCACAACCCTGCGCTGCGTATGGCCATCGTGGGGGCCGTGCATATTGCGCAACCGTTGTGCCAGATCGCGCGGGCCTGCGGATATGACGTAACGCTGATCGATCCGCGGGGCGCCTTTGCCTCGGCGGAGAGGTTTCCGGGTGAGCATATCCTCGACGATTGGCCGGATGAGGCGCTGGCAGCGCTCGGGCTCGATGCGCGCACCGCCGTCGTCACCCTGACCCATGACGCCAAGCTGGATGATCCGGCCATACGCGCGGCGCTTGGCTCGGATTGCTTTTATCTGGGCTGCCTTGGCTCTGCCCGCACCCATGCCAAACGGGTGGAGCGGCTGACCGAGGCGGGCTTTGCCGATCGGATCGGACGCATCCATGCCCCGGTCGGGCTTGATATCGGTGCCAAGACCCCGGCCGAGATTGCCGTCTCGGTCATGGCGCAGGTGACACAAGTCCTGAGGCACGGCTGATGCGTTTTGGTCCCGTTCCGCTTGAGCAGGCAGAGGGTGCCATTCTGGCGCATCGGATAGAGGCTGCGGGGAAGGTTCTTGCCAAAGGCAGTGTCGTGGGGCCAGAGGCATTGTCGATCTTGCGCGCGTCGGGCGTGGACTCTGTCATCGTAGCGCGCCCCGATCCTGATGAGGTTGACGAGAACGAGGCCGCCGCCCGACTGGCTGCCGCCCTTGTGCCGGAGGGTACGCCCGGTCTGCGATTGACCAAAGCCAGCACCGGCCGGGCCAATGTGATGGCGACGGGGCCGGGTCTTTTCCTGCCCGATGTCGCGCGGATCAATTCGCTGAATGCTGTGCATCCGATGATTACACTTGCGACACTGCCCGCCTTCACACGTGTCGAGGATCGCGCGATGGTAGCGACGGTGAAGATCATCGCCTACGCGGTGCCCGAAGCCGCGCTGGCCAAGGCCTGTCACCACGCCGTGGGGGCCATGCGAGTCGCGCTGCCCGCCTTGCGCAGCGCAACGCTGATTGAAACCACGCTGTCAGATGATCCCATGCCCGAGAAAGGGCGTAAGGCCGTCGAGTTGCGCATTGAGCGCCTCGGAGGCGTGCTGGATGCGCGCCAGGTCGTGCCGCATCGAACAGAGCCTTTGGCAGAGGCGATCCGCGCGGCGAAGGGGGATGTCATTCTGGTGCTGACAGCCTCGGCCACATCCGACGAGAATGATGTGGCGCCGGCAGCCCTGCGTCAGGCTGGTGGGCGGCTTGAGCGGTTCGGCATGCCCGTCGATCCGGGGAACCTGCTGTTCATCGGTGATCTGGCGGGGCGGCCGGTTATCGGTCTTCCGGGTTGCGCGCGCTCGCCCGCGATGAATGGCGCTGACTGGGTGCTTGAACGCGTCTTCTGTGGCCTGCAGGTCAGCGGTGCCGACATCGCCGGGATGGGAGTTGGCGGGCTCTTGAAAGAGATCCCGCAGCGCGGACGACTCAGGTCACAGGAATGAAAACGGGGGCCCGAGGCCCCCGTATCCGTTCGATCGATGATGCGCTTACTTGGGCGCGATCATCATCACCATCTGCCGGCCTTCCAGCTTGGGCATCGATTCGATCTTGCCCGTCTCGGTCACATCGGCCGCAACCCGGTTCAGCAGTTCAAGGCCAAGTTCCTGGTGTGCCATCTCGCGGCCGCGGAAGCGCAGGGTCACTTTCACCTTGTCGCCTTCGGCCAGGAACTTCTGCACCGACCGCATCTTCACATCATAATCGTGGTCATCAGTGCCCGGACGGAACTTGATTTCCTTGATTTCGATGATCTTTTGCTTCTTGCGCGCCTCTGCTTCACGCTTCTGCGTCTCGTACTTGTACTTGCCGAAGTCCATGATTTTGCAGACCGGCGGTTCCGCGTTGGGCGAGATCTCGACCAGATCGAGCCCAGCCTCTTCCGCCATCGCCATTGCCCTGGCGGGTGTGACGACACCCACATTCTCGCCATCAGCGCCGATCAGGCGAATTTCAGGGGCGCGGATGCGTTCGTTCACACGGGGGCCCGTCTCGCGCTGCGGAGGGGCATTGTGGGGTCTGCGGGCTATGGCCTTTATCCTTCTGTCATTAAGGTGCGCGCGCGGAAAATAAAGACAGCGGCGGCGCAATTCAACCGGAATCGCAGTGACTTTGCGGCGGGCTTTCGCGCATGATGCAAACCGAGGCAAATCCTCGCAGCATTTTTTGATCGAGATCTTTCATATTCGCGTCGTCGATGCCATCTCATGCCGGCGACTGTGCGAGAAACACAGCAAGGAAGGAGAACGGAATGAGCAACAAGGTCATCATCGGTGCCGTTGTAATCGCGGCGGCCGTGGCGGGCTACTATTTCATGGGGCGCCCGGCCGATCAGGTGGCAGAGGATGCCGCCAAGACCGCAACCGAGGCCGCCGGCACGGCGACTGACGCCGCGAAAGCGGCAGGCGAGGCCGCGACGGATGCGACCCAGGCTGCTGCCGGTGCTGCAACTGATGCCGCGACCGACGCCGCGGGTGCTGCGACCGACGCGGCAAGCGAAGCGGCCACCGCTGCAACCGACGCCGCCGAAGCCGCGACCGAGGCTGCAGGTGCTGCTGCCACTGCCGCGACCGATGCGGCTGCTGACGCGGCGGCCACCGCTGCCGGTGCCGCGACCGATGCCGCTGCCGCAGCAGGCGCTGCCGCAACTGACGCGGCGAACGCCGCCGGTACTGCGGTTTCGACCGCTGTGGGCGACATGGCGGCCGTGCTTGACCCGGCAAACTTCGATGCGGCCAAGATCAACGCCCTGATCGACGGCTCGTCGCTGTCGGCCGAGGTGAAGACCACGCTGAAAACCGCAGTGGATGGCGCGGCGAAGAACCCCTCGCTGGTCGAAGCTGCGGTCAATCAGGTCAAGACCGCGCTCGGGATGTGATCTGACAGACTTGAATGACGAAACGCCGCGAGTTTTCTCGCGGCGTTTTCTTTTGTGTCAATGCGTTGCGGCGAAAAGTTCAGATGCCGTCGCCGACAAATGCCTTTTCGACCACATATTCGCGGGGCTCGGAATTGGCGCCTTCGCGCAGGCCGAAACCTTCGAGCACTTCCATGACATCCTTGTTGAAGGCAAGGCTGCCGCAAACCATAGCGCGGTCGGTTTCGGGGTTCATCGGCTCCAGCCCCAGATCGGCAAAGACCTTGCCGCTGGTCAGGTTATCGGTGATGCGCCCCATGTGGTGGAACTCTTCCCGCGTGGTGGTGGGATAGTATTTCAGCTTGTCGCCCACCAACTCGCCGATCAGTGGATCGTCCTTCAGGCTCTCCACCAGTTGCCGGCCGTATTCCAGCTCGGCCACGGTGCGGCAGGTGTGCATCATGATGACTTCGTCATACTTTTCATAGGTTTCCGGCTCGCGCATCAGCGAGGCGAAGGGGGCGATGCCGGTGCCGGTCGCAAGGAACCAGACCCGCTTGCCGGGCAAGAGCGCGTCATGGACCAGCGTGCCGACGGGTTTCGGACGCAGGATAATCTGGTCGCCCGGCTGGATATGCTGCAGCTTTGACGTCAGGGGGCCATCCGGCACCTTGATCGAATAGAACTCAAGCTCTTCGTCCCATGCGGGAGAGGCAATGGAATAGGCCCGCAGAAGCGGCTTTCCATTCTCGCCCAGCAGGCCGATCATCACGAACTCACCCGAGCGGAAGCGCAGGCTTTGTGGCCGCGTGACGCGGAACGAGAACAGGCGGTCCGTCCAATGCGTGACCGAATTCACGGTTTGCGCGTCGGGCAGGGTGACTTTGGTCGCGGCGGTGTCGGACACGGGTTTTTGCTCGGTCATGGGATATCGGTTCCTGAATATGTCAGGCCAAGGCAGAGGGGAAGCCGGAAATCAGGCGCGCAGGCGCGACTGATAGTCATGGGCCTTCCAGTTGGCGCGGAATTTCCATTGGTCTTCGGGCTGGCGTTCGGCGAGCGTGTCGGGGATCTCCACCGCGTCAAAGCCGACGCGGCGGGCCATCGCATATTGGTCGGCAATCACCGGACCATAGGCGCGCAGCTCTCCGGTGTACCCCAGCATGCGCAGACGGCGACCGATGGTGAAGGCGCGGCCGTCGTTGAAGGCAGGGAAGGTCACGCGGATCAGCGTCAGCTGCGCGATGACCGGCTCCAGCAGCGCCGGGTCATCGGTATGCGCCATGTCGAGCGCGGTGCCGCTGCCCAGATCGGCAAGGCCGGGGTTGGTGGTGTCGGCCACGGGGGTGAAGCCGGTATCGGTGACGATCACGCTCATGCCGCGTTCTCCTCGGTCGAGACGGGGCCGCGCACGGCCTTGCCGTTGATGAAATGGATGCCGCATTCGGTCTTGTTCGACCCGCGCCAACGGCCCGCCCGCGGGTCCTCGCCAGGCTTCACGGGGCTGGTGCAGGGGGCGCAACCGATCGAGGGATAGCCCTTTGCCACCAGCGGATGCCGGGGCAGGCGGTTCTCGACCATGTACTCCTCAAGGTCCTCGCGACCCCAATGGGCCAGCGGGTTCACCTTGATGCGGAAATCGCCCTCGGCTTCAAAGAAGTCCACCGTCTCGCGCGTGGCGCCTTGATAGCGCTTGCGCCCGGTGATCCAGCCCTCAAAGTCCTTGAGCGCACGCTCCAGCGGCTCAACCTTGCGGATGGCGCAGCAGGCGTCGGTGTTGAACTGGTGCAGCGTTCCGTCAGGATCGTCGAACTCAACCTTCTTCGGATGCGCGCGGATGGTGCGGATGTCGCAGAGCGCCAGCTTTTCGGCCAGCTCACGCTGATAATCCAGCGTCTCCTTGAACAGCATCCGGGTATCGACGAACAGCACCGGGGTTTCCGGCGCGATGACCGAAACCAGATGCAACAGCACCACCGATTCCGCCCCGAAGGATGACACCAGTGCCACCTTGCCAAGGTCGGGATCGTGCAGCGCATGCTCCAGCACCGCAGTCGCGCCGTGATGGCGGTAGCGGGCGTTCAGCGCGGCGACCCGCTCGGCGACCGAGCCGAGGGGGCCATGCGATGTGTCACGCGGCATCCTTGGTTCCTTCCGCCGGATAAAGCGCCTCTTTGAACGGGCCAAGGCCGAGGCGACGATAGGCTTGCAGGAAGGTTTCCTGCGGTCCTTCGCGCTGTTCAAGATAGGCGCGCACGATCCGTTCGATCGCGGGCACGATTTCGTCATAGGCAAAGCCGGGGCCGGCGCGCTCACCAACGACCGCCGTTTCCGAACCGTCGCCGCCCAGCGTGATCTGGTAGTTCTCGACCCCTGCGCGGTCCAGCCCGAGGATGCCGATATGGCCCACATGGTGATGCCCGCAGGCGTTGATGCAGCCCGAGATCTTGATCTTGAGCGGACCGATGTCGTGTTCAAGCTTCAGCTCTTCGAACCGCATCGCAATCTCTTGCGCCACGGGTATCGAGCGGGCCGTCGCCAGCGCGCAATAGTCCATGCCGGGGCAGGCGATGATGTCCGAGATGAGTCCGACGTTCGCGGTGCCCAGACCCGCCTTCACCAGCGCCGCGTGGATCGCGGGCAGGTCGCCCTTGTGGACATGCGGCAGGATGACGTTCTGCTCATGGCTGATGCGCAGTTCGGAATGGCCGTATTGCTCGGCCAGATCCGCCATCAGGCGCATCTGGTCGGCGGTGGCGTCGCCGGGCGTCTCGCCATGCTTCTTCAGGCTGATCGTGACGATCGCATATTGATCGTTGCGGTGCTGCGCGAGGTTCGTGTCAGCCCAGGCCCGGAACACGGGGTCGGCCTTGTAGAAAGCGTCATAGGCATCGACCGGCGCATTGCGGAAGGCGGGCGGCGCGAAGGCTGCCTTGATCTCGGCCAGCAGGTTCTGGTCGGCGCCACCGAACAGCGGACGCAGCTCGGCAAAGCGCGCCTCGATCAAGCGCGTGATCTCTTCCTTGCCGGTCTCGTGCAGGGTGATCTTGATGCGGGCCTTGTACTTGTTGTCGCGACGTCCCAACGTGTTGTAGACGCTGAGCACGGCCTCGACATAAGGCAGCAGGTCATTGACCGGTAGGAACTCCCGCACGGTCATCCCGATCATCGGGGTGCGGCCCAGGCCACCGCCCACGATCACCTCAAAACCGGTCTCGCCCTGTTCATTCTTAAGCACGCGCAGTCCGATGTCATGCGCCTTGATCACGGCGCGGTCATGTTCCGCACCGGTGACGGCGATCTTGAACTTGCGTGGCAGGAACTGGAATTCCGGGTGGTCGGTCGACCACTGGCGCAGCAGCTCGGCATAGGGGCGCGGGTCCTCGACCTCATCCGCGGCAGCGCCGGCGAAGTGGTCAGAGGTGACGTTCCTCACGCAATTGCCGCTGGTCTGGATGGCGTGCATCCCCACATCCGCCAGCGCGGTCAGAATCGCCGGCACGTCGGGCAGCTTGGGCCAGTTGAACTGGATGTTCTGGCGCGTTGTGAAGTGGCCATAGCCCTTGTCCCAGGTCTGGGCGATATGGGCCAGTTGGCGCATCTGGCGCGGGTTCAGCGTGCCATAGGGAATGGCCACGCGCAGCATATAGGCATGCAGCTGCAGATAGAGCCCGTTCATCAGGCGCAGCGGGCGGAACTCGTCTTCGGTCAGGCTGCCGTCGATGCGGCGTTCCACTTGCTGGCTGAACTGCGCGACACGGGCGCGCACGAAGGCTTCGTCGAATTCGGAATAGCTGTACATGCGTCGGATCCTGCCTGCGTAGTCAGTTCAGCTCGGCCTGTTTGCCGTGAAGGTAGTTGGAGGGGCCGCGGGTGCGGAACACTTCGCGGAAATGGGTGGGCTCGGGGCCGTTCTCGCCCGCCTTGGCATCCGCCAGATAGGCGCCGACAACGACATTCCCTTGCGACATCGCGTGCAGCAGACGCAACTGTGCGTGGGCCTCGTCCTCGATCAGCTCGGCGTCTTCATGGCGGCGGGTCCAGCGGTCATCGGCCGTCAGATAGACCACATCGCCCTCAAGCAGGGCATTGGCGGTGACGACTTTGGGCGTGAAGCGTGCCATCGGAAAACTCCGGTCGGGTTCGGGTAGATGTTTCTGGTTATGTATATAGAAGATTTTCCCGGATTCGTGCCAGATGCTCTTGCAGATAAGGAAATCCGTTCCAATATGGCGGCCAGATGGAACCTCGTTCCCAATACTTGGAGCAAAGCAGAATGTCGGCCCGGCTTGACGAGATGGATAGGAAAATCCTTGCAGAACTTCAGGAGGACTCGGGGCAATCACTGGACGAAATCGCACGGAAAGTCGGATCAAGCAAGACCCCGGTCTGGAACCGCATCAAGCGGATGAAGGACGCGGGCGTCATCACCCGCCAGACCGCGCTTCTGGACCCCGAGGCGCTTGGGTTCGAGGCCTGTTTCTTCGTCCTGATCCGCACCAGTGAGCATGAGACGGATTGGCAGCGCCGCTTCCTGCAAGCCCTGCGTGAGCGCCCTGAGGTGCTTGAGGCGCATCGTCTCGCCGGCGAGATCGACTATATCCTGAAGGTTCGCGTCAAGAACGCCCGCGCCTATGACACCTTCTACCAGTCGCTGATCAGCCAGGTGAAGATCCACAACGTCACGGCCCTTCTGAGCATGGAAGAGATCAAGTCGACGACGGCCCTGCCTCTCTAGCTGCTTCTTCTTTTCCTAAATATCCTCGGGGGTGAATTGCCGCAGGCAAGAGGGGGCAGACAGCCCCCTCCATCCTTTCAGTCCCGCGCCACCATAAGCCTCTCAAGTCCATGGAAATGATAGACATTTCCGTATACCGGCGCTGCCGCCAGCCGCAGCCCCGGCAGTCGGTCAAACAGGATCGGCAGCGCCGTCTGCAACTCCAGCCGTGCCAGCGGCGCGCCGACGCAGAAGTGGATGCCTGCGCCGAAGCTTGTATTGGGCTTGATCGGGCGCGCGGGGCTGAAGCGCGCCGGGTCTTCCCAGACGCCGGGATCGCGGTTCGCCGCGGCAAGCAGCAACTGAACCTCTGACCCCTTGGGAATGGGGGTGCCCATCACTTCGACATCTTCATAGGCCCAGCGGGTAAAGATATGCAGCGGCGGGTCGAGGCGCAGGATTTCTTCGACCGTGCCCTCGATCGCATCAGGGCCAAGGGCGCTAACTGGCGTACGGTTCTCCAGCAGGCACTTCACGCCGTTGCCGATGCTGTGCACCGTCGCCTCATGCCCGGCATTCAGCAGAAGGATGCAGGTGGTGATCAGCTCATCGGTCGAGAGCTTCTCACCCTCTTGCTCGGCCTGAATCAGCGCGGTGATCAAGTCATCACTTGGCGTCTTGCGCCGCTGATCGACATAAGAGCGCATGAAGGCCACGAACGCCTCGGTCGCCGCCACCGCTGCATCCTCCCGCGCCCGGTCGCGCCCGGCCTGATACATGCCGACCATGGCATTCGACCAGCGCAACAGATCATCTCCCATGTCCTCGGGCACGCCCAGCAGGCGGGCAATCACGATCACGGGCAGGCGCTGGCCGAATAGGCCAAGCAGGTCGAATTCGCCATCGGGGAGGGCATCGATCAGATCATGGCAAAGCTGGGCGATCTCGGGTTGCAGCGCGGCGATGCGCCGCGAGGTGAAGGCGCGCAGTACCAGGCTGCGCAGACGGGTATGGCGCGGTGGCTCCAGCTCCAGCATGGAATGTGCCTCAACCGCGTAGAACGGGCGCAGGTGATCGGGCACGGGCGCACGCTTTTCGACCGGCACTTCGCGACCAAAGCGGCGATCGCGGAAAATGGCGCTGACCGCCGCATGATTACCCGTTGAAAGGCGGCCATAGTCTGCCCAAAGGAAGAACGGACCCGCGGCGCGGGCGCGTTCGTAAAAGGGGTAGGGGTTCTGCACAAAGGCGGGATCGGTCGGCGATTGGGACAGTGTCAGCATGGGGTTCAGTTCATTCGCAAAGAGGGTTTTGCCGGCTGGATCTGTGCCACCATAACACCGGCCGCGACGATAGCGGCGCCTGCCGCCTGTATCCAGTTCCATGGCGCGCCAAGGGCGACCATGAAAACCATCACGTAGAAGGGGGCGGCGTTCATGTGCAGCGAGGCAAGCCCGATCCCCAGATTTCCGATGGCGCTGATCCAGAAAAGCTGCGCCAGCGTGACGCCGAAGAGGGCAAAGACCAGAAGTGCCACGCCTTCGCGCAGGCCAAGGGCGGGCCAGTCAACGGATGGCGCGCCGAGGATTGCGCCGCCAGCGGCGACGAGCGTCGTGGCAATCGCCGCGCCGGCCAGCGTCAGCGTGCAACGCCCCAGGGGTGTCATTCCCGGCAGGCCCGTGATCGTCAGATGCGAACCCAGCGTATAGCAGGCGATCAGCCCAAGTGCGGCCAGCGCGCCGATCCCGAACTGGAACCCGCCCATCGACTCGGCATAGGCCAGAACACCCCCGGCGATCGACAGGACCAGGCCGAAGATCAGAAACAGCGTGACGCGTCGTCCGGTCGTCATGCACTCGAGCGTGATGCCCATCACTGGCATTGCGGCCGAAACTATGGCTACCGTCACCGGATCACTATGGGCTTGTGCGACCACGAGCAGAATTCCCGCCATCCCCAGCATCAGCCAGCCGATCAGGATACCTCGCACCCATGGCGCGCGCCGGATTGTTCCGGCCCCTTCCTGCCACCACCACAGTGGCAGCAGCAGTGCTGCCGCCAGCACCATGCGCAGGGCGGTCAGGGGCAGGGGCGGTATTGCATCGATCAGATATTCAGCCGCCGGCAGGCCCGCTGCCCAGGCCAGCATCGACAGAAGGCAAAGCAGGTTGGCCTTGATCGGGGACACGTGGGGCGGGACCTTCCGCAACGGGGCAATCCGGGCAATCTGCAGCCCCATCGCCCCCGGCGCTGTGCCGGAAGCGACGGATCGTGTCGCCCAGGTCTCAGGCAGCGGCGAGGGCCGCGACAATTGCGCCGAAATCCGCAGCCTTCAGGCTCGCCCCGCCGACCAGCGCCCCATCCACATCCTTGACGGCAAAGATCTCGGTCGCGTTGGAGGGTTTGACCGACCCGCCATAGAGCAGCCGGACCCCGGCAGCATCGGCACCGAAGCGTGTCGTCAGCTCCGCGCGCATGAAGGCATGCACCTCGGCGATTTCCTCCAGCGTCGGCGTGCGTCCGGTCCCGATCGCCCAGACAGGCTCATAGGCGATGACCAGTTGCGTCATCGGCGCATCCGCAGGAACCGAGCCTTTGAGTTGTTCGCCCACCACGGCCAGCGTACGACCGGCATCGCGTTGCGCCTCGGTCTCGCCAACGCAGACGATGGCGACCAGACCCTCGGCAATTGCGGCCTGGGTCTTGCTGCAGATCAGCGCATCGGACTCGCCGTGATCGGCGCGCCGCTCGCTGTGGCCAAGGATCACATGGGTTGCGCCCGCGTCCTTGAGCATCGCCGCCGAGACATCGCCCGTATGCGCGCCCGAGGCTTTGAAGTGGCAATCCTGACCACCGACCAGCAAGGGGCGCCCGCTCACCCGATCCGCCATGCGCGCAATCAGCGTGGCGGGCGGGCACAGCAGCATCTCGCATCCCGGATCCGGAAAAGCCGACAGCAGCGCGTCTACCTCAGCCAGCGACGATGCGGTTCCGTTCATTTTCCAGTTGCCTGCAGCAAGCTTGCGCATCTCATCCTCCTGTTGTCGGTGGACTTATGGCAGGTGCTGACGCAGCGGAAAAGGGGGGAGCGGGGCACATGTTGAACTTGCGCCCCGAAGTTCCGCGCTGTCAGGCGGCGGGCTGGTCCTTGAACTTGATCGACTCGCCGCAGCCGCAGGCCTCGGCCACGTTTGGATTGTTGAAGCGGAACGAGGCTTCAAGCGCAGAGACGTGATAGTCGATCTCGGTGCCGAACAGGAACATCTGGGCCATAGGCGCGATCATCACGCGGGCACCGTCCTGCTCGACGACCTCGTCCATCGGGTTCACCTCGGACACATAGTCCATGGTGTATTCCATGCCTGCGCATCCGCCCTTCTTGATGCCGATACGCAAGCCTTGCGATCCCTGCTTGGCCATCAGCCGCGCGATTTGCGCCGCTGCGGCGGGGGTCAGGGAAACGGCTTGTTTGCCGGGGATGCCGAACATGGGATAGTCCTTATGCTATGGCATAAAGATAGGTTTTACGGCGTGAAGGCTCAAGCCCCCAACCGATCTATTACATGAAGCCAAGTTCCAGCCGTGCCTCGTCGGACATCATGTTCATGCCCCACGGCGGGTCGAAGGTCATCTGCACCTGTACGGATTGCACGCCGGGAATGGACTCGACCGCGTCCTGCACCCAACCCGGCATCTCTCCGGCCACGGGGCAGCCCGGCGCGGTCAGCGTCATCACGATACCCACTTCGCCCGCGTCACTGATCTCGACGGTATAGACCAAGCCCAGGTCATAGATATTGACCGGGATCTCAGGGTCGAACACCGTGCGGCATGCCTCGACCACGCTGTCATAGAGCGGGTGGTCGGTGGTCGAGGGCTTGATCAGCGGCGCACCCTCAAGCGGCGGTGAAAGGTCGGTCATCTTGTGTCCCGTCAGGCATTCTTGAGGGAATATATAGGGAATGATTGCGCCAAGGTCCAGCGCCGAGGCCGCCCTTACAACAAGCGCCTCGAAAGACCGCTTCGCAGGATCGCCCAGGTCAGGGCAAGCGCCCCCGCCAGTGTCAGCACAAAGATCAGCGGGGTTGGCAGCGTGGTGACCGAAAACACCGCCCTGCAGGCTGCATCAGCGGTGCCTGCGTCAAAGGCCCTCTCACACCCCTCGCGAAAGCGGAAGAGCAGGGCGCAGGGGATGATATGGGTGAAGTAGATCCCCGATGACCAGAGGCCGAGCGTCGGGCCGTTTGAAAGTCCTGGGATGGTCAGCGCGACCAGAACAACCGCCGGCGCCGCCAGCGCCAGCGCGACAAGGTTGTCGTGCCCAACCCCCTGCGGTGCGGCGAAGGCCAGCGCCAGCGATTCCGCCAAGACCAGCGCAACCCCGACAAACGCAGGCCAAAGCGCGCTCTGCCAAGTGATCTTTGCGGGCAGGTCGTGCCGTCGCATCACATAGCCGAGAATCAGGAAGGGCAGGCCAAGCGTCAGCCCGTTGCGATGCAGATGCGGGCTGACCCAAGGGTCAACAAGACCCCAGGCCACCGACCAGCTGATCCCCACTCCAAGCGCATAGGCAGCCGCCGCGACGGCAAGCAGCGCAGCCGTTGACCAGCTCCGCATCAGCCCAAGCAGCGCGGCCGCCAGCGTCAGCCCCGACAGATACCACAGATGCCAGTAACCAAGGATCAGCTCGCGCCAGAAGCCGGGTACGGTCATGTTCCAGAACCCGGTGTAGTGGCGCCACGAGATCGGGATGTAGATCAGCATCCACAGCACGAAAAGCGTGGCCGTGCGGCGCACATAGGGCAGAACCCGCCCAGATTGCGCCGCGCTGTAGAAGAAATAGCCGCTGATCACAAAGAACGCGGGCACCGCGATGCGGTAAAGCCCCTCGCCGGTCAGCAGGTTGGCGATGCGGCCAAGCGGTTGAAAGGGGTTGGCATGGATGCCAACCACCATGACAGCCATGCCGATCTTCAAAAGATCGACGGCAAGGCTTCGCCCGCTACCTTGCCCCTTCGACATCGCGGCCTGCATCCGACGTCATTTCCCGATCAGAACGGGATCTCGTCATCCATGTCGCTTCGACCGCCGCCGAAGCCGCCGCCCTGACCGCCACCACCGGCGCCGCCGCGGCCACCAGAGCCGCCGCCATAGCTGCCGCCACGTCCGCCGCCGCCCGAGCCGCCCTCGTAGTCGCCGCCGCCGTAGCCGCCGCCCTGATCCTCATAGCCGCCACCGGAGCCACCACCGCCTTCGCCGCGCCCGTCAAGCAGCGTAAGCTCACCACGATAGGGACGCAGTACGATCTCGGTCGTATAGCGGTCCTGGCCCGACTGATCCTGCCACTTGCGGGTTTCGAGCGCGCCTTCGATATAGACCTTGCTGCCCTTGCGCAGGTACTGCTCGGCGATCTTGGCCAGCGGTTCGCTGAAAATCGCGACCGAGTGCCATTCGGTGCGCTCTTTCCGCTCTCCCGAGTTGCGGTCGCGCCAGGTTTCAGAGGTTGCGATCCGCAGGTTCACCACCTTGCCGCCATTCTGGAAGCTGCGCACCTCGGGGTCGCGCCCAAGGTTGCCGACCAGAATGACCTTGTTGACTGAACCCGCCATGGGCGCCCTCCGATTCTCGTTGCGGGGCAAGCATCGCCCCGAGTGGTTAATGAAGTCCTTCCGCCTCCTATACCGACGCGGGTCAATGCTTTCAACGGCAGTGGCCGTGCAGCATTCCGCCGGTCGGGCGGCCATCAGGCGGATCATGGGCGATAGCGTCTGGAGGATGCAGAAAAAATCGCTATAGTTGCGCCGAATTGAGAACGAGGGGCGCATGCGTCGCAAGGCAGTATTTGTAGCCATTCTTGCCGGTCTGGTCAGCGGACCTGCCTTGGCTGAAGGCCTTAAACTATCAGCCTCGAGCAAGTCCCGTCTGACCTTGTTCAAGTCGCAGGCGGCGTTGCTGGATGGGCGGTTGGCCAAGCAGTACTCGGGGTCCAACCGGCTGAAACCCAATGCGCCAGAGGATGGCGAGGTGACTGATGCCTCGCTGCCGGCCTATCGCGGCAACTACAAGGGCGCGTATCTGGAAAACGCCAAGGCGGCCGCGCGCAAGCATGGCGTGCCCGAGGATCTGTTCCTGCGTCTGGTGCAGCAGGAAAGCGGCTGGAACGCCGGCGCGGTTTCGCCCAAGGGCGCCACAGGGCTGGCACAGTTGATGCCCGACACGGCACGGCTGTTGCGCGTGGATATCAATGACCCCATCCAGAATCTGGAAGGTGGGGCGCGGTATCTGTCGATGATGTATTCCAAGTTCGGCAACTGGCGCCATGCGCTTGCCGCTTATAACGCTGGGCCGCTGGCGGTTGAGGCGCACAATGGCGTGCCGCCCTATGAAGAGACGCAGAACTACGTAAAGGTCATTCTGGGTGGTTGAGGAACGCCGCCTAATGGATTGAAAGAAAAGGGGCCTTTCGGCCCCTTTGTCATTCCAGCCTGCCGTCGGCGGTGATGCGGGTCTTGCCGCCCAGATAGGGATGAAGCACCGCAGGAAGATCGACCGACCCATCGGCCTGCTGGCCGTTTTCAAGCACGGCGATCAGGCAGCGCCCGACGGCGAGGCCTGAGCCGTTCAGTGTATGCACGAACTCGGGCTTTCCACCGGCGGGGCGGTAGCGCGCGTTCATGCGCCGCGCCTGGAAGTCGCCGCAGACTGAAACCGAGCTGATCTCGCGGTAGGTATTCTGGCCGGGCAGCCAGACCTCAAGGTCATTCGTCTTGGTGGCGCCGAACCCCATGTCGCCGGTGCAGAGCACGATGGTGCGATAGGGCAGGCCCAGCTTCTCAAGGATCGCCTCGGCACAGCGGGTCATGCGCTCATGCTCGGCAAGGCTGGAGTCCGGCGTGGTAATCGAGACCATCTCCACCTTCTCGAACTGGTGCTGGCGCAGCATGCCGGTCGTGTCCTTGCCCGCCGAGCCCGCCTCGGACCGGAAGCACTGCGTGTGGGCGGTCATGCGAATGGGCAGGGCGGCTTCATCGAGGATGTCGCCCGCCACGGTGTTGGTCAGCGTCACCTCTGATGTCGGAACAAGCCACCAGCCATTCGTGGTCTGATAGCTGTCCTCGGCGAATTTCGGCAGTTGGTTCGTGCCATACATCGCCTCTTCCTTGACCAGGACCGGGGTCCAGGTTTCGGTCAGGCCATGCTCGTTTACATGGGTATCCAGCATGAACTGCGCCAGCGCCCGGTGCACCCGGATCACCGCACCACGCAGCACCACAAAGCGCGCACCCGAGAGCTTGGCGGCGGTGGCGAAATCCATGCCGGGCTGTACACCCTTGATTTCAAAGTGCTCTTTCGGCTGAAAGTCGAAGGTGCGCGGCGTTCCCCACCGGCGGATCTCGACGTTGCCGGCCTCGTCAGCGCCTTGGGGCACCTCGGGCAAAGGGCTGTTCGGGATACGCAGCAGAACATCTCGCAGCTCGGCGTCCTTGGCATCGGCCTCGGCGTTCATGCGGGCGACCTCGGACTTCTTGTCCGCGACCAGCGCGCGCAGGCGTTCGAACTCGGCGTCGTCACCCTTGGCCTTGGCTGCACCCACCAGCTTTGAGGCCGCATTCTGTGCCGCCTGCGCCGTTTCTGCCGCATGGATCAGCGCGCGGCGGGCCTCGTCCAGCGCCAGCACCTGCGACGACATCGGCGACAGACCCCGGCGTGCCAGGGCGGCATCGAACTGATCGGGATTTTCGCGGATGGCGCGGATGTCGTGCATGGGATCACCTTGAATTTATGGTGCCCCTGATATGCAACATCGGCCCGACGGGGGAAAGGGGGCTTGGGTCGCGCGGTGCGCTCACCGGCATGTCATCGGGGCGCGGGCGGTCTTCGCCTTGCCTTCGACTAGCGTGGGCTTTAGGGTGCGCGGCCAATCGCAGGGCCAAGGCCCATGCTTTCAACAGAGGACGCCACATGTTCGTGACCCCCGCCTTTGCCCAGGCCGCCCCCGCTGGTGGTGGTGCCGCAGCCTTCGGAAGCTTCATCCCGCTGATCCTGATCGTCGGGATCATGTACTTCCTGATCATCCGCCCGCAGCAGAAAAAGCTGAAGGAACACCGCGCGATGGTCGAGGCCCTGCGCCGCGGTGATCAGGTACTGACCCAGGGCGGTCTGATCGCCAAGGTCGTGAAGGTGCATGAGGATGGCATCCTCGATGTGGAGATCGCGCCCGGCGTCATCGCCAAGACGCCGCGCAGCACCGTTCAGCAAGTCATGAACAAGACGGAACCGGCAGCCTGAGGGCGCCGAAGACGGGACATCCGACATGAGCGATACGCCGCTTTGGAAAAGCCTGCTTGTCTGGGCGGTGGTCGCCCTTGGCATCGTCTTTGCCGCGCCGAACCTGTTCTATAACCGGGTCGAGATGCACAATGATGCCGTTGCCGCGATTGACGCGGCTGGCGGCGCGGCCACGGCCGAGCAAGAGGCCGACCGCGGACTGTGGCCGGACTGGCTGCCGTCGCGCATTGTGCCGCTTGGGCTGGACCTGCGGGGCGGGGCCCATCTGCTGGCCGAGGTTCAGGTCGCAGATGTCTACGCCCAGCGGATCGACGGCATGTGGCCCGATGTGCGCGACGCCCTGCGCGACGTGCGCGATCAGGTGGGCAACGTCCGCCGGATGCCCGCTCCCGACGGTGTGCTGCGGGTGGCCATCTCCAATCCGGCGGGGCTTGAGGTCGCGCTTGAAAAAGTGCGCGCGCTTGCCACGCCAGTCACAACGCTGACGGGGATGGGTTCGTCGGATATCGAAGTGCGGGCCGAGGGCGGCGAGATTGTCGTCCAGCTTTCCGAGGCCGAGCGTGTCGCATCCGACCAGCGCACCGTGCAGCAAAGCCTTGAAATCATCCGCCGCCGTGTCGACGAAGTCGGCACGCGCGAACCGACGATCCAGCGTCAGGGCACCGACCGTATTCTGATCCAGGTGCCGGGCATCGGATCGGCGGCCGAGCTCAAATCGCTGATCGGAACCACGGCAAAGCTGACCTTCCATCCCGTCGTGCGCGTGACGCAAGATGCCGGCACTCAGGTTGGCGCCCGCGAGGCGCTGATGCCAGAGATGGACCGGACGGATCTGTTCTACGTCGTCGAAAAGACCCCCGTGGTCTCGGGGGACGAGCTGACCAATGCCCAGCCCTCGTTCGACCAGAATGGCAAACCGGCGGTCGAGTTCCAGTTTGACGCAACCGGTGCGCGCAAGTTCGGCGACTATACGGCGAACAACATCGGCAAGCCCTTTGCCATCGTGCTGGACGGGCAGGTGATTTCGGCGCCCGTGATCCAGAGCCATATCCCCGGCGGGCGCGGTATCATCACCGGCAGCTTCTCGGTCGAGGAGAGCACCGAACTCGCCGTGCTTCTGCGCGCAGGTGCCCTGCCGGCCGAGATGACCTTCCTTGAAGAACGCACCATCGGGCCGGAACTGGGCGCGGATTCGATCCGCGCGGGCCAGAATGCGGCGCTGGTCGCGACGGCATTTGTGGCCTTTTACATGATCGCAAGCTATGGCCTCTTCGGGGTCTTTGCGGTGCTGGCGCTGGCTGCGAACATCGCCATGATCTTTGCCATCCTCTCGGTGATCGGGGCGACGCTGACGCTGCCGGGCATCGCGGGCATCGTGTTGACCATGGGCATGGCGGTGGATGCCAACGTGCTGATCTATGAACGTATCCGCGAGGAACTACGTGCCGGTCGCTCACCGGGGGCGGCGATTGACGAAGGCTTTGGCAAAGCGCTGTCGGCAATCGTCGATTCGCAGCTGACGGGCCTTCTGACCGCCGTGATCATGTTCTTTGTCGGCACCGGCCCGGTGCGCGGCTTTGCGGTGACCACAGGCATCGGTATCCTGACCTCGATGTTCACTGCAGTCTATGTGACGCGGGCCATCGTGAACATCTACCTCGGGTGGCGTCGCCCGAAGACCATCATCGTCTGAGGAAGAGGCCATGGCATTTCGTCTGAAACTGGTTCCCGAAAAGACCAACATCGACTTCTTCCGCTGGCAGTGGCTGACCTTCGGCGCCTCGGTGATCGCGGTGGTGCTGTCGCTGTTGTCGGTCGCGGTGATTGGCCTGAACTTTGGTGTCGACTTCAAGGGTGGCACCACGATCCGGGCTGAAAGCACGCAGAACAACGACATCGCGCTCTACCGCGAGGCACTTGAGGGCCTCGGCCTGGGCGAGGTCTCGATCACTGATGTCTTCGACCCGTCGTTCCGTGCCGACCAGCATGTGAAGATGCTGCGCGTCGCCCCGCAAGAGGGCTATGAGGCCGTCACCCCTGAGGTGATTACCCAGATCGAGACCGCGCTGCAGACCGTTGACCCGAGTGTGACCTTCCCTTCGGTGGAATCGGTCGGGCCGAAGGTCTCGTCCGAGCTGATCATGAAGGCACTGCTGGCGGTCTTTGCCGGTTCTGCGGGGATCTGGATCTACGTCTGGCTGCGGTTCGAGTGGCAGTTCGCGGTGGGCTGTGTGGCCGCGCTGATCCATGACGTTGTGGTGACGGTCGGGGTGTTCTCGATCTTCCAGTTGAAGTTTGACCTGACGATCGTGGCGGCGCTGCTGACCATCCTGGGCTATTCGGTCAACGACACCGTCGTGATCTTTGACCGGCTGCGCGAAAACCTTGCCAAGTACAAGCAGATGCCGCTGCGCGATCTGATGAACCTGACCACGAACGAAACGCTGTCGCGCACCATCATGACGGCGACCACCACCGCTCTGGCGCTGACCGCGCTCTTGATTTTTGGCGGCGACGTGATCCGCGGCTTCGTCTTCGCCATGCTGTTTGGTGTCATCATCGGTACATATTCGACGCTCTATGTGGCCAAGAACATCGTGCTGATGCTGGGCGTTGACCGGGGCGACAAGCCCAAGAAGGAACGCGAACGGGGCGAGCACGAATTCGCCAACATCGACGCCTGAGGCCCGCCATGCGCCTGACTGAAATCAGCTACGGCGAGGCGCAACCCGTAGAGAGCTACGGGCCGGGGTTCTTTCGCATCGGGGGCCGTGTCCTGCACGGCCCCACGATCATTACGCCATGGGACGCAGGCCCCTGGGGCGGACTTGAGGACGCGGCGGCGCTTGAAGGTCTGGCCGACAAGGTCGACGTGATCTTCCTTGGCATGGGGCGCGACATCGCACCGGCGCCACCCGCGCTAAGGGCCACGCTGGAGGGCTTGGGGCTTGGCGTAGAGGTCATGTCATCACCCGCCGCCTGCCGCACCTACAACGTGCTGCTCAGCGAGGGGCGCAGAGTCGCGCTGGCGCTGCTGCCGGTCTGACGCGCCGACCATGCTGCCTTTGTCGCAGGCATGCGCTTTGGCTTTGAACCCATCCGGGCAATCGGCTAGGCAGGGCGCATGGAACTGATCGTATCCGATGTGGCTGTGGCGCGTGGCGGCATTCCGGTGCTTGAAGGGGTGAACCTGTCGGTTTCCTCGGGCACGGCACTGGTGCTTCGCGGGCCGAACGGCATTGGCAAGACGACGCTTCTACGCACGCTGGCGGGGCTGCAGCCGCCCTTGCAGGGAACTGTCACCCTGCCGCCCGAGGGGATTGCCTATGCAGCCCATGCGGATGGGTTGAAGGCCACGCTGACGGTGACCGAAAACCTGCACTTCTGGGCCAGTGTGAACGGGCAGGGCGGTGTCGAGGAGGCCATCACCCGGATGAACCTTGCCGATCTGCGCGACCGCCGGGCGGCGAACCTGTCCGCCGGGCAGAAGCGTCGGCTAGGCCTTGCGCGCCTCTTGGTCAGCGGTCGGGCGATCTGGTTGCTGGATGAGCCCACGGTCAGCCTCGATGCCGCCTCTGTGGCGCTGTTCGCGGGCGTCGTTCGGGAACATCTGGTGCGCGGTGGTGCGGCCGTCATGGCCACGCATATCGACCTTGGTATCCCCGAGGCCGAGGTGCTTGACCTGTCGGCCTTCCGCGCCAACCGTCATATTCCTGCAGGCCACGGCTTTGACGAGGCCTTTGCATGATCGCCCTTCTGGTTCGCGATCTGAGACTGGCGATCCGCGCGGGCGGTGGCTTCGGGCTAGGTCTCGCCTTCTTCCTGCTGGTGGCGGTTCTTGTGCCGCTTGGCGTCGGGCCCGAGGGTGGGCTTCTGGCAAAGATCGCGCCGGGTATCCTGTGGGTCGGCGCGCTGCTGGCCTGCCTTCTGTCGCTGGACCGGATCTTTGCGCTGGATTTCGAGGATGGCTCGCTGGACCTTCTCGCAACCGCCCCCATCCCGCTGGAAGGGGTGGTGGCGATCAAGGCGCTGGCACATTGGCTGGTGACCGGACTGCCGCTGACGTTGGCCGCGCCGCTTCTGGGCGTTCTTCTCAACCTGCCGCTGACGGGGCATGGCTGGCTGGTGCTGTCGCTCTTCCTCGGCACGCCTGCACTGTCGGTGATCGGGGCTTTTGGCGCGGCGCTAACGGTGGGGTTGAAACGCGGGGGGCTGCTGCTGAGCCTGCTGGTGCTGCCGCTTTACGTGCCGACGCTGATCTTTGGGGCCGAGGTGGTCAAGCGGGGCGCGGCAGGCCTTTCGGTCGAGGCGCCACTCCTGCTTATGTCCGCAATCACCCTGGGGTCGGCCGCCGCCCTGCCATTTGCCGCCGCCGCCGCGCTGCGCATCAACCTGCGGTGAGGCGCGAAGATGACGCTTGCCGCACAGCCATCAAGGATTTAGCGAGGCCCAATGTCGATCTGGGAATATGCCAATCCGAAGAAGTTTTCCGAGACCGCCGCGCGCATCCTGCCGGTGGTCGCGCCCCTTTCTGCGCTTACCCTGCTGGTGGGGCTGATCTGGGGGTTCTTCTTCACACCGGATGACTACAAGCAGGGCGCGACGGTCAAGATCATCTACCTGCATGTGCCTTCGGCCATGATGGCGATCAACGCTTGGGGGATGATGCTGGTGACAAGCCTTGTCTGGCTGATCCGGCGCCATCATGTCAGCGCGCTTGCCGCGCGTGCGGCGGCGCCGATCGGGCTTGCTTTCACACTGATCGCGCTGGTGACGGGGGCGTTGTGGGGCCAGCCGATGTGGGGCACCTGGTGGGCCTGGGATCCGCGGCTGACCTCGTTCCTGATCCTTGCGCTGTTCTATCTGGGCTATATCGCGCTGTGGCAGGCGGTCGAGAACCCCGATACCGCCGCTGACCTGACCTCTGTTCTGTGCATCGTCGGTTCGGTCTTTGCCCTGCTTAGCCGCTATGCGGTGAACTTCTGGAATCAGGGTCTGCATCAGGGCGCCTCTCTCAGCCTCGACAAGGAGGAAAACGTCTCGGACGTTTTCTGGTTGCCGCTTCTCGTCTGTATTGCTGGGTTTATTCTACTGTTCGTGTCGCTGGTGCTGCTGCGCACGGTGACAGAAATCCGCCTGCGCCGCCTAGCGGTGATCGAGGCACGCGAGAGGGTGGAATGATGCCGGATCTGGGGAAATACGCGGTTCCTGTGCTGGGTTCCTATGGGGCGACCCTTGCCATTCTGGCGGTGCTGATCGGGGTGTCGGTCTGGCGCCATGCGCGCGTGAAGCGCGCATTGACCGAGGCCGAGGCACGCCGCGCGCGGGCCGAGAACGGGGGCAAGTGATGGGTCGCATCCTCTATTTCATCCCGCTGCTGCTGATCGTGGGGTTCCTTGGCGCGGTCGCGCTGCCCAAGCTGATCGAAAACGCCGAGAACCCCGGCGATGTAAACGCGATCCCCTCGACGCTGGCAGGAAAACCCGCGCCGACGCTGGAGTTGCAGCCCCTTCAGGACCTTCCGCTTTTGACCGATGTGGCGGTGCGGGCACCCGAGGTGAAGCTTGTGAACTTCTGGGCCAGCTGGTGCGCGCCGTGCCGTGCCGAGCATCCGACGCTGATCAAGCTTCAATCCGAGGGGCTGACGATCCTTGGCGTGAACTACAAGGACAAACCCGAGAACGCGCTCGGTTTCCTTGCAGAACTTGGCAACCCATATGCTGCTGTTGGTGCGGATTCCGGCCGTCTGGGCATCGAGTGGGGGGTGTATGGCGTGCCTGAGACCTTTGTCATCGATGCCAAGGGCCATGTCATCCTGCGTCACGCCGGGCCGATCACCGAACAGGAACTTGAACGGGTGATCCGCCCGGCGATCGCCAAGGCCCGCGGCGAGTAATCCGGCTAGACCAGCTGCAAAAGCCAGACGACTGCGACCATACAGGCCGCAGCCACCGCATGTTCACGCCGTGGGAACAGAAGCCGCGGCCAAAGGCGGGCGCGGTCAAGCTCGGCTTGGGGAAGAAGATCGGGGAAGGTCATTGTGCACTCCTGTCTGGGGTGCAGCCATTCTGCGCGGGAAGAACTTAATGCGAACATAACGCGCGGCCGAAGCAGCCCAAATGACAACGGGCGCCCCAGTAAGGGGCGCCCGTCGTTTTCCGTCCCAGCCTGATCAGGCGCGTGCGAGGTCGCGCAGCACGTAGTGCAACACGCCGCCATTCTCGACGTATTCGATCTCGATTGCCGTATCGATGCGGCACTTGATCTGGATCGTCTTCACGCTGCCATCGGCATACTGGATGGTGCAGGGCACCAGGCTCAGCGGTTTCAGATCGCCCGCCAGACCGGCGATCGAGACCACTTCGTCACCCTTCAGGCCCAGCGACTTGCGGTTCATGCCTTCGGTGAACTCGAACGGGATGACGCCCATGCCGACGAGGTTCGACCGGTGGATACGTTCGAACGATTCGGCGATCACGGCCTTGACGCCCAGAAGCGCCGTGCCCTTGGCAGCCCAGTCACGCGAGGAGCCCGCGCCATATTCGATACCACCAAAGATCACCAGCGGCGTGCCCTGATCCTGATAGGCCATCGAAGCGTCGAAGATCGAGGTCTGCTCGCCATCCGGCCCTTTGGTGTAACCGCCCTCAACGCCATCCAGCATCTCGTTCTTGATGCGGATATTGGCAAAGGTGCCGCGCATCATGACTTCGTGGTTGCCACGACGCGAGCCGTAGGAGTTGAAGTCCTTCACCGGAACCTGACGTTCGGTCAGATACTTGCCGGCCGGGGTGGTCGCCTTGAACGAACCCGCGGGCGAGATGTGGTCGGTGGTGATCATGTCACCCAGAATCGCGAGGACGCGGGCGCCTTCGATATCCTTGATGACACCCGGCTCTTTACCCATGCCGCGGAAGTAGGGCGGGTTCTGGATATAGGTCGAGGTCGGCGGCCAGTCGTAGGTCTGGCTGTCGGTCACCTCAACGCCCTGCCACTTTTCGTCGCCCTTGAAGACGTCGGCGTATTTGGCCTGGAACATCTCGCGCGTGACAACGCTGTCGACCAGATCGGCCACTTCCTTCGAGGTCGGCCAGATGTCTTTCAGATAGACCGGCTTGCCGTCTTTCGAGGTGCCGATCGGGTCTTTCGTCAGGTTGATGTTCAGATCACCCGCGATGGCATAGGCCACGACCAGCGGCGGCGAGGCGAGGAAGTTCGCGCGCACATCGGGGCTGATACGGCCCTCGAAGTTCCGGTTGCCCGAAAGCACCGCAGTCGCGACAAGGTCATTCTCGTTGATCGCCTTGGAGATCGCCGGATCGCCCAGCGGGCCCGAGTTGCCGATACAGGTGGTGCAGCCGTAGCCCACGAGGTTGAAGCCGATGGCATCCAGGTCCTCTTGCAGGCCAGCAGCTTGCAAGTACTCGCCCACGACCTGCGATCCCGGTGCCAGCGAGGTTTTCACCCAGGGCTTGCGGGTCAGGCCAAGCGCGCGTGCCTTGCGGGCCACGAGGCCGGCCCCCATCATCACATAGGGGTTCGAGGTGTTGGTGCACGAGGTGATCGCCGCGATCACGACCGAGCCGTCACCCACCTTGTAGTCCTTGCCCTCTACCTGCACGGATTTGCGCGGGTCGGTCGGCGGAGCGACCGGGGCAGGGCCTTCCGATGCCATTTCGACCGCCGGGGTGGTGATGTCGATGCCGCGGTAATCGGCCACGACCTTGTAGAAGGTACGGGCCGCATCGGTCAGCGGCAGATAGTCCTGCGGGCGTTTCGGGCCCGAGATCGCCGGGACGATCTCACCCATGTCGAGGTGCAGGGTGGAGGTGTAGATCGGGTTGTAATCCGCGCCGCGCCAGAAGCCGTTTTCCTTGGCATAGGCCTCGACCAAGGCGATGCGCGATTCCTCGCGGCCGGTGTTGCGCAGGTAGCGCAGGGTCTCGTCGTCGATCGGGAAGAAGCCGCAGGTCGCGCCATATTCCGGTGCCATGTTGGCGATGGTGGCACGGTCGGCCAGCGGCAGGTGGTCAAGGCCTTCGCCGTAGAATTCGACGAACTTGTTCACCACGCCATGCTTGCGCAGCATCTGCACGACCTTCAGCACGAGGTCGGTAGCGGTGGTGCCTTCAACCATGCGGCCGGTCAGCTTGAAGCCAACAACCTCGGGGATCAGCATCGAGACGGGCTGGCCCAGCATCGCAGCTTCCGCCTCGATGCCACCCACGCCCCAACCCAGAACGGCAAGGCCGTTCACCATGGTGGTGTGGCTGTCGGTGCCGACCAGAGTGTCGGGATAGGCCACGAGCTGGCCGTTCTGGTCGGTGTCGGTCCAGACGGTCTGCGCCAGATATTCCAGGTTCACCTGGTGGCAGATGCCGGTGCCGGGCGGCACCACGCGGAAGTTGTTGAACGCCTTTTGCCCCCATTTCAGGAAGACATAGCGCTCCATGTTGCGCTCGTATTCCAGATCGACGTTCATCTGGAAGGCGCGCGGGTTGCCGAACTCATCGATCATGACCGAGTGGTCGATGACCAGATCGACCGGGTTCAGCGGGTTGATCTTCTGGGCGTCACCGCCAAGGCCAAGGATGCCATCGCGCATGGCGGCAAGGTCAACCACGGCCGGAACGCCCGTGAAGTCCTGCATCAGCACGCGTGCGGGGCGGTAGGCGATCTCGATCGGGTTCTTGCCGCCCATCTTGCCCCAGTCGGAGAAGGCCTTGATGTCATCCACGGTGACGGTCTTGCCGTCCTCGAAACGCAGCATGTTTTCCAGCACCACCTTCAGCGCGGCGGGAAGCTTGGAGAACTCGCCCAGACCGGCGGCCTCGGCGGCGGGGATCGAGTAATAGGCGACGGATTGACCGCCGGCTGTCAGGGTTTTCCTCGTTTTGCTGCTGTCGTGTCCGACGGTGACGGTCATGGTCGCCTCCTGGCTGTGGCTCGGAAATTCGGGCTCGCGGGAACCCCCTTAAGCGTCTTGCCGCATTGCGGCGCATCGCGCAAGGGAATCTGCCGGGCCTTTGTATGCAATTGTATGCCGAAAATCCAGCACGGATTTCAACGGTACGTCCAATCTTGCCAAATGGGGTCTGTTGCGTGCTATGCCACGCGCCTGGCTCTCGCAAAACCTTGATTGGCGAGGGGCGGGCGCTTTGGGTAGAACCAAGGCATCGAAAGGGGATCGGAATGATGATGCACAGGGCCTTTGGCCTGGCTTGCGGGGTCTGGGCGCTTGCGTCAGTCGCGAGCCTTGCCCAGAACACACCGCTTGTGGTCGAGCTTTATACCTCGCAAGGCTGTTCTTCCTGCCCCCCGGCGGATGACCTTTTCGCGCAGATGACAGAAGACCCGAACCTGATCCCGCTCGCACTGCATGTCGACTACTGGGATTACATCGGTTGGATCGACAAGTTCGCGAAGCCGCAATACACGCAGCGGCAAAAGGCCTACGCCAAGGCGGCGGGCAGCCGCATGATCTATACGCCGCAAATGATCGTCGCCGGCGAGTCCAGGGTTGAGGGGAATGACCCGGACTCCATTCTGGGCGCCATCCAGAAAGAGGCGGCTGTCGTCTCGGATGTTTCGCTTTCGGTTCAGCGGGAAGGCGGCGCATTGCGCATTCGCGTCGAGGGTACTGCCTCATCGGCGCCGATGCGGGTGCAGCTTGTGCGCTACCAGCCCGAGAAAACCGTGACGATCGAACATGGCGAGAACGCCGGTAAAACCGTGACCTATCACAACATCGTGACCCGATGGGAGCGTGTGGCGGACTGGAACGGTGGGCAGCCACTGGACATGTCGCTGCCGATAGAGGGCGATGAGCCTGCTGTGGTGCTTGTGCAGCGTGACGGGCCGGGGCGTATTCTCGCGGCCGCGCGGGTCGATTGATCCCGCGCTAGACCTTCCAGCGCTTGTGGATCCAGAACCACTGGTCCAGATGCTCGCGCACATGGGCCTCAAGATGGTCGTTCAGGGCCTGAGACATCTCTTCTGCGGTGGTGTGCGGAATCGGCGCGTCGACCAGAACGTCGAAATCGAGGCCGTTCTCGCGCCGCGTCGCATAGCTTGGGATCAGCAGCGCGTCATATTTAAGCGCGAGTTCCGAGGCCGAGAGCGCGGTCTTGGCCGGATGGCCAAAGAAAGTCAGCGTCGCGCCAAGGTTCATGTGCTGGTCCTGCACGATACCCAGCATCCCGCCTTCACGCAGGAAGCGCACCATGCCAGCCATGCCTTGACGGCCCCGCGCAAAGAGGGGTGAGCCGATGCTGGCCATCGCCTGAACGTAATGTTCGTTGAAGTACCGGTTGGTCATCGGGCGATAAAGGCCACCGATCTTGAACCCGCGCGCCTTCAGGGCCGCGCGGCTGGCGTCATAGCTGCCGAAATGGCCGGTCACCAGCACGACGGGGCGGTTCTGCGCCTTGGCCTCTTCCAGCGCCTCGAGGCCAGGCCCCCGGATGGGTGCGCGGCGGGCACGTTCCAGAAACTCTTCGCCCGAATACATCTCGATGATGGTCCGGCCGACATTGTCGGGCACCGCGCGCATCATGCGCCGCACCTCGGCCTCGGGCATCTCTGGGAAAATCAGGGCGAGGTTGTCGCGGATCCGACGGCTGTAGCCGGCCACTGGAGCGATCACGCGCGACATGATCCAGCCACACAGCGGCACGCGCCAAGTGTAGGGCAGCAGAAGCAGCGCCCGGATTAGCCCCACCAGCACCAGATTTTGAATCCAGTGGTCCAGTCGGAACGGGGGCTTTTCAGGTGTCTTCGCCATATCTCTCAAACGGTGCGGCTGGCGCGGGTTTCGCGGTGCCAGACATAGAGGCCCGCCCCTGCGATCACAAGGGCGCCGACAATTGTCCACCTGTCGGGCCATTCGTCGAAGAAGACGATACCCCAGATGGTGGCGTAGAGGATGCCGACATAGCCAAAGGGCGCAATCGCCCCGGCTTCGGCAATCGTATAGGCACGGATCAGCAGGAACTGCCCTGCGGTCCCGATCACCCCGATCAGCGCAAAGCCCCAGAGATCAGCAACGGCAATTGGTTCGAACCACCAGATCATCATGACCGAGGTGACGATAGTGCCAAACATTGCTGAATACATAAGCGAGGTCGCCGGTGCCTCGGTGTCGCCGACAAAGCGTGTCGTAAGGGCATAGCCTGCGAAACAGGTGGCGCAGGCCAGAGGCAGCAGTGCAGCAGGCTGAAAGACGCCCATGCCGGGGCGGATGATGATCATCGCCCCGATCAGCGCCATGATGACGCCGGCGATGCGCCTCGGGCCGAGACGTTCACCCAGAAAGAGCGCCGCGCCGAGCGTGATCAGCACCGGGTTGACATCCGTGATCGCCGTCGCCTCGGCAAGGCCGATATGCGCAAGCGACAGAAAGAAGAACGCGGTCGCCCCGAACTGAAGCAACGAGCGGAGCAGTTGCAGACCCGGCCGATTGGTTCGCAGCACGCTGCCCATGCGCGGAAGGAAGAACAGGCTGACAAGTACGGTCTGACCGGCATAGCGGGCCCAAACCACCTGCAGTGACGGATAGTCCTGCGAGAGGTGTTTCGCCAAAGCGTCCATCAGCGTGAACATGGCGATCGACGCCAGAACAAGCAGTATGCCGCGACCGTTTTCCGAACCTTGCATGGCGCCTCCGTTGCGGGGCGGACCCTAGGCTTTGCCCGGGGCAAGGGCAAGGTGGGCTCAGGTCTCGGTCTCGGAGGGCGCGAGAACCAGTTCCCCCGCCGCCTCAAGCGCGCGAATTGCCGTGACTACGGCGGCCATTGCAGCCTCGCCCTCGGCCGCCTTGACGTTGCCGCGATCGGCGATTTCGTCGCGCAGCGATTGCGCCATGCGCTGCGAAAGGTTGGCAAGAAGGAACTCGGCCGTGGCCGATCGCGCGGGATCTGCACTTGCAGCAGCGAGCGCCACCACAAGGGTTGGCTGATCGACCACGCGCAGGATACGCGGCACATCCCGCGCCTCAACCCGAAGGGGGATATGGGCAAAGGTGAAGATTGACCTGCGCACCTCTGCCGCAAATGCGGCATCGGCTTCGAGCAAGCCGTCCAGCATATCAGCGCGCATCCCCTCGGTCGCGACGTTGAGAATGGCGCCAACGCGCTCGGCCGGGCCGGTATCGAAGGCACGCGGGGGGGTGCTATCCAGTTGTGTCAGCAGCGCAATTCCGATCCGCCGCACGGTCGCGGGGGCTATGTCGCGTGTCCGGGACATGCTGTGCGCGATACGCCGGGCATGATCGCCCGGCAGTTGGCTGAGCAATCCCGCAGCCGTCGACGGAGGAAGCTTCGAGAGAAGGACCGCCGCAACCTCTGCGCTTTCGCATGTGACCAGTGGCAACAGTGCTTCAGCCGATGCGACAGAAATACGATCCCACGGGTCACTGTCGCCGCGCATCCGCATCATCCGGCGCAGATGCGTGGCCGTGGCGTCCGAGATGTGACCCTCCATGAGGTTGATCGCCCCGGCAAGCCCGCCCGGAAATGTCAGACCTACCTGGCCCAGTTCATCCAGAAACTCCGACACGACCTGTTCGAGTGTGGCGCGGTCAACGAGCCGCATGTCGCCCATCTGCTGCGCAAGGTCGGCCTGCATGCCATCAGGAAGGGAGCCGAGGGGGAGGGGGGTGCCCTCGGACAGCAGGATACGGACGATGATCGCCGCTTTCTGCCGACGATTCAGGCTGACGGCACGCGGTCGCGCGGACACTGACCCAGAGGCCGCAACCTGAGCCGGTTTGATTTGTGCGAGTGCCTGAGCCATGCCACCACCTGATTCATCGCCTTTCGGGCAGACTGGCAGGTGGCGGTTAACGGCAGATTAGCTCGACTGTGTTTCGCAGGCCCGCGTATCGGGGTTCCAGCTTGTCCCTTCGGCGCAGGACATCTTTGCCTCTTCATGGCCCGCGCAGGCCGCTGCGGCGACACTGGGCAGGGAAAGAACGGCGACCACGGCCAGGAACGGAAGGCTACGGCGTTTCATGGCAATCTCCCTTCGGTGTGATGGTCGATGATAGCATCAAATCGCCGTCCGCGTCCGGTAAAGGAAACGTGAAGGGGCGGGCAATCGCCCGCCCCCTGTCACGTTGCCGCGTTCTGTATCACTTGCCGAAAACGCGGGCGAAGATCGTGTCCACATGTTTGGTGTGATAGCCAAGGTCGAACTTCTCTTCGATCTCGGCAGGCGAGAGGGCCGAAGTCACCTCGGGATCTGCCAGAAGCTCGGTCTTGAAGTCGGCGCCCTTCTCCCAGACTTTCATCGCGTTGCGCTGGACAAGGCGGTAGCTGTCTTCGCGGCTGACGCCCGCTTGCGTCAGGGCAAGAAGCACACGCTGCGACATGACCAGCCCTTTGAACTTGTTCATGTTCTTGAGCATGTTCTCAGGGTAGATCACCAGCTTTTCGACCACACCCGCCAGACGATGCAGCGCGAAGTCCAGCGTCACGGTGGTGTCTGGCCCGATCGCGCGCTCCACCGAGCTGTGCGAGATATCGCGCTCGTGCCAAAGTGCCACATTCTCCAGCGCGGGGATGACTGACATCCGCACAAGGCGGGCAAGGCCGGTCAGGTTTTCGGTCAGCACCGGGTTGCGCTTGTGGGGCATCGCGGACGAGCCCTTTTGGCCGGGGCTGAAGAACTCTTCGGCCTCCAGCACCTCGGTGCGCTGCATGTGGCGGATTTCGATGGCGATATTCTCGATCGACGAGGCGATGACCCCCAGAGTGGCGAAGAACATCGCGTGACGGTCACGCGGGATCACCTGGGTCGAGACCGGCTCGGGCAGAAGGCCCAGCTTTTCGCAGACATATTCCTCGACGCGCGGGTCGATGTTGGCAAAGGTGCCGACCGCGCCCGAGATGGCGCCAGTGCGGATTTCCTCGCGGGCCGCGACCAGACGGCGACGGTTGCGATCCATCTCGGCATAGAAGCGGGCGAAGGTCAGACCCATCGTGGTGGGCTCGGCATGGATGCCGTGGCTGCGACCGATGCGGACTGTGTCCTTATGTTCAAACGCGCGGGTCTTGAGCGCGGCCAGCACGCGATCGACGCCGGCAAGCAGCAGATCAGCGGCGCGGACGAGCTGGATGTTCAGCGTGGTGTCCAGCACGTCGGACGAGGTCATGCCCTGATGGACAAAGCGCGCTTCATCATTGCCGATGATCTCGGCCAGATGGGTCAGGAAGGCGATCACGTCGTGCTTTGTCACCGCCTCGATTTCGTCGATGCGGGCCACGTTGAATTCCACGTCCCTGGCTTTCCACACCGCCTCGGCATTGGCCTTGGGGATCACACCCAGCATGGCCTGCGCGTCGCAGGCATGGGCCTCGATCTCGTACCAGATGCGGAACCGGGTCTGCGGTTCCCAGATGGCAACCATGTCGGGGCGGGAATAGCGCGGAATCATCGGGCAGCCTTTCGTTTGCGGCAAGGATCGGGCGTCAGGGATCGGCCTTGCGCATAGTCGCTTCTGCCCCGGCGTTCAAGGCGGCGAAGTTGGGCTTTTGGCCAGCCACCCTGTCCCGCGCGTGCAGGTTCAGAACGAAGCGTGGGGTCAGAGGCTGTTCTTGCCGCGGAAGAGTTGCCATTCCTCGACCACCGTGCCGTCGGGCAGGTGGCAATAGCCCGCTTCGCCCGCCTGCTCCTGCCGCAGTTCCAGCCTGCCGCCGAGTTCCGCGCAGTATTGGGCCGCCGGGTTTGAGGCGGATGCCCAGCGTCCAACCTCGGCCGTCGGTGCCCCGCCGCCCCCGCAGCCGGCAAGCAGGGCGGCAAGAAGGGCTGTGGCTGTGATGGTGCGAACAGGCATTGGGGGCTCCGCAGGGGTTTGGGCTTGGGTGGAGTTTTTCACCATCCGCGGCGCCTGTGCAAGACTTGGGCTGCACAACTGCAAGGGGGCTTTCTGTTGGCCAGCGCTTTGGCTAGGTTTGCCGCCATGACGAAGCCGATCCTGCAATCCCGCCTTCCGCTTTCCCCCTGGATGGACCCACGTTGCTGGCGCCTGCCGGGCATACAGCCGGTTGAGGGCGAGGACTGGCTGCGGGTGGACGATGCCTTTGCCGCACAGATGGCCGAACGCGATTCCCGCATCGCGACCGAGCCGTCACGCGTGCACGCGCTGTTGCCCGAAGCGAAAGAGGCGGCGGCAGAGCTGCTGGCGATCCTGCTGGAGCGGCTTGCGCAGACGCCGGGATACCGGGTGGCATACGACCACGTGCAGCGTCCTGATGGTGTCACGGTGCCCCTTGATCCCGCGCAACCGCTGCTGACGGCCGGGCGGCTTGTGCAAGAGGATCTGTGCCTGCTGACGCGGGCAGGTGATGAACATCAGCTTTCGGGTGCGATCCTGTGTTTCCCGGCAAGCTGGACACTGGCGCAGAAGATCGGGCGACCGATGACGGTGGTACACCACCCGGTCAGCCATTACTCGGAAGAGGTGGCGCGCCGGGTACAGCGCTTGTTCGATGCGATCCGTCCGGGGCAGGCGCTGTGGCGGATGAACGCCCTGGTCTATGATGACCCGACGCTGTTTCAGCCGCGCCCGGAAGGTGCCGCGCGGCCCAAGCCGGTTGATCGCACCTACATGCGCTGTGAACGACAGTGCCTTGTACGGTTGCCGGCAAGTGGTGCTGTGCTCTTTTCCATCCATACCTATCTTGTCCGCGTCGCCGACCTTCCGGCCGAGGATCGGGCAGGGATGGAGGCCGCCGGGCTCTAGAACAGCAGCGACAGCGCCGCAGTTCCGGCGATCTGCTGAAGCCCCACGGCTGCCCCAGTCAACGCAACGGCGCGCGATGACAGCCGAAGATCCTCACCGCGCACGAAGCTATGCGCCATCAGCGCGGCCCCGACCGGCACCGAAACCGCAAGGACCGAGCAGTTGAACGCGTGGGCGGTGATGCGCTGCGCAAGCTCGGGCTGCGCCTCACTGCGAGTTCGCAGCGGCTTCGCGTCGTCGCGTGGGCGCTGCGGCATTGCATCCCGTGCCAGCGACGTGCGCGCGGCCATCAGATCGATACCGAAGAAGGCGTCGAGGAAATCGGCATCCAGCGGCAGCTCACTGCGCTGGCAGAGCAGGCTGGAGGTGGGGCAGAAGCGGTGAAGCGCCGCGATCACCTGACCGCAGAGCCCCGACAGACGGGCGCGATCATTGTCGAGCGATCCGACCACGTCCATCTCGGGGTTCGCAGCAACGGCCACGACGAGGCAGCTTGCCCCATCATCGGCAAAAGCATCGCTCAGACCCACCAGCAGGCGACGGTCGCCAAAGTCGAACCAGGCCGCGCTGTCAGATGCCAGCGTCAGCTGATAGTCCTCATCGATATCGCGTTCCAGTTGGCGATCCACTTCGCTGACGACGCGCATGAAATTGGGCGCCGGAGCATCGGCGTAAACCATCATCGAAATCATCGAACCGCCGATATCGCGCATCATGGATCCCCCAGTTGTCCCGTGCGTGGCGGGTTGCTGGCCCTGCGCCGTTCAGGCCTTGCAGGGCAGTCCCTTAAGCAAGAGTGAACCACAGCATAGAAGAGCGATCAAGGATTGATTCAACCTTTGCGAGTATCAGGCGCAAGAAAAAAGGGGCGCCTTTCGGCGCCCCTTCTGCAATCCGATCTGCTGCAATCAGCAGGAGTAGTACATCGCATACTCGACCGGGTGAGGCGTATGCTCATAGGCATAGACCTCTTCCCACTTGAGGCCGATGTAGGCATCAAGCTGCTCTTTGGTGAACACGCCACCAGCCAGCAGGAAGTCCATGTCCTTCTCCAGCTCTTCCAGCGCCTCGCGCAGCGAGCCGCAGACGGTCGGGATGGCGGCCAGTTCTTCCGGCGGCAGATCGTAGAGGTCCTTGTCCGAAGCCGGGCCCGGATCGATCTTGTTCTTGATGCCGTCGAGGCCAGCCATCAGCAGGGCAGCGAAGGCCAGGTAGGGGTTCGCAGCCGGATCGGGGAAGCGAGCTTCGACGCGCTTGGCTTTCGGCGATTCGGTCCACGGAATACGGACACAACCCGAGCGGTTGCGGGCCGAGTAGGCGCGCAGAACCGGGGCCTCGAAGCCGGGGATCAGGCGCTTGTAGCTGTTGGTCGAGGGGTTGGTCAGCGCGTTCAGCGCCTTGGCGTGCTTCAGGATGCCGCCGATGAAGTAGAGCGCCTCTTGCGAGAGGTCGGCATACTTGTCACCTGCGAAGAGCGGTTTGCCGTCCTTCCAGATCGACATGTTGACGTGCATCCCCGAGCCGTTGTCGCCCTTCATAGGCTTCGGCATGAAGGTCACGGTCTTGCCATAGGCGGCCGCGACGTTGTGGATCACGTACTTGTACTTCTGGATGTTGTCGGCCTGTTCGACCAGACCACCGAAGATCATGCCCAGTTCGTGCTGGCAGGTCGCCACTTCGTGGTGGTGCTTGTCGACCTTCATGCCCATGCGCTTCATGGTCGAGAGCATCTCGCCGCGCAGGTCCTGGGCCTCGTCAACCGGGTTCACCGGGAAGTAGCCGCCCTTGTGGGCCGCGCGGTGGGCAAGGTTGCCGCCTTCGATTTCCTTGTCGGTGTTCCAGGCAGCGGCCTCGGCGTCGATCGAGAACGACACTTTGGATGGCGTGACCGAGTAGCGGACGTCGTCGAAGATGAAGAATTCAGCCTCGGGGCCAAAGTAGGCGGCATCGCCCACGCCCGAGGATTTCATGTAGGCTTCAGCCTTTTTCGCGATCTGGCGCGGGCAGCGGTCATAGGCCTCGCCGGTGTCGGGTTCGACCACGTCGCAGTGCACGCACAGCGTTTTCTCGGCGTAGAAGGGGTCGATGTAGACCGAGGTCGCATCGGGGATCAGCTTCATGTCTGACTGATCGATCGACTTCCAGCCGGCAATGGACGAACCGTCGAACATGAAGCCTTCTTCAAAGAAGTCCTCGTCGATAAGGTCCACCACGATTGTCACGTGCTGAAGCTTGCCTTTCGGATCGGTAAAGCGGACGTCGACGTATTCGACTTCCTCGTCCTTAATCAGTTTCAGAGCATTCTTGATAGCGCTCATCATGCTGCCTTTCGGTTGGAGTTTGGCGGTGGGACCTGCGAGATGGGCAGCAGGACCGGTGTCTTGGGTAATGGGTCAGATCGCGTCGTCGCCGGTTTCACCGGTGCGGATGCGGATGGCCTGCTCGACAGGCGACACAAAGATCTTGCCGTCGCCGATTTTTTCGGTGCGCGCGGCATTGATGATCGCTTCGATGGCGGTGTCGACCATGTCATCCGGCAGGATGACCTCGATCTTCACCTTGGGCAGAAAGTCGACAACATATTCGGCGCCGCGATAGAGTTCGGTATGGCCCTTCTGACGACCGAAGCCCTTGACTTCGGTCACGGAAAGACCCTGAACGCCGGCTTCCTGAAGCGCTTCCTTCACTTCGTCGAGCTTGAACGGCTTGATGATCGCTTCGATCTTCTTCACCTGTCGACTCCCCCTCTGCGATGCTCTTGGAAGGTCAATCACCACTTCCCCGGGGCCGGAACAATCCGCTAGGCTTTTGGCTGCAATCACCGGCGCCGGAAATTCGGTGCATTGCCTAAAATTTGTTCACTGCGCCGGTTTTCGGGGCAGTTTTTGAATCCTCTGGGTCAATATGATGACAGAATTGCTGACCGCTGCCCAAATGCGCGCCATCGAGCAAGCCGCGATCCGCTCGGGCGAGGTGACCGGACTGGACTTGATGGAGCGCGCGGGGGCTGGCGTCGTCGAGGCGATTCTGGCGGAATGGCCCGAACTGGTCGAGGCGCCAGAGCGCGCAGTGGTGCTGTGCGGCCCAGGCAACAATGGCGGCGATGGGTTCGTGGTTGCGCGGCTGCTGGCCGGGCGGGGCTGGAAGGTTGAGGTCTTCCTGTACGGCGACCCTTCCAAGCTGCCCCCGGACGCGCGGGTAAACTATGAGCGGTGGTTGGCAATTGGAGCCGTCAATCCCTGGGCGCCCGCAATCATCAGCACTGCATCGGCAGACCTGTTCATTGATGCGGTCTTTGGGGCAGGGCTCACGCGCGCGCCGGCGACAGAGGTAATGGAGCCGCTCACCGAGTTGTACGTCAAGGGCGAGACCTTTGACAGAATGGTGGCCGTGGACGCGCCAACCGGGCTGTGCATGGACAGCGGACGGCCGCTTTCAGGCGAATGGGGGGCCGTCCACGCCTTCTTGGCCGTCACGTTTCACAAGGCGCGGATCGGCCATTACCTTGATGAAGGCCCATTCTACTGTGGAAAAGTGGTTACTGTGCCGATCGGGCTGCGTCCCGACCAACACGGTCCAGGACCTGCATTGATCGGGGCGCCGTCGTCTTCGATGCTCGGCAAGGGTGGCGCGTGCAACAAGTTCGGATACGGGCACGCACTGGTCATGGCTGGCCCGCCGGGTCGTGGCGGCGCGGCCCGTCTTTCGGCGCGGGGCGCGCTGCGGATCGGTGCCGGGCTGGTGACGCTGGGATGCCCGGCGGATGCGCTGGCCGAGAATGCGGCGCGGCTGGATGCAATAATGCTGCGCGGGATCGAGGATGCCGGGGCGCTTTCCGCCCTGATGAGTGATCCTCGGATCAACGCCCTTTGCCTTGGGCCGGGGTTCGGGATCAGCACGCGCGAGGCGGCTCTGATCCGGGCGGCGTTGCAGGCAAAGCGCGCAACGGTGCTTGACGCCGATGCGCTGACCCTGATCGCGCAAGATCCGTCGCTGTTTGGGGCGCTGCATAAAGAATGCGTGCTGACCCCACATGGCGGAGAGTTTGCGCGCCTTTTCCCCGACATCGCAGAACGGCTGGCGGCGCCGGCCACGACCGGCCCGGCCTATTCAAGGGTCGATGCCACACGAGAGGCTGCGGCGCAGGCAGGGTGCGTGGTGCTGTTCAAGGGGCCGGATACGGTGATCGCAGACCCGGATGGGCGCTGCGCGATCAATGCGGCCGTCTATGAACGCGCGGCGCCATGGCTCGCCACCGCGGGCTCTGGCGATGTGCTGGCGGGCTTCATCACCGGGCTTCTGGCGCGCGGGTTTGGCCCGTTTGAGGCGGCCTGCACCGGGGCATGGCTGCATGTCGAGGCGGCGCGCAGCTTTGGCCCCGGCCTGATCGCCGAGGACCTGCCCGAAGAGTTGCCCAAGGTGTTTCGCGCCCTCGGATTGTGACCTCGCGCGGGGTTTCCGCGCGATGGTGGTTTGGGCGGTGATTTTTCCCTCGCATCCCGCTTGGGCCTTTGCTAGAAGGGCGCGGATTTTCAGGGCGCGGGCAGCCTCGTTTCGGGGCTGCTTGCGTTTTGAGGCAAGCGGGTGTGGCGGAACTGGCAGACGCACCGGATTTAGGTTCCGGCGCCGCAAGGCGTGGGGGTTCGACTCCCTTCACCCGCACCAGAGATGTGAACGAAGGACGGAAACACCCATGCAGGTCACCGAGACCCTGAACGAAGGTCTGAAGCGCGGCTACACCATCACGGTGACCGCGGCTGAACTGGACGCCAAAGTCCAGCAAAAACTGGTCGAGGCGCAGCCCGAGATCGAGATGAAGGGCTTCCGCAAGGGCAAGGTTCCGCTGGCCATGCTGAAAAAGCAGTTCGGCCCGCGCATCCTCGGCGAAGCGATGCAGGACGCCATCGATGGCGCGATGAAAGACCATTTCGACAAGTCGGGTGACCGCCCGGCGCTGCAGCCCGAAGTCAAGATGGTTGGCGGCGAAGAGTGGAAAGAAGGTCAGGACGTCGTCGTCGAGATGTCCTATGAAGCCCTGCCGCCGATCCCGGACCTGGATGCCTCGGCCGTCACGCTGGAGCGTCTGATCGTCAAGGCCGAGGATTCGGCCGTGGAAGAGGCGCTGAAGAACCTGGCCGATACCGCCAAGTCGTTCGAAGACCGCAAGAAGGGCTCGAAAGCCAAGGACGGCGATCAGGTGACGATCGACTTCGAAGGCTTTGTCGATGGCGAGGCGTTCGAGGGTGGCAAGGGCGAAAGCTATCCGCTGGTCCTCGGTTCGGGCTCGTTCATTCCGGGCTTTGAAGAGCAACTGGTTGGCGCCAAGGTCGACGAAGAGGTCGAGGTCAAGGTTTCCTTCCCGGAAAACTATGGCGCCAAGCACCTGGCGGGCAAGGAAGCCCTGTTCAAGTGCAAGGTTCATGCCGTGAAGGCCCCCAAGGCCGCCGAGATCGACGATGAGCTGGCCAAGAAGTTCGGCGCCGAAGACCTCGCCGCGCTGAAAGGCCAGATCGCCGAGCGTCTGGAAGCTGAATACAAAGGCGCTGCCCGCGCCGTGCTGAAGCGCGCGCTGCTGGATCAGCTGGATGGTCTGGTCAAGTTCGACCTGCCCTCGAAACTGGTCGAGGCCGAAGCGTCGCAGATCGCCCACCAGCTGTGGCACGAAGAAAACCCGGACGTCCATGACCACAACCATGGCCATGTCGAGCCGACCGACGAGCACAAGAAACTGGCCGAACGCCGTGTCCGTCTGGGCCTGCTGCTGGCCGAAGTTGGCCGCAAGGCCGAAGTGCAGGTCACCGATGCCGAGATGACCCAGGCCGTTCTGAACGCCGCCCGCCAGTATCCGGGCCAAGAGCGCGCCTTCTTTGAATTCGTGCAGAAGAATGCCCAGATGCAACAGCAACTGCGCGCGCCGATCTTCGAGGACAAGGTGGTCGAGTTCATCGTGGCTGGCGCCAAGGTGACGGACAAGGAAGTGTCGAAAGACGATCTGCAAAAGGCCGTCGAGGCGCTCGACGAACTCTGATCGCGTCTTTGGCGCAAAGGTTCAGGGGCCGTGCCGAAAGGTGCGGCCCTTTTCTTTTCGGGCAAGGTTGAAAGGGGGCTGTCTGCCCCCTCTTGCCTGCGGCAATTCATCCCCGAGGATATTTGGGAAAAGAAGAAAGGGCAGGCCCGCAGGCTTTACTGGACATGGGGGCTTGAGTGCCGCGATCTGGCAGCCCCGGAAGAGGTGCCAGGCAGGTGTCGCGAATATGTGGGGAAAGGGGGCGGAGGACAGCGTCCCTGTGCCGGCCTGGCCGGATTGGGGCGGTGAGCGCTTTGCTGTGGGTGTGCCGGGAGCGGGTAGGCTGCCACGCACCGTGACGTCGTCATGCCCGGTACGTCAAGCGCGCACGAATGGGCGGCGGCCTCGCGTTTTGCTGGGAGCCGGAGTGGCAGGCCCGGATGTGGGTCCGGGCCTACGGGATGGTTATTCCTTGGCGCGCTCGACGTAGGAATTGTCTTCGGTGTTGATCACGATGCGGGTGCCCGGTCCGATGTGCGGGGGGACCATCACGCGAAGGCCGCTGTCGGTCATCGCGGGCTTGTAGGACGAAGAGGCGGTCTGACCCTTCACAACCGGCTCGGTGTCGGTGATTTCGACGATGATCTTTTGCGGGAATTCGATGGCGATCGCCGTGCCTTCAAACGTCTTGACCCAGCACCGCATGCCTTCTTGCAGGTAGACCTTGTTGTCGGCAATCACATCACCGCTGACGACGATCTGCTCGTAGGTCTGCGGCTCCATGAAGTGGAAGCCTTCGCCGTCCTCATAGAGGTAGTCGTATTCGTATTCGTCAACGTGGGCTTTCTCGACCTGCTCGGTCGTGCGCCAGCGTTCCGACACCTTCACCCCGTCCGAGATGCGGCGCATGTCCACCTGCGTGACGGGTGTACCCTTGCCGGGGTGGATGTTCTCGGCCGAGAGAATGGCGTAAAGGCGGCCGTCGATATCGACGACATTGCCTTTGCGAAGGCTGGAGGCGATGACTTTGACCACGGGTATTCCTTGCGTTATCTGGGGCAGCCGGGTCCGTGCGCATTCGGGATGCGCAATCGGGGCCGGACGGGCGCGATGGCGCCGCTCATAGCGCCTTCGGCGCCTGATTTCCAGCCAAAAGAGGCAGAAATGACCCGCACCGCACCGTCTGACTGGTGGAAACCCGAAGTGCACGAGGGCCGTCGGCCGGCGCTGCTGGCACGCAATCGCATTCAGCAGGCCATCCGCGGCTGGCTGGCCACGCGCGATTTTCTGGAGGTTGATCCTGTGGCCCTGCAGGTCAGCCCCGGCAACGAGGCGCATCTGCACGGCTTTGCCACCATCGCCATCGGGAACGAGGGGGCGGGGCGGCAGATGTATCTGCACACCTCGCCCGAGTTCGCGATGAAGAAGCTGCTGGCGGCGGGCGAGCGTCGTATTGCCTCTTTCGCCCACGTCTGGCGCAACCGGGAGCGGGGGGCGTTGCACAGCCCCGAGTTCACCATGCTGGAATGGTACCGTGTGGGCGAGGACTACACTGTGCTGATGCAGGACTGCGCCGACTTCCTGCGTCTTGCGGCGACCGAGGCGGGCACCACGATGCTGCGCTATCGTGACCGCGCGTGCGACCCCTTTGCCGAGGCAGAGCGGCTGTCGGTGGCCGAAGCCTTTGATCGTTACGCCGGGATCGATCTTCTGGCATCGATCGACGCCGAAGGTGAGCCCGACGCGGCGAAACTTGGCGCGGCGCTTGATCGGGTGGGCATCCGCCGCGCGGCGGACGACACATGGTCGGACATGCTGTCGCGTGTACTGGTCGAGAAGGTCGAGCCGCATCTGGGCCATGGCCGCCCGACGATCCTTGACCGTTATCCTGCCGCCGAGGCTGCGCTTGCCCGCCGCACGCCAGATGATCCCCGCGTCGCCGAGAGGTTCGAGTTCTATGCCTGCGGTGTAGAGTTGGCCAACGGCTTTGGCGAGTTGACCAACCCCGACGAACAACGCCGCCGTTTCGGGCTGGAAATGGATGAGAAAGAGCGCGTCTATGGCGAGCGGTATCCGATCGACGAAGAGTTTCTGTCGGCGCTTTCCTTGATGCCTGCGGCAAGCGGGATTGCACTGGGGTTTGACCGGCTTGTGATGCTCGCCACCCATGCGCCGGGCATCGACCATGTGATCTGGACGCCGGTCGCACGCTGATCTTTTTTCGAGGAAGGCTGGAATTGCCGTCGGGGAACGCCTATCTTGGCGCGACCTGCCGGCCCGGCCCGGCGTTGTCCCCCTGAAAGCACAATGTATCTTGAAATCGCGATCGTCTTCCTGCTCACCCTGGTGAACGGAGGTTTGGCGATGTCCGAGCTTGCCATTGTTTCGGCGCGCACCGCGCGGTTGAAAGTTCTCGCTGACAGGGGATCGCATGGCGCAAAGGTCGCCATGGCGCTGGCGGATGATCCCGGACGGTTCCTGTCATCGGTGCAGATCGGCATTACACTGGTGGGCGTGCTGTCAGGCGCGTTTTCGGGCGCGACGCTAGGTGCGCGCCTGTCGGGAACTTTGCTTCAGGCGGGGTTCAGCCCTGCGGTTGCCCATCCGCTGGGCATGGGGTCGGTCGTCGTGGCCATCACCTATCTGTCGTTGATCGTCGGTGAACTTGTGCCCAAGCAGATCGCGCTGCGTGCCCCGGAAAGCGTCGCCGTGCGCGTAGCGCCCACAATGCGCTGGATCGCGAGGTTGACCGCGCCATTGGTCTGGCTTCTGGATTTCTCGGGCAAGATGGTTCTGCGCTTGCTGGGCCAGTCCGGCGTGTCGGACAGCACCATGTCCGACGAAGAGGTGAAGCTCGTCCTGTCCGAGGCGCATAGCGCCGGCGTGATGGAGAAGGCCGAGACCGAGATGATCGCAGGCGTCATGCGCATTGCCGACCGTAGCGCGCGCGGTCTTATGACGCCGCGCCACGAGGTCGAGATGGTCGATGTGAATGATTCTTCACAAACGATCATCCGTCGCTTTCGCGAGGGGCGCCATTCTCGGTTGGCGGTAAAGGATGGCGAGCCGGACAATGTGATCGGTGTGCTTCATGCGCGCGACTTCCTTGGCAGCACGGCGCAACGGGGTGGGCTTGATGTGCGCTCGCAGGTCATCGAGGCACCAGTTGTGCGCGATGGCATGGGCGCGCTTGCGGTCATCGAAGCCCTGCGGGGATCGGCAGCCCACATGGTGCTCGTCTATGACGAATACGGCCATTTTGAAGGTGTCGTGACCCCGATGGACCTGCTTGAGGCGATCACCGGCTCTTTCGCCGATGACGTCGAGGACGAGCCGAAGGTCGTCGAGCGCGACGACGGTTCCATGTGGGTGGCGGGCTGGATGCCGGTGGACGAATTCGCCGACCGTCTGGGGTTCTCGTTGCGCAACGACCGCGATTTCGAGACCGTGGCGGGCTTTGTGATCGACACGATGGGGGCTTTGCCGGATGTTGGCGACGTCATCACCCATGCCGGTTGGCGGATCGAGGTTGTTGACCTGGATGGCCGCCGCATCGACAAGATTCTGGTCTCCCGCGCGGCCTGACGGCGGGCGGTTCTGCCTATGGCGCGGGCCTTTGCACAATGTCGCGGCAGCTTGCTGCGATGCAGCATCGCGGGGCCAAATTTCCCTTACGGAATAGACGTTTGACGGACGCTGCGTCAGGCATTTTGTCTGGACAGACGAAACGTGCCATGCCACGGTCATGCCACTCGTCGCAGGTGTGGCGCCCCGAGGGCGCGCCCGATGCGATGCTGATCCTAACCGGGAGGAAATACATGGATCGTCGTTCATTCCTGACCAAAGCCGCCCTTGGCGGTGCTGCGGCCGGGGCACTTGCTGCGCCCGTCATCGCGCAATCCGCGCCCAAGGTAACCTGGCGCCTGACCTCATCGTTCCCGAAATCGCTCGACACGATCTATGGTGCGGCCGAGGTGCTGTCCAAGCGGATTTCCGAGGCGACCGATGGCAATTTCCAGATCCAGGTTTTCCCGGCAGGCGAACTGGTGCCAGGTCTGCAGGCTGCTGACGAGGTGACGGCGGGCAACATCGAAGCTTGCCACACCGTCGGCTACTACTACTGGGGCAAGGACCCGAGCTGGGCTGTTGCGGCGGCGGTGCCGTTCTCGCTGTCGGCGCGCGGTATCAATGCGTGGCACTATCAGGGCGGCGGGATCGATCTCTACAACGAGTTCCTTGCCCAGCATAACATCGTGGCTCTGCCGGGCGGCAACACCGGCGTGCAGATGGGTGGCTGGTTCCGTAAGGAAATCAACACCGTGGCCGACATGCAGGGCCTGAAGATGCGCGTTGGCGGCTTTGCCGGCAAGGTGATGGAGAAGCTGGGCGTCGTTCCGCAACAGATCGCGGGCGGCGACATCTATCCGGCGCTGGAAAAAGGCACCATTGACGCCTCCGAATGGGTCGGCCCCTATGACGACGAGAAGCTGGGCTTCTACAAGGTCGCGCCCTACTACTACTACCCCGGCTGGTGGGAAGGTGGCCCGACCGTCCACTTCATGTTCAACAAGGCCGCCTACGAAGGTCTGCCGCCCGCCTATCAGTCGCTGCTGAAGTCGATCTGCCAGGGCGTCGATGCGAACATGCTGCAGATGTATGACTATCTGAACCCGGCCGCGATCAAGCGTCTGGTTGGCGCCGGCACGCAACTGCGTCCGTTCAGCCCGGAAATCCTGAACGCCTGCTTTGATGCGGCAAACCAGGTCTATGCCGAGATGGAAGCCACCAACCCGGCATTTGCCAAGCTGTGGGGCTCGATCAAGGCGTTCCGGACCGAACACTACACCTGGACGCAGATTGCCGAATACAACTACGACACCTTCATGATGATGCAACAGAACGCGGGCAAGCTGTAAGCCTTCCCCCGTTCCTGCGTGGAACATCGCTCCCCCGGCTGAAAGGCCGGGGGTTTTTTCTTGCCGAAAGAAGCAATGAAAAAAGCCCCCGCGACAGGCGCGGGGGCTTTGCGTATTTGTGCCCGGTCAGTTGCTGGGCTGCGGTTGGCCGATGGCCGGCGCGCCAAGCGAGGGCTGACCGATCGCAGGCTGACCCGGGGCGGGGGCAGGCGCAGGGGCCGCACCCGGCGCAGGCGCACCAAGGTTGGGCTGACCCAGTCCCGGAGCCGCACCAGGAACTGCGCCCGGAGCAGGTGCGCCGCCCAGTCCACCCGGCTGACCCAGACCTCCCGGTTGGCCGAGGCCACCGCCGAGACCGCCACCCAGACCACCGCCGCCAAGGCTTGGCATCTGGGGCAGGGTGATCGTCACATTCGACGTATCAACCGGTGCGCCCTTGTAGTGCATCACCATACCCGGGAAGGCGATCACCAACCCGATCATCGCCACCTGGATCACCACGAAGGGCACCGCCCCCCAATAGATCTGCCCGGTTGTCACCGGGGCGGTTTGCTTGCCTGTCACCTTGTCGATGAACGGCAGTCGGGGTGCCACAGACCGCAGGTAGAACAGCGAGAAGCCGAACGGCGGGTGCATGAACGATGTCTGCATGTTCACGCCAAGGATGATGCCCAGCCAGATCAGGTCGATGCCCAGTGCCTCGGCCGGGGCAACCAGCAGCGGCACGATGATGAAGGCCAGCTCGAAGAAGTCGAGGAAGAAGGCCAGCAGGAACACAAGGATCGACACCACGATCAGGAAGCCCATCTGCCCGCCCGGAAGCGAGGTCAGCAGATGCTCCACCCACAGGTGCCCGTTCACGCCATAGAAGGTCAGCGAGAACACACGCGCGCCGAGCAGGATGAACATCACGAAGGCCGAAAGCCGCGTGGTCGCGGTCAGCGCTTGGCTGATCACCCCCATGTTCAGCCGCCCCTTCAGCGCCGCCAGCAAGAGCGAACCCACTGCACCCATCGCGCCACCCTCGGTCGGCGTCGCAATGCCAAGGAAGATGGTTCCGAGCACGAGGAAGATCAGCGCCAGCGGCGGGATCAGCACGATGATGACCTGCTGCGCCAGCCGGGACATGACGCCGATCTTGAAGAACTTGTCCAGGACCGCCGCGACATAGATCGCCGCCACACCCACGGTTGCACCCAGAATGTCGGCATTGCTGCCATGCGTCTCGTAGAGCCAGAGATGCGCGCCATAGGCGATGCCTGCACAGGCAACCAGCGCGACCAGCAGCGAGGTGACACCCGAACCCAGCGTACGTGCCTCGAGCGGCAGCGCTGGCATCGAGTCAGGCTTCAGGATCGACATGATCAGGACATAGACCATGTAAAGTCCTGTCAGCACCAGGCCGGGGATCATCGCGCCAGCATACATGTCGCCCACCGAACGGCCCAGCTGGTCGGCCAGAACGATCAGGACAAGGCTGGGCGGGATGATCTGCGCCAAAGTGCCCGAGGCCGCAATCACGCCCGAGGCGATGCGGCGGTCATAGCCGTAGCGCAGCATGATCGGCAGCGAGATCAGGCCCATCGCGATCACCGAGGCCGCGACGACGCCGGTCGTCGCAGCAAGCAGCGCGCCCACGATGATGACCGCATAGGCAAGCCCGCCGCGGATCGGCCCGAACAACTGCCCGATTGTATCGAGCAGGTCCTCGGCCATGCCGGATCGTTCGAGCACGATCCCCATGAAGGTAAAGAAGGGAATGGCCAGCAATGTCTCGTTCGACAACACCCCCCATAGCCGGTTGGGCATGGTGTTGAGCAAAGGCCAGCTCAGGTTGATCGCGTCGGAATAGGGCGCAAGCCAGACCCCGATCACGAAGAACATCAGCCCGTTCGCTGCCAGCGAGAATGCTACCGGATAGCCCAGCAGCAGAAACACCACCAGCGAGACGAACATGATGGGCGCAAGGTTAAGCGCGATGAACTCGATCATTTCGCCAGTTCCTCCTTCAGCGCCTCGCCCTCGGCCTCGGCCGCGGCGTGGGACGACACGAAGGGATTGGGATCTTCGATGTCACCGCGCATGACTGCGATCTTCTTGATGATTTCGGAAATGCCTTGCAGCCACAGAAGCGTGAACCCGATCAGCAGCAATGATTTGGCGGGCCAGATGATCAGGCCGCCCGAGTTGGTCGAAACTTCGCCCGACCGGAACGATTGTGCGACATAGGGCACGAAGTACCACAGCATCAGCGTGACGAAGGGCATAAGGAAGACGACATGCCCAAAAAGGTCGATCCAGTGCTGCACGCGCCGCGACCAGAGGCCGTAGACGATATCGATGCGCACATGTTCGTTCTGCTTCAGCGTATAGGCCGCCGCCAGCAGGAAGGCTGCCCCGAACAGGTACCACTGCATCTCGAGCCAGGCGTTGGACGAGGTGTTGAAGACCTTTCGTATAATGGCATTCGCGGCGCTGATCAGCACCGCGATGAAGATCAGCCAGGCCACCGCCTTGCCGATGATTTCGTTGAAGCGGTCTATCCCTGAGGATAGCGCCAGCAGTGACTTCATCCTGATTACCCCCCTGTTGGTATCGGCTTGTCGGGCTGCTCTTACCCGATTTCTGGAAATTGGTAAACTTTTTTGTCCAGTTATCCGGATTTCGTCCCTTGTCCTTGCAGTTTCACGGATTTTTCGACGCAAACCAAGTGAAACCTCGGGGAAACCCGCCTTGTTTCTGCTGTCGTGGCGCGGGGCGGTTGCCGGGTTCTTGAGTTCCGCCCCGGCTGACCCTAAAGCTAGGCAACAAATTGAGGGAAGCGAAAATGTCCGTGTATCGTGATCTGGCAAGTTCCATCGGAAACACACCTCTGATCCGCCTGAACAAGGCGAGTGAGCTGACGGGGTGCGAGATTCTGGGCAAGGCCGAGTTCATGAATCCGGGCCAGTCCGTCAAGGATCGCGCGGCGCTTTACATCATCCGCGACGCGGTGGCCAAGGGACTGCTGCGCCCCGGTGGCACGATTGTCGAGGGAACGGCCGGCAATACCGGGATCGGGCTCGCGCTGGTTGGCGCCTCGATGGGGTTCCGCACGGTGATCGTGATTCCGGAAACGCAGAGCCAGGAAAAGAAAGACATGCTGCGTCTTGCGGGCGCCGAGCTTGTTCAGGTTCCGGCTGCACCCTACAAGAACCCCAACAACTACGTCCGCTATTCGGGCCGTCTGGCCGAGGCGCTGGCGAAGACCGAGCCGAACGGCGCGATCTGGGCCAACCAGTTCGATAATGTGGCCAACCGTCAGGCGCATGTCGAAACGACGGGACCCGAGATCTGGGATCAGACCGGGGGCAAGGTTGATGGCTTTATCTGCGCGGTTGGCTCTGGCGGCACGCTGGCAGGCGTCGCGATGGCCCTGCAGCCCAAGGGCGTGAAGATCGGCCTCGCCGATCCCGAGGGCGCCTCGCTGCACAGCTTCTACACCCAGGGGACGCTGGATGCGCCGGGCACCTCGATCACCGAAGGGATCGGGCAGGGTCGCATCACTGCGAACCTCGAAGGGTTCCGCCCCGACCACAGCTACCGCATTCCCGATGCCGAGGCGCTGCCGATCATCTTTGACCTGCTGCAGGATGAAGGGCTGTGCATGGGGGGATCGACCGGTATCAACATTGCGGGCGCCGTCCGCATGGCGCGCGACCTGGGGCCGGGGCACACGATCGTCACGATCCTTTGCGACTACGGCACGCGCTATCAGTCCAAGCTCTTCAATCCGATGTTCCTGCGCGAGAAAGGTCTGCCGGTGCCCGATTGGCTGGACCGCGGCCCGCGCGACATCCCCGAAGTCTACGTGGACGCCTGACGCATGATCTGGACGGCGCGGCCCGAAAAGAGCGGCCTTGCGGTAATTGCCCGGACGATCCTTCTTTGCGCGGGATTGTTTTCGGGTGCGGGTAGTGTCGTTGCACAGACCGCAGGCCCGCCACCCGCGCCGGCGCAGACCACCCAGACGATCGGGCCACCGCCTGCACCGCTGACGAAAAGCCAGACGGCGGGGCAGTCTTCAGGTGCCAAGTCCATCACCGCTTCGGGCCCCGCCGCGACCCAGCTTGACTATGCCGCATGGGAGCAACTTGCCCAGCGGGCCGAGCGGACCATCGGCGATCCGGCAACGTCGAACAGCGGGCTGGAACTGGTCAGGGGCCAGCTCGCCGATTGGCGCGCCAAGTTTCAGAGCGCGCAGTCAACCAACGCGACACGGATCCAGAGCCAGCGCGACCAGATCACCGCCCTTGGCCCTGCGCCCGCAGAGGGCGAAACCGAGACGCCCGAGATCGCAGAGCGCCGGAAGGTTCTGAACGAACAGCTGCAACGGCTCGAGGCACCCAAACGTGCCGCAGACGAGGCCTATCGGCGCGCCAACGGCCTGATTACCGAGATTGACCGCGAACTGCGCGAGCGGCAAACGCAGCAACTGCTGAAACTCTGGCCCACCCCGGTCAACCCGGCAAATTGGGATGATGCCCTCAAGGCCGTGGGGCAGGGCATCAGCACGCTTGCGGCCGAGGTCAAGGGGAACTGGGGGCAAGAGGTCAGGCGCACCGAACTGCGCGACCGCCTTCCTGCTGTCGGCATGCTGCTGCTGGTCGCGATGGTGCTGATCTTCCGCGGGCGTCGATGGATCGAACAGTTTGCCAACTGGCTCAACAGCTCTGCCGGTTCAACGCGATGGAGCCGCGTTCTGTCCTTCTTCGCCTCTCTGGGGCAGGTGATCGTGCCGGCGGGTGGGGTTCTGCTGATCTCGGTCGCCGCGGTGCTGACCGGACTTTCGGGCTATCTGGGCAAGCAGGTTCTGTCGGCCCTTCCCGGTGCCGGGTTCGCCATATTCGCCGCCTACTGGCTGGCCGGACGCCTTTTCCCCAAGGACAACTGCGCCAGCGGTCCGCTCGCGTTGTCGTCGAGTGCCTGCGCCGAGGGGCGCTTCTATACGACGATGATCGGGGTGATCTACGCCGCGCAAAGCCTGCGAGAGGCGTTGTTGCCGACCGCGCGCCAGTCGGACGAGGCCTTGCCGGTGCTGGCGCTGCCCCTGATCCTGTTGATGTCGCTTGTGGTCTGGCGGCTTGGCCGGATCCTGAGCCGTCATCTGGGGCGCGGCACTGAAAACGAGGAAGCGATCAGCTTTCGCGACCGTGTCCTGCGGGTTGTCGGGCAGGTGCTGGTCGCCATCGCCTTCATATCTCCCGCGCTCGGGTTGATCGGATATACGACCGCTGCCAATGCACTGATCTTCCCTGCTGCGGCCTCGCTCGGTCTTGCCGGGCTGCTACTGCTGCTGGTGCAGTTGATCGGCGACATCTGGCGCGCATTGACGGGGGGCGACGACGAGGGTCACGGCCTGATGCCTGTGATTGCGGGCTTCGTGCTGACGCTGGCATCCCTGCCGCTGTTTGCGCTGGTGTGGGGTGTTCGGGTCGAGGACCTGACCGAGCTTTGGAACCGGTTCACCCAAGGCGTCACACTTGGCGAGACGCGGATCTCGCCCGCGAACTTCATGTATTTTCTGGTGCTGTTCGGCGTCGGCTATGGCGCCACGCGACTGTTTCAGGGGGCGCTGAAGTCCTCGATCCTGCCCAAGACGCGGCTCGATCAGGGCGGACGGAATGCCGTGGTCTCGGGGGTTGGCTACCTCGGCGTCTTTGTCTCCGGCATCATTGCGGTGTCTTCGGCGGGGATTGACCTCTCGGGTCTGGCCATCGTTGCCTCTGCATTGTCGCTTGGTATCGGTTTCGGTCTGCAGACTATCGTCCAGAACTTTGTCGCTGGTATCATCCTGCTGATCGAGCGTCCCGTCAGTGAAGGCGACTGGATCGAGGTCGGCGGCGTTTCCGGCACGATCAAATCGATCTCGGTCCGCTCGACCCGCATCCAGACTTTTGACCGCTCGGACGTGATCGTGCCGAATGGCGATCTTATCAGCCAGCAGGTGACCAACTGGACGCGGTTCAGCCTTGCCGGTCGTGTCATCATCCCGATCGGGGTCGACTACAGCTCGGATACGCGCAAGGTCTCTCGTGTCCTGCAAGAGATTGCCGAAGCACAGCCTTTGGCTTTGCTTGAGCCACCGCCGGTGGTGGCTTTCATGGGCTTTGGCGCGGATTCGATGATGTTCGAGATCCGCATGATTATTCGGGACGTGAACTTCTCGCTCTCGGTGCGAACCGAAGTGAACCACCAGATCGCCGAGCGGTTCGAGGCGGAAGGCATCAAGATGCCCTTCTCGCAGCGCGATATCTGGCTGCGCAATCCCGATGCCGTGGCGGCGGCCCTTGCCTCGCTGCACGAGGCGGCGACGAACGCGAGCGGTCTGCCTGCACCGGCAGGAGCCAGCGTGGCAGCACCTGCGCCGCAAGTGCGCGATGACTATGTCGAGGATGCCCCGGCCGGCCTGCGCGATGTGCCGCACGGCGGCTCCGATCCGTTCGACGACGAAACTGAACGATAGGGTGCCCTCTGACGCGAAACCGCGTCAGAGCCCGTCGGGAACGCGTTGCAGGGCGCGCTGCACAATAGGCGGGGCATAGGCAATGTCATGCACGCTGTCCTGCCGCACGATCGCGCGCCATTGCGCAGGGTCGACGGGCAACCGCTCCAGTACCGCTGCCGTCATTCGGTTCATCCCGTCGATGCGCCGCCGCACGAGCAACGAGAAACCGGGATAGAAGCGCATGTTTCCTTCCAGGCCGAATTCGAAGAAATTGATGTTGGTCTGGTTCTGCCGATCCTGACAGTAGATCGAGACGCCGTCGACATGCCCACGCACCAGCCCGAAGTAGGCCAGGCGCGGAAAACGCCTCGCTGTGGGGTTCTCCTGCTTGAGCAGCAGGTTTTCTTCGAAGCCCTTGAAGAGCGTGACGTCATCCTGCGTCTTGATCAGCGCAAGGTTGGTGATGATCTTTCCCTGCAGCATGAACGACTTGCGCCAGAATCGATACATCCCGTCGGGCAGCGTGTCGGGGTTCACGGGGTGGGACCGGCCGATCAGCAGCTTGTCGAGCAACTCTTGTTGAAAGCGGCCCGTCTGCGCCTGTTGCAGTTTGTCGAGCGGCTCAAGCAGAATGCGGGCATCCACTTCGAAATGGCCACAGATCCGGGCAAGGATATCCGGGCGCGGAAAAGCCTCGCCCGAGAGGTAGCGATTGAACTGCGTGCGGTTGATACCGATTTGCTGGCAGAGCACCGTTATGGGCGGACCGCCTTCGCACAATTTGCGCAGGTTCTGCCCGAAGACCGCCCGGACCTCGGTGGGCGACATCGCCGGTTTTGGGGTCGGCGTCGGGCGTTGCGGGGCGATCCGGTCGGGCATTCTGGACATGTGACGCTGTTTAGCGTCATGGATGATACAAATTTGTGGTCTTGTCCACGGCTTTGATGCGGATATTCACATCCCGCGTCAGAAGATGCTGTGCGAAAATGAAAATCGTGGAAGTCAGGTCGTTCCTTGGACATCGGTGATGCGGTTCGGGTGCGGCCAAGCGTGAGCGGAGTGTGCCATGCTGGGTGTCGTGATATGGTGTTGCCAGTCAACTGGGCGTGCGATCATCTGGTGCGCTGATCATGGGGATCTGGCCCATTTCGATGGCTTTCCGCCTCGCACTGACCCCATAGTGCTGGGCGTCGGCGATCTGGTGGATGTCGAGGTACAGATGCTCGGTTCTGTGCGCCGCTGTGCGCGACTGCGCGTGGTTGAGGCCGGCTACATGCCCGAAATTCTGGACAGCCTGACCGAACGCCGCCGTCCGATCGCTGCGGCCTAGTCGCAATTCGCGACATTCTTCCACAGAATATTCCCGTTCCGCCCCTTGTGTCGTTTCCTGTCACGCGTCTGCGTCTCTGCGCTGCCAGATTGGCCGCAAACATCTGGAGAGCGATATGCGCCTGACTGCCTTTGAAACGCCCGGCCGCTTCTGGCGCGGCAACCTGCACACGCATTCCAATCGGTCTGACGGAGCGCTGGATCCGGCCGAAGTCTGCCGCCGCTATCGGGCCGAGGGGTATGACTTCATTGCGCTGACGGATCACTTCATCGGGCAGTATGGGTATCCGATTGTCGATACCGTTCCCTATCGCCAGCCGGGTTTCACCACTATCCTCGGCGCGGAACTGCATTCGGGGCCCATGCGGAACGGCGAGCTTTGGCACATTCTTGCTGTCGGCTTGCCAGCAAACTTTGCCCCAGGTAACGCGCCGGATTTCAAGGTTCATCCGGGCATGGAAACCGGACCGGACATTGCGGCCCGCGCCGCAGCAACCGGAGCGTTTGTGGCCATTGCTCACCCCCAGTGGTCGGGTCTGACGTTGGAGGATGCCCGCAGCATCACCGCGGCCCACGCGGTTGAGGTGTACAACCACGGCTGCGCCATGGGCTGCGATCGCGGAGACGGGTTTGCCATCGCTGATCTTCTGGCCTCGGAAGGGCGCATGCTGCCGCTGATCGCAACAGACGATGCGCATTTCACCGAGCCTGATCACTTCGGCGGTTGGGTCATGGTGAAATCCCCGGTCAACGCGCCGGAGGCGCTGGTCGAGGCGTTGAAGGCCGGTGCGTTCTACTCCAGCCAGGGCCCCGAGTTGCGCGACGTGGTGATTGATGGTGGGCGTGTGCACATCGAAAGCTCGGCGGTCGTGTCAATGATCGTGCAGGGGCAGGGCACGGCAGCCAAGGCCATCCACGGCCATTCCATGACGCGCGGCGCGGTCCCGCTGGAGCGGTTCCGCGCCTCGCGCTGGATCCGGGTCACGGTGATCAATGCAGCCGGGAAACGTGCCTGGACAAACCCGGTTTTGAACCCGGCCTTCGGCTGATCTTCACTCTGCCAGATCGACCAGTTGAAGATAGGGGCGCCCGGACCGGGTCGGCTTGACCGTAAATGACCGAATTGGGCTTGGGGTGGGGCGGACCGAGAAATCCTCAAACTCGGTCAGCTTGTGATAACGCGGCAGGTCGATCCGTGTCGCACGCGCACCTGTCGGGATCAGATGGCGCGGTGCGCGACCGATCTTGCCCTTCAGCGCGAGGACACCGATACCCAGCTCGCCACGCGTGCCATCGGTTTCGATGGGGAGGATCGCGAGCTTGCCGCGAAGCGCGGGCGCATCTGGTCCGGCATCGCAGCTAAACGATATTTCAAGCGTTGCAGGCCGCAGAAGGCAGAACTCCAGCAATCCGGCAAAGTGCGCGCGAGCCTGCGGATCGAACAGCGCCGCAAGCGGCATGCCGGCTGCGTCCATGCCAATCAGGTCACCCAGCAGTTGTCCGGCGATGCGCAGCCGTCCGACACCGGGGGCCGTGCGCTCAACCATGAAGGCGCCGGGCAGAACGCCGGCCATGCCGCGCGGCTGGATGTCCTGCCGCCGGGGCAGCGCACCCTGCCGGCGTAATGCCTGCCAATAGGCGCGCATTTCTGCCAATGCAGCATCAACCGCCCGATCGTCGCTCAGGCATACCTCAGCTGCGGCATTGCCCTGCACACCCTTACCAGTGGACCAGATTCCCATCTGCCCGTTCCTTTCACACAACCGCAGCCACCTGATACGGACACAACGTTGCGCGAGGCACGGCTTTCAGCCATGGTCTTGCGCGACGATGTTGCACTGTCCTGACAGGCCAGGGGCTACACACCAACTACACGGGATCAGGATAGCAAGTTTCCGGTCGAAGTGAATCCGGAATCTGATCACATGGTTAACGAAGTAAAAAGTGCCACGGGGAGGACGCATGACGACTTCAATGACAGGCTTTGCCGCGCGCAAGGGACAGGGAGCAGGGGCCAGTTGGGTCTGGGACCTGCGGGCGGTGAATGGCAAAGGCCTGGATCTGCGGTTGCGGGTGCCTGACTGGATTGACGGGCTTGAGCTTGCTTTGCGGGGCGAGTTGCAAAAGGCGCTAAGTCGCGGAAATGTCAGCCTGACATTGCGCGTGACACGCGATCCCTCCGAGGCAGAGGCGCTGCGCCTGAACCCTGTTGCGCTTCAGGCCGTGTTGGCGGCGTTGGCAACGGTCGACGCGGCGGCCATGCAGACCGGTGTGACGCTTAGTCAGTCGACCCCGGTCGATGTGCTGGGCTTTCGTGGTGTTGTCGAAACCGGTGGCGCGGAGGAGGACTACGCCGGGCTGCGCACGGCGATCCTTGCCGACCTCACCCCGCTTTTGCAGGATTTCAACCAGATGCGCGCTGCAGAGGGCGCGGCACTGGCTGCAGTAATCTCTGCCCAGATCGAGCGGATCGCTTTGCTCGCCGCCGACGCGCGGCTCGCGGCCGACGCCCGACGCGATGCCCAGTCGGGGGTGCTGCAGACTCAACTCGGCCGCATCCTCGACGCGGTCGACAGCATCGAGCCCGCGCGCCTTGCCCAGGAGCTTGCGCTGCTTGCCGTCAAGACCGACGTCACTGAAGAGCTGGATCGCCTTGCGGCCCATGTGGAGGCCGCGCGCGCGCTTCTGGCCGAGACCGGCCCTGTCGGCCGCAAGTTCGATTTCCTCATGCAAGAGTTCATGCGCGAGGCGAATACGCTGTGCTCCAAATCGCAGGACATCCAGCTGACCCGTATCGGGCTTGACCTCAAGACCGTCATCGACCAGATGCGGGAACAGGTTCAGAACGTGGAATGACCATGACGCGCAAGGGTTTGCTCCTTATCCTCTCATCGCCCTCGGGCGCCGGAAAATCAACCTTGGCCCGGCGGCTGATGGACTGGGACCCGACCTTGCGCTTTTCGGTGTCGGCCACCACGCGCGCACCCCGCCCAGGTGAGCAGGATGGGCGCGAGTATTATTTCAAGACCCGGCCTGAATTTGAGGCAATGGTTGAGGCGGGTGAGATGCTGGAACACGCGGAGGTGTTCGGCAATCTCTATGGCTCACCCAAGGGTCCCGTTGAGAAGGCCATGGCCGAAGGGCGCGATACGCTCTTTGATATCGACTGGCAGGGCGGACAGCAGATCCGCTCTTCTTCGCTTGCCCGTGATGTGGTGTCGATCTTCGTGCTACCGCCGTCGATTGCCGAGCTTGACCGGCGTCTGCGCGGTCGCGCGCAGGACAGCGAAGAGGTCATCGCCGGACGTATGGCAAAAAGCCGCGATGAGATCAGCCATTGGGCCGAGTATGACTATGTCATCGTGAACCGCGACATTGATGCGGCGTTCGATGAACTGGTCACGATCCTCAAAGCCGAACGCATGCGCCGCGACCGCCAGCCGGGCCTGTCCAATTTCGTCCGCGGCCTGAACCGGGAGTTTGACGCACGATGATCTATGAACTTGACGGGATTGCCCCGCAGATCGCCCCGGACGCATGGGTTGCGCCCGATGCCAACCTGATCGGTCGTGTGGTGCTTGAGCGTGCGGCTTCGGTCTGGTTCGGCTGCACTCTGCGCGGAGATAACGAGGAAATCCGGGTGGGCGCGGGCAGCAATGTGCAGGAAAACTGCGTGTTGCATACCGACATGGGCTATCCGCTGGTGATTGGCGCAGACTGCACCATCGGACACAAGGCCATGCTGCACGGCTGCACGATTGGCGCGGGCAGTCTGATCGGTATGGGGGCCACCGTGTTGAACGGGGCGAGGATCGGTCGCGGATGCCTGATTGGCGCTGGCGCCCTGATCACCGAGGGTAAAGAGATTCCGGATGGTAGCCTTGTCATGGGGGCGCCGGGCAAGGTGGTCCGGTTGCTCGACGACGCAGCGCGCGCCAAACTTCTGAAATCGGCCGAGAACTACCGCGCCAATGCCGCAAGGTTCCGCGCCGGGATGAAGATGGTCTCAGCCTGATATGTCGCAAGGGGGCGCTCGCGCCCCCTCTTGTCCTTGCGGACAATTCACCCCCTGAGGATATTTCTGAAAAAGAGAACGGACGCAGGAGCCTTCTTCTTTTCCCAAATATCCTCGGGGGGTGAGGCGCGGGACGCGCCGAGGGGGGCAGACAGCCCCCCCTTGCCGAGGTCAGTTGCCCAGAATACCGGGCAGTCGCAGGCCGTGCTCGCGCGCGCACTCGAGTGCGATGTCGTAGCCCGCATCGGCATGGCGCATCACGCCAGAGGCCGGATCGTTCCACAGCACACGCTCAAGCCGCTTTGCAGCCTCGGGCGTGCCATCTGCCACGATCACAACGCCTGAGTGCTGCGAGAAGCCCATGCCCACGCCGCCGCCATGATGCAGGCTGACCCAGGTGGCGCCGCTGGCGATGTTCGTCATCGCGTTCAGAAGCGGCCAGTCGCTGACCGCATCGGATCCATCGCGCATGCCCTCGGTTTCGCGGTTGGGCGAGGCGACCGAGCCAGAATCGAGGTGGTCGCGGCCGATGACGATCGGCGCCTTCAACTCGCCCGAAGCGACCATCTCGTTGAACATCAGCCCCGCGCGGTGGCGGTCACCAAGCCCGATCCAGCAAATTCGCGCAGGCAGGCCCTGGAATGCGATCCGCTCGGCCGCCATGTCGAGCCAGCGGTGCAGATGGTGGTTCTCGGGGAACAGGCGCTTCATCGCGGCATCGGTCTTGGCAATGTCCTCGGGGTCGCCAGACAGGGCCGCCCAGCGGAAGGGGCCGATACCCTTGCAGAACAGCGGGCGGATATAGGCCGGCACAAAGCCGGGGAAGGCAAAGGCGTCGGCGTAGCCCTCTTCCTTGGCCATCTGCCGGATGTTGTTGCCGTAGTCGAGCGTCGGCACACCGGCAGTCTGGAAGCCCACCATGGCCTCGACTTGCTGGCGCATGGACGCGCGGGCGGCACGTTCGACGGCTTTGGGCTCGGTCTCCTGGCGGGCGCGCCAGTCGGCCACACTCCACCCCGCAGGGCAATAGCCGTGCAGCGGGTCGTGCGCGCTGGTCTGGTCGGTGACGATATCGGGCCGAGGACCGCCGGCCTGCATACGCTTCAGCAGTTCGGGGAAGACCTCAGCCGCGTTGCCCAGAAGGCCCACGGATTTGGCCTCGCCCTTTGCCGTCCAGTCACTGATCAGGGCCAGCGCCTCGTCAAGCGTCCGGGCCTTTGCATCCAGATACCGCGTGCGCAGGCGGAAATCGATGCGGGTCTCGTCAACCTCGACCGCCAGACAGCAGGCGCCCGCCATCACGGCGGCGAGAGGCTGGGCGCCGCCCATACCGCCAAGGCCGCCTGTCAGAACCCATTTTCCGGTCAGGTCGCCATTGTAATGCTGGCGGCCGGCTTCGGCGAATGTTTCATAGGTTCCTTGCACAATGCCCTGAGTTCCAATGTAAATCCAGGAACCCGCGGTCATCTGGCCATACATCATCAGACCCTTGCGGTCCAATTCATTGAAGTGGTCCCAAGTGGCCCAGTGCGGAACAAGGTTCGAGTTGGCGATCAGCACGCGCGGCGCGTCGGCGTGGGTCCGCACGATCGACACCGGCTTGCCGGATTGCACGAGCAGGGTCTCGTCCGCCTCCAGATCCTTCAGCGCGGCAACGATACGGTCAAAGTCTTCCCAGGTGCGGGCGGCGCGGCCAATGCCGCCATAGACGACCAACTCATGCGGATTTTCGGCCACATCGGGGTGAAGGTTGTTCATCAACATCCGCATTGCGGCTTCGGCACCCCAGGTCTTGCAGGTCTTTTCAGCGCCGGTCGGCGGAAAGATGTCGCGCAGATTATGACGTTTGTTCATGGGGATACCTCACAGAGCGGGGGCGGCAAGGCCGCAGGCGTGAACGAGGGCGCCGGCAGCAACCAGCTGCGCGGCCTGGGCCAGATCGGGGGCCATGTAGCGGTCATCCTGCAGATGCGGGATATCTGCGCGCAGGCGGGCGACGGTGTACTGCAGCGGGGCCGAGGTTGTCAGCGGTGCCCGGAACTCGACGCCTTGGGCCGCACACATCGCCTCGACCCCAAGGATGACGTTCAGGTTCTCCACCATGCGTCCCAGACGCCGCGCGCCGTGGGCGGCCATGCTGACATGATCTTCCTGATTGGCCGACGTCGGTGTGGAATCGGTAACGCAGGGATGGGCGAGATGTTTGTTCTCGCTCATCAGCGCGGCGGTCGTGACCTCGGCAATCATCAGGCCCGAGTTCAGGCCGGGGTTCGGCGTCAGGAACGGCGGCAAGTCAAAGCTGAGCGTCGGATCCACCATCAGGGCCACGCGGCGTTGGGCGATGGCACCGATCTCACTGACGGCGAGCGCGATCATATCCGCTGCAAAACCAACAGGTTCCGCGTGGAAATTACCACCAGAGACGATGCGGCCGTTTGTAAGGACAAGCGGATTGTCAGTCGCTGCATTCGCCTCGATCTCAAGCGTGCGTGCGGCCTGACGCAGGATATCCATCGCAGCGCCGGTGACCTGCGGCTGGCAGCGGATGCAATACGGGTCTTGCACGCGGCTGTCATCCTCGCGGTGGCTCTCGCGGATCACCGATCCGTCGAGCAGAGCGCGCATGAAGGATGCGGCCTCGATCTGCCCGGCATGGCCGCGCAGGGTGTGGATTTCGGGCTGAAGTGGCGCGGTCGATCCCATGATCGCATCGGTCGACAGGGCCGAGACGACGAGCGCCGTCTGCGCCGCACGCCATGCACCAAAGAGACCGGCGAGAGCATAGGCGGTGGAAAACTGCGTGCCGTTGATCAGCGCCAGCCCCTCTTTCGGGCCGAGCGTAATCGGAGAAAGCCCTGCTTTTTCAAGCGCTTCTGCGCCGGTCATCACCTTCCCCTGATATTCGGCAAAAGCCGCGCCGATCATCACCGCCGCCATATGCGCCAGCGGTGCCAGATCGCCCGATGCCCCGACCGAGCCCTGCGCGGGGATCACCGGGGTGACGCCACGCTCCAGCATGCCCTCCAGCAAGGCGATGATCTGCCAGCGCACGCCCGAAGCCCCGCGACCGAGGCTGAGAAGCTTCAGCGCCATCATCAACCGCGCGGTCGCCCGTGGCATCGGATCGCCCACGCCGCAGCAATGGCTGAGGATCAGGTTTTCCTGAAGTTTGGCAGTATCTTCCGATGCGATTTTCAGGCTGGCAAGCTTGCCGAACCCGGTGTTCACGCCATAGACCGGCACATCGCCAGCCGCGGCGGCGGCGATGCGGTCGGCGGCGGCATCGACGGCTGCGCGCGCGGTCGGAGCAAGCCGGGCCGGTGCCTCATCCCTCCAGATACGTTCCAGTTGTGACAGTGTCGTGCTGCCCGGTGTCAGGATTTCAGGCGTCAAGTTTGCCTCCGAAGATGCGGGAATGAAGGGGGGTGGCGCCGACGCGCCACGAGAGTTCGGCGGGGTGGCGGGCGTGCCAGATGGCAAGGTCAGCGCGCATGCCGGGGGCGATGATCCCTGCGTCCCGTAAGCCGAGCGCCGCCGCTGCATGAACGGTGGTGCCCAGCAGGGCCTCGGCCGGGGTCATGCGGAACAGCGTGCAGGCCATGTTCATCGCAAGGCAGGGCGAGGTCATCGGCGCGGTGCCGGGATTGCAGTCGGTCGCAACCGCCATACGCACACCGTGCCTGCGCAAAAGATCGATCGGCGGAAGCTTTGTTTCGCGCAATGTGTAAAAGGCGCCCGGCAGGATCACCGCGACGGTTCCGGCTGCGGCCATCGCGTGGGCGCCGTCCTCATCGAGATACTCCAGATGGTCCGCAGAAAGCGCGCCATGCCGGGCGGCCAGTGCCGCGCCATGCAGGTTGGACAGCTGCTCGGCATGCAGCTTGACCGGTAGGCCGAGTGCTGATGCCTCGGCGAACACCCGTTCGATCTGTGCAGGCGAAAAGGCGATGCCCTCGCAAAACCCGTCGACCGCATCGACCAGACCTTCGGCATGGGCCGCGCGCAGGGCCGGGATTGCCTGTTCGGTCAGATAGTCATCCGCCCGGTCACGATATTCGGGCGGTACGGCATGGGCGCCAAGGAAGGTGGTCACAACCCGGATCGGCCGTAGCTGGCCGATCTTTCGCGCGACACGAAGCATGCGTAGTTCTGTCTCAACATCAAGACCATAGCCTGACTTGATCTCAAGGCTTGTCACTCCCTCGGCCAGCATCTGATCGACACGCAACAGCGACTGCGCCAGCAGGTCGTCCTCGGAGGCAAGGCGCGTCGCCTTGACGGTCGAGATGATGCCGCCACCGGAACGCGCAATCTCTTCGTAACTGGCGCCCTGCAGCCGCATCTCGAACTCGGTCGCGCGGGTGCCCGCAAAGACGACATGGCTGTGACAGTCGATCAAGCCCGGTGTCACAAGCCGCCCGCCAAGGTCGATCTGCTCGCCTGTGTCCGCAAGATCACCCATCGGGCCGACCCAGGTGATCCGGTCGTCCTGCAGAACAACGGCGGCCTGTTCCATCAGCCCGTAGCCGTCCTGCATCGTCGCCACTGTAGCATTGGTCAGAATCATCAGAGGGCCTTGCATTGGTCTGCGCTTGATGTGAATATGTCTGCACATAATAACCGATGTCAAGAGGATGCCATGGCAACGATCTGGGCGGAAACAGCGCTGCTTCCCGATGGCTGGGCGCGCAATGTGCGGATTGATCTGAGGGACGGGCGCATCGCGGCCGTGACGCCCGGCGCCGCGCCCGAGGGGCAGAGGGTCGCCTGCCTGATCCCGGCTGGTCACAATCTGCACTCGCATGCGTTCCAACGCGCCATGGCCGGCATGACCGAACGTCGCGGCCATCCGCAGGATACGTTCTGGACGTGGCGGCAGCTGATGTACCGATTCCTGGATCAGCTGACCCCCGAAGATGTCGAGGCGATCACAGCCTTCGTTCAGGTCGAGATGCTGGAGGCGGGCTATGCCTCGGTCTGCGAGTTCCACTATCTGCACCATGCGCCCGGCGGGGTGCCCTATACCGATCTGGCCGAACTGGCCAAGCGTGTCATCGCTGCGGCCCAGGAAACCGGGATCGGGCTGACGCTACTGCCGGTCGCTTATGAACAGGGCGGATGCGACGGGCGGCCGCTTCAGGGTGGGCAGATGCGTTTCGGAAATGATTTCAACAGGTTTCAGCGCCTTGTTGAGGAATCGAGCGCGGCAATAAAGGCGCTGCCAGATGGCGTGATCGGGGTCGCGCCGCATAGTCTTCGTGCGGTCAGCCAGCACACGCTGGCGGCCTGCGCCGGAATGCCCGGGCCGCTTCATATGCATCTGGCCGAACAGGTTGGCGAGGTCGCCGAGGTTGAGGCCGCATGGGGCGCGCGCCCGGTGGAATGGGTGCTCGCCAATACCGAGGTCGGCCCGCGCAACTGCTTTATCCACCTCACCCAGATGCTGCCGCACGAGACTGCGGCGCTCGCCCAGACGGGCGCGGTCGCAGGCCTCTGCCCGATCACCGAGGCGAGCCTTGGCGATGGAATTTTCGATGGCTTGCGCTGGCTTGCAGCGGGCGGCGCCTTTGGTGTGGGATCGGACAGCAACATCCGCATCGCGCAGGCCGAGGAGTTGCGCGGCCTCGAATACTCGCAACGCCTGCGTGACCGCGGCCGGGCCATGCTTGCGACCGATGATCTCTCGACCGGACGCGTGCTGCTTGAGGGGGCTGCGCGCGGCGGGGCGCAGGCGGCGGGGCGCCAATCGGGGAAGATCGAGCCCGGTTGCTGGGCAGACGTCGTCGCATTGGACATGAGCGCCGTCGATCTTGAAGGCCGCCAGGGGGATGCAATCCTTGATGCCTGGATCTTTGCCGGTGATGACAGAATGGTGGCCGAGGTCTGGTCAGCGGGCCGTCATGTGGTAAAGGCTGGACGACACGTGGCGCGTGACACCGTCGAGGCGCGCTATCGGGCGGTCATGCGGCGGCTGGTGGGAAGTCTGTGATGCTTGCAGGGTGGGAGGATATCCGGGCCGAAGTGCTGCGCCGCATCCGCGCGCACGACTGGCGTCCGGGCGATACCATTCCCACCGAGGAGGCGCTGGCGCTGGAGTTCGGCGTCGCGCGTGCAACCGTCAACCGCGCCTTGCGCGAACTGGCCGAGGAGGGCGTGCTTGAACGCCGTCGCAAGGCCGGAACCCGCGTTGCCCTGCACCCTGTACGCCGGGCAACGCTTGACATCCCTCTGACGCGACTGGAGATCGAGGGGCGGGGGCAGGCCTACAGCTATCGCCTTCTGTCCGAGGAGATGGCTTCGCCGCCCCCGGCCGTTGCCGCCCGGCTCGGCCTTCCGCAAGGTGCGCAGATGCTGCATCTCGTGTGTCTGCATCTTGCAGATGACCGTCCCGCCGTGCTGGAAGACCGGTGGCTGAACCCTGAAACGCTGAAGGTCCAGCCTGACTTTCATCTTGTGTCAGCCAACGAGTGGCTGCTGGCGAATGTGCCCTACACGACCGGCGACATCAGCCTTTCGGCGGCCAATGCAACCGCAGATGAGGCGCGGTTGCTGGATCTGCCGCCCGGCAGCGCGCTTTTCATCATCGATCGCACGACCTGGGACCGCGACCACCCGGTGACCTGTGTCCGGCTCGCCCATGTGCCGGGCTTCCGGATGCGGACCACTGTTTGAACGCCACGGAAATAACACGCGACAAATCAACCTGTGGTATTCTATCACCGACTGGCAGTCGGATCGGAGGGGCACGATGCGCTATGGCTATGTCGGGATCGGCAATCTGGGAAGCCAGCTGGCGATGAGCCTGATCCATGCGGGCTTCGATCTGACGGTCTATGACCGCGACCCTGCCGCTGCCGCGCGGCTTGGCGAGGTCGGCGCGACCGTGGCGCCCTCGCTGGCGGCATTGGCCGAAGAGGTGGACCATATCTTCACCTGCCTTCCGACTCCGCAGGCAAGCGAGGTGGTACTGGCCCAGGTCCTGCCGGGGCTTCGTCCCGGCGCCACCTGGATAGAGAACTCGACCCTCGGTCGCGACGATGTGCTGCGTCTGGCGCATCTGGCCGATGATCAGGGCGTGGGCATGCTGGAAGCGATGGTGACCGGTGGCCTTCACCGCGCCTCGCGGGGCGAGATCACGCTGCTCGTTGGAGGGCCAGAGGCGATCTATCAGATGCACCAGCCCGCGCTGAAGGCGATGGGGCGACAGCATTTCCACATGGGGCCTCTTGGCTCTGCGGCGCTGATGAAGGTCATCACCAATATGCTGGCCTTCGCCCATCTGGTTCTGGATGGCGAGGCGATGATGCTGGCCAAGCGCGGCGGGCTTGATCTGCGCACCGCGTGGGAGGCGATCAGCGCCTCGTCGGGGTCGAGCTTCGTCCATGAAACCGAAGGGCAGCTGATTCTGAACGGCAGTTACCAGATCGGCTTCACGATGGACCTTGCGCTCAAGGATCTGGACTTCGCCATGCGCTTTGGTCGCGAATTCGGCGTGCCGCTTGATCTGGCCTCGCAGGTCAACCAGACTTTTCTGAAAGGCCGGGCAGCCTATGGCGGCAAGGCTCAGTCCACGCAGATCGTCAAGCTTCTGGAAGACCTGTTGCAGACCGAGCTGCGCGCCGAGGGTTTCCCGGCGCGGCTAGGCTGATCAGATCAGGCTTACCAGTCGCGCGGCCTCTGCCCGCGGATCGGAAAGGCGTGCGCGATCCTCGCCGGGATGGAAGCGCGCGCGGGTGGCCGTCGGCATCGGGGCAGGGGTTTCAATCAGGACGCGCGGGCCAATGCGCGCCGTTTCGGCCTGCCAGCTTTTCGCCAACGCGATCTGAGCCGCCTTGGTCGCTCCATAGGCCCCATAGTTCATGTCACCGCCATGTGGATCATCGAGGAACATCGCCGTCGCCCCGGCTTGCGCCAGCAGAAGCGGTGCCACCATCGGGATCAGAACGCCGGTCGCCCGCACATTGGTTGCGATCGACTTGTCCCAGTCCTTCGTATCGATGAAATGCGCGGGCGAAAGCGGCGCTGCGTGCACGGCGGCATGAATCCAGAGGTCCAGCTTGCCCCAGCGGTCATGGATCGACCGGCAGAGCCAGGCCATGGCCTCATCATTGGTCACGTCCATGGGCGCCAAAGTCAGCTCACCCGCACCCGGCTGACGGGCGGCCTTCACGCGGTCGTCCAGCTCTTCCAGCCCGCCCACGGTGCGCGCGACTGCGACGACATGCCAGCCACGGCTCGCCAGCTCCTCGGCCATGGCAGACCCCAGCCCGCGCGAGGCTCCGGTGACGAGGGCGATGCGTTGGCTCATGCTGTCTGACCTTCTCTCGGGCTGTGGACCTGGGCGCCGGGGGTTTCACACCCCCGGACCCCCGTGGGATATTTGTACAAGGGGAAAGAGGCAAGCGCCGCAAACCGGACGCGATGCCGCATCCTTTTCATTCTGGCGGAAATCCCTCGGGGGTCGGCGCGGCAGGTGCGAGGGGGCGGCGCCCCCCTTAGCCTGCTTCCTTCATCTCGAAACCCTCGGCCAGTTTGTCCGAAGGCGGGATCGGGTATTCGCCCGAGAAGCATGCGTCGCAGAAGCGGGGCGCCTTGGGATCGCGGCCCGCGGCCTCGCCCGCTGCACGGTAGAGACCGTCGAGCGAGATGAACTTCAGGCTGTCGACGCCGATCCACTCGCGCATTTCTTCTTCAGACATGGTCGCGGCCAGCAACTTCGAACGCTCTGGCGTGTCGACACCGTAGAAGCAGGGCCAGGCGGTCGGCGGAGAGGCGATGCGGAAGTGTACTTCGGCAGCACCTGCGTCGAGGATCATGTCCTTGATCTTGCGCGACGTTGTGCCCCGCACGACCGAGTCATCCACAAGGATCACCCGCTTGCCTTGAATAAGCGCACGGTTCACGTTCAGCTTCAGCCGGACGCCCATGTTGCGGATCTGTTCGGTCGGTTCGATGAAGGTCCGGCCCATGTACTGGTTGCGGATGATCCCCATCGCATAGGGGATGCCGGACTGCTGCGAATAGCCGATGGCGGCGGGGGTGCCACTGTCGGGCACCGGGCAGACAAGGTCGGCCTCGACCGGGGCTTCCTTGGCCAGCTCCACCCCGATCTGGCGGCGGGTTTCATAGACCGAGCGACCGCCGAGGATCGAGTCGGGGCGCGAGAAATAGACCTGCTCAAAGATGCAGAACCGCGAGGGCGCGGGCTGGAAGGGGCGGGTCGAGGTGACCTTGTTCCCCTCGATCACCACCATCTCGCCGGGCTCGATCTCGCGCACGAACTCGGCGCCGATGATGTCGAGCCCGCAGGTCTCAGAGCTCAGCGCCCAGCCATGGTCCGAGATACGGCCCAGAACCAGCGGTCGCACGCCATGCGCATCGCGCACCCCGATCAGCTTGGTACGGGTCATCGCAACGACCGAAAACGCACCCTCAACGCGGCGCAGCGCATCCTTGATCCGTTCGGAAATGTTGGTCTGGATCGACCGTGCCATCAAGTGAATGATGCACTCGCTGTCCGACGAGGATTGGAAGATCGATCCGCGCTCGATCAACTCCTTACGCAGGGCGGCGGCGTTGGTCAGGTTGCCGTTGTGGGCAATCGCAGCGCCGCCCATCGAGAACTCGCCAAAGAACGGCTGCACGTCGCGGATCGCGGTGGAGCCTTTTGACCCGGCGGTCGAATAGCGCACATGACCGATGGCCAGCTCGCCGGGAAGGGTAGCCATAACGTCGGCGCGGGTAAAGTTGTCACGGACATAGCCGAAGCGCCGGGCCGAGTTGAAGCCGTGCTCGGGATCGTAGCTGACGATGCCGCCCGCCTCTTGCCCGCGGTGCTGCAGGGCGTGCAGGCCAAGCGCCACGAAGTTTGCCGCATCAGCCACGCCGATCACGCCGAAGATGCCGCATTCCTCCTTCAGCTTGTCGCCATCCTCAAGGGGGTCGAACGGTGTGCCGGGGATGGCGCGCATGTGTGGCTCTCCGAATCCGAAGGGGGGCGTTCGGCCCCCCTTTAACCCCTTGTCGTCAGAGTGTCACGCCCAGATGCGGCACATTGTCCGTGCGCCACGGCACAGCGGCGTCAACCATTCGTGACAGGTGCTGCCGGGGCGGTTGCCGGATCGACCGGCGTGGCGGGCGCTGCGCAGACAGACACCAGTTGTTCATACTTCTGCACGATCCAGCCGGGCGCATCCGAGGGGATCTGGTCATCAAGATTGCCCTGAAAGGCCGCGAAAACCTTGGCGGAACGCGAATTGTCAACCATCGGGATCGCCTCGGCCGCGACGGCGCGATCATAGACTATGAAGGCCACCGCAACCAGCAGAACGCCCCGCGCGACGCCAAAGAGGAAGCCAAGCGCCTGATCCAGCCCGCCCAGCACCGTCTGGTTGACCCAGCTTGACAGAAGGGGGGTAAACAGGGCTGCAACCACAAGGCCAAGAGCAAAGACCGCCGCAAAGGCCGCGATCACCGAAAGCTCGCAGCTGTCGCCGATGAAATCGCCCACGACGGGCAGTTCCTTGATCAGGGGCTGTGCCTGTGCGGCGAACATGAAGGCCACGACCGCGGCGCCGATCCAGCCGGCGATGGCCATCACTTCGCGGATCAGACCACGCGAATAGGCAAGGATCGCCGATAGGATGATGATCCCGGCCACCACGCCGTCGATGATGGTGAAACCCTGCATTCCGTCACTCCTTGGGGGATCAGCCCGCCCCGAACATTTCACCCACGAAAGCCGTCAGATCAGCCGTTTCGCGCAGGCGCATACCTTCTGCCTGACCGGACTTCGACCGCGCAGGCAATGTGGCCTGTGAGAAACCAAGTTTCGCCGCCTCTTTCAACCTGTTTTCGGTCTGTCCGACCGGGCGCAAGGCGCCCGATAGCGAGATTTCTCCGAAAAGCACCATGTCGGGCGGAATTGCCACATCCTCGCGCGCACTCAGCAATGCGGCCGCTACGGCCAGATCGGCGGCGGGTTCATTCACACGCATGCCACCGGCAACGTTCAGAAAAACGTCGAGCCCGGTAAAGGGGATGCCACAGCGCGCCTCAAGCACCGCAAGGATGGTGGACAGCCGCCCGGAATCAAGACCGACAACCGTGCGGCGGGGCGTGCCAAGGTTCGATGGCGCGACAAGGGCCTGAATCTCGGTCAGAACCGGACGCGTGCCTTCGATCCCGGCAAAGACCGCCGAACCCGGCGTTGCGGCTTCGCGGTCCGACAGGAACAGGGCAGAGGGGTTCAGAACCTCGGCCAGGCCGTCGCCGGTCATCTCGAACACGCCGATCTCGTCGGCAGGCCCGAAGCGGTTCTTGACCGCGCGCAGGATACGGAACTGATGCCCGCGCTCGCCCTCGAAATAGAGAACGGTGTCAACCATATGCTCCAGAACGCGGGGCCCGGCGATGGCGCCCTCTTTCGTCACATGCCCCACGATCACCACCGCAACGCCGCGGCGCTTGGCGAAACTCACCAGCTCATGCGCCGCCGCGCGCACCTGACTGACTGACCCCGGCGCGCTTTCCACATTGTCGAGCCACATGGTCTGGATCGAATCGATGATCGCAAGCTGCGGGCGCTCGGAATCCAGCGTTGTCAGGATGTCGCGCAGGTTGGTTTCCGCCCCAAGCGCGACCGGCGCATTGCGCAGGCCGAGCCGTTGTGCCCGCATGCGGACCTGCGCGGCGGCCTCTTCGCCGGAAATGTACATGCATTTCAGGCCATTGTGCGCGAAACTTGCAGCGGCTTGCAGCAGCAGGGTCGATTTTCCGATGCCCGGATCCCCGCCCACGAGGATCGCCGATGCTGGCACAAGACCGCCTCCCAGAACGCGGTCCAGCTCTCCGATCCCCGAGGACGAGCGGGGCGGCGGCGCCTCTTCCGTCGCCAGATCGGTCAGCGGGATGCTGCGCCCCTTGGCCTGCGGTCTGGGCCCCGAGGACAGCGGCGCCTCCTCGATGATCGAGTTCCATGCCCCGCAGGCGTCGCATTTGCCCGCCCATTTCTTGTGAACGGCACCGCAGGCGGTGCAGGAAAAGCTGGGGGTTGCCTTTGCCATGTCAGAACCACGCCTTTGCGGTCAGCGAGAGCGAGCGTTTGCGCGCCTCGAAATCATGGGTGTCGGTCACGACGATCACCTCGTCAGCTTGGGTTTGCGCCACAATGGCCTCCAACCCTGCACGCACCTGATCGGGTGTGCCGACAGCGTGGCAGCCGAGCATGGCCATGACCTGCGCCTCTTCCCGTGCATTCCAGTCGAGGGGGCCGGGCGGCATCTGGTATCGGCGGTTGTTGCGCACAAGACCAAGGAAGCCCTGCTGCATGGTGGTGAACAGATAACGCGCCTCGGCCTCGGTCTCGGCGCAGACAACATTGGCCGCAACGATCGCATGGGGTTCACGCAGCCGAGCCGATGGTTTGAAGTTGCTGCGATAGAGATAGAGCGCATCCAGCAGTGCCGCAGGTGCGAAGTGGGAGGCAAAGCCGAAGGGCAGGCCCAACTCCGCCGCCAGAAGCGCGCCGAAATGCGACGAGCCCAGAATGACGAACTGCACATCTGTCCCGGCCGCGGGAACAGCCGTGATTCCAAGCGCGTTTTCAGGCGCGAACCAGCCCATCAGCTCCACCACATCCTGCGGGAAGCGATCAGCCCCCTGCGGGTCGCGGCGCAGCGCGCGGATGAGGGTTGCGCCATCGGTGCCCGGCGCGCGGCCAAGGCCAAGGTCGATACGGCCGGGAAAGAGCTGGGCCAGCGTTCCGTATTGCTCTGCCACCACATAGGGGGCGTGATTGGGCAGCATGACCCCGCCAGACCCGATGCGGATACGGCTGGTCGCGGCCCCGACATGTGCAACCACCACCGGCGTCGCAGCAGAGGCGACGCCGACCATGTTGTGATGCTCGGCCACCCAGTAGCGGTGAAAGCCAAGTGTCTCGACATGGGCCGCAATGGCTGCGGCATTCTTCAGGGCCTGAGCTGGCCCCTGATCCTCGCGGACACGCGTGAGGTCCAGAAGTGAGAGTGGCGGGCGCGTCATTTCGGGCTCTTCAGGGAAAGCGAGACAAGGATAAGCCCGGTGAAAAGATACATCCCCCAGGCGATTTCGACGGTGGCAAGCCCAACGCCCTTCACGATCACCACATAAAGCGCAATCAGGAAGACGTCCGCCATGGCCAGCTTGCCAATCACCGCAAGCGCGGGCTCGGTGCGTGGATCGAGCAGGCCGAAATCACGCAGTGCACGGCCGGTCACCTTCAGGATCGGCGCAAAGATCGCGCAGAAGGTGACGACAAGCGCCAGAAGCGCATCGCTTTCCCAAAGCGACTGCAGACCCGAGACGACAGAGATTTCTGACATCCCGAACATGGGCAGCAGTCCCGCGCGCAAGAGCGGTGCAAACCAGGCAATCGGAAACAGGAGAAGTAGCGACAGGTTCAGGTAGCGTGACATGGCGGCGATCCTGCGGGCAATCGTGACCGGGTGCAAGGTGGCATGACCTGCGCCACAGTGCAGGGGAAAGGCAAGGGGGACTGTCTGCCCCCATCGGCGCGTGACGCGCCATTCGGCGCTGAAAACCATTCCCCGGATGGTTTTCCGGGCGCGCCTCATCCCCGAGGATATTTGGGAAAAGAAGAAGGCCGCTGCGTCCGTTCTCTTTTTCAGAAATATCCTCAGGTGGTGAATTGTCCGAAAGGACAAGAGGGGGCGCGAGCGCCCCCTTTCTTCTGCGACGTTACCGCACAGATTCAATCGGGCCTTCGGCGCGGCCGTGAATGAATTGCTGCACATAGGGATCAGGCGTCGAGTCGAGCTCGGACACCGGTCCTGTCCAGCGCACCTTGCCGCCGTGCAACATGGCGACATTGTCGGCAATCGCGCGCACGCTGGTCATGTCATGGGTGATCGTCATTGCGGTTGCGCCCATTTCGACCACGATCTCGCGGATCAGGTCATTGATGACGCCCGACATGATCGGATCAAGCCCGGTCGTGGGTTCATCAAAGAAGATCACCTCGGGGTTGGCCGCGATGGCGCGGGCGAGGCCCACGCGCTTCTGCATGCCACCCGAAAGCTCGGCTGGATAAAGGTCGGCCACTTGTGGGCCAAGGCCCACGCGGCGCAACTTTTCGATGGCGATCTCGCGCGCTTCGGCCTTTGGCTTCTTCAGTGCACCACGCATCAGGCGGAAGGCGACGTTTTCCCAGATGCGCAGGCTGTCGAACAGCGCACCGCCCTGAAATAGCATGCCGAAGCGGGCCAGGAATTCGTCTCTGTCGCCGGTGGTCACATCCTGACCATCCAGCGTGATCTGGCCGGCGTCATGGTGAACAAGGCCGAGGATGCACTTCAAAAGCACCGACTTGCCGGTGCCTGACCCCCCGATGATCACCATCGAGGTGCCGCTTGCGATGGAGAGATCCACGCCGCGCAGGACGTGGTTGCTGCCGAACCGTTTCTCGACGCCTTTGAGCTCGATCATGAGAAGAACAGCTCCGTCAGGAGGTAGTTGGCGGCAAAGATCAGCACCGAGGCAGAGACCACGGCGGATTTCGTGGCCTTGCCCACGCCCTGCGCCCCGCGGCCCGAGTTCATGCCGTGATAGCACCCCATCAGCGCAACGAGGAAGCCAAAGGCCGCGCCTTTCAGAAGGCCCGATGTGATGTCCCACATTTCGAGAAAATCGACCGTGTTCTTGATATAGGCGGCGGAGTTGAAGCCGAGCCGCTGCACGCCCACGATCCAGCCGCCCATGATCCCGATGCTATCGCCCACTGCGACGAGCACCGGCACCGCCAGCGTTGCTGCAAGAACGCGCGGAACCGCAAGGTATTTCAGCGGGTTGGTCGAAAGCGTCACAAGTGCGTCAATCTGTTCGGTCACCTTCATCGTGCCGATCTCGGCCGCGATGGAGGAGGCGACCCGCGCGGCAACCATCAGCCCGCCAAGAACCGGTCCAAGCTCGCGGGCCATGCCGATCGCGACGATCGCGGGCACCACTGCCTCGGCGCTGAACCGTGCACCGCCTGCATAGATCTGAAGCGCCAATGCTCCGCCGGTAAAGAGGGCCGTCATGCCGACAACGGGCAGTGAGAACCAGCCGATCTGCATGAGCGCCTGCAGAAACTCGCGCGGGTAAAAGGGCGGTCGCAGGAGGTGGCTGACCACGTCGGCGGCAAAGATCGCCACGCGGCCAAAGCTCGCCAGCATCCCGAGCGTCATACGGCCAAGTGCCGCAACCGGGGAAAGCAAGCTCACATCTGCCCCCGCGTGGCGGCCGAAACATAGCGGCGGGCATAGCGGTGGCCCAGCGAGGTCAGGACCTCATACCCGATGGTGCCGGCAACATCGGCCAGATCATCGACGCCCTGCATCGGCCCAAGAATGTCAAGCGCGCGCGGGATCTGCTGCAGATGGCTGATATCGGCGGTGATCAGGTCCATCGACACGCGCCCGACGATCGGCACGGGGGTTTCTCCGTCCCATAGCGTCGCCGCGTTGGAATAGCGTCGGGTGAGGCCGTCAGCATAGCCTGCCGCGATGGTGGCGATCAGCCGGGGCTGGTCGGCGATGTATCCGCAGGAATACCCCACGATCTCGCCCGCCTCGACCTCGCGCACCTGAATGATCGGCAGCGAGAGGCCCACGACCGGATGCGACGCGACAAAAGGACGACCGCCATAGAGGCCGACGCCGGGGCGGGTCAGTTCGAAATGATAGTCCGGGCCCAGAAGAATGCCGCCGGTCGCTGCAAGGCTGCGCGGCACGCCGATTCCATCGGTCATCGCATGGAACTCTGCAAGCTGCGCGGCATTCATCGGATGATCAGGCTCATCGGCGCAGGCCAGATGGCTCATGACCAGTTCGGGCCCCTGTTCCAGCACGAGCGGGGCTACGGCTTCCCACTCCGGCGCCTCAAGCCCCAGACGGTTCATGCCGGTATCAAGCTGAATGCCGAAGGGATGGCCCGGCAGGCTTTCCAGATGCCGGGTGATCTGATCGACCGAGTTCAGCATCGGCGTCAGGTCCAGGTCCTGAATCATCTCGGTGTCGCCCGGCATGTGGCCGCCCAGCACGTTGATCTGGGGCCCCGGTCCAAGCGCCTGCCGCACGGCTGCGCCTTCCTCGGCCACCGCCACAAAGAAGCGCCGCGCGCCAGCCTCGGCCAGGGCGCGGGCCACACGTTTTGAGCCGAGCCCATAGGCGTCGGCCTTCACTACGGCGCCCGTCTGGGTGGACGGATCGCTCAGCCTGTCCAGCGCGCGCCAGTTGGCGGCGATGGCGTCAAGATCAATGGAGAGTGTCGCGGTTGCCATGAGGCGGTTTTGACAGCGCAGGCGGGAAGGTCAAGGGGAAATGCCAGCCGCACGCGAAACCCGGCCTGCCTTGGGGGGCCGATGGCAGAAATGCGCCCCGTTCGGCCTGGGGGGCAGGAACGGGGCGCCAAGGGGGCAGGGCGACACAGCGCCGCCCGGCCGGCCTGTCCGGTCATTCTGCCAGCCAGGCTTTCAGGGTGTTTGCCGTTCCCTGCGCCCAGAGGCTGTTCAGCCAATGCGTGAAATCGGCGGCGAAACCCGCATTGTCAGCAACATCGCCATAGATGCTGCGCTGGTTCAGCCAAAGCTGCGGATTGTCCTTGGCCTGTAACGCCAACGCCTGAAGCGCATCCCAGTTGGGATCATTGGGGGCAATCTCGGCGCCGCTGTCCGTCGTGCCCGCGCAATAGCGGCACCACATGGCCGAGACGAGCGCGAGGCCGCGTGCCGACCGTCCCGCCGCCAGCGCATCGCGCACCGACGGAATGATGAACTTGGGTTGCCGGTTCGACCCATCAAGGCAGAGGCGGCGTTCGGTATCCGCAACCTCGGGGTTGGAGAACCGCGCGCGGATCAGGTCATAATAGGCCGGGATGTCGGTATTCGGCACCGGTGGTACAAAGGGACTGACCTCTTCCCGTTCGACCTTGTCAAGCAGAGCCGAGATCAGGGGGTTGGCCATGGCCTCGTGGACATATTCGATATCCATCAGCCCGCCCGGATAGGCGATGATCGCATGCCCGCCGTTCAGGATGCGGATCTTCATCATCTCGTAGGCGTGAACCTGATCCGAGAAGGTGACGCCAACCCGTTCCAGCGCCGGGCGACCGGCGGGGAATATGTCCTCAACCACCCACTGCCGGAAGGGCTCGCAGGTGACGGGGACCGGATCGTCGTCCAGGCCAAAGCTGGCGGCCAGGGCGCGCTCGCGCGGGCCGGTGGCGGGAGTGATGCGGTCCACCATGGCGTTGGGGAAGGCGACATTGGCGTCAATCCAGTCGGCCATTTCAGGGTCCGACAGCCGCGCGAGGCCCGAGACAGCCGCGTGGGTGACATGCCCATTGCCCGGCAGGTTGTCACAGCACATGACGGTAAAGGGCTGCACGCCCGCTGCACGGCGCATCTTCAGCGCCTTGATGATCGCACCAAAGGCTGTCGCGGGCGCATCCGGGCTGGCCGAATCCGCAACAATCTCGGGTGCGGTCGGATCGAACTGACCGGTGGCTGCGTTGATGAAGTAGCCTCCCTCGGTCACCGTCAGGCTGACGATGCGGATATCGGGCCGGCTCATTGCGGAGATGAGGCTCGCGTTGTCAGGTTCCACCGGCAGAAAGTCGATCATGCTGCCCACGCGACGGCAACTCTTGCCTGCTGGGTCCAGCTCGATCACGGTCGAAAGGCAGTCCTGCGCCTTGAGCGCATCGCGCATGCGGGCGTCGCCCGCCCGGACGCCTGCGCCAAGGATTGCCCAATCGTGATCCAGCCCGAGGTTGAACAGGTCATCCAGATACACCGCCATATGCGCGCGGTGAAAGTTGCCAAGCCCGATATGGACGATGCCGGGTTTCAGGTTGGCGCGGTCGTAGCGAGGGGATTGAACGCTCATGTCATGCCATCCAGTTGCCGCCGTCGACCCCAAAGGTCTGGGCGCAGATGTAATCGGCCTCAGGCGTGGCGAGGAAAATCGCCATGCCGGTCAGGTCTTGTGCGGTGCCCATTCGGCCATAGGGGACTGCGCTACCCACGATCTTTTTCTTCTCACCCGGCGCGCGGCCTTCGTACTTGGCGAAGAGGCTGTCGACATGGTCCCAGTGTTCGCCGTCGACCACACCTGGGGCGATGGCGTTTACGTTGATGCGGTGCGGGATCAGGTTCAGCCCGGCGCTTTGTGTCAGGCTGATGACGGCGGCCTTCGAGGCGCAATAGATCGCAACGAGGCTTTCGCCTCGACGTCCGGCCTGGCTTGCCATGTTGATGATCTTGCCGCCCTCGCCGCGCGCGATCATGTGCCGCGCCGCCGCCTGCATGCAGAAGAGCGTTCCCGCCACGTTGACCGAGAAGATGCGGTCATAATCGGCGCGGCTGATCTCGGCGATCGGCTGCGCCGTGAACAGGGCCGCGTTGTTGATCAGGATGTCGAGCTTGCCCATCTTGGCCACGGCATCGGCAAATCCTGCCTCGATACTGGCCTGATCGGTCACATCCATCTGCACGGCCACGGCCTGGGGGCCGAGGCTGGTGGCAGCTGCCTGAACGGCTGCTGCGTTGATGTCGGCCAGCGCGACGGTCGCGCCTTCGGCGATATATGCGCGGGCGAACTCCAGCCCGATGCCGCGCGCGGCCCCCGTGATCAGGGCTGTCTTGCCTTGCAACCGCATCAGAGCGCCATCCCGTTAGCGTCAAAGCGGTAGAGTTTGCCCGACTGCGGACCAAGCGTGACCTGATCCCCGTGGTGCAGGTTCATCTCGCCTGAAACGCGCACCGTCAGATCGCCCACGCCCGGCACATTCACCTTGAGGAAGGTGTCCGAGCCCAGATGCTCGGCCAGACCAACCACGCCGGTCCATGGACCGTCGGCCTGAACCTCGACATGTTCGGGGCGCACGCCCAACGTATCGCAGTTGTGCTTCTTGGCCTCGGCCCCGGTGATGAAGTTCATCTTGGGGCTGCCGATAAAGCCCGCGACAAACAGGTTGCGGGGGCTGCGATACAGCTCTAGCGGACTGCCGACCTGCTCGATGCGGCCCGCGTTCAGCACGACGATCTTGTCGGCCATCGTCATCGCCTCGACCTGGTCATGGGTCACATAGACCATCGTCGTCTTCAGCGTCTGGTGCAGTTCGCTGATTTCCTGACGCATCGTCACCCGCAGCGCGGCGTCAAGGTTCGAAAGCGGCTCGTCAAACAGGAAGGCTGCAGGCTCTCGGACGATCGCGCGGCCAATCGCCACCCGCTGCCGCTGGCCCCCCGAAAGCTGGCCGGGGCGCCGGTCGAGGTAGTTCGACAGGTTCAGGATGCGCGCGGCATTTTCAACCTTGCGATCCTGCTCGGCCTGGCTGAGCTTGGCCATCTTCAGCGGGAAAGCGATGTTCTTGCGAACGCTCATATGGGGGTAGAGCGCGTAGCTTTGAAACACCATCGCAAGGCCACGCTCGGCGGGGGCTGCGTCGGTTGCGTCCTTGCCGTCGATCAGGATCTTGCCCGAGGAGATATCCTCAAGCCCGGCGATCAGGCGCAGCAGGGTGGATTTGCCGCAGCCCGAGGGGCCGACGAAGACCACGAACTCTCCGTCATTGATCTGCAGATCAAGCGGCGGGATCACGTTCACGTCGCCGAAGGATTTGGTGACGGCGGAAAGGGAAATCTGTCCCATGGGTTACCTCACTTCACCGCGCCGAATGTCAGGCCGCGGACGAGTTGCTTCTGGCTGAACCAGCCAAGGATCAGGATCGGCGCAATGGCCATGGTCGAGGCCGCCGAGAGTTTCGCGTAGAACAACCCTTCCGGGCTGGAGTAGCTGGCGATGAACTGCGTGAGCGGTGCCGCATTGGAGGTCGTCAGCTGCAGCGTCCAGAACGCCTCGTTCCAGGCGAGGATGATGTTCAGAAGCAGCGTCGATGCGATGCCCGGAACTGCCATCGGGGTCAGGATGTAGAGGATTTCCGAGCGCAGGTTGGCGCCGTCCATCCGCGCGGCCTCAAGGATCTCGCCAGGGATTTCCTTGAAGTAGGTGTAGAGCATCCAGATCACGATCGGCAGGTTGATCAGGGTCAGCACCACGACCAGCCCGATGCGGGTATCCAAGAGCCCGAAATCGCGGAACAGCAGATACATCGGCACCAGAACGCCTACGGCGGGCATCATCTTGGTCGACAGCATCCACATCAGCAGGTCCTTGGTGCGCTTGCCCGGCACAAAGGCCATGGCCCAGGCGGCGGGGATCGCGATGACCAGTGCAAGGATGGTCGAGCCAACCGACAGCACCACCGAGTTCCAGAAGTGCAGCAGGTAATTCGACCGTTCCTGCACCTCGTGATAGCTCTCAAACGTCCAGCCCGAGGTCAGCACACCCAAGGGCGTGCGGATCGCGTCGCCCTCGGTCTTGAAGCTAAGGATGAAGATCCACAGGATCGGGAAGAAGATCAGGAAGCCGACGGTCCATGCGGCAACTGTGACGACGGCTTGCCGTGCGGGGGTTGATTTGCGGGACATGTCAGCTCTCCAGGTTCTTGCCGATCATGCGCATCAGAAAGACCGCGACGATGTTGGCGAGGATGACGGCGATGATGCCGCCCGCCGATCCACCACCCACGTCAAAGTTCAGAAGTGACTGGGCATAGACGAGGAAGGGCAGGTTGGTCGACGCCGTGCCGGGGCCGCCATTGGTGGTCACGAGGATTTCGGCAAAGACCGACAGAAGGAAAATGGTCTGGATTAGGATGACCACGGTGATCGACCGCGTCAGGTGCGGCAGCGTCAGGTAGATGAACCTGTTCAGCCAGTTGGCGCCGTCCATTTCGGCCGCCTCCATCTGCTCGCGGTCAAGGCTTTGCAGCGCGGTCAGCAGGATCAGGGTGGCAAAGGGCAGCCAGCTCCATGCGACGATCAGGATGATCGAGGCAAGCGGCGCGTGGGACAGAAAGTCGAACGGCTGAAAACCGAGGGACTTGGAGATATGCGCGAAAATTCCGTTCACGGGGTTCATGAACATGTTCTTCCACACCAGTGCCGATACAGTCGGCATGACGAAGAAGGGGGCGATCACCATGACCCGCACGATGCCCTGGCCGCGGAACGGCTGATCCAGCAAAAGCGCCAGCGCGATACCGCCGAAGACGGTGATCAGAAGCACACCGGCCACCAGAAGCAGCGTATTGACCAGCGCGGATTTGAAGGCGGGTTGGGTGATGAAGTAGTAATAGTTGTCGAACCCGGCCCAGCTCTCCATTCCCGGCATCAGCAGGTTGTAGCGGAGAAAGCTGAAGTAGATGGTCATTCCAAGCGGCACGATCATCCACAAGAACAGGAGGATCACCGCCGGAGAGACCATGAGGCGCGCAGCCGTCCGTGAGTGTTCGGTTGCCATGGCGTTTCCTGAATGTCGGGGAGTGGAAAGGGGGTGGCGGGGCCAGAGAGAGGCCGGCCCCGCCGGGGAGGAGCAGTTACTTGATGTATCCTGCCCGGGTCATTTCCTGGGTCACAGCGGCCTGCGCCTGTGCCAGGGCCTCGTCAGCGGTGCTGGAACCGGCAAGCGCTGCCGAGAAGAGCTGGCCCACCATCGTGCCAATGCCCTGGAATTCCGGGATCGCCACGAACTGCACGCCAACGTAGGGCACCGGATCAACGGTCGGCTTCGTCGGGTCAGCCGAGTTGATGCTGTCGATCGTCATCTTGGCGAACGGGATCTTGGCGTATTCCGGGTTCTCGTAGAGCGAGGTACGGGTGCCCGGAGGCACGTTGGCCCAGCCTTCTTTCTCGGCTACCAGCGCCAGGTACTCTTTCGAAGTGGCCCAGGCGACAAAAGCCTTGGCGGCCTCTTCCTTCTGGGTGCCTGCGGGGATCGCGAGGTTCCAGGCCCAGAGCCAGTTGCCGCGCTTGCCGAGGCCCTTGTCGGGTGCGAGCGCGAAGCCCACCTTGTCAGCCACGGTCGAGTCCTTGCCGGTCACGAAGGATGCAGCAACGGTTGCATCGATCCACATGCCGCATTTGCCCTGCTGGAACAGCGCGAGGTTCTCGTTGAACCCGTTGCTCGAGGCGCCGGGCGGGCCGTAGTTGTTCATCAGGTCGAGGTAGAAGTTCAGCGTGTCCTTCCAGGGCTGCTGATCGAACTGGGGTTTCCAGTCCATGTCGAACCACTTGGCGCCGAACGAGTTGGACATGGCCGACAGGAATGCCATGTTCTCGCCCCAGCCAGCCTTGCCACGCAGGCAGATGCCGTAGACCTCGTTCGACTTGTCGGTCATTGCGGCGGCAGCTTCCTTGATGAAGTCCCAGGTGGGCGCTTCGGGCATGGTCAGGCCCGCTTTCTCCATCAGGTCGGTGCGATACATCACCATCGAGCTTTCGCCGTAGAAGGGCGCCGCCACCAGGTTGCCGTCGACGGTCAGGCCGCCGCGGATCGCGGGCAGCAGGTCGTCCACGTCATATTCGGCGGGCAGGTCGTTCAGGCTGACAAGCCAGCCCTGCTTGCCCCAGATCGGCGCCTCGTAGGTGCCGATCGTCATCACGTCAAACTGGCCGCCCTTGGTGGCGATATCGGTCGTCACCTTCTGGCGCAGCACGTTTTCTTCCAGCGTCACCCACTCGACCTTGATGTCGGGGTGCTTGGCGTTGAACGCGTCCATCAGACCCTGCATGCGGATCATGTCGCCGTTGTTCACGGTCGCCACGGTGATGGTGGTTTCGGCCAGCGCAGCGCCCGCCAGGGTGAGCGCAACGGTCGCGCCAAGAATGGCGCGGTAAGTCATGGTCATCAGTGATCCTCCCTCAATGCGTGAGCAAATCATCGCATAGCGGGTAAATGCTCACATAAGGGGGTGAGTCGTCAAGTCCTTGGATTCGCCGCACCTGCAAAGGTCAACGGGCGGAAAGAAGGGCCTCGGCGGTGGGCATGTCGGTCACCAAGCCATTGAGGATGCGCGATTTCATGGCGCCACAAATCGCCGGAACCTTGGTCGCACCAGCAGCGATTCCGATAGAGGGGCGATCGAGCCCCGGCTCGACCCGCACCCCGCCGGTCCGGGTGTTGATGCCGAAATCGAGGTACTGGCCGTCCGAATCAAAGACCCAGCCGGCCACCTCGCCGGCAGCACCGGCCGCCCGCATCTGGTGCAACTCGCCCGCCGTGACGAACCCGTCCTTCAAAAGCGGGGCGTCTTCGGACATCTGACCCACACCCACAAAGATCACATCGCAGGCCCGTGCCAGTTCCAGCACGCGCTGCACGGGGGCGAGGGCATGGAAGGCCGCGCGCTCTTCGGTAGTGGTGGAAACCACTGGCACCAGCATCGGGTAGTGCGGCGCGCGGATCTTGTCCGAAATCCGCATGACCACATCGAAGAACGAGGCCGAACCATCCGGTGCGATATTGCCGATCAGCGAGACAAGCCGGTGCTGTGGCGCCTCCAGCGGATCGATTGCCTCGACCAGACCGCGCAGGGCACGGCCAGTCCCGAGGCCGATGACCAGCGGGTCGGGCATCCGGAGAAAGCGCTCAAGCTCTCCTGCCGCCGCAGCGGCAATGCCCAGCACAGGGTCCACACCCTCACCAAGCCCCGGCACCACACGGCAGCGTGTCAGGCCATAGCGGTCGCGCAGCGCGCGCTCCATGTCCATGCAGGCGCCAATCCGGTGATTGAGGCGCACCTGAATCAGCCCATCCGCCATCGCCCGGCTGACCAGACGCTGGGCACGCTGGCGACTGACGCCCATCTCGGCGGCGATCTGGTCCTGCGTCATGCCACCGACGTAGTAGAGCCACCCCGCACGGGCGGCCTCATCCTGGACGGTGGGTTCGGGGTCGGGCTTGGAGGCGGGGGGGCGGCTCATTTCGGGCCTCGGAAATCGGGGTGAAGATCAAGAAAACAGGTAAAGTCGTCGAACACCAGATGTGGCGTAGCATCCGGCGGTTGGGTCAGTTGCCGTCCGGCCATGTGGCTGCCGCCAGTAAAGCGCCAGACCGTCATTCCCGCCGCAAGGCCTGCGCGAATTCCGGTCAGGCTGTCCTCGATCACCAGACAGCGCGCGGGGTCCGCCCCACATTCGCGCGCGGCGTGCAGGAACAGGTCGGGCGCGGGCTTTCCATTCGCGACCATTGAGGCGGTAAACAACCTTGGGCCCACCAGATCGCCCAGACCTGTCAGGCGCAGCGACATTTCAGCCCGCGGCGGGCTTGACGAGGTGGCGACGCAATGCGGCAGGGCGAGCCCGTCGATGACCCCCCGGATGCCCGGCATTACCTTCAGATCGGTCTCAAAGGCCGAGAGCAGGCGGGCGCGGTAGTGGTCTTCGAATTCGGGCGGCAGATCCAGCCCGAATTGGTCGCGGATCGTTTGCATCACGGTCGGATAGCTGCGCCCGAGAAAGTTGCGCGAGACATAGTCCAGATCCACATCCACGCCGCGCTCGGCCAGTTCGGCAATAAGCATCGAGAGCGAAATGATCTCGCTGTCGATCAGAACACCGTCGCAATCAAAGATCACGAGGTCGAAGGCAAGGGGGGCCTGAGTATCCATCGCCTTGGTGTAGCGGCAAGAGCGGGCGGAAAACAACAGTGTTGCGGGGCACGACCTGCGGGATTAGGGGGAGGTGACAGGTGCCACCGGTTGTCGGCGCGCGACCTTTGATGCGAGGTATGGCAGATGGCCGATCAGGATGACGACTACGTCTATGACGAGGCAACGGGCGAATGGCGCCCTGCGTCCGAAGTTGCGGCCGCCAACCGGCGCGTCGTTCGCGACAGTGCCGGGAACGAGCTTGCCGACGGCGACGCGGTGACGCTTGTCAAAGACCTGAAGGTCAAGGGCACCAGTCAGACGCTGAAACAGGGCACGGTGATCCGTTCGATCCGCCTGACCGACAATGAAGAAGAGATCGATTGCCGCCATGACACGATCAAGGGGCTGGTCCTGCGGACGGAATTCGTGCGCAAACGCTGAGGGGTTCGTCAGAACCCCTCGTTTCCGCCGCCGTCCTGCCAGGGGCGGACAAGGTTGCCAAAGCGGGTGAATCGGCCCTCGAACGACAGTTCCACATGGCCGATCGGCCCGTGACGCTGCTTGCCGATGATGACCTCGGCCTTGCCATGGACCTGTTCCATGATCGCCTGCCAGGCGGCCATCTTCTCAAGCTCATGGTCACCGGGCTTTTCGCGTTCCTTGTAGTATTCGTCGCGATAGACGAACAGCACCACGTCGGCGTCCTGTTCGATCGAGCCGGATTCGCGCAGGTCTGACAGCTGCGGGCGCTTGTCCTCGCGGCTCTCCACGGTCCGTGAAAGCTGCGACAGTGCGATCACCGGGATGTTCAGCTCCTTGGCGATGGCCTTCAAGCCCTGGGTGATCTCGGACACTTCCTGTACCCGGTTCGTCTCACCCCGGCCGGTGCCCTTCAGAAGCTGCAGGTAGTCAACCATCAGAACATCAAGCCCGTGGGTACGCTTGAGGCGACGCGCACGCGCGGCCACCTGGCTGATCGGCAGGGCGGGCGTATCGTCAATGTAGAGCGGGCAGCTTTCCAGCGACTTCGCCGCCTCGACAAAGCGGCGGAACTCGGTCTCGGTCATGTCACCACGGCGGATCTGTTCCGAGGGCACTTCCGACGCTTCAGAGAGGATCCGCGCGGCCAGCTGTTCAGCGCTCATCTCGAGGCTGAAGAAGCCCACACAGCCCCCTTCGACCGCGCCCTCATGCCCGTCGGGCAGGCGCCCACGGCGATAGGCCTTGGCGATGTTGAAGGCAATGTTGGTCGCAAGCGAGGTCTTGCCCATCGAGGGGCGCCCCGCAAGGATGATCAGGTCAGATGGGTGCAGACCCCCCATCTTCTTGTCGAGGTCGATCAGCCCGGTCGAGATGCCGGCAAGACCGCCGCCGCGCTGATAGGCGGCATTGGCGCTGTTCACGGCCTCGGTCACCGCCTTCAGGAACGACTGGAAGCCGCGCTCGGCCACGCCCTGTTCGCCCAGCTTGTACAGGCGCTGCTCGGCCTCGGTGATCTGCTCGCGCGGCTCGGAGGCCACGTCGATCTTGGCAGCCTTGGCCGAGATGTCGCGCCCGAGCCCGATCAACTCGCGCCGCACTGCAAGATCATAGATCATCTGCGCATAGTCGCGTGCGGCAAAGGCGCTGATGGCCGCGCCTGCAAGACGCACCAGATAGGCGGCGCCGCCCAGTTCTTTCAGGCCCGCATCATCCTCGAGAAACGCCTTGAGCGTGACAGGCGAGGCCAGCGCATTTTTCTGGATACGCGCGGCCGCAATTTCGAAAATGCGGGCATGGACCGGATCGAAGAAGTGCTCGGCCTTCACCAGTGCCGCGATGCGGTCATAGGTGTCGTTGTTGGTCAGGATCGCGCCCAGAAGCTGCTGCTCGGCCTCGATATTGTGCGGCAGCGCATCCGTCTCGGGCGCCGCCGGCAGATCGGTGCGGATCTTTGCGACTTCGTTCATGGCCTGTCTTGTCCCCCGCCGGTTCTCGCCGCCCCTGCGGCCCCCGGTTCTGGTCGTTGTCTTTATCCTGATGATGCCCGTGTGGGCAATCGTGGCAAGTCTGTGATCAACCCTGTGGACAACTCTTTGGCCGGTCCCGACTGTGGGGCGGTTTCGGAAGATACCACAAGATATGGCGGTTCCGGCCGATATTGATACCACGATCCGCGATTCGGCGCAGGTGTTATCCACGGCCCATCCACAGGGCAATCCACATTGCCGCAGGGGCACGCGCGGAAATCCGCGCGCGCGGTTCAGGCCTTGGTGCGGGCAGCTTGCCAGGCACGCGGATCGTTCAGGAACTCTTCAACTCCGGCCAGCGTTTCGGCATCGAAAGAGCCTTGCGCGCGGGCCTCGGCCAGCATGTCCCACCAGGTGCACAGATGGAGGAGCTTGACCCCATGCTCGGCAAGCCGCGCCTCGGTTTCCTTGAAGATGCCGTAGTAGAAGATCACAGCCGTATGACCGCAGGTCGCGCCGGTTTCGCGGATCGCATCGACGAAGCTGAGCTTCGATCCGCCATCGGTGGTGAGATCCTCGACCAGCAAGACGCGCTGTCCCTCGGTCATGGCACCTTCAATCCGGGCATTGCGGCCATAGCCTTTGGGCTTCTTGCGCACATAGGTCATCGGCAGGCCCAGCCGTTCTGCCACCAGCGCGGCAAAGGGGATGCCCGCCGTCTCACCGCCTGCGATGTTGTCGAAAGCTTCGAACCCGGCCTCGCGCATGATCGTCACCGCAAGAAAATCCATCAGCGTCGAGCGGATGCGCGGGTAAGAGATCAGCTTGCGGCAGTCGATATAGGTGGGCGAGGGCAGGCCTGATGCCAGCGTGAAGGGTTCGCGCGCGTTGAAATGCACAGCACCGATCTCCAGAAAGGCGCGGGCTGTCAGGCGGGCGATTTCCTCTTTGGTCGGGAACGAGGTCGGGATCATCGGGTCTGTCCTTCCGTGTTGCGGCTTCCTCTTGGTCCAAATACCCCCGCCGGAGGCAGCAACGGCCGATGCTGGCCGCTCCGCGGGGGTATTTTTGCCAAGAGGAATTCAGCTTTCCACTGCCCAGTGCAGCGGGAAGCCGGGGTTGAAGACGGTGACCGGGCCGGCCCCGGTCAGGATTTTCTCGGGGTAGGCGACCGGCGCGGCCTGTTTGACCAGACGGATCGTGCCTTCATTCGGCGGCAGGCGATAGAAGGCAGGTCCGTTCAGCGAGGTGAACCCCTCAAGCCGGTCGAGCGCGCCTTCCTCTTCGAACACATGGGCAAGGCAGGACATGGTATTGGTGGCGGTGAAGCACCCGGCACAGCCGCAGGCGTGTTCCTTCAGCGCATCGACATGCGGCGCGCTATCGGTGCCAAGGAAGTAGCAGGCCGCGCCGCTGGTTGCCGCCGCGCGCAGGGCGAGGCGGTGCTTTTCGCGCTTCGCAACCGGCAGGCAGTAGTAGTGCGGCTTGATCCCGCCAACCAGAATGTGGTTGCGGTTGATGATCAGGTGATGGGTGGTGATCGTCGCCGCCAGATCTGGCCCACCGTCACTGGCGTAGGCCACACCCTCTTCGGTGGTGATGTGTTCCATGACGACGCGCAGGCCCGGCGTTGCGCGGCGCAGCGGATCGAGGACGGTGTCGATGAAGACGGCCTCACGGTCAAAGATGTCAACCTCATGGGTTGTCACTTCGCCATGCACGCAGAGTGGCAGGCCGATCTCGGCCATCGTCTCCAGCACGCCCCGCACGCGGTCAAAATCGCGCACACCGGAATGGCTGTTGGTCGTGGCGCCTGCGGGATAAAGCTTCACGGCCCGCACCAGCCCGCTTTCCGCCGCCGCGCGCACATCGGCGGGGTCGGTTGTCTCAGTCAGGTAGAGCGTCATCAGCGGCTGAAACGCCATGCCTTCGGGCAGCGCCGCCAGAATACGGTCGCGATAGGCGGCCGCCTGATCGCCCGTTACAACCGGGGGAACCAGGTTCGGCATGATGATCGCGCGCCCGAAATGGCGTGCGGTCTCGGGCAATACACCTTGCAGCATCGCGCCGTCGCGCAGATGCAGGTGCCAGTCGTCGGGGCGGCGAAGCGTAAGGCTTTGGGTCATGGCCCCGCGCTAGCGCAACGGGCAGGAATTTTCCAGAGGATTCGCGGCAGAATCAGGCCACACCTGACGAGGATTGTGCCTCGCGTTCAAGGCGCGCCAGCGCCGCACGCAGGCCGGGTGTCAGCGCAGATGGATCCACCGTGCCGAACAGCTCGCGTGCCGCGCGCAGGCGGCCCGTCACCTCAAGGTCGGCCACCAGCCCGTCCACATAGGTCGGGCTGTGGCGTCGTGCCCGCCAGCCACGATGAAACACCTCGGGCGTGAGCCGCCCGTCGCCAGCGGCAAGCAGAAGATCAGGCATCAGTCCAATCTGGATCAGCGCGGGTTCGACCGCATCGCCCAGATAACGGGTGCGCAAAGCCGAAACGTGCGGGCCGCGAAACAGCGCCGCGTGCATGGCATCTTCCGGCAGATAGGGGTCGTGAAGGACGAAGACACGCTCGGCCGCCTCGATCATATCGGGGGCATAGCCATAGCGATCGTTGAAGTTCAGGCGCCGCGCCACAAGGTCGCGCCGGTCCCATCCGGCAACCGAAGGGTCAAGCGTCGCACGCGGTGAGACCGCGACCACCGTCGATCCGGGTGCCGCCACGGAGAAGGCGCAGGCCGCGTAGCCGCCCATGCCCGCCCCGTAAAAGACCACGCGGTCGAAATCGTCAAAGAACGCCTCGTCCACCAGCCGGTCGAAATAGCGATAGAGCGACTGTTCGCGAAACCAGGTCTCGCCCTCGGCAATGATGGCCAGATGCGACCATCCGCGCAGTTCGGCCACCGTCAGGGCAAAGGGCATCTGCCGTGGCCTGGCCCGCGTGGCCTGCAGCGTGTCGAACGAGACAATCAGCGTGGGGGATTCATCTGCAAAGAACGCATGATGCCGGCCCCCGATGGGCTCATAGTACCCTTCTTCGGCGCAAATCTCGTCCAGCCGGTCAAACCAGTCCGCATCGTCAGCGGCCTGTGACGCGTCATAGCGTGACGAGGGGGGCGTCGGGTTGGGGGGCATCTTACTTTCGGGGCCGCGCGGGCTGCTGCGTAAAGGGCAATGTGGCGCGCGTGGCGCAGGCAGACAAGGGGACTCTCAGGCGCCGGCGGAAACAATTCCGCGGCATTATTTCTGTGAAGTTACGGCATGTTGCCAGACGAGGCGGGCATCCTCGGGGGTGAGCACACGCGTCGGTTGACAAAGCAGCAGCCTGCTGAACAAGGCGCGCCAGCGCTCTTCGCGCATGAGCTGTGTGAACCTTTCATGACGCCACCTGACGGCTTTCTGATGCAACTCTGACAGGATCGGATCGGCCAGAAGCTCGTGTCTAATTGCGCTGCTGTCGAGGGCCGAGATCGAGCGATCCTCGACCGCGCAGAAGTTGCGCTCGATCCAGTAGCCCGCGTCAAAATCACCCTCGGCCCGGTTGGCGCGGCCCCGGTCGCATTTGACGATGAACCCCTCCATCGAGCCGAGCGCGTAGTGGTTCAGCTGCACAAGCGCGCCATTGTCGCGCCCGTAGTCCGAGAATACGCGCGATGTGCGGAAGGCATCCCCCAAGGGCCGGCCCGATCCGTCGAACCATTGCGCGCCATCCAGCCGGGCGCGGTCAGGCGAGCGTGGGCGGTGGACACCTAGCTTGCGATAGGTGCCATCATTGCGGAACAGTGTCTTGAACATGACCGCGCGCCACGGCCACCAGAGGACCGCAGGTGCCGCCTGCACGAATGTCTCGGTCACCGGGTGATCCGACATCTGCACGACGCCTGCGTTGCCGAACATGCGCCAGGTCAGCGTGATGGCGGTCGCATCCGGCAGGGCGTGCAGCAAGGCGCCGACAGTATGATCGCCCGCGTGGATGTTGACGAATTCATCAACGTCCAGAAACAGCAGCCAGTCGGCCCCACGTACCAGCGGGTGGCGGTCTGCGGTCTTGAGCGCTGCCCATTGCGGCCCCTCGCGCCATGGCCCCGGATTGCGCAGATGGGTAACCCAGCCAAGGTCCTGCAAGCGGTCCAGCATCAGATCGGTGCCGTCCTCGCAATCGTTGGAGAAGACCAGAAAATCGGTGAACCCGGCCTTTCGGTGATGGGCGAGCCATTCCAGCAGGACGGCGCCCTCATTCTTCACCGATGTGATCGCCAGCACCTTCATGGCGTCCCGTCCCTTTGCCAGATCCTTGCGTCGGGGTAGCATGCTGCAACAGGCGCGCATAGTCGCGCCGCGACCTGTGCTAAAGTCGCAAATCCCGACGCGCCGCTTGACCCGTGCCGTATTGCCCGGCCAGATGAGGGGAAACCGGTCAGGGGGGCCAGATGGACCTGCCGCATTCCATAGACGATGTCGAACGCCTGCTGGCGGGACAGGGCTATGTCACATCCCGTGCGCTGGCGACGGTTGTGTTCCTGTCGCTTCGCCTTGGCCGCCCCCTGTTTCTGGAAGGCGAGGCCGGGGTGGGCAAGACCGAGATCGCCAAGGTCATTGCCGCCGCACTTGGTCGCCGCCTGATCCGGCTGCAATGCTACGAGGGGCTGGATGCAGCCTCGGCTGTTGCCGAATGGAACTTTGCGGCGCAGATGGTTGCGATCCGCACGGCCGAGGCCTCGGGTGGTGCTGACCGTGACGCCCTGAAATCCGAGCTTTTCACCGAGGACTATCTGATCGAGCGTCCCCTGCTGGCGGCCATGCGCCCGCAGCCCGGCGGGGCACCCGTCCTGCTGATTGACGAGCTTGATCGCACGGATGAACCCTTTGAGGCCTACCTGCTTGAGGCGCTTTCGGATTTTCAGGTGACAATCCCCGAACTCGGCACCATCCGCGCGCCAGAGCCTCCCATCGTCATCCTGACCTCGAACCGCACGCGCGAGGTGCATGACGCGCTGAAGCGGCGATGCCTCTATCACTGGGTTGACTACCCCGATGCCGCGCGCGAGCAGGCGATCCTCGCCGCCCGCTGTCCCGAGGCGCAAGAGACCCTTTCGCGCGAGGTCGTGGCCTTTGTACAGCGCCTTCGCACCGAGGATCTGTTCAAGAAGCCCGGCGTGGCCGAAACCATCGACTGGGCGAAATGCCTGCTGGCGCTGGATGTGATCAGCCTGACGCCCGAGGTCATCGCCGACACGCTGGGCGCCATCCTGAAGTATCAGGACGACATCCAGAAGATCCAGGGCGCCGAGGCGCGTCGTCTGCTCGATGATGTCCGCAAGGAACTCGCCCCGGCATGACCCTTCATTCTGGCCCAATCACCGCAGAGGAGGCGCGGGGGGCGTAAGGTCCACCGCTGCGCAGCAATGGCGACATATGCCGACCTCTCACTTCCTGATGACGGCAAGCTCTCTCGCAACATCCTGTGGTTCGCGCGGGCGCTACGTAAAGCCGGCCTGCCCATCGGCCCCGGCCGGGTGATCGAGGCGATCCGCGCAGTTGAGGCCGTTGGGTTCACCGAAAGGCGCGATTTTTACTGGACCTTGCACGCCTGCTTTGTCAGCCGCCCCGAGCATCGCACCGTGTTCCAGCAGGTGTTCCGCCTCTACTGGCGCGACCCGCGCTATATGGAACACATGATGAGCCTGATGCTGCCCGCCATCCGTGGTGTGCAGGAAGAGCGCCCCGCCGAGGCCGCGGAAAAGCGTGCGGCCGAAGCTCTGCTCGATGGCGCGAACCGTGATGTGCCCGATAGCGAAGGCCCGGGGTCCGAGGAGATGGTCGAGATTGACGCCTCGGCCACCATGGCGCGCGAAGAACGCCTGCGTTCACTCGATTTCGAGCAGATGTCGCTCGCCGAGGTGGCCGAGGCCAAGCGGATGCTGGCGCGCCTGAGCTTGCCGGTGGCCCCCTTGCCGTCGCGGCGCATGGTGGGCGCATCGCTTGGCCGGTCGATCGATGCCCGCCGAACGTTGCGGGCGGCGATGCGGCAGGGGGGCGAGATCACCCGGCTCGCCTGGCGAGAGCCCGCGACGCGCTGGCCGAACCTTGTGGTGCTCTGCGATATTTCGGGGTCGATGTCGCAGTACAGCCGCATGGTGCTGCACTTTCTGCACGCGGTGGCGAACCGCAAGGGACAGGGCTGGGCGCGGGTGCATGGCTTTACCTTCGGCACACGGCTGACCAACATCACCCGGCACCTGCGACACCGCGACGTGGATGCGGCGCTGAAATCGGCGGGGGCCGAGGCGCAGGACTGGTCAGGCGGCACACGGATCGGAGCCTGCCTGCACAGCTTCAATCGCGACTGGTCACGCCGGGTGCTGGGGCAGGGCGCTGTGGTCCTGCTGATCACCGACGGGCTTGACCGGGACGACAGCGGCCAGCTGGCGCGCGAGATGGAGCGACTGCACCTGTCGGCCCGACGGCTCATCTGGCTCAATCCTCTGCTGCGCTGGCAGGGGTTCGCGCCCAAAGCCACGGGGATCCGCGCCATGCTGCCCCATGTCGATGCGTTTCGCGCAGGCCATTCCGTCGCCTCGCTCGAGGCGCTTGCGCGCGCGATTTCGGATTCGTCCGATGACGGAGAGCGCGCGCGGATGTTGCGAGAGATGTCGCGCATGTGATGTGCGTCAATGCACTGAGGCTGTTCATTAAAACGGATTGTGTGCGGTTGGGGCGTGACGCAGATTTCGCATGTGCAGCACAAGCTGCGATGATCTGACAAAAATCTGGAGATTGCTCGTGATCCGCCTTTCAACCCTGTCCCTGCTTGGCGCCCTTGCCGCCGTTCCCGCCTTTGCCGCGCCCGAGGCCTATGTGCTGGATTCGTCGCACAGCCAGATCGTGTTTGACTACAACCACCTTGGCTTCTCGACCGGCTTTGGCATGTTCTCGGGTTTCGAGGGCAAGATCCAGTTCGATCAAGCCGAACCCGCAAATTCCTCGGTTGAAGTGTCGTTCCCGGTGAAGACAATGCTGACCGGCTGGCAGGAGCGCTTCGATCACTTCATGTCGAAGGACTTCTTCGATGCGACGGACGATGAGATGGTGACCTTCAAGTCGACCGCGATCGAGGTGACGGGCGAAAAGACCGCCAAGATCACCGGCGATCTGACGCTGAACGATGTAACCAAGCCTGTGGTGCTGGATGCCGTACTCAATCAGGCCGGCGAGCACCCGATGGTGAAAAAGCCCTGGGCCGGGTTTTCGGCGACCACGGTTCTGAAGCGTTCGGACTTCAACCTTGGCCAGTTCGCGCCCTTCATCTCGGACGAGGTGAACGTCAATATCTCCATCGAGGCGATGAAGGCCGAATAACGCCGGCGCATTTGCCTGAATGACAGAAGGCCGGGGACAATCCCCGGCCTTCTTGTTTGCAGGGGCCGGGGTCTGATGGCCCCGGCCTTGCTTGTGTCACTGGGCACGCTTTGCGGTTAGTTCAACCGTGACGCCGACGTTGAAGCCGACAGTTGCCTCGTCGCCATAGCTTGCCCCGATGCCAAAGGCGCGACGATCAAGGGTGGTGCTGCCGGTCATTGTCGCGATATCGCCGTCAATCGCCAGCGTGAAGGGCAGGCTTACGGGCTGGGTCTGGCCGCGCAGGGCAAGTGTTCCCCTTGCCTCATACCCCGAGGCGGCGGGCAGGATATCGGCCTCGAAGATCGCGGTGGCGTGGTTGGCCGTATCGAAGAAATCGGCGCCCTTCGCCTGTTCGGTCACGGATCCCAGCGACAGGCTGGTGGTGTCGATGGTGACCTTTACTTTGCCGTGGCTGCCGTTGGTGGGCTGTTCGTCGAACTGGATATCCGCCTGCCAGTTGGCAAAGCTGCCACCGACATCCGCCCCCATCTGGAGCACGCTAAAGCCAAGCGTGCCAGTCTGAACCTGCCAGTTTCCGGCGGAAGACGCAGAAGGTGCGGCGGTTCGCGCGGGCACGGTGGCGTTCTCGGGCGAAACGGGCGCAAGGGTCAGCGCAACAGACGCACCGGCCGCATAGATGGCCACGGCGATCAGCGCGGGGGCTACCGGGTGAGGGCCTGGGCGTCCTACCGACCGGCCCGACACCATCCGGGCCAACGTGCCGTCGCGGTCAATGATTGCGTGCTTCAGCGCGCCCAGCACATGCAGCAGGATAGAGCCGATCAGCAGCTTCGACGACAGCAGATGAATAAGGCTCGCTGCCTGGGCTACCGTTTCTGATTTGGGAACAAATGGCAGATCCTGCCCAAAGGGCCACAGGATCGGGGCAAAGCCCTCGACTGCGGCGTGATGAACCCAACCAGACAGCGGCATCACCAGCATGGCGATATAGAGCGACCAGTGGATCAGCTCGGCCAGCAGTGTTTCGGCCTTGCGTTCGGGGTGGATGGGGGCAGGCTTGGGTTGGGTCAGCGCCCAGACGATGCGGACAAGCGCCACAAGGAATGCGGCCATCCCGATGGTCTTGTGGATGGAAAACACCTCGGCCTTTGCAGCGAGTGCTTCAGAACTGTCATGCGGCAAGCCCTCGGCATAGAGGCCGAGGCCGATGGCCGAAAGGATCAGCAGCGCGGTCAGCCAGTGCAGGCTGCGCGCCACCTGGCCAAAGCTGGTTGCCGTATTGGTCGCGGACATAAGGTGGACTCCATTCTCGAACTGGGCACAGCCTATCAACCCTGTGCGAGTTTGGGCAGGCAAGCCCCTGCACAGCCGCTGTGCGGTAGCGCTGGTTCTACGAAAAAACCGGCCCGCCAAAGCGAGCCGGTTCATATGCTTCGCGGTTCTATATCAGATCAGATAGAGGTTCCAGGCGAAGGTCCCGCCTTCAAACGTCGCGATGGCGACGCCTGCGCCGCTGCCATTGCCATCCGCGTCGAAATAGAGGGTGCGCGAGGCCTGATCATAGACCCAGTGATCGCTGGCATCCTTGGCCGTGTTCATCGCACAATCCGCCATGGAAATCTTGCCCGTAGCCGAGCCGTAGCCAAAGGCCGAGCCTTCGAACTCTAACCGGTCTACCGTGGCGCTGAAGCCGCTGATCGTATCACCGCCATGCGCGCGTGCGACGAAGCGGAAGGTGTCGGCGCCACCACCACCTGCGAGGAAGTCTGCCCCGCCGCCGCCGATCAGGGTATCGGCGCCAGTGCCACCGATGAGGGTGTCCGCCGCAGCGGCACCGTCCAGCAGATCGTTTCCTGACGCGCCTTCCAGCCGGTCTATACCATTTCCGCCACGCAGGGTGTCGTGGTTGTATCCGCCCAGAAGGGTGTCGTTACCTGCGCCACCAACAAGCTGATCATCGCCATTTCCGCCGAGCACACGGTCGTTGCCGGCATCCCCTCGCAAAATGTCATTGTCGGCGAGGCCCGAAAGGGTGTCGTCGCCGGTGCCACCGAGGACGCTGTCCGCGCCGGCATCGCCATTCAGCACGTCGTTTCCGTCGCCACCGAGGATGCTATCGTTGCCCGCGCCACCCGAAAGCGTGTCGTCGCCAGCGTCGCCAGAGAGCGTATCATCCCCGAGATTGCCGGAAAGCCGGTTAGCTTCGGCATCGCCGGTCAGGCTGTCATTGCCACTGCCGCCGATCAGAGCCTCGATCCCATCCATCGTGATGGAACCGGTTCCGATCGTCTGCGCGCCGGATTCGGCCAGTGACAGAATGAGATCAATGTCCCCTGAAAAGATAAAGGTATCAACGCCGCTGCCACCAAAGATGACATCGTTGCCGCCGCTCGCAACCAAGGTGTCGTTGCCCGCGCCACCCGAAAGCTCATCGTCGCCAAGGCCACCATCTAGCATGTTGTCGTTGGCATCGCCGGTCAGGGTGTCATTTCCGGCAGCGCCCACCAGAGCTTCGATATCCGTCAGGGTGACATAGCCGTCGCTGACAGCCTGTGCGCCGCTAACGGCCAGCGACAAAACCAGCGCGTCATTGCCGCTGAATACCGCCTTGTCGAAGCCCGTACCGCCGTTCAGCACGTCATTTCCGCCGCCGCCCATCAGGGTGTCATTCCCGCGGCCGGCGAGAATGGTGTCATCGCCCAGTCCGCCGTTGACGGAATCATGGTTGGTCACGGTCTCTGAGGTGTCAGAGAACAGGTCGTTCCCTTCGCCCAGATCAACGCTGCCGTTCAGCGTACCGGAGTTGATGAAGGAGTCGTCATTGTAGCCAAGGTTCACCGCACCATTGATGGTGCCACTGTTGGTGACCACATCCTTGCTGCCCCCGCCGCCGATGCCGGTTTCGCCGGTAATCGTGCCGGAATTCTCAATCTCGACCGTGCCGAAGCCGTAGGCGACCTCAAGCCCATATACGAGGCCGGTAATGCTGCCGCTGTTGGTGATAGAGGTGGTCCCGGTCTCGAAATTGACCATGGGGGCGCTGATATAGATCCCGGCGTTGGAGCCCCAAAGGGTGCCGGCATTGTCCACCGTGGAGTTCAGGCCGTCGATGATGACGGCGTTGCTCAGCGGGTTCACTGGATTTGCCGTACTTGGCCCCGCGGTTACGACCCCCGTCGCGCTGATGATGACATGGGAAGTGCCTTGCACCCCAAGCAGTTTGACGCCGTCATCGTCTGCGATGACGGTACCGTGGACCGTGATCGTATGCGCGCCCTCAGGCTCATAAGAGTCAATCGCGTTCGATGTTTGAGAGCGAACGGTGACACCTTCTGGAACGATCAGATCGTAGTTGATGCCTTCGTACTGGGAGGGGTTGAGGTTATATGCCTCACCAACGACATCTCTATTTTCGGCAACAATAGTGGGCATTACTCAACTTCTCCGCAGATTGTTTACAGATAATAAACAATTGAATTATATCGAAAAAGGATTCCGGGCGTCACCCCCCACGTTCTGCAATTCTGGCAGGATTTGGGCGCAAAGGTGGCAATTTCTTCATGTGCAGAGAGGCTTACCAGCACATGAACTTTTTGCGCGCGATTGATGCTTTCACGTCAGGGTTGCGCGCAGGCTTGGCGCGGCGCGCCTGGCGTGAGAATCACCCCGACGATTGCGCGACCGGGCACTTCCGGCTAATCGGATGGAAACGACGTTGGAGGAAGCATGACCCGCGCATTCGTATTTCCCGGCCAGGGCGCCCAGACCATCGGCATGGGCAAGGCGCTCGCCGAGGCCTATCCGGCAGCCCGGGCGGTGTTCGAGGAAGTGGATGAGGCGCTTGGCGAAAAGCTTTCGGCGCTGATCTGGGACGGCGATATCGCCGAGTTGACGCTGACACAGAACGCGCAGCCCGCGCTGATGGCAACCTCGATCGCCGCGCTGCGGGCACTCGAGACCGAGGGGCTGGGAATTGAGAACGCCTCTTTTGTTGCAGGCCACAGCCTTGGCGAATATTCTGCGCTCTGTGCGGCAGGCGCGCTGAAGCTGGACGATACGGCGCGGCTGCTGCGCATTCGCGGGCAGGCCATGCAAGAGGCTGTGCCGGTTGGGGTCGGTGCGATGGCAGCCCTGCTTGGGCTCGATTTCCAGGCGGCGACCGAGGTTGCCGCCGAGGCGGCGCAGGGCGAGGTCTGCCAGGCGGCCAACGACAATGACCCGGCGCAAGTCGTCGTCTCTGGCCACAAGGCGGCGGTGGAGCGCGCGCTGGAGATCGCCAAGGCGCGCGGCGCCAAGCGTGCACTCTTGCTGCCGGTGAGCGCGCCTTTCCATTGCGCGCTGATGCAGCCCGCGGCACATGTGATGGCCGAGGCGCTGGCTGCGGTGAATATCGAAAACCCCGTGGTGCCCGTTGTCGTGAACGTGCGCGCCGAGGCGGTGATGGAGGCCGACCGGATTCGTGATCTTCTGGTGGCGCAGGTGACGGGGTCCGTGCGCTGGCGCGAATCCGTCTTGTGGATGGAACAGGCTGGCGTGACCGAGTTCTGGGAGATCGGGGCGGGCAAGGCGCTGTCGGGCATGATCAAGCGCATTGCGAAAGAGGCCTCGACCCGCGCCATCGGCACGCCAGAGGACATACTGGCTGCGAAGGGTTGAAGCGTTGAGGGGGGCTGTCTGCCCCCCACGGCCTGCGGCCGTCCCCCCGAGGATATTTTTGAAAAGAAGAAGGCCCTTTGGGCTGTCGAAAGAAGGAAGTGCCATGTTTGATCTTACGGGCAAGAACGCGCTGGTGACTGGCGCCTCTGGCGGGATCGGGGGCGAGATCGCCCGTGCGCTGCACAAGGCGGGGGCGGTGGTCACTCTGTCGGGAACGCGGATTGCTCCGCTTGAGGCGCTGGCGGCCGAACTGGGCGAGCGTGCGCATGTGGCGACCTGCGATCTGTCGGATGCGGCAAGCGTCGAGGCGCTGCCGAAACTGGCCGCCGAGAAGATGGGATCGGTGGATGTGCTGGTGAATAACGCGGGCATCACGCGCGACAACCTGTTCATGCGCATGTCGGATGATGAATGGCAGTCGGTCATCGATGTGAACCTGACCTCTACCTTCCGTCTGTGCCGGGGTGTCTTGCGTGGCATGATGAAGGCCCGCTGGGGCCGGATCGTGAACATCAGCTCGGTGGTCGGAGCCACGGGCAATCCGGGACAGGGCAACTATGCCGCTTCCAAGGCGGGCATGGTGGGTATGTCGAAATCGCTGGCCGCTGAAGTGGCGAGCCGGGGAATCACCGTGAACTGCGTGGCTCCCGGTTTCATCACCACCGCGATGACCGACAAGCTGAACGATGAGCAGAAAGCGCGCATCCTGACGCAGGTGCCGGCGGGCCGGATGGGCGATGCGGGCGAGATCGCTGCAGCCGTTCTGTACCTTGCGAGCCCCGAGGCAGGCTATGTCACCGGCACCACGCTGCATGTGAATGGCGGCATGGCGATGATCTGAGCCGGCCGCGGCTTTGGAAAGCGTTTGCCAAGGCAAAGTCCGCTTGCTATAGCCGCGAACGGAACCACCGAAGTCGAAAGGCTTTGGGCCCTGCCATTGGCGGGTCATAACAGCCGAGGGGCCAACCCGAGGCAGGGACACCAGACCGGGGGCCACCCCGCAACGATGAGGAAGTGACATGAGCGACATCGCAGATCGCGTGAAGAAGATCGTCGTCGAGCATCTCGGCGTCGAAGAGGACAAGGTGACCGAGAGCGCCTCGTTCATCGACGATCTGGGCGCTGACAGCCTTGATACCGTCGAGCTGGTGATGGCTTTCGAAGAAGAGTTCGGTATCGAGATCCCGGACGACGCTGCCGAAACCATCCAGACCTTCGGTGACGCGGTCAAGTTCATCTCGGGCGCTGTGTGATCCTGTTGTGATCGCACCCTCCCTTGAGGGAATCGTGAAGGGCCTCCGGTTTTCGGGGGCCTTTTGCTTTTCAGGCGGTTGGATGCCGGCAAGGTGGCCGGGATTGTTGCCTAAGCGGCACCCACCGTATATCTAGCTTCGGGATTATCTGGCCCTTGGGGGCGGTTGCAGGAAGGAAGAACGGATGCGTCGCGTAGTTGTCACGGGTCTGGGCATGGTCACTCCGCTGGCATGTGGGGTGGAGGAAACCTGGAGCCGCCTGATCGCCGGCCAGTCGGGGGCAGGGCCGATCACACGCTTTGACACCACCAATGTCGTGACGAAGTACGCCTGCGAGATCCCGTTTGGCGACGGCAGCGACGGTACCTTCAACCCGGATGACTGGATGGAGGCAAAAGAGCGCCGCAAGGTCGACGACTTCATCCTCTACGGGATGGCCGCAGCGGTGCAGGCCGTGAAGGACGCGGGCTGGGAGCCCGAGGACGAGGAAAGCCGCCTGCGCACCGGTGTCATGATCGGTTCGGGCATCGGCGGGTTGTCCACGATTGCCGAGACGGCGGTTCTGATCAAGGAAAAGGGCCCCAAGCGGGTTTCGCCCTTCTTCATTCCCGGCTCACTCATCAACCTGGTCTCGGGTCAGGTCAGCATCCGCTTTGGCTTCAAGGGGCCGAACCATGCGGTTGTGACGGCCTGTTCGACTGGTGCGCATGCGATTGGCGATGCGGCGCGGTTGATCATGCTGGGCGATGCGGATGTGATGGTTGCAGGTGGCGCAGAGGCCCCGATCAGCGAGATCGGCATTGCGGGCTTCAATGCCTGCAAGGCGCTGTCCACCAAGCGCGCGGACGAGCCGCAGAAGGCCAGCCGCCCCTATGACAATGACCGCGATGGTTTCGTGATGGGCGAGGGCGCCGGGATTGTCGTGCTGGAGGAATACGAACACGCCAAGGCGCGCGGTGCGAAGATCTATGCCGAGGTACTGGGGTATGGCCTGTCGGGCGACGCCTATCACATTACTGCTCCATCCGAGGATGGCGACGGGGGCTATCGCAGCATGCAGGCCGCTTTGAAGCGCGCAGGTATCACGCCCGATCAGGTGGATTACATCAACGCGCATGGCACCTCGACGATGGCGGACACGATCGAGCTTGGCGCGGTCGAGCGTCTGATGGGGGATGCGGCAGCCAAGGCGACCATGTCCTCCACCAAGTCGAGCATCGGCCACCTGCTGGGTGCGGCTGGCGCGGTTGAGGCGATCTTCTGCGTTCTGGCAATTCGCGATCAGGTGGCGCCGCCCACGATCAACCTTGATAATCCGGCAATCGAGCCGAAGCTCGATCTGGCCCCGAACAAGGCCGTGAAGCGCAAGATCGACGTGGCGCTGTCGAATTCGTTTGGCTTCGGGGGCACCAACGCAAGCCTTGTTCTTGGCAAGGTGCGCGGCTGATGTGGCGCTCGGTCGCCTCGAACGCGTTGACGCTGTTCATCGTGCTGCTGATTGCTGCCGCCGGGCTGCTGGCATGGGGGCGTCATCAGTACTCGGGCCCCGGACCTTTGTCGGCGGCCGTTTGCGTCAAGGTGGATCGGGGCGCTACGCTCAGTCAGGTTAGCCAGAACCTTGCCGCGAAGGGCGCGATCTCGGACGCCCGCATATTCCGCATCGGTGCGGATTATTCAGGCAAGGCCAAGGGGCTGAAATATGGGTCTTACCTTGTGCCTGCAGGCGCATCGATGGCCGAGATCGTCGATCTGCTGACGGCAGGCGGCGCCTCGACCTGCGGACGTGAGGTGAACTATCGCATTGGTGTTGCCAAGGCAGAGATCGTTTTGCGCGAGACCGATCCGGCGACCAACTCGCTGGTCGAAGTGGTGAAGTTCGATCCGGCCGGAGAGGTGCCTGCTGTCTATACCGAGGCGAAAGAGGCTGGCGATCTGCGCTGGCAGATTACCTTGGCCGAGGGCGTGACAAGCTGGCAGGTGGTCAATGCGCTGAAGCAGGCGGACTTCCTGTCAGGCGAGGTTGCCGAGGTGCCCGCAGAGGGCAGTCTTGCGCCTGACGCCTACGATGTGGATGCCAACGAGGATCGCGGCTCGCTGCTGGCCAAGATGCAAGCCAAGCAGAAGGCGATCATCGAAGAGTTGTGGCCGCTGCGCGCTGAAGGTCTGCCCTATGACACGCCGGAAGAGGCGATGGTCATGGCATCCATTGTCGAGAAGGAAACCGGCATTGCGGCGGAGCGCCCGATGGTGGCGAGCGTCTTCGTCAACCGGTTGCGCGAGGGGATGAAGCTGCAAACCGACCCGACGGTGATCTATGGCATCACCAAGGGCGAGGGTGTGCTGGGACGCGGTCTGCGCGCCAGTGAACTGCGTCGCGCGACGCCCTACAACACCTATCTGATCGAGGGCCTGCCACCCGGGCCGATTGCGAACCCGGGCCGGCTGTCGATCGAGGCGACATTGCATCCTGCGTCGAGCGATTACCTCTACTTCGTTGCGGATGGCACGGGCGGGCACGTCTTTGCCAAGACGCTTGCCGAGCACAACCAGAATGTTGCGAAGTGGCGAGAGATAGAGGCGCAGCAGCGCGAACAGCAAAACGCCCCTGAAGGCGGCGGGAACTGAGATACGGGGGGCCACTGGCCCCCCGATCCGTTTCTGGGTGTTGCGCGGACTGTCTTTGTGCGTTCGTTCTGTTAGTATATTGAAAATAATAAACTATTTGACTTTTGGCATCGCTGCGTGTAGTGGTGGGCCATGCTAGAAGAAAATGATGAGCGACGGACCCAGGGGGCACCTGGGACCGTCGCTTTTTTCGTTTCACTCGTGCGGAGGCATGAGAGGCAGCAACGGGATGGGAATGAAACCGCAAGGTGGGGACGACGGGCCTGAGGCTTTGCTGAAGGCGTCTGAGGAACTTTACAGGGATGTGGCTCTGGAACTGGCCGCGGCAACGGAACGGCTGCGGCAAGGAGACTTGGGAGAGGTCAAGGCCGCTGTGCAGGCGGCAAAGGACCTTCGTGTCGCATTCCAGTTGGTGATGGATGAAAGGACCAGAGTTGACAAACTCCGCAAACAGGTTGCCGGGGCTGGCGGCGGCGCCGGAGAGTTGGACTTCGCCGCAGCCCGGGCTGAGATCGGGCGCCGCCTGGCTTGCCTGCGCGCCGCAGGACCAGGTGGATGAGTTTCTGGCCTCGCTGAGCAATGAGGCGCTGCTGGCGCTGCCGTGGCTGTTCGAGTTTTGGGCGCTGCCGCATCAGTTGCCGCCCGATGGCGCTTGGCGGAGCTGGGTCATCATGGGTGGTCGGGGTGCTGGCAAGACGCGTGCCGGTGCAGAATGGGTGCGGACACAAGTTGAGGGCGCGCGGCCGGGGAATCCCGGTCGCGCCGGGCGGGTGGCGCTGGTCGGGGAAACCATCGATCAGGTGCGTGAGGTGATGATCTTCGGCGAAAGCGGGATCCTCGCCTGTTCACCCCCTGACCGCCGCCCGGTGTGGGAGGCGACCCGGAAGCGTCTGGTCTGGCCCAATGGTGCCGTGGCGCAGGTGTTTTCCGCGCACGAACCCGAAAGCCTGCGTGGTCCGCAGTTCGATGCGGCCTGGGTCGATGAGTTGGCGAAATGGAAGAAGGCCGAGGAAACCTGGGACCAGTTGCAGTTCGCGCTGCGTCTGGGACCAAACCCGCAGCAGGTTGTGACGACAACGCCGCGGAATGTCGCGGTGCTGAAGGCTATTCTGAACAACCCCTCGACCGTGGTGACCCATGCCCCGACCGATGCCAACCGGGCGCATCTGGCGGCCTCGTTCCTTGAAGAGGTGAAGGCGCGCTATGGCGGCACGCGGCTTGGGCTGCAGGAACTGGATGGAGCGCTGCTGGAGGATGCTGAAGGCGCGCTTTGGACCAGCGCTATGCTTGAGCGCGGGCGGGTCGACGAAGTGCCAACGCTCAGTCGCATCGTGGTGGCGGTTGATCCTCCGGTCACGGGGCATGCCGGGTCGGATGAATGCGGAATCGTTGTCGTTGGCGCGGTGACGGATGGACCGGTGCAGGATTGGCGGGCCTATGTGCTTGAAGATGCGAGCGTGCAGGGCACCTCGCCTGATGGCTGGGCCCGCGCCGCAATAGAGGCGATGCAGCGCCATGGCGCCGACCGGCTGGTGGCCGAAGTCAATCAGGGCGGCGATCTGGTGCAGGCGGTGATCCGTCAGGTCGATCCGCTGGTGAGCTTCAAGGCGGTGCGTGCCAGTCGCGGCAAGTCCGCGCGGGCAGAGCCGGTGGCGGCGCTGTACGAGCAGGGCCGGGTGCATCATCTGCGCGGGATGGGACGGCTTGAGGACCAGATGTGCCGGATGACGGCGCTTGGCTATGAAGGGCGTGGCTCGCCCGACCGGGTGGATGCGCTGGTCTGGGCGCTGACTGCGCTGATGGTGGACCCGGCACAAGCCGTGCAGCGTCCGCAGGTACGGCGGCTGTAGGGTCGGGCCTGCCGGCCCGATGCCTTCGGCGAGGGTATTTGGGCCAAGAGGAATACAGGAGTTTCCCGGATTTGGGCGGCGCTTCGGGCGCGGCACGGGACAGGTTTGCCTGAGGCAAGGAGAACAGGATGATCTTCGAATTTCTGCGGCGCGCCGAAAAGGCGGTGCCTGAACAGAAGGCCTCGGCCACGGGGCGGGTGGTGGCATTTGGCACCTCGGGCCGTGTCGCCTGGAGCCCGCGCGACGGGGTGAGCCTTGTGAAGAACGGGTTTCAGGGGAATCCGGTTGGCTTTCGGGTGGTCAAACTGATCGCTGAGGCCGCGGCGGCGCTGCCTCTGGTCCTGCAGGATGCCGGACGGCGCTATGAGGCGCATCCGGTGCTTGATCTGATCCGCAGGCCCAATCCCGCGCAGGGTCGGGCCGATCTGTTCGAGGCGCTTTATGCGCAGCTTCTGCTGAGCGGGAACGGATATCTGGAGGCTGTGCCCGGGGGAGGTCGTTTGCCTGCGGAGTTGCACGTACTTCGCAGTGACCGGATGAGCCTTGTGCCCGGCGCGGATGGCTGGCCGGTGGCCTATGACTATACGGTTGGCGGGCGCAAGCACAGGTTTGACATGACCGGGCCGATGCCGCCGATCTGCCATATCCGCAGTTTCCACCCGCAGGACGACCATTACGGCTTGTCGCCCATGCAGGCGGCGGCTGTGGCGGTGGATGTCCATACCAGCGCCTCGGCCTGGTCGAAGGCGCTGCTGGACAATGCAGCACGCCCGTCCGGGGCCATCGTCTATCGTGGTGCCGATGGGGCAGGATCGCTGACGCCCGATCAATACGACCGCCTGGTGGGTGAGCTGGAGGCCAACCATCAGGGCGCCCGCAATGCCGGGCGGCCGATGCTGCTGGAAGGGGGGCTCGACTGGAAGCCGATGGGTTTTTCCCCCAGCGATATGGAGTTCCACGAGACGAAACTTTCCGCCGCGCGCGAGATTGCGATCGCCTTTGGGGTGCCGCCGATGCTGATCGGTATTCCGGGCGATGCGACTTATGCCAACTATCAGGAGGCGAACCGTGCGTTCTACCGGCTGACGGTGCTTCCGCTGGTTTCGAAGGTGACGGCAGCTGTGTCGCACTGGCTGGAGCATTTCACGGATGAGGCGGTCGAGCTGCGTCCGGATCTGGATCAGGTGCCCGCACTGGCGGTTGAGCGCGATCAACAATGGGCGCGCGTCGGGGCTGCCGATTTTCTGACCCAGGCCGAGAAGCGCGCGCTGCTTGGTCTGCCCCCGCTGGCGGAGGGCGAATGACCAAGCCGGGCGAAGGTGGATCACGCTTTCTCTACGACAGCTTTGATGCCGCGCACGCGCGCATCGATGCCAATGAACGCGTGGCCGAAGAGCGCTGGCACGCGCTGGAATACCGGCTGGGCCGGATCGATGACGCGCTGGAGCGCTTGGAAAAACGCATCTGGCTGGGGGTTTACGGCGTCGCGGCCTTTCTGCTGGCGCAGGGGGCTGAGGCGCTGCTGAAAGCGGCGATGAGGTAGACAATGGGCTATATCAGCGGGTTTGGCGCGCCAGAGCGCAAGTTCATGGCCATGACGCCAGAAGCAGAGAACACTTTGACCGTGCATGACGGTCGGGTGATCGAGGGCTACGCGAGCCTGTTCGGAAAGCCCGATCAAGGGGGCGATGTGGTGGTGCGCGGCGCCTATGCCGGATCACTTGAGCGGCTCAGGGCCGCGGGCCGCAGGGTCAAGATGCTGTGGCAGCACGATCCGACGCAGCCCATCGGCATCTGGGACGAGGTGCGCGAGGATGCGACGGGCCTTTGGGTCAAGGGACGCATCCTGGCCGAGGTCGAAAAGGGGCGCGAGGCGGCGGCGCTTTTGCAGGCTGGTGCCATTGACGGTCTGTCGATCGGCTACCGCACCGTGAAATCAGAACGCGATGGGCGGGGGCGCAGGCTTCTGACCGAGCTGGAGTTGTGGGAGGTGTCGCTGGTGACCTTTCCCATGCTTCCCGAGGCGCGGGTGGCGGCGAAGGGGGATGCCCTCGATGACACCTGGCGATCACTGGCGCAGATCTTCGACGACGCGCGCCGCACCTTGGCCGAACGCTGAGGCGGCCTTTCACTGAAACCGTTTGGGGGAATGACGATGACCGAGACAACGGCTCGGGGCGGTGGCGATATGCCTGATGCCCAGGACCAGAGGCAGAATCCGTGGGCGGAAGTCAAATCCGCTGTGGCCGGATTCCTGAATGAGTTCAAGCTTTTTCAGGGCGAAGTGAAGTCTGCGTTGCAACAACAGGAAGAGCGACTGACCATGCTGAATGCCAAGACGATGACCCATGGCCGCCCGGCGCTGTCGACCCGCGCCGAGGTCGAAGTGCCCCATGTGAAGGCGTTCGACGCCTATATCCGCACCGGCGATGACGATGCGCTGCGCGGGCTGTCGCTGGAAGGCAAAGCCATGTCGACGGCCGTGGCGGCAGACGGCGGCTATCTGGTCGACCCCCGCACCTCGGATACGATCCGTTCGATGCTGGTCTCGACTGCCAGCCTGCGGGCGCTGGCAAACGTGGTGCAGGTCGACGGGCCGTCGTTTGATGTGCTGATCGACCGCACCGAGGTTGGCTCGGGTTGGTCGACCGAGACCGCCAGTCAGACCGAGACCTCGACCCCTGCGGTCGAGCGGATCTCGATCAAGTTGCATGAGCTGTCGGCGATGCCAAAGGCCAGCCAGCGTCTGCTTGATGACAGTGCCTTTGACGTCGAGGGCTGGCTGGCTGGCAAGATCGCAACCCGGTTCATCCGTGCGGAATCGGCGGCTTTCATCTCAGGCGACGGAATCGATAAACCCAAGGGTATCCTGTTGCCGGCAAAGGTTGCGAATGACGCCTGGACCTGGGGCAGCCTTGGCTATGTGCCGACGGGCGCCACGGCAGATTTCGCCACGACCAATTCGGCTGACTGCATCATCTCGCTGGTCTATGCGCTTGGCGCCGAGTACCGGGCGAATGGCGCCTTCATCATGAACTCTAAGACCGCGGGCGCGGTGCGCAAGATGAAGGATGCTGACGGCCGCTTCATGTGGTCCGACGGCCTGGCGGCGGGTGAGCCCGCACGGCTTCTGGGCTATCCGGTGCTGATCTGCGAGGACATGCCCGATATCGCGGCCAATGCCTATCCGATCGCGTTTGGCGACTTTGGCGCTGGCTATACCATCGCCGAGCGTCCGGACCTGCGCGTGCTGCGCGATCCCTTCTCGGCCAAACCGCATGTGCTGTTCTACGCCAGCAAGCGTGTGGGCGGCGACATCACCGACTATGCAGCGATCAAGCTTCTGAAGATCGCAGTGTCCTGACGGGCTGAGCGGATGGTCCGGGCGCCACCTGCCCGGACCTGACGGACGCGCGCATGATCTGCGCCTTCTAGCCTCCCCCTCCGTCCGAGTGGCGCGGGTCGCGCGCGCGTCCGGCCTTGACTGGGGGATACGATCCTTTCGGGAGCCGATAATGATGTTGATCGAGCAGACAACAGTGCCAACGACCGCCCTGCCGCTGCAGGCCTTTAAGGATCACCTGCGATTGGGCACTGGCTTTGGGTCAGAGACCCTGCAGGATGGCTTGCTGGAGAGTCACCTGCGCGCCGCGATCGCGACGATCGAGGGGCGGATCGGCAAGGCACTTCTTACCCGCCGCTATAAACTGGTACTGGGTGACTGGCGCGATCCCGCAGGGCAGGCGCTGCCGGTCGCGCCGGTATCGGCGATTGTCGGTGTTGCGCTGGTCGACGCGCAGGGCACTGCAACAGCCGTGTCGTCCGCGCGCTATCGGCTGCGGGTCGACCGTCACCGGCCGCGCCTGGTGCCAGTGGGCAGCCTTCTGCCCTCGGTCCCATCCGAGGGGCAAGTCGAAGTGGAGTTTGAGGCTGGTTTCGGCGCGGGCTGGTCGGCCGTTCCGGCGGATCTTGCACAGGCCGTTCTGCTTCTCGCCGCCCAAGCCTATGAGCACCGCCACGACGGGCCGTCGCAGGCGCTCCCGCCTTCGGTGCAAACACTGATTGAGGGGTGGCGCAATGTGCGGGTTCTGGGTGGGGGTGCGGCATGATCGCGCCAAACCTGTCCCGTGCGCTGGTGCTTGAGGTCTGCGAGCAGGCACCCGATGGCGCCGGTGGTTTCACGACCCTCTGGCGTTCACTGGGCACACTCTGGGCCGAGGTACGGCCGGGATCCGGGCGCGAGGTCGCAGGGGTCGAGGTGACGCTTTCGACCGTTGCGATGCGGATCACGGTACGTGCTGCGCCTCAGGGCACTTCGGCGCGGCCCTGCGCCGGACAGCGGTTCCGCGAGGGAGATCGGCTGTTTGCCATTCTCGCGGTGGTAGAGGCCGATGCTGCGTGTCGCTACCTGACCTGCCACGTCCGAGAGGAGATCCCGGCATGAGCTACGGTTCCGCAGCCGCATTGCAGCAGGCCGTCTATCAGCGACTGGTTGACCATTTGCGCGATGTGCCGGTGCATGACGCCCTGCCACCGGGCGCGGGTGGCGGCAGTTTCGTCCTGCTGGGGCCCGAGGAAGCGACGAACGCGGGCGATGCGACAGGCGCAGGTGCGACGCACCGCTTTGTCGTCAGCGTGATTTCCGACGCCTCAGGCTTTCTGCAGGCAAAAGAGATTGCCGTCGCCGTTTCAGACGCGCTGGTCGATGCCCCGTTGATCTTGAGCCGCGGCCGACTTGTGGCCCTGCGCTTCATCAAGGCGCAGGCCCGGCGCGTCGATCAGGGCGGGGCGCGGCGGATCGATCTGCGCTTTGCCGCGCGGATCGAGGGCTAAGCAACAACCCATCGAGAACACTGGCGTCGAAGCCTGACCCTCGGCGCCCCGCATGGAAAAGATCGGAGAAATTCATGGCTGTGCAAAGCGGCAAGGACCTGCTGGTCAAGATCGACATCAACGGAAGCCGACAGTTCGAGACGGTGGCGGGGCTGCGCGCCTCACGCATCAGCTTCAACGCGGAAACGGTCGATGTGACCAGCCTTGAAAGCGCGGGCGGATGGCGCGAGTTGCTGGCGGGCGCGGGAATGCGCTCGGCCTCAATCTCGGGCTCGGGCGTGTTTCGCGACGCGGACACCGATGAGCGGGCGCGGCAGATCTTCTTTGACGGCGAAATGCCCGAGTTTCAGGTGGTGATACCCGACTTCGGGATCGTCGAGGGGCCGTTCCAGATCACCTCGATCGAATACGCCGGAAGCTACAATGGCGAGGCGACCTATGAGCTGACGCTCGCCTCGGCCGGGGCGCTGACCTTCACGGCGCTGTGATGGTGAACCCCTGGGCCGGAGAGGTGGCCGTTGTCATTGACGGTCAGCGCCATGTGGCAAAGCTCACACTGGGCGCGCTGGCAGAACTTGAGGCCGCGTTGGATGCAGGTGGTTTGATCGACCTGATCGAGCGGTTCGAGGGCGGCAGGTTCGGTGCGCGCGATGTGCTGGCGGTACTGGTTGCGGGGCTGCGCGGCGGCGGATGGCAAGGCGGCGCGGCTGAACTGCGTGCGGCCGAGGTCTCCGGTGGTGCAGTCGGGGCGGCGCGAGTTGCGGCCGAGCTTTTAGCCCGCGCCTTTGCCCCGCCAGATGCATCATGAACGCGCCCCGCAGGTTCGACTGGGCGGGCCTGATGCGGGCAGGGCTTCATGGCCTGCACCTCGGCCCAGAGGCCTTTTGGCGCCTGACGCCCATGGAGTTGCGGATCATGCTGGGCGTTGATGCCGCCCAGCCACCGCTGACGCGCGCGCGCCTGAATGAACTGGCGCGCGCCTATCCAGATATGAATACCGAGGATGGACATGGCGGAGACGGACACGTTTGAAGACCAGATCGCAGCGCTTGAGGCGACCTTTACTGGCGCGACGGATGTGGCCGCGACCTTTGAGGGAGAGTTGTCGCGGCTGCGCGAGAGCATGGTCTATACCGGGCGCGAGGTTGATCAACTCGCCTCGGGCCTCGGGCGCGGGCTGAGGGGTGCCTTTGACGATGTGGTGTTCGATGGCGCGCGCCTGTCTGATGCGCTGCGATCTGTCATGCAGTCGGTCATCGGTTCGGTCTATGCGATGGCGATGAGGCCTGCGCAGGATGCGGTGGGCGGTGTGCTGGCCAAGGGTCTGAACACGGCGATGAGCGCCTTCATGCCCTTTGCACAGGGGGGCCCTTTCTCGGCCGGTCGTGTCGTCCCGTTCGCGCAGGGTGGGGTTGTCTCTAGCCCGGTCAGCTTTCCGATGCGGGGTGCCACGGGCCTGATGGGTGAGGCGGGCCCCGAAGCGATCATGCCACTTGCGCGCGGTGCCGACGGCAGGTTGGGGGTGCAGGCCGCAGGTGCCGCCCGTCCGGTCACTGTCGTCATGAATATCTCGACGCCCGATGTGCAGGGGTTCCAACGCAGCCAGTCGCAGATCGCGGCGCAGGCCGGCCGCGTCATCGCGCGCGGCCAGCGCAACCGGTAAGGAGCGAAAGATGGGTTTTCACGAAGTGCGGTTCCCGGCTGCCCTGAGTTTCGGCTCGGTTGGCGGACCAGAGCGCAAGACCGAGATCGTCGCCCTCGTCAACGGCTATGAAGAGCGCAACACCCCGTGGGAGCATTCTCGCAGGCACTATGATGCGGGCCTTGGCCTGCGTTCGCTGGAGGATGTCGAGGCGCTGGTCGCGTTTTTCGAGGCGCGGCGTGGCCAATTGCACGGCTTTCGCTGGAAAGACTGGTCCGACTGGAAGTCAGCCGGGGCACTGGCCGAAATTACCGCATTTGACCAGACCCTCGGGGCCGGTGATGGCAAGACAACCCGGTTTCAGTTGACAAAAACCTATCGGTCAGGCGCGCAAAGCTATGTCCGGCCGATCCGCAAACCGGTCGAGGGTACTGTCCGGCTCGCCGTCGACCGCGATGTGAAGGTGCCGGGGCAAGAGTTTCAGGTGAACCACAGCACGGGCGAGATCACGTTCGAGAGCGCTCCGCCAAAGGGTGCCGTCATTCATGCCGGGTTCGAGTTCGACGTGCCGGTGCGCTTCGATACCGACCGCATCCTTGTCTCCATCGCTTCGTTCCAGGCGGGTGAGGTGCCGGACGTGCCCGTCGTCGAGGTGCGCATCTGATGTCGAAATCTGCCTTTCTTAGCCATCTCGCGACAGGGTCAACCACCGTCTGCCATGCCTGGGCGGTCATCCGGCGCGATGGAGTGCGGCTTGGTTTCACTGACCATGATCGAAGTTTTTCTTTCGATGACATCGAGTTCCGGGCCGACACTGGCATGACGGCGCGTGTCTTGCAGCAATCCACCGGGCTGTCGGTCGACAACACCGAGGCGATGGGCATGCTGAACGACGCCGCGATTGCCGACGATGACATTCTTGCCGGTCGCTTTGATCGGGCCGCAGTCAAGGTGTGGCTGGTGAACTGGGCCAACGTGAACCAGCGTATGCTGCGCTTTGCGGGAACGATTGGCGAAATCACCCGCTCGGCGGGAATGTTCAATGCCGAACTGCGTGGTTTGGCCGAGCCGCTGAACCAGCCGCAGGGGCGGATTTACCAGCGCGCCTGTTCGGCCGTTCTGGGCGATGCTCTGTGTCGGTTCCGGTTGAACGCAGAAGGGTATTCGGCGGTCCGCGTGATCAGGTCAATTGCCGAGGCGCGCGTTATCCGCTTGGCCGATCTGGGAGATTTTGACGATCGATGGTTTGAACGTGGCCGACTGATCGTGCAGGACGGCGTTGCGCATGGTCTGACCGGCGTCATCAAGGCCGACCGCAGGCTTGGCGGTGGCGCGCGCGAGATCGAGTTGTGGCAGGCGTTGTCCGTCGGCCCGAAGGAAGGGGATACCATCCGCATTGAGGCAGGTTGCGACAAGCGCGCCTCAACGTGCCGAGACAAGTTCAACAATTTCATGAACTTCAGCGGCTTTCCTCACATCCCCGGCGAAGACTGGATGACATCCTACCCGACCACGGGTACCGGTAATGACGGGGGAAGTTTGCTGAAATGACCCCCGAAGAACGCATCGTGGCCGAGGCACGATCCTGGGTAGGTACCCCCTATCAGCACCAATGTTCAACCAGAGGCGCCGGGACCGACTGCCTTGGCCTTGTGCGCGGGGTCTGGCGCGCGGTGATTGGTGCTGAACCTGAAGTCGTGCCGCCCTATACCCCGGACTGGGCCGAGCCTGCGGCGCAAGAGGTGTTGCTGGCAGCGGCGCTACGGTGTCTCTGCCCAAAGCCTGTGGGTGCATCGGCGCCGGGGGATGTGCTGCTCTTTCGGATGAATGACCGGGCCATTGCCAAGCACCTTGGCATCCAGAGCAGCCTGAACCCTGCGCGCTTCATCCATGCCTACACTGGGCATGGCGTCATCGAGAGCTCGCTTTCGCTGCCGTGGGAACGGCGCATCGCGGCGCGTTTTGCATTTCCGAAGGGAGCCTTTTGAATGGCAACGCTAGTGCTGTCAGCCGCAGGGGCGGCGATCGGGGCCGGGTTTGGTGGCACGGTGCTTGGCCTCTCGGGCGCCGTGATCGGGCGGGCGATCGGGGCCACTCTGGGGCGCGCCATCGACCAGCGGATTCTGGGCGGTGGGTCCGAGGCGGTCGAGATCGGGCGCGTGGAACGCTTTCGCCTGATGGGCGCGTCCGAGGGGGGCGCCGTGGCCGAAGTCTTCGGCCGGATGCGCGTTGCGGGCCAGGTCATCTGGGCCACCCGATTTCTTGAGAATAGCGCGACCAGCAGCAGCGGTGGCAAGGGTGCACCGGGGCGGCGGGCGACGACCTATTCCTATTCGGTCAGCCTCGCCATTGCGCTTTGCATTGGCGAGATCAACGGCATCGGGCGTATCTGGGCCGATGGAGCCGAGATTGCACCGGGTGATCTGAACCTGCGCCTTTATACCGGGACTGACAGCCAGCTGCCGGACCCCAAGATCGAGGCTGTCGAGGGGGTCGATCAGGCGCCCGCCTATCGCGGCATCGCCTATGTGGTGATCGAGGATCTGGATCTGGGGCGCTTTGGCAACCGCGTCCCGCAGTTCTCATTCGAGGTGGTACGCGAGGCCCAAGGCGCACTTGCAGACAAGGTCACCAATCTTCAGCAAACGATCCGCGGTGTCGCCCTGATCCCCGGAACGAGTGAATATGCGCTGGCTACAACCAAGGTGCATTATGGCGGCCAATGGACGGAACAGCGCGTCGCGAACACCAGTTCCGCCCGTGGTGTTACGGACTTTGCCGCCTCGCTTGATCAGTTGAGGGTCGAACTGCCGAATTGCCGCTCGGTCTCGGTGGTGGTTTCGTGGTTCGGGAACGAATTGCGCGCGGGGCGTTGCCAGATCCGCCCCAAGGTTGAGCAGAGCTATGAGGAAGGTGAAGGGCTCTCTTGGCGCGCGGGCGGTATTTCACGGCCCTATGCCCAGACCGTTCCGCAGGTCGACGGTGCGCCGGTTTATGGTGGAACGCCTGCCGATGACGCGGTGATCGAGGGCATCCGGGCGCTGCGTGATGCAGGTCGGGACGTCATGTTCTATCCCTTCATTCTGATGGAGCAACTGGCCGACAACGGGCTAGCCGATCCGTGGACCGGTGCAGCCGATCAGCCTGTTCTGCCTTGGCGTGGGCGGATCACGCTGGATCAGGCGCCGGGCCGTGAGGGCAGCAGCGACGGCACCCACGCGGCCGTGGCTGAGGTCGAGGCATTTTTCGGGACTGCCCAGCCTAGCGATTTCTCTGTTGAGGGGGACGCGATCCGCTACTCGGGGTCTGACGAGTGGGGATATCGACGCTTCATCCTGCACTACGCCCATCTCTGCGCGCTGGCAGGGGGGGTCGAGGCGTTTTGCATCGGGTCAGAACTGGTCTCGCTGACACAGATCCGGGGCCCCGAGCACAGCTTTCCGGCGGTCAACGCGCTGCGGGCACTTGCGACCGATGTGCGCGCCATCCTCGGCCCGCAAACGCGGATTTCCTATGCTGCGGACTGGTCAGAATACTTTGGCTACCACAAGGATGGGAATGTCTACTTCCATCTCGATCCGCTGTGGGCTGATCCAAACATCGACTTCATCGGCATCGACAATTACATGCCCCTGTCCGATTGGCGCGACGGCGAGCGCCATCAGGATGCCGCGTGGGGATCGATCTACAACCTCGAATATCTGAAGGCCAATGTGGCGGGTGGCGAAGGGTACGACTGGTACTACGACAGCGACGAAGGTGCGGCCGCACAATACCGCAAGCCCATCACGGACGGCGCCCATGGCGAGCCTTGGGTGTTTCGTTACAAGGACATTCGCGGCTGGTGGTCGAACCTGCACCACAATCGTATCAATGGAACCCGGCAAGCCGAGCCAACTGACTGGGTGACACGTTCAAAGCCCATCTGGTTTACCGAGTACGGCTGCGCGGCCATCGACAAGGGGGCGAACCAGCCTAACAAGTTCCTCGATCCTAAGTCCTCGGAATCAACCTTGCCGCGTTTTTCGGATGGCCGCCGAGACGACCTCATGCAAATGCAATATCTGATCGCGATGCATGACTACTGGACTGACGCGGCGAACAATCCGGTCTCGCCGGTCTACGAGAAGCCCATGGTCGATTGGGCGCATGCCCACGCCTGGGCATGGGACGCGCGTCCGTTTCCTGTATTCCCCGGCCGGGCCGACCTCTGGAGCGATGGTGGCAACTATGCGCGCGGCCACTGGCTGACCGGGCGTGCAAGCAGCCAGCCTCTTGCCGCCGTGGTGTCCGAACTTTGCGAGCGGGCGGGTGTCACCACGATAGATGTGAGCGGTCTGCATGGCGTGGTGCGCGGCTATATCGCCGAGCAGATCGGCACCCCGCGCGCTGCCCTGCAAAGCCTGATGCTATCGCATGGGTTCGATGCAATCGACCGCGACGGGGTTTTGCGGTTTCGCATGCGCAGCGGAACGCGCGATCAGGTGATCGATGGCGAGGCCCTTGCCCGAACGGCGGAACTTGATGCGCCCGTACAGTTTACCCGGCAGTCAGAAGCTGAGCTGGTCGGGCAGGTGGTTGTCGGCCATTTCGACGCCGAGGCCGATTTCGAGATGCGCCAGTCCGAGGCGCGCTTCCCCGACGACGCCGTGATGGGCATTTCGCAGACAGACCTGCCGCTGACCTTGACCCCGTCGGAAGGCGCAGCCATCGCCGAGCGTTGGCTGGCAGAGTCGCGGATCAGTCGTGATACCGCGCGCTTTGCCCTGCCGCGATCGATGGCGCATCTGGGCGCGGGCGATGTGGTGGAGCTTTCCGGGCAACGCTGGCGCATCGACCGGGTTGAACAGGCCGAGGCACTGCTTGTCGATGCCGTCAGGACCGAGGCCGCAGTCTATGTGCCTGCAGTCTACACCGAGGACCCGCCCGAGGTGCGCAGTGTGCCGCCGCAGTTTCCGGTGATGCCGGTGTTCATGGACTTGCCGCTCCTTGCCGAGGACGATGCGCCGCATGCCCCTTATCTTGCGGTGTCCGCCCGACCGTGGCGTGGTCCGGTTGTGGTCTGGTCGGCGGATTTTGATTTCGGCTATGCGCCGAACGTGACGGCCTATGCCCCCGCGACAGTTGGCATTACCGAGACTGCGCTGGCGGCGGCGGCTGCGGGTCGCTGGGACAGATCGAGCCGGCTGCGTTTGCGCTTGCGCTCGGGCGTGTTGAGCTCACGTTCGGAGCCGACGGTTCTGAATGGCGCCAATGCCGTGGCAATCGGCAATCCGGAAACCGGGCAGTGGGAAGTGTTGCAATTCGCAAAGGCCGAGCTTGTGGCGCACCGGACCTATGAGGTTTCGATGTTGCTGCGCGGCCAATTGGGAACCGATGGGGCAATGCCCGCAATCTGGCCCGAAGGCAGCGTCGTCGTTCTGCTGGACCGATCGCTCTTGCAGGTGCAGATACCAAGTTCGGCACGCGGGTTGACGCGCAACTATCGGTTGGCGCCTGCCAATGTCAGTATCACCGACGCCGAGTCGCAGCATTTTGAACTGGCCTTCGATGGCAATGGCCTGCGCCCCTATGCACCTGTGCATCTGCGTGCAGCACCTTCAGGTGGCGGAGTTCAGATAACCTGGATTCGCCGCACGCGGATCGACGGCGACAGTTGGGCCTCGACCGAAGTTCCGCTCGGCGAAGAGGTGGAGAACTATCTCGTAAAGGTCCGGCAGGGTCAAAAGGTTCTTCAAAGCGTGACCGTCAGCGACCCGCAATGGCACTACAGTGCCGCCGAAATGGAGGACGATGGCGCAAGTGGCGATGTGGTGATCGAGGTTTCGCAGGTTTCCGCCCGCTTTGGTCCCGGCCCGGCAGCCCGGCTGGAACTGGCCTTGTAAGCGGGGTGGCTGTTCCAGACATTCGCGCTATAATACGAGGTAACGACGCAACGGAGCGAGCCATGGCCGAGATCAAACAGAAAGTCGCCGCGATTGACCCTGTCTGGTCGCGCGTCTGCGAAGAGGCAATCGCGGCCATTGCCGCCGAGCCATTGCTTGGCGGCTTGGTACACTCCAGCCTGCTGCATCACCCGACAATGGAGCGTGCGCTGGCCTACCGCTTTTCGCTGAAGCTTGCGAGCGGCGAGATGAGTGAACAAATCCTGCGCGAGATCGCCGATGAGGCCTATTCCTCTGACCCTTCACTGGGTCAGGCCGCGCGGGCCGATGTCATGGCGGTGTTCGATCGTGACCCTGCATGCCACCGGTTCCTGCAGCCGATCCTGTTCTTCAAGGGCTATCAGGCGGTGCAGGCCTATCGCGTCGGCCACTGGCTGTGGCGGCAAGGTCGGCAGGACATGGCGTATTTCGTGCAAATGCGCGTGTCCGAGGTGTTTGGCGTCGATATCCACCCGGCGGCCCGTGTGGGTAAGGGCATCATGATCGACCACGCCCATTCCATCGTGATCGGTGAAACAGCTGTCGTGGGTGACAACGTCTCGATGCTGCATTCGGTCACGCTTGGCGGCACCGGCAAGGAAGATGGCGACCGCCATCCCAAGATCGGCGACGGCGTGTTGATCGGGGCAGGGGCCAAGGTTCTGGGTAACATCCGCATCGGACACTGCTCACGCATCGCGGCAGGATCGGTCGTGCTGCACGACGTGCCGCCCAAGACCACTGTCGCCGGTGTTCCGGCCAAGGTGGTCGGAGAGGCAGGGTGTTCGCAGCCCTCGATGAGCATGGACCAGATACTGAAGAACTGCGACTGCTGAACGGGCGCGCCAGTTTTAGATATCTCGTCTCCAAACTTAGCGCTGATTAGTGGACCATAGTCGATGTAACAGGGGGCGGGACCGACACTGAAAGCCTTAATACTGCTCCTGAGGATGATCTTGTATGTCCTCGCAGGGTTCGGACTATGGTACCTGTACATTCAAACACAATGGGACCGTTGCCTCGATCAGGGTGGGCGTTGGATCCACTCGGCTCATGAGTGTGACCGAAGCGACGAATAGCCTAACAGACAAACAAAAAAGCCCCGGAGTTTCCTCCGGGGCTTTCTGTTGTTGCGCCGTTCAGGCGAGCATGGTCATCGGGTTTTCAAGGTTCTCGATGATCGCCTTCAGGAACTCGGCCCCAAGTGCGCCATCGATCACCCGGTGATCCACCGACAGGGTCATCGACATCACGGTGGCCACGACAATCTCGCCTGCCTTGTTGACGACGGGCTTCTTCACACCCGCACCAACGGCGAGGATCGATGCCTGCGGCGGGTTGATCACCGCGTCGAAGTTGTCGATCCCCATCATCCCGAGGTTCGAAATCGCAAAGCTGCCGCCCTGATATTCATGCGGGGCAAGTTTCTTCGACTTTGCACGACCGGCGAGGTCCTTCATCTCGGCCGACAGTGCCGAGAGCGACTTCTTGTCGGCATCGCGCAGCACTGGCGTGAACAGCCCGCCCTCAATGGCCACAGCCACAGCCACGTCCGACGGCTTCATCTTCAGCACCCGGTCACCCGCCCAGACGGCATTGCAGTCGGGAACCTTTTGCAGGGCCAGCGCACAGGCCTTGATGATGAAATCGTTGACCGAGAGCTTCACGCCGCGACCTTCGAGCGATTTGTTCAGCTGCTCGCGGAAGGCCATCAGCGTATCCAGTTGCACCTCGCGCCGGAGGTAGAAGTGCGGGATGGTCTGCTTGGCCTCGGTCAGACGTGCGGCGATCGTGCGGCGCATGCCATCGAGGGTGATCTCCTGGTACTCGCGGTCGGCATAAAGCTTCTTGACCGCATCCGCGGACGGCGCCGACGGGGCAGCAGCCGCAGCGGGGGCAGCAGCCGGAGCGGCAGCCGCCGCCGCGGGCGCAGCCTTGGGCGCGGCAACCGCGCCCTCGACATCCGCCTTCACGATCCGGCCATGGGGGCCAGATCCCTTGACCGCCGTCAGATCGAGGCCCTTTTCGGCGGCGATCCGGCGGGCGAGCGGCGAGGCGAAGACCCGTGCGCCACCAGCGGCAACCGGGGCCGCCGGGGCTGGGGCTGCCGACGCCGCAGCGGGTGCCGCCACCGCAGCCGGGGCTGCCGGGGCAGCGGGCGCGGCAGCAGGGGTCGCCGCCGCCGCCGAGGCATCCTCGCCATCTTCCAGAAGGACCGCGATCGGGGTGTTCACTTTCACCCCGGCGGTGCCCTCAGCCACAAGGATCTTGCCGATCACGCCTTCATCGACGGCCTCGAACTCCATCGTGGCCTTGTCGGTTTCGATCTCGGCGAGGACCTGACCGGATTTCACCTCGTCGCCTTCCTTCACCAGCCATTTGGCCAGCGTGCCTTCCTCCATCGTGGGCGAAAGAGCGGGCATCAGTACTTGAATTGCCATGTCCTGGACCCTCAGCGATAGCAGACGGATTTCACGGCATCGACCACTTCGGCGGTCGTCACCAGCGCAAGTTTCTCAAGGTTGGCCGCATAGGGCATCGGCACGTCCTTGCCGCACAGGTTGATCACGGGGGCGTCCAGATAGTCGAAGGCGCGTTCCATGATCACTGCCGACAGATGGTTGCCGATGGACCCCACCGGGAAGCCCTCTTCCACCGTCACGCAGCGGTTGGTCTTCATCACGCTGGCCAGCACGGTGTCATAGTCGATGGGCCGCAGCGTGCGCAGGTCGATGACCTCGGCGCTGATTCCATCGGCAGCCAGTTTGTCGGCAGCCTCCAGTGCATAGGTCATGCCGATGCCGAAGCTGATGATGGTCACATCCGTGCCCTCGCGCCAGACACGGGCCTTGCCGAAGGGGATGGTGAAATCGGCCAGGTCCGGCACCTCGAACGAGCGTCCATAAAGGATCTCGTTTTCAAGGAAGATCACGGGGTTCGGGTCGCGGATTGCCTGTTTCAGCAGGCCTTTGGCGTCGGCTGCCGAATAGGGCATCACCACCTTCAGGCCCGGCAGCGCGGCGTACCATGCGGCATAGTCCTGGCTGTGCTGTGCGCCCACGCGGGCGGCGGCGCCATTGGGGCCACGGAACACGATCGGGCAACCCAGCTGGCCGCCGGACATGTAATTGGTCTTGGCGGCCGAGTTCACGATGTGGTCAATCGCCTGCATCGCGAAGTTGAAGGTCATGAACTCCACAATCGGGTTCAGACCACCCCAGGCCGCACCAACCGCGATACCGGCAAAGCCGTGCTCGGTGATCGGCGTGTCGATGACGCGCTTGGGGCCGAACTCGTCTAGCAGACCTTGGCTGATCTTGTAGGCGCCTTGATATTCGCCAACTTCCTCACCCATGAGGAAGACATTGCCATTGCCGCGCATTTCCTCGGCCATGGCCTCGCGCAGGGCTTCCCGCACGGTCATCGTCTTCATCGGCGTGCCTTCGGCCCAATCGGGCGAGGCCTTGGAGACAACAGCGACCGGCGCCGCAGGGGCGGCAGCCGCCGCAACCGGTGCAGGCGCGGCAGCCGCCGCAGGGGCAGGGGCCGCGGCAGCGGGGGCCGCATCGGCGCTTTCGCCTTCCTCGACCAGAACGGCGATGGGGGTGTTCACCTTCACGCCCGCCGAGCCTTCGGCGACGAGGATCTTGCCGACGATGCCTTCATCGACGGCCTCGAACTCCATCGTGGCCTTGTCCGTTTCGATCTCGGCGATGATCTGGCCGGATTTGACGGTGTCGCCTTCCTTCACCAGCCATTTGGCCAGCGTGCCTTCCTCCATGGTCGGCGAAAGCGCGGGCATAAGTACCTGAGTTGCCATGTCTTTCCCCTCCCTTAGGCGTAAATGTCGGTCCAAAGCTCGCTCAGCGCGGGCTCGGGGCTTTCTTTCGAGAACTCGGCGGCCTCATTCACGATGGCCTTGATCTCGCGGTCGATGGCCTTCAGATCCTCGTCCGAGGCGAGGCCACCTTGCGTCAGCAGGTCGCGGATATGCTCGATGCAGTCCTTCTCGGTCTTGATCTTCTCGACCTCTTCGCGCGTCCGGTATTTGGCCGGGTCGGACATCGAGTGACCGCGATAGCGGTAGGTCATCATCTCAAGGATATACGGACCCTTGCCTGCGCGGCAGTGCGCGATGGCCTTTTCGGCGGCGGCCTTCACGGCCAGAACATCCATGCCGTCAACCTGCTCGCCCGGAATGCCATAGGCGAGGCCACGGCCATAGAGCGTAGCCGACTTGGTGGCGCGCTTCATGCTGGTGCCCATGGCATACTGGTTGTTCTCGATGACAAAGATCACCGGAAGGCCCCAGAGTTCCGCCATGTTGTAGGTCTCATAGACCTGACCCTGGTTGGCCGCACCGTCGCCGAAATAGGTGAAGGTGACGTTGTCGTTGCCCTTGTACCAGTCAGAGAAGGCAAGGCCCGCGCCAAGCGGAACCTGCGCGCCGACGATACCGTGGCCGCCGTAGAAATGCTTCTCGCGGCTGAACATGTGCATCGAGCCGCCTTTGCCCTTGGAATAGCCGCCGATGCGCCCGGTCAGTTCCGCCATCACCCCCTTGGGGTCCATGCCGCAGGCCAGCATATGGCCGTGGTCACGGTACGAGGTCAGGCGCTTGTCGCCGTCCTTCGTCGCGGCCTCAAGCCCCACGACGACCGCTTCCTGCCCGATGTAAAGGTGGCAGAAACCGCCGATCAGACCCATGCCGTAAAGCTGGCCTGCCTTCTCCTCGAACCGTCGGATCAGCAGCATCTCGCGGTAATACTTGAGAAGTTCCTCTTTCGAGACATTGGGTCTCTCCGGCGCCTTCCTGGTGGCCATGCGGCTCCCTCCCGTGGTGCAGATAGTTCAGCGTTAAACTATCGGCACTTTATCGGAGAAATAAGGGCTGACGCAAGGAAAACTCTCGCCGCAGCGCGGCAAGGTCTATGGGGTCGAGTTACAGGAGTTGCCGCCGTGATCCGAGGGCAGGCGTCTCGTGAAGTATCAGCGGATCACAATCTCATCGGCGCGGATATAGCCCAGCACTTCGCGCACCTGTTCATCCAGCAGATCGAGGTCGAGATAGGCGTCTGACAGCCGATAGGTGCGATTGTTCAGTTCTTCGAGTTCAGCCTTCAGCCGGTCGCGTTCAGCAACAAGTTGCGCTGCCTCTGCCTTGATTTGCACGCGGCGAAAGACGCCAAAGTCGCCCTGAACGGCAGCAAATGCGAAGTAGAACCCAAGCACAAGGGCAAGGGCAAAGATCATCAGACTGGCAATCGAAAAGCGTTGGGTCTTCATGCTCGGCTCAAACCTCACCCCTCATCCGCGGGGGCGTTGGAACGGACTATGCCATGCAGGAAGATGCTTGGGAATTCGCAATATTTCTAGGCGCCACGATTTTTCGCGCCCTGTTGCGAAAGGTAAAGGGGCAGCGCCATGCGCCGCCCCTTCGATCTGGATCAGGCCTTGCCCTTGTAGATGTCGACCAGCTTGCCAAGCATCGCCAGGGCATCCTCGCGCGAGCGCTGGAAGCTGTTGCGCCCGATGATGGAGCCGTTGCCGCCGCCGGCGAGAATCGCCCGCGCATCGTCGTAAACCGCATCTGCGCCTTTGGCTGCGCCGCCCGAGAAGACGATGATCCGGCGGCCATTGAAGCTGGCCTGGACGCAGTGCTTCACCCGCGCAGCAAGGGTCGAGATGTCGATCTCTTGCTTTTCGTAGACCTTCTTGGCCTCGGGCTGCATCAGATGGTCGGTCGACAGTTTGATCTTGATGATATGCGCACCCAGCAGGGCCGCGATATGGGCGGCATAGGCTGCCACGTCGACGGCCGTCTCTCCATCCTTGGTCACCGCCTCACCGCGCGGATAGGACCAGATCACCGTGGCGATCCCCTTGGAGGCCGCTTCCTTGCGCATCTCCACGATCTCTTCGAACATGTCGAGCGCGCAGTCCGAGCCCGGATAGATCGTAAAGCCGATGGCCGCGCAGCCAAGGCGCAGCGCGTCATCGACGCTGGCGGTGATGGCCTGATTCTTGCCGGCGGTCTCGCTCATCAGGCTGTTGGCGCTGTTGACCTTCAGGATCGTGGGGATCTGGCCGGCATAGGTATCGGCGCCAGCCTCCAGCGGGCCAAGCGGTGCAGCATAGGCGGAAAGACCTGCGTCAATCGCGAGTTGATAGTGATAGTGCGGGTCATAGCCGGCCGGATTCGGCGCAAAGCTGCGCGCGGGGCCATGTTCGAAACCCTGATCGACCGGCAGGATGATCATCTTGCCAGTGCCGCCCAGCTTGCCCTCCATGAGCATACGGCAGAGGTTGCCCTTCACCCCCGCATTCTCACCTTCGTAATAGCTCAGGATTTTCTGCACCTGCTTGGTGGCGCGCATGAGGAATGCTCCTTTGTCAAACTGTCGGTTCGGGTCCGGCCTGTTCGGAGGCCGCGCCATACTGGCGTGAACCAGTGATGCCCTAGCCAAAGTGCCGGGATCACGCAACTTTGATAGCGCTAACGTGCAGGGTTGGAAACAATCTGTCCCTTACCGTACGGCAGGCGGCATGGACATTGGATGTTCACTGTCACCGCGCTGCTTCTGCTTGCCGTTTTCCATCGTGTTGAAACGTAATGCGGATTGCGCCGTTACAAGCGGGCAGCCATTGTCCTGTCGAATTGTGCGGGGCTGGCGCTGGCCTGCTGTATGTGACCGGGGATTTAAGGATGACCATTTCTGCGACGACCAAGTTCATTCGTCAGGGGCTTGAACTTGATCGGTATGACGGCGCTCTGGCTGGTGACATCGTCAAGCAGGGCGACAAGGGTTTGCTGATCGACTTTGGGGGCAACAAACTGCGTCTTCTGGGCGACTTTGACTATCGCAACGGCGAAGCGACCGGCACGATCGACACGATCCGGCTGGAGGTGATGAACACGATCGACGGTGTGGCCGTCCGCCGCCCGGTCTTCACGATCCGTGAGCTTGGCTATGACGCGCAGGATCTGCTCGACCTGCTTCAGGAGAGCACCGGTGCCGAACTCTTCGCGACGATCTTTTCCGGGGACGACTGGATCGCAGGGTCCAGATGGCGTGACCGGATCGATGGCTTCGACGGAGATGACCGGCTCTTCGGCGGCGCCTTTGCCGACAGTCTCTTCGGTGGTCGGGGAAATGACCGTCTGTTCGGCGCGGATGATGGGGATGTCCTGCGGGGCGACGCGGGCCGTGACCTGCTGGAGGGCGACGGCGACAACGACGGGTTGCTGGGCGGTACAGGCGCCGATCAGCTGCGCGGCGAGACCGGCGATGACACCCTGCGCGGCGATGCGGGCCACGATCTTCTGGTCGGGGGCAAGGGTAACGACACCCTGATCGGCGGTGCGGGCAACGACTCGTTGCGCGGGATGGAGGGCGAAGACGTCTTCGTCTTCCGCCCGGGGTTTGGTCAGGACCGAATCCACCTCTTCACGACCGAGGATTCGCTTGTTCTGGACGACAGCTTTTTCGCAGGCGGTCGGACGGCGGAAGATATTGTCGCCGACTTTGGACAAGTGCTTGAGGGCGGCATCCTGATCGACTTTGGCGCCAACGATATTTTCGTGGGCGATATTGCCGATCCAGCCCAGCTTGCGAACCGCATCCGGTCCTACAGCGAATTCTTTGGCGCCTGATCAGGCGGCCTGCACAGGCAGACAATCGGAAACCCGCGCAAGATTGCGCGGGTTTCGTTTTCTCCTGTCACCCCATCAGGGCTGCAACGCCCGGAAGTTCCTTGCCTTCCATCCACTCGAGGAAAGCGCCGCCGGCGGTAGAGATGAAGCTGAAGCTGTCTGCGGCATTGGCCTTGTTCAGTGCTGCAACCGTATCACCGCCTCCGGCAACGGAGACCAGCCCGCCAGCCTTGGTCAGCTCTGCCGCACGGCGTGCGGCGGCGTTGGTCGCGGCATCGAAGGGTTCGATCTCGAACGCGCCCAGCGGGCCGTTCCAGATCAGGGTCTTGGCCTCACCAAAGACCTTTGCGATCTCGGCCACCGTGGCCGGACCCGCATCGAGGATCATGGCATCGGCCGGACAGGCATCCGCCGCGACCGTCTCATTGGCGGCCCCTGCCTTGAATTCACGTGCGACCACAACATCGATGGGCAAGTGAATGCGGCAGCCTGCAGCCTCGGCCTTGGCAAGGATTTCACGCGCGGTATCGGCCATGTCGCGTTCGGCAAGGCTCTTGCCCACCTCGATGCCCTTGGCGACGAGGAAGGTGTTGGCCATACCCCCGCCGATCACCAGATGATCGACCTTGCCGACCAGATTGCCCAGAAGGTCGAGCTTCGTGGATACCTTGGCGCCGCCGACGACCGCCACCACCGGGCGCAGCGGGGTGCCGAGTGCTGCCTCCAGCGCCTTCAGCTCTGCTTCCATCAGCCGGCCTGCCGCTGCGGGCAGCAGATGCGCGATACCGGCGGTCGAGGCATGGGCGCGGTGCGCGGCCGAGAAGGCGTCATTCACATAGACATCGCCCAGATCTGCCATCTGTTGCGCCAGACCGGCGTCGTTCTTTTCCTCGCCCGGATGGAAGCGGGTGTTCTCAAGCAATACAACTTCGCCGACGCCGGCCGAGGCGATCGCCGCCCTTGCGACCTCACCCACGCAATCCGCACCAAACACCACCTTGCGGCCAAGCGCCGTCTCCAGTGCCGGGGCGACGCGTGAAAGGCTCATCTCTGGCACGACCTTGCCCTTTGGCCGGTCGAAATGCGCCAGAAGCACAGGTTTGCCGCCCTTGGACAGAATGTCATTGACGGTCGGCACGATCTTCTCGATCCGTGTCGCATCGGTAACAACGCCGTTTTCCATCGGTACGTTGATGTCCACCCGGGTCAGAACGACCTTCCCGTTCAGATCCATGTCGTCAAGCGTCTTCCAGGCCATCCGGTCCTCCTCGCATCTGTTGCCCCTGTTTCGGCCGAAGTTCCTCTGACGTCAACCATATCGAGGCAACGGAAAGTTGGCGCCCAGGCGTCAGCCTTCTTCTTTTCCCAAATATCCTCGGGGGGTGAGGCGCGGCACGCGCCGAGGGGGGCAGACAGCACCCCTTTCGGAGCCACAGGTTTCCGGGCTATTCATCGGGGATGGCGCGGCTGATCCTTCTGAACAAACCTTATGATATGCTTTGTCAGTTCACCGACAAGGGCACGGTCGGGACCGCGCGCCGGACGCTCTCGGACGTGTTGCCGGTCAAGGGTGTCTATCCGGCAGGCAGGCTTGACCGTGACAGCGAAGGGCTGGTGCTGCTGACGGACGACGGGCGCCTGCAGGCCCGCATCGCGGACCCTGCGCACAAGATGGCCAAGACCTACCTGGTGCAGGTCGAAGGCGTGCCTGACGCCGCCGCTTTGGCGCGGCTGCGGGCGGGGGTCACCTTGAACGACGGACCGACTCGCCCGGCCGAGGTGCGCGCGGTGCCCGCGCCGGATTGGCTCTGGCCGCGCGACCCGCCGATCCGCGTGCGCCAGTCCGTGCCCGACAGCTGGGTCGAACTTACGATCCGCGAGGGGCGCAACCGTCAGGTCCGCCGCATGACAGCCGCCGTGGGGTATCCCACCTTGCGCCTGATCCGCCTGCGGGTGGGAGAGTGGTCGCTGGATGGCCTGTCGCCCGGCGCGTGGCGGGATGCGCCCTTGCCTGATGACCCCCTGCCTCGTCGGCCGAAATTGTGACCGGGACAAGATAGCCGTGGTCTCGGCCGTGGTGAAAGCTTAGGCAATTGCGCATGAGCCAGATCGCCGCCCCGACAGAGAATACGGACTCGCCCCGCGGACTTGCCTTCGCGCTGACTGCCTATGTGCTGTGGGGGTTCCTGCCGCTTTACATGAAGGCGCTCTCTGATGTGCCGGTGCTTGAGGTTCTGGCGCATCGCGTGATCTGGTCGGTGCCGGTGGCCGGGCTGATCCTGATCTGGCTTGGGCGCACCAACGATTTGCGTGTGGCGATGGGCAATCCGCGCATGCTTGCCATGGGCGCGCTGACGGCCGCGCTGATCGTGTGCAACTGGGGCATCTATGTCTGGGCTGTGCAACACGGCTTCGCGCTGGATGCAGCCCTTGGGTATTACATCAATCCGCTCGTCTCGATTGGTGTCGGCGCAATCGTCCTGCGTGAGCCGCTGAACCGTCTGCAGTTGCTGGCCATTGCGCTTGCTGCGCTCGCCGTCGCCGTCCTGACGTGGGAGGCAGGAACCTTGCCGGTTCTCGCGCTTGGCATGACACTGTCATGGGCCGCATATGCCTTTGCCAAGAAGCAGCTTCCGATCGGCCCCAATCAGGGCTTCATGCTGGAAGTGCTGATCCTGTTGCCCGTGGCAATCGGCTATGTGATCTGGGCGCAGTTGACGGGCAATGCCCGTTTCATGGCCGGTCATCCGGTCGACACGGTGCTTCTGGCCTGCGCGGGCGTAGTGACGGCAATCCCGCTGATCCTTTATGCCAACGGGGCCAAGCTCCTGCGGCTTTCGACGATTGCGATCCTGCAATACGTCTCACCCACACTGATCTTTCTCGTCGCGGTCTTTGTCTTTGGCGAACCCTTCGGCACCGCCAAGATGATCGCTTTCCCGCTGATCTGGGCAGCGCTCATCGTCTATAGCGCCGGCATGTTTCGTCAGAGACGGGTCTGAGCGCAGTCAAGTGCCGGGGGTAGAGATCCTGCCGCCACCAACCAGCGCCGGAACGCCTGTCGTTGACGGGCCCGAGGTGGGAAGCCCACGGGCCACACGCACGGCGAGATAGGCAAATGCCTGCGCCTCGATCATGTCACCGTTCAGCCCGGCCGCTTCCACGGCCTCGACCGGGCAGGGCAGGAGCGCTGCCAGATCGCGCATCAGCGTGGCGTTGTGTCGCCCACCACCGCAGACCAGCACGCGCGAGACCGGGGCAGGGAAATGCTCGAACGCGCGCGCGACAGATTCGGCTGCGGCGCGGGTAAGGGTCGCTGCCGCATCGGCATCGGAAAGTTCTGCGACCGCCTCCAGAAGTCCTGCAAAGTCGTCACGATCAAGCGACTTGGGCGGCATGCGGAAGAAATAGGGATGCTTCAGGAACTCGGCCACAATAGCAGCATCAGCGGTACCTGTTGCGGCCAGCGCGCCGGCGTCGTCGCGCATTTCACCGCGGCGCGCGCGCATCAGGTCGTTGATCGGGGCGTTCGCGGGGCCCGTGTCGAAGGCAAGGCATGCGCCGTCATCCTCGGCCCGCGCGCAGCGGGGATCGACCCACGTGACATTGCCGACACCCCCAAGGTTGAGGAACGCAAGCGGTGCCTCGGCCCCGAGGCGGCGAGCGAGGGCGAAGTGAAAGAACGGCACGAGTGGCGCCCCCTGTCCGCCAAGGGCCACGTCGCTGCTGCGAAAGTCCCAGACCACGGGCACGCCCAGAACCTCGGCCAGAACTGCGCCGGATCCTGCCTGATGGGTGCGGCCATGGGCGGGGTCATGCGCCAGTGTCTGCCCGTGAAAGCCGACGAGTGCTGCCGACCCGAACTGTGACATCAGTTCGGCATGGGCCGCCTCGACCACCTCGGCCGCCGCCTCTACCTCTGGTGCGCCCGGCCAATGGCCCAGCGCTGCGCGCAGAATCGCCTGCTCTTCCTCGTCATAGGGTCGATAGGCGGATTCGCCGAGGTCGAGGATGCGTTCGCCATCGGTCAGCACCATGGCCGCATCAACCCCGTCAAGCGAGGTGCCTGACATGGCTCCCAGTGCCCAGATCGGCTCTGCCTTCTGCATGGTTGCCCCCAAAGCACTTTCCCTTGGCCGACCGCATCGTTATACGGCTTTCTGCGTCATAAAACACGAGAGAGAGATGACCTACCACCCGAAATCCGACTTCATGCGCGTGATGATCGAGCGCGGCTACCTTGCCGACTGCACCGATTATCAAGGGCTGGACGAAGCTTTGGTCAAAGGGGTGGTGCCAGCTTATATCGGCTATGACGCCACTGCCGCCTCGCTGCATGTGGGTCACCTGCTGAACATCATGATGCTCCGCTGGCTGCAAAAGACCGGGCACAAGCCGATCACTCTGATGGGCGGCGGCACGACGAAGGTTGGCGATCCCAGCTTCCGCAGCGAGGAACGCCCGCTGCTCACGCCGGAAAAGATCGATGAGAACATCGCGGGCATGAAGCAGGTCTTCGCGCGTTACCTGTCTTACGGTGACGGGGCCTCGGATGCCGTCATGCTGAACAATGCCGAATGGCTGGATAGCCTGAACTACCTCGATTTCCTGCGCGATATCGGGCGGCATTTCAGCGTGAACCGCATGCTGTCGTTCGAGTCCGTGAAATCGCGGCTCGATCGCGAGCAGAGCCTATCGTTCCTGGAATTCAACTACATGATCCTGCAGGCCTATGATTTCCTGGAACTGCACCGCCGCTATGGCTGTCAGTTGCAGATGGGCGGGTCGGATCAGTGGGGCAACATCATCAACGGGATCGACCTGACCCGCCGGGTGCTCGACAAGGAAATCTACGGTCTGACCTCGCCACTGCTTACCACCAGCGACGGGCGCAAGATGGGCAAGTCGGCCAGCGGTGCGGTGTGGCTGCGCGGCGACATGCTGTCGTCCTATGAATTCTGGCAGTTCTGGCGCAACACGACCGATGCCGATGTCGGGCGGTTCCTCAAGCTCTATACTGATATTCCGGTGGACGAGTGCAACCGTCTGGGCGCGCTTGCAGGGGCCGAGATCAACGGGGCGAAGATCATCCTGGCCAATGCGGTCACCACGCTGCTGCATGGTGCCGAGGCCGCCGCTGCCGCTGAAGCGACCGCGCGCGAGGTATTCGAAAAAGGTGGCGTGGGGGCTGATCTGCCGACGGTCGCGCTTGGTGTCGCCGACGTGGTCGAAGGCATCACTGTCGCGCAGCTCTTCGTGCGGGCGGGCCTTGCACCCTCGGGGAAAGAGGCCAAGCGCCTGATCGCCGAGGGTGGGGCGCGGGTGAACGACGATCCCGTGCTGGACGCTGGTCACAAGTTCCACGCAGCGGACTTCGTTGAGCCGATGAAGCTGACGGCAGGCAAGAAGCGGCACGCGCTGGTGACGCTCCACTGACGAACGAAAAAGGGGGCGCTCGCGCCCCCTCTTGGCCTCTGGGCCAATTCACCCCCTGAGGATATTTGGGAAAAGAAGAACGCGTGGGCGTCTTCTCTTTTTAACAAATATCTTGCGGGGGGTCGGGGGCGCAAAGCCCCCGAGGTCGGCGTCATTCCTGAACGGTGACCTTGACCATGCGGTCGGGTGTCTCCACCTCGCCGTTGCCGCCGGCGCCCTTCTTGATCGTGTCGACGATATCCATGCCCGAGATCACGCGGCCGACCACGGTGTACTGGTTGTCCAGATGCGGGGCGGGCGCGAACATGATGAAGAACTGGCTGTTGGCCGAGTTGGGGTCCATCGAGCGTGCCATGCCGACCACGCCACGATCAAAGCTGACCGAAGAGAACTCGGCGGCGAGGTCGGGAAGCTCCGATCCGCCCATGCCGGCCATCTCGTTTCCGCCAGCCTTGCCGTATTGTACATCGCCGGTCTGGGCCATGAATCCATCGATCACGCGGTGGAATACCACGTCGTCATAGGCGCCGCTTTTGGCGAGCGTGACGATCTGTTCGACATGCTTGGGGGCGACATCAGACAGAAGGTCGATGACAATCTCGCCCTTGGCCTCGCCATCCACCTGAATGATCAGGTTCGGGCCGGGGCCGTCTTCTTGCGCGAAGACAGGGCTTGCGACAAGTGCGAGGGCGGCGAGCAGCAGTTTACGCGACATCGGCGGCCACCTTGACGCTGATCATGCGGTCGGGGTTAGCCGGCGGCTCGCCGCGTGCGATCTTGTCCACAGCCTCCATGCCCGAGATCACCCGGCCGTAGACCGTGTATTGCCCGTTCAGGAAGTGGTTGTCCTTGAAGTTGATGAAGAACTGGCTGTTGGCCGAGTTCGGGTTCATCGAGCGTGCGGCGCCAAGCGTGCCACGGTCATGCGGCAGTTTGGAGAATTCCGCAGGCAGGTCTGGCAGGTCTGAACCACCCGTGCCCGAACGGCGCGGATTGTAGTTCGGGCTTTCCATGTTGGCGTGCTCCACATCGCCGGTCTGGGCCATGAAGCCCTCGATCACGCGGTGGAATGCCACGTTGTCGTACTTGCCGGCGCGGGCCAGTGTCTTCATGCGCTCGGTGTGCTTGGGGGCCACATCGGCCAGCAGTTCGATCACGACAACGCCGTCCTTCAGCGTCATGATGATCGTGTTTTCGGGGTCCTTGATCTCGGCCATCGCCTCGGTCTCCTCGGTTGGGTTGGGCGCAACGTAATGGGGCTGCGCGGGAAGGAAAAGGGCAAAGCCGCGTGAACGGCGGCAGCTTGCCGGTGCTTGGGGAAAGGCTGCGCGGCAGATAGATCTTTTCTGATGATGAATCCTGCGCTTAACTTTCGCTCTGCTATGGAGGATGGCATGTCGGCAAGCGAGGCAGGGGCGCCTGCGGTTCCTGAAATTAATGACGTTACCTTCGGCGATCTGCGGCATGCACTGCGGGCGGGCTGGGCTGATTTCCTGCGCGCCCCGATCATCGATTTCGCATTCGCGCTGGTCTATGTGCTGGGCGGCTGGCTGGTCACCTGGGCGCTGACCGCCAAAGGGCAGTTATGGTGGACCTTGCCTGCCTCGGCGGGGTTTCCGATCCTTGGTCCTTTCATCGCCTGCGGGTATTACGAAATCTCGCGCAGGCTTGAGGCCGGGGAGAGCTTCACCTTTGGACAGATCGCCGGCGTCATCTTCCGCCAAAAGGATCGTCAGATCCCGTCGATGGCTGCGGTCGTGGTGATCTTCTTTCTATTCTGGAACTTTCTTGCCCACATGATCTTTGCGCTGTTTCTGGGAACAGCGTCGCTGACGAACATCACCAGCTCTCTGGCGGTTTTTGGGACGGCCCAGGGGGCGACCATGCTGGTCGTCGGCACGGCGATCGGTGCGGTCTTCGCCGCGCTGCTCTTTTCGCTGACGGTGGTCAGTCTGCCGCTGCTGCTGGATCGCGAGGTGGATTTCGTGACCGCGATGCTGACAAGCTTTGCGCTGGTGCGGGACAATCCGGTCGTGATGCTGTCATGGGGCGCATTGATCGGGGCTGCGCTGTTTCTTGCGATGATCCCGGCATTTCTGGGATTGTTCGTGGTGCTGCCGCTGTTCGGTCATGCGACATGGCACCTGTATCGGCGGGCCCTGTCCTGAAATCTGGCCTGTCCTGAAACGCAAAAGGCGCCCCAAGGGGCGCCTTGTTGACCAACGCTGAGAGTGTCAGTCTGCCTTGGGGCCAGCGATTGCCTTCACGCCGTTCAGCGGGTCGTCCTGACGCTGGACCGAGCCCTCGAAATGGGCGCCCGATTCAATGGCGATGGTCTTGTGAATGATGTCGCCTTCGACGCGCGCGGTCGATGTCAGGCGAACTTTCAGGCCGCGCACACGACCGATCACACGGCCATTCACGACGATATCGTCGGCCACGATCTCACCGCGGATGGTGGCGGTTTCGCCGACGGTCAGCAGATGGGCGCGGATGTCGCCTTCGACCGTGCCTTCGACCTGAATGTCGCCGGTCGTCTTCAGATTGCCGACCACCGTCAGATCAGAGGAGAGAACCGAAGCATTGGGCTTGGCCTTCACGGGCGCGCCGCCAAAATCCATGGCGGGCTTGGTTGCGGGAAGCTCGGGCGCTTTTGCCTTGTCCCCTTCAACCTGCTTGGGACCGGGTTCATTGATTCGGCTTTTAGAAAACATTGCTGGCTGCCTTGATGAAGGTCATCGGATTGACGGGGCGTCCGCCGACGTGAACCTCATAGTGAAGATGGGTGCCGGTGGACCGACCTGAATTGCCCATATCACCGATGAGGTCGCCGCGCGATACCTTTTGGCCGACTGAGACGTGGATTTCCGACAAATGACCATAAAGTGTTTCGAGGCCAAAGTCATGGCGGATCTGCACCATCCGGCCATATCCGCTGGACCATCCGGCCTTGACCACCGTGCCATCGGCCGTTGCCTTGATCGGGGTGCCGTAGCTTCCGGCAAAGTCGATGCCCTCATGCATCCGCCCGCCGCCGTGGAAGGGGTCGCTGCGATAGCCAAAGCCCGAGGTCAGGCGGTAGGCGCCTGACGGGATCGGGTTCGAGAAGGGCGATTTCACTGCGGCCAGCCGGTACATGTTCATCCGGTCAAAGCCCTCGAGAATGGCATTGGCGCGAATCTCGTCCGGGGTCGGGGCTGTGCCTTTGGTCGAGATGATCGGCGTCAGCGGGCCACCTTGGCCGGAATAGCCGCGCCGGACCTGTTTCAACAGATCATCGGGCGACATGCCGGCCTCGCGGAACATCTTGTCCAGCGGCTCCATCGACACGGTGACGGCCTCTTCAAGGCGGGCAAAGATCGCGTCGTTGCGCAGTTCCAGCTCTTCCTTGGATCGGAGCACTTCGGCCATGTCCTCACGGGTTTCGTCGGCGAGCTTGACCATCTCGTCGCGTTCGCGGGCAGCCTGACCCAGGGCCGAGGACATGATTTCCAGCGTGGCGACGGTATCTTTCACGCGGCTGACCTCGGTCGCGGCGGTCGTCGTATTGGCATTTGCGGCCAGCGCGCGCGCCTCGTCGCGTTCCTTGATCGTGCGGCGCAGCGTGTTCTGAATCACGTCGATGCCGGTCTCCAGCTCCTTGCGACGATCTTCCGAGGCCAAAAGCCGTGTCTGCATCCGGCTGACCTCGTCCAGAGCGAGATTGAAGCGCTCCTGCGCGCGCACGGCTTCATCCGCGCGGAGGTCGCGGTCGCTGGAGAGCGAGATCAGACGCTCTTCGAACAGCGCCTGCTGCACGCGGGCCTGATCGCGGTCCGAGCCTGCGGAAAGCCCTGCCATCAGCAGGATCGACGACGCAAGGAAGGTCCAGGTGATCAGGGCCCCGCCACCGACGAGCAGAAGAAGCTGGGTTGCCGGACGCAGCCTGACAAAGCGCGTGGCATGTTCCGACTTCAGGAACAGGCGCTGTTCCGGCAGATAGCGTTCCAGCGTCGTGTGGATCCGATAGGCGAGGCGTGTGAGCAAGAGGCGGTCTTCCCTTCTGTCTGCCGCATCCGGCGGACGTCAGTCGACCGCCCCGGCATCGCGGCCTGCACATGGCAGAAGCCTGATGGGGACGTGATTAATGGCCACGGCGGGGCGGCTGCAACTGTTTTGGGCACAACCGGTGTGCGAATGGGCGGTTCCCATGCGGCATTCGGCAACATCCTGCCGATCAGGCGTCGGCCTGGGCCTCTTGTCCATCGGCGAGCGGCCAATAGAAATCGGGGGGAATCCCGGCCTCGGCACGCTTCTCCTCGTTGAACGGAGGCTTCAGGGCGCCGTGGAAGTAGCGGCGGACCAGATCATGGAACACGTCCTTGGGATCCAGCCCGTCGCGCCCGCAGAGCCAGTTGAACCACTTTGAGCCATAGGCGACATGGCCCACTTCCTCGGCATAGATCACCTCAAGCGCCTTAACCGCGCCATCCTCGCCCGCTTTGCGGAAGATCTCGATCATGCCGGGCGTCACATCCAGGCCGCGCGCCTCAAGCACCATGGGCACGACGGCAAGCCTGCCGAACAGATCGTCCACGGTGTCGGATGCGGCCCGCCACATGCCAGCATGCGCGGGCAGGGCGCCGTAGTGGCTGCCCATGGATTCGAGGCAATCGCAGATCAGGTTGAAGTGGCGCGACTCTTCGGCCGCGGCCTTGACCCAGTCGTCATAGAAGCCGGGTGGCATGGGAATATGCCCAAAGCGCGCGATGATGTCCCAGTGAAGATCTACGGCATTCAGTTCGATATGGGCCACCGCGTGCAGAAGTGCTGCGCGCCCGGCCGGGCTGCCGGGGCGGCGACGCGGCACATCGCGGGGCGGCAAGAGTTCGGGCTTTGCGGGGCGCGCTGGATGGTCGGGCGGGAAGGCGGTTCCCACAGGAAGCGCTGCACCCGACGCGCGTGCGGCAAACCACGTTTCGGCATGCTGGCGCGAGATTTCGCACTTCGCGCGCCCATCGGCGGTGGACAGCACCTCCACCGCCATGTCTGTGAGGGTCCGTGCCGTCATGCGGACTTCGCGGCCTCAAGCACTTCGGCTGCGTGATCGGCCACCTTGACCTTGCGCCAGATACGCGCGATCCGGCCCTCGGCGTCGATCAGAAAGGTCGAGCGGTCGATCCCCATGTAGGTCTTGCCGTACATGCTTTTCTCGACCCACACCCCATAGTCCTCGCAAGTGGTGCCGTGCTCGTCCGAGGCAAGCATGATGCCAAGCGCATGCTTCTTCACGAACTTGTCGTGCTTTGCGACGCTATCCTTGGAAATGCCGATCACGACGGCGCCTGCTGCATCAAATTCCTGCGCGCGGGCAGTGAAATCCAGCGCCTCGGTCGTGCAGCCGGGTGTATCATCCTTGGGGTAGAAATAGAGCACCACCTTTTGGCCGCGAAGTGCAGAGAGGCTGACCTCGCCGCCGCCATCGCGGGGCAGGGTAAAGTCGGGGGCGGGTTGTCCTTCGCCGATCATGCGCGGCTCCTTGCCAAAAGTGTGAATGTCCTTTGGGTTTTAGTTGCCTTCATGGACAGTTAAAGGCAAGGCGGGAAAAAAGGTCGCAGGGCAAATGGACGGGACTTCGGAGGATAGGCTGCTGGCCGACGGGCAGGGCGACAACGCCCCGGCCCCGGCACAGGATAGTCCTGCCTCCGCTCGCCGTCCGAAGCGCCGGGTTCGGCACCATGTGGTGCGGGTCTCGATCTGGATGTTCGCAGCACTCGCGGTGCTGGCGCTTGCGGCCGGCTTCACGATTCTGGCTCTGACGGGAAAACCCGTTGCATTACCCGCCTGGGCGGTGAATGAGGCTGAGCAGCGCCTGAATGCCCGCATCACGGTGCCCGAGATGCGCCTGTCGCTGGGCAAGGTCGAGGTGATGGTCGACCGCGACTGGATTCCGCGCCTTCGGCTTGAGGATATCCGCATCACGCGCGGCCTCGGTACCACTGTATTGCGGCTGCCCGAAGCGCGGGTTGCCTTCGATGCGGGCTCGATGCTGCGCGGAGCGATCCGGCCATCATCGGTGGTGCTGTCGGGGGCGGCTGTCCGGTTGCGGCGCGATACCGACGGGCGTTTCGATCTGGATTTCGGCGCCGGTGCGCCAATGCGTGACCTTGGCGCCTTTCCCGAGGTGCTGGACCGGCTGGACCAAGTCTTTGAAGCGCCGGTTCTGGCCGCGCTGCGCGAGGTTCAGGTCGAGGCGCTGTCGCTGACGCTGGATGATCGTCGTGCCGGACGCCAGTGGCAGATCGGGGACGGGCAGTTGACGGTGCTGAACACCACCGACGAGGTCAGGTCGCAACTGACCTTTACCCTTGCCAGCCCTGAGCGTGCCCCGGCACATGCACTGCTCTCGATTGCCACACGTAAGGATTCGTCCGGCGCCCGCCTGCGCGCGACGGTCGAGGCGGTTGAGGCGCGCGATCTGGCCGCGCAGGCTCCAACGCTTGGGTTCCTTAGCGCGGTTGATGCGCCGATTTCGGGCAAGGTGATCACCGGGCTCGCCCCTGACGGACGTCTTGTCACATTGGAAGGTGAACTGGCGGTGGCTGCCGGTGCGCTTCATCCCTCGCCAGAGGCACGGCCCATCGCCTTCCAAGGTGCGCGTCTTTCCTTTGTGTCGGACCCCAAGGCCGAGCGGGTCCGGCTGGACGCATTTGAGGTGGAAAGCAGCACGCTGCGTCTGCGCGCCACGGGACATATCGATGTGCCCGGGGTGACGGGCGGCCGGCCCGAGGCCTATCTGGCGCAGATCGCGATTTCCGAGGTGATGGTTGATCCCGAAGGCCTGTTCACCCAGCCGGTGACGTTTGGCGAAGGGGCCATCGACCTGCGGCTGCGACTTGATCCGTTCCGGCTGGATTTGGGTCAGTTCACGCTGATCGACGACGGTCGGGTGCTCTCGGCAAGCGGCAGCGCCACCGCCGATGCACGCGGTTGGCGCGTCGCGGGCGATATCGCGCTGGACGCGATCCGGCATGACCGGCTGATGGCGCTTTGGCCGGTGTCGGCGGTCGCCAAGACCCGGAAATGGCTGGTCGAGAACGTGCAGGAAGGTCTGCTGCGTAATGTGCGCATGGCGATCCGCGCCGAACAGGGGCAAGAGCCGCAGCTTTCGCTCGGCTATGACTTTGTGCAGGGCGATGTGCGGTTCCTCAAGACCCTGCCGCCGATCCGCAAGGGATCAGGCTATGCGACGCTTGAGGATTTCACCTATACCATGGTGCTGGACGAGGGGCAGATCACGCCCCCGCTTGGCGGCACGATCGACATGGCGGGTTCTGTGTTCTCGGTGCTGGATATCCGCCACAAACCTGCGCAGGCCGAGATCCGACTGCATACGGATTCAACGCTGACGGCGGCGCTGTCCCTACTCGATGAAGAGCCCTTCCGCTTTCTGACCAAAGCGGGTCGCCCGGTCGAGATCGGTGAGGGCAAGGCCAGGCTCAACGCGCTGTTGCGGCTGCCGCTTGTCAAGAAGGTCAAGCCCGAGGATGTCAGCTTTGATGTTCAGGGCAGGCTTCAGGATGTTCGATCCGATGTTCTGGTTGAAGGGCGCACACTGACATCCGACGCGCTTGCGATTTCCGCCACGCCGCGCGGGCTGGAGCTGAGAGGGGCCGGCAAGATCGGGGAAGTTCCGTTCGACGCGACTTATCGTTTGCCCTTTGGCAAGGAAGCCGGTGGTAAATCGGAGGTCGAGGGACAAGTGGAGATTTCACCCCGAACGATTGAAGAGTTCCGCATCGGTTTGCCAAAGGGCGCGGTGTCGGGCAGCGGATGGGGTGATTTCCGGATCGACATGCAGAAAGGCAGCCCCGCGCGGCTGTCGCTTACATCGAAACTGACGGGCATTGCGCTGTCGCTGCCCGAGATCGGCTGGTCAAAACCGGCCGGCGGAAGTGGCACGCTTGACGTCAAGGCCACGCTGGGCAAACCCGCTTCGGTCGAGGCGCTACGGCTGTCTGGTGCGGGGCTTGATGCCGAGGGGAAGGTGTCGCTGAACGGAGGCGGCGATCTGGATCGGTTGACGCTGTCCCAAGTGCGGATCGGCAAGTGGTTCGACGGACCCGTCACGCTGGTCGGGCGCGGGAAGGGCAGTTCCCCGGCGATCGAGGTGACGGGCGGCAGGCTGGACCTGCGCAACCTGCCCGAGTTCGGATCGGGCAAGGGCGGCAAGGACGGAGGCACACCGATCACGGCGCGGCTCGACCGGGTACAGGTGACCGAAACCATCGCGCTGCATGGACTGACGGGTGAGTTCTCGACGGCGGGCGGGTTCAAGGGCAGCTTTTCTGCGCGACTGAACGGGGCGGCGGCCTTGCGCGGTGGCGTGGCGCCGGTCAAGACCGGAACGGCAATCCGCATCACATCCGACGACGCGGGCGGTGTGCTGGCGGCCTCTGGCATCTTCAGCACTGCGCGCGGCGGCGCACTTGATCTGCAACTGATGCCGCAGGGCCCGAAGGGCGTCTACGAGGGGATCGCAACCGCCCGCAACTTCCGTGTGCGCGATGCCCCGGTGCTTGCGGAGCTGCTCTCGGCCATTTCGGTCGTGGGCATCCTTGAGCAGCTGAACGGCGAGGGGCTCGTCTTCAGTTCGGGCGAGGCCGCCTTCCGGCTCAGCCCGGCGGGCGTCGAGGTCAGGCGCGGCTCGGCCGTGGGGCTGTCGATGGGCGTGTCGATGGCGGGAACCTTCGATTCCCGCACGAAGGCACTGAATATGCAGGGCGTCATCTCGCCCATCTATCTGCTGAACGGGATCGGGGCGATCCTGACCCGGCAGGGGGAGGGCGTGTTCGGTTTCAACTATCGCATCACCGGGACCTCGACAAAGCCTTCGGTTTCGGTCAATCCGCTCTCGCTTTTGACGCCGGGCATGTTCCGCGAAATCTTCCGCCGCCCGATTCCGCAACTGGAGAGCCAACCTTGAAGCTGTCGGACTTTGACTTCCACCTGCCCGAAGAGCTGATCGCGACGCGGCCCGCGCGCCCGCGGTCGGCGGCGCGGCTGTTGGTCGCCGAAGGTGCTGCGATCCGCGACCGCCGCGTCACCGACCTTGTCGATGAGTTGCGCCCCGGTGACCGGCTGGTGCTGAACAACACCAAGGTCATCCCGGCCCGTCTGACGGGCGAGCGCTGGCGCGACAGCGGGCAGGGCAGGGTGTCGGCCCGGATCGAGGTGACGTTGCTTGAGCCTACGCCGGCCGGTGACTGGAGGGCACTGGCCAAGCCCTTGCGCAAGGTAGCGGCCGGCGAGGTCATCCGCTTTTCTGACACGCTTTCGGCCGAAGCGGTGGGCAAATCCGAAGCTGAGCTTGTCTTGCGCTTCAACCTTGGGGGCGACGATTTCGACGCGGCCCTTGCGGCTGCAGGGCAAATGCCGCTGCCGCCCTATATCGCCGCAAAGCGCGCGCCCGATGCGCAGGACCTTGATGACTACCAAACCGTCTTTGCGCGGCATTCTGGCGCCGTGGCCGCGCCGACCGCCAGCCTGCATTTCGACGCCCCCCTGCTAGAGGCCCTGCGTGCGCGGGGTGTTCAGTTTACCGAAGTTACGCTGCATGTGGGCGCGGGTACCTTCCTGCCAGTGAAGGTCGAGGACGTCACGACCCACCGGATGCACGCCGAATGGGGCGAGGTGACCGCAGCGGCGGCTGATGCGATCAATGCGACCAAGGCCGCAGGTGGACGGGTCATTCCGGTTGGCACCACGGCCCTGCGTTTGCTGGAAAGTGCCGCGCGCGACGGGCAATTGCACCCGTGGCGCGGCACGACCGACATCTTCATCTATCCCGGCTTCCGCTTTCAGATCGCGGATGCGCTGATGACCAATTTTCACCTGCCGAAATCCACGCTGCTGATGCTGGTATCGGCGCTGATGGGGCGGGACCGGATGCTGAAGGTCTATGATCACGCGATCCGGCAGGGCTACCGGTTCTTTTCTTACGGCGACGCCTCGCTTCTGGTTCCTTGATCGCCGCCAGATGTCGCTTTCGCCCAAGCAGGCGAGGCGACCCCTGCTAAATTGTCCTAGTTTGTCGGAGTTCGCGCGTGCTGAAGGTCATCGCCTCTACCTGGCCCCTGTTGATGGGGGTGATGCTGCTGATGGTCGGCAACGGCATGCAGGGCTCGCTTCTGGGTATCCGGGGCGCGATAGAGGGCTTCCGCACGGTCGAGATCTCCATCGTGATCTCGTCCTACTTCGTGGGGTTCCTTGCGGGCTCGCTGATGGTGCCGGGCATGATCCGCAGGGTGGGGCATGTGCGGGTGTTCTCGGCGCTCGGCTCGGTGATCTCGGCCGGGCTTGTGCTTTATCCGGTCGCGCCGGAGTGGTTTCTGTGGTCGGTCCTGCGCGTGGTGATCGGGTTTAGCTTTTGCGGCGTCTACATCACGGCGGAAAGCTGGCTAAACCAGTTGTCGACGAACGAGACACGCGGGCAGGCGCTGTCAGCCTATATGATCGTGCAGATGATCGGCATCATCACGGCGCAGTTCCTGCTGAACGTGGCCAATCCCGACGGCTTCGTTCTGTTCGTGATCCCGTCGGTGCTGGTGAGCCTCGCGTTTATCCCGATCCTTCTGACCGACATCCCCACGCCGAAGTTCGAATCCACGAAACGGCTGGGGTTCCGGGCGCTGTGGCGCATCTCACCGTTGGGCTGCGTGGGCATGCTGCTGACCGGTGGCGTTTTCGCGGCGATGTTCGGCATGGCCTCGGTCTGGGGGGCACAGGTCGGCCTGTCAGTGCGGCAGATCTCGATCTTCGTTGGCGCGATGTATGTGGGGGGCTTGCTTCTGCAGTACCCGATCGGCTGGCTGTCTGACCGCAATGACCGGCGCCGGCTGATCCTGTGGCTTTCGGCCTTTGCAGGGGTGGTGATGCTGCTGGCGGGGCTGGTAGACCTGCCCTTTGCGCTGAATCTGGCTGTGGCCATGGTGCTGGGTGGCATCACGAACCCGCTCTACTCGCTGTTGATTGCCTATACCAACGACTTTCTGGCGCGGGACGAGATGGCGGCGGCATCGTCGGGCATGCTGTTCCTGAACGGGCTCGGCGCCATCGTGGGGCCGCTTGTGACAGGCTGGATCATGACCCAGATCGGGCCAGGCGGTTTCTTTCTGTTCATCGCCGCGAATTTCGCGGGGCTTGCGGCTTATGCCCTGTGGCGGATGTCACGGCGTGCGGCACCGGGCGTCAGCGGCAATTTCGCGACCGTGGCCCCCACGGCATCGGCCGTTGCCGTCGGTGCTGTGATGGAGGAGGCCGATACCGGCGCGCCGATCCCGCCTGCCGCGAAACCGCAGAGCGCCTCGCACTGAACGCAGGCTTGCGGGGCGGCGGAAACCCTGCCACCCTTGCCTGGTCTGCAGGGGGGTAGCGCATGTCAGATCCGGTCGAGGTGCTTGACTACTGGCTTGATGCTGTTGGGCCAGAGGGCTGGTACGCTGGCGGCGTAGAACTGGACGATGAAATCCGAACGCTGTGGGCCGATCTATGGAATGCGGCGCGCGAGGGCGGCTTGGACCATTGGGTCGATGGGGCCGCCGGAACGCTGGCCTATATCATTCTCTGCGATCAGTTCCCGCGCAACATGTGGCGGGGCGAGGCAAAGGCCTTTGCGACTGATCCGCTTGCGCTTGCGGCGGCCCGCAAGGCACTGGCGCATGGCTGGGACCTGCGCGCGCCCGAACCCGAGCGACAGTTCTTTTACATGCCCTTTGAACACAGCGAGGACCCTGAGGATCAGGTCCTCGCGGTAGAGTTGATGGAAGACCGTCTTCCGGCAGACCCGGAACTGGCGCTGCACGCCCGCGCGCATCAGGCGATCATCGCGCGGTTTGGCCGCTTTCCCTATCGCAATGATGCCCTTGGTCGGCACTCGACCACCGAGGAGACATTGTTCATGCGCGAGGGTGGATATGCTTCAATAGTGAAGGACCTTCGAGCGGCGGCGACGAAATAGCTATGCATTGAATGCATGGGCCCATGATTTTCGCTGCATTGCTTGGGCTTTTCAATTAGTTTAATGGCAAACTACTTTTCCAGAGGAGGGGAAACATGGCTGCCAGAAACTTCGACGTGATCGTGATCGGTGCCGGCCCGGGTGGCTATGTGGCGGCGATACGCGCCGCGCAACTGGGCAAGAACGTCGCGATTGTCGAGCGGGAACATCTGGGCGGCATCTGCCTGAACTGGGGCTGCATCCCGACCAAGGCGCTGCTGCGTTCGGCCGAAGTGTTTCACCTGATGCACCGCGCCAAGGAATTCGGCCTGAAGGCTGACGGCATCGGCTACGATCTCGATGCGGTCGTCGCCCGGTCGCGTGGGGTCGCCAAGCAGCTTTCGGGTGGCATCGGCCATCTGATGAAGAAGAACAAGGTGACTGTGTTCATGGGGGCGGCGACGCTTCCCGCCAAGGGCAAGGTCTCGGTCAAGACCGACAAGGGTGTGGAAGAGCTGACCGCGCCGGCGATCATCCTGGCAACCGGCGCCCGTGCGCGGGAACTGCCGGGGCTTGAAGCCGACGGCGACCTGGTCTGGACCTACAAGCATGCGCTGCAGCCCAAACGCATGCCGAAGAAACTGCTGGTCATCGGATCGGGCGCTATCGGAATCGAGTTTGCCAGCTTCTTCAATACGCTGGGTGCCGATGTCACCGTCTGCGAGGTGATGGACCGCGTCCTGCCGGTGGAAGATGCCGAGATCAGCGCCTTTGCGAAGAAGGCCTTCGTCAAGCAGGGCATGAAGATTCTTGAAAAGACCACGGTCAAGAAGCTGGACCGTAAACCGGGTGTTGGCGTCACCGCGCATCTGGAATCGAACGGCAAGACCGAAACAGCCGAGTTTGACACCGTGATTTCGGCCGTTGGTATCGTCGGCAATGTCGAGAACCTTGGGCTTGAGGCGCTTGGCGTGAAGATCGACCGCACCCATGTGGTGACGGACGAATACTGCCGCACCGGAATTGAGGGGCTCTATGCGATCGGCGACATCGCGGGTGCTCCGTGGCTTGCCCACAAGGCCAGCCATGAAGGCGTCATGGTGGCTGAGCTGATCGCGGGCCTCCATCCCCATGCCATCAAACCGAACTCGATCGCCGGCTGCACCTATTGCCATCCCCAGGTTGCAAGCGTCGGTCTGACCGAAGCCAAGGCGAAAGAGTCCGGCTATACCATCAAGGTCGGCCGCTTCCCGTTCATCGGTAATGGCAAGGCCATCGCCCTGGGCGAGCCCGAGGGCTTGATCAAGACGGTCTTCGACGCAAAGACCGGAGAGCTTTTAGGCGCACATATGGTGGGTGCCGAGGTGACGGAGCTGATCCAGGGCTATGTCGTTGGCCGCAGCCTCGAGACGACCGAGGAAGACCTGATGAACACCGTCTTCCCGCACCCCACGCTGAGCGAGATGATGCACGAGGCCGTGCTCGACGCCTATGGCCGCGCGCTGCATTTCTGACCGGGCAGGGGGCTGCCGCCCCGTCTTGGCGTCCGTCGTTTCAGATATCTGAGACAGGAAAGAGGCTCGCACTTGCGGGCCTCTTTTCGTTTGTCAGATCTTTTCGGTCTTGCCGCCGCCAGCAAGCCAGTCGCCAAAGCCGCCGAGGTTATAGACCTCGGTATAACCCAACCCCAGAAGGACCTCGGCCGCGCGCCCGGATCTGCCACCCGCTGCGCAGTAGAGGCAGATGGGACGGTCGAGCGTCACGCCCTCTGGCACCTCACCCATGCCCGGCTTCATGCGTATCGGCACTGTGGCCAGCGGGACATGCACCGCACCGCGCGCCTTGCCGCTTGTTTTCAACTCGGACAGCTCACGCACATCGAGGATCGTCAACTCGCCACGCTCGGCGCGGGCGACAGCCTCGGCCGGGGCAATGCGCTTTACCTTGGGACTGGCAGGACGGAGGAAAGAGAACATCGGGCACCTCATTTGATTTATATATTCAGATAGATGAATGTAGCTAATTTGCAAGCGCATTGTCGGTTTTGGGCCGGACCCGGCAAAAAACCGCGGGATGCATCATGTTGTTCATCTAATGTTCACGTTTTTGGATTGGAGACTCGGTCCGGATGCCCTACATCTTGGCCGACCTGCAGGTTAGTCGGCTGGGGGCCCTTGATGGCAGAACAGAAGTTCATCGAAGTACGTGGCGCGCGTGAGCACAACCTCAAGGGTGTGGATCTCGACATTCCGCGTGACCAACTGGTGGTCATCACTGGGCTTTCGGGGTCGGGCAAGTCGAGCCTCGCCTTCGATACGATCTATGCCGAGGGTCAGCGCCGCTACGTTGAAAGCCTGTCCGCCTATGCGCGCCAGTTCCTCGACATGATGGGCAAACCCGATGTCGATCATATCTCGGGCCTGAGCCCGGCGATCTCTATCGAGCAGAAAACCACGTCAAAGAACCCGCGTTCGACCGTCGGCACGGTGACCGAGATCTATGACTATCTGCGCCTCTTGTTCGCGCGGGTGGGTACGCCCTACAGCCCTGCCACCGGCCTGCCGATCGAGGCGATGCAAGTTCAGGACATGGTCGATGCCGTCCTCGCGATGGAAGAGGGGACCCGCGCTTATCTGCTGGCCCCGATCGTGCGCGACCGCAAAGGGGAATACCGCAAGGAGTTTCTTGAACTGCGCAAGCAGGGCTTCCAGCGCGTAAAGGTCGACGGTCAGTTCTACGACCTCGACGAGCCGCCGACGCTGGACAAGAAGTTCCGGCACGATATCGACGTCGTTGTGGACCGCCTTGTCGTGCGCGGCGATATCGCCACCCGGCTGGCCGACAGCTTCCGCACGGCGCTGGATTTGGCCAGCGGCATCGCGGTAATCGAGACTGCCCCGGCCGAGGGGGAGCCCGAACGCAAGACGTTCTCGGAAAATTTTGCCTGCCCGGTTTCCGGGTTCACCATACCCGAAATCGAACCGCGCCTATTTTCCTTCAACGCGCCCTTGGGGGCCTGTCCCGCTTGTGACGGTCTTGGGGTGGAGCTGTTCTTTGACGAGCGGCTGGTGGTGCCAGACCAGAATCTGACGTTGGCGCAGGGGGCCATCGCGCCGTGGTCAAAGTCGAAAAGCCCTTACTTCCTGCAGACGATCGAGGCCATCGCCACCCATTACGGCTTTGATAAACGCAAGAAGTGGAAGGACTTGCCCGACAAGGCGCGTGAAGTCTTTCTGCGCGGATCAGGCGGTGAGGAGATCCAGTTCCGCTATGACGAGGGTGGGCGAGTCTACCAGGTTAGCCGTGTCTTTGAAGGCGTCATTCCGAACATGGAACGGCGATACCGCGAGACCGACAGCGCCTGGAGCCGCGAAGAGATGGAGCGGTATCAGAACAACCGCCCGTGCCATGTCTGCTCGGGCTATAGGTTGAAACCCGAGGCGCTGGCCGTCAAGATTGCGGGACTGCATGTCGGCCAGGTGGTCGAGATGTCGATCAAAGAGGCCTTCGCCTGGATCGAGACAGTGCCGGCCAGCCTGACGAACCAGAAGAACGAGATTGCGCGCGCGATCCTTAAGGAAATCCGCGAACGTCTTGGTTTTCTTGTGAATGTCGGCCTGGACTACCTGACTCTCTCGCGCAGTGCGGGCACACTTTCCGGGGGCGAGAGCCAGCGAATCCGTCTGGCAAGCCAGATCGGATCTGGCCTGACCGGCGTTCTTTATGTGCTGGATGAACCCAGCATCGGCCTTCACCAGCGCGACAACGACCGGTTGTTGGGTACGCTCAAAGGGCTACGCGATCAGGGCAACACAGTGCTTGTGGTCGAGCATGACGAAGATGCAATTCGCGAGGCGGACTACGTCTTTGACATGGGCCCCGGCGCAGGGGTCCATGGCGGGCAGGTCGTCGCACGCGGAACGCCCCAAGAGATCGCCACCGACCCGGCAAGTCTGACGGGACAGTATCTGTCAGGGAAGCGCGAGATCGCGGTGCCGAAGACCCGCCGCGAGGGGAGCGGAAAAAAGCTTACTGTCGTAAAGGCTTCTGGCAACAACCTGAAAGACGTGACCGCCGATTTCCCGCTGGGCAAATTCGTCTGCGTGACCGGAGTTTCCGGCGGTGGAAAATCAACCCTGACCATCGAGACCCTGTTCAAGACGGCGGCCAGCCGCCTGAATGGCGCGCATGAAACGCCGGCACCCTGCGAAACGATCAAGGGGTTTGAGCATCTCGACAAGGTGATCGATATCGACCAGCGCCCGATCGGGCGCACGCCGCGCTCCAATCCGGCGACTTACACCGGCGCCTTCACCCCGATCCGCGACTGGTTTGCGGGTCTGCCCGAAGCAAAAGCGCGCGGCTATCAGCCCGGACGTTTCAGCTTTAACGTCAAGGGTGGTCGGTGCGAGGCCTGTCAGGGGGACGGTGTCATCAAGATCGAGATGCACTTCCTGCCCGACGTCTATGTCACCTGCGAGACCTGCAAGGGGCATCGCTACAATCGTGAAACACTGGAAATAAAATTCAAGAACAAGAGCATAGCTGATGTTCTTGAGATGACCTGCGAAGATGCGCGCGAGTTCTTTGCGGCGGTCCCGGCCATCCGCGACAAGATGGAGGCGCTGTGCCAGGTGGGCCTTGGCTATATCAAGGTCGGTCAACAAGCGACGACCCTGTCCGGTGGCGAGGCGCAGCGGGTGAAGCTGTCAAAAGAGCTAAGCCGCCGCGCCACGGGTCGCACGCTCTATATCCTCGATGAGCCGACCACGGGCCTGCACTTCGAAGATGTGCGCAAGCTTCTGGAAGTGCTGCATGAACTGGTCGATCAGGGCAACACGGTCGTCGTGATCGAGCACAACCTCGACGTCATCAAGACCGCCGACTGGATCATCGATATCGGGCCAGAGGGCGGCGACGGTGGAGGCCGGATCGTGGCCACCGGCACGCCCGAGGACGTCGCGGATATCGAGGCGAGCCACACCGGCCGCTATCTGCGCCCGATGCTGAAGTCGCGCCGCGTGGCCGCTGAATGAGCGAAGGCTAGTTCAGCAGCCGGTCAAGCAGGCCCACAAGCGCCATGACTTCCAGCGTTTGTGGGTCAACCCGATAGACGAAGCCGTTGTCGACGTAGTAGGTGCCATCGGGCAGGCGATAGCGCCACGGGTCACGCAGATAATCCGCATCACGCGGCAGATACTCGCCCCGCCGATAGCGATAGTAGTCATGATCGTCGTAGTCGGCGTAATTGACCTGCTTCTTGGCCTGACCTGGCGGTACACATGGCGGGTTCTTCTTGGCAAGTCCGGGCGGGCAACCGCGCAGGTTGTACGGCTGTGACCAATCACGGTTCTTCCAGTCGTTTCCCTTGTTCTTTCCGTGGCCTTTGCCCTTGCCGTCGGCAAGCACAGGTGCGGCCGCAAACGCCAAGGCGAGGGCCAGCACCGCTATGTTTCTGGAGCGAGGCATCGTTTTCCCCCTGAAGCTGCTACCCGGTCATTTTACCAGATGCAGCGGCAGCCGCACGGGCAAAGCCTTTTCACCGGCGGTGGTTCGCCGATCAGATCACCCTTTGCGCGGGCAGGTGCTCATCCCGATGATCGAATAGAGCGGGCACGTAGAAAACAGCCCGGTCAGCAGCGGCACAACGCCAATCAGCTTGGCCCAGTGCCAGAATCCGGTTCCCTGATCGATGAAAAACCAGAGCAAAAGAGCTGCGCCGATGGCGATGCGCAGGATGCGGTCAATACCGCCGACATTTGTGGTCATGGCAATCTCCGATGTTACATATTCGCATTATTATATGTTTTTGTGATGGTGTCACGCGATGCCTTGTCGCAGTGTCCTGCGGCTGTCAGAAGGTCAGCTCATCCGACCCAAGCGGGGCGAGCAGCGCCTCAACCTCGGCGTTGGTCACGGCTGATGCGTCCGCGTGGCGCCAGCGCGGGTGGCGGTCCTTGTCGATGACCATCGCGCGGATGCCCTCCAGAAGGTCGGTCGATTGCTGTGCGCGGTAAGTGACGCGGTACTCTTGCCCGAGTGCCTCTCGCAGGGTCGGATCTGGGCCGAGCCGGTGCAGCAGCTCAAGCGTGGTTGCCGCGCCGAGAGGCGACACTTTCGCCAAAGCGGCGATCGAAGATTGCGAGAATGCGCCCGGATCCGACTGAAGGCTTGCGACAACAAGGGAAAGATCCCGGCTGGCGAAGTGACGGTCGACGAGGGGTTGCAAGGCTGGCAGCGTGGCAGGCAGCGGGCAGGGGCGCGCGGCGGAAAGGATGGGGTCAGTCACGCCGGAAGAGCAGAGAGCATCCATCAGGGCTGGCCATTCTGCCTCGGGCACGAAATGGTCAGCGAAGCCCGCATAGATCGCATCCGCCGGTGCCATCCGTGTACCGGTCGTGCCAAGCCATGCCCCCATGCGCCCCGGCGCACGCGCAAGCAGCGCCGAGCCGCCGACGTCCGGCACCATGCCGATCGCGCATTCGGGCATGGCGACCTGGGCGCTTTCTCCGACTATCCGGTGCGACGCATGGCAGGCCACGCCCACACCACCCCCCATGCAGAAACCATGGATCAGGGATACAACGGGTTTTGGATAGGCGCCGATCCGGGCATTCATCCGGTACTCTTCGGCCCAAAATCGTTGCGCAAATGCGAAATTGTCCGCGCATGCGGCTGCGTAAACCTCGGCAATATCCCCGCCCGCGCAGAAGGCACGCGGGCCTTCGGCATCGATGATGACAACGCGAACGCCAGGATCATTGGCCCATGCGATCAGCGCATCGTCAAGCGCGCGCATCATGCCGTAGCTGAGCGCATTGAGCGCCTTTGGGCGTGTCAGTGTGATGCGCCCGGCATTTCGGTCGATCCTGATATGAATGTCCTGAGGCATCTGTCTTATGCGCGAGCGATCCATCTTCAAGGGAAGGCCACGCCCTTTTCTGGCTGAAATGAACAGATGTTTATTTTTGGCATGTCGCGGCCAAAGGCAAGCCTTGGCCGCGAATGGGTGTCAGATGCGGAAGGGAAAGTCCCGCCGCCTTGAATTAATCCAGCGCTTTGAAGTTGAGCGCCGCACCGTCCTTGATGCCCGAGAACCAGCGGGCGGTCACGGTCTTGGTCTTGGTGTAGAAGCGGAAGGCGTCGGGGCCATACTGGTTCAGGTCGCCAAAGGCCGACTTCTTCCAGCCGCCGAAGGTGTAATAGGACAGCGGCACCGGGATCGGGAAGTTGATGCCCACCATGCCGACATTGACCCGGCTGGCAAAGTCGCGGGCGGTATCGCCATCGGCGGTAAAGATCGCCGTGCCGTTGCCGTATTCGTTGTCGATCACTAGCTTCAGCGCCTCTTCGTAGCTGTCGGCACGCACGGTCGAGAGAACCGGGCCGAAGATCTCTTGCTTGTAGATTTCCATGTCGGGGGTCACGTTGTCAAACAGCGTGGCGCCCACGAAGAAGCCGTTCTCGTAACCCTGGATCTTCAGGTTCCGACCATCCACAACCAGCTTCGCGCCCTGTTGGATCCCTGAGTCGATCAGGCCCAGGATGCGCTGCTGCGAGGCCTTGGTGATCACGGGCCCGAAGTCGACGTCATTGCCCGCAGTGTAGGGGCCAACTTTCAGTTTCTCGATCCGCGGCACCAGCTTTTCGATCAGTGCATCGGCGGTTTTCTGGCCGACCGGCACTGCCACCGAAATCGCCATGCAGCGCTCGCCCGCAGCCCCATAGCCCGCACCGATCAGCGCGTCGGCCGCCTTGTCGAGGTCGGCGTCGGGCATGATCAGCATGTGGTTCTTGGCGCCGCCAAAGCACTGGGCGCGCTTGCCGTTGGTTGCCGCGCGGCCATAGATGTACTGCGCGATCGGGGTTGACCCGACGAAGCCCACAGCCTGGATGGTCGGGTTGTCGAGAATGCCGTCCACAACCTCTTTGTCGCCGTTGACCACCTGCAGCACGCCGTCCGGCAGGCCAGCCTCTTGCGCCAGTTGAGCCAGCATGATCGAGGTGGAGGGGCAGCGTTCCGACGGCTTCAGTATCATGGCATTGCCAGCCGACAGCGCCGGGCCCATTTTCCACAGCGGAATCATCGCCGGGAAGTTGAAGGGCGTAATGCCTGCAACCACGCCAAGCGGCTGGCGCATCGAGTAAAGGTCGATGCCCGGACCTGCGCTGTCGGTATATTCACCTTTCAGCTGCGAGGGCAGCCCCATGCAAACCTCGATCACCTCAAGCCCACGCTGCACATCGCCGCGCGCGTCGGGCAGGGTCTTGCCGTGCTCCACGCTGACCAGTTCGGCCAGCTTGTCCATATTGGCGTTGATCAGCGCGCCAAAGGCCATCATCACGCGGGCGCGGCGCTGCGGGTTGGTGGCGCCCCAGACGAGCTGTGCCTTTTCAGCTTCGGCAATCGCATAAGCCAGCTCGTCCTGGTTGGCGAGCGCGACATGCGCCTGCACTTCGCCGGTGGCCGGGTTGTACACTTCGGCAAAGCGGCCCGATTTCCCGGGAACCAGCTTGCCGTTGATCCAGTGACCGATCTCTTTCATGGAATCCTCCCGAATTGACTGGCCGGACAATAGCCTTGCAATTTCGCCAGAAACAGCGGCAAGATTCCAAAATCGTTTTGCATTTTTGCATGGCCGCATGGACTGGGATGATCTGAAGCTGTTCCTCGCCGTCGCTCGCGCCGAGAGCCTTTCCGGCGCCGGCAAAGCGTTGCGGCTTGACCCTGCGACAATCGGGCGCAGGATCGCCCGGTTGGAGCACGACCTTGGCGCGCGGCTCTTTGCCAAAAGCCCGCAAGGCTATGCACTGACCGAAGAGGGCGCGCGCATCCTGGCCCATGCCGAGCGCGCGGAGCTTGCCGTGACCGGTGCCGCCGAAGAGCTGCGAGGCCGCGATCAGGGGCTGACAGGGCAGATCCGTATCGGTGCGCCGGATGGCTGTGCGAACTATCTTCTGCCGCAGGTTCTCGCCCGGATATGTGACGCCAATCCGGGCTTGGAGGTTCAGATCGTCGCGCTGCCGCGGGTTTTCAACCTGTCCAAGCGCGAGGCCGATATGGCGATTGCCGTCTCACGGCCTGTCACGGGGCGGATGACCGTGCAAAAGCTGGTGGATTATCACCTGAGCCTTGCCGCATCTGCCAATTATCTGGCGCGCAGCCCGGCGATCGGCAGCCTTGCCGACCTCTCGCAGCACCGGATCGTCGGGTATATCCCCGACATGATCTTCGACAAGGAACTGGATTACCTGAGCCAGCTTGGGGTGGACCATGCGGCCCTCGCGTCAAACTCGGTTTCCGTGCAGTTGAACTGGCTTCGGCACGGGGCCGGCGTGGGGGTTGTGCACGATTTCGCACGTCCCGCCGCGCCCGAGCTTCGACGCATCCTGCCAGAGGTCCGGCTGGAGCGCGCTTTCTGGTTGATCCGCCATGCCGATGACGGCCGGGTTCTGCGTCTCAATCGTTTTGCGGATATTCTGGGGCAGGAGCTTCGCAAAGAAGTGGGGCGACTGGAAGCTGCCGCTTGACAGAAAATTGCGCAGGCGCAAGGCTTTCCACATCGAACTGAGGAGGAACCCATGCACGTTGCGCAGATTCTGAAGGTCAAACCCGAAACGACGGTCATTACCGTTGTACCCGGGACCAGCGTGGCAGAGGTGGCACATGTCCTCTCGATGCGCCGCATCGGTGCGGTCATCGTCTCCCCAGATGGCAAGCGCGTGTCCGGCATCGTGTCTGAACGCGATATCGTGCGCGAACTGGGCAAGCGCGGGCCGACCTGCCTTGGTGACGCCGTCGATACGCTGATGACCGAAAAGATCATCAGCTGCACCGTCTCGGACAGCACCCATGACGTGCTGCAGAAGATGACCGATGGTCGCTTCCGCCACATGCCCGTGATGGAGGGCGACACGATGATCGGCCTTATCTCTATCGGTGACGTCGTGAAGGCCCGCCTGATGGAGCTTTCGGCCGAGAAGGACGCGCTTGAGGGCATGATCAAGGGCTTCTGATCCGCCATGCTGCAGCGCGGCGCTTTGCACTTGCAAAACGCCGCGCAATATTGTTGCGTGCGCGCAGGGCTTATTGGGGGGCGGCATGCGTATCGGACTCTATCCGGGAACGTTCGATCCAATCACATTGGGTCACGTTGATATCATCGAACGCGCCTTGCCCCTGGTTGATCGCCTGGTGATCGGCGTGGCGATCAACCGTGACAAGGGCCCGCTGTTCTCACTGGAAGAGCGGGTGGCTATGGTGCAGGCGGAGTGCGATGTCATCAGCGCCAAGAACGGCGGTGCCGAGATTGTCGTTCATCCGTTCGAAAACCTGCTGATCGATTGTGCCCGCGATGTCGGAGCAGGGGTGATTATCCGCGGTCTGCGTGCGGTTGCGGACTTTGAATACGAATTCCAGATGGTCGGCATGAACCGCGCGCTGGACTCCAGTATCGAGACCGTCTTCCTGATGGCAGACGCGCGGCGTCAGGCCATTGCATCGAAGCTGGTGAAAGAGATCGCGCGGCTTGGCGGCGATGTGTCGAAGTTCGTCAAGCCTTCGGTGCAGGACGCCCTTCTCAAGAAGTATCGTTGAAGGGCGGCCGCCCGGGTCGGGCCGCCCCTCGTGCCCCTGCTGCTTCCCCTTGATCGCCGCGGGCTATTGCGGCGCTCAGGCGCGGCCGTAGACCGCGTCAAAGGCGATGCGCTCGGCGTCGCCACGATAGATATCCAGATCCAGCGCCACATCGAGCGGCATGCGCGCGATCTCGTCCCGCGTCTTCAGGTACTGCGCACGCTTGCTGCGCGCTTCCTTGATGCGATTGAACAGGCTCGTCATTTTCTTTCCTTCCACATTCCGTGGTCATCTTGGACGGACCGTATGCCCGTCACCCGACAAACATGGGGCGGGGTGATTGCGCTAACAACCCAGTGTCTGGAAAGCCTGATATGCACCTGTTGCATGTCTTAGAGCCAAGAAGAAAGGGCGCCAGATGGCGCCCCTTGCTGATTTCAAACGGAAATCTGTGGATTAGATCAACTTGCCCATCGCAACAGCCGTATCAGCCATGCGGTTTGAGAAGCCCCATTCATTGTCATACCAGGACAGGATCGACACGAATGTACCGTCCATGACCTTGGTCTGGTCCATGTGGAAGACGCTGGAATGCGGGTCGTGGTTGAAGTCAGAAGAGACGTTCTTGAACTTGGTAAAGCCCAGAATACCCTTCAACGGACCATTGGCTGCAGCCTCGATGGCGCCGTTCACCTCTTCGACCGAGGTGGCGCGCTTGGCGATGAACTTGAGATCGACGACAGACACGTTGGGCGTGGGCACGCGGATGGCGAAACCATCGAGCTTGCCCTTCAGCTCCGGCAGAACCAGACCCACAGCCTTGGCCGCACCGGTCGAGGTCGGGATCATCGACAGTGCCGCAGCGCGGGCGCGGTAAAGGTCCTTGTGCATCGTATCCAGCGTCGGCTGGTCGCCGGTGTACGAGTGGATGGTCGTCATCATCCCTTTCTCGATGCCGATGGCGTCATGGAGCACCTTGGCCACCGGGCTCAGGCAGTTGGTCGTGCAGGACGCGTTTGACACAACCAGATCGTCCTTGGTCAGCGTGTGGTGGTTCACGCCGTAAACGATGGTCTTGTCAGCGCCGTCACCGGGGGCAGAGATCAGGACGCGCTTCGAGCCGTTCTCAAGATGCGCGGCGCATTTTTCCTTGCTGGTGAAGATGCCGGTGCATTCCATCACCACATCCACATCGCCCCAAGGCAGTTCCGCAGGATTACGCAGCGCAGTCACGCGGATCGGCCCACGGCCGACATCAATCCAGTCGGCACCGGTCGTTACCTCTACCGGAAAGCGGCCATGCACCGAATCGAAGCGCAGCAGATGCGCGTTGGTCTCCACTGGTCCAAGGTCGTTGATGGCGACCACCTCGATATCGGTCCGGCCCGATTCAATGATCCCGCGCAGCACGTTGCGCCCGATCCGACCGAAGCCGTTGATTGCCACTTTTACCGTCATATCCGCCTCCTGTGCCATGCACCTGTGCCGCCGGCGACTCGTGCCGCCGATGCTAGCGCTAACATCAATGCTGCGACGCAAGATGCAACTGATTTCCGCGCCGTCAACGCCAGAATATCAGATATTCGGTCAGATCGATGATTCGGCGAGACAAAAACACAAGGACCTCTCCGCCGTTGGCAAAGAGGTCCAGCGCGACAAGCGCGCAAATGAACAGCCCGAGAGCTATCAGAAAGCGGTCGGCCACGACCCCTCCCGTTACTGGAGGAGCCGCCCCATCGCGCCAGCCACATCAGCCATGCGGCAAGAGAAGCCCCATTCGTTATCGTACCAGGCCAGCACGCGGACGGTGCGGCCACCGACCACCTTGGTCTGGTCAGGGGCGAAGATAGACGAATGATTGGTATGATTGAAGTCGATCGACACCTTGGGTTCGGGATCATAGGCCAGAACCATGCCCATGTAGCCGGCGGCGGCCTCGCGCACGATCTCGTTCACGTCGTGAACGGTCACGTCCTTCGATGCCACAAAGGTCAGGTCCACGGCCGAGACATTGGGGGTGGGAACGCGGATGGCCGAACCGTCAAGCTTGCCCTTCAGTTCCGGCAGAACCTCGCCAATCGCTTTGGCCGCACCGGTCGAGGTGGGGATCATCGCCATGGCCGCGGCACGTGCGCGGTACAGGTCCTTGTGGCGGCGGTCGAGCGTGGGCTGGTCGCCGGTATAGCTGTGGATCGTCGTCATGATGCCGGATTCGATGCCGATCGCATCGTTCAGTACCTTTGCCAGCGGGGCGAGGCAGTTGGTGGTGCAGGAGCCGTTCGAGACGACCAGATGATCAAGCTGCAACTGGCGGTGGTTCACACCGTACACCACGGTCTTGTCAGCGTTCTTGGCGGGTGCCGACACCAGCACGCGCTTGGCCCCGCGACCGAGGTGAACAGCGGCCTTGTCGCGATCATTGAACTTGCCGGTGCATTCCAGCACGACGTCCACGCCTTCCCAGTCAAGCTCATCGGGGTTGTAGGTCGACATCACCCGGATCGGGCCGCGACCCAGATCCAGCGAGTTGCCGTCAACCTTGACCACGCCGGGGAAGCGACCATGCACGCTGTCGTACTTCAGCAGATGGGCGTTCGTTTCAATCGGGCCGGTCGCGTTGATCGCCACCACCTGCACATCATTGCGCGCCGATTCCGCGATATGGGCCAGCGTGCAGCGGCCGATCCGGCCAAAGCCATTGATGCCGACGGTGATGGTCATGTGTATCCCTTCCGTTGATTCAGCCCGCGTTTGGGGGGCTATAGACCGGCGCTTCGCGGCGGCAAAGTAGAAAATGGTTATATTTTCAGTATGTTAGCGCAAACTTGCAGTGTTTTCGCTAACAGGGCGGCTGCATTGTGCATCTTTCCGCCGCAGCGCAGCTTCGCTAGTCTCTTCACGAACGCGAAACGGGAGAGATGGTATGAGCGGTTTGCTCGCGCTGCTGGATGATGTGGCTGCAATTGCAAAGGTTGCGGCAGCCTCGATTGACGACGTGGCGGCGGCGGCTGCCAAGGCCGGTTCCAAGGCCGCAGGCGTCGTGATCGACGATGCGGCGGTGACGCCCAAATATGTCCATGGCTTTTCGGCAGAGCGGGAGCTGCCGATCATCGGACGCATCGCGCTTGGCTCGCTCAAGAACAAGTTGCTGGTGCTTCTGCCCGGCCTTCTGGCGCTCAGCTACTTTGCGCCATGGGTGATCACGCCACTTCTGATGCTGGGCGGTGCCTATCTGTGTTTTGAGGGGGCAGAGAAGGTCGTCCATGCGCTGGCGCCGCATGCAGATCACGCCGTCGAAGAGGATTTTGACACCAAGGACCCTGCGCATCTGGAAGAGGAAAAGATCGCCGGCGCCATCAAGACCGACTTCATCCTGTCGGCCGAGATCATGACCATCGCGCTGGCCGCCATTCCCGAAAGCTCACTGTGGATGGAGGCGATCACCCTTGCCGTCGTCGGCGCGCTGATCACTGGCGCGGTCTATGGCGCGGTCGCGCTGATCGTAAAGATGGATGACGTGGGCCTGCACATGGCCAAGGGCCGGACGGGTGCAGGGCGGGCCATCGGGCGCGGTCTGGTGATCGGGATGCCGAAACTGATGTCGTTCCTCTCAACCGTCGGGACGCTGGCCATGCTGTGGGTCGGCGGCAACATCGTGGTGCACGGGATGCATGTGCTGGGCGCGCATGAGCCCTACAATACCATCCATCACCTGGCCGAGCTTGCCGCCCATGCCGTGCCCGAGGGGGTAGCGGGTATCGTGGGCTGGCTGGTCACGGCAATCTGCGACGGCATCCTTGGCCTGATCCTGGGCGTGATCCTGATCCCGGTCGCCACGCGCGTGATTGGCCCGCTGATCGCTGCTGTGACCGGCAAGAAGGGCGAGGCGCATTGAGGGCGCGCGCAAGGTTTTGTGCAAGCCATAGCGCGCCACCTGCTGCGCGCCTTTTGAGTGCATAGAACGTTAGCTTGGCAATAGACTGAGGGGAGGTCGCTCTGACCTGCCCTTAGTGTTCCTCGTTACAGCCAAGAACTCTATCAATGCGAAGAAGTACAGGAATGCCACGGTTCCTATTCATTGCACCTGGTTCGACAAAGTCCTGAAACTTGTACCGCCCGCCACGGTAGGTGATTGCGTATCTGCACCCCTCAACCAAGGCATCCACAATTGCTTCGCGCTTTCCGTCTGTATTTGACCAGGAACTTTCCGGAAATTTGAACGGGCCATAGTCGGTCAACACAACTCCGCAGAAACCGTCTGTTAGAGTAGCGGGAGCGGCGCTTCGCCCCTTAAACAACCCCGTGCGGCAGGATCTTGGCACATCCAGTTTATCTAAAACCGTGACCTCGAGGGATCTTGCTGGCAGGCATGTTCCACTTGAAGCACATTTCATACCGATATTGGTCGCACTGAAAATTACCAATCCAATAAGGAAAGTTGATTTCTTGATTCCGGCCATACTTGTACTCTTCGTCGATCGACAATCAGGTTTGGGACTGCACAATGTCTAAGACAAATTGAGGGCGCATCAACGAAAAAAAGCCGCGCTTTTGCGCGGCTTTTTTATTCAACCATAGGTAGTTCTTACAGCAGCGCTTTTGCGCGCTCCACAGTGGCCTCGGCGGTGATGCCGAACTCTTTGTAGAGCCGATCCGCCGGGGCCGAGGCGCCGAAGCTGGTCATGCCGACAAAGGCGGCCTTCTGCTCTTTGCCGCGTTCACCCAGAAGCCAGCGATCCCAGCCCTGACGCACGCCCGCCTCGATGCCGATGCGGACCGTGCCTGCCGGCAGCACTTTCTTGCGATAGGCCTCGTCCTGCGCCGCGAACAGCTCCATGCAGGGCATGGAGACGACGCGGGTGCCGATGCCCTCGGCCTCCAGCATCTCGCGTGCCTTCATGGCGATCTCCACCTCCGACCCGGTCGCGATCAGGATGACCTGACGCTTGCCCGTTGCCTCGGCCAGAACATAGGCGCCGCGGGCGCTGAGGTTCTGGTTGGAATGCGTGGTGCGCACCGGGGCAAGGTTCTGACGGCTGAGCGCCAGCACCGAAGGCGTGGTCTTGGTGGACAGGGCCAGTTCCCAGGCCTCGGCCACTTCGACCAGATCGGCTGGGCGGAAGACCCAGGTGTTGGGGGTAGCGCGGCTGATCGCCAGATGTTCGACCGGCTGGTGGGTCGGGCCGTCCTCGCCCAGGCCGATCGAGTCATGCGTCATCACATAGACGACCGGCACCTGCATCAGGGCCGACAGGCGCATCGAAGGGCGGGCATAGTCGGTGAAGCACATGAAGGTGCCGCCATAGGGGCGCACGCCGCCATGCAGCACCATGCCGTTCATCGCCGCCGCCATGCCATGCTCACGGATCCCGTAATAGACGTAGCGCCCCTTGCGGTTTGCCGGGTCAAAGGTACCCAGATCGGCGGTCTTGGTGTTGTTCGACCCGGTAAGGTCGGCCGAGCCGCCAATGGTTTCCTGCACCACCGGGTTCAGCGCGGCCAGCACCAGCTCTGATGCCGAGCGCGTTGCGAGCTTTTTGGGTGTCTCGACGGCGGCCTTCTTCACGTTGCGCACGGCGCTGGTGATCTTGGGCGAGGGGTCGCCTGCAAAGATGCGCTTGAACTCGGCCTGTTTGCCGGCGGGCAGGGTGGCCAGACGGCTTTCCCACTCGCGACGCGTGGCGATGCCGCGGGCGCCGATGGCCTCCCACGCGGCTTTCACATCGGCGGGGATCTCGAACGGGCCGTGATCCCAGCCATACACGGCGCGGGTGTCGGCGATCAGCTGTTTGTCGGTCAGCGCGCCATGGCCCTTGGAGGTGTCCTGCGCCGACGACCCAAGCGCGATATGGGTCTTGCAGGCGATCATTGCCGGGCGGGGCGATGCCTTGGCCGCAGTGATCGCCGCGTCGATTGCAACGGGGTCATGGCCGTCGCATTCGAACACGTCCCAACCGCTGGCCGCGAAGCGGGCCTTCTGGTCGGTGACATCCGAGAGTTCAACCTTGCCGTCGATGGTGATGCCGTTGTTGTCCCACATCACGATCAGGCGCGACAGTTGGTGTTTGCCGGCAAGCGCGATCGCTTCCTGGCTTACGCCCTCCATCAGGCAGCCGTCACCGGCGATGACATAGGTGTAATGGTCCATCACCTTGGCGCCCCAACGGGCGCGCAGCGATTCCTCGGCCATGGCAAAGCCCACGGAATTGGCGATGCCCTGACCCAGCGGTCCCGTGGTGGTCTCAACGCCTTCCAGATGGCCGTATTCCGGGTGGCCTGCGGTGCGTGCGCCCCATTGGCGGAAGTTCTTCAGCTCGTCCAGCGTGGCCTGTTTGTAGCCCGTCAGGTGCAGCAGGCTGTAGATCAGCATCGAGCCGTGGCCTGCTGACAGGATGAACCGGTCGCGGTTCGGCCACAGCGGCGCCGAGGGGTCAAAGTTCAGGTGCTTTTCAAACAGGACCGTTGCCACATCGGCCATGCCCATCGGCATGCCGGAATGGCCGGAGTTTGCGGCAGCCACCGCATCAAGCGTAAGCACGCGGATGGCGCAGGCTTTCTTCCAGTGGTCGGGGTGCTGGGCGCGCAGGCTGGCGATATCCAAGTGGGCATTCCTTTGACAAGTCGGGCTCTCGGCACGTCTCCTAGCAGCACGACGGACAATATCCAAGCATGCCGGGCCGGTTCGGGGGGTGAAAAACCGCTCCAGGGGGCGCAATCCCGCAGCAGTTTGGGCTAAGATCGGAAAAACCGGCTAAGGCACGATTCGACAGGCGCGTGCCGGCACCGGTTCGGAATGGAAGTCAGAAGGCAGGACGCATGAGCGAATTGGCAGAGCTGGAGCGCAGGATCACCGAGGCATTGGCCCGGATCGATGCGGGAATCACCCGCCTTGCAGAGGGGGCCACGCAGCCCGCATCCGCAGCGCTGCAAGAGGCGCTCGAGGCCGAGCGCGCGACGAACGCACAGCTGGCAGAGCGACTGAAGGCCCTGCGCGCCCGTGAGACTCGCGGCGAGATCCCGGCGCTGGAGGCCAAGATCGCCGATCTGACGCGGCAGCTTGACGAGCAGGGGCTGGAGCTTCACCGCATGCGCAAGTCAACCATCCAGCTGCGCGAGGCGCTGCGCGCGATCACCGAACAGACCGCAGGCAGTGTCGAGGGTAATGTGATCAACAAGGCCATGCTCGCCGAGCTTGAGGCGCTGCGCGCGGAACGGTCGTCCGAAGCGCAGGAAATGGCCGAGTTGCTGGCCGAGCTTCTGCCGATCATCGAAGGGGAAAAGACCGATGCCTGAGATCGATATCACCATTGGCGGGCGGTCATTCGCCGTGGCCTGCCAGCCGGGCGAAGAGCATTTCCTGCGCACGGCCGCCCAGATGCTGGATGCCGAGGCCGCGCCCATCGTCACGCAGATGGGGCGTCTGCCAGAGGCGCGTCTGTTGCTGATGGCAGGGCTGATGCTGGCCGATCGCACCGCCGGGATCGAGGACGAACTGCGGGTCCTCAAGGCGCGGCTGGCGGAACTCGATGCCCAAGGCCAGCCCGCGCCCGTCCGCATCGAGGTGCCGGTGATCCCGCCGCAGGTTGAAGAGACAATGGCCGCCCTTGCAGCGCGGGCCGAGGCGCTGGCGGCGCGGCTCGACGGCGAGGCGTGATTGCCGCTGCCTGAAACGTCAAAGGCCGGGCAGGGTGCCCGGCCTTTTCGTTTTCAGCGCGACCCGTCTCAGGCGTTGGCTTCGCGGATCTTGTCGGCGGCTTCCTTGTTATAGGCGATCCCGCTCTTCTCCAGAAGCTGATCCAGCTCACCCGAAAGCGTCATCTCGGTCACGATGTCGCAACCGCCGATGAACTCGCCCTTTACATAAAGCTGCGGAATCGTCGGCCAGTCGGAATAGTCTTTGATCCCCTGACGGATGTCGGCATCGGCCAGAACATTCACATCGGCATATTCAATGCCCATGTAGTTCAGGATGCCCGCAACGCGCGAGGAAAACCCGCACTGCGGCATCATCTTGGTGCCTTTCATGAAAAGCACAACGTCATTGGTGGTTACTGTTTCGCGGATCTGATCCTGCGCGCTCATTGCTTCTGGTCCTTCCTGCCATGTGCGGCATGGAACCTCGCCGCATAGGTTTCATCGTCCTTGACAGGGGCTACATGGGTCTGAAGCCCGTCTCTGTCCCAAATTTCGGTCACGGGCCGTTCGCCCAAGGCCGCGTTGCGCTTCATATCGCCCTTGAAGGCGTCGATATCAATGGCCTCTGTTCCGATCGCGCGCGCATTGGGCCGGGCTGCCGCAAAACGCGCGGCCAAGGGGCGCGACTTTCCGCGCCCAAACACCTGCCCCAGCCAGATCAAGACGACGATGCCGACCAGAACAACCAGAAGCCACAGTTTCGGCGTCACCCCTTACTCCGGTGCCTTGGTGGTCAGTGCCAGCGCATGCAACTCGCCATGCGCCCCGTCCATCTTGCCTTTCAGGCTGGCATAGACGGCGCGCTGTTGCTGCACCCGGTTCATACCCTTGAAGCTTGCGTCAATCACCTCGGCCGCCCAGTGATTGCCGTCTCCGGCAAGGTCGGTAATGGTGATCTTCGCGTTCGGGAAGCTCTCCCGGATCAGCGCCTCGATATCCTTGCCTTCCATGGGCATCGGTTGTCTCCTGTCTTGTCACCCAAATCTAGGACGACGACAGACCAGCCGCAAGGCAGCGCGACAGGTTCTGCCCACAGTTGTCATGCAATCCCTGGCGGACAGGCCAATGGCCGGTGGGGGAATACCCCCCACCGAGAGCACCCTCAGCCTTCGATCGCCGCAGCGAAGGCACCGCGATAGAGCGTCGAGAGCGCCTCAAGCGGCGCCGTAGCCGAGCCGAGCGTCACGCTGCTGCCACCGAAACGGCCGACGCGGGTGATTGCGACGCCTGCAGCGATTGCCGCCGCTTCCAGCGCGCGGGCACCGTCTTCGGATGCAGCAACCAGATAGCGGGCCTGATCCTCGCCAAACAGCGTCGGGATGTCGCCGGCATCAAGCGCGACGCCCAGACCGGCACCTTCGGCCATCTCGAACGCCGCAAGCGCCAGACCACCGTCCCCGAGGTCCGTCGCGGCACGCACAGATTTGCGATTGGCGCGCAGGAAGTCGCCGTTGCGCTTTTCGGCTTCAAGATCAACCTGCGGGGCATCGCCCGCCTCGATCCCGAAGGCCTCGGCCAGCAGGGCCGATTGGCCAAGGTGCCCGAAGGTCTCACCGATGACCAGCGCCACATCACCATCCACGGGCTGACCCGCGATCAGGTCATCAAAGCTGGCAAGGATGCCCACCGCGCCGATGGTCGGCGTCGGCAGGATGGCCGAGCCATCGGTCTCGTTGTAGAGCGAGACGTTGCCCGAAACGATCGGCATGTCCAGCGCGGCAACGGCTGCGCCGATGCCTTTGATCGCGCCGACGAACTGGCCCATGATCTCGGGCTTTTCGGGGTTGCCGAAGTTCAGGTTGTCGGTCGTGGCAAGCGGCAGCGCGCCAACGGCCGTCAGGTTGCGATAGGCTTCGGCCACGGCCTGCTTACCGCCCTCAAACGGGTTCGCCTTTACATAGCGCGGAGTTACGTCGCTGGTGAAGGCCAGCGCTTTGCCGGTGCCATGCACGCGGACGACACCCGCTGCCATGCCGGGGCGAACGACCGTATCGGCGCCGACCTGGCTGTCATACTGTTCCCACACCCAAGACTTGTGCGCATAGGACGGGCTGCCGATCAGGGCGCGCAGCGCATCGATTGCGCCGATGGCGGGAACCTCGCCCAGTTGTGCCGGGGCAGGAGTTTCCATCCAGGGGCGGTCGTATTCCGGAGCGTTCGACGACAGCTTCGATAGTGGCAGATCGGCTTTCACCTCATTGCCAAGCAGGATCAGAAAGCGATCCTCGGGGATCGTTTCGCCGACGATGGCGAAATCCAGATCCCATTTCTCAAAGATCGCCCGCGCCTCAGCCTCTTTTTCGGGCTTCAGCACCATGAGCATCCGCTCCTGGCTTTCCGAGAGCATCATCTCGTAGGCCGTCATATGCGCCTCGCGCTGTGGCACGGCATCGAGGTTGAGCCGGATACCCAGACCGCCCTTGTCGCCCATTTCCACGGCCGAGCAGGTCAGACCCGCAGCGCCCATGTCCTGGATCGAGATCACGGCGCCCGATCCCATTAGCTCGAGGCTGGCTTCCAGCAGGCGCTTTTCGGTGAAGGGGTCGCCGACTTGCACGGTAGGGCGTTTTTCCTCGATCGAGTCGTCGAACTCGGCCGAGGCCATGGTCGCGCCGCCGACGCCATCGCGCCCGGTTTTCGCGCCCAGATAGACGACCGGCATGCCGACGCCGCTGGCGACCGAATAGAAGATCTTGTCGCTGTCGGCGATGCCCGCCGCGAAGGCGTTCACCAGACAGTTGCCGTTATAGCTGCGATGAAAGCGTACCTCGCCGCCGACGGTCGGCACGCCAAAGGCGTTGCCATAGGCGCCGATCCCCTCGACCACACCTTTGACCAGATGCGCGGTTTTGGGGTGAGACGGCACGCCGAAAGACAGCGCATTCATCGCCGCGATGGGGCGCGCGCCCATGGTGAAAACGTCACGCAGGATACCGCCCACGCCGGTTGCCGCACCCTGATGGGGCTCGATGTACGAGGGGTGGTTGTGGCTTTCCATCTTGAAGATGACGGCCTGACCATCGCCGATATCGACCACGCCCGCATTCTCGCCCGGGCCGCAAATCACCTGCGGGCCGGTGGTCGGCAGTGTGCGCAGCCATTTCTTCGACGACTTGTACGAGCAGTGCTCGTTCCACATGGCCGAAAAGATGCCAAGCTCGGTAAATGTGGGTTCACGCCCGATGATGTCGAGGATGCGCTGATACTCGTCGGGCTTGAGGCCATGCGATGCGATCAGCTCGGGGGTGATTGCGGGTTCGGTCATGGCTTCCCTCGTCTCTCTGGCCAGCATGCCGCCTCATATGGCAATCGGCGGGGCCATGAAAGATGTGGCGCGGCCTTTGTGGGCAGTTTTTCTTGTGGGTATGCGCGGATTTCGGGCTTTGCCCGTCGGTCTATGCCACCAGCTTGCTTAGGTGCCTGAGTCGCGCAGCTGTGCTGCAAGCTGCGCCTCGATTGCGGGCAAAGTGGTTTCTGCGCTGCCGCATCGCTAGGCGCGAAAAGAAAATTCGATCAAAACCAAAAAAAAGGCCGAGCAGAAGCTCGGCCCAAGTCCAACAGGGAGGTATAAAGGAAGCAGGAGAATTCTCAACCACCGCCTTCGAGGACGGATGTAGGCGCGTGGGCGATTCAGTGCAAGGGAATACCTGCTGCACCTGCAGCATGCCCGCCATGCGTGCGGCGCATGGCTATTTCGCTGCGAAGTTTTCCTCCCGCCCAATTGGTGTGCGGCAACGAAAAAAGGTGGCGCTTTGGCCACCTTCTTCGTCAGTGCTTCCCATCGTTCAGATGAGGTCAGGTCGTATGGGTCTTGCGGAACTCAGAGATCTCTTCCGTCACGAAATCGCGGAAGGCGGCAACGCGTTTTGAATGCCGCAACTCCTCGGGGTAGGCCAGAAACACCGGAACCTCGTTCGATTCGACTTCCGGAAGCACGCGGACGAGGTGCGGAAAGTCTTCGGTGATGTAGTCGGGCATGACGCCGATGCCGACATGGTTCAGCACACCTTGCAACACGCCGAAATAGTTGTTCACGGTCAGCGTCGAGGGGATGTCGTGGCTCAGAAGCTGCGCGACAAGCAGCGCGCCGGCCGCGACCTGCGGTGTGCCCGCATGCTGGCAGATCAGGCGATGGGCGCTGAAATCCTCCATCGTCTCGGGCGTGCCATGTTCTGCGAGGTATTCGGGTGACGCATAGAGCCGCATCTTGATGTTCATCAGGCGGCGACGGATCAGATCGGCCTGGCTCGGCTCTTTCATCCGGATTGCGACATCGGCCTCGCGCATGGGCAGGTCAAGCACGCGCTCTTCCAGCATCATGTCGATCTTCAGGGCCGGATACTTGCGGTAAAGCTTGGCCAGTCGCGGTGCGAGCCAGAGCGTGCCGAAGCCCGTCGTCGTCGTGACGCGAAGCTCGCCGAACACTTCATCCTCACTGTCGCGGATGCGCGCTGCAGTGGCGTCCAGCCGTTTGACCATCGCGGTTGTCGCATCAAACAGCAACTCACCCTGCTCTGTCAGAATCAGCCCGCGTGCATGCCGGTGAAACAGCGTGACGTTCAGGCTTTCTTCAAGCGCGCGGATCTGTCGCGATACGGCAGACTGGCTCAGATGCAGGGTGTCGCCTGCATGGGTCAGGCTGCCCGCATCCGCCACCGCGTGAAATATTCTGAGCTTGTCCCAATCCATCCCGCAACTCTCGACCTTTTTTCTACCGCTAACATTTCCGACCCTACATAGTAACGAGAATGCGCGAGTAAATGCCCAAGTGTCGCAAATTTCCCGCTTTGTAGGTCAGCAATTTTGACCTAATATGGACATATGTTCGTTTTGCAAGGGGAGGTGCACGATGAGCAGGCAAGATGTGATCCGTCAGGGCGTTTCGCTGGCGGACAGATATGACCTGAACAAATCGCCGGTCCTGCTGAACGGAACTCAGGCTCTGGTGCGTCTGATGCTGATGCAAAAGGCGCGTGATCGGGCGGCAGGGCTGAACACGGCAGGCTATTGCTCGGGCTATCGCGGTTCTCCGCTTGGCAATGTGGACATGACGATGGCGCGGGCGCAAACCGCGCTTCAGGCCGCCGATATCCTGTTCCAGCCGGGATTGAACGAGGATCTGGCCGCCACGGCTATCTGGGGCACTCAGCAGGCAGAGTTGCGGGGCGAGGGGCGCTTTGATGGCGTATTCGCGCTCTGGTATGGCAAGGGGCCGGGCGTAGACCGGTCGGGCGATGTGATGCGCCATGCCAATATGGCGGGAACCAGCCGTTTCGGCGGGGTCCTGATGGCCATGGGCGATGACCATACCGGCGAAAGCTCATCAGTGCTGCACCAGTCGGACTGGGCGATGGTCGACGCCTACATGCCGGTTGTCAGCCCGGCAGGCGTGCAAGAGGTGCTGGATTACGGCCTCTATGGCTGGGCCATGAGCCGCTATTCAGGCCTCTGGGTTGGTCTCAAGACGATGAAGGACACGGTCGAGGCCACAGCGGTGGTGGACGGCAACCCGCACCGACTGTCGTTTGTGACGCCGGATTTTGTCATGCCGCCGGGCGGGCTGAACATCCGTCTGGGTGACACCCCGGTCGCGCAGGAAGCGCGCATGATCGACTACAAACGGTTCGCGGCCGAGGCGTTTTCGCATGCGAACAAGATGGACAAGCGGATCTGGGGCAGACCAGGGGCCAAGATCGGCTTTGTTGCGGCGGGCAAGAACTGGCTCGACCTCACCCACGCGCTCAGCCTGCTTGGCATCGACGCGCGCGAGGCGGATCGACTGGGACTGACAACCTACAAGGTGGGCCAGACCTTCCCGCTGGACATGAAGGGGTTTCATGATTGGGCCGAAGGGCTGGAGGCCATCGTCGTCGTCGAGGAAAAGCGAAAGCTGATCGAGGTGCAGGTCAAGGAGGCGATCTTTGACGATCGCCGTGGCCGGCGTGTTCTGGGCTGGCACCACGACCGTACACATGCAGAACTGTTCCCCACCCGTCATGCGTTGGACCCGCTGCATATCGCCGAAAAGATCGGCGGAATCCTCATCGAAGAAGGGCGCGGAACCGAGGCGGTAAAAGCCGGTCTCGCCCGCATCTCTGATGCACTGCGCGCCGATAACGCCCGCGATCTTGCGGCGCGGCTGCCCTATTTCTGCTCGGGTTGCCCGCACAACACCTCGACCCGGCTGCCCGAAGGTGCGCGCGCTTATGCCGGGATCGGCTGTCACTATATGGTGCAGTGGATGGACCGCGAGACCAGCGGCTTTACCCAGATGGGGGGCGAGGGCGCGAACTGGATGGGCGAGGCGCCATTTTCGAAACGTCCCCATGTGTTTCAGAACCTGGGCGATGGCACCTATAACCACTCGGGCGTTCAGGCGATCCGTGCGGCTTTGGCAGCGGGCACCAACATCACCTACAAGATCCTGTTCAACGATGCCGTCGCCATGACCGGAGGGCAGACGAACGAAGGTGGACTGACTGCCGACCGCATCGCGCGCGAGGTGCTCGCCATGGGTGTTCCACGGGTTGCCCTTGTCCACGACCCGAAAGAGGGGCTGGACCTGTCGAAGTTCCCTGCCGAGGTCACGCGCCATACGCGGGATGAGCTTCAGACCGTTCAGCAGGATCTGAGCCGCAGCAAGGGCGTCTCTGTCCTGATTTACGTGCAGACTTGTGCGGCAGAAAAGCGTCGTCGGCGCAAAAAGGGTGCGTTCCCCGACATCGACCGCCGTGTCTTCATCAATACCGATGTCTGCGAAGGATGCGGCGATTGCGGGGTGCAGTCGAACTGCGTCTCGATCGTGCCGGTGGAAACGGAACTTGGCCGCAAGCGTGCGATCGACCAATCGTCCTGCAACAAGGATTTCAGTTGTCTCAAGGGCTTCTGCCCGTCTTTTGTCACGCTCGAAGGTGCAAAGCCCCGCAAGGCCGAGGGGCTGGCACTCGACTTGCCAGCGTTGCCTGATCCGGTTTTGCCGATGATCCGGGGGACACATAACACTGTCATCACCGGTGTCGGCGGAACGGGTGTCGTGACCATCGGTGCGGTATTGGCGATGGCAGCCCATCTCGACGGCAAGGGCGTCGGCATGATGGAGATGGCGGGCCTTGCGCAAAAAGGGGGCGCGGTTCATATTCACTGCAGGATTGCCGAGCAACCATCTGATATATCAGCCATTCGTGTCGCGGTTGGAGAGGCCGATGCCGTGATCGGCGGAGATCTCGTGGTGACGGCCGGGGCGAAGACCATTGGCCTCATGACCTCGGGCCGCACGCAGGCTGTGGTGAACGACCACGAAATCGTCACCGGAGAGTTCACGCGGAATACCGAATTTCGTATCCCGTCCAGTGATTTGCGGATCGCGCTTCAAGCACGTCTGCGTGATGGGGTGCATTTCCTAGATGCGTCGGAATTCGCAAGGGTCGCGCTTGGGGACTCGATCTTCTCCAACATGGTGCTTCTGGGCATGGCGTGGCAGGCTGGTCTTGTTCCACTGTCGGAAGCCGCGATCCGCGAGGCGGTGCGCCTGAACGGGGCCGGGGTCGAGGCGAACCTGCGCGCCTTTGATCTGGGACGTTGGGCGCAGCATGATCCGGCCGCTGCACGGGCGCTGATGGTGCCCAAGGTTGCAGCACCGGTTGATCCCATCGCGTTCCGGGTCGACCATCTGCGGAAGTGGCAGGACGATGCGCTGGCAGAGCGTTACTTGCAGCGTGTGAAATCGGTGCCCGAGGCGCTGCGTCTGCCGGTCGCCAAAGGGTACCACAAGCTGCTGGCCTACAAGGATGAATACGAGGTCGCGAGGTTGCACCTGCAAACCGTTGAAAAAGCGCAGGAACAGCTTTCTGGCGAATTTCGCCCCGTCTTCCACCTCGCGCCCCCCATCCTCGGTGGTACCGGCCCCGATGGTCGGCCGAAGAAGCGAGAGTTCGGGCCGTGGATGTTGCCTATCTTCCGACTGCTGGCCCGGATGAAATGGCTGCGCGGCACCGCGCTCGATCCCTTCGCGCGGCATCCGGAACGCAAGATGGAGCGGGCGTTGATCGCGCAGTATGAGGCCGACCTTGAGACGCTGCTGCCGCTGCTTTCGCCCGCAACCGAAAGCGCGTTGAAGGAACTGGCCGAGCTTCCCTTGACGATCCGTGGCTATGGCCCGGTGAAAGAGGCCAATGCGGCCAAGGCTGCGAAACGTCGGGATGAGCTGATTGCCATCATCCGGGCTGGCGGTGCGGCCCCGCGACTGGCCGCTTGACGCGCGAATGGCCGGTGGATTTCCCCGGCCATTGCCCTTAAGTGCATTGGGTAAGTTGGCCCGTGGCAAACGACTCGGGCCCGACACCCGAAAACAGGGGGCAGGCATGGCGGTTGGCGTTTTCGATTCTGGTCTGGGCGGTCTGACCGTGCTGGATGCCGTGGCGCGCAGGTTGCCGGATGTGCCCTTTGTCTATTTCGGGGACAATGCCCATGCGCCTTACGGTGTGCGCACGCATGACGACATCTTCAACCTGACTTGTGCTGCGACCGAACGGTTGTGGGCGGAGGGCTGTGATCTGGTGATCCTGGCCTGCAATACCGCCAGTGCCGCGGCGCTTAAACGCATGCAGGAATCCTGGGTACCCCGGGACAAGCGGGTGCTTGGCGTCTTTGTCCCGTTGATCGAGGCATTGACCGAGCGGCAATGGGGAGACAACAGCCCGCCGCGCGAAGTGGCGGTCAAGCATGTGGCGCTGTTTGCAACGCCCGCGACCGTGGCGAGCCGTGCATTCCAGCGGGAACTTGCGTTCCGGGCGATCGGAGTTGACGTCGAGGCGCAGCCCTGTGGCGGGGTGGTTGATGCGATCGAGCAGGGGGACGAGATCCTCGCCGAGGCCCTGGTGAAGTCGCATGTAGAGGCGCTGAAGCGGCGGATGCCGCATCCGCAGGCCGCAATCCTTGGCTGCACGCACTATCCGCTGATGCAGGATGCCTTCCAGCAGGCGCTTGGGGCTGAGGTCAAGGTCTTCAGCCAGGCCAATCTCGTGGCCGAAAGCCTTGCCGACTATCTGACGCGCCATCCCGAGTTCATCGGGCCCGGCAAGACCTCAAAGTTCCTGACGACGGGTGATCCGGCCAGCGTTTCATCCAAAGCCACGCAGTTCTTGCGACGCAAGATCGCATTCGAAGCTGCCTGATACGTCAATTCCATCTCGGAACATGCTGAAATGAAGAAGAAAATCGCAATCCTTGGCGCGTCTGGTTACACCGGTGCCGAACTCGTCCGCTTGATCGCTACCCACCCGCACATGGAGATCGTGGCCCTGTCAGGAGATCGCAAGGCGGGCATGGAGATGGCATCGGTCTTTCCGTTCCTGCGTCATCTGAACCTGCCCAAGCTTTGCAAGATCGAAGAGATCGATTTTGCCCGCGTTGATCTGGCGTTTTGCGCACTGCCGCATGCAACCTCGCAAGCGGTGATCAAGGAACTGCCGCGTGATCTGCGGATCGTGGACCTCTCGGCGGACTTCCGGCTGCGTGACGTGGCCGAGTATGAAAAGTGGTATGGGCAACCCCATGCTGCGCCAGAGTTGCAGGCAGAGGCGGTTTATGGCCTCACCGAATTCTACCGTGAGGATATCCGCGTCGCACGTCTGGTCGCCGGAACCGGGTGCAATGCGGCAACAGGCCAGTTCGCCTTGCGCCCGCTGATAGAGGCGGGCGTCATCGACCTCGACGATATTATGATGGACCTCAAATGCGGGGTTTCGGGGGCCGGGCGGTCGCTGAAAGAGAATCTTCTGCATGCCGAATTATCCGAGGGCACGCACGCCTATTCGGCCGGCGGCAAGCATCGCCACCTTGGCGAGTTCGATCAGGAATTCTCCAAGATCGCCGGTCGCCCGGTGCTTGTGCAGTTCACCCCGCATCTGGCACCGATGAACCGCGGCATCCTGGCGTCGATCTATGTCAAGGGCGATGCGGAAACAGTCTGGTCGACGCTGGAAAGCCGCTATGCGCTTGAGCCGTTCATCGAGGTGCTACCTTTCGGCGCACTCCCCTCGACAAGGGATGTGCGCGGGTCCAACTTCTGTCATATCGGCGTCGTCGGGGACCGTATTCCGGGCCGGACGCTTGTGGTGGCGACGCTGGACAACCTGTGCAAGGGAAGCTCCGGTCAGGCGATCCAGAACGCCAACCTCATGCTGGGACTTGAGGAGACGGACGGCCTGATGCTGGCGCCCGTTTTCCCGTAACAATCTGGTTGCCAGTGGCGCCGATGCGCCACCAGCCAGCCGGAGGGGATGATGAAGGGACTGAAAAAGACACGCCGCATCCAGATCATCGCTCTCGCCTTTGTGGCGCTGGCGGGTGCCACGGCGCTGATCGGCTATGCGATGCGCGACGGGATCAACTTTTTCCGGGCGCCCGCACAGGTCGTCAGCGAACCTCCGGCCGAGGGTGAGGTGTTCCGTCTGGGCGGGCTTGTCGAAGAGGGCTCGATCGTGCGCGGGCAGGGTGAGACGATCACCTTCCGCGTGACCGATGGCGCGGAAAGCATCCCGGTCGCCTTCACCGGTGTCTTGCCCGACCTCTTCTCCGAGGGGCAGGGCATGGTCGGCACCGGCCAGATGGTCGGCGGCACCTTCCAGGCGACGGAAATCCTCGCCAAGCATGACGAGACCTATATGCCGAAAGAGGTGATGGACGCGCTGAAAGAGCAGGGCGTCTATCAGGACCCGAAGGCGCCGTCAGACTCGTGACCGCGCGCTGGTTTTCCGGCTGATTAACCGCCCTCGCACAGCCTGTTCCCGCAACTTGGGGACAGGCCATGCAGAACATCCGCGACATCGCAGCCGAAATCGTCGCCCGTGAGGGCGGCTATGTGAATGACCCGGACGATCCGGGTGGCGCCACCAAATACGGCGTGACCATCGGTACGCTCCGACGTCTGGGAATGGATCTGGACGGCGACCGGCAGATCACATCCGCCGATGTGCGGCGCCTAAGCAAGGCGCAGGCGATAGAGATATTCTTGCGCGACTATTACCATGCACCGGGGATCGACTGCCTGCCGGCCATCCTGCAACCGTCTGTTTTTGACATGCAGGTGAACGCGGGCGCCAATGCGGTGAAAATCCTGCAGCGACTTCTGACACAGCTCGGTTGGCCACTGACCGATGACGGGGCGATCGGCCCGAAAACCCTGGCAGTGGCGCATGCGGCGGCTGCGGCGATGCCGGATGGTCTGGCGGATGCCTATGGGATGGCGCGCCGTGGCTATTACTACGCCCTTGGCGATACCCATCCCCGCCTGCGCAAGTTCTGCCGCAGGCAGGACGGTGGAAAGGGTGGCTGGATCACGCGGGCCGAGGCTTTCATTGCCCCTGACCTTCATCTGTCTGCGGCAGAGCACCGCGAAAGGACCGCCAAATGGGCATGAACCTTCTGGGGCTGTCGCATGACGCCGCGCGACTTCGGCGCATCGCCGCGATCCTGAGAGACGGCATGGGCGAGGGCGACGCCCCGATCCCTGCGGTGGTTGAGCTGCTGAACCGCGCGTTGCGACCTGTCACCGTCCTCTCGGTGTTGGCGCTGGTGGCGCTGGCTTTTGTTGACCCTGCTCGTTACGCGGCCGGGGTTGCCGCGTTGACTGCGACACCCCCGGCAATCTGGGCGCTGTGTGTGCTGGTTCTTGCTTTGCATTTCCTTGTCCCTGCCGTTCACAGGCCCGCCCGAACTTGACCCGCCTTCCGGCCTCTGGCATGTGCGGAGGCAATGGAAGGACGGACGAGATGAACCTTTTCACCGAACTGCGCAGCCTTGTGATCGCAGAGCTTGAGGCCATGACCGCGGCAGGCGCCTTGCCTGCCGGTCTGGACATGTCTGCCGTCGCGGTTGAGCCGCCGCGCGATCCGGCGCATGGCGATATGGCGACCAATGCGGCCATGGTACTGGCCAAGCCCGCCGGCAAGCAGCCGCGCGCTATTGCCGAGGACCTGGCCGCGCGTCTGTCCGGTGATCCGCGTATTGCGAGCGCCGAGGTGGCAGGGCCGGGGTTCCTGAACCTGCGTCTGCAACCCGTCGTCTGGCAGGGCCTGGTCAAGGCCATCCTGACCACCGGTACCAGCTATGGCAGTTCGGCCATCGGCATGGGCCATAAGGTCAACGTGGAGTTCGTCTCGGCCAACCCCACCGGCCCGATGCATGTGGGCCATGTGCGCGGGGCCGTGGTTGGGGATGCGCTGTCCAACCTGCTTGCCTTTGCAGGCTGGGACGTGACGCGCGAGTATTACATCAACGACGGCGGCGCGCAGGTTGACGTGCTCGCCCGCTCGGCCTTTGAACGCTATCGCGAGGCCAACGGGCTTGAGCCCGAAATTCGCGAAGGGCTTTACCCCGGCGATTACCTGATCCCGGTGGGCGAGGCGCTGAAAGAGAAATATGGCACCAGCCTGCTCGATCAGCCCGAGTCCGTCTGGCTGACCGATGTGCGCGACTTTGCCACCGCCCGGATGATGGAGATGATCCGCGAGGATCTGGCTGCGCTTGGCGTTCGGATGGACGTCTATTCCAGCGAAAAGGCGCTCTACGGCACTGGTGAGATCGAGGCCGCGATCGACACCCTGCGGGGCATGGACCTGATTTACGAAGGCGTGCTGGAGCCGCCAAAAGGCAAGACGCCCGAGGATTGGGAGCCGCGTGAGCAGACGTTGTTCCGCTCGACCGCGCATGGCGATGATGTGGACCGTCCGGTGAAGAAATCCGACGGATCCTGGACCTATTTCGCGCCGGATATCGCCTATCACTACAACAAGGTGCGGCGTGGGTTCGATCAGCTGATCGATATCTTCGGCGCCGATCACGGCGGCTATGTCAAGCGGATGAAGGCTGCGGTTTCGGCGCTGTCGGGGGGGCGTGTGCCGCTCGACATCAAGCTGATCCAGCTGGTGAAGCTTTACAAGAACGGCGAGCCCTTCAAGATGTCCAAGCGGGCTGGCACCTTTGTCACGCTGCGCGACGTGGTCGAAGAGGTGGGCGCCGACGTGACCCGCTTTGTGATGCTGACCCGCAAGAACGACATGGCGCTGGACTTCGACTTCGACAAGGTGCTCGAACAGTCGAAGGACAACCCGGTCTTCTACGTGCAATACGCCAATGCCCGGATCAATTCTGTCCTGCGCAAGGCGCGCGAGGCCGGGGTTGCGGTGGACGACGCCACACTTTCCGCCGCCAATCTTGCCCTTCTGGCGCATCCGGCAGAGCTGGCGCTGATCGCAAAGCTCGCCGAATGGCCGCGACTGGTGGAGATTGCCGCGCGCGGGAACGAGCCGCATCGCGTGGCTTTCTACCTTTATGAACTGGCATCAGACCTGCATGGACTGTGGAATCGCGGCAACGATGAGCCCGGCCTGCGCTTCATTCAGGACGATCCTGCTGTTTCTCAGGCGAAAATCGCCCTAGCACGTGCCGCCGGCGTTGTGATTTGCGCCGGTCTTGCTATCTTGGGCGTGACCCCGGTCGAGGAAATGCGCTGAACGATGGCGCCCCGCCGGGAGATGCAGGCAGATCGGGCGGATGCCACGGCACCCGTTTCCGGGGGGCAGGATATGGCAGATGTGAATTTTGATGAATTCACCCGTGCGCGGCAGTCCGGGCAGCGACCCGGCCAGCGACAAGCCGCACCCGCGCGCGGGCGAAGCATGACCAACCTTGTCGGCGCGATTGCTTCAGTCGCGCTACTGGGCGGGGCTGTGTTCTGGGGCTATCAGATAGCTGAACGCAAGGTGAATGGCATCCCGGTCCTGAAGGCCGAGGCCGGGCCGATGCGCGTTGCCCCAGACAATCCGGGCGGCGAAGTGACGGAGCATCAGGGGCTTTCGGTCAATGATGTGGCGGCGATTGGTATCGCGACTCCGCTGCCGGATGAGATTGTGCTCGCGCCGCGTCCTGCCGAGCTTGCTGTCGAGGATTTGCCCGGCCTTGCCCCGGACCCCCCCGCGGCCCTTGTTCCGCCGCAGGTTGACACGCCGCCCGCGCAGCCCTTGACCGTCGGGCGCGCGGCCGCTGATCCGGCGCAGGGCGCAATTGCACCCGCGGCACCGGTTGCCACCGTCACGGCTCAGGCCATAGCGATGGCAGAAGAATTGGCCCAAGGCGCCGCGCCGCTGAGTGACCTCGGCATCGAGGGCGCCCTGAGCGAGGCTATGGCGGATGCGCCGGTTGTGCCCGGTGGCCTTGGCAAGTCGCTGGTCCCGCAGCGTCGCCCGGCAGCGATTGCCGCGCGTGCGCCGCAAGTCCCAGTGATTTCCCAACCTGCCGCCCAGCTTGCGCCAGAGGCCTTGCCGACGGGTGCCCGCGTCGTTCAATTCGGGGTTTTCGATTCCGCCGAGGCAGCGGACGCCCGTTGGAATGCCCTGTCCTCGAACTATGGCGAGTTGATGGTGGGCAAACTGCGCGTCATTCAAACCGCCGAAAGCGGTGGGCGCACCTTCTATCGCCTGCGCGCCGCGGGTTTTGCCGATGAAGCCGATGCCCGCCGGTTCTGCTCGGCCCTCTCCGCAGAAGGGACCGAGTGCATTCCGGTTGAGATCCGCTGATGGGGGCGCGGGGAGCAACGATCCTCGGATGCGCGGGGCTGACGCTTGGCGCCGACGAGGCCCAGTTCTATCGTGAGGCCGATCCCTTCGGCTTCATCCTGTTCGCCCGCAACATCGAGACACCTGAACAGGTCAGGCGCCTGACCGGCGATCTGCGCGCGGCCGTAGGTTGGGATGCGCCGATCTTCATCGACCAGGAAGGGGGGCGTGTTCAACGGATGCGCGCCCCTCATTGGTCCGAATGGATGCCGCCGCTTGACGCCGTTCGTCAGGCAGGCGGGCAGGCAGCACGGATGATGTGGATCAGGGCACGCCTGATTGCGGCAGAACTGCGCGATGTCGGGATCGATGGCAACTGCGCGCCGTGTCTCGACATTGCGACCGCCGAGACGCATCCCTTCCTGCTGAACCGCTGCTACGGTGAGGACGTGGAGACGGTCGTCGCCATGGGCCGGGCGACTGCCCAGGGGCATCTTGCCGGTGGTGTCCTGCCGGTGATGAAGCATATGCCCGGGCATGGGCGTGCCAGCGCCGACACCCATCACGATCTTCCGACGGTCAAGGTTGATGCGGCGACGCTGCAAGCGACGGATTTCGCAGCGTTTCGTGCGCTGAATGACCTGCCGCTGGCCATGACGGCGCATATCGTCTTTGCGGCCTATGACAGTGAACCGGCAACCTGTTCCGCCCGGATGATGCAAGTCATGCGCCAGGACATCGGCTTTGGTGGTCTGATCATGTCGGACGACCTGAACATGCAGGCGCTCGCCGGAACCTTGGCTGAGCGGACTGCCCGCGCGATTGCAGCGGGGTGTGACGTGGCGCTGCACTGCAAGGGGGATCTGGCCGAGATGATGGCCGTTGTACCTGCGGCAGGGCGCATGACCCCTTCGGCTGAGAGGCGGGCCGAGGCCGCGCTTGCGGCACGACAAGAGCCTGAGGCAGCCGACCTCGGGGCGCTGCGCGCCGAGCATGATGCATTGCTGGGGATGGTGAATGTCTGATCGGGACTGGGTCTCAGATCAGAAGGATCAAAGCGTCAGCGAACGCATCGCCGCCGAAGCCCTGATTGTCGATGTTGACGGGTTTGAGGGGCCGCTTGATCTTCTGTTGACCCTGTCGCGCACGCAGAAGGTTGACCTGCGCCGGATCTCGGTGCTGCAACTGGCCGAGCAGTATCTGCTTTTCGTGAACAAGGCCAAGGCCTTGCGCATCGAACTTGCCGCAGATTATCTGGTGATGGCCGCATGGCTTGCCTATCTCAAATCGCGCCTGCTGCTGCCCCCGGATCCCTCTGACGAAGGTCCCTCGGCCGAGGATCTCGCCGCGCACCTTGCGTTCCAGCTGGAGCGCCTTCAGGCCATGCGAGAGGCGGCGGCTCGCCTGATGGCCCGCGACCAGAAGGGGCGCGATTTCTTTGCCCGCGGTTTGCCCGAAGAGGTGCAGCGCTCGCGCAAGGTGGTCTACTCGGCCTCGCTGATAGACCTGATGCGCGCCTATGCCCGTATCCGGACCAAGGACGAATTCCGTCCCTTCGTGATGGATCGGCATGACGTCTACACCATGGAGCAGGCGCTTGACCGGATGCGCGGCCTGCTCGGCTATGCGGGCGAATGGTCTGACCTTGAAAGCTGGATGCCCGAGGGGTGGGACCGGGCGCCAATGCGTCGGCGGTCATCAATGGCAGCCCATTTCGCCGCAATCCTTGAAATGGCCAAGCGGGGCCAGATCCAGATCCGGCAGGGCGAGACCTTCGCCCCGATCCAGATCCGCCGGAAGGAGGGGGAATGACCGAGCCGCAAGAGCAAAGCCTGTTCGACGCCCCGCCGATTGCGGAACAGGAGCGCATGGTTGAGGCGATTCTCTTTGCATCAACGGAACCGCTGAGCGTGGCCGATCTGGCCCGCCGCATGCCCCATGGCTGTGATCCGGCCGAGGCCATCGCCTATTTGCGCCGCCGCTATGAGGGGCGCGGGGTCCGTCTGGTGCGGGTGGGTGACGCCTGGGCCTTTCGCACCGCGCCCGATCTGGGCCACCTGATGCAGAAAGAGGTGGTCGAGAACCGCAAACTCTCGCGCGCGGCGATCGAGACCCTAGCAATCATCGCCTATCATCAGCCGGTAACCCGCGCCGAGATCGAAGAGATCAGGGGCGTCGCCGTCAGCCGCGGTACGATCGATCAGTTGATCGAGATGGAGTGGATCCGTTTCGGCCGTCGTCGCATGACGCCAGGACGCCCGGTTACCTTCGTCGTCACCGAGATCTTCCTTGACCACTTCGGTCTGGAATCCGCCCGCGATCTTCCCGGCCTTAAAGACCTGCGCGCTGCCGGTCTGCTGGACAATCGACCGCTTCCGGGTGCCGCGCTCTCGTCTGACGAGGACGAGGACCAAACCGGCCAGTCTGAACTGTTTGAAGACTAGACGCTGTCAGCTGCGGAAATGTTTGGCCAGCTTCAAGCCCTGACCCTGATAGTTGGAGGCAATCCCGGCGCCGTAAAGTGTCTCGGGGCGTTCGGCCATGTGTTCATAGACCAGACGGCCCACGACCTGTCCATGTTCCAGCACAAAGGGCGCCTCGTGGCATCGCACCTCAAGCACACCGCGTGAGCCATTGCCGCCTGCGGCCGAATGGCCGAATCCCGGATCGAAGAATCCCGCGTAATGCACACGAAACTCGCCGACCATCGCCAGATAGGGCGCCATCTCGGCGGCATAGTCGGGCGGGATCGTGACCGATTCCCGGCTGACAAGGATGTAGAAGGCGCCGGGGTCGAGGATGATGCGGCCCTCGCGGGTGCGGATCTCTTCCCAGAAGTCAGCCGCCGGGTAGTATCCGATGCGATCCAGATCGATCACCCCGGTATGCGGCTTGGCGCGATAGCCGACAAGATCGCCGGCCTCAGGGCGCAGATCGACCGAGAAGCCCAAGCCCTCGGAAATCACGGCCTCACCATCCACCAGATGTTCGGCGGCATGCAGGCGCGCCAGGGCCGCATCGTCAAGCACGGCCTGGCCATTGCGGAAGCGGATCTGGTTCAGCCGCTGGCCGGCGCGGGCCAGAACCGAGAAGCTGCGAGGGCAGACCTCGGCGTAGAGCGGCCCCTCATAACCCTCGGCGATGCGGTCAAACTCAACCCCGCCGTCGGTGATCGTGCGCGTCAACAGATCGAGCCGCCCGGTGGAGCTTTTGGCATTGGCCACCGCTGTGACACCCTTGGGCAGGCGAAGCCGCTCCATCAGCGGAATCACATAGACGCAGCCTTTTTCGAGAACGGCGCCCTCGGTCAGGTCCATGCGATGCATTTCGAATTCTGCGATGCGGTCGGCGACGCTGCGCCCGGCGCCAGCAAGGAAGGATGCCCGAACCCGGTAAGCCACTGTTCCCAGACGCAGATCAAGGCTTGCGGGTTGAATCTGACCCGGCTGAAGTGCCGGATCGGCGGCAATCATACCATCGGCGATCAAACGGCGCAGGGCCTGTGCGGGCAGAACTCCGGTCGTCATCTCGCGCCTCTCAGCTGAAAAGAAAAGGGCCCGCGCCTTGTTGCCAAGGGCGGGCCTTTTCGGTTGGTCGGGCCGGTGAGATTCGAACTCACGACCTTCCGCCCCCCAGACGGACGCGCTAACCAGGCTGCGCCACGGCCCGACTGCGCGGATACATAACGATAATTCCGGCGGGGGCAAGCGGCAAAACGCATCTTCGCGAATTATCCGCGCCGCGACGATTGCGTGGCTGCCAGACGATCGTGCAGGGCCATGATCCGGGGTTTCAGTGCGCGCAGTCGCTGCAGGTCGGCGTCAGAGAATTCCTTCAGCGGCGCGCGGAACAGCGTGGGCAACCAGGGTGCAGCAGGCTCGACCGAAGGTGCCGGCGCCTCAGTCTGTTCGGGCGCAACTGGCGTTGCTTCGGTCGAGGACGGGTCATCTTCCAGTAGGACCACGTCCTCGGCGGTCGACCATCCGAAGTCAAAACTCGTTTGGTGCGCCGCCGTATCGATGCGCGATTCCGTCGTCAAAATGATGGCCTCAGAGGTTTCCTCCGGTGAAACGTCCGGCGCCGCCTCGTTTTCGTCGCCATCATCTGGGACATCAGTCACAAGCTCTGCGCGCTCGGGCTGGGCCAACCAGTCGGTCAGTGCAACCACATTGTCAGGGATGGTGGGATGGGGCGTCTCTATAACCACCTCAGTTGCGGGCTCAGCAAGCTCATCCGCCGGCGCCAGCGTCGCGGACGCCATGCCCGAAACGGCCTTGATCCCCTGATCGCGCAGAATCTGTTGCACGCCGCGGATCGTCATGCCGTCATCATGCAGCAGCTTTCGTATGCCACCCAGCAGGGCCACATCCGAAGGCCGGTAATACCGGCGCCCGCCAGCACGTTTGACCGGCTTGATCTGCGAAAAGCGCGTCTCCCAGAACCGCAGCACATGTGCCGGTGTCTCCAAAAGCTCAGCGACTTCGCTGATCGTTCGGAAGGCCTCGGGAGATTTGTCCATCTGTCAGCGTCCGTTCAGCGGTGCGCCCCGTTGGCCACGCGATCCTTCATCAGATGCGACGGCCGGAAGGTCAGCACCCGGCGCGGGCTGATTGGAACCTCATCGCCGGTTTTCGGGTTTCGGCCGATGCGGGCCGATTTGTCACGCACCGAAAAGGTGCCAAAGGACGAGATCTTGACCATCTCGCCAGACACCAGCGCGTCTGAAATATGCTGCAGCACGGACTCGACCAGATCGGCCGATTCATTGCGCGAAAGCCCAACCTCTCGGAAGACGGCTTCGCTCAGGTCCATGCGCGTTAGGGTCTTGTCGCTCATCATTCCCCCCCGGGTTTTCCAGAAGATTGATGGCTTTGGGTTTTCGAGTCAATATCAACCACTTGCGCGCAGCAGTTCAGACGCGATCAAGGCGACAAATTGCGCAAGTTAAAGGCCTACCAGCGCAGAACGACTGATCCCCAGGCAAGACCGCCGCCAATCGCCTCGGTGACCAAAAGATCGCCGGGCTTGATCTGACCGCGTTCGACACCAACAGACAGCGCGAGCGGAATCGAGGCGGCGGAGGTATTGCCATGGTCCTGAACGGTTACGATCACCCGATCCATTGGCACCTGCATACGCTTCGCAGTTCCCTCGATGATGCGGATATTGGCCTGATGGGGCACAATCCAGTCCACATCCTCACCCGAGAGACCGATCTTGTCGAGCGCGGCATGCGCGGTTTGGGCCAGCTTCTCGACGGCATGGCGGAACACTTCCTTGCCTTGCATCCGTAGATAGCCGGTTGTCCCTGTCGAGACGCCGCCATCGACATAGAGGATGTCCTTGTGGCGCCCGTCCGAATTGAGATCACAAGACAGGATGCCACGGTCCTGTGCGCTGCCGTCGCCTTCCTGCGCCTCAAGGATCACTGCGCCCGCGCCGTCACCAAAGAGAACGCAAGTGGATCGGTCAGACCAGTCCATAAGGCGTGAGAACGTTTCCGCACCGATCACCAGAACCCGCTTTGCCTGACCCGAGACGATCAGCGCATTTGCATTTGTCAGGGCGAAAACAAAGCCCGCGCACACGGCCTGCACGTCATAGGCAAAACCACGTGTCATGCCTAGACGGGCCTGAACCATGGTCGCGGCAGAAGGAAATGTCAGATCGGCAGTCGACGTTGCCAGCACGATCGCGTCGATATCATCGGGCGACAAACCCGCTGCAGATATCGCCGCCTCGGCGGCACGGGTCGCCATATCGGACGTCGTCTGTCCCTCGGCCGCAAAATGCCTGCGTTCGATTCCGGACCGGCTTTTGATCCATTCATCCGAGGTCTCGATGGTCTGCTCGAACTCGGCGTTCGGCACCACACGCTCGGGCAGATAATGCCCCACACCTACGACGACGGCGCGAATTGTCATTTTTGTTCACCGCTCTCCTGCTCCGGCGCATCCTGCCCCGCGGCTTCGGCGGATGCAAGCCGGGCGGCGAGCCGATCATTGAAGCCCGAGCGCGCAAGCTGTGCTGCAAGGCGAATTGCCGCTGAAACGCCGGTCTCGTCTGCCGATCCGTGAGATTTCACGACGGTTCCGTTCAACCCGAGGAACACACCGCCATTAACGCGCCGCGGGTCGATCCGCTTTTGCAACCGCTTCAGCGAGCCGAGTGCCAGAAGTGCCGCGAACCTGGACAAAAGGCTTGCCGAGAACGCCTCGCGCAGCAGCTCAGAGACAAGCTTTGCCGTGCCTTCGCCGGTCTTCAGGGCGATATTGCCGGTGAAGCCGTCGGTGACAATCACATCAACGCGGCTGGAAGGAATGTCGCCACCTTCGACAAAGCCCACAAATTCGAAACCAGCCGCGTCTTGCGCGGCGGTCATGCGGTCATGGGCGATCTTCAGCTCGGCCCGGCCCTTGTGCTCTTCCGTGCCCACGTTCAGCAGGCCGACGCGCGGGCGGGCGAGATCGAGACCATTGCGGGCATAGGCCGCGCCCATGGTCGCGTATTGGAGCAGGTCTTCGGGCTCTGCCTTGATGTCGGCGCCCACGTCCAGCATGACGTTGAAACCACCCGGATTACGCGAGGGCCAGAGGCAGGCAATGGCAGGGCGGTTCACGCCCGGCAGCTTGCGCAGGCGGATCATCGCGACGGCCATCAGCGCGCCGGTATTGCCGCAGCTGACCGCGACCTTCGCCTCACCTTGCTTGACGCTTTCGATCGCTGACCACATCGACGTTCCGTCGCCATGGCGCATGACCTGGCTTGGTTTGTCAGACATCGTCACGACGCGGGGGGCGTGGCGGATCTGGACGCGCGCAGCGACCTCCCCGTGGCGATCAACCATCGGGCGTAGCACGGTTTCGTCGCCGTGCAGGATAAAGTCGATATTCGGGTCGCGCCGGGCAGAGGCGACAAGACCGGCAACTACTGCTGCCGGCCCACGATCCCCGCCCATGGCGTCAACTGAAACGACGGTGCGCGCAGCGCCCTGGTCCGGAATTGAGGTTCCGTTCGACATCTCTTGTCAACAGGGCAGGGATGCGGCTTACGCCGCGTCCTCGTCCACGTCGACTTCTTTGCTGACCGCGACGACTTCGCGCGAGTCGTAGTGGCCGCAGGCGCCGCAAACGTGGTGCGGGCGCTTCAGCTCGCCGCAGTTCGGGCATTCTGCCGGGTTGCCGGCCACAAGGGCGTCATGCGAACGACGCATGTTGCGACGCGAACGGGTGACTCGGTTCTGAGGGACAGCCATGTCTCAACCTCGGGTAAGTTGGGGGGCAAGCCCCTGTTATTTCTTTGGTAACCGCCGATTCCGCATATGCGGCGACCGCTGGTTCCACGGTGTTTGCGAGGCGCGGAACATACTGGGATTCTGGCCGGGCGCAAGTGTTTTCTGCACGTTGCGGGCCATCCGGGGGATTCCGTTACTCGCCGTCCTTATGGGGTAGGCCGAGCTTTTCCGCAAGGCTTGCCAGACCGGAAAACGGCCGAAGGTCCTCGTCCCGCAATGGCTGAACGCCGGGCGCGGCATGGACGGTCTCGCCAAGTTCCACACCTTCGGCACGCGGATAAGGCGGAAGCGCAAGCGCCAGAGCCTCGGTCGCGACGAATCCGGCGTCGATCACATCGGGCAGGGGTTCGATCCGGTCATCCTCGGGGATTTCGGATTCGTCGGCCTCGGGCAATTCCATGTCGGCGATATATCGCCGCTCGACCCGTTCTTCGATGCGGGTCCGAACTGGAGCCAGCGTCACGATGCAGGGCTGCTCTACAACCGCCGTCAGGGTGCCATCGAGATCCCAATCGTGGCGCCCATGCGGGCGCAGCTCGCCCTTGAAACGCAGGTCCGTGACCGCAGTGATTCCCAGAACGGTCGCCAGCGCCGAAAGCGCGGTCGCATCGGGTTTCAGGTCAAATCGTGTGGGTTTTCGCGCGGCCAGTGCAGCGACGCGCAGAGGGTGGGAAAGGGGTAGGTCGGGGCCGGTCATCTGCATCTCTCCGCTTGGGCGGCAAGGCCGGGATGCGTTCCTTCGCTTGAACAGCGGCCCGTCCTTCTGTAAGCCGGTGCCTGTGCTTGGCCGCAAGGCCCGGGCATGTCTGGTATTCGGATTAGGTTGGGGCGGCCGCAAAGGCAAGACCCGCCGGTCGCAAGCGGGGAAGAACATGGCGGCAGCAGGGTTCGGGCGGTTCGGGCGGCGCATGGCGACCTGGCTCGCAGGGGCAGTTTGTGCCGTTGCGATCGCGGCATGCTCGCCGGTCTATCGCGACCATGGCTACGCGCCCAGCGATAAGGACCTTGCCCAGATCACCGTCGGCGTCGATACCCGCGAAACCGTGGCTGAAAAGCTGGGACGCCCCACTGCCTCGGGCCTGTTGAACGATCAGGGCTGGTATTTCGTTCAAAGCCGCTGGCGCCATTACGGCGCGCGCGCACCGCAAGAGATCGACCGCCAGGTCGTCGCGATCAGCTTCACGGAGGCTGGCAAGGTCAGCAACGTCGAACGGTTCGGGCTTGAAGAGGGGCGCGTCGTCACGTTGTCGCGGCGTGTGACCGAGACGAACGTGCATGGCGTGGGCTTCCTGCAGCAGCTGTTCGGCAACGTCGGTCGCCTGCGCGCCAGCGACATCGTCGACTGACGGTCACGCAGGCGTCGCAGCCGGCTGCTACAATGGACATAGGGCGCGTGAGCTGTTGTCGCGCCCGATCCGTGGACAGGAGGCCGAGGTGGAATCGCTGCATCGTGGACGCTACCGCGCCAGACTTGCCGGATCGGCCGAGGATGTTGCGCGCGCCCAAGCCCTGCGCCACCTGTGTTTTCATCGACGCGCCGGATCCGATGCCGATGACTTCGACAGCACTTGCCTGCATGTGCTGGTCGAAGATCGGGAAAGCGGCGATCTGGTCTGTTGCTACCGTCTGATGGTTCTGGCCGAGGGGGAGGCGATCGGGCGCAGCTATTCAGCACAGTACTATGATCTGTCTCAGCTTGTGCAGTTTCGCGGCCCGCTGGTCGAAATGGGACGCTTTTGCGTGGCCCCGGGCCAGCCGGATCCCGACATCCTGCGCCTTGCCTGGGGGATGATGACCCGCATTGTTGACGGCCATGGCGCGCGCCTTCTTTTCGGCTGTGCATCCTTTGCCGGAACCGACGCTGACGCCCATGCCGAGGCGTTCAGCCTTCTGCGCCAGTCACACCTCGCGCCGCGCAGGTGGCTTCCCAGGGTCAAGGCACCGCGCGTCTTTCGCTTTGCGCAGGCGCTTGCCGCACGCCCGGCCGATGCGCGGCGGGGGTTTCTGGCGATGCCCCCTTTGCTGCGGACCTATCTGGGCATGGGCGGTTGGGTTTCGGACCATGCGGTGATCGATGAGGCGATGAACACGCTTCACGTCTTCACCGGGGTTGAGGTCAGCGCCATCCCCGAAGCCCGCGCGCGGGCGCTGCGCAACGTGGCGCAAGGCGCGTAGGCGCCCTCTGCGGCTTGACCTTGGTCGCGCGCCTCGGTAGCTGCGGACCATGGCACGCGCACCCCTTCTCCAGCTCTCTGGCATCTCGCTCACTTTCGGTGGAAACCCCTTGTTCGAGGGGTTGGATCTGGTCGTCCAGCCGGGCGACCGGGTGGCCCTTGTGGGGCGCAACGGCTCGGGTAAATCCACGCTGATGAAGATCATGGCGGGGTTGGTCGAGCCTGACGCCGGCAGCCGTGTCGTGCCGCCGGGGGTGACTGTCGGCTATATGGAGCAGGACCCCGACATTTCAGGATTCGCCACGCTTGGCGACTATGCTGCCTCGGCGCTGCCGGTGGATGAGGCCTATAAGGTCGATGTCGTGGCCGAAGGGCTGAAGTTCGACCCGACCACCCCCGTGACCTCGGCCTCGGGCGGTGAGCGCCGCCGCGCGGCGCTTGCCAAGCTGATGGCAGAGGCGCCCGAGCTCATGCTGCTCGACGAGCCGACCAACCACCTCGATATCCAGGCGATCCAGTGGCTGGAGTGCGAGCTTTCGGAAACCCGCACCGCCTTTGTCCTGATCAGCCACGACCGCGCATTCCTACGGGCGCTGTCGCGTGCAACGCTATGGGTGGACCGGGGCGAGGTGCGGCGGCGCGAGGCTGGTTTCGACGGGTTTGAAGAGTGGCGCGAGCAAATCTGGGCCGAAGAGGACGACGCCCGCCACAAGCTGGAACGCAAGATCAAGCACGAGGCGAAATGGGCGGTCGAGGGTATCAGCGCCCGCCGCAAGCGCAACATGGGCCGTGTCCGTGCCTTGCAGGACCTGCGCGCGCAACGCGCCGCGATGATCCGTCGCCAGGGCACCGCCGCGATGGAGATCGACAGCGGCCAGACCTCGGGCAAGAAGGTGATCGAAGCACAGGGCCTGACCAAGGCCTATGGCGACAAGGAGATCATCCGGAACTTTGACCTGCGCGTGCTGCGCGGCGACCGGGTGGCCTTTGTCGGGCCGAACGGAATCGGCAAGACCACGCTTCTGAAGATGCTGACCGGGCAGGAAACACCCGACGCAGGCACCGTAACGCTTGGCACGAATCTGCAAATCGCGGTCTTTGACCAGACGCGCGCACGGCTCGACCCGGAGGCGAGCCTGTGGGAAAATCTGACGGGCGATCCGCTGATGGCGGTATCCGGTGCGTCGGATCAGGTGATGGTGCGTGGCACGCCCAAGCATGTGGTGGCCTACCTCAAGGACTTTCTATTCAATGAGGCGCAGGCGCGCGCGCCTGTCAAATCGCTCTCAGGGGGCGAGAAGGCGCGGCTGTTGCTGGCCAAGCTGATGGCTCAGGAATCAAACCTGCTGATCCTCGACGAGCCGACAAACGATCTGGATGTGGAAACGCTGGATCTGTTGCAAGATCTTCTGGGCGAATATGACGGCACGGTTCTTCTGGTCAGCCACGACCGGGATTTCATCGACCGGGTCGCCACGACGACAATTGCGCTTGAGGGGCAGGGGCGTGCCACGGTCTATGCCGGGGGATGGACGGACTATCTGGCGCAGCGCCCACAGGAAGTCGAAGCGCCTGCCGCAAAGCCGGCCACAAGCAAGACCCCAGTTGAGCCGAAGAAACCAGAGCCCAAAAAGGCCAATGGCCTGTCGTTTACAGAACGCAAGCGACTGGATGCGCTGCCCGATGTCATCGACAAGCTGGAGCGTGAGATTGCCAAGCTTGGCGAATTGCTGGCCACGCCCGATCTGTTCACGACTGAACCCGTCAAGTTCCGCAAGGCAACTGAGATGATGGCCGAGCGCCAGACCTCACTGGCCGAAGCCGAAGAGGAATGGCTGCTGCTTTCAGAACGCGACGCGTGAAGGAACGGCCACGATCAGTGGCCGAACTCTTCGATGGAGCCGTCCTCGTAGACGACATGGGCAATCTTCAGCTCGGCGCTGGATTTGCGCTCGGCGATGGCGTGGAGCGTCTTGATGGTGGCCCGGTCATTCACCTCGAGTACGATCGAACGATGCTGGCCCGGCGCGATGGCCAGAATGCATGAGACCGGCAGCGAAACGTGCTGACGCACGCCAGGCCCCCGAAGGGTGATCCGCCCTGCCAATTCGACAATACGGTCGAGGGCAAATGAGGCGACCTTCAGCACAACCATGACCGGTGCGGTTTGGTCGGCAAGGGTGCCGCGGTCGAGCGCATCAATGCGCCAGTCGACAAGATCAATAACAGGGTCATCAAATGCCGACGCAGGCAGCGACGACAACAGGGAAACAAGTCGTACGGGTACACGATCGGAACGCATTGGCTATCTCGCAAATTCATGGGGTGGCAGCCCCGTTTCTTCAATCACGACTTCCGGGTTTTGCGTGCGGTGAACTCTACTTCTGGGCTGGTGACGGGGGCTGAGACGGACTCGACCTGCGCAATTCCGAAGGTTTCGGTGCAGCAGCTGCAGCGGAACCACTCCTGGCCGTCCAGATCACCGTCTTCCGGCAGATAGGCGTCGATGCGCTGCTGCCCGCGACCATGCAAGAAGCACACCGGACACAGCGCATGCGCGACGCCGTTGGTGTAGGCCAGCGGCACAAAACGCAGGGCATGACGCAGACCGACCAACTCGCACAGCTGCTCTTGTAGATGGGCTGCAATGAACTCGGCGCGCGAGTTCCAGTTCGCAGCCTTGCGTGCAAGAACTGCTTCTGCCCTGAAGGCATCGTGTTGAATGACGCAGGTCGCCCCACGCAACCGGCTGATGTTTCCCATGATCCGAACCCCCAGATTCTGCGTTAATCTGGCGGGCAAAAGGGGCGTGACCGTGGCAGAGACGGGGCAGGGATCTGACCCTTCTGTGCACTCTCTGGTCTTTTTTCAACGTGGCTTTGGCCAATCCCTCCCGGGGTCGGCCAATTGTTTGGCAGGGGGAAACGAACGCGGCGCCCGCCATGATCAGGCCGATGTTCGCGCGCCCGACCTTTGCCACGATTCGAGACGGGCGCCCCCCTTGCAGCGACGCGGCGCATGCGATAGGCAGTCGCACAGGGGCCGTTAGCTCAGTTGGTAGAGCGTCTCGTTTACACCGAGAATGTCGGCGGTTCGAGTCCGTCACGGCCCACCATTCTCCATAGCAGACCGCATCCAACGGGATCAGCCGCCGGTGACCACGGCGTCAGGGATCTCGAATCTTTCCGCCCCAATGCGCACGAACCACAGGTCTGCTTCGCGCCGAACCTTGAGCTCCTTATTCGAATCGGCAGCACTGGGCTTTCCTTCGGCAAAGGAGATCAGCCGCTGCCCACCATCCGGGAAGGCGACAAAGACATCAGCCGAACCCAACCCGCGCCGTTGCACGCCAAAGGCGCAGGGCATCGCGGGCTGACCCTGATGATGGGCGCAGGGAACGAGCCCCGTCGCATCGAAGGGTTTGCCGTTGGGCGCAACAGGGGTGGCGACGCCGGGGAAGGGCTGGGCGGTGTCCGAGGGCGGGGCTGCCTCGCGCAGGTAGTTGCCGCGCACCCAGCCAACCAGACCGCGCGCATCGGAAGCGACTTTGCACCAGCGCTGTTCGTCAACGCGGGCGCAGCCCTGATTGCGCACCACCTCGCCCATCGCAAGATGCCCGCGAATCCGCTCGCTGGTACCTGGACCGTTCCGCACGTTCAACGTGTCGCCGGGTGTCAGGTTGGTGACCTCCCAGAAGTCCGGCCCTCCGGCCAGTCCGTCGGCAAAGTCGTTCACGGCCTTGGGAACGGGGGTGACAGCATGATCGGCCGGGACCGAAATCTTGAGCTTGAACTTGGCAACCTCGTCGCGTCTGGCGGCGCTGCGCATCATGTAGACGTCAATCCGGTAATCGCCGCTGACCGGAAGCGTGCCTTCGAACCGTTCGCCGCTGATCGAGCCTATGAACATCGCCTCGTTCGCGCCGGGCGCGGTCACGTTGAAATAGGCCGCACCGTTGGGCGAGCTCATCTCGACCTTCAGGGTCTGACCGGCACTCGCACCAACCAGAAAGCTTGCGCCGTCATAGCCTTTGATCTTGTCCGACACTTCAGCATGGTCCGATCCGCCCGCAAACTGGATGCGGCGGGTGGTGTCGGCGTTGGCCATGCCGGCCAGCCCAAGGGCGAGGGCCATGACAGCCAGGGCCCTGGCAGGGCGTTGAATTAGGGCGTGAAACATGCTGGCTCTCCGCGGTAGCGTGATTTGCACGAGTGGCCCCGCGCCGCGCGTGGCTCGCGGCGTCGGGGAGATTCGTGTCGAAGCATACATTTGCCTGGTGTAGCCCGGCTATCCGATGTGCGCAGAACTGCGTTCAGCCCGCAAACAAAAGGGCAGACTCGTGCCGCTTGAGGCTGGGACGCGCAGCGGGATAGGCCGAGGGGATCTGATCTTCGGCAAGCCCCGGAAACAGCGACAGAAGTTCCGCGCGTGCTTCTTCGGCTAGACCGGCCAGCGATTGATCGCCCGGTTGGAAGCTTTCCGACCAGCACCCGTCAACCATGACGATCTGATGCGTGGCGCACATGAAGTGGATGTAGGTGACAGGGCCACGCTCCTCCACCGTGATGCCCGGACGGCCGACCAGATGCAGCGCCGGCACCAGGACTTCGGTTTCACCGAAAAGCACATCGGCGCGCGGGCCGCTGAAAAGCACCCGGTGCTGTGGAGAGACCACCATGTCGCGCGCAGGAACGCCGTGCCCCAGTGCGCCGGCTGAGATGCGCACGGGGCGGAAGCGCGGCTCGACCAGAAGGGCCAATTCGTTCAGCGTTTGTCTGCCGGTCCAGACGATCGGTTGAAAGCCTGAGTCGCGGGTCAGCACGCGGTCACCCACGCACAGATCCTCGACCGCGACCAGACCGCGGTCGGTTGTTGCCAATGATCCGGGCGTAAAACAGGTTATGATCCGCTCGATATCGGTGAACGTCATTGTGCCGATGACGTTCCCGTTGCTGTCGAGGAACTGGATCGTTCCCGACTTGGGATCGTTCGGGTCGTAGATGACGTTCGTGCCGGAGAACCCCCAAGCCGTCAGGTCCAGCGTATCGGTCTCGCTGCTACCGCCATCGATGTTGCCACCGATGGTGAAACCGGGTACCGCGCTGTTGTTGGCGATGATGATTGTATCGTTGCCCGCGCCGCCCTGAACATTGTCAGAGCCATAGCCGGTGGTCAGGGTGTCGTTGCCATCGCCACCCGACAATGTGTCGTTGCCGGCATCCCCGATAAGCGCGTCATTCCCCGTGCCACCGGCAAGCGAGTCGTTGCCGGCGCCGCCATAAAGAACGTCGTCATTGGCATCGCCATTCAAGGTGTCGCTGTCGGCGCCACCATAGAGCGTATCGTTGCCATCGCCCCCTGAGAGGACGTCGTTGCCAGCGTCACCGCTGATCGAGTCCGCCCCCGTACCTCCGCTGACCGAGTCGTTGCCCGTGCCACCCTGTATGGTGTCGTCCCCGGCATCACCGGTGATGGTGTCTGCAGCAGCGCCACCGTAGATCGCGTCGTTGCCATCACCACCCGCAATGGTGTCATTGTCGGTGCCAGTAAACGTATCGCCCGGCCGGTCGCCATAGATGGTGTCGTTGCCCGTGCCGCCATACAGAACGTCACCACCGCCGCGGCCTTCCACGTAGTCGTCGCCGGCTCCGGCGTCGATGATGTTGGTATAGACGTCGCTGCCGGTTGTGGACGAGTCGTCAAAGCCGACCAGCGTGTCGTTGAAGGCAGATCCGAGGATTGCATCGATGCCGCCTGCGTTGACGTCACCATTCGCGTCACCGCCGGAAAATGAGTTTGTCGTCAGGTTGACTGACACCGCAGCAGAGGAATCGCGATAGTCGAGGTAGTCCAGACCTGCGCCACCGGCGAGCGTGTCGCTGCCAGCGCCGCCATTCAGCGTATCGCTACCGTCACCGCCTTCAAGTCTGTCATTGCCAGTGCCGCCGCTGAGATAGTCGTTACCGGCCCCACCATAGAGCGAGTCGTCGCCGCCCCCACCAAAGGCAAAGTCGTCTCCGGCTTCAGCATTGATGACATCGGCGTTGTTGTTGGTGTTGTTGGTGAGATAGGGGGCGCCGTAGAGAACGTCGTTACCTGCGGTGCCGTCTACGGTGCTGGGGCCGTTACCGCCGAAGGTTGCATCAAATACGCTGCTTGATATCCCCGTCGTCACGGAGGGCGAGCCAGTTAGCGTCGAAGACGTGACGAAATATATGCGGCCGTCGCTCGCCAGAACGAAATTCCCGGTGATACCGCCGGTGACAGTGCCAGGGCCGATGGTCTTTACGTCTGTAAAGCTGGTCAGCGAAGTTCCGACCGAGTTACCACTGTTGATGACGCCCGAAGTCGATATCGTAACAAAATAACCGCTCGGCATACGACAAACACTCCCTGAGCCTGAGGCAGGCAAACACGCACAACCACAAGGCTTTGTGATCTCGATTCGCGAATGTGCTACATCCGGAATCTTTGACCAACCATTTAACAGTGTCCTCTTAACGTGTCTTTGCCGGGAACCTCCAGACGCATTCATTCAGCGAAAGGTGTGGTTGCAATTCATCGCTTTTGCGCGCAGGTGCGGCATTGCGGGGCGTTACCGGTATCTCATGTGCCTTGGTGCGCACATGCAGGCTGCGCTGGCGCAGGATGCGCCGAATCTCCAACTCGCCTATGTTCGATCCAACGAACAGGAGGCCGTGATGAGCTGGAACCCCATTCTTGACCCCTCGATACCCATCGGGGACGCCGTTGATGCCATCGATACCGTGATCGTCGCGCGGGCGCGTGATCTGGGTGGGTTCGAGGTGCGGCGTGCCTTGCCCTCGGCCCGGCGGCAGATGGTGGGGCCCTTCATCTTCTTCGATCAGATGGGGCCGGCAGAGTTTCTGACGGGGCAGGGCATTGACGTGCGCCCGCACCCGCACATCGGGCTTGCGACCGTGACCTATCTGGTCAAGGGCCGCATGCATCATCGCGACAGCCTCGGAACCGACCGCTGGATCGAACCCGGCGCCGTGAACCTGATGACGGCCGGAATCGGAATCACCCACTCTGAACGCACCGATGGTGAAATGCGCGCGATGCCCCATGCCCTCTTCGGGCTGCAAAGCTGGCTGGCGCTGCCAAAGTCGCATGAGGACACGCCCGCCGATTTTCGCCATGTGCCAAAAGACGATTTGCCCGAACTGGAAGGCGAGGGAAAACAACTGCGCCTGATCCTCGGCAAGGCCTGGGGGGCGGAAGCGCCGGTGCCGCTGGCATCCGAGGCATTCTATGCCGACGCGGTTCTGGCGCCCGGCGCAGCACTTCCCTTGCCGGACAACCATGAGGATCGTGGCGTGTATGTGCTGGAGGGCGAGGTGTCGCAGGCCGGAACAAGCTATGAGGCGGGACAGATGCTGATCTTCCGACCCGGCGATTCCGTCAGCGTCAAGGCAGGCCCTGCGGGCGCGCGCATCATGATTCTGGGCGGGGCCACCATGGATGGGCCACGCTTTATCTGGTGGAATTTCGTAGCATCGTCGCGTGAAAGGATTGAGGCCGCAAAGGAGGCGTGGCGGGCCGGTGACTGGGCGCATGGCCGGTTCAGCCTGCCGCCGGGCGATGACAAGGAATTCATCCCTGCGCCTGAAAAGTGAGGTTTTTCATATCTTTGACGGTTTTTGCAAAAATCGTCACCGATCCGCTTGACGCCGCACGCGCGGCCCCGTAATAACCGCCCCACATCCGGGCACTGGCCCGGGCGGCATGCGGTGGTAGCTCAGTCGGTTAGAGTACCGGCCTGTCACGCCGGGGGTCGCGGGTTCGAGCCCCGTCCACCGCGCCACCGCCCGCCAGTGCCCCGGATGTGTGATCGCGCGGTGGTAGCTCAGTCGGTTAGAGTACCGGCCTGTCACGCCGGGGGTCGCGGGTTCGAGCCCCGTCCACCGCGCCAGTCACACCAGCGAAAACGCCGGGCCCTCGGGTCCGGCGTTTTGCTTTTGCGGGCGCGTTGTCCCGCGGCATACGAGGAGATTTCGCGCATGTTGCAGGCGTGGGTGATGCTGGCTCTGTCCGGCGCGCTGATGGCCACCGCCGCCAGCGCCGAAGTCCGACGCGAATCCGTCACATTGGCCGGGCGGCAAGTGACCTTGCACCTGCACAGCTTCCTGACAGAAGATGAACGCACCACGTTGCAACTGGTGATGACGAACGCGCAGGCCTTGGCCGTTCTTGCGCCCGCAGGGGCCTCTGCCAAAGATTACACTGCGCTGGCGCTCTCTCCTGACGAAGGGTTCATCCGTGAAGGTGCCCCCGTAAACTCGGCACAGGCGCTGTCGGGTTTGGCTGACCCCACCACTGCGCGCAGCGCGGCCGAGGCCGAATGCAACCGCCGGCGTGCAAAAGGGGCTGCGGCTTGTGTTACAGTACTGGAAGTGGGGCCCGCAGGCTGACCGCTCGTTGTCCCAAAGAAGGGGGCGGCAAAATGGCCTCTTTTCGATATACGATTTGACCAATATCAAGGCCGCCGCAGGAGCCACCTTATATCCGGTGGCCACCACGGCACCCCGCCGAAAGCCAGGGAGACGGAAGATGGACTACGACAAGGCCCTCGACAGCGCGATCCAGCGGCTGCACGAGGAAGGGCGGTACCGCACCTTCATCGATATCGAGCGCCGCAAGGGCCACTTCCCCAACGCGGTCTGGCGCAAGCCCGACGGGACCGAAAAGAACATCGCCGTCTGGTGCGGAAACGACTACCTTGGCATGGGGCAGCACCCGGTCGTTCTTGCCGCGATGCATGAAGCGCTGGATGCGACCGGCGCCGGATCGGGCGGCACGCGCAACATCTCGGGTACCACGCTTTACCACAAGCGGCTTGAGGCCGAGATTGCCGACCTGCACGGAAAAGAGGCGGCACTGGTCTTCAGCAGCGCCTATGTGGCGAATGATGCAACGCTCTCGACCCTGCCGAAGTTGTTTCCCGGCCTGATCATCTATTCCGACGAGCTGAACCACGCCTCGATGATCGAGGGGATCCGCCGCAACGGCGGGGCGAAGCGCGTGTTCCGCCACAATGACGTGGCGCATCTGCGCGAGTTGATTGCCGCTGACGATCCCGCCGCGCCCAAGTTGATCGCGTTTGAATCGATCTATTCGATGGACGGCGACTTTGGCCCGATCAAGGAACTGTGTGATCTGGCTGAAGAAGTGGGCGCACTGACCTACCTCGACGAGGTTCATGCGGTGGGCATGTATGGCCCGCGCGGCGCCGGTGTGGCCGAGCGCGACGGGCAGATGGCGCGTGTCGACATCATCAACGCCACACTCGGCAAGGCGTTCGGCGTGTTCGGTGGCTATATCGCGGCCTCGGCCCGGATGGTTGACGCGATCCGGTCCTATGCGCCGGGATTCATCTTCACGACCTCGCTTCCGCCAGTCGTTGCAGCGGGTGCTGCGGCCTCTATCGCCTTCCTGAAGACTGCCGAAGGGCAGAAACTGCGCGACGCACAGCAGTTGCACGCCCGCATCCTGAAAATGCGCCTGCGCGGGCTGGGATTGCCGATCATCGATCACGGCAGCCACATCGTTCCGGTGCATGTGGGCAACCCGATTCACTGCAAGATGCTGTCCGACATGCTGCTGGAACAGTTCGGGATCTACGTGCAGCCGATCAATTTCCCCACGGTTCCGCGCGGAACCGAACGTTTGCGCTTCACCCCGTCGCCCGTACACGATTCACTACAAATTGAGGCAGTTGTGAAGGCGATGGACCAATTGTGGCGTCACTGTGCGCTGAATCGCGCCGAACTGACCGCGTAACGCGCTTCTGCGTGTGCAAAAGCCACTTGCCCTATGTTAGGTTAAGCGCAATTAGGGCGTGGTGAGTCGTGAAAATTTCGACTCACAAACGCGCGATCGGGACGGGCAAGCAGGACGGGGCAGGGCGCATGATCTGGCGCAGGACGCAACCTTCTACGGTTGAGGTCGATAAACCAAAGGGCTTTGATGGCTTCGAGCTTCGCCTCGGGGATGTCATGCGCGGCGAGCGTGCCACGCTTGGCAAGTCGCTGCTTGACGTCCAGCGCGAGCTGAAGATCAAGGCGACCTACATTGCCGCCATCGAGAACTGTGACGTTTCAGCCTTTGAAAGTCAGGGATTCGTGGCCGGGTACGTCCGGTCCTATGCGCGTTATCTGGGCATGGACCCTGACGAATCGTTCCGTCGGTTCTGCAAAGAGGCAAACTTCGAGGTCGCGCACGGCATGTCCGCTGCTGCAGCCCCGGCGACGATTACCGCTGCACGCGCCCGTGCGGGCGCACAGGATCTGCGCGATCCGCTGGCCAATCCGAATGCGCTGTTTCTGCCGCGCAGTGAAAGCTGGATCAGTCGGGTCGAACCCGGAGCAATCGGTTCGGTTCTGGTGCTGGTCGCCCTGATCGGCGCACTGGGCTACGGTGGCTGGTCTGTTCTGCGTGAAGTGCAGCGCGTGCAGCTTGCCCCCGTTGACGAGGCGCCGACCGTGGTTGCCGATATTGACCCGCTCGACGGCGTGCAGACGCTGGCGCCGGTCAACCGCATAAGCCCGCCCGATCCGCAGAAGCTTGCCGCGCATGATCCGGCACCGCAGCCGGGCAGCCCGGAACTTCTGAACCGCATGCGCCGCCCAGAGGCGCTTGAAGTGCCGGTGATGGTTTCGCGCGATGGACCGATCGCCTCGATCGATCCGCGCCAGACCGGCGCGCTTGCCAGTGCCGCCTCGGCGGCGACACTCGCCGCGACGCCGGCCGTAGCTGAAGGCGCCGCAACGCCGAGCGATCAGGTGCAGGTCGTGGCGGATGCCAAGCCGGGGGTCGAACTGCTGGCGGTGCGTCCGTCCTGGGTGCGCGTGTCCTCGGCCGATGGAACGGTGCTGTTTGAAAAGATCCTCGATGCCGGCGAGCGTTATGTCGTGCCGCCGCTTCAAGAGGCGCCGCTGCTGCGTTCGGGTAATTCTGGCTCGGTTTACTTCCTGGTCAATGGCCAGACCTATGGCCCTGCGGCACCCGGTCCGCAGGTCGTGAAGAACATCGCCCTGACGGAAGAGGCGCTGACCCAGAAATACGCCGTTGCAAAGATCGACGATGATGCCGATCTTGCGCGCATCGTGAATGTGGCCGAGGCGTCGGTTCCGGAAGCACCGGTCGAAGGTCAGTAAACGCGGCGAAGTGATGTGAAACGGCCCCGGCGGCATTGCCCCGGGGCCGTTCCGCTTTTATGTAGTCGCGCAAGGCCAGCACCGAAAGGTTGATCCCATGTCGCACAATCCCATCCGTCCGTGGCGCAACATCGACCGTCGGAAGTCGCGTCAGATCCGCGTGGGCAAGGTTCTGGTGGGCGGGGACGCGCCGATCTCGGTTCAGACGATGACGAACACGATCACGTCTGACGCCAAGGCAACCATCGAGCAGATCCAGCGCTGCGCCGTCGCCGGCGCCGATATCGTCCGGGTTTCGACCCCGGATGTGGAAAGCACCCGCGCGTTGCGCGAGATTGTCGCCGAAAGCCCGGTTCCGATCGTGGCCGATATCCATTTCCACTACAAACGTGCCATCGAGGCGGCCGAAGCGGGCGCGGCCTGTCTGCGCATCAATCCCGGCAATATCGGTGATGCCAAGCGCGTGGCCGAGGTGGTACGCGCAGCCAAGGATCACGGCTGCTCGATCCGGATCGGGGTGAACGCAGGCAGCCTCGAAAAGCACCTGCTGGAGAAGTACGGCGAGCCGTGCCCCGAAGCGATGGTGGAGTCGGGCCTTGATCACATCAAGCTGTTGCAGGACAACGACTTTCACGAATTCAAGATCAGCGTGAAGGCAAGCGACGTCTTTCTGGCCGCCGCAGCCTATCAGCAGCTTGCCGATGCGACGGATGCGCCGATCCACCTAGGCATCACCGAGGCGGGCGGCCTGGTGTCCGGCACAGTGAAATCCGCCATCGGGCTCGGCAACCTGTTGTGGATGGGCATTGGTGACACGATCCGTGTCTCACTTTCCGCCGATCCGGTGGAAGAGGTGAAGGTTGGGTATGAAATCCTCAAGTCGCTTGGCCTGCGCCATCGTGGCGTGACGATCATCTCATGCCCCTCCTGCGCGCGTCAGGGCTTCGATGTGATCAAGACCGTCTCCGCGCTTGAGGAACGGCTGGCGCATGTCACCACCTCCATGAGCCTCTCGATCATCGGCTGTGTCGTGAACGGGCCGGGCGAGGCGCTGATGACGGATATTGGCTTTACGGGGGGCGGCGCTGGTAATGGGATGGTGTATCTTGCCGGCAAACAAAGCCACCGCATGGGGAACGACCAGATGATCGACCACATCGTCGAACTGGTCGAGAAGAAAGCCGCCGAGATCGAGGCGCAATCGAAAGAGGCGGCCGAGTAAACCCGGCCGCCGGAAGCGTCAACCCTTGGCGCGCTCTGCCGCCACGATCTGGCGCATCCCGTCCAGCGGCACATAGCCGCGCAGCATGGTTCCGTCGATGACAAAGCTGGGGGTGCCGTTGATCTGCATGGCGGTGCCAAGCTCATGGTTGGCCGCGATGATCTGCTCAACTTCAGGCGCGTCCATCTTGGCCGTGATGGACGCAGCATCAAGCCCCAGCTTCTTTGCAAGCGCACCAAGGCTGTCGGCCGTCACGTCACCACGCAGGTTATAGAGCGCGTCATGGACTTGCTTGTAGGCCTCATCGCCTGCAACCAGACGGGTCGCGATGGCGAATTTGGAAGCCAGCAGCGATTCCTCACCCAGAATCGGGAACTCTTTCACGACAAAGCGGATATTGCCGTCCGACTTCACCAGCTCTTCGACCTCGCCATAGGCCTTGCGGCAATAGCCACAGCGGTAGTCAAGGAACTCGACCACCGTGATATCGCCTTCGGGGTTGCCGCCAACCCAAGAGTTTGAATCCTCGAAAATCGCAGTCGCATTGGCCTTGATCAGGTCCCCGTCATTCTCCGCCGCAGCCTGCTGCTGGCGGGCTTCCAGAACCTCGATCGCCTCCATGATCACTTCGGGATTGTCCAGAAGGTAGCTGCGAACTTCGTCCCGAAGGGCGGTGCGCTCAGCCTCCGTCAGCTTGGACAGGTCAAAGGCCTGCGCGGGCAGCCCTAGGCTAAGGGCCAGCGCAGAGGCGGCGATCAGGTGGCGGGTCATGCAATTCTCCATCGGGGCGAGGGGGGCATAACGGACCTCAGGGCCCCGACTTGACGCGCACGCCCCGCCGGGCCAGTGTCTGCGCGACTTTACGGGGGCAAGCATGCAGGTTTCAAGTCGGGCTCTGGTCGATCCCTTCATTGTGATGGATGTGATGGAAAAGGCGCGCGCTCTTGAAGCCGCGGGCCGCAGCATCATCCATATGGAGGTGGGACAGCCCGGAACGCCCGCGCCGAAAGGTGCGCTCAAGGCGCTGGCGCGGCAGATGGAAGAGGGGCCGCTTGGATATACCGTGGCGCTTGGCCTGCCCGAATTGCGCGCAGGGATCGCGGCGCTTTACCGGCGTTGGTATGGCGTGGACCTCAATCCTGACCGTGTTGTGGTCACCGCCGGTTCATCGGCCGCGTTTCTCTTGTCGTTCACCACGCTTTTTGATGCGGGTGACCGGGTGGGTCTGGGCGAGCCCGGATACCCCAGCTACCGGCAGATCCTCAAGGCGTTGAGCCTGCAAGCGGTGGGTATACCCGCCTCGGTCGACAATCGGCTGCAACCGGCGCCCGCAGATCTGGAAGGGCATGACCTGCACGGCATGATCGTCGCAAGCCCCGGCAACCCTTCGGGCACGATGCTATCTCATGATGCGCTGGCCGCGCTGATCAACCATTGCGCCGGACGGGGCATCAAGTTCATCTCGGACGAGATCTATCACGGGCTGCACTACGCCGACCGCGCCACCAGCGCGCTGGAGATCAGCGACGATGTGCATGTGATCAACAGCTTCTCCAAATACTTCAGCATGACCGGCTGGCGCATCGGTTGGATGGTGGTGCCCGAGGATCAAATCCGCGTGGTGGAACGTCTGGCGCAAAACATGTTCATCTGTCCGCCCCATGCGAGCCAGGTAGCGGCACTGGCCGCGCTGGACTGCATTGATGAGCTGGAGGCAAACCGCGCCGTCTATGCCCGGAACCGGCAGATGATGCTGGAGGAATTGCCCAAGGCCGGGTTCACCCGGATCGCACCGCCCGACGGGGCGTTCTACGTTTATGCCGATGTCAGCGATCTGACCCAGGACAGCCTGAAATTCGCGGCAGAAATCCTTGAACAGGCGGGGGTTGCGGTGACACCGGGCCTCGACTTCGATCCTCGGCGCGGCGCGCAGACCTTGCGCTTTTCCTATGCGCGATCCAGCGAGGATATCGCCGAAGGGTTGCATCGGCTGAAGACCTATATGGCGCGGCGGGGATGACGGAATGTTGAACCTTATCAGATGGTTCTCCCTCGCGGCTATCGCGATCCTGATGCTGGCTGGCGGCGCCGTGGCGCAGGCCCCTACAGGTGAGCTGTCCGCACTTGCCCGGCTGGAGCCGGCCCGCTCATCGATGCAGGTCACCGAGACCGGCCTTACACTGACACTGGGGATCAGCCAGCCTGTGCCATGGCGCGCCCGCCTTCTGGATAATCCGCCGCGTCTGGTTGTCGATTTTCGCGAGGTCGACTGGCGCGGGATAGAAGGTGTGCGGCGGGAAGGTGTGGCCGATCTGCGAGCAGGGATCTTCCGTCCCGGCTGGTCGCGACTTGTGGCCGAGTTGCGTCGCCCGATGGTGATCGAACGTGCGGGCATGTCCACTGACGGGGCGACGACAGTCGAGGTGGCACTGCGTCCCGCCTCGGCGCAAGAGTTTTCCTCCAAGGCGTCGGTCCCTGAACCGCCGGGCTGGACCCTGCCCAAACCTGCCGCCATTTCGGGCGGGAATCCTTCAGATGATGGCCGCTTTGTCGTTGTGCTCGACCCCGGCCATGGGGGGATCGATCCGGGGGCCGAGACAGAGGGGCTGAAAGAGGCCGAACTGGTCCTGACTTTTGCGCGCGAGTTGAAGGACCTTCTGATGCGCGATGGCAGCATCGAGGTGTTCATGACGCGCGAGGAAGATGCCTTTGTCCCGCTCGAAACCCGGATCACGGTCAGCCGGGCCGCGGCGGCGGATGTTTTCATATCCCTGCACGCCGATGCGCTGGCCGAGGGGGAGGCTGTGGGCGCGACGGTCTACACGCTTTCCGACGAGGCCTCGGATGCCGCGGCACAGGCACTGGCCGAACGCCATGACCGGGCCGACCTTCTGGCCGGTGTTGATCTGTCAGAGCAGGATGACATGGTCGCGCGCGTCCTGATGGACATGGCGCGCACTGAAACCGCCCCGCGCGCGGACAAACTGGCCGATGCGCTGGTCACCTCGATCAACGCGGCCGGCCTTCGGATGCACCGCCACCCGCATCAGACAGCGGGCTTTTCGGTGCTCAAGTCGCCCGACACCCCGTCGGTGCTGCTGGAACTGGGGTTCATGTCCTCCGAGAAAGACCTTGAACGGTTGCAGGACACCGAATGGCGCAGCAAGATGGCAGCGGCCGTGCGCGACGGTCTGGTTGCCTGGGCACGCGATGATGCGGCCCGTCGTGGGCTGAAATAGTGGGCGCGAACCGGCGGGAAAGCGCCCGCAGGCGCGTGGTTGTGTTTTGACCTTGGGCTGGCTTGCTCCTATATGGGGGCCTTGGGCGCATCAGGGGACAAAGCGTGTTTCGGTTCATCGGGTCATTCTTCGGGGCCATCTTCACATTGGTGACCCTGGGGTTGCTGTTCGCCGCGCTGACTGTTGGCGGCGTCTTCTGGATGTATTCGCGCGACCTGCCAAGCCATGAGAGCCTGACGCAATACCGCCCGCCGGTCATTAGCCGCATCTATGATGGCGAAGGCCGGATGATCGACGAATTTGCCGAAGAGCGTCGGCTGTTCGTGGCGATCGAGGATATCCCCGACGTGGTGAAGCACGCCTTCATCAGCGCCGAGGACAAGAACTTCTACACCCACGCGGGCTTTGATGTGATGGGCATGGCCTCGGCCGTGAAGGATGCGATGGCCGGCAGTCGCCTGCGCGGCGCCTCGACGATCCCGCAGCAGGTGGCCAAGAACTTCCTTCTGTCCGGCGACCGGACGGCCGAGCGCAAGATCAAGGAACTGATCCTGTCCACCCGTCTGGTTCAGGCGCTGCCCAAGGACCGCATTCTTGAACTGTATCTGAACGAAATTTACCTCGGCCAGAACAGCTATGGGGTGGCCGCTGCGGCGCTGACCTATTTCAACAAGCCGCTGACCGAACTTTCCCCGCATGAGGCGGCAACCCTTGCCTCCATGCCGCGTGAGCCTGCGCGCTCGCACCCGGTGCGAGATCACGACAAGGTTCTCGCACGCCGGAACGCCGTGCTGCGCGAGATGTGGCAGAACGGCTATCTGGATGAGGCCACTTACAAGGCCGAAAGCGCGCTGCCGCTGCAATCGGTGCAGAACGGCGACTATCCGGCCTTCCGCACCACCTTGCCGCCGCGCGACTACTTTACCGATGAAATCCGCCGCCAGCTTTCGGGCAGCTTCGGCGAGAAAGAGTTCTTCTCGGGCGGTCTGGCCGTGCGAGCCACGGTTGACCCCGAATTGCAGGCGGCAGCGGCTGTGGCCCTGCGTCAGGGGCTTGAGCGGTATGACCGCAACCAGGGCATCTGGCGTGGCACGCGTAAGACCATTCCCGCAGATCAGCTGGGCAGCGAGGCCACCTGGCGCGAGGCGCTCTCCAAGGTCGAGGTGCCGCGCGACATCGAAGGCTGGCACCCGGCTGTCGTCCTCTCACTCGGCGAAAGCTCGGCCCGCATTGGCATCGAGGGCGTAGAAGAAGATGAGGACGGGCACTTCATTCCGGCCGAGGACGTAACTTGGGCGCGCAAGCGCCTTGCAGACGGCAAACTTGGCAAGAAGGCAAACGCCGCGTCCGACCTGGTCGAGGTCGGAGACGTGGTTCTGGTGCGCGCCGTGACCAAGGATGAGGATGGAAGCTTCGTGCGCTGGTCGCTGCGTCAGGTGCCGGAAGTGCAGGGCGCCTTCATGGCGATGGACGTCTATTCGGGCCGCGTGCTGGCCATGCAGGGCGGCTTCTCCTATCAGGACTCGGTTTTCAACCGCGCGACACAGGCGACACGTCAGCCGGGCTCCAGCTTCAAGCCCTTTGTCTATGCCGCAGCGCTCGATTCAGGCTTCTCGCCTGCGACGATCGTGGTCGACGCGCCGATCGAGTTGAACACGCCGCAGGGCCTGTGGCGGCCGAAGAACGCCTCGAACAAGTTCTATGGCCCCACGCCGCTGCGCACCGGGATCGAGCAGTCGCGGAACCTGATGACCGTCCGTATCGCGCAGGAGATCGGCATGGACGTGGTTGCGGGCTATGCCGAACGCTTTGGCGTCTATGACCGGATGCAGGCCTTCCTGTCGAACTCGCTGGGCAGCCAGGAGACGACGCTGTTCAAGATGGTTGCCGCCTATTCGATGTTCGCCAACGGGGGCGAGCGGGTGGAGCCCACGCTGGTCGACCGTGTGCAGGACCGTTACGGGAAGTCGGTGTACAAGCATGATCCGCGCAAATGCGTGGAATGCGATGCCGCGATCCTGCCTGCAGGGACCGCACCGCGCATCACCTCGACGCGCGATCAGGTCATCAATCCTGTGACCGCCTATCAGATCACCTCTATGATGGAGGGCGTGGTGCTGCGCGGCACGGCGCAGGGCATCAACCTGCCGGTGCCCGTTGCGGGCAAGACCGGGACCACCAACGATGCCAAGGACGTCTGGTTCATTGGCTATACCTCAAACATCGCGGCTGGCTGCTACATTGGTTACGACAACCCGCGCACACTGGGTGGCAAGGCTTCGGGCGGCGGTCTCTGCGGCCCTGTGTTCGAGACTTTCATGCGCACCGCCATCAAGAAGTACGGCGGGGCCGAGTTCCGCGTGCCGCCGGGCGGCTACTTCGCCAAGATCGACCGCTTTACCGGCGTGCGCCTGCCCGAAGATGCCACGGGTCCCAACGTCATCTCTGAATACTTCCGTGAAGGTCAGGATTCGGCGTTTGACGGGCTGCTTGTGGACGGCGGCTTTGGCATGGGAGAGAACCTGCCATTGTTCACCGTGGGCGAAACCGATGGTGGATCGGCAGTCACCACCTCGACCGGCCAGACCAAAGTCATCCCCAAGAAGGCCGATTTCGGTACCGTTTCCTCGGGCGGGCTATACTGACACCCCCGGCGTTGTGCATCCCGTGCCGGCCGCTCCCTTGTCGGGCGGCGCGGCTCGGGGTATGAACCCGCGCCGGACCAGATCAATTGACTGAAAGCAGAACGAATGCGCGCTGAAACCCAGAACCAAGCCGATGCCATCCGCAAGTCGCTGGCCCTTCTGGCGCAGCGTATGGATTACGAGACGGCCCCGCATCGGCTTGAAGAATTCAACGCCATGATCGAGGACCCGAATCTGTGGAACGACCCTGCAAAGGCGCAAAAGCTGATGCGCGAGCGTCAGATGCTGATGGACGCGGTGGGCACCTACAAGATGATCGCCTCGGGTCTGAATGACAATATCGAGCTGATCGAACTGGGCGAGGCAGAAGGCGACGACGAGGTGGTGGCCGAGGCCGAAGCCGCAATCAAGGCCCTGGTGGAAACCGCGCGCGAGAAAGAGCTTGAAGCGCTTCTGGACGGTGAGGCCGACGGCAACGACACCTTCCTCGAGATCAACGCCGGCGCCGGCGGCACCGAAAGCTGCGACTGGGCCAGCATGCTGGCGCGGATGTACACCCGCTGGGCGGAGAAGAAGGGCTACAAGGTCGAACTGCAGTCGATCTCGGAAGGGGAAGAGGCGGGCATCAAGTCGGTCGCCTACAAGATCAGCGGCCCCAACGCCTATGGGTGGCTCAAGTCGGAATCGGGTGTGCATCGTCTGGTGCGGATCTCGCCCTACGACAGCGCGGCGCGGCGGCATACGTCGTTCTCGTCGGTCTGGGTCTATCCGGTGGTCGACGACAATATCGAGATCGAGGTCCTGCCGAACGAGATCCGCATCGACACCTATCGTTCGTCCGGTGCAGGCGGTCAGCACGTGAACACCACCGATTCGGCCGTGCGGATCACCCACCTTGCCACCGGAATCGTGGTCACCAGTTCGGAAAAGTCGCAGCACCAGAACCGGGACATCGCCATGAAGGCGCTGAAATCGCGGCTCTACCAGATGGAGCTCGACAAGCGGAACGCGGCGATCAACGCGGCGCATGAAGCCAAGGGCGACGCAGGTTGGGGCAACCAGATCCGCTCTTACGTGCTGCAGCCCTACCAGATGGTGAAGGACCTGCGCACCGGGGTCGAGACATCGGACACCGATGGCGTTCTGAACGGGGATCTGGACCGGTTCATGCAGGCGACGCTGGCGATGGATGTGGCAGGCAAGAGCCGCGCCGAAGCCACCGCCGAGGATTGATCGCGACAGGTTCAGCGCGGCGCCCCGAACAGTTGGCGTGCGCGATGGGCAATATGGGGGCAGTTTGCCCCCATTTTCATGTCTGTCAGGCACTTCGCACTCAAGGCAGGCACCACAAACGAAAACGGGGGCCACTGGCCCCCGCTTCTTGTTCCGATCCTGCGAAGGTCAGCCCTTCAGGATGCTGCGCCCAGCAAACTCGGCGATCTCGCCCAGCATTTCCTCAATACGGATCAGCTGGTTGTACTTCGCGAGCCGGTCCGAGCGGGCCAGCGAGCCGGTCTTGATCTGGCCGCAGTTGGTGGCCACGGCGAGGTCGGCGATGGTCGCATCCTCGGTCTCGCCCGAACGGTGCGACATGACGTTGGTATAGCGCGCGCGATGCGCCATATCGACAGCCTGCAGCGTTTCGGTCAGCGAGCCGATCTGGTTCACCTTGACGAGCATCGAGTTCGCAACGCCCTTCTGGATGCCTTCGGCAAGGCGGCGCGGGTTGGTCACGAACAGATCGTCGCCCACCAGTTGCACCTTGTTCCCCAGACGGTCGGTCAGCAGCTTCCAGCCGTCCCAGTCATCTTCGGCGCAGCCATCCTCGATCGAGATGATCGGATAGTCGCCGCAGAGCTTGGCGAGATATTCCACATTTTCGGCCGAGGTGAGCGAGAGGCCTTCGCCCTTCATCTCATACTTGCCGCCTTTGAAGTATTCGGTCGAGGCGCAGTCGAGCGCGAGGTAGATATCCTCGCCCGGCTTGTAGCCAGCTTTCTCGATGGCCTTCAGGATGAAGTCCAGCGCCGCGCGGGTCGACGACAGGTTCGGCGCAAAGCCGCCCTCATCGCCGATGCCGGTGGAAAGTCCCGCCGCCGACAGCTCTTTCTTCAGGGTGTGGAACACTTCGGAGCCCATCCGAACAGCCTCGCGGATGTTCGATGCCGCAACCGGCATGATCATGAATTCCTGAATGTCGATCGGGTTGTCGGCGTGCTCACCGCCGTTGATGATGTTCATCATCGGAACCGGCAGAACGCGGGCAGCGGTGCCACCGACATAGCGGTAGAGCGGCTGGCCAGTGTATTCGGCGGCAGCCTTGGCCACGGCGAGCGAGACGCCAAGAATGGCGTTGGCACCAAGGCGGCCCTTGTTCGGCGTGCCGTCCATTTCGATCATGGTGCGGTCGATGCCGACCTGCTCGGTCGCGTCGAACCCGATCAGTTCTTCGGCGATCTCACCATTCACGGCGGCCACGGCCTCAAGCACGCCCTTGCCCATGTAGCGGGATTTGTCGCCGTCGCGGCGCTCAACGGCCTCATGCGCGCCGGTCGATGCGCCCGAGGGAACTGCTGCGCGGCCCATGGCGCCGCTTTCCAGCGTCACGTCCACCTCGATAGTGGGATTGCCGCGGCTGTCGAGGATTTCGCGCGCGTGGATGTCGATGATCGTGCTCATGGATTCCTCCGGGGGAACGGGTGCTCTCGGGGGTGTCTTTATCCTGCGTCATCCGATGTGGGAAGGGCGCGTTTGCGCAAACGCTCACGCGCGAAGGTGTAAAGGCCCGAACCGATGATCAAAGCAGCACCCGCAAAGGTCACCGCATCGGGGCGTTCGCGGAAGACGACCATGCCGATGACCATCGCGAAGACGAGGCGCGAATAGCGGAAGGGCGTGATGACCGAGATCTCGCCGAGGCGCATCGCCTGAGTGATCGCCCAGTAAGCGGTGATCCCGAAAAGAAGCGCGCCGCCGATGTAGCCCGTTTGCGCGAGGGTGGGCATACGGGCGCCGCCCGTCACCGCAAGCATGAGCGCGCCCAGCACCGCCACCGAAAGAAAGCCCCAGGCCGAAACCTGCATGGTCGAGATGGTGCCGGGTATCTTGCGCGTCGCGAGATCGCGCACCGACAGGCCAAAGACGGCCAGCACCGACCAAAGGGATGCGAGGGCAAAACCCTCAAATCCCGGTCGGATGATCATCAGGACGCCGATGAAGCCCAGAGAAATGGCCGTCCAGCGCCGCCAGCCGACCTGCTCGCCCAGGAAAAGCGCCGCACCCAGGGTCACAGCCAGCGGCGCCGCCTGAAAGATCGCCGTCGCGGTTGTCAGCGGCGTCAGGGCCAGTGCCGTCACGAAGCCAAGGGTTCCGACCATCTCGCCCAGATTACGCCAGATCAGGGCAGGGTGAAGGAAGTCGCGATCAAAGAACGCCTTGCCCTCGCGTTTGGCCATCAGGGCAAAGACCGGTGTGCCGACGACGCCAAGCATCAGAAGAATCTGCCCGGTGGGCAAGCCGGCGGCTGCCCATTTGATGAACATATCCTCGATCGCGAATCCGCCCATGGAGGCGATCATCAACAGGATGCCCCGAAGGTTGTCGCGTGGTTCGTGCATGGCGGATCCGGTGGTTTGGGGCAGGCAGCGTGGCGCCACCAAGGCCTTGGCCCCTGATTGGGGCGACTGGACCTCTCTAGTCCATCGGGCAGGCAAGTGAAAGTCGCCACAGATCTGGGGCCGGAGAATCGGCTGCGAAACCTGGGATGGCATATGAGGCACGGCCCCGACGCGATGCAGGCGAGGAAGAATCGGTTCATGTTCCGTGGCAGGAAAGTTATCCACAGCCTTGGAGATGCGGCTGATTTTGCCCACGGCCGGCTGAAATCTTGCGAAAGAAGAGGGTTCGAGAGAAGGCAGACCGCACCCTGTTGCGGGTTTTCCACCGGTCATCCACAGGGGTGGTCACAGGGGGGCTGAATCGGGCGCAGGCGCCATGAGTAGTGTCCCGCTTCACCGTCAACACACAATATATGGTTGCGCGACAAATTTTCTGATTGATGCGCGCCAGAATTTCCGACACCTTGTCATCGCGATGTCGTGAACCACCAGATTTAGTGGCGGGCACGGGAGGCAGACCTACCCTTTCTGATTGCCCCGCTGGGATTCCGGGGCAACCCGACGGTCGTTCCGTCGGGACGGGCGCGTGTCTGTCTGGCATCAGGCGGTTGAAACAACACCTGCGCGAATGCGCGGTAACAGCGGGACGACGGGGCAGATGAAGATCGAGCGCAAGTTCACGACGGAAACGACCGGCGCCTATGGCGCGATGGCTTTTACAACCACCACTTCCGAAATTCGCAATCCTGATGGCAAGGTCGTGTTCCGCAACGACGCCGTCGAGGTGCCCGAAGGCTGGAGCCAGGTGGCCTCTGACGTGCTGGCGCAAAAATACTTCCGCAAGGCTGGCGTCCCCGCCGCACTGAAGCGCGTGCGCGAGAAGGGCGTTCCCGAATTCCTGTGGCGCTCGGTCGCGGATGACGAGGCGCTGGCCGCGCTGCCGCAGGATCAACGGATCGTGGGCGAAACCTCGGCAAAGCAGGTGTTCGACCGTCTGGCTGGTGCCTGGGCCTATTGGGGCTGGAAGGGTGGCTACTTCACCACCGAGGCCGATGCTCGCGCCTATTACGACGAGATGCGCTATATGCTGGCCCGCCAGATGGCTGCGCCGAACAGCCCGCAATGGTTCAACACCGGTCTGCACTGGGCCTATGGCATCGACGGTCCGGGGCAGGGCCACTTCTACGTCGATTACCGCACTGGAAAGCTGACTCAGTCGGACAGCGCCTATGAACACCCGCAGCCGCATGCCTGCTTCATCCAGTCGGTCAAGGACGATCTGGTGAACGAAGGCGGTATCATGGACCTGTGGGTACGTGAGGCGCGTCTCTTCAAATACGGATCTGGCACCGGTACCAACTTCTCCAGCCTGCGCGGCGAAGGCGAGAAGCTGTCGGGAGGCGGCAAGTCCTCGGGGCTGATGGGCTTCCTCAAGATCGGTGACCGTGCCGCGGGTGCGATCAAGTCGGGCGGCACGACGCGGCGCGCGGCCAAGATGGTGATCTGCGACATGGATCACCCGGATGTCGAACAGTTCATCAACTGGAAGGTCATCGAGGAACAGAAGGTGGCCTCGCTGGTCGCCGGGTCAAAAATGCACGAGGTGCATCTGAACGCGATCTTTGCCGCGATCCGCACCTGGGATGGCAGCGCCGTCGATGCGGCGGATGCCACCAAGAACGACGCGCTGAAAACCGCGATCCGCGCCGCCAAAAAGGCGATGATCCCCGAGACCTATATCAACCGCGTGCTGCAATACGCGCGGCAGGGCTTCGATTCGATCGAGTTTCCGACCTACGATACCGACTGGGATTCAGAGGCCTATATCTCTGTCTCGGGCCAGAACTCCAACAACTCGGTCCGCGTGACGGATGCCTTCCTGACGGCGGTGAAAGATGATGCTGACTGGGCACTGATCCGCCGGACTGATGGCAAGGTCGCCAAGACCATCAAGGCGCGTGATCTGTGGGATCAGGTGGGCCATGCCGCCTGGGCCTGTGCCGATCCGGGCATCCAGTTCCACGATACGGTCAACGCCTGGCACACCTGCCCTGAGGATGGGCCGATCCGTGGGTCGAACCCCTGCTCGGAATACATGTTCCTCGACGATACCGCCTGCAACCTGGCGTCGATGAACCTGCTGACCTTCTTCCACAATGGTCGCTTTGACGCCGAGGCCTATGTCCATGCCACGCGGCTCTGGACCGTGACGCTGGAAATCAGCGTGATGATGGCGCAGTTCCCGTCGAAAGAGATCGCGCAGCTTTCGTATGACTTCCGCACGCTCGGTTTGGGCTATGCCAATATCGGCGGCCTGCTGATGAACATGGGGCTGGGCTACGACAGCGACGAGGGCCGCGCGATGTGCGGTGCGCTGACCGCGCTGATGACTGGCGTGACCTATGCCACCTCGGCCGAGATGGCGGGCGAACTGGGCGCGTTTTCTGGGTACCAACGCAACGCGCAGCATATGCTGCGGGTGATCCGCAACCATCGCCGCGCGGCTTATGGCCATGCCGAGGGCTATGAAAGCGTGAACGTCGCGCCGGTGCCGCTGGATGCGGCCAACTGCCCGCAGCCGGAACTGGTCGCGCTTGCAAAATCCGCCTGGGATGACGCGCTGAGCCTGGGCGAGGCCAACGGCTATCGCAATGCACAGACCACGGTGATCGCGCCCACCGGCACCATCGGTCTGGTGATGGATTGCGACACGACCGGCATCGAGCCTGACTTCGCGCTGGTCAAGTTCAAGAAGCTGGCCGGCGGTGGCTACTTCAAGATCATCAACCAGTCGGTTCCGGCGGCGCTTGAAAAGCTGGGCTATTCCTCGGGCCAGATTGCCGAGATTGTGGCCTATGCCGTAGGCCACGGCACACTGGGCAATTGCCCCGGCATCAACCACACCGCGCTGATCGGCCACGGCTTTGGCCCGCGTGAGATCGAGAAGATCGAGGCGGCGCTTCCCTCGGCCTTCGACATCCGCTTTGTCTTCAACCAGTGGACGCTGGGCGAGGACTTCTGCAAGCTGACGCTGGGCATCCCGGCAGACAAGCTGGCTGATCCGACCTTTGACCTTCTGCGCCATCTGGGCTTCACCAAGTCGCAGGTCGAGGCTGCCAATGACCACGTTTGCGGCACGATGACGCTGGAGGGCGCCCCCTTCCTGAAGGCCGAACACCTGTCGGTCTTTGACTGCGCCAACCCCTGCGGCAAGAAGGGCACCCGGTATCTGAGCGTGAACAGCCACATCACCATGATGGCTGCGGCGCAAAGCTTCATCTCGGGCGCGATCTCCAAGACGATCAACATGCCGAACTCGGCCACGATCGAAGAAACGCTGGCCGCCTATGAGCTGTCGCACAGCCTCGGCATCAAGGCGAATGCGCTTTATCGCGACGGATCGAAACTGTCGCAGCCGCTTGCCGCCGCACTGGTTGAGGATGACGAAGAGGCTGAAGAGGTGCTGCTGAACGGCTCGCAGCAAGAAAAGGCCGTGACGCTGGCCGAGAAGATCATCGAGAAGGTGATCGTCAAGGAAATCGTCCGCAGCCACCGCGAAAAGCTGCCAGAGCGCCGCAAGGGCTACACCCAGAAGGCGGTTGTGGGTGGCCACAAGGTCTATCTGCGGACCGGCGAGTACAAGGACGGCACGCTGGGCGAGATCTTCATCGACATGCACAAGGAAGGCGCGGGCTTCCGGGCGATGATGAACAACTTCGCCATCGCGGTGTCGGTTGGCCTGCAATATGGCGTGCCGCTAGAAGAGTTCGTCGACGCCTTCACCTTCACCAAGTTCGAACCTGCCGGCATGGTGCAGGGCAACGACTCGATCAAGAACGCGACCTCGATCCTCGACTATGTGTTCCGCGAACTGGCGGTCAGCTATCTGGACCGTACCGATCTTGCCCATGTCGCCCCGAAAGGCGCGAGCTTTGACGAGCTGGGCGGCGGTGTGAGCGAGGGGCGCCGCGAAAGCAACGTCGAGCAAGTCAGCGAAAGCGCTGCGTCGAAGTCGCTGGAAGTGCTGCGCCAGATCTCTTCGACCGGCTATCTGCGCAAGCGGCTGCCGCAAGAGCTTGTCGTGCTGCAGGGTGGGATGGGTGCGATGGGGGCGACCGCGCTTTCGGGCGACGCCTCGGCGCTGACCATGCTCTTGCCCGATGCGGGTCTTGCGACCGGCACCATGGGCAGCTCGACTGCGCTTTCGACGGGGTCGGTGTCGATGGACGCGCGCACCAAGGCCAAGATGCAGGGCTACGAGGGCGAGGCCTGCGGCGAATGCGGCAACTACACACTCGTCCGCAACGGCACCTGCATGAAGTGCAACACCTGCGGCGGAACGAGCGGGTGTAGCTGAGGCGGTGGTGCTCTGATAACAGTAAAACGGGGCTCGTCGAGATCGGCGAGCCCCGTTTTCGTTGTGGGTTAGATGCACAAACGGTTGTCGGGTCCCGGTCTATTCGCCCCTCTGCGCGCGCCACTGCGCCCAGTCCTCAGGGGTGTCGAGGTCGGTGAGCGCGGCTTGGCCGGGCAGGGGCACCAGATGCAGCCGTCCGGCATGCGCCGCAAGGATCGGTTGCGCGCCTCTGTCGCCTGACAGGTTTTGCAGAAGGGGTACAAGGTCTGCAGGAAAGATCACCGGATGTCCGGGCGTCGTGCCCGATGCGCCGCGCAGGATCATGTCCGGATGGGCCCGGTGCTCCCCGACCATCTCCACGATCATCTGCGTGCTGATCTCTGGCATGTCTGCGGGCAGGATCATGACTGCGCCCTGCCACCCGGCCGCGCCTGCGCGGATCGATGCAGCCATTCCCGTTGCAGCGTCAGGGACGATGACAACTTGCACGGGACTGTCACGCAGCGCCGCGTGACGGTCCGGGCGGTCGGGGGGCAGCGCCACGCGAACGGGCAAACCAGTCGCCAGTGCCGCCTGCGCGATACGCGCCAGTTGCGGCTGGTCGTCGATCCGTTCCAGCAGCTTGTCAGCGCCGCGCATCCGCGATGATGCGCCGCCCGCCAGTATCAGGATCATCAGCGCGTCTTGCATCGCAGTCTCCGAACGCAAAAGGCGCCCCGCAGGGCGCCCTTCATCTTACTTCTCGGGGATCAGGCCACGCGGACTGAACCGCAGCACCAGAAGCAGGATCACACCCATGGTCAGAAGCCGCATATGCTGGGCGCTGTCCACCAGATGCGCCTTCAGCGGCCCGTCGGCCATCCCGGCCGTGATGCCCGACATCACGGTCGGTCCCAACGTCTCGACGATCAGCCAGAGCCAGCCGATGAGCAACGAGCCCAGAACGGCACCCCAGTTGTTGCCCGACCCGCCGATGATGACCATCACCCAGATCAGGAAGGTAAATCGCAGCGGTTGATAGGTGCCGGGGTTCAGGATCCCGTCCATCGAGGTGAGAATTGCCCCCGCAACCCCCGCCAGTGCCGAGCCGAGGATGAACACCTGCAGATGGCGCCGCGTCACATCCTTGCCCATGGCGCGGGCTGCGTCCTCATTGTCGCGGATCGCCCGCATCATCCGGCCCCATGGGCTGTTCAAGGCGCGCTCCGACAGCCAGATGATACCCGCAAGGACCGCAAGGATCATTGCCATGTAGGTCAGCTTCACAAGGATCGACGAGCCGGTGACCGGATCGAAGCCAAGCGAGTTCGCAAGATTCAGGAAGGTCGGGTTCGCCTGCAGGTCCACCTCAAACGGGACAGGCCAGGGGCGCTGCTGGACGTTCATCATCTTGACGCCACGAGCGAGCCAGTCTTCGTTCTTCATCACGGCGACGATGATCTCGGCGATACCGAGTGTCGCAATGGCGAGATAGTCCGAACGCAGGCCGAGCGCGGTCTTGCCGATCCCCCAGGCCGCGAGCGCCGCCAACAGACCACCAAGCGGCCATGCCAGCAGAACGGGCAGCCCGAGGCCGCCGAGGTTGCCCGAGACGGACGGGTTGACCGCCTCGACCGCCGTCACCGCAGGATCAAAGACCATGCGAAAGATCACGAAGCCCGCAAGCAGCACCAGCGTCAGTGCAAGGGCACGGTTGCGCCCCGGCACCATCCGTTTCCAGAGGGTGATGCCCGCCGCAAGGGTCGCAAGACCGATGCCAAGACCTGCGAGAATTCCTGTGCCGCCAGCAGCCCAGGCCTCACGCACCGGGGGCGTGGCCACCAGCGCGACAGAGAGGCCCCCAAGGGCCGCAAAGCCCATGATCCCGGTGTTGAAAAGGCCCGCATATCCCCACTGGATGTTCACGCCCAGGGCCATGATGGCCGAAACGAGCGCGAAGTTCAGGATGAACAGCGCCTGGTTCCACGAAATCAGCAGCCCGGTTGCCAGATACAGCACCGCGACGCCGAGGAAGAGTTTTGCATTCTTCGACATCAGAAGGATTTCCCCTTGAAGAGGCCGGTCGGCATGAACAGCAGAACCAGGATCAGAATGGCGAAGCTGACCGCGAACTTGTAGTCGGTCGCCATCAGTTGCAGCAAGCCGTCGGGCGCGAGGCTTTCAGGCAGCACATAGGTCACGACCTTTTTCCACGCATAGGTCAGGACGACCTCGGAAAAGGCGATGACGAACCCGCCCGCGATGGCGCCCAGCGGGCTGCCAAGGCCGCCCACAATCGCCGCGGCGAAAATCGGCAGCAGCAACTGGAAATAGGTGAAGGGGCGGAAGCTCTTGTCCAGCCCGTAAAGAACCCCGGCAATCGTCGCAAGTGCAGCGGCCAGGATCCAGGTGACCTGCACCACGCGGTCAGGGTTGATGCCCGACAGCAACGCAAGATCCTCGTTGTCGGAAAACGCGCGCATGGATTTTCCGGTCCGCGTCTTTTGCAGGAACCAGAAGAGCGCGGCCACTACGACAAAGGCGGTGATCACCGTCACGGCCTGCGTGCCCTTGATCGCCAGCCCCTCGGCAAGGCCGGTTGCAGACTTGAACTCACCCGCCGAGATCAGGAAGCGCCCGCCATCGGCAAAGTTCTGGTCATCCACCCCGATGATCAGGCGCACGATGCCGTTCATCACGAACATCACGCCCATCGACACGATGACAAGGATGGTGGGAGAGGCCTTCTGTCGGCGGTAGAACTGATAGACCGCCTTGTCGGTGGCAAGCACGAGCGCCGCCGTGGCGGCAATCCCGAAGGGCAGGGCCAGAAGCGCGGTCGGCAGGATGCCCGCCGTGATGCCAATCGACTGGAACCACCAGGTCACAAGGATGGTGACCATGGTGCCAAAGGCCATCGTGTCACCATGCGCGAAGTTGGAGAACCTCAGGATCCCGTAGATCAACGTCACGCCAAGCGCGCCAAGCGCAAGCTGCGCGCCATAGGTAAGGCCCGGTATGAAGACGAAGTTGAGGAAGGCCACAAGGGCGTTGAGAATATCCATAGCCTCAGCCCCCCAGGAACGAACGGCGCACTTCGGGGTCGGCCATCAGGGCCTTGCCGGTGTCGGTGAAACGGTTGGCGCCCTGCACAAGGACATAGCCCTTGTCTGCGATTTCCAGCGCCTGACGGGCATTCTGTTCGACCATCAGGATGGAAATGCCGGTGCGGGCGATTTCGATGATCCGATCAAAAAGTTCGTCCATCACGATGGGCGAAACACCGGCCGTGGGTTCGTCCAGCATCAGAACCTTGGGGCGGGTCATCAGCGCGCGCCCAACGGCGACCTGCTGGCGTTGGCCGCCCGAAAGCTCGCCCGCCGGCTGGTTGCGCTTGGTCTTGAGGATCGGAAACAGGTCGAACACCTGCGCCACGGTATCGGCAAAATCATCGGTGCGGATGAAGGCGCCCATTTCAAGGTTCTCCTCGACCGTCATCGAGGGGAAAATGTTGTGGGTTTGCGGCACAAAGCCCATGCCCTTGGCGACGCGCGCCTGCGGGGTCAGCGCGGTGATATCCTCGCCATCCAGCCGCACATGGCCCTCGCGCAGCTTGAGCATGCCAAATACCGCCTTCATCGCGGTCGATTTTCCGGCTCCATTGGGGCCGACGATGACGGCGATCTCGCCCTTTTCAACGGCGATGGTGCAGCTGTGCAAGATATCCGCACCGCCATAGCCGCCGGTCATCGCCTCACCGATCAGGAAGGGTTCAGCCATGGGCGGCTTCCTCCTTGATCTTGTTCTTCAGACCGGTGCCCAGATAGGCCTCGATCACCCGTTCATCGTTCTTCACTTCGTCAACCGTGCCCTGTGCCAGCACCTTGCCCTCGGCCATGCAGATGACCGGGTCGCAGATGCGGGCGATGAAATCCATGTCGTGTTCGATCACGCAGAAGGTGTAGCCGCGTTCCTTGTTCAGGCGCAGGATCGCATCGCCGATCGTGTTCAGAAGGGTGCGGTTCACACCGGCGCCGACCTCGTCCAGGAACACGATCTTGGCATCGACCATCATGGTGCGGCCAAGCTCGACCAGTTTCTTCTGCCCGCCCGAGATCTGCCCGGCCTTCAGGTCGGCGATATGGCTGATGGTCAGAAACTCCAACACCTCGTCGGCCTTGGCGCGGATCGCCGCCTCTTCACGCGCGACGCGGCCCCGGTTGAACCAGGCGTTCCACAGCGTCTCGCCCGATTGCATCGCGGGCACCATCATCAGGTTTTCCCGCACGGTCATCGAGCCGAATTCATGCGCGATCTGGAAGGTGCGCAGCAGACCCTTGGCGAAAAGCTCATGCGGCGGCAGGCCGGTCACGTCCTCGCCATCCATGACCACACGCCCCGAAGTCGGCGGCAGGCGGCCGGCGATCACGTTGAACAGCGTCGATTTTCCCGCGCCGTTCGGACCGATCAGCCCGGTGATAGAGCCCTTGCGAATTTCCAGCGTTGCACCGTCAACGGCGCGGAAACCGCCGAAGTGCCGGTGCAGGTTTTCAACACGGATCATCCATGTCCCCCAATCCCAGGCGCACTGGCCGGGGTTAGCCCCGATCGCAGCATTTTGCCTGAAGGCTTATGTAAGGCAAAGGCCCGGGCAGACAGCCCGGGCCAAAGCCGATTGTTTCAGGCCGGGCCGATCAGCGGTATTTTACCGTCTCCAGCTTGCCGTCCTTGACCTCGTACTCACGGAAGTTGCCAGCGCTTTCACCAGCGCCGATCATCTCCACCGCGGTCGCGCCGACATAGTCGATGTCGGTTCCAGCGGCAATCAGTTCCAGCGCCTTGGCAAGCTCGCCGGGGAAGACCTGCTCGCCCGGTGCATTGGCCACGTCCATGACCTTGGCAGACCAGTCCTTGCCGCCGGTGGAGTTGGCAGCGGCCATCGACAGCAGCATGAGCGCAGCCGCGTCATAGCTTTCGCCAGAATAGGCGGTCGATCCGTCAAAGCCTGCGGCCTTGGCGATTTCCAGGAACTTGGCGTTGCCGGGGCTGTCGGTGCCGGGGACCGAGCCGTACGAGCCGTTCAGCGGCTCGCCGATGGCATCGGCAAGGCTTTGGCCATACATGCCGTCCGGCAGGAAGAAGGTCGAGAAGGCACCGGAATCGACTGCACCCTGGATCATGCCCTTGCCGCCCTGGTCGACGTAGCCCGCAACCACGAGTACTTCGCCACCGGCCGAGGCCAGAGCGCCGACTTCGGCCGAATAGTCAGCCTTGCCGTCTTCGTGCGGGGCTGCCAGCGTGACCTTGCCGCCTTTGGCTGCGAAGGCTGCAGCGAAGGCGTCAGCCATGCCCTTGCCATAGTCGTTGTTGGTATAGGTCACCGCGACTTCCTTGGCGCCACGCTCCGACAGGATGTCAGCCATGATCTCACCCTGACGCGCGTCCGACGGCGCGGTACGGAAGAACAGGCCGTCATCTTCAGCGGTCGAGAGTGCGGGCGAGGTGGCCGAGGGCGAGATCATGCCCACGCCATTCGGGCGCGCAACGTTTTGCAGAACCGCGCCGGTCACGCCCGAGCAGTCGCCGCCGACGATGCCGGCAACCTTTTCAGAGGTCACAAGACGCTCGGCCGCAGATTGTGCTGCGGCGGCGTCAACGCAGGTGGTGTCGCCGCGCACCGGGGTCACGGTCGAGCCGCCCATGAACTTGCCCGAATCCGAAACTTCCTTGATGGCCAGTTCGGCGCCCGCGGCCATGTTCGGCACGGTGGTTTCCAGCGGGCCGGTGAAGCCGAGCAGAACCCCGACCTTCACGTCCTCGGCCTGGGCCGCACCGGCGACCAGAGCAGTGGCTGCGGTGGCAAGCAGCAGTCTTTTCATTGGTTTTCTCCCATGTCGGATCAATCTCCTGCCGGCAGGCTAGACTGCGATTGATCAAAAGAAAAGCGCACTTTTCCGCCAGTTCTGACGTGACGCATGGGCAATCTGACGAAGACGTGTTTGGCGCAGCGCAGATTGATCCTAGATCAAAATCAGGCATTCAACCGGGGGTGGACCACCATGCGCCTTGCTTCCATTGCCATGCTGTCGTTCGGTCTACTGCCGATCTGCGCCGCCAATGCAGAGGTTGTGAACACCGATGCAGGCCCCATGCAGCTCACCGCTGTCGCCGAGGGATTCGATGAACCCTGGGCAATCGGCTTTCTGCCCGATGGCGGCATCCTTGTGACAGAGCGCACAGGTGCGTTATGGCTGATCCGGGAAAGCCAACGGACCGCGGTCACCGGTCTGCCCGAGGTTTTCGCGCAAGGGCAGGGCGGGCTCTTGGACGTCATGGTCCCCCGCGACTTCGCAACCAGTCGCGAAATCTGGCTAAGTTATGCGCGCCCCGCCCGTCGAGGCGGGGCCACAGCACTTGGCCGGGGCATCTTGTCAGAGGACGGCGCCCGGATCGACGACTTCAGAACGGTCTTTACAGCCGAAGGCTATACCGGCGGGCGTCACTTCGGCTCTCGCATCGTCGAGGCGAGCGATGGCACCATCTACCTGACCACCGGTGACCGTGGAACCGGCCCAAAGGGAACACAGGCGCAGAACGCGGCCCTTGCCGCGGGCAAGGTAATTCACCTGAACCGGGACGGAAGCCCCGCCTCGCGCATCGAGGGCTGGATGGCGGGCGTCCACAGCCTCGGCCACCGCAACATACAGGGCGCGGCGCTGGACCGTGACGGCAGCCTGCTGGCGGTCGAGCATGGCGCCAAGGGCGGGGATGAGTTGAACCGGATCGCCCAAGGCCGGAACTACGGCTGGCCGGTTATCAGCTACGGCGTGAACTACAACGGCCGCAGGATTGGTGAAGGGCAGACCAAGCCGGGACTGGAGCAGCCCCTGCATTATTGGGACCCTTCGATCGCGCCCTCGGGCCTGATGGTCTATTCCGGTGCGCTGGTGCCGGACTGGGCGGGGGATATCTTCACCGGCAGCCTCAACAGCGACTTCATCAGCCGCCTCGACCCCGACAGGCCAACCGGAACGGGCTTTGCCGAAGAGCGTATCGCCTCTGACGCCACCGCCCGTGTGCGCGATATCGTCGAGGGTCCGGATGGCGCGATCTGGTTTCTTTCGGTGAATGAGGGCACGCTTTTCCGCATGGCCCCTTAGGAAATGGCCTTGGCAGCCGCGGGCGGCGGATCAGACCGCCAGCCGCTGCCCTGTGCCCGGCACCATGCCCTGCGTCCCGCGTTCGCGGTAGGGCGTGGTGTTGTAGTGGCTGCGATAACATTTGGAGAAATGCGAGGGTGACGCGAAGCCGCAGGCCAGCGCCACGTTGATCACGCTCATATCCGTCTGCATCAGCAGATTGCGGGCCTTCTGCAGGCGCAACTCCATGTAATAGCGCTTGGGGCTCCGGTTCAGATAGCGCCGGAACAGGCGCTCCAGCTGCCGGGTGGACATGCCCACGTCATCAGCCAGATCAGCCGGTGAGACCGGATCCTCGATCGCGCTTTCCATCATCTGGATGACCTGCGCCAGCTTGGGATGGCGCACGCCAATCCGGGTCGGGATCGACAGGCGCTGCGTGTCCTGATCGGTGCGGATGGAGTTGTAGACCAGCTGGTCAGCCACGGTATTGGCCAGATCCTCGCCATGGTCGGCGGCGACGATCTTCAGCATCAGATCGATTGAGGCCGTGCCCCCCGCACTTGTCAGACGGTTGCCGTCGATCACAAAAACCGACTTCGTCAGCTTCACCTCTTCGAATTCCTCAACAAAGCCATCCTGGTTCTCCCAGTGGATCGTAGCCTTGCGGCCATCCAGAAGCCCGGCTTTGGCCAGCGCATAGGCCCCGGTGCAAAGCCCGCCCATGACAACACCGCGCCGCGCCTCGCGCCGCAGCCAGGAAATAATGGTGCGCGACGTCGCGCGTGGCACGTCGATGCCGCCGCAAACCAGAACGGTGTCTTCGCGGTCGATGTCGTCCAACCCCATATCCAGCTTGAACGCAGCGCCATTCGAGCAGACGGCGACGGCGCCACCCTCACCAGCCAACCGCCAGCTATAGAGCTCCCGCCCCGCCACGCGATTGGCGATGCGAAGGGGTTCGATCGCGCCTGCAAACGAGATCATCGTAAAGCGGTCGAGCAACAGAAAGACAAACCGGCGGGGGCCGATGTCCTTGGCAATGGCGGTGGCTTTGCGCGGAAGGGCAGTCATGTGCGACCTGCTTGTGTCGGTTTCGGCGCATCTACGCAGGATTTGACCGTTCATTCAAGGGGGCGCGGACCTGTCCCCCATTGCTTTTCCCGTCCAAAGCCGTATAGCGCATTCGCTACCGCTAACGGACGGAGGATTGCCATGACCAAATCCTGGTCAAAATCGGACTGGCGCGCCAAACCGCGGGTTCAGATGCCGGATTATCCGGATCAGGCCGCGCTGAACGCTGTCGAGGCCCAGCTGGCGAAATATCCCCCGCTCGTTTTTGCGGGCGAGGCGCGCAGACTGAAGAAACAGCTGGCCGCGGCGGCGGAAGGCAAGGCCTTCCTGCTGCAGGGCGGCGACTGCGCCGAGAGCTTTGCCGAATTCAGCGCCGACAACATCCGCGACACGTTCCGCGTGATGCTGCAGATGGCCGTGGTCCTGACCTACGGCGCGAAAGTGCCGGTCATCAAGGTTGGCCGCATGGCTGGCCAGTTCGCCAAGCCGCGCTCGGCCCCGACCGAGGTGATCGGCGGCGTCGAATACCCCAGCTACCGTGGCGACATCATCAACGGCTTCGATGCCACGATCGAGGCGCGCTTGCCCGATCCGCAGCGCATGCTGCAAGCCTACACGCAGGCCGCAGCCTCGCTGAACCTGCTGCGCGCGTTCTCAACCGGGGGCTTCGCCGACATCCACCGCGTCCATAGCTGGACGCTGGGCTTTGCCGAACATGACAAGGCCGAACGCTATCGTGAACTGTCGAACCGCATCTCCGATGCGCTCGACTTCATGAATGCGGCCGGGGTGAACTCGGACACCGCGAATGAGTTGTCGCGGGTCGATTTCTACACCAGCCACGAAGCGCTGCTGCTGGAATATGAAGAGGCGCTTTGCCGCGTCGATTCGATCACCGGACAGAACGTCGCCGGTTCCGGCCACATGATCTGGATCGGCGACCGCACCCGTCAGCCTGACGGCGCGCATGTCGAATTCTGCCGCGGCGTGCTGAACCCGATCGGCCTGAAATGCGGCCCCACGACGACGGCCGACGACCTCAAGGTGCTGCTCGAAAAGCTGAACCCGCAGAACGAGGCTGGCCGCCTGACGCTGATCGCGCGCTTCGGCGCGGGCAAGGTGGGCGAGAACCTCCCGCGCCTGATCAAGGCCGTGCAGGAAGAAGGCGCCAATGTCGTCTGGTCCTGCGATCCGATGCATGGCAACACGATCAAATCCTCGACCGGTTACAAGACCCGGCCGTTCGACAGCGTTCTGCGTGAAGTGCGCGAGTTCTTTGCGATCCACAAGGCCGAAGGCACCGTTCCGGGTGGCGTGCATTTCGAGATGACCGGCAAGGACGTCACCGAATGCACCGGCGGCCTGCGTGCCGTGACGGATGAGGATCTGTCAGATCGCTATCACACCGCCTGCGATCCGCGCCTGAACGCCTCTCAATCCCTGGAACTCGCGTTCCTTGTGGCAGAAGAGCTGACCGCCATGCGCGAGGATCGCCGCCGCGTCGAGATGTAATCTGACGATTGCTTGCATGAAAATTCGGGGTGGGCTGTCCGGCGGTCCACCCCTTCTTCTTTTCTCAAATATCCTCAGGGGGTGAATGGGCCGCATGGCCCAGAGGGGGCGCGAGCGCCCCCTTACCCAGTCGACCGCCGCAGGCAACGGTTGCAAGACCGGCGCAGGCGCGTCAGAACTCTGCCGTCAACGCCGGAGAACCAAATGCTGCGTGAAGGTGTCCAGTCCATGCTGGCGGCGGTGCCGCTGCCAATGATGTTGATCGGAAATGATCTTCGCATCGACGCGCTGAACGATCCGGGGCTCAAACTGTTCGGACCGGCATCGCTTGGCCGGCACTACAACCTGACGCTGCGCCAACCACAGCTGGTCGAGGCGATCGAGGCGGTCAGCGCGGGCGGGCCGAAGCGCAGCCTGCGCGTTACGCTTTCGCAAGGAAATCACGAAACCGCCTTCGATATCTCGGTCGCGCCGGTGCCGGGGATGGGGATGCTCTGCTGTTTCGTCGACGTGACCGAACTGGAACTGGTGGGACAGCAACGCCGTGATTTCGTGGCAAACGTCAGCCACGAGTTGCGCACACCGTTGACCGCACTTCTGGGCTTCATCGAAACACTGCAAGGCCCTGCCAAGCACGACCCCGTGGCGCGCGAGCGTTTCCTTGGGATCATGGAGCGTGAGGCAGGCCGCATGGCGCGTCTGGTGCGTGACCTTCTGTCGCTCAGCCGCGTGGAATCGGAAGAGCGCCGCCGCCCGTCGGGGCGGGTCGATCTGGGCGGGCTGGTGCGCATGACCATCGCGACGCTGAAACCTGTGGCCACGGATGCCGCGGTGACGATAGAGTTGATCGGTGCCAATGTGCCGACCCCTGTGCCGGGCGACAGCGATCAACTGACGCAGGTCTTTCACAACCTGATCGAGAACGCGATCAAGTACGGTGGCAGCGGCAAGCAGGTCACTGTCAGCATCCGGGCTCTGGACGATGCACCGGGCCTGCGTGGTCGCGCGGTCGAGGTCTCGGTCCAGGATCGGGGTGATGGCATCGAGGCCGTGCATTTGCCGCGCCTGACCGAGCGCTTCTACCGCGTTGACACGCACCGTTCCCGCGAAAAGGGTGGGACCGGGCTAGGTCTTGCCATCGTCAAACACATCATCAACCGCCATCGCGGGCGGCTGAGGATCGAAAGCGAGATCGGCAAGGGCAGCATCTTCTCGGTGGTCCTGCCGGTCGAGTGATCAAAGCCGCGCGATGCGTTCTGTCAGCAGCGCGTAGAAACCTTCGGCATCCAGATCGCCGATGAACAGCGCATTGGCCGGACGGCTCGTCACGCCCCACCAATCGGCAACGGTCATGCCCAGCGTCAATTCCGACTGCGTCTCGACCTCCACATTGATGTGGCGACCGGTAAAAAGGTCAGGCCGGATCAGATAGGCGATCACACAGGGGTCATGCAACGGCGCGCCTTCTGACCCATACTTCTGCATGTCGAAGCGTTCAAAGAAATCGGTCCACTCGGCGACCATTCGTCCCGGTTCGGTCCCAAGGTTGCGGAACGCCTCGATCCTTGCGCGGGTGGTCAGCGCCTTATGCGTGACATCCAGCGGCATGACGACGATCGGAACGCCGGATTTAAATACGATATCAGCGGCTTCCGGGTCGACGTAAATGTTGAACTCTGCAGCCGGGGTGATGTTGCCGACCTCAAAGTACGCGCCGCCCATCAGCACGATCTGCTGCACGCAAGAGATGATGTCCGGCGCGCGCTCAAAGGCGGTGGCAATATTGGTCAGCGGCCCCAGAGGGCACAGGGTTACGGTATGTGCGGGATGTGAGCGCAGCGTCTCGATGATGAAATCAACGCCGTGCTGGGCTTGCAGCGGCATGATCGGGTCAGCCAGTTGCGGGCCGTCGAGACCTGTCTTGCCATGCACATGCTCGGCCGTCACCAGTTTGCGTTTCAGGGGGCGGTCGCAGCCTGCAAAGACGCGGGTGTCGGGCTTTCCAGCCAGTTCGCAGATGATGCGCGCGTTCTTCTCGGTCAGCGGCAGCGGGACGTTTCCGGCAACTGCGGTGATGCCCAACACGGTCACATCCTCGGGGCTCGCCAGGGCCAGCAGAATCGCAACGGCGTCGTCCTGTCCGGGGTCAGTGTCGATGATGATCTTGCGGGGCGCATGTGCCATGGGCGTGTCCTGACGTGTTTGAGCGGTCATCTTGCACGGCCATTTTATGCGTGCCGATCTGTGCGCGACACCCCCGTCGCAATCGACCAATGCAATGGGGCGAAACGAAAAACGCCGCCCAGGTTGGGGCGGCGTCTGCTTCCTGTGGTCGCGGCCTTGATCAACCGTCGAAGTTGATCGTTTCCATGATCTTCAACGCATCCGCGCGATGGCCCGACACTTCGGAAAGCGGCAGTGCGTCGGGGGTAAAGGTACCCCAGCTTGCCACCAACTCCGAAACCGGAACGCCGGGCTTCACGGGGAATTCGTGGTTGGTTTCAGCATAGATGCGCTGCGCCTCATCCGACGACAGCCACTCCATCAGCTTGAGCGCGGCATCCTTGTTCGGCGCCGATTTGGTCATCGCAACGCCCGAGATATTCATGTGGGTGCCACCGTTCTCAAAGGTCGGGAATACGATGCGGACCGATTCTGCCCATGCTTTCTGCTCGGGGTCGTTCAGCATCTGACCCATGTAGTAGGTGTTGCCGATCGCGATGTCGCATTCACCAGCCCAGATCGCCTTCACCTGATCGCGGTCGCCGCCGTCAGGCTTGCGGGCGAGGTTCGCTTTCAGACCCTCGGCCCAGGTGGTTGCCGCGTCAACGCCGTGATGGGCAATGACTGCCGAGAGCAGGGCTACGTTATAGTCGTTGGTGCCCGAACGAGTGCAGATCTTGCCCTTCCACTTGGGATCGGCGAGGTCTTCATAGGTCGTCACGGCACCATCGGCCACGCGCTCTTTGTGGGCATAGACGATGCGGGCGCGGGCGGTCAGGCCGAACCACTGGTCGGCGCTGTCACGGAAGGCCTCGGGGATATTGGCATCAAGGACGTCGGACTGAACGGGTTGAACCACGCCAGCATCGACGATCTGCTTCAGCCGGGCGATATCCACGGTCAGAACGATATCGGCTGGTGAACGGTCACCCTCGGCCTGAAGACGCTCGGCCATGCCCTTGTCGACGAAAGCAATGTTCGTCGTGATGCCGGTTTCCTTGGTGAAGGCGTCCAGAAGCGGCTGGATCAGCTCGGGCTGGCGGTGTGAATAGATGTTCACTTCCTCAGCTACGGCGGGCAGGGCGGTGCTGCAAAGTGCGGCGGCGAGAAGGGCGCGGTTCATTGTTGACCTCTTTCGTCGGTTATCCGCGCCCTTTAATCCGACTTTTTTACTTCGGTCAATCATTGAGTGAAGTAGTCGGGAAATTTACGTCGCCACCCCGGCCTTTTCCTCGGCCTTGGCGCGGTTCCAGAGGGCGTCCATTTCCGCAAGATCGCTGTCCTCGGGCTTGCGACCTGTCTCGGCCAGCCAATCCTCGATCCGGGCAAAGCGGCGGGTAAATTTGGCATTGGCCGCGCGCAAGGCGGCCTCGGGGTCGATCTTCAGGTGGCGCGCGAGATTCGCCATCACAAATAGCAGATCGCCGAATTCCTCGAACCGCTCCTCCTCGGTCAGCGAGGTATGCGCCTCCACCAGCTCGCGCGCCTCCTCGGCGATCTTGTCGATGACCTCATCGGTCGAAGGCCAGTCGAATCCCACCCGCGCCGCACGCTTCTGCAACTTGACCGCACGGGTCAGGCCGGGCAGGGCCATGGCCACACCATCCAGCGTGCGGGCATTGCCACGCTCGGCCGCCTTTACGCGCTCCCAGTCCAGCGTCTGTTGATCGGCGCTCTTGTCGCGGCTTTCTTCGCCGAAGACATGCGGGTGCCGGGCAACCATCTTGTCCGAAATCGCACGCACCACATCCTCGAACCGGAAAAGTCCCATATCTTCGGCCATTTGCGCATGAAAGACCGATTGGAACAGCAGGTCTCCAAGCTCGCCCTTCAGCTCGTCCCAAGCCTCGCGTTCAATGGCATCGGCCACTTCATGCGCCTCTTCCAATGTGTAGGGCGCGATGGTTGCGAAGGTCTGTTCGATGTCCCAAGGGCAGCCGTCCGGCGCCCTGAGACGCGCCATGATCTCCAGTAGCCGGGGCATGCCTTCCGTTACGTCATGCACAAGGGCGTCGCTTTCGGAACGGGGCAGTGGACGTTGAGGCATTGCGGCAACCTTCATTTTGCGCTTCCTTCCGGGCTTAGACCCGAAGCCCCCGCAAGGAAAGCCCCGAGGAGCCCGCCCATGCCCGTTCTGAACCGCATCGCCGATATGGCCGACGAGATGAAGGGCTGGCGCCGCCATCTGCACCAATACCCCGAGCTGGAGTTCGACTGTCACGAAACCGCCGCCTTCATCGAGGCACGTCTGCGCGAGATGGGCGTGGACGAGATCCACCCTGCCATCGCGCGCAGCGGGATCGTCGGGATCATCAACGGGCAAGGAGAAGGCCCGACGATTGGTCTGCGGGCCGATATGGACGCCCTCGCAATCGTCGAGGCGACGGGAACGGATTACGCCTCGAAAGTGCCGGGAAAGATGCATGCCTGTGGTCATGACGGCCATGTCACCATGCTGCTTGGGGCGGCCAAATATCTGTGCGAGACCCGTCGGTTTTCCGGCCGGGTTGCGCTGCTGTTCCAACCTGCCGAGGAAGAGGGCGGCGGCGGCCAGGTCATGGTGCAGGAAGGCGTCATGGACCGGTTCGACATCACCGAGGTCTATGGCATCCACAACGCCCCCGGCGTCCCTTTTGGCCATTTCCAGACCAATCCCGGCGCGCTGATGGCCTCGGTCGATACCGCCATCGTCACACTGACTGGCAAAGGTGGCCACGGCGCCACCCCGCATGAATGCATTGACCCGGTTGTGGCCGTGGTTGCCATGGTGCAGGCGGTGCAGACCATCATCCCGCGCAACGTCTATGCCCTGGACGAGGCGGTGATCTCGGTTACGCAGATCCACACCGGCACGGCCTCGAACATCATCCCGGAAGAGGCGATGTTTTGCGCCACGATCCGCTGCTTCAACCCCGAGGTGCGCAACCTTCTGAAACGCCGCGTCTACGAGATCGTCGAGGGGCACGCGCTCGCCTTCAACGTCAAGGCGAAGATCGACTATGACTGGGGCTATCCCGCGACGATAAACCACCCCGATCAGACGGAATTCGCCACTCAGGTCGCAGCGGAAATCTCGGGCGCGAATGCGGTGAATGGCAGCGCCCCCCGCGAGATGGGCTCCGAGGATTTCAGCTATATGCTTGAGGCACGACCCGGCTCTTACCTGTTCCTCGGCACCGGCCCCGGCGCGGGCCTGCATCACCCGGCCTATGATTTCAACGACGAGATCTCTCCGGTGGGGGCCAGTTTCTTTGCCCGCCTCGTGGAGCGCGCTCTGCCGATCGCGGGCAAGTAAGGGAGGCGGCGATGCGCCGTCCGATCACCTCGACGCATCGCCTCGTGGCCGCGCGCAGAAGTCCGGGGCGGGACCTTTCGCTGGCGACGGTTCTTGCAGCCGTCGCCGGGGCCGCCAATGCGGGCGGGTTTTTCGCGCTCGGCGCCTATACCTCGCATATGACGGGCTATCTGTCGCAGCTTGCGGATAACCTGGTGCTGTGGAACCTGCGCGTGGCCGGAACCAGCATCCTTGCGATTGCGGCCTTTGTATCGGGCGCGGCCTTTAGCGCCATTCTGGTCAACTGGGCACGCGCGCATGACAAGCGCCAGCAATTCGCCCTTCCCCTGGCGGTGCAGGGGGTGTTCCTGCTGTGCTTTTCTGGTGGCGGGATGTTCTCGTCCGAGGCTGGGCGGCTATTCTCGCTGTGGTGTCTGTGCTTCATCATGGGGATGCAGAACGCGACCATCACCAAGATTTCCGGCGCGCGCATCCGTACCACCCATGCAACGGGGATGATTACCGATATCGGAATCGAGATCGGCCGGGCAATCTTTGGCCGGTTGATGCCGGGGCGGCGGGTCGATACCGATCGCTTCAAGCTACGCATTCTGGGGCAACTCGTCGGCGCCTTTGTCATCGGCGGCGTGGTCGGTGCCTTTGGCTATGGCCGCTTCGGTTTTGTCTTCTCGGTTCCGCTCGGACTGATCTTGCTGACCATGTCGCTGCCGACATTGGCTCTCTGGCGCGAGCACGGCAGCAGACCCGATGACATTTGATCAAACCATTTGACAAAACTGCCCCAATCGGCATTTTTGCGCCATCCGGATCCGGCGCGTCTCCGAAGCCCAGAATGACGACCGCTTTTCACCCGAGGAGCGTTCCATGGCCCTTGAAGATGCCAAGAACGAGATCGACGCCGCATTCACCCGCAAGGGCGCATCGCGCGGCTATGCTTTTGAAAACGCCTTTGCCGGCGCCACGTCCTTCCTGCGGCGGACCTATACAAAGGACCTGACCGGGGTCGACCTTGCGATAACCGGCGTGCCCTTCGATCAGGCCGTCACCCATCGCACCGGCACCCGCTTTGGCCCGCGCGCCATCCGCGAGGCGAGCACGCTGCAGCCCTATGACCCGCCACATGGCTGGGGCACGGATCCGCTGGTCGATCTGAATGTCGTGGATTACGGCGATCTGGCTTTCGACTATGCGAAGACCGCCGACTTCCCTGACCGTCTGACCTCTCATATCCGAACGATCCTCACTGCGGGGGCGGGGTCGGTTACCCTGGGGGGCGATCACTACATCACTTTCCCGATCCTCAAGGCCTATGCCGAAAAATTCGGACCGATGAGCGTGATCCACTTCGACGCCCATTCTGACCTGTGGGAAGATGACGATCTGACCCGGATCGACCACGGCACCATGATGTACAAGGCGGTCAAGACCGGCCTCGTCGATCCCAAACGCTCGGTCCAGATTGGCATCCGCACCTTCTGCGAGGACTACCTTGGCATGAACGTCATTGACGCCCGCGAATGTCACGAGATTGGCATCGCCCGCATCGTTGAAAAGGCCAAGGCCATCGTCGGCGACAACCCTGTCTACCTGACCTTTGACATCGACGCGCTCGACCCTGCCTTCGCACCGGGCACCGGCACGCCGGTCTGGGGCGGCCTCGCCTCGTGGCAGGCCTCGGCGATCCTGCGCGACCTTGCCGGGATCAACATCGTCGGCGGCGACGTGGTTGAGGTCTCGCCCCCCTATGACACGACGGGCGCCACCGCCATTGCGGGTGCCCATGTCGCGCATGAGATCATCTGCCTGTACCACTGGGCCAAGACCCGCCGCTGACCGATCATTCTGGCGAGGCTACCTCGCATTGGGCATGGGGGACCCGAAGTCCCCCATCGCTGCCGCCCCTTGACCCCGCCGGGCCATCGCGCCAAACCGCTGTCATGGTTCCCTTCGACAAACTCGATCAGATCACCCGGCGTTTCGAATACCTCGAGGCGAAGCTCGCCGAAGGCGCTCCTCCGGCAGAGATTGCCGCGCTTTCGCGCGAGTATTCCGACCTCAAGCCGGTTGCCGCCGAGATTGCCGCCTATCGCCAGTCGCTTGATGATCTGACAGAGGCCGAGGCGATGCTTTCGGACCCCGACATGAAGGCTCTGGCCGAGGAGGAAATCCCCGTCCTGCGCGCCCGCATCCCCGAGATGGAGCAGGCCCTTCGCATCGCACTCCTGCCCAAGGATGCCGCTGACGCGCGCCCCGCGATTCTCGAGATCCGCCCCGGAACCGGGGGCGAGGAGGCGGCGCTGTTCGCAGGCGACCTTGCGCGCATGTATCAACGCTATGCCGAACGGATGGGCTGGCGGTTCGAGGTGCTTGAACAGCAACTGTCGGATCTGGGTGGCATCAAGGAGTTCACCGCCCATGTGCAGGGCGAGGGGGTCTTTGCGCGCCTGAAGTATGAAGCCGGCACCCACCGTGTGCAGCGCGTGCCCGAGACCGAGGCCGGCGGCCGCATCCATACCTCTGCCGCGACCGTCGCCGTCCTGCCCGAGGCCGAGGAAGTGGATATCGACATCCCCGCCGCTGACATCCGCATCGACACCATGCGCAGCAGCGGGGCAGGTGGCCAGCACGTCAACACTACCGACTCGGCCGTGCGGATCACCCACATCCCGACCGGGATCATCGTCACTTCCTCCGAGAAGTCACAGCACCAGAACCGCGCGATTGCCATGCAGGTTCTGCGCGCCCGCCTGTTCGAGATGGAGCGCGACCGCGCCGCCTCGGCCCGTGCGGCCGACCGCAAGGCGCAAGTGGGCTCAGGCGACCGCAGCGAGCGTATCCGCACCTACAACTTTCCCCAGGGGCGCATGACCGATCACCGCATCAACCTGACGCTCTATGCGCTGCCGCAGATCATACAGGGCGACCTGACCGAAGTGATCGATGCCTTGATTGCCCATGATCAAGCCTCCAAATTGGCCGAGATGGAGGGATGACGGCCCCCCGCACCATCGCCGATGCGTTTCGCGCAACCAGCACGATCCTTGCGTCGGCCGGGGTGCCTGAACCCGCCAAGGACGCGCGGTTGCTTTTGTCACATGCTGTTGGCCTGTCGTCAGACCGGTTGATCATGGCCATGCAGGAGCCTCTGCCAGACAGCGCCGAGCCCCGGCTCGCATCGATGGTCGAGGCACGTTGCAAGCGTCAGCCAATCAGCCAGATCATCGGCCAGCGGCAGTTCTGGGGCCGCGACTTCCGCGTGACCCCGGACGTGCTCGACCCCAGGCCCGAAACCGAGGTGCTGATCGCCGCCGCTCTCTCTGCGCCTTTCACGCGTGTTCTGGATCTTGGCACAGGTTCCGGCGCGATATTGGTGACCCTGCTCTCCGAACGCCCATCCGCGCAGGGCGTGGCAACGGATCTTTCCCCCGCCGCGCTGGCCGTCGCGCAAGATAACGCCGTGCGCCTTGGTGTCGCGGAACGCGCCTCTTTTCTACCCGGAAGCTGGTTTGATCCGGTGCAGGGAATGTTTGATCTGATCGTGTCGAACCCGCCCTACATCGCGGCGGACGAGATTCCCGCCCTTTCACCCGAAGTGTTGAACTGGGAGCCGCATATGGCGTTGACGCCGGGCGGGGACGGGCTTGATGCCTATCGCGCCATCACTGCCGGTGCGCCGCACTACCTGCGACCGAACGGGCGCCTCTTGATGGAGATCGGCCCGACCCAAGGGGCCGCGGTCGCAAGTCTCTGCCATGCGGCCGGACTGACATCGCCCAGCATCCTGCAGGATATGGATGGACGCGATCGCGTGGTCTCGGCAGTTTTGGCGGTTTGACTCTTTGCCTGCGGGCAACAGGTGCGGAAAATCGCCCAAAATGTACCGGTCACAGGGTAACAGCCCCAGAATCCGCTTGTCTTGCCGGCCGTCACATGATTACTCGGTTTTAGCAGTCGGGCGGATATAGCTCTCGCCGTCTGCGGTCTAGCCGAGACAGGTTGGCAACGAACATCGGGCCCTGCGGCCCCCTGATCCGCCACGCTGGTCACGGTGAAACCCGGTTCACCATATCCGGATCAAAGGACAAGATGAGATCCTCGAAATCCCGTTCGCGTTCGAAATCGAACCGCCCGCGCTCGATCGGTAATATTATCAACCGTGTCTTCGACAGCTCGGGCCCTGAAGGCAAGGTCCGTGGCACGCCGCAACAGATCATCGAGAAGTATCTGATCCTCGCGCGCGATGCCCAGCTTTCGAACGACCGCGTTGCGGCCGAGAATTTTCTGCAGCACGCAGAGCATTACACGCGTCTTCTGAGTGAGGCCCAGCGAGAGCTTGCGGCCGAGCAGGAGGCACGCCAGCAACATTTCCAGCAGAACGGCCAGCAGCAGTTCCGCGACCGTGGCAATGACGCGCCTCGGCCCGATCCGCGCGACGCGCGCGAGGATCGCGAAGTCGGCGTTGGCGATCAGCCCGATCTGGGCGATACGGTGATCTTCCCCGGCAAGGAAGAAGAGAGCCATCTGGTCGAAACGCCAGAGATGGCGCCACGTGACGCGCAACCCCGTCGTGAAGGCGAAGCCCGCCCGCCGAGGGAGCCGCGCGATCGTCGCGATTTCCGTGGCCAGCGTCCGCCGCGCGAGAACCGCCCGCCTCGCACCGAGGCCGAGGTTCAGCCGCAGCCCGCGCGCGTCGAGGTGGCCGAACAGACAGCCGCGCCTGCTGCCGCGCCCGCAAGCGAGGCCCCTGCAGCGGTGGCGGCGCCCGAGGGCGATGCACCTGCCAAGCCGCGCCGCGCCGCTGCGCCGCGCAAACCGCGTGCCGAAAAGCCAAAGACAGATCCGGTCGATCCAAAACCGGAAGCAGCAGAATGAACGCGGGGCCCGATGGGCCCCGTTTTCATTTCACGATCTGCCGGGCAAGTGCGCAGAACTGTTCAAGCGAGATTTCTTCCGCCCGGGCCGTGGGCTCGATGCCGGCGGCCAGCAAGTGCGCTTCCACATCCGGACCCAGTCCCTTCAGTGACGACCGCAGCATCTTGCGGCGTTGGTTGAAGGCCATGGCCGTGATGCGTGACAAGACCTTGCCATCAGCCGGATAGCGCGGCTCGGCTAGCCGGGTCAGATGGACCACAGCGGAATGAACCTTTGGGGCAGGGGTAAATGCCTCGGGCGGCAGATGCATGACGATGCGGGCGTCGCAGCGCCATTGCGCAAGCAGCGCGAGGCGGCCGTAGTGATCGGTTCTTGGTCGCGCCACGATCCGCTCGGCAACCTCTTTCTGGAACATCAGCGTCAGGCTTTCCCAGAACGGCGGCCAGTTGTCGGGCGTCAGCCAACGGATCAGAAGCTCGGTCCCCACGTTGTAGGGCAGGTTTGCAACGATCCGGATCGGCGGCGTCAGATGCGCCAGAACGTCAACCTCAAGCGCATCCCCGTGGATGACCTGCAGCTTGCCGGGATAGGCGGCCTCGATCTCGGCCAATGCGGGCAGACAGCGCGCATCCTTTTCAATGGCCAGAACCCGCCGCGCGCCTTCAGCCAGAAGACCACGCGTCAACCCACCCGGGCCCGGCCCAACCTCCAGCACGTCGCAACCGGACAAATCGCCTGCCTGACGCGCGATCTTTGCAGTCAGGTTGAGATCCAGCAGGAAATTCTGCCCCAACTGCTTTTTCGCCACCAGATCGTGCGCGCGGATCACCTCACGCAGGGGCGGCAGTCCGTCGATCGTCGCCATGTGGAACGGCTCCTGTTCTTCACGCTGGTCCAAGTACCTTACAGCTGTGCGGGTGTGTGCTCTCCGCCACTACGGTTGGCGTACCCGCGCCTCTGCCATGTGATGCGCCATGCGCAGGGCTGCAACAAGGCTTGAGGGCTCGGCGATGCCCTTGCCCGCAATATCGAGCGCCGTGCCATGATCCGGCGATGTCCGCACGAAGGGCAGGCCCAGCGTCACGTTCACACCGCCGTCAAAATCGATCGTCTTGATCGGGATCAGCGCCTGATCGTGATACATGCAGATCGCGACATCATAGGTGGCGCGGGCGCGCGGGTGAAACATCGTGTCCGCCGGCAACGGACCGCGGATCGCCATGCCCTCAGATGCGAGCTTCGCGACAACAGGCGCGATGACGCGGGCATCCTCGGTTCCCATCGCGCCGCCTTCGCCCGCATGTGGGTTCAGCCCGGACACGGCGATCCGGGGCCGGGTCAGGCCAAAGTCGCGACGCAGGCCAGCCTCGGTGATCCGGATCGTGGCCTCTAGCCCCTCAGCGGTGAGTTGGCGGGGCACTTCGCTGATCGGGATGTGGATCGTTGCCGGCACGACACGCAACTCGGGCGCGGCAAGCATCATCACCACCTGCTCGACACGGGCCAGAAAGGCCAGAAACTCGGTATGTCCCGGAAAGCCGAAGCCCGCGCCGTCCTTCAGCACCTTCTTGTTGATCGGAGAGGTGCAGATTGCCGCGACCTCGTTTTTCAACACCATGTCCACGGCGCGGGCGATGACCTCAACCACGCCACGCGCGTTGGCATAGGTGATCTTTCCGGGGGTTGCCGGTGCCGCAAAGGGATGCGCCAGAACCGGCAGCTCGTTGGCCGGGACTGCCATGGCCTCGGCCGGGCGATGGATCAGCCGATGCGCGGTGTGCGGGGGCAGGTGGCGGGGGTCACCCATCCAGAAGAACGGTACCTCGGCCCCAAGGATCTGGCGCGCCTTCACGGCAATTTCCGGCCCGATCCCTGCGGGCTCGCCGCAGGTCAGGGCGATGGGAAGGGAGCCCATGGTTACGGTGTCCGGATGATCGCGTTCGCCCGCAGGGTGGCCAGATACTGTTCAGCCATACGGTCAATCTTCACGTTCGCCAGCCGGTTGCGGATGTTCTCGCGCTCGATCGGCGGATCCGTGACCGGGGACCGCGTGCAGACCATCAGCACCTCGCGCGCACCACCCACATCGCGCACGACCATCTCGTTACGATCAAGCCGCGACAGCAGCAGGCCCACATCCGACGGGATCTGATCCATCGTCTGTTTGATGATCGAAAGCTGATCCTCCGGCAGGCCGGGGACGAGGCCGAAAAGGTCCTGACAGGTCTGTGCCTGGGTCTGGACTGTCGCAATCGCCGTATCGGATTCAGCCGAAATGGGCAGGCGCAGGCGCGCATATTCCACCTGCACGGGCAGCGTGGAGGTCTGCGGCCCTTCAACCACACTGCGGAGCTGGAAGAGGGCGACCCCGCCGGGGATCATCATCGGCGGCGAGACCTGTCCGGGTGCAAGCGGCAGCAGCAGGCCCGAGATCTGCGGGGGCAGGTTGGCAAGGGGCAGCGGATCGACGCGTCCACCGCGTTCGCGTGAGGGGGCAGCCGAATACTGTTCGACAGCCGCCGCAAATGACGCCTCACCGGTGACCGAACGACGGATGTCATTGGCCAGCGCCAGTGCCTTTTCTTCTTCCCCCGGATTCGCCGGGATGATCAGTTCTGCAATAGAGACGACCAGCGCCGCCTTTTTCGTCTCTGCCTCGAGCGCACGATCAATCTCTTCATCCGAGACCTTGGCCTTGCCGGTAAAGCGGCCGCGCACAATCTCGCGCCAGACCACCCCAGCCTCGACGAAATCGCGGAACGTCTCGGGGGCGACACCCGCTTTGCCGAGTTGTTCGAGGAACTGCTCGGCCGTCATGTTCGCGCGCTGCGCGAATTCTTCCATGCCCTTCTGGACATTTTCTTCCGTGGCGGTGACGCCAAAGCGGGCCGCCTCTTGCACCCGCAGGCGGTCAGCGATCAGATCGTCCAATGCCTGCTTTTCCAGATCGCCGGGCGCGCGCATCAGGCGCATGAACAACAGCCGCTGCTGGAACTCATACTCGGTCACAGCGCTGTCATTGATGATGATGCGGGGCGCAAACAGGTTCTGCTGTGCTGCCGCCGGGATCGCCTGCGCGGAAAGTGCGATCAGGCTGGCGGTAAGCAGGGGCAGGAGACGGGTCATCTTCGGGCAGTCTTTCCGTTGCGGCGCAGGGCCTTTGATATTCTGGCGCGGGTTCACGGCGTCAGCTCCGGCATGCCCGCGCGGGGCCGGCCTTGGCGCTGCCGCCAAAACCCAGAAGGTCCACCGAAAAGCCGATATCGGTGGTCGGGCTCACACTAGTCGAGGTCGTGAACCGGCGCGAGAGGGAAAGATCCATGCGTAGACACTCGTTGCGGAATTCGACCCCGATGGCCGCGCGGTTTGCGCGATCAGCCTCGACGTCATAGCGGGTCGAGGCCATCCCCGTCCAGTTTGGCGACAGAGCATAGCGGGCGTCAAAGTAAAGCTCCTGCGTATCGGTCGGCCGGTTCTCGGCTTCATCGGCCTGAACCCAGACATACGAGGACGACAGCCCATACTTCTCGCGGTCGATATCGAGCCGCATTTCGGCCTTGGTCAGCTCCATCTCGGAATCGACGAGTGCCCGACCGGTCGCAGAAAGGCCCTGTGGCAGGGTGATCTGCCCGCTCAGCAGCCAGTTTGAGTTGATGCCATCGAGGCCCGAGGCCGTGGTGAACTGCCCCTCGTCCTCGGTTCGGTAGACACGACCGGCGGCCATCGAGAGGCTCCATCCAGTCGGGTCGAACCGTGTCCAGACCATCCCGAGGTTCAGCCGTTTGCCTTCTTCACGCGCGTCATTGCCGGAAAACCGGCTAAGCGAGAACAGGTTGCCCTCGTCGAATTCGACCAGAGCACTGTCCTCATTTGGGATGTCGCCGTCCTCTGACGGTGCCAGCACGACCTGCACCACCGGCTCGATCACATGCGAGGCGCCGTCGGCGGTTGATCCGGTCCAGGGCCAGCGCAGCTCGGCCGCGACCGCGCCGGACAGCCGGGTCTGGTTGCCCTCGTAGATGATGTCCTGCTGGATCGAATAGATGTCCGCATTTCCCTCGGCAAAGAGAGATCCCACCACACCGGGTCCAAAGATCCAGTTTCGCCGCCAGTCAGCCCTGATCGTGATGCGCGCCATGTCGCGCCCCTCGGGCTGACCGTTGTCGTAGAAGGGAGATGTCGAGGTCCGCTCATGGGCGTGCGATTGCAGTCGCAAGCCCGCCTCGCCACCCAGCGGGCCGCCAGAGAAGCGCCGGTGCCATGTGAAATCGCCAATCAGCGTGGGCAGGGTCGCGTTGTCCTCAAGCTCGCCGCCGACGTCCCGGATCGAATAGTAGTGCACGATCCGGCCCGAGATGTACTCGTTGCGCCGGGTGCGGCTGATCTCGAGCCGGCTGTCGATCCGGTCGGTATCAGAGATGTCATAGTCCAGCAGATACCCCGGATCGCTGACCGTCATGCCATTGAAGGCCAGCAGGAAGTCATCGGGCAGACGGAACTCACCCATGGCCTGCAGATAGCCGCGCTGCTCATCGGGCAGGATTTCATCGTAGGACAGGGCGCCGTTCAGCTCGACCCACCCGCTCTGGAACGCCTCACGGTAGCGAAGGTCCAGCGTGCGGCCGTTCTTGGTGGACAGGAACGGGGCCAGCGTGATGTCCCTGCTGGGCCCCAGAGGGATGAAGTAGGGCAGCGTGATGCCCGCCCCGAGCTGCGAATTATTCCGGAAGTCGGGCGCCAGAAAGCCCCGCGCGCGTTGCAGCGTCGGGTCCGGCAGGCGCAACCGGGGCAGCCAGGCCACGGGAACGCCAACAAACCGCAGTTGCGCGTCGTCGAACCACAGCTGTTGGGCGACCTGATCGTGCACCACCCGACTTGCGCGCACCTCCCACAGCGGCGTGGGGGCGACGGTGCAGACCTGGCACGACGAGGCAACCGTATCCGTCAACTCGGTGTACCGCCCCTGTGTGCGAAACATCTGTCGCGCAGCGATCTGCATCTGACGATCCAGCACCACCCGTGCAGAGGTCAGAAGTCCCTCGGACAGATCGGTCGAAAGCTCTGCCGCGTCGGCAGTGACGATATTGCCCTTGGCATCGACCACCGTCAGCGGTCCGGTAATGCTGAGGTGATCAGCGTCGCGATCATAGGTCACTGCCTTGGCGCGCACGATTTGTCCCCGATAGCGCATTTCGACCCCGCCTTCGGCCTGAAGCACGGAATCGCCGGTGACCATGACCCGGTCGGCCTGCAAGGTCGCCAGATCCTGCGCGTTGACCGGCAGGGCAGTCAGCGCCAGAAGCGCGAGAAGTGGTAGCCTGCGCATCAGCCGTCCTCCAGATGCAGCAGAAGGCCAAGCGCAAAGAGCGTGGCAGCAAGCGGGGGTGCCCAGGCGGCGACCATGACCGGAACCTGTCCGGTTTCGCCAAGGACCTGACCAAAGTTGCGCAGGAAAAAGATCCCAAAGCCGCAGAGCAGCGCGATCAGCACGTTCAGCCCGGTGCGGCCAAAGCGGATGTGCCGCATGGTGAACCCGGCCGCAATCAGGACCATCGCACTCATCAACAACGGTAGCGCCAGTTGCATCTGGAACCAGACCTGATGGCTGCGCGCGGCGAAACCGGCACGCTCCAGGCTCTGAATGTAGCGCGGAAGTTCCCACACCGGGATGGCAGAGGGGCGGCCGAAACTGTCGCGGATCGCGGCAGCCGTCAGGTCAGAGGCAATGCTGGTCCGTTCAAGCGTGCGCGCCCCCACCTCGGGGTTCTGCTGGTCAAGCGGCCAGATCTTTACCGTTTCAAGATCCCATGCGCCGGGAACAAGGCGCGCGGTCTCGGCCTCTACACGTTCACGCGGAAGGCCGTTTTCGTCGAAGCTCAGAAAGGTCACGCCAAAGAGGACAGTGCCGTCGCCATTGGCGCGAACGGCGTGGACGACGGTCTGCAACCCGTCGCCACCCTGACGCAGCCATAGCCCGCTTTCCGACACCGACAGCACCCGCTCGGCCCCCTGTGCATACCCCGCATAGCGCGTTTCATACGCCTTGGAGGTGGCAGCAGCCAGCGGGTTCAGCACGGCAACCGCAAGTGAGCCGATCAGCAGTGAGACGATGACGGGCGCAAGCAGGAACCTGAGCCCCGACCGCCCGGCCGCGCGCACGACGACGAGTTCGGACGAGCGCGAAAAGCCCAGAAACATCGCAATCGCCGAAAGGATCATGATCAGCGGCAGGATATTGTAGAGGCTGTCCGGCACATTCAGCGCCGAAAGCTCGGCCGCCTGCAACAGACCAACGCCATGCTTCGAGAGGCGGCGCAACTGATCAAGCATGTCGATCAGCATCAGGATGCCAAAGAAGATCCCGGCAACCCGCAGGAACATCCAGGCAAAGCGGCGCGCGACGTAAAGGCTGAGCGTCATGTCGCGGCCCCCGGCGTCTGGCGAGGCAGGCGTCTTGGACGCTGAGAGAGCCACAAGAGCAGGGCCGCGATCCCGACGCCGACGACCGGCGCGACATAGACAAGCGGCCAGGAGGTGTCGCTACGCAGGCTCGCCCCCGATGCCCAGGTGTGGATCATCTGCACCACGATCAGCAGCAGGACAGAAACCCCCATCTGGCGCCAGAGCCCGAACCGCGAAAAGCCGCCCAGCAGAAGGGCCGAAAAGCCGAGTAGCGCGGCCGCTGTGGCAAGGAACGGCATGGCAAAGCGCGTGTGCCCCTCGGACAGAAGCGCGGCCCGATTCTCGCCGGTTTCGCGCAGCAATGCGGGCGTCGCGGAAAGAAGCTCTGCCGTCGACAACTCGTCGATACTGCGACCGGGAAGCGAGCCGCTGTCGATCAGCGCCGACAGGTCATAGGTCAGATCGCTGAACCGTGTCACCGACAGGCGCCCGACCCGCGTCAGGTCCTGTACCATGCCGTCGAACATGATCAGTTTGGGCGCATCCGGCCCGCCATCGGTACCCCCGCGCGAGAGAAGGGCGCGACTGGCGGTGTAGATACGCCGCACATCAGGATTGCGCTCATCCGAGATGAAGACGTCCTCAAGCTCACCACGGTCGGTCACCTCGGCAATGTAGAGGGTGATCCCGTCGGTCGGGTGCATGAACTTGCCGTCGGTCAGGTAGCGGGCGGTGACATTCTCTGAAATCTCTGCCGAGCGCGTTGCAAGCAGGGACCGGCTGGCCGGCACGAGGAAATGCATCAGCGCCATCATCATCAGCGCGACACAAAGACCAAAGATCAGGACAGGGCGCGCCAGGCGGAACGATGAAAACCCGGTGGCCTGCATGACAACCAGCTCACTGTCGCCCATCAGGCGGTTGACAGTATAAACCGTCGCTGCAAAGGCCGATATCGGCAAGACCAGCCGGATGACATTCGGCAGGGTCAGCAGAGAAAACTCAAGGAAAACCAATGCGGTCTGGCCATCGCTGATCAGCTCGTCGAACAGGCCTACCGCCCGGTTCACCCAGTAGATCGCCACCAGAACCAGAGAGAAGAACCCGAACAGCGCAAGCAATTGCGACAGCAGATATCTGTCGAATCTCGACACGCCGACCTCTTATCCCTTCCGATGCTTCACGCCCGACGGCTGGACGCTATCGCAATTCGCAGGCGGGGAAAACTGCTATCTGGTCAAGCGGCGGTGCAGCCGTTAGCCTCCCGGCGAAAGCCCGCCAAAGCGGGCACGCAAACAGCCGGAGGTTCGCATGTCCCATCCCGTTCCGATCCAGTTCCAGCCCGTCGATGCCGAGGGCCTCGCCGGGGTCGTGGGGCGCATCGCGGTCATCGTCGACGAGGCCGGCAAGCCCGGACCGGCGGCACGACGGCTGGACAAGCTGATGCGCGGCGCGCTGGCGCGGTTTCTGGGCTCGGACGCCTTTGGCAAGCTGAAATCCGGCGAAAGTGCCGATCTGGGCTGGCCCGCCGGTCTTGCGGCCGAGGCGGTGCAGGTCGTCAAGCTTGACCGCAAGGCCGATGCGGTGCAGGCCCGCAAGGCCGGGGCGGCCATCGGCAAGGCGCTGTCGAAAGCAGGGACGCTTGTGATTGCCGAGAACGTCAAGCTCGCGGCAGAGCTGTCGTTCGGTCTTGCGCTGCGCGCCTACGACTTTTCCCCGCACAAGACGGGTGACAAGACGGTTCCCGGCCCCGTGACGCTGATGGTGACGAACCCAGAAGCAACGGCCGCCGATGCCGCACCGCTTGCCGCATTGGCCGAGGGCGTCTTCTTCACCCGCGATCTGGTGAATGAGCCCGCGAACGTGCTGACCACCTATGATTTCGCCGCGCGTCTTGCCGCGATGCAGGAGATCGGCCTGGATGTCGAGATCCTTGAGGAGGAAGAGCTGACCAAGCTCGGCATGGGCGCGCTTCTGGGCGTGGGGCAGGGGTCCGAGAGCCCGTCCAAGGTCGTCGTCATGCAATGGAACGGCGGCAAGAAGGGTGAGGCACCGCTTGCGCTGATCGGCAAGGGCGTGGTTTTCGATACCGGTGGCATCTCTCTCAAGCCCGCAGCCGGGATGGAAGAGATGACGATGGACATGGGCGGGGCGGGCACCGTGGCGGGTGTGATGCGCACGCTCGCCCTGCGCAAGGCAAAAGCCAATGTCGTGGGTCTGGTCGGACTGGTCGAGAATATGCCCTCGGGCCGCGCGCAAAGGCCCGGCGATGTGGTGCGCACCATGAAGGGTGACACGGTCGAGGTGATCAACACCGATGCCGAAGGCCGCCTCGTTCTGGCCGATGTGATGTGGTATGCGCAGAACCGGTTCAAACCGGCAGGCATAATCGATCTTGCCACGCTGACCGGCGCCATCATCATCGCGCTCGGCCACGAGAATACCGGCGTCTTTTCCAATGACGATGCGTTCTGCGAGCAATTCATGCGCGCGGCCCGCGCCGAGGGCGAAGGCGCGTGGCGGATGCCCATGGGCGAGGCCTATGATGCCAAGCTGAAGTCCCGCGTGGCAGACATGATGAACGTGGGCGGGCGCGAGGGCGGCTCGATCACCGCCGCGCAGTTCCTTCTGCGCTTCGTGCAGGACGGAATGCCGTGGATCCACCTCGATATCGCGGGCACGGCGGCGCTGAAGGCTGACAGCACGCTGAGCCCAAAGGGCGCGACCGGCTGGGGCGTGATCTCGCTTGACCGTATGATCCGCGACCGGTTCGAGAGCTGATCGCAACAGGCGATGCCAGTTCTCTTTTACCACATCACCCGGTCCTCGGTGGAAGAGACCGCGCGCGCCTTGATGGAGCGCGCGCTCCAGCAGGGCTGGCGTGTCATGGTACGCGGCACGGACCCGCAATCTCTGGACCGGTTGGACCAATGGCTGTGGCTGAACCCTGAGGACGGGTTTCTGCCGCACGGCCTTTCGGGCGGCCCGCAGGATGCCGACCAGCCGGTGCTTCTGGGCACCGGCGCGATCGCCAATAACGCAAAGGCGCTGATGCTCATCGACGGTGCCACTGCCGATGCCGTCGAGGCGTCGGCACTTGAACGGGTCTGGGTGCTGTTTGACGGCAATGACGACAGCGCCCTCGCCACCGCCCGCAACCACTGGAAGGCTGTCGTGGCTTCGGGGCAGGCGGCGCAATACTGGTCGGAAGAGGGCGGCCGTTGGGAGAAGAAGGCCGAGAAACTGCCCGACAGCGCCTAGCGCAGGGTCAGGATCATCCGGTCGCCATCGATCTCGAGCCGCCAGTGGCGCAGGAAATCCATGCCGAGCAGCGAGACCTGCATTGCGCCATCGGTCACATAAGCGGGCAGGCGGCTATCAGAGACCTCGCCCAGCCGAACATCCGAGAGCGTCACGCGGGCAATGCGGACGATGCCATTGGCGGTGCTCGCCTCTCCGATCCAGCTGAGCCCGTCGGTACGGATACCAAGCCGCTTGGCATCATCGGCACTGAGCACGACATTCGACGCACCGGTATCGACCAGAAAACGGACCTTCGTGCCCTGGACGAGCAGCGTCAGATAAAAGTGCCCGTCGCCTGACCGGCGAACCTCGATCCGGTCTCCTTCGGCGTTCTGGAAGGGCAGTATCTGCGGGCGGATGTCAGACCACAGGCCATAACCCGCGATGAGACCCACAAAGATCATGCCCCAGGCTGCGGCCATGCGGAGCCCACGCCCGATGCTGCCCCGGAATTCAACCAGCATCCAGCCACTGATTGCCACCAGAAGCACCAACAGATAGACCAGACGCGGGAACATATCTTCCGACATTCCCAAGAGCTAGGCATTGCCCCGGCGCCGCGCAAGGAAAACCGCGCCCCATATTGCGCGATCACGGGCTTGCAATCCGCCAGGGCAGGCTGTAAGGGACGCGCACTTCACAGGCGAGGCTTGGGCCCTCGGGGGAGAAATCCCTGAACGGTCCGCCGGTTGGGAGAGATCCCTCAAGGCTTCGCCGAGGCGCAAACCGGAAAAGGATATGGACATGGCGCTCCCCGAATTCTCCATGCGTCAGCTGCTTGAAGCTGGCGTTCACTACGGCCACCAGACCGCTCGCTGGAATCCCCGCATGGCGGAGTACATCTACGGCGACCGTAACGGCATTCACATTCTCGACCTGACGCAGACTGTTCCGATGCTGGATCAGGCGCTGAAAGTCGTGCGCGACACCGTCGCCAAGGGCGGCCGCATCCTGTTCGTCGGCACCAAGCGTCAGGCCCAGAAGCCGATCGCCGAAGCCGCCGAGAAATGCGCGCAGTACTACATGAACCACCGCTGGCTCGGTGGCACGCTGACCAACTGGAAAACCGTTTCCCAGTCGATTCAGCGTCTGAAGCAGTTCGACGAACTGCTGGCTTCGGGCGCCGAAGGCCTGACCAAGAAAGAACGCCTGAACATGGAACGCGAGCAGGCCAAGCTTCAGGCCTCGCTGGGCGGCATCCGTGAAATGGGCGGCGTGCCGGATCTGCTGTTCGTGATCGACGTGGGCAAGGAAGACCTCGCCCTGCTGGAAGCCAAGAAGCTTGGCATCCCGGTCGTCGGCATCGTCGACACCAACTGCTCGCCCAAGGGCGTGGACTACGTGATCCCGGGCAACGACGACGCGGCCCGCGCCATCGCGCTTTACTGCGACCTCGTGGCTCGCGCCGCTCTGGACGGCATGTCGGCGCAGCTTGGCGCCGCTGGTGTTGACCTCGGCGCGCTGGAAGAGGCTCCCGCAGAGGAAGCTGCTTCCGAGGCCTGATCGCACGGCAGGCCCCTTCGGGCCCCGTCGCAAATGCGTTACCCGGCGGGCGTAGAGCCTGCCGGGATCATCCGTTCTGGGAGAAGAAACATGACAATCACCGCAGCTATGGTGAAGGAACTGCGCGAGTCGACCGGCGCAGGCATGATGGACGCCAAAAAGGCGCTGACCGAAGTGAATGGCGACATGGAAGCCGCCGTTGACTGGCTGCGCACCAAGGGCCTCGCAAAAGCCGCCAAGAAGGCTGATCGCGTTGCCGCCGAAGGTCTGGTCGGTGTGGCCGTGGCCGGTGGCAAAGGCGTCGCCGTCGAAGTGAACTCGGAAACCGACTTTGTCGGCAAGAACGCCGATTTCCAGAATCTGGTGCGTGACATCACCAAGGTCGCACTTGGCGTGGGCGATGTTGCCGCGCTGAAGGGCGCTTCGGTGAACGGCAAGACCGTTGAGGCTGCGCTGACCGACGCCATCGCCACCATCGGCGAAAACATGACCCTGCGTCGCATGGCCTCGGTCGAGGGTGACTCGGTTGCGGCCTACATTCACACCGCCGCTGCCGATGGTCTGGGCCGCATTGGCGTGCTGGTCGCGCTGAAAGGTGCCGACAACGGCATCGGCAAGCAGATCGCCATGCACATCGCCGCTACCGCACCGGTTTCGCTGTCGGAATCCGACATGGACCCGACCGTGGTTGAGCGTGAGCTGGCTGTGCAGACCGCCAAGGCGCTGGAAGAAAACGCCGCCTCGGCCAAGCCCAAGCCTGAAGCCGTGATCCAGAACAACATCATCCCGGGCCGGATGAAGAAGTTCTTCGAGGAATCGACGCTGCTGAACCAGAAATTCGTCATCAACCCCGACATCACCGTGGCCCAGGCTGCGAAAGATGCGGGTGTCGAGGTCGTCGGCTTTGTCCGCATGGCTGTTGGCGAAGGCATCGAGAAAGAGAAAGAGGATTTCGCCGCAGAAGTGGCCAAGGCCCTGCAGGGCTGAAACCTGGCGAGCATGTTGCAGAAAGGCGGCCTTCGGGCCGCCTTTTTCGTGTCCGGGTGTCGGGCGTGGGGCAGGGCTCTGAAAAAAGAACGGTGCAGTGGGGGATCACTGCACCGTTCAATGGTTTACGTGCATCCCGAGGAATAAGGATGCGACCATGTGCACCAAGGAGAGCGAGGGAAATTCTCGATCACTTGATCCGAACCCTTACGGGTGAGATCCGTCAGAATGGACGAACCGGAGGATGTTCCAAGCCGAAGCCACCACAGGAACAGCGGCAGATTCCCAGAAAAGTTGACGTAAGGGAAGTCAGGTTTTCCTTACCGTTGCGCAACATCCGGAAGAAAGATCTGATGCAGCAACGTGCCTTTGGCAACAGCTTGCGCGGTCGTTTCCACGTTTAACGCAGCGCGCGCAAGCCGCAAGTGCTTTTCAACCATTGCGTTCGAGATTCCCATCAGCATCGCAATATCTTGTGTGGTTTTGCCCTCGGCCACCCACTCCAACGCCTCACGCTGGCGCGCAGAAAGCGTGCGACGCCGGGCCGCATGTGGCAGATGACAGATGCGCAGATGCAGCATCTGCGCCACGGCCTCTATCCCGTCGCCGACGCGCGCGAGGATGGCATCCACACCATCGTGGTCAATGCCCGGATCGGCGGCAAGGCCCAATGCGCCCTTGGCCCGGGTCGTTGCATCGTGGAAGCTGAAAGTCAGGCCCGCACGCAAACCCCATTGGGAATTCTGGCGCACAGCGCTGACCTCGGTCGGGGTCAGTTCATCGCGCAGCAGCTTTTCTTCAACCCAACGCCAGGTGCAATGACCCTCATTGTCGACAGCCCAGCGATAGAGTGCGGTGCGGGCATAAAACCCACCACGGAAATAAAAGTTGCTGTAACCAGCCGGAAAGCTGGTGAGGTAGATCGCATCATCCGGGTCGCCAATAGATCCGGCGACGCGAAATCGGGTAAGACCATAATTGGCACGCGAAAAGCCGTGCGAAGCAAAGTAGCCAACGGCCAGCTCCCACACTGTGCTGACACTGGTTTCACGCGCAATCCGGTTCAGCAACTGCAGAACATCAGACATCAAACTACCCGTAAATGCTTGTAGGCAAATATTCCTGCGCGCTTAAAAGATCGTAAGCAGGCCGCCCAATTGCTATCGTCATAACGGTGTTACACGCCGCAGTCGAGTGGCTGCAGGAGTTTACGCGACATTGGGGCAGGGGGATGCGGGCAGGCGCCGCAAAAAGCAGAGAATCTGCCGAGCTATATGCCCGGCAAACATCCAAATCCTAAGCCGTATGGCTGTTCAGGCGCCGCTTTCAGCGAATCGCAGCTTCCGCGGCCGCGCGAATGGCCCGGATATTGTCGCCATAGGCTTGCGGTGCACTGACCGAGCCGCCCTTGAAGACGGCCGAACCCGCAACCAGCACATCGGCGCCCGCGGCGGCGACCAGCGGCGCGGTTTCAGTCGTCACGCCGCCGTCGATCTCAATGTGGATCGGGCGATCCCCGATCATGGCGCGCAGCGACTGCACCTTGGCAATTTGCGAATTGATGAACTTTTGCCCGCCAAATCCTGGGTTTACGGTCATCACGCACACCAGATCGACCATGTCGAGAAGATGCCCGACGGCATCAAGCCCGGTGCCGGGATTGAGCGCAAGGCCCGCCTTGATCCCATGCGCACGGATCGCCTGCAATGTGCGGTGGATATGCGGACCGGCCTCGAGATGCGCGGTCAGGACGTCGGCTCCGGATTGCGCGAACGCGTCGATATAGCTATCCACCGGCGCTATCATCAGGTGCACGTCCATGACGCCCTTGATGTGCTTGCGGATCGCCGCGCAAGTACTTGGCCCGAAAGTGATGTTCGGAACGAAATGGCCATCCATCACATCGACATGAACCCAATCTGCGCCTTGAGCCTCGATCGCATCACACTCGGCTCCGAAGTTGGCGAAATCTGCCGACAGGATCGACGGGGCAATCTTGATCGCGCGTGAGAATGACATGCTGGCCTCTGGAAGCGGATGTGACGACGGCTGTTTGCACGATGGGACCGCCAGGTTGCAAGGGTTGTCGCAAGGCTACGCGACGAAAGCCAAGGGTTTTCGCGATTATATTACATAATATTGATTATGCGTTAATTATGCGCGCGCTGGCGGGGCGCCACCTGCTCGCCGATCGTCAGATCTGACCCAGACCTGGCCATTCAGGCAACCTGACCCGCAGCCCATCCAGAAGACCATGCCCACTGGAAATTATATCCACCAAGCCAGCCGGTTACGTCGACCACCTCACCCACAAAGAAAAGACCCGGCACATCCTTTGCCTGCATCGTGCGCGCATCCAGCGCATCGGTCGAGACGCCACCCAACGTCACTTCGGCCGTCCGATATCCTTCGCTGCCTACAGGTGTGATTGGATAGCCATGAACCAACGCCGCAAGCTTATCGAGGCGCGCGTTATTCTGATCTGCGAGGTTTCCAGTCAGAGTGCTGACCGTTTCAAGATGGCGCGCCAGTTTCTCGGGCACAAACCGCGCAAGGGCCGTGCGCAACTGCACCCGCCCCGCATCCTGCCGCGCCTCCCGCAGCCCTTGGGCTACATCTACCCCACGCGCCAGATCGAGGTTCAGCGTATCGCCCTCGCGCCAGTAAGAGCTGATCTGCAGGATTGCCGGCCCTGATATGCCACGATGGGTGAAAAGGATCGCCTCGTCAAACCCAACGGGCCCCAGGCTCGCGCGTCCCTCGACAGAGGTCCCGGAGAGCGGCTTCAGCGGCTCCAGCACCTGTTCGGCCAGCGTGAGCGGCACAAGACCCGGTCTCGTTTCGACAAGCGGAAGGCCAAAGCTTTCAGCCACCCGGTAGCCAAAGCCCGTGGCTCCCATTTTCGGGATCGACTTGCCCCCCGTCGCTACAATGACCGAAGCTGCGGAAACTATCCCGCGCGACGTTTCGATCTGGAACCCATTTCTGCGCCGAATGGAGCCAATTTCTGTTTCAAGCCAGATCGTTACACCGAATTCCGCAAGTTCCCTCAGAAGCATCGAGAGGATCTCACGCGATGATCCGTTGCAGAAGAGCTGCCCCAGAGTCTTTTCATGCCATTTGATCCCGGCCGCATCCACCCGTGCGATGAAATCCCACTGGGTGAATCGCTTTAACGCAGAGAGCGCGAACCGCGGGTTCTGCGACAAAAAGCACTCGGGCCGGATATGCAGGTTTGTGAAGTTGCACCGCCCCCCGCCTGATATGCGAATCTTCTCGCCCGCTGCTTTGGCATGGTCGATCAGCAGCACGCGGCGCCCGCGGCGGCCTGCCTCGATCGCGGCCATCATACCGGCTGCGCCGGCCCCGAGAATTGCAACATCCACTTGCATCATGCGCCCTTCCTAGCCGTCCCAGCCAGCACCAGCCAGCACAGATTGTGTGAAAAACGCACTTGCAGCCGCCCGGAGCATTGGCTAATTACCGCCGCACGGTTGGGGCGTCGCCAAGTGGTAAGGCAGCGGTTTTTGGTACCGCCATACCTAGGTTCGAATCCTAGCGCCCCAGCCAAATCATCCATACAGATCAAGACACTGTCGCCACATCCGTTGGCAGTAAGCACCACGTGCTGTGCCACGTCCGTTTTTGGTTTGGGGAATTTTGGCGGGCCCAGAAGGACTCGAACCCTCAACCTGCCGATTAGAAGTCGGCTGCTCTATCCAGTTGAGCTATGAGCCCGCTGCCGCTCTTTTGCGACAAGCTGCGGGCCTAGGCAAGGCTCAAGGTCATGAAAAAGCTGTTGGGATCGTCATGGTACCCCTCGAATGGTGGGCATTGGACGAAACCCGCAGCGGCATAGAGCGCTCGGGCTGGCGTAAAGACATCCTCGACCCCAGTCTCAAGGCTCAGGCGCGTGTAGCCTCGCGCGCGCGCTTGCGCCATCAGATGATCAAGCAGCACCCGTGCCAGACCGCGTCCGCGCGCCTCGGCAACGATATGCATCGACTTCAGTTCGGCATGATCAGCATCGATCTTCTTGACCGCCCCCATGCCCAGCACCGCAGCCCCTTCGCGCAGCGTGAAAAAATCGATGCCCGGCGCTGCGAGTTCCGATGGATCCAGCGCGTGAACACTTTCGGGCGGAGACGACGCCCACATCAGATCAAGGTGGCGGCGCAACAGTGGCAGCACTTCGGCTGACAGAGGCGAATCGATACGGATCTCGACAGACATGCAGACCTTCCCATATGCCGTGCGGTACAGCCCGCCTGCGGCATCGCAAACATTGGCGGCAGATCACCGCCGCCACAAGATGCGAAAGGCAAAGATAACCGTCGGCGCAGTACCGAGGCCAGACGATTCAGGGGCGCAAGAGTTCAATTGCCTCGACCCAATCAAATAGCAAAACGAGTTGATCAGAAATACGCGCTATATAACAATATATTGCACGAAAGTATTTAGGCCTCCCTGCCCTGCCTGCAGCATTCCTTTCGCCCCCTGCGCAAAGATGATCTTCCCCCTTGCACTCGATGAATGGCTTCGCTAGATACGCCGCACGGTTGGGGCGTCGCCAAGTGGTAAGGCAGCGGTTTTTGGTACCGCCATACCTAGGTTCGAATCCTAGCGCCCCAGCCAACAACCATCCTTGATCGTTGCGCTGAGTACCCCAATCGGATGGTGATTGGGGTTGGCCCTTGAGGTACCCCAAACGCGTATTTCGGGTTGCCCCGCGAGCATCCACCCGCAAACCGAAGCTGCGCCATGACGAAATTCAGGCGACCAGGCAGTGAGCATACCCTCGAACGATGCAGTCTCAGCCAAGCTTCAACCTGGGTTGCCTCTCTGAGACTTGAACCTCTTCGGGCTGGCACCCGTCCAGCGCAGCATGGCGCGCGTGAACGATGATTGGTATTCATAGCCAAGATCGCCGGAAACCGACTTCGCAGTTGCATTTGGCATCGACATAAGCCTCATGGCGTGGGTTTGACGCACCTCTTCCACCAGATCGGAATACACAAGGCCTTCACCAGACAGCCGTCTTTGAAATGTTCGAACGCTGGTGCCGCTGAGTTTTGCCATTTCTCGAATGGTCGGGATGTCCTCGGCCAACATTGATACCAACATGGTCTTTACGCTGCCCCCGAAACTACCGTCACCGCGGATGGGTTCGAGAGCGGGAAGGCGCCCGCTAAGAAGATGATCACGCGCCACCCTGGGAAAGGGCCGCTCGGCCATCGACGCATCCAGCACAATATGAGTTCCGCGACGCTCGGAGGGCCGGACGGCATCGCCGAACCAGGTACGCAGATGCTTCACACCAAAATCTGGATGTGGCGGCAGATCGATCAGGGTCATTCTCGGACCAGCAGCGCCAGTCATACCAAGCAGCCGATCCGCCATGGCGACCGCATATTGCAACAACAAGTGCTCGGTCTCGGGATCGAACTTGACCGTGTACGAGTGCCAGACGTCGACAGATGACGGCGCGACCTTGATTGCGAGTTGTTCGTGCGAGCAGAAGACTGGCAACACCGCAGATATACGCGAAAGCGCCTCAATGGGTGTACGGGTCCCGAGTGCCACTGCGCCAAGAAGCGCAAGCTCGGTCGTGCTTGCCTCTGCGACGATCCGGCAGGCGACGTCGGGTCCTTCTTTGCGGGCAAGCGCCCGCAGAAAACCGCCGACATGCAGCAACGGAACGGGGCGAAATGGGTCGCCAAACGGCGCTGAAGACAGTCCGAAGGGTTGAAGAAACGGCTCACAATCGATGTCACGCGCCTTCAACCAGCTGATCGCAGGCGACAGCGACAAGGCGCGGATCATCGGAACTGCGTGCGGCATGTGCCCCCCTGCAAGTTGAAACCATCAATGGCTTCATTTCCCTGTCTATTCAAGTTCTGGCACCAAAAGACAAATCCCGCGACCGACTTCAGCCGAGAACATAGGAAACAATCACGAAGGAAGGCCCGGAGGATGCTTTTGGACCGAGAGACGAGCTTTGAATCCTGTTCCGGAATGACTTTTACGGCCCTTCAACCCCCACAAGCGGATTCTGACAGGACTGCATGCCGCCGCAGAGGACTGCGATCGAAATTGTGTGCGGCGGTCGCCGGTTCAGCGTTTCTTGGCATTACGGGGAACGCACTTGCACAGACCGTCGATCCAGACCTAAGCATAGACGAGTTCCGCACCACGGTCGAAGAGGCGTATGTGTACGCCTTTCCAATGCTGGTCGCCTACAAGGTGCTGCACGACTACAATGTGGATCAGAAATCGGGCGCATTCCTTGCCCCGTTCAACCAGCTTCACAACGAAGCGCGGGTGTTCTCTCCCAAAGATACCACCATCGTCACACCTAACAGCGATACGCCCTATTCCATGGTGCAACTCGACCTGCGGGCAGAGCCGATGGTGTTCTGCCTGCCTGAGGTCGACAAGGCCCGCTATTACAGCGTGCAGTTGACCGACATGTTCACCAACAACTTCGGGTATATGGGCAGCCGCACCACCGGCAATGGCGCCGGATGCTACATGGTGGCAGGACCAGAATGGACTGGCGAGACACCCAAGGGCATCAAATCCGTCTTCACCAGCGAAACCGACTTCACCTTCTCGATCTTCCGTACCCAGTTGTTCAACCCGGACGACATGCCGAATGTCGAGAAGGTCCAGGCAGGATACAAGGTGCAGCCTCTCTCGGCCTTTCTGGGTCAGCCTGCCCCTGAGGCCTCACCGGAGATTGACTGGCCGGAACTGACGCCCACCGCCCTTGGCGCCGACTTTCCGAAGTATCTCAACTTCCTGCTGCAATTCGCACCACAGTCCGCGCTCCCCGAGTCCGAACAGAAGCTGCTGGCCAACTTCGCCCGGATCGGGATCAAGGCGGGCGAGCCCTTCGACAGCACGAAGCTTTCCGCCGACCAGCAGACAGCCCTTGGCGACGCGATCAAGTCAGCCACTGCCAAGATTGGAGCCGCGGCGGATTCTATCGGCGTTGCGGTCAATGGCTGGCAGGTTGGCGCCGCTGCGGGTAGCCGCGACTTTTTCAACGGCAACTATGCGCTGCGCGCGGCCGGTGCCAAGGTCGGCATCTACGGTAACGACGCCGAAGAGGCGAGCTATCCCTTCGCCCGCAACGATGTGAACGGGGTGCCACTGGATGGCAGCCGCCACGACTATACGCTGACCTTTCCGGCCGGCGCATTGCCACCGGTTAACGCCTTCTGGTCGATCACCATGTACGACGGCGATACGCAGCTTCTGATCGATAACCCGATCAACCGGTACCTGATCAATGCGCCGATGCTGAAGGATCTCAAGACAAATGCCGACGGCTCGCTGACGCTGTACATACAGCACGAAAGCCCCGGCAAGGATCGGGAATCCAACTGGCTGCCCGCCCCCGCCGGCCCGATCTTCATGGTCATGCGGCTCTACTATCCAAGGACCGAAGCCCCGTCCGTGCTGCCTGTCGGGCAAGGAACATGGCAACCACCGGGAGTCATTCCGGTTCGCAACGATCGCGCGCAGAACGTGACGCGGTTCGGCGACAAGTCGCTGGAAACCGTGGTCCGCACCGATGATCGCTATGGGCATGACAGCTTCTTCCAAGGACCGCGCGGCTGGCCCTACTGGAACATGCTGGAATATCCCAAGCCGATCCAGAACCCGAACCTTTGGCCGGACACCCAGTCCACCTACTTCCTGTCGCGGTTTGCCCTGCCCGCCGGCAGCACTCTGACGCTTCGTGGCGCGTTCCCGCGCGCGCGCTACTTCAAGTATGCGCTCTACAAGTCCGCGCGGGGAACGTTCGTGTCCACGGGCGAGGATCTGGCCGGAAAAGCGATCGTCCCAGATCCGGGATCGACCAATCCGTTCGTCGTCGGCAACAACCGTCTGACCGAGCCCCGTGACTATACCATCAGAATCGTGGCCCAGGATCCGCCAAAGGATGCCAACGACCGCCAGCCCAACACGCTTTATGCAGGCACGGATGGGGGTGAGCTGCAGATGGTGATGCGGATCTACTTGTCAGATCAGGGCAGCGATGGTGCGGGATGGGGCCCCTGGGCCTCGGGGACGTCGAAGCGCGGCCTGCCGACGCTGGAAGGCACGCTTGCCGACGGCACCCTGCTTGAGGGCGAGGCCGCCGCTTCCGCCTTCGGTCGCCCCACCAAGGGTGGCACCGCGCAGCCCTTCACCGCCAAGCAATGGGAGGCGCTGGTGACTGCCAAGGGCAATGACCCGGCGCTTGATCCTGCAACGGCGCCCGCGCGGAAAGAGGTCCGTTGGGAGAAGTACTGGAGCATCCCCTATTCGATCCTGGGGGCCTTCAAGACCCCAGAAGAGCAGGCGAAGATCCCATTTGCGGGCGCCACGGATGCAGGCGGTGACACAGAAACGCAGTACATGATCGTGCATCTGTCGCGCCAGTTCGGCCCGGTTTTCGTGACGCGCGGCAAGCTGCCCACCTTCCCCGACACCTATGCCGGGGCTACCGGTCAGGGGCTTGCGGTCATGCCCGAGGCTCAGACTCAGTACTTCTCGATCGTCAGCTGCGAAGCCGCACCTTCGGGACAGATCGTTGACGGACTGATCGACATGCAGATCCCGGTCGACAAGGACGGCAACTATACCATCGTCTACAGCCGTGCCGAAGACCGCCCGGCCAATGCAACCGAAGAGAACGGCGTTGCATGGATCGAATGGAGCCCGCGTGGCGAGGGGATCAGGGGCCCCGGTAACCGCACCGATTTCGGCATGTTGATGATGCGGATCATGGCCCCTAGCGCGGACTGGGCCGAAAGCCCGGCCAACGTGACCAAGCCCGGCGATGAGGAAAAGATCATGGGCGCCTACTACCCCAAGGGCGAATACACGACCAAAGAGGCATTCGAGGCGCTTGGGGCTGCTCCGTAACCGGGCTGGCAGGTCGCAAGGATGAATGTGCAGTGCCACCCCGCGCCGCGAACACTCAAATCAGCCTCCAGAAACCGGGCCGAACGGCATGGACTGGCCGAGGAAAAGGATATCCAACCATGAATGCTCTCTCGCTTATTCCCGTCGTGACCATGGCCCTTGTGCTGCACGCCGGCCCATCTCTGGCCGAAACACCGTCTAACCTTGAGGCTGCAAACGGCCCGATCCCCGGGGATGTGACGCTCTACGCCAAGGAATTGGCCTGCCAGCAGGCCATCCCGACGCCTGGCTATTTCTCGTCGCTGAATGGCGCCGAAATCTCGGATGCACAGCGCAGTGGCAGGTTTCCCTGCGCCACGTTTACCGGGTCTTTTGATGGCCCCAACACGGTGTTCGCCTTCCGCAGCATCGACGACTACCCTGGCATTTCCTACATCAACAACCGGCGTCCGGGCGAACTTTACATCGTCGGTGGCGAGTATCCGACCAAGGACGACCCCAACATGGTTGGCCCCTATATCGCCAAGGCGGATGCCACCACAGGCAAACAGGTCTGGCGTACCTACCTTGACAACCTCAATGTCACCGGTCGCTGGATTGGCAACGCCAACCTTAACATCCTGGCCGACGGCAACATTGCCTTCGCGTGGTCAAGCTTCATCGCGCTTCTCGATGGTGACACCGGCGAGATTCTGAAAATCAACGCTCTGCCCGGCGGCGAGGCGCCGATCGAGGATGTGAACTTCAAGCATTTGACCATCGCGCCTGACGGCACGCTGATCCTGAAAAGCCAGACCCGCCCGGTTGGCTGTACGCTTCAGGGCACGATGGCCATCATTGAATGCTCGGCGCAAGGGATGAAGCTGCCGAACTCGGTGATGGTCGCGGTCGATCCGAAGACTCTGGACGTCCTGGACATGTTTCAGCTTCCGCAGACCGCCGCCTCGCCGCACATCATTGCGCCCTACGGGGACAAGATCGCGATTTATGTGCCGATGTTCGACATTCTCGCGCGCTACTTCTGGGATCCGGCGACCAAGAAGATCACCGCCGATGATACCTGGGTCGGCCGTCCGCTGGTTGAGGGCCAAAAGGCCCTGACCGCACCTTCGATCATTAATGACTGGGTCGTGGTGCAGACCAACGGATTGCTCAGCAAAGACAAGGGCTCCAGCGTTGTCGTCTTCCACAAGGATGATGTCAGCAAGACCCATTCGATCTTTCCATTTGGCGAGGAGCTTGGCGTCGCAGGGTTCAGCTGGGCTCCGCCAAAGAACGGCACTGATCCGGAAAACAACATGCTCTATTCGGCCGACATGGGGATGAAGAAGGTCGCCGGAATCAAGATCGACCCGGTCACGGGCGAATTGTCTACTGCCTTCGTTCTCGACAACATCACCAGCACGTTCCAGCCTGTTTTTGGCCCGGCGGAGAAGCGGGTGCTGGTGTTGACCAATGTCAAACTGCCCGTCGCCATAGAGCCGGTCCCGCTGGCAATCAAAAGCTCGAACTACACCGAACAGGTGACCTGGCGCGACGCAGCGACCGGAAAGATCTTGGCGGAATCCGATTTCTTCGAGCCGCTCTCTCTCAACGCGCTGACACCTCCGGGATTTGGCGGCCGGGTCTACTTCCCGACGGCAGAGGGCAAGGGGTTTTACGTCCTGCAGCCCATGCCCGCCACCCCTGCCCAATAGCGATCACACGATATGGCAGGGCTAAACTCCAGGAGCGTGAGTTAGCTCGACAGGCGTGTCTTCCCGTCCAAACCGGGTGGACGAAACTGATCTGCCATACACTGCCCAATATCAAGGCCTTCCACTGCTACCGCACTCTTCAACGCTCTCGAGAGATTGTTGGTCGCAGGGTCAGCCTCGATTCCGCCAACTTGGTGCGCTGCCATTGCTTTGTGCCCCCCGATATCTCCTCGATCTGCTTCCAGAGTCCGGCCTATGGAGCGGGCTGAACATGAAGAGATCGAGGTTCACGGAAGAGCCGATCGTTGAGATTTCGCAGAGGCAGGAAGCCGGAGCGAAGACAGAGTTGTGATGCAGGCAATGAATGTCAGAGGGGACGCAAACGCCCGCAGCCCATTGCTCCGCTCCCTCAGCGCAATGGCGCCAAATTCAACCGTTGGCACTGGTTTCGGCTGAACAAAAGCAGGGGGCAGAGCAGCCGGGCAGCATGTTGCCCCCCTTGTCTTCAGCGCGCGGCAATCGCGTTCGTCAGAACATCAAGGACCTTGTCTGATGGCACATCATCGGCAACGAAAGCCTCACCGATACCGCGCGCCAGAATGAAGCGCAGCTTGCCGTCCTGAACCTTCTTGTCCTGCCCCATCAGCTCCAGCAAAGCCTCGGGCCCGGGCAACTCGCCCGGAATATCGGCGACGTCGACCTTCATGCCCATGCTGCGCAGATGGGCCCGCACGCGGCTTGGGGCCTCTTGCGAGCAGAGGCCAAGCCGCTGGCTCAACTCAAAGGCAAGCGCGCATCCAATGGCGACACCCTCGCCATGCAGCAGCCGGTCCGAATAGCCGGTGGCCTTTTCAAGCGCGTGGCAGAAGGTATGACCGAGGTTCAGCAGCGCGCGATCCCCCTCTTCGGTTTCATCGCGTGAGACGATGTCGGCCTTCATCTCGACCGACCGGCGCACGGCGTACTGACGTTTGGTACGATCTGGCGCAAGTTCGGGGCCATTCACCTCCAGCCAGTCGAAGAACGCAGCATCACCAAGAAGGCCGTATTTCACGACCTCGCCATAACCGGCCAGAAAATCGCGTTTGGGCAGACTTTCAAGGATGCCGATATCGGCCAGAACCAGTGACGGCTGGTGGAAGGCGCCTACAAGGTTCTTGCCCTGGGCCGTGTTGATCCCGGTTTTGCCACCGACCGAACTGTCGACCTGAGCCAGCAGCGTCGTGGGGATCTGCACGAAGCGCACGCCGCGGCGCAGGACGGCCGAGGCAAAGCCGACAAGATCGCCGATGACACCACCTCCAAAGGCCACGACGACATCGCGACGTTCCACCTTTTGTTCGAGCAGCCATTCGACGCAGCGGGCAAATTGCGGCCAGCCCTTGGTGCTTTCACCTGCCGGCAGGGCAAGGCTGACGGTCGCAATTCCTTCGGCTGCAAAGGCCGCCTCAAGCGCGGCAAGATGCAGCGGCGCCACGGTCTCGTCCGTGACAATCGCCACCCGTTTGCGGCGCAGCATGGGAGCAATCTCTTGCCCTGCCCGGCCGATCAGCCCCGCCCCGATCCGCACCTCATAGCTGCGCGCACCAAGCGCGACGGGAACCACATCGACCCCGGTCATCTCATTTCCTTTCAAGCACATCGTCATGGTCGCGCAGGGTCTCCAGTACTCGCTGCGCCATTGCCTCTACCGAGATATCCGGCGCCGAGTCCACCACGAGATCGGCCAAGGCATAAAACGGCACGCGCGCTTCATAGAGCGACTGCAAGGTCGCGCGCGGGTTCGGTGTCCGCAGCAGCGGGCGCGTCGTCTTGTGGCGCACGCGCTGCCACAGAAGGTCAATATCGACACGCAGCCAGACCGAAACCCCCGCCTGTGCCACGATTTCGCGGTTCTTCTCGCTCAGAAATGCGCCACCGCCTGTTGAAAGAACGCAAGGCTCGCCGCGCACAAGCCGGGCCAGCACCTCGGACTCGCGGGCCCGAAAGAACGGCTCGCCATCGCGTTCGAATATCTCGGCAATGCTGCGCTGTGCAGCCTTTACGATTTCTTCGTCGGAATCCCGGAAAGGAACGCGAAGAAGCCGCGCAAGCGCCGTGCCAACCGCCGTCTTGCCTGCGCCCATCATTCCCACGAGCACAACCGTCTTCTTCAGCCGCTCGGTCAAATCCGCCCCCAAACCTGGCCTTCTGCCCTGATCACGCGAAAAACCGCGGGTCCGACAAACTTTTCACTCTGAATGGCGTGAAGTCGGCACGATTGCCATATATAATCGACGCAAATTCCGCGCGGGACCGGGCTTTCAAGGTCGCCGTTCGGCAAGAAACGGGCAGATTCGGGAAGGACCCCATGGGACGTATCGTCAAACTGTTGCTGCTGCTGGCAGCTGTCGGATTTGTTGGCCTTGTGGGATTCGCCTATCTTGGGGACCTCTCCCCGGTGCAGCAGCCCGTCACGAAGCCGGTGACGCTGGATGGCAACTGACAGGCGCTTTCGTAGTCTGGTGATCCTGGGCGCTCTTGGCTTCGGGCTGATTCCGGCGGCCGCAGTGCGCGCCGAGGGGCCTCTGTCAGCAATTGACTGGCTCTCGGAGTCGGTGGCGCTTCCGCGAGGCGCAACCATCGTGGCGCCCGAACCTCCGCCACGGAAGGGGCGCTTCCCCTCATCCGTGCCGCTGCCCGACAAGCGCAGCGACGAGCCCGCCGTGACCAAAAGCGCCCGCCCGGCCGAAATCACGGCATCGGTGCTGGGCAAGCCTTCACCGGATGGTGCGGGGCTGCTGTCCGCCACGCGCACCGGATTGCCTTACCGTCTCTGGGGGCTTGCCCGAACCGAGGATATCGCGCGCGGTATCTCGGCCGAGCGTCTGGACACCCTGCCCGCCCTGCAGGGTCTGATGATGACGCTGCTTCTGGCGGAAACCGAGCCGCCCGTTGACAGCGGCGGACGCGGGATATTGCTGCTTGCACGGATCGACAAGTTGCTCGCCATGGGGGCGCTGGATCAGGCGATGGCACTGACCTCGGTCGCCGGACGGCCCGGTCCCGAATTGTTCCGGCGGCGTTTTGACATCTCGCTTCTGGGTGGGACCGAGGACTTTGCCTGCGAGGAAATGGCCGCAGCCCCGCATCTGGCCCCAACCATTCCCGCGCGCGTGTTCTGCCTTGCCCGCGCCGGTGACTGGCAGGCGGCGGCGCTGACACTGGATACCGCGATAGCACTTGGTCAGGTGAAAGAGGACGAGCAAGAGCTGCTACGGCGCTTTCTTGACCCCGGCCTTGCCGACGGGGCCGAGCCCCTGCCCGCCCCCGCCACGCCGACCCCGCTCGTCTGGCGAATGTATGAGGCAATTGGCGAGCCGCTGCCGACACTGGGCCTGCCCATCGCCTTTTCACACGCCGATCTGCGCCCTCAGGCGGGCCTCAAGTCGCAGATCGAGGCGGCCGAGCGGCTTGCGCGCGTCGGTGCGATCAGCCCGAACCTTCTGCTGGGCCTTTATACCGAACAGAAGTCAGCGGCCTCGGGCGGCGTGTGGGATCGTGTGGATGCCTTCCAACGGTTCGATGCCGCAATGGCGTCGGCCGAGCCTGCGCGTGTGTCCGAAGCTCTGGCGCCTGCGTGGGCTGCGATGACCTCGGTCGAGTTGGAGGCGCCTTTTGCCGCGCTTTACGGTGCACGGCTGTCAGAGCTGCCGCTGTCCGAAGATGCCGCGCGGCTCGCCTTCCGGATCGGGCTTCTTTCGACCGAGTATCACGAGGTGGCGACGGTGCGTGCCCGCAGCCAACCGGCCCCTGATCCAACCGAGTCCTTCCTGATCGGGCTTGCGACCGGAGATCTTGCCGGACGCCAGCCATATGACAGCATGTCGCGCGCCATCAGCCCGGCGTTCACATCACCCCGCATCACCGAATCCGCCCAAGCGCTGCTCGACGATCGCCGCACGGGCGAGGCGCTTCTGCAAGCCATTGATGACGTCGGGCGTGGGGTTACGGGCGACCCGCGTGGCGTAACCGAAGGGCTGTCGCTGCTGCGCCGGCTCGGGCTAGAAGATGTTGCGCGACGGACGGCGCTGGAGCTTCTGATCCTCGAAAGGCGCGGCTAGGTCATGGACGGCGCAGCGCCAATGCAGCGGTGGATTTCGACCTTCCTTGACGCGCAGGCGGCCGAACGCGCGGCCGCGCAGAACACGCGTCTGGCCTATGGGCGCGACCTTCTGGATTTCGCAGGTTGGCTTGCGGCGCGCAACACCGACTTTCAGGCCGCGACGCAGCAGGACGTGGAGACCTATCTCGTCGGGCTGGAGGCTCAGGGCCTTTCCAAGGCGACCCGCGCGCGCCGCCTGTCGGCAATCCGGCAGCTGTACCGCTTTGCCCATGAAGAGGGTTGGCGCGCCGATAACCCTGCCCTGCGCATGAAGGGTCCGGGTTCCGAAAAACGCTTGCCGCTCGTCCTGACGCATGAAGAAGTGGACCGCCTGCTTGAGGCCGCGCGCGACAAGGGTCGCTCGCTGGATGACCAGATCCGCAACTGTGCGCTGCTGGAACTGCTCTATGCGACGGGGCTGCGCGTGTCCGAACTGGTGGGCCTGCCGGTCGCGGCTGTGCGGGGTGATCCACGCATGATCCTCGTGCGCGGCAAGGGCGGGAAAGAGCGTATGGTGCCACTCTCGGCCCCGGCGCGAACAGCGGTGGCAGAATGGCTTCAGCGCCGCGACCGCCTTGAAGAGCTTGACCGCAAGTCGGGCAAGCCCGCGTCAAAATTCCTGTTTCCGGGCCGGGGTGCGGCGGGCCATATCACGCGGCATCACTTCTACATCCTGATCAAGCAGATCGCCGTCCTGGCCGGGGTCAGCCCCGCCAAGGTCACGCCCCACAGCCTGCGCCATGCCTTCGCGACACATCTTCTGGCCGGCGGCGCCGATCTGCGTGTGATCCAGACGCTGCTTGGTCATGCGGATGTCGCAACAACCGAGATCTATACGCATGTCCTTGACGATCACCTGCGCGACTTGGTGATGCAGCACCATCCGCTGGCCGACCGAACGGAGTCGAAATGACCGAGCCTGCCTTTGTTTTTGACCTGTCGACTGCATTGACCATCGGGGCGATCGTGCTGCTGCTGATCTGCTCGGCCTTCTTTTCGGGCTCGGAAACCGCGCTGACGGCCGCCTCCCGCGCGAAGTTGCGGGCCCAGGCCGACAAGACCGCCGACCCGGATGCCCACCGGGCGCAGCGTGCCCTGCAGGTAACCGATGACAGCGAGCGCATGATCGGCTCGCTGCTTCTGGGCAACAACATCGTCAACATCCTGTCGGCCTCTCTTGCAACCGCGCTGCTGACGCGCGCCTTTGGTGACGGCGGCGTTGCGCTGGCGACCTTTGTGATGACGGCGCTCGTCCTCGTCTTTGGCGAGGTGCTGCCAAAGACAGTAGCGATCACCTACCCTGAGGCCGTCGCAATTCGGGTGGCGCCCGTCGTGCGCGTGCTGGTCGCAGCCTTCTCACCGCTGGTCGCCACCGTTCGTGCGCTGGTGCGCGGCCTTTTGCGCCTGATCGGCCTGAAGCCCGACAACGAAGGGCGGATGCTCGCCATGCGCGAAGAGATCGTGGGCGCCATTGCCCTTGGCCACAGCGAGGGCGCAGTGGAAAAGGAAGACCGCGACCGCCTGTTGGGCGCGCTGGATCTGTCGGACCGGACGGTGGAAGAGGTGATGAAGCACCGCCGCCACATCGAGATGATTGATGCCGACCTGCCGCCCGAGGAAATCCTCAGCCGCGTTCTCTCGTCGCCCCATACCCGCTTGCCGATGTATCGCGAAGACCCCGAGAACATCATCGGCGTGATCCACGCCAAAGACCTCCTGCGCGAGGTAGAGCGTCTGCTGCGCGATGGCGCGGGCGATCCGGAACAGCTCTCGGGTCTCGATGTGATGAAGGTGGCGATGAAGCCCTACTTCGTCCCCGAAACCACCACGCTCGACGAGCAGATGCGCGAGTTTCTGAAGCGCCGCACCCATTTCGCACTGGTCGTGGATGAATACGGCGCGCTTCAGGGCCTTATCACGCTTGAAGACATCATCGAAGAGATCATCGGCGACATCACCGACGAATTCGACGTGGTCCGCAATGAGGATGTCCCCAAGCAGGATGAAACCGGGAACTATCTGGTTGATGGCGCGATGACGATCCGCGACCTCAATCGCGCGCTGGACTGGAGCCTGCCCGATGATGAAGCCAACACCGTGGCCGGTCTGGTCATCCACGAGGCGCAGATGATCCCGAACGAGGGGCAGATCTTCCGCTTTCACGGTTTCCGGTTTGAGGTTGCCGCCCGTCGCGAGAACCGCATCACCAAGCTGAAGATCCGCCCGCTCTGAGGTCAGAGAACGTCAATCCGATCAGCCAGGCCGTTGAGCGACCGGACACCCTGCAGGAGCAGCGTATCACCATCGCCAAAATCGAACAGCACGCCGCGTGATGTCACCTCGGCATATCGCGCAATGACTTGCCGGTCGGTCAGCCCGCCACCCCAGAGGGATTCGGAAAGGGCCAACCGATCGCCCTGCCCCATGGTGAAATCGGTGACGATATCGGCGCCAGAGGCATTCTCGAACACGAAGACATCCGCGCCCTTGCCGCCCGACAACTGATCGGCACCGGCATTGCCATTCAGACGATCATTTCCGTCGCTGCCGCCCAAGATATCTGCGCCATCGCCGCCACGAAGCGTGTCGTTGCCTCCAGCGCCAGCCAATGTATCGCTGCCGCCGCCGCCGCTCAGGTCATTCCGGCCGGCTGACCCCGTCAGACGGTTGCCAAGGTCGTTGCCGGTCAGGTCGATCGCGCCGACGCCCAGGGCCTGCAAATGCTTGATCGGGCCCGACAGCAGTTCCACATCGCCAGACACTTTCAGCAGCGCATTGTTGACCACATCGAGCTTTACATTGCCCTTGTCGAGGTCAACCTTGACACGGGTGCCGCCACCGATCTCGACGGTGACCTCTTGGCCCCATTTGGCCTGAAGCGCGTAGCCGCCCGCACTTTGGGTTTTTGCGTCGTCCCCGCCGATGATCTTCATCGAGAGGCCAGAGCGCCCTTCACCGATGGAGTAGAAGTCATCCTTGTCGCGGTCGGTGTAGGCAACGCCGGTCACAAAGGTCCGGGAACCAGAGTAGGCATAGTTCTGCACCCCGACCGAGACATTGTAGCCTTGGTAATTCCCGGTGACCTGCGCGTATCCGATTTCACGCGAGTTCTCGCCAAACATCGCCTCGCGGTGTCCCGAGGTGCTGTGCATCCAACCCGCGTGGTGATTACGGATGGCCGCCTCGAGCGAGCTGGTAATCGATACAAGCGCGATGTTCTCGGCCCAGCCCCAGCCATTGGCAAAGGTGTAACCGGCAACCGCCATCCGATCACCCGGGTCATAATAGCGCGACCCCAACCCGCCCTGATAGTGCGAGAAGGTATCTGCATCGATCATCCACTGACCATGCTGGGTCGCGGCCTTGTCCAGCAGGGCATTGGGCGCGAGAACCTGCTTTGCCTGCGTAGAGATCGAACCTGCACCGATCCCGTCATTCAACCCCATGCCATGACGCCGCGCTTCCCCGGCCGGATCAAGGCGCGCGCGGTTCAACAGTTCAATGGCATATTGTTCGGCGGCGGTGATGGCCATGCAGGGCACCTCTTGCGGTTGCATTGCGCCCTGACATGCACCCGAAAGTTGGACATCGCAGGCCAATTTTCAGGCGACAATGTGACATCGCAAACCCGCGGTCGGTGACCGACCACGGGCCAAAGGCAGTCAGCCGTCAGCGCCGGCCGAATATAGAGCCAAGCACCCCCCGCACAATCGCCTGCCCACTGCGGGTCCCGAGCTGGCGGGCGAAACTTTTCGCGAACGCCTCGGTTACGCTGTCGGATTTGCGCGAGGTGCTGCGCGTTTGGGACGTGGTGCTGCGCGCCTTCCCGCCACCGTCATATCTGCGCGCGTGGTTGAAGTCGTCCGACTGCGCACCTTCCTTGCCGAAAACCTGCTCGGAGAGCTTGCCCGTGTCCGATGATTCGGCACTTTTGGCCGCAGCCTCGGCGCGGGCGCGCAGTTTCTCATAGGCCGACTCACGATCAATCATCGTCTCGTACTTGCCTTTCAGGGGCGATGCCGCAATGACCGCAGTCCGCACGGCCACATCAATCGGCCCGACCTGCGATGAAGGCGGACGGATCAGCGTGCGCTCGACAATGCCGGGCGCGCCCTTCGCCTCGAGGAATGAGGTAACGGCCTCACCCGTCCCCACATCGCGAATCGCGTCCTCGGTATTGAACCGCTCGTTCGGTCGATAGGTCTGCGCCGCCAGCCGCAGCGCCTGCTGGTCCTTGGCGGTAAAGGCGCGCAATGCGTGCTGAACGCGGTTGCCAAGCTGGCCAAGGATGTTCTCGGGCACGTCCTGCGGATTCTGGGTGATGAAATAGACGCCCACACCCTTTGACCGGATCAGGCGTGCGACCTGTTCCACCTTTTGAACCAAGGCCTTGGGCGCGTCATTGAACAGAAGATGCGCCTCGTCAAAGAAGAAGACGAGCTTCGGCTTGTCCGGATCGCCCACCTCGGGCAACTCTTCGAACAGCTCGGACAGAAGCCACAGCAGGAAGGTCGCATAGAGCCTCGGGCTCTGCATCAGCTTGTCGGCGGCAAGGATATTCACGCGTCCCCGACCACTCTCATCGAGCAGCATAAGATCGGCCAACTGCAAGGCGGGCTCCCCAAAGAGTTTGGCCCCGCCCTCATTCTCCAACACCAGCAGGCGGCGCTGGATCGCCCCGATCGACGACGTTGAGACAAGGCCGTAACGCGTTGAAATCGTGTTTGCATTCTCGCCAATGAACACCAGCATCGCCTGCAGGTCTTTCAGGTCGAGTAGCGGCAACCCTTCTTCATCGGCCAGCCGGAAGGCGACGTTCAGAACGCCTTCCTGCGCCTCTGACAGCTCCAGCAGGCGCGACAGCAGCAAGGGCCCCATCTCGGACACCGTGGCCCGAATCGGATGCCCCTGTTCGCCGTAAAGATCCCAAAAGGTAACCGGACAGGCGGCATATTGCAGGTCAAGGCCGATGGTCGCCGCACGCTTTGTGAAGGAATCGTGCAGCTTGCCCTCGGCCGAACCAGCCGCCGCCATGCCGGATACATCACCCTTTACGTCCGACAGGAAAACCGGGACGCCTGCGGCCGAAAATCCTTCAGCCAGGATCTGCAGCGTGATCGTTTTACCCGTGCCGGTCGCCCCGGCGATCAGCCCGTGCCTGTTGCCAAATTTCAGCAAAAGATCCTGCGGCAGACCATAGCCCTCGCCGCCGCCGCCCACGAACACGCTTGCTTGCTCACCGCTCACACCGGCCTCCATTCTTGTCCGAACGGGCCAGAGGATACAGCCTTGGCCCCATTGCGCCAGAGGGCTTTGCGGGTCGACCCTATCCGGAAGATAGCGGTGGACAGGTCCCAAATAGAGGTTGACCTGTGGCCGATCCCGCCGTAGCGTCCGTTGCAATGAAGTCGGCCAGTCCGACAGGGAGCAAGAAGCAACGCTTCAAAGGGCCGGTTCGCCGGCCCTTTTTCCATACGTTACGGCATCTTGGCAAAAAACAGCCTCAGCGCGGTGCAGGTCTGGTTTTCCGGACTGACAGCGCCGACGACGCATGCTAAACGGCGGCATCATCATTTGAGGACTGATCGCAATGCCGATGATTGACGCGACGAAGGCTCTGGTATTGACCCTGTCGCTTGGCCTTTCCGGGGCCGCTTTTGCCCAAGATGCCGCCGCCCCTGCAACGCCTGCGCCTGCGACTACGGAAGCTCCGGCCGCCCCCGCTGCTGCGCCCGCCGCCCCTGCAGCCGAGGCTCAGACCGGGCCGGGTTCGATTTACGTCAAGGAAACGTCCGGTGCATGGGAAGTGCGCTGCATGCGCGTGCCCGAGGGCAACCAGGAGCCGTGCCAGATCTATCAGCTGCTGAAAGATGCCCAAGGTGGTCCAGTGGCCGAGATCGCCGTTTTCCCGATGCCCGAGGCTGAAGAGGCTGTTGCCGGCGCGACCGTGTCGGTCCCGCTTGAAACACTTCTGACCGCACGCCTGACCATCCAGATCGACGAGAACAAGCCGCTCGCCTATTCCTATGATTTCTGCGACCAGATCGCCTGCGTCGCACGCGTCGGATTCTCGGATGCGGATCTGGCTGCCATGAAGAACGGCAAAGAGGCCAAGATCACGATCGTCCCGGCCCGCGCGCCCAACCAGAAAGTCGTTCTGACTGCGTCGCTGGACGGTATCACCAAAGGTTATGACAGCCTGCCGCTTCCGGTTCCGCCGAAGCCGCAGAACTGATCTGCCAGAACAAACGGAAAAAGGCCGCACCGAGGGTGCGGCCTTTTTTCAATGGGATACGGCACTTTCCTTACCTGGGTTGTCGCAGTGCAATCACGGCATTCAGCCCGCCAAAGGCAAAGGCATTGGAGAGAACCGCCGTCACGCGCGCCTCTCTTGCAACGTTCGGCACCACATCCAGCGCACATTCGGGATCTGGCTCTTCATATCCAATCGTCGGGGCGATGACGCCATCGCGGAGCGCCATGATGCAGGCAAGCAGTTCCACCGCGCCAGTTCCGCCGATCAGATGACCATGCATCGACTTGGTTGACGAAATCATCAGGCGGTCCGCATGATGGCCAAAGACATCCGCCACCGCTGCGCATTCGGTCCGGTCGTTCGCTGCCGTACCGGTGCCATGCGCGTTGATATAGCCGATATCCTCGGGGTTCAGGCCCGCATCTCTCAACGCCCCCGCAATGGCCCGCGCCGCCCCTTGTTGCGATGGCATGACAATGTCGCCCGCGTCGGATGTCATGGCAAATCCCACAACCTCGGCCAGGATCTCTGCTCCCCGGCGGGCTGCATGCTCATACTCCTCAAAGACGAACACCGCCGCCCCCTCGCCCTGCACCATACCGTTGCGGGTAAGGCTGAACGGACGGCAGGCGTCCTTGGACATCACTCGCAGCCCCTCCCATGCCTTGATGCCACCGAAGCACAGCATGGATTCCGAGCCACCGGTGACCATCGCGCGACACATGCCCGAGCGGACCATGTGGAACGCCTGCCCCATGGCGTGATTGGACGATGCGCAAGCGGTGGATACGGTAAAGCTGGGGCCCTTGAGGTTGTACTCCATCGAAATATGCGACGCGGCCGCGTTGTTCATCAGCTTTGGCACGACAAAGGGATGGACGCGGTTCTTCCCCTCTTCATAGACCGTGCGATAGTTCTCGTCCCAGGTGTTCACCCCACCTGCGGCGGTTCCGAGCACAACACCGGTGTCATAGCCCAGATGGCCGTCAAAGTTCAGACCCGACTGGCCGATCGCCTCTTTGGCGGCGAGCAATGTGAACTGGGTAAACTTGTCGTAGAGTACGATCTGCTGGCGGTTGAAATGGCTGTCAGGGTTCCAGTTGTGCACCTGACCGCCGATCTGGATAGAGAGCCGGTCGCGGTCGCGGATCTCCAGCGGACCGATCCCGCAACGCCCTTCCCTGAACGCGGCCAGCGTACCCTTCACGTCATGGGCAAGCGCATTGATCGTGCCCGCCCCGGTAATGACGACTCGCTTCATGCAGCCTGCTGCCGTGAAACCAGCGACTCCACCGCCGCGATGATCGCCGCGACAGAGGAGATGTCAAAATCCGACTTGCCCGGCTCGTTCGCATTGAAGGGAACCGAGATGTCAAAGGCCTCTTCAATGGCGAAGATGCTTTCGACAAGGCCCAGACTGTCCAGCCCGAGGTCCTGAAGCGTGTCCTCCATCCGGATGTCCGATACATCCATTACGGCCTGCTCGGCCAGAATGGCGATCACGCGATCTTTGACGGTATGTGTCATGTTCACCTCCTGATCCCGTTCTACCGGGCAGATATGGGCGTCATTTCACAGTTTTGAAACAATTTTCTGAAGCTCGGCAACCGTGGCGGCCAGGCGCGGCAGGCGGCGGAGTGCCTTGTTGATCTCCATCTGCGTTTCCATCTTGACGGCCGGGCTGCCGAGGATCACCCGACCTGCAGGGACATTGGTGAAAATCTTGGTCGATCCGCCTGCAATCACGTCATCGCCGACAAAGATATTGTCGCTGACCCCGCATTGTCCGGCCAGAACGACGCGATTGCCGATCCGGCTGGACCCCGCGACGCCCACCTGTCCGCAGATCAGGCTGTCATTGCCGACCTGCACGTTGTGTCCAAGATGCACGAGGTTGTCGATCTTGGTGCCGTTTCCGATGGTCGTGTCGCGGATCGTTCCCCGGTCAATCGCAGCATTGGCACCCACCTCGACATCATCGCCGATGGTCACCGATCCCAGCGAATGGATGCGGGTCCAGCTTTGCTCGCGAATGGCGTCGCGTGCGCCAAGGGTCTCGCGAATTTCCTCGACGCCGCTTTTTTCAGGCGTGACGAAGGAAAAGCCGTCGCCACCGATAACGCAACCCGGCTGCGCGATGAACCGATCGCCGATCCGCACCCGTGCGCCAATCCGGGCGCCTTGCAGGATCAGCGCATCGGCCCCGATTGCCGCCCCCTCGGCGATGCTGACGTGGCTTGCGATGCGCGCGCGCGGGCCGATGCGGACGCCGCGCCCGATCACGACGAAGGGGGCTATGGCCGCGCCCTCACCCAACTCTGCCGTCGGATCGATGATGGCCATGGGGTGCACACCCGGCGCGATATCGGGGCCCTCGTCCAGCATGCGACTGAGTCCGGCCATGGCAAGGCGCGAACGTGGCGCGAAAAGCGCAGCCTCCAGTCCGAGCGCCTGCCAATCGGCCCCTGGCCACAGCAGAGCCGCCTTCGCCCGGCCCTGTGACAGGCCGCCTGCGTATTTCGGATCCATCGCAAGCGCCAGATCATCCGGCCCGGCCGCCTGCGGCTCAGTCGCGCGCTGGACGATCAGATCCAGATTGCCGGCGCCCTCGGCGCCAAGCGCAAGGGCAATGTCACGAAGTGTATGGGCCATGGCACTCTCCAACGCGGGGCGCGCACGCACATATCGACGCACCCACGCAGAAAGATTTAGCCGTGTTGGCCGCCCGGCACCACCCCGGCATCGATCAGCGCATCATAGATCCGCTCATCGCGGCCATAGATATCACGCCGATAGTTCATGCCGCCCCGCACGTCGGGAAATGCGGTGAAATACACCAGATGAACCGGCACATGCTGTTGCAATTTGACCGCCTGCTCACGGCCACTGTCGAGCGCCTTCTTAAAATCCCCTTCAGGATCAGCGCTTTGCACGGCCAAAAGCGCGTGGGCAAACTCAAACGGTTGACCCAGGCGTATGCAGCCGTGTGAGAAGGCACGCACCTCGCGATCGAACAGCGACTTTGATGGCGTGTCGTGCAGATAGATGTTCCACTGGTTCGGGAACATGAACTTCACAAGTCCGAGTGCATTCGCATCCGAGGGTGGTTGACGCATCGAGAACGGGAAGTTCGCGGCCGTGTACTTGCCAAAATTGATCGACCCTCGGTCGATCACGCGCCCATTGCGGTCCACGATCTTCAGATGCCCGGCTGCATTGGGGTTCTTCTTCAGCAGCGGCAGATATTCCTTCGTCGTGATCGACCGTGGCACCGACCAGCTTGGGTTCACCACCATGTACTCCATCTCGTCGGAGAACTCGGGCGTGCGCTGGTCAGGAACGTCCTTGCCGATCACGGCACGGGTCACGAAGGTTTCCTTCCCGTCATCGATGATGCGGGCCGTGAAATCCGTAAGATTGACCCAGATGTGCCTGCGCCCGCGGTCCATGTTGACCCAGCGTTCGCGCTCCAGCGCGACGATGATCGACTTCAATCGCTCTTCTGGGGCTACGTTGAGCGCGGTGATGGTAATCTCGTCAAGCTTGCCATCGGGATCGAGGCCATGCGCAATCTGAAAGCGCTGAACTGCTTTCTGCACCTCGGCATCATAGTCCTGCGTGGCAGAGAGGCGCAGATACCCCATCGACACCAGACGATCGCGCAAGGCTACCACAGCCGCACCGCTGTCACCCGGCTGCAGCGGAGTGTCTGCCAGTGTTGGCCCCCACCCGCCGGCGGCGATCGTGCCATCAATCCGCAGCTTGGCCTTGATAAGCTGGGCATAGCTGGGCGACGCCGGTGCAAGGGTCGACAGGAACGCGCCCAGGTCATCGCCGGTCAGCCGTTCCAGTGCAAGCTGCGGGTCGATGCGCGGCACCTCGCGCACAATCCCCGCATCAACCTTCTTTGGCTGCAGCACCCCGCCATGCAGATCGTGCACATAGCTCAGATAGGCGCGGGTCATCCGCACCTCCAGCCTGCCGCGGTCGCCTTCGGTCTGCGCCGAACGGAACGCGTCCGTCAACGCGCGCGCATCATAGCGCTGCACGGCCAACCCCTGATCCGACGCATGGGCAATCGCCGACAGAAATGCGTTTCTCCGCTCCGCATCCTGCGGACCGGTCCAGATCGGGGCATAGTTGCGTGCGGCATAAAAGGCCGAGATCACCTCGTCCTGATCCGCTGCTGCAATCGCGACTGACTGCACAAAGGGCGAGACCTGCGCCTGTGCGACCGAGAGGGGCGCCAAAGTTAGCAATGCAGAAAGAACTATCTGGGAAAAGGTGACGGCGGGGAAAGTCGTAGTCATGACAACCTCGGTCGGGAAAACTTCTCCCGACCATTTCGGATTTCTGCAGAGGTGTAAATTCACATCCGGCGAATGCGTGGCGGAAATGCCATGAAAAGGAACAGGTGATGTTACCAATCCGCAACAAGGCGTCAGCAAAGCGATTTTCGTCGGTTCCGGCCTGGGGCTTTCAGCAATTCTTTGCCGATCAGCCGTCCATTTCGCACCTGCGGCAAAATCCACGCTTCTGTTACGATTCGTCCTGTGGCATACAATATCTGCACTTGGGGATAAGTGGCAGTAACCGCAGGTACATGCGGTACTAAGGAAGACTGAGGGACAGGCTTAGATGACCAGCTCTGCGAAGACCAGCTTCACGCGGCGAGGCCTTCTTGGCGCGTTTGCAGCAACTGCTGTTGTTGCCGCTCCAACCTATTCCAACGCATTTGGCCTGCTGCGGGGCGCGGGCGACATTCGCCGCATCCGCATGTACTCGGGTCGGACGGGCGAAAGCATCGACACGATTTACTGGATCGAAGGCAAGTACATCAAGGAAGTGCTGAAGGAGATCACCTACTTCATGCGCGACTGGCGCACCGACGACCAGCACACGATGGACCCACGCAATGTTGACATCATGGCCGCTGCACACCGCCTGATGGACGTCTCGGAACCCTATATGCTTCTGTCGGGCTACCGCAGCCCGGCGACCAACGCGATGCTTCGGTCGAAGTCCGGCGGCGTTGCCAAGAACTCGCTTCACCTGCAAGGGATGGCTGCGGACCTGCGTCTGAAATCGCGCTCTGTCGGCCAGATGGCCCGTGCCGCGGAAACCTGCGCGTCGGGTGGTGTCGGTCGTTATTCGGGCTCGGGTTTCGTACACATGGATTGCGGCCCCGTGCGTCATTGGGGCGGCTGAGGTCGACCCGATCCACGCGATGAAGAACGGGCGCCCTGAGGCGCCCTTTTCTTTTTCGGGCTACTCTTCGTCTGCGTCTTCGTCGGCAGCGGCGATCTGACGGCCACGATACCCCATGGCAACGACGAATTTTTCCGAGCTGTCCGAACGGCTTGCCGGTGGCTTCACATTGGCGACCTTGCGGAAGTTCTTCTTGAGAACAACCTGCATTTCGTTCTCGGCACCGCCTGCCAGCACCTTGGCGACAAAGGTTCCCTCATCTTCCAGCACGTCAAAGGCAAAGGCCAGGGCCGCCTCGATCAAAGCGATGATGCGCAGGTGGTCGGTTCCCTTGTGGCCCGAGGCGGCGGCGGCCATGTCGCTCATGACCACGTCGGCGCGACCGCCGAGCCAAGCCTTCACCTGATCGTCGGCCCCATCGGACAGGAAGTCGAGCTGATGGATCTCGGCCCCCGCGATCGGCTCGACCTCTTGCAAGTCGACACCAAGAACCCGCCCCTGCGGCTTTTTGGGGTTTTCGCCAAGCGCGTTCACACGAGGGACCGCCACCTGGCACCACCCACCCGGAGCGCAGCCAAGATCGACCACGCGCGCGCCAGGTTTCAGAAACCCGTACCGGTCATCCAGTTCCATGATCTTGTAGGCGGCACGTCCACGATACCCCTCTCGCTTGGCGCGCTGGACATAAGGATCGTTCAACTGCCGCTCCAGCCAGAGCGTCGACGAGAGCTTGCGCCCCTTGGCAGTCTTGACCTTGACGCGCAAATCGCGCTGGCCGCGACCGGATGTATTCTTGCCGTCGCCGGATTTGCCAGGTGTTTTCATTTGTAAGGTCCGTCTCCAAGAACGCCATCGGCGCTCATCTGTGCGTATAGAAGCCCCTCGCGCAGGCCACGGTCGGCGACGGACAGCCGGTCCGTCGGCCAGATCCGCATCAACGCCTGAAGGATCGCGGCGCCCGACATGATCAGCGCGTGCCGGTCTCGGCCGATACGCGGATCAGTGCGTCGCCCCTCGGGGCCAAGGGAAAGATAGTCACGAATGACCGTGTCGATCTGATCCGAGGTCATGGAAAGACCATCGACCTTTGTGCGGTCATAGCGGCGCAGACCGAGGAAACTTGCGGCCACTGTCGTGACGGTGCCCGAGGTGCCGATGATCTGAAACCCCTCACGCGGGTTTTCCGAGTTGTAGGGCGAAAAGCTTGCGAGGTTTTCCTCGAAGAACCAGCTCATCAGGGCAAAACGCGCGGCGTCATCCTCGACATCGTTGAACTGGTCCTTCAGCGTGGCGACGCCAAGCGGAACCGAAATCCAGTCGACGACGCGGGCCGAGGGCAGATCATCGCGCGGCGTGAAACCTGCATGCAGCCGCATGATCGCCCGCGACCGATCCTCGGGTGGCACCGCCGAGAGGTCGATCCAGACCAGTTCGGTTGATCCACCGCCGATATCCACCACCAGAAGCTGCTCGGTCCTTCGCGACACAAGCGGCGCGCAAGAGATCACGGCAAGGCGCGCCTCTTCCTCAGGCGCAATGATCTCGACCGTCAGCCCGGTTTCACGGCGGATCTGGCGCATGAAATCGCGCGAATTCCGTGCGCGCCGGCAGGCCTCGGTCGCGACCAGACGCATTCGTGTCACGCCATGCTTTTCGATCTTTTTCTGGCAGATCCGCAAGGCCTGCACTGTTCGCCCCATAGAGGCGCGCGACAGTCGGCCCGAGGCTTCAAGCCCCACGCCAAGCTGGACAGTCTTGGAAAAGCTGTCCACCACCTGAAACTGGCTGCCCTTCGGTTGGGCAATCAGCATCCGGCAACTGTTTGTCCCCAGATCGAGCGCCGCATAGAGATGCGGACCCGGCTGGGCGGATCGAGGGGCCGACGGTTCGACCGCGCGCGCCGGTGTTTCATCGGCTGCGGGCTGCGGGATCGCGTCCTCCCCTCGGGGACGCTCGGGCGCCATGATCGCCCTCCATATGTGGTTACCTCCACGGTAGACGCGATGTGACGTCCGCGCAAGCGCCGATCCCGTGCCCGGGGCGGTGGCGTCGCGGCAGATGAAGAAATCTCATGCTTTTCATGCAGCTTTTTCCGAAACTGGCCCCTCCACCTGTGGCGGAGTTGCCGGTAAAAGAGGCGCGCGGTTACCGCTGTCGCTTGCTGCGCGGGACATGTCGAAAACCGACACCGGATGCGTCGCAGGCGGGCATAGAACGTGTGTCATGAAGATGAGGGGAATCAGCCGATGCCAGAGGTCACAATCGTCTACTGGCGCGACATCCCGGCCCAGGTGATCGTGGGCAAGGGACGGCGGGGCGCAAAGGCGCAACTGTCCGAGCGCTTTGAACAGGCGATCGACCGCTGTGCCATGAAGGTGGGGGCAAAGGATGCCGACGCCTATCTGGCCGAGTGGCGCAAGGCTGCCCCCTTCGAGGCCGAGGGCGAGGCGGAGGAACTGGCGAAAGCCTGGGCCGCCCGGCTTGAGGCTGATTATGACACCGCGCGCCTTAAAGCGCTGATCGATGCCGAGGGCCGGGCCTGACCGCCTTGTCCGACAGCCGCACCCATAGCCTCAGGAGCCGCCTCATGGCGCTGTTCAGTTTCCGCCGCGACACCACCCCTGCCCCGACCGGCGCCCCGGCCGAGGTCGAAGCCTTCCTCAAGGGCTACTCGATGGAGGTGATGCCCCGCACCGCCGAGAAGGTCGAGGATTTCCGCGCGATCCTGCCCAAGGGAACCCGCGTCTACATCGCGCATATCGAAGGCACCCCGATCGAGGACATGGTCGCTACGGCAAAGCGGCTGAACGCAGATGGCTTTCCGGTCATGCCGCACTTCCCCGCGCGCATCATCAAGGACCGCGCCACGCTGGCCGACTGGATCGCCCGCTACAAGGGCGAGGCAGACGTCAAGCAGGCGCTGCTACTGGGCGGCGGCGTGAACACGCCGGCGGGTGAGTTCGACGCTTCGATGCAGCTGATCGAGACTGGCCTCTTTGACGGGTTCGAGCGGCTTCATGTCGCGGGCCACCCCGAAGGCAACAAGGATATCGACAAGGACGGCGGAGACCGCATCGTCATGCAGGCGCTGAAATGGAAGCAGGATTTCGCAAACCGCACCGACGCCAAGATGGCCATCGCGACCCAGTTCTGCTTTGAGGCGCAGCCCGTGATTGACTGGGTGAACCGCATCAATGCTGAAGGCATCCAGATCCCGGTCCATATTGGCGTCGCAGGACCGGCCAAACTGCAGACCATGATCAAGTTCGCCATTGCCTGCGGCGTCGGCCCCTCCTTGCGCGTGCTGCAGAAGCGCGCCATGGACGTGACCAAGCTGCTCCTGCCCTATGAGCCCACCGAATTCGTCACAGATCTGGCCGCCCATAAGGCGAAGAACCCCGGCTTTGGCATTGAATCGGTTCACTTCTTCCCGCTGGGTGGTATCAAGACCAACGCCCAGTGGGCTATCGACAACGGCGGCGCCTCGGGCGTTCCGGCCAATCAAGCATAAGGACCAAAAAATGACCCGGACCGTTCTCGAATCCAAGACCAAGACCGTTGTCATCGGCTTTGACGAGCCCTTCTGCGTCATCGGCGAACGCATCAACCCCACGGGCCGCAAGAAACTGGCGGCCGAGCTGGAGGCGGGCAACTTCGACACCGTAATCAAGGACGCGCTGGAGCAAGTCGCCTGCGGGGCGAATGTCCTTGATGTGAACTCTGGCGCCGTCTTCACCAACAAGATGGCCGAAGACCCGCGCTATGCCGACAACAACTTTGTCGAACCGCCGCTGATGAAGGCACTGATCGAGATCATCCAGCAGACTGTGGACGTGCCGCTTTGCATCGACTCGTCGGTTCCTGCCGCACTGGAAGCCGGTCTCGCCGCCTGCGAGGGTCGTCCGCTTCTGAACTCGGTCACCGGCGAGGAAGAGCGGCTGGAACTGGTTCTGCCGCTGGTCAAGAAATACAACGTGCCGGTCGTCGCGATCTCGAACGACGACACCGGCATCTCGCCCGATCCCGATGTCCGCTTCGCTGTGGCCAAGAAGATCGTCGAACGCGCGGCCGACTTTGGCATCCCGGCGCATGATATCGTGGTCGACCCGCTGGTCATGCCGGTGGGCGCAATGGCCTCGGCCGGCCAGCAGGTCTTCGCCCTCGTCCGCCGTCTGCGCGATGAGCTGGGCGTGAATACCACCTGCGGCGCCTCGAACATCTCGTTCGGCCTGCCGCAGCGCCACGGTATCAACGCAGCCTTCCTGCCGATGGCGATCGGCGCGGGCATGACCAGTGCCATCATGAACCCGGTCCGTCAGGTAGAGATGGAGGCGATCCGCGCCGCCAACTTCCTTATGAACCACGATGCGAATGGCGGCGAATGGATCCGCTTTGCCAAGGTGATCGAGGCTGTTGAAGCCGGCGCGACCTTTGCTGAAGCATCGGCAGCAGCCTCTTCCGCGACCTCGGGCCGTCGTGGCGGTCGTCGCGCCCGCGGCTGATCAGCAGGGCCTGCGCAAGCACCATGCCCCCGCCTTGTCGCAAGGCGGGGGTTTCATCATCTGCCCTGCCAGTGTCGACCTTTACCCGCGATATGACGCCAGCAGACATTGCACCCGCCACCCGATGTCCTAGAACCGAGGGGCGAACAGGAGGCCCACATGACCGAAGATGCTTTGGTGATCTTTACCCCCTCGGGAAAGCGGGGGCGTTTTGCCCTTGGCACGCCGGTCCTGCAGGCCGCCCGGCACCTGGGTGTCGATCTCGATTCCGTCTGCGGCGGGCGCGGCATCTGCTCCAAGTGCCAGATCACGCCGGGCTATGGCGAGTTCCCGAAGTTCGGCATCCATGTCGATGACGAGGCGCTGTCGGAATGGAACAGCGTCGAGGAGCGTTACAAGTCGAAGCGGGGCATGATCGACGGCCGCCGCCTTGGCTGTCAGGCCAAGGTCATGGGCGATGTGGTGATCGACGTGCCACCGGAAAGCCAGGTCCACAAGCAGGTCATCCGCAAGTCCGCCACACAGCGCGACATCGTCATGGACCCTGCGACCCGGCTTTTGTACATCGAGGTCGCCGAACCCGACATGCATGAACCCTCGGGCGATTTCGAACGCGTGAAGCAGGCGCTTGCCGAGCAATGGCAAGTGGGTGAGGTCGAAACCGACCTTCATGTCCTGCGCCGCCTGCAGCCCGTCCTGCGCAAGGGCGAATGGAAGATCACCGTGGCCCTGCATCGCGGCAACCACGACGCGCGCGACCGTATTCTGGAAATCTGGCCGGGCTACCATGAGGGCGGCCTTTACGGTCTGGCCATCGATCTGGGATCGACCACCATCGCGGCGCATCTGTGCGACCTGCGCGACGGCGCGGTGCTCGCCTCAAGCGGGCTGATGAACCCGCAGATCCGCTTTGGCGAAGATCTGATGAGCCGTGTGAGCTACGCGATGATGAACCCCGGCGGAGACGTCGAGATGACGCGCGCGGTGCGCGAGGCGATCAACGCGCTGGCCGCATCCATCGCGGCCGAGGCGAAGGTCGCGTCCGCGGATATTTTCGAGGTGGTCTTCGTCTGCAATCCGGTGATGCACCACCTGCTTCTGGGCATCGACCCGGTCGAACTGGGTCAGGCCCCCTTTTCGCTGGCACTTTCAGGCAGCCTCTCGCTACCCGCGCGCGAACTTGACCTCTCCAACCTGAACCGGGCGGCACAGGTTTATGTGCTGCCCTGCATCGCGGGCCATGTGGGCGCCGACTGCGCCGCCGTCGCGCTGTCGGAAGAGCCGGGTAAATCCGATGATATGGTGCTGATCGTTGACGTCGGCACCAATGCCGAGATCCTCTTGGGCAATAAGGAGCGGGTCTTGGCCTGTTCCTCACCCACCGGCCCCGCATTTGAAGGTGCGCAGATCTCCAGTGGCCAGCGCGCAGCACCGGGGGCGATCGAGCGGGTCAGCATCGACCCCGTCACAAAGGAGCCGCGATTCCGCGTGATCGGATCGGACCTCTGGTCGGATGATCCGGGCTTTGCCGATGCGATCAAGACCTCGGGCATCACGGGTATCTGCGGGTCGGGCATCATCGAGGCGGTGGCCGAGATGCGGATGGCAGGCGTGCTCGATGCCTCGGGGCTGATCGGGTCAGCCGATCAGGTGGGCACCGCGCGGTGCGAGCCGCATGGGCGCACCCATTCCTATCTGCTGCACGATGCATCTGTCGACGGCGGGCCGGTGATCCGGGTCACACAGGGCGACATCCGCGCTATTCAGCTTGCGAAATCCGCGCTTTATGCCGGCGCGCGGCTTCTGATGGATGAGCTTGGCATCGACCATGTCGACCGCGTGACGCTGGCCGGGGCCTTTGGCGCCCATATCAGCCCGAAGCACGCCATGGTTCTGGGCATGATCCCCGATGCACCGCTGGAAAAGGTGACCAGCGCGGGCAACGCGGCTGGCACCGGCGCGCGCATCGCGCTGTGCAACCGTGCCGCCCGTGATGCGATCGAGGCGACGGTGCATGACATCGTGAAGATCGAGACCGCCATTGAGCCGCGCTTTCAGGAACACTTCGTCAATGCCAATGCGATCCCGCATGCGGTGGACCAGTTCCCCAATCTGGTGGGTGTCGTAAGCTTGCCTGACGTATCCTACAACCCCGCGACCAGCGGGGGCGATGGAGGACGGCGCCGGCGCAGAGGTTGACTTTGCGCGCCCCGGGCTAGATCAAAAGCCATGGATGATCCGGTCGCTGATTTGCTGATCCGATGTGCTGCGCAGGATCGCACGGCCTTTCGCGCGCTATATGCCGCGACGAGTGCGAAACTCATGGGTGTGCTGCTGCGTATGTTACAGGATCGGCATGAGGCGGAGGAAGCCTTGCAAGAGGTCTATACGCGCATCTGGCTGCGGGCGCAGCGCTTTGATCCTGCACGTGGGCGCGGGATGACTTGGGTCATCGCTGTCGCCCGGCATCTCGCGATCGACCGCCTGCGGGCACGCCCCATTGCGACCGAAGAGGCCGACTACGAGCATATCCCGGACAGCACGCCACGCGCCGAAAGCCGCCTTGTCGCCCTTGGCGAGGCCCGGCGTATCGTCGATTGTTTCGGAACCCTTGAGCCCGCCCGCGCGGCCGCACTGCGCGGCGCCTATCTGGATGGCCTAAGCTATGCAGACCTTGCCAACCGCCATTCCGTTCCGCTGAATACCATGAGGACATGGTTGCGGCGCGGGTTGATGGCCCTGCGCAACTGCATGGACGGACAGAGATGAGCGCCGAGGACCGGGACATTGCGGGCGAATACGTGCTGGGTACCCTGCCCCATGCTGATCGGATTGCCTTCAGCGCGCGCCTTAAGACAGACCCCGCGCTGCAAAGCCTGGTCGCAGACTGGGAGGCGCGGTTGGCCGACCTGAACGACGAATATGCCCCGGCTGAGGCGCCCGATCTGCTGCCCGCGATCGAGGCGCGCCTGTTCCCGAAACCAGCGCGCCGCTGGCCGCTCTGGCTGGGTGGGCTGATCGCGGCGGCGGCAGTCATGGTTGGCGCCTTGTATCTGCCGCCGATCCTCTCACCTGATGTCCCCACCGTCATTGCCCGGTTGGGAGAGCCCGATGCAGCCCTGCGCTTTGAGGCGCTTCATGACGGTGAGGCATTGATCGTGCAGCGCGTGGCCGGGGCCGCGCCTCCGTCTGATCGCGCGCATGAGGCATGGCTGATTGCGCCGGGCGCCGCACCTGTCTCACTTGGCCTCATCGGGGCCGAGCCGCTGCGTGTGCCCTATCCCGACCCGCCGCAAGGCTGGACCATTGCCGTCTCGCTTGAGCCCGCAGGCGGTTCCCCGGTCGGCGCGCCGACGGGTCCGGTACTGGCCGCAGGCGAGATCAACCTCTGATCACGAGAGCGTGAGCGCGAAACTCGGACGGAAAACCCCTCGTAGCTTCTGGTGTCCGGCGGGAATGGCCCGCCGTCGATCAAGGGAGACACAAGATGAAATCCATCCGTATGGCCGCCGCGATCCTTGCACTGGGCACCACCGCCGCCTTTGCCGCAAACCCCGAGGTGGGCGGCGCGCCGATGTATGAGACGAAGAACATCGTCGAAAATGCCGTGAACTCGAAAGATCACACCACACTGGTTGCTGCCGTTCAGGCCGCAGGCCTGGTTGAAACCCTGTCGGGCGCTGGCCCCTTCACCGTCTTTGCGCCAACCAATGCAGCCTTCGAGAAACTGCCTGCCGGCACGGTCGAGACGCTGCTCAAACCCGAGAACAAGGATCAGCTGACCAAGATCCTGACCTGCCACGTCGTTGCGGCCAACGCCCTTTCGGGCGCCATCGAAAAGATGGTCGCCGACGACAAGGGGATGCATCCAGTCAAGACCGTCGGCGGGTGTGAGTTCACCGCGATGATGGATGGCGACAAGATCCAGATCAAGGATGGGCAGAACAATGTGGCGACCGTAACCATTGCCGACGTCAAGCAATCGAATGGCGTGATCCATGTGATCGACACGGTTCTGCTGCCCGCCATGTAATCTCAGCGCGCCTGCCGCTTGTCCCCACCCCTCAGGGCACAGGCGGCGGTCTCGGCAAGGGCCGCCCCTCCCCAGGGCGGCCCTTCGCCGTCGTGCCTTATCCCCTCTTGACGTGGGCGGGCGGCTGACATACCTCAATCGCCACGCGGGTGTAGCTCAATGGTAGAGCCGCAGCTTCCCAAGCTGATGACGAGGGTTCGATTCCCTTCACCCGCTCCAATCCACCTCCCTGAAACCGCTTTTCTTCGCTGGCCCAACGGGCTAGCAAGCTGCATCACGTTTCAGGAGGTATCCCATGAACAGCGACATCAAACGCCTTGGCACCGGCGCCCGGATGAGCGAAGCGGTCTGCTACAATGGCATCGTCTGGCTGGCCGGTCAGGTCGGCAACCCCGGCGAGTCGGTGACCGAGCAGACCCGCACCTGCCTGGCCGAGGTGGACCGGATTCTGGCAGAGGCCGGCACCGACAAGACCCGCATCCTGTCGACGCAGATCTGGCTCGCGGACATGACTGACTTTGCCGAGATGAATGCCGTCTGGGATTCCTGGGTGCCGCAAGGCCACACCCCCGCGCGGGCAACCGGCGAGGCGAAGCTGGCCGCACCGGGCTATCTGGTTGAAGTGATCGTAACGGCCGCGCTGAAGTAAGCAAACGGGGGGCTTTGCGCCCCCCGAACCCCCGAAGGGTATTTTGGCCAAGAGGAAGGGTCAGCCGCGCAGATAGGCGACCAGCTGCTGCGTCGAGCCGTCCTTGACCGATGCGCTCTCCGTGCCCTCGAGGATCGGTTGCAGCGCAAGGGCAAGCTCTTTGCCCAGTTCCACGCCCCATTGGTCATAGCTGTTGATACCGAGGATCACCCCTTCGACGAACACGCGGTGCTCGTAAAGCGCGATGATCTGGCCCAGCGTGAAGGGTGTCAGCTGCGGGATTGCAAGCGTCGTCGACGGACGATTTCCCGGAAAAACACGGTGGCGGGCCTGACGTTCAAGCTCGGCACCGGTCAGACCCTTTTTGGCCATGATGGCACGCGCCTCTTCAAGGCTGCGGCCGCGCATCAGCGCCTCGGACTGGGCAAGGCAGTTCGCGACAAGCAACAAATGCTGATGGGCCAGATCCGGTTCATGGCCCTTGCGCGCCACGATGAACTCGCACGGTACAATGCGCGTGCCCTGATGGATCAACTGGTAGAATGCGTGCTGGCCATTCGTGCCCGGCTCACCCCAGACCACCGGGCCCGAGTCATAGGGCAGATCCGCACCGTCCATGCCCACGCGCTTGCCATTCGATTCCATCTCCAACTGCTGAAGATAGGCCGGCAGGCGCGAGAGGCGCTGATCATATGGCAGTACCGCGCGCGTCGCATGACCGCAGATCTGGTTGTGCCAGACGCCGACAAGCGCCAACAGAACAGGCAGGTTTTCGGCGAACGGCGCGCTTTGGAAATGCGCGTCCATGTCGGCGCCGCCCTTGAGGAAGTCATCAAAGGCTTCCGGCCCGATCGCGATCATCAGCGAAAGCCCGATCGGCCCCCACATGGAGTAGCGACCGCCCACCCAATCCTCGAACCCGAAAACACGCGCTGCATCAATGCCATAGGCGGCAGTCTTTTCTTGCGCGGTCGATACCGCAGCAAACTGGGCGGCAGGATTTGCCACCTTTCCTGCCATCCACGCCTTGGCGGTGTTGGCGTTCGTCATGGTTTCGATCGTGGTGAATGTCTTGGAGGCGACGATCACCAATGTCGTCTCGGGATTTAGCCCCTTGAGCGTATCCGCGATATGCGCGCCATCGACGTTCGACACGAAATGGCAGCGCGGGCCGTCAGCAAACGGGGCGAGCGCCAGATAGGCCATTGCGGGGCCGAGATCGGAGCCGCCGATGCCGATGTTCACCACATCGGTGATCTTTCCACCCTGGCCCGTAAACCGCCCCGCGCGCACATCATTGGCAAAGGCCGCGCAACGGGCATGGATCGCCCTGACTTCGGGCATCACATCGTGGCCGTCAACGATAACCGAGGCCGAGAGGTTGCGAATTGCCGTATGCAAAACGGCGCGGCCTTCGGTTTCATTGATCTTGGCGCCCGAGAACATGGACTCGCGCTTTTCCGCAACTCCCGCGCCTTGCGCAAGTTTGACAAGCAGATCAACGGCCTGCGCATCGATCTGCGTCTTGGAATAGTCAAACAGCATATTGCCATAGCTCAGCGAAAACTGCGCGGCCCGATCCGGGGCCGCGAACAGTTCGGCAATGGTCACTCCGGCGGTTGCCGCCCTGTGCTGGCGCAGCGCATCGAAACGGGTGGTCATCGTCGGGTCTCCCTGTTCATTCCGCCCAGTGGACGGTGGCATTCTTGAGCACCGCAGAAATCGGTGCCTCCAGCGGCGGCAGATGCGCCGCGCGTTCAATGGCCGCGCGCTTCTCGGCGCCAGTAATCAGAATGTGGATATTCATCGCCCCCGCCAGATGCGGTGCCGTGATGGTGATGCGCGGCTCGCCCGCCGCCTCTGCACGCATAGGCAGAAGGATCGGCGCATCGGAAGCAAGTGCTTCTTCCAGCCGGTCGGCACCGGGAAACAGGCTTGCGGTATGCATATCGGCACCCATGCCAAGCAGCAGGACCGAGATCGGAAGGTGCGGACGGATCCCCTCGGACAACGCATCGAGTGCGTCCTCGGGCACGTCGGTCGCGGCATAGAGCGGTACAAGTTTGGCGTTCAACGCCTTGCCCCGCAACAATCTTTCACGCAAGAGCCGCGTGTTTGACCGGGGGCTTTCCTCATTCACCCAGCGTTCGTCGTTAAGGAAGACAGAGACATTTTCCCAGTCCAGATCCACCCCCGACAGCGTATCGAAGATCGGCCCCGGCGTGGTCCCGCCCGGCACGCAAAACGACGCGCGCCCCTCACGACGCAGGAAGTCCCCAAGCTCTCCGGCGATCTGGTCGGCCAGTGCGAGCATCAACAGATCGCGGTCGGGGTACTCGACCAGCTTCATTCCTTGATCTCCCGCCAGCGGCGGCCATCGCGGTGCATCAGCATCAGCGCATCTTCCGGGCCCGATGAGCCTTGATCATAGCCTCTTGGCCGGTCGCCGCGCGACTCCCATCCTTCGATGATCGGGTCGGTCCAGGCCCAGGCGGCCTCAACCTCGTCGCCGCGCATGAACAAGGTCTGGTTGCCACGGATCACATCCATGATCAAACGCTCGTAAGCATCGGGAATATCAGAAACTTCCGGCCCAAGCGCGTCGGCAAAGCTCATATCGAGCGGAACCTGCATCAGCCGCATTCCGCCCGGACCGGGTTCCTTGATCATGACCGTCAGATTCATCCCCTCATCCGGCTGCAGGCGGATGACGAGCACATTCTCGCGCCAGCCCGCAGCATCGTCAAAGATCGAATGCGGGGGCTCCTTGAAGGTGATCGCGATTTCAGAGGCACGCGCCCGCAGTTTCTTGCCGGTCCGCAGATAAAAGGGCGTGCCCTTCCAGCGCCAGTTCGCGATGTGAACCTTGAGCGCGATATAGCTCTCGGTCCGCGATTCCGGGTTCTCGCTGTCTTCAAGATACCCCGGCGCGCCCTTGAACGGCAGATACTGCCCCCGCACGATGTCTTCCGCAGGAACAGGCTGCAACGCGCGGATAACCTTCAGCTTTTCATCCCGAACGGCATTCGGGTCAAAGTGATAGGGCGGCTCCATCGCGATCAGGCAAAGAAGCTGCATCAGGTGGTTCTGAACCATGTCGCGCATGGCGCCGGACTTGTCATAATAGGACCCGCGACCTTCAACCCCGACCGTCTCGGCCACGGTGATCTGGACATGATCGATGAACTGGCTGTTCCAGAGCGGTTCAAACAGGATATTGGCGAAGCGCACTGCCATCAGGTTCTGGACGGTTTCTTTGCCCAGATAGTGGTCGATGCGATAGATCTGCCGTTCTTCGAAATGGCTCGCGAGCACAGTGTTCAGCGCCCGTGCCGACCCCAGGTCGCGACCAAAGGGCTTTTCCACAACGATGCGCGAGTCGGAATTGGCGATCTCATGGCTGTGCAATTTCTCTGCCAACTCACCAAACAGCGCAGGCGCGACTGAGAAATAGAAGGCCCGCACCACATCGGGGCGCATCATCTCTTTCAGTTGATGCCAGCCATCCTCGCCCTTGGAGGCGTCGATCGAGACATAGTCCAGCCGGTCAAGAAACTCGGCAATCACTGCCGGATCCTGACGGTCCTTGGCAACAAATTCCGCAATGGCCTTTGCAACAAGCTCGCGAAAGCCTGCCCGATCCATTTCGGAGCGCGCGGCCCCGATGATGCGGCTTTCACCGGTGATCTGGCCTGAAAGGAAGCGCCGGTAAAGGCCCGGAAGGATCTTGCGCCGTGCAAGATCGCCGGTGGCGCCGAAGATCACAAGATCGAACACTTCGACCGGAATGACACGCGAAACCATGGCCTCTCCTCGCTCTGCGCTGCGATTGTTAGCGCTAACGACGCTGGTTTAGCTTCTGCGTCGACAAAAGTCTAGCACCGCCATGACGCGGGGCAAGAAAGTTCCTGCCGAGCGCGGCCTGACCGCATCATTCGCTGTCCAGCACTTCCCAGCGAACCTCTTTCGCCTCTGGTTCTGCACAGAGAATCGACACGGCCTTGTCCAGTGCCGCCTCGGCTCGGACGCCAGCGCCCACGCCCACAACTGCCGAAACCTCGGTCGTGGCTCCATCTGCCGATGGCCGCGCGATCATCTCTGACATGCCCAATCCGGCCAATGACAGCGCCTTGACCGTTGCGCGCCGCAGACCATGCTCTTGTTCGGTCTGGCCGGTCACGACCATGCGGAAGCGGCGCGGCACGGGCTGGCCCGCAAGAAAACGCGTATCGATCCAGTTCACGATGGGCCTGAGCGCCAGATTGATGAACATCACGACCGCCGTCAGGACGCCGGCATAAAGAAAGGCACCTGCCCCGGTCAACATGCCCACGGCGGCCGAACACCAGAGTGTTGCGGCCGTATTCAACCCATGCACGCTGAACCCGTCACGAAAGATCAGCCCGGCGCCAAGGAAACCCACGCCAGACACGATCTGCGCGGACACACGCGTCGGGCTGGCCTCGCCCGGAAACAGCCCGGAGAAGATTACAAAGCTTGCCGCGCCGAGCGCCACCAACGCGTTTGTGCGTACCCCAGCCATGCGCTGGCGCGCCTGCCGCTCCATCCCGATGACCGAGCCGAAGAGCATGGCCAGAATCATGGTACCTGCAACGGTATCAAGCAGTTCCAGGTTCATGCCACACCGTCCTGTCGAAAGGGATCAAGCTTCCAGCTCTGCATCCCAATACAGGTAGTCGGTCCAACTGTCATGCAGATGGTTGGGCGGAAAGCGTCGACCATGGGCCTGCATCTCTTCGGCCGTGGGCGCCCTCGGCGCGCGGGTCAGTCGCATGCCGGCCTGCTTCAGCGTCTTGCTGCCCTTTTTCAGGTTGCAGGGCGAACAGGCCGCCACCACGTTTTCCCAACTTGTGATCCCGCCGCGCGACCGCGGCAAGACGTGGTCAAAGGTCAGATCGCCCTTCGATCCGCAATACTGGCAACAGAACTCGTCCCTCAGAAAAAGATTGAAGCGCGTGAATGCCACGCGCTTCTGGGGTTTGACGTATTCTTTCAGCACGACGACCGAAGGTATGCGAAACTCGGTTCGTTGACTGTGCACGACTGCGTCGTATTCCGCCACGATCTGCACCCTGTCGAGGCACACGGCCTTTATCGCTTCCTGCCAGGGCCAGAGGCTGAGCGGATAGTAAGAAAGTGGACGGTAATCTGCGTTCAGCACCAATGCCGGATAGTGCCGCAAACTTGCGGGGTCGCGCACGAAACTGGTCCTGAAGTCGCCGTCCATCAGAAAAAACTCCGCCTTGGTCTGCCAGCATGACCGGCCTGACGAGGCGGGGGGAGCCCCTCCCCGTAAGAAAACTATATATCGCGTCGGCGGGCTGGCAAGCCCCATGTTCTCGAGTTTGCTTCTGCCATGCACGGGTAACATTGTGATGAAAGCGGCAGCACATTGCGCCGCTATCGCGTTTCCTTCGGGCGCAGTGCAAACCAGATCAGCGCGCCGCCTGCCAGAACGAGGAATGGAAGCATGGCCATGTTGACCGCCGACCACCCTGCCTGCACCGATCCGCCCGCACAATTCATCAGCCCACCCGAGGCAAAGGATGCCATCGAGACCCCGCCAAACACGATAAAGTCGTTCAGGCCCTGCATGGTTCCGCGTTCATGCGGCGCATGATGGGCGGCAAGCATCGATGTGGCGCCGATAAAGCCGAAGTTCCAGCCAATGCCCAAGAGCATCAGGGCTATGTAAAAGTTCTCAAGCTCAACCCCGGCCATGGCAACCGCACCAGCACCGGCAAGGATCAGAAGGCCAAGCGCGATCACGCGCTCAACGCCAATGCGTGCGATGATGTGACCCGTCACGAAGGACGGAGCATACATCGCAAGCACATGGGCCGAGACGATATTGGCTGCATCGCTGGTCTTGAACCCGCATCCCACCACGGCCAAGGGCGATGAGGTCATCACAAGGTTCATCAATGCATAGCTGACGGTGGCACAAATCACGGCAACCGCGATTGCCGGCGTCGCCAGCAACTCGCGCCGCGTACGTCCCGACGGCACATCCGCCTTGCGACCAAGGCCGGGCCGCACATCGCGCAGCGCCGCGAACAGCGGCAAACCCGCAAGGTTCAGCAGGATGACCGCGACATAGCTGCCCAGAAACGGCACAACCATCGCCTCGGCGCTGAGCTTCACCAGCTGCGGGCCGAACAAGGCCGAGGCGAGCCCGCCTGCCATGACGCCGGATATGGCCTTGGGACGGAACGCCTCGGATGCAAGGTCGGCCGCGGCAAAGCGATAGAACCCTTGCGCCGACATATAGCCACCGGTCAGCAGGCTTGCCGCGCAGAACAGCCAGAAATGACCGACATAAAGGCCAAAGGCCGCCAACGTTGCCCCCGCCGCACCGGCAAGAGCGCCCACGTAAAACCCGGTGCGTCGTCCCTTCCTCTGCATCAGCATCGACAGGGGCTGGGCCCACAGCATCGAGCCGATCACGGTCAAGGATATCGGAAGGGTCGCCCAGCACGGATTCGGGGCAAGACTGCTGCCCGCCAGCCCCGCGATGGTGAAAATGATTGGCATCTGGGCGCCAAGAACCGCCTGCGCGGCCACAAGCACCCACATGTTGCGCCGTGCGGCACTATCGTCAGGGATCGGCATGGTTGTCATGGGCAGAGGTAATCGCGCCCGGCCGCCTTGTGCAAGCGCGAAGCGTGGCGCTAGCCTGTGACAAATCGGAGGGGTCATGGTTGGTCGCATCATCGAAGGTCCGGGCGACATCGCCGAAGGCATGGGCTGGCTGGCAGCACGCGATTCGCGCTTTGCCGACGCCTATGCGCTAACGGGCCCCTTACCGCTGCGACGCAAGCCCGAAGGGTTTGCCGAACTTCTAAGCGCGATTGTCAGCCAGCAGGTCTCTGTTGCCTCGGCCCGCGCGATCTGGGCCCGGGTCGAAGCCGCAGGCCTGATCACGCCAGAAGCCGTGCGGCGCGCCTCGGAGGATGATCTGCGCGCCTGCGGCCTGTCGCGACCCAAGATGCGGTACGCACGGGCGCTGGCGGAATCAACGATTGATCTGGCCGCCTTGCGCGATATGCCAAATGAGAATGTCATCGCACAACTTGTTGAAATACCTGGAATCGGCCGATGGACGGCCGAGATCTATGCGATGTTCAGCCTTGGTCGCGCCGATGTCTTTGCCCACAATGATCTCGCCTTGCAGGAAGGTGCGCGGCTTCTTCTGAACCTTCCCTCGCGCCCCAATGAGCGGCAAATGCAGGCCCTTGCGCTGGACTGGAGCCCTTGGCGGGCAGTTGCGGCGCGGCTTTTATGGGCCTACTACCGGGTGGCCAAGGATCGTGAAGGGGTCAGATAATGCTGAAATCACAGCGGCGCGCACCGAAATCGGGCAAGGTCCGGTCGATGGTGATCTTCGTGCACGGCTATGGGGCCGATGGGGCCGATCTGCTCGGGCTTGCCGATCCGCTGGCACCGCATCTGCCCGATACCGTCTTCTATAGCCCTGACGCGCCGGAGCCCTGTGCCAACAACCCCTTCGGCTTTCAGTGGTTTCCTATCCCCTGGCTGGACGGCTCGACCGAGGAACAGGCCCGCGCTTCTATGGCGGTATCGGTGGATAAGCTGAATGCCTTCATCGACGCCAAGCTGAAGGATGAAAACCTCGAACCAGAAGCCCTTGCGCTGGTTGGGTTTTCACAGGGAACGATGATGAGCCTGCATATCGCGCCCCGCCGCGATCGCGCCATCGCCGGTGTCGTCGGATTCTCGGGCCGCCTTTTGGTGCCCGAGCTGCTGGAGGCCGAGGCCCGCGTCAAGCCGCCTATCCTGCTGATCCACGGCGATGCCGACCAGATGGTTCCTTTCGAGGACATGGGCCGCGCGGGCAACGCGCTGGTCGAAGCCGGGTTCGAGACCTATGCCCATGTCATGAAGGGCACCGGCCACGGCATTGCGCCCGACGGGCTACAGGTCGCCCTGTCCTTCCTGCTGGACAAGCTGCCAAGCTAGATCAAAAGCGTCCGGTAAAGGCTTGCCACAAAAGGCGTCCGCGCCTGCGGAACTCGGGCACGACCAGCGCGCCCTGCGCCACAAGCGCGGGGTTTTCCGCTGCGAGTTGCAGCACCGGGCGCGCCAGATAGGCCGCCATTAAGGCACCGCGTGGCAAGCGCGCTTTCCGTGCACGATCCAGTCGCGCCAGCCCCTGCCGCGCAAGCGCCGCAACTCCCGCTGGCGTCCCGTCGATCAGGGGAACTCGGCCCAGATCCTCGAGCTGCGGTACGGCTCGCAGATAGTTGGCCAAAGCTGCAGCCGTGCCTGCCGCGCGCGCGGCCGGTTCAAGGTCATCACTGCCGCCGGTCGCCTTGACCGCAAGCCACATCAGCGCGCCGCCCGTCGCATCCAGATAGGCCCAAAGCGCCGCCTCATCGGTATGGGGGTCGCGGTAGATGTCCCATTGGCGTGCCGTCGCCATGCCATCCAGAGCGTCCAGCGGCAGGGCGCGCGTGCGGATCAGCTTGCCCAGCGGGCTTGTCACCTCATGCGGTGCCGTCGGGCCAAGCGCCTCGGCCGCGATGACATCACGCCACCATTGCAGGCGCATCTCGGCGATCATCGCCTCTTTGCTGGCCCAAGGTGCGCGGGCCAACTCGGCGTTGAAGGCATAAAGCACGGCCAGCGCCGGTCTGTCCGCAACCGGGGCCGCCATAAGAGCTGTAAAACGCTCCGGGTCGGCGCGTTCGACAATGCTGGCGCAGGCAAGCTCGGTCATTCTGCGGGAACCACCCGGTCGCGGATCAGCTTCCACTGGATCGCCTCGAGCAGTGCCTCAAAGCTTGCGTCCACTATGTTCGGGCTGACCCCCACGGTGGACCAGCGCCGGCCCTGCCCGTCCTCGCTGTCGATGATCACGCGCGTCACGGCCTCGGTTCCACCATGGGTGATGCGGACCTTGAAGTCGACAAGCTTCATGTCATCGATGCAGGCCTGATACGGGCCCAGATCCTTTGCCAGCGCCTTTGACAGCGCATTGACCGGGCCGCGGTCCGAGCCGTCATCGTCCATGCTGTCCGACACGGACATTACCTTTTCGCCGCCGATCTTCACGACCACGACGGCCTCGGACAGGCTGATCATCTGATTATACTTGTTCTTCCGCCGCTCGACGGTGACGCGATAGCGCTTCACCTCAAAGAAATCGGGGCAAAGGCCAAGCGCGCGGCGTGCGAGCAGCTCGAAACTCGCTTGCGCTCCGTCATAGGCATAGCCCTCGTCCTCGCGCGCCTTGATCTGGTCAAGGATGCCGACCAGACGCGGGTCATTCGGGGCGACCTCAATACCGGCGGCCGCCAGACGCGCCCGCAGGTTCGACTGCCCAGCCTGATTGGACATCGGGATGACGCGCGCATTTCCGACCACCGCGGGGTCGATGTGTTCGTAGGTGGATGGGTCCTTCAGGATCGCACTGGCGTGCAGCCCCGCCTTGTGCGCAAAGGCCGAGGCGCCGACATAAGGCGCGCTGCGCAGAGGAACCCGGTTCAGGATGTCGTCCAGCATGCGCGAGGTCTTGACCAGACCGGCCAGCGCCTCCGCCGTGATCCCGGTTTGAAGCGTCGAGCGGAACGGCTCTTTCAAAAGCAGCGTCGGGATCAGCGATACGAGGTTTGCGTTGCCGCAACGCTCACCCAGCCCGTTCAGCGTTCCCTGAATCTGCCGCGCCCCGGCCCGGACTGAGGCCAGAGAATTGGCCACCGCATTGCCGGTATCGTCATGGCAGTGGATACCCAGATGGTCGCCGGGAATGCCCGAGGCAATCACGGCGCGCGTGATCTCGAACACATCTTCGGGCAGCGTGCCGCCGTTGGTATCGCAGAGAACGATCCAGCGCGCACCTGCCGTGAACCCGGCATGCAGGCATTCCAGCGCATAGCCTGGGTTCGCCTTGTAGCCATCGAAGAAATGCTCGGCATCCAGCATCGCCTCGCGCCCTTTGGCAACGACATGCGCAATCGAGGCACGGATGTTTTCCACATTCTCGTCCAGCGTGATGCCAAGTGCGGTGGTGACGTGAAAATCATGCGTCTTGCCGACCAGACAGACGGCAGGCGTACCAGCATCCAGCACAGCGGCCAGAACATCGTCATTTTCGGCCGATCGCCCGGCGCGCTTGGTCATCCCGAAGGCGGTAAAGGTCGCCCGCGTCTGCGGGCGGTCGCGGAAGAAGTCGCTGTCGGTGGGGTTCGCCCCCGGCCAGCCACCCTCGATATAGTCCACCCCAAGCATATCAAGCGACCGGGCGATCTGCTGCTTTTCGGCAAGAGAAAACTGCACGCTCTGTGTCTGCTGGCCGTCACGCAGGGTGGTATCAAACAGGTAAAGACGCTCGCGCATGTGGCTGGCTTTCAAGGAAATTTCAGTCTTCATCCACAACGCGGAACAGCGCGGGAACAGCAGGGCAAGGCCGCATCTCGTTGCGGATCACGTCTGAAAGCCGGGTCTGGTGCAAAAAGACATAGACATGCGCCGAAAGCCCCTCCCACAGACGGTTGGTCAGCGATTGCGCCCGGCTACCCGAAACGCCGCCGCTCGCGCCAGCCCCGGTGTGCATCGCGTTCACCGTCTCCTCGACGGCCTCCATCACCTCTGACACGCGGATCTCGGCGGGTGGTTTCGCCAGACGATAGCCGCCACCGGGGCCGCGCACCGCCTCGACCAGACCGGCCCGGCGCAGCTTGACGAAAAGCTGTTCAAGGTAGGGAAGCGAAATGTCCTGCCGCTTCGAGATCTCGGAAAGCGAGACAAGTTCCTCGGGCCTCGCCAGCGCCAGATCGGCCAGCGCGACCATGGCATAGCGGCCTTTCGTCGAGAGTTTCATGTTCGCCTCTCCCCAAATCCATTGACGCCACCGGCAGGCGGGCTTAACTCAGCCTCAGCCCCGGCCTTGCCGCACGGGATTAATTCAACCGCCCGGATTGCGCAATCTCCATGGGTGGTAAGACAGCAAAGGCGACGAAATGCCCGAAGTGATCTTTGCCGGCCCCGAGGGCCGTCTTGAAGGACGTTATCACCCGCAGAAGGACCGTGACGCCCCAATTGCGATCGTGCTTCATCCGCATCCGCAATTCGGCGGAACGATGAACAACAAGGTTGTCTACAACCTGCACTACGCCTTCTACAATCTGGGCTTCACGGTGCTGCGGTTCAACTTCCGCGGCGTGGGGCGCAGCCAGGGCGAATACGATCAGGGGATTGGTGAGCTTTCGGACGCGGCCTCGGCGCTCGACTATCTGCAAAGCATGAACCAGAACGCCAAGCATTGCTGGGTCGCGGGCTTTTCGTTCGGCGCCTGGATCGGCATGCAACTTCTGATGCGCCGGCCCGAGATCACGGGCTTTGTCTCGGTTTCGCCCGATGCGTCGCGCTATGATTTCAGCTTCCTCGCACCCTGCCCGTCCTCGGGGCTGATCATCAACGGCTCGGCCGACCGGATCGCCCCGCCGAAGGACACGCAATCGCTGGTGAACAAGCTGCACGAGCAGAAGGGCATCACCATCACGCACGAACTGGTTGAAGGCGCCGATCACTTCTTCACCAATGAGGAAGCGCATATGAAACCGATGATCCAGACGGTTTCGACCTATGTGAAGCGCCGGCTTGGGGAAGGAACACGCTGACATGGGTGTAACCGAAGACCTGGCCGATGCACTTGCCCGCGATGTTCTCGCCGCGCAGGACGAGATGGGGCAGGAACGGTTCTACCTTGAGGTCGCAAAGATGCTGGCAAGCATGTCGCCGTCGATGGAGGAAGGCTTCATGACGGCGATGCGTGTGCGCCTGGCGGAACGGCGCGCCCGCGATCTGCTGGTGCGCAAGCTCGATGCCCATCGCAAGGCCGCCAAAGGTGACTGACCGGCTGGTGCGGCAGTTCGCCTTTCTGAACGAGGCGGACCGGTTGAAATCTGTTAATCGTGCCAATGTGTTGATGGACGGATCTCGCCCTGAGAACACGGCAGAGCATAGCTGGCATCTTGGGCTGTGGGCGCTGGTCATGGCGGATCTGGCTCCAGAGGTCGATCTGGCCCGCGTTATCGCCATGCTCGCGCTACACGACCTGCCAGAGATCGACTGCGGCGACCATCCGATCCATCTGGAGCATGATGCCGACCATGTCCTGCGTGTCGAGCAAGAGGCCGCGCGCCGCATCTTTGGCCTGTTGCCCGATGATCTGGGCATGGAATTCCTCGACCTGTGGCACGAGTTTGAAGCGTCTCAGACCACTGAGGCGCAGTTTGCCAAACGGCTGGACCACAGCCAGCCGATCTTTCAGGTGCTAATGGCCGAATCCCCGCTCCCGGACCATCTGCAGGTGGCGCGTGACAATCTGGCCTCGGGCCGGGCGGCGCGCTTTAGCCATGAATGGCCCGAGGTGCACGCCCTTGCCAGCGACTGGCTGGCGGGCCAACCGGGCGCCGACCTGCCCGACCTGCGCGCGCGCTTGGCCTTTCTCGCCGAGGCGGACCGGCTGAAAACCGTGATGCGCGCGACGACACTGGTTGATGGATCGCGGGCCGAGAACTCGGGCGAACATTCCTGGCATCTGGCGCTTTATGCCCTGACGCTGGCCGATCAGGCCGGCCCCGGTGTCGATGTTGCGCGCGTGATGCAAATGCTGATACTGCACGATCTTGTCGAAATCGATGTGGGCGACGTGCCAATCCACAGTGCAAATGGCAATGCCCATGGCTCGGCCGAGACACAGGCCGCAGAATCCGCTGCGGCAGATCGGATTTTCGGGTTACTTCCCAATGATCTATCGAGAAAACTTCGCGCACTTTGGGATGAGTTCGAGGCCGCCGAGACGCCGGACGCCATCTTTGCAAAAAGCCTCGACCGGGTTCAGCCCGTGATGGCGAACCTGATGTCGGGCGGTGGAACCTGGATCACCTACCAGGTGACGATCGAGCAACTCGAGTCGCGCGTCGGCGCCAAAGTTGCCCGCGGCGCCCCGCAACTCTGGCCATGGGTCCGGGCACAGGCCGCGGGGTTCTTTGGCTGATTTACGGCAGGCTGCGCCCGGACTTCAGGGTCGGAACCACGTCGCGCATCTTGTTGCCCTGCTTCAGCCAGCCCCGCACCGCGCAGGCCGAGGCTTTGTAGATCGGCAGTGCTTTCTTGGGATCCGTCCCCGCTGCGCGCTGGAAATCAAGCGTCGTTTTGGGCAACGGCACACGCGGCGGCTTGGCGCAGACCTTCTTGTCTGCCGCCTCGGGTGGCTCACCCGAGATGATCACCGCCACCCCTTCGTCGAACCAGAGCGGCAGCGTCTGGCGCAGAAGCCCGATCATGGGTTGCGCCCCGTGCAATGTGGCATGGGCATACTCGTGGGTATAGGCGCCGGTATCGCGCCAGGCCTCGGAATTGATGGTGACCAGCAGTTTGCCATAGGTCACACCCTTGAACTGCATGCCGTTGGCCTTGTCGCAGGCCTTGGTCACGCAGACGCGCCATTGCGGCGTGCCGGTCGACCCGAGCGCTTTCTTGACGCGATTTCCCGCCGCTCCGATCCGTCGCACGACTTCGTCTGCCTGCTCGGCATTGGCATTGGCATCGATCCAAAGGCCCGGCATATGCTCTCGCATCGCCTTGCGCGACGGCAGCACCTGCGCGGATGCCGCGCCCGCAATCAGAGCCAGAACGCACGCTGCCGCTGTCAGTTTTCGCATCGTCTCAACCTTCCTTCGCCTGTTCGCTCATTTTTGGTATGCAATTGCATACCGGGCTTCCCAAGGGCCAGCTTTTCCGCTATGCAGCATTCATCCGAATCCTCAACCTGAAAAGGCCAGGCGCATGACCAAGATCAAGGTGGCAAACCCGGTCGTCGAACTCGACGGCGACGAGATGACCCGGATCATCTGGGACTTCATCAAGAAAAAGCTGATCCTTCCCTATCTGGACATCGACCTGAAGTACTACGACCTCGGTATCGAAGAGCGTGACCGCACCAACGACCAGATCACCGTGGATTCGGCGCTGGCCATCCAGAAATACGGCGTCGGCGTGAAATGCGCCACTATCACGCCGGACGAGCAGCGGGTCGAGGAATTCGGCCTCAAGCAAATGTGGAAATCGCCCAACGGCACGATCCGCAACATCCTTGGCGGCGTGATCTTCCGCGAACCCATCATCTGCAAGAACGTGCCGCGCCTTGTTCCCGGCTGGACCAAGCCGATCGTCGTCGGCCGTCATGCCTTTGGCGATCAGTATCGCGCCACCGACTTCCGCTTCCCCGGCAAGGGCAAGCTGACGCTGAAGTTCGTGGGCGAAGATGGCGAAGTGATCGAGAAGGAAGTGTTCAACGCGCCGGGCGCCGGTGTGGTCATGGGCATGTACAACCTCGACGAGTCGATCATCGACTTTGCCCGCTCGTCGCTCAACTATGGCCTGCTCAAGGGCTGGCCGGTGTACCTGTCGACCAAGAACACCATCCTCAAGGCCTATGATGGCCGCTTCAAGGATCTGTTCGCCAAGGTCTATGCCGAAGAGTTCGAGGACAAGTTCAAGGCCGCCGGCATCCATTACGAGCACCGCCTGATCGACGACATGGTCGCCTCGGCGCTGAAATGGTCGGGCGGCTATGTCTGGGCCTGCAAGAACTATGACGGCGACGTGCAGTCCGACACCGTGGCGCAGGGCTTTGGCTCGCTCGGCCTGATGACCAGCGTGCTGATGACCCCCGATGGCAAGATCGTCGAGGCGGAAGCTGCCCACGGCACCGTGACCCGTCACTACCGCCAGCACCAGCAGGGCAAGGAAACCTCGACCAACTCCATCGCGTCGATCTTTGCCTGGACCGGCGGCCTCAAGCACCGCGCGACGCTGGACGGCAACGAGGCGCTGATGAACTTTGCCAAGACGCTGGAAAAGGTCACCGTGGATGCCGTCGAGGACGGCTACATGACCAAGGACCTCGCGCTGCTGGTCGGCCCTGACCAGAAGTGGCTGACGACCATGGGCTACCTCGAGAAGGTGGACGAGTACCTGAACAAGGCCCTTGCGGGCTGATCGGATCGGGGGGCCAGACGGCCCCCCTTTTCATTCGACGCCTGCTGTGCGAACACCTGCGCCATGACCGAGATCATCGCCGAACATCCCGCCAAGCACAGCCTGCTCGATGATGCACAGGGCCTGCTTTACGGTGGCTTCATGGCGGCCTTCGGCATCGTCGTCCTGACTCAGCTTGGTTTTGTCACCGGCCAGACGGCGGGCCTTGCCGTGCTGATTTCCTACGCGACCGGTTGGGCCTTTGGCCCGGTGTTCTTTGTGATCAACCTGCCCTTCTACTGGCTGGGCTGGAAACGCATGGGGCCGGCTTTCGTCGCCAAGACCTTTATAGCTGTCGCGCTGCTGTCGGTCTTTTCGGCCATCCTTCCGCAGTACATGAGCTTTCAGACCCTTCACCCCGCCGTGGGTGCCGTGCTCTTTGGCTTCGCCTCGGGCTCGGCCTTGCTCGCGCTGTTTCGCCATGGTGCGAGCCTTGGGGGCGTCGGCGTGGTCGCGCTGTGGCTACAGGATCGCACCGGGTTCAAGGCGGGCTGGACGCAGCTTCTGTTCGATCTGTTTGTCTTCAGCCTTGCTCTGATGCTGCGCGATCTGACCACGGTGGCGTGGTCATTCCTCGGCGCCGTCGTGGTCAACCTGATCATCGCCCTGAACCATCGCCGCGACCGCTACATCGCGACCTGAGCCATTCCGGCAACGCATGGCAGCCATGCCCAATGCGTGCAGGATTTTTCCGCTGCGATGCGGCAAAATAAGGTCATGCACACTGACCTTTCCACCCCCCGCTACACGCTGACAGAGGATGCCCAGGGCCTGCTGGTCGCCACGACCGAGGCCGCGCTAGGCATTCACCTTCTGCGCGCCGCGGGTTTGATCACAGGCGGGACCGCCGGGCTTGCCCTGCTGATCGCCTATGCCTTTGGCTGGGGATTTGGGCTTGTGTTCTTCGTGGTGAACCTACCCTTCTACGCCTTCGCCTGGGCCCGCAAGGGACCGGCATTCGCGGTCAAGTCCTTCGTCTCGGTCACGGCCGTTTCGCTTCTGGCCGAAGCGATGGCACCCTTTGTCCCTGTAGATGGCATCCACCCGGCGGCCGCAGCCATTCTCTTCGGCGTGGTCTGCGGCGTGGGTCTGTTGGGGCTCTTCCGCCATGCCTCAAGCCTCGGTGGTGTGTCGATCGTCGCGCTGATCCTGCAGGACCGCACTGGCATCCGCGCAGGCTGGATCCAGCTTGGCTATGACATCACGCTTTTCTCCGTGGCGCTCACCGTTCTGCCCGCCGACCGCGTCATGTGGTCAGCTCTTGGCGCGCTGATCCTGAACGCAATTGTCGCGATGAACCATCGGCGCGACTGGTATGTGGTGACCTAACGCGCTTTCGCACAGGTTTCACTGGCCTTTCCGCCCTGCCTCCTGTAAGGCGCCCCCAACACGAGACAGGAAAGAGATACCTCCGATGGAGCTTCGCAACATCGCGATCATCGCGCACGTTGACCATGGCAAGACGACCCTTGTTGACGAACTGCTGAAACAGTCCGGCACCTATCGCGACAATCAGGCGACAACCGAACGCGCCATGGACAGCAACGACATCGAGCGCGAGCGCGGGATCACGATCCTTGCCAAAGCCACCTCGGTCGAATGGAATGGCACGCGCATCAACATCGTCGACACCCCCGGCCACGCCGATTTCGGCGGCGAGGTTGAGCGGATTCTGAACATGGTCGATGGTGTGGTCCTGCTGGTGGATGCCGCCGAAGGCCCGATGCCGCAGACGAAATTCGTGACCTCCAAGGCCCTCGCCCTTGGCCTGCGCCCCATCGTGGTGCTGAACAAGGTCGACAAGCCCGACGCAGAACCCGACCGCGCGCTGAACGAAGTGTTCGATCTTTTCGCAAACCTTGGCGCCAATGACGAGCAACTGGACTTCCCGCATCTCTACGCCTCGGGTCGTGCAGGCTGGGCGGATGAGGGGCTTGACGGCCCGCGCAAGGACCTGACCGCGCTGTTTGAGCTGGTCGTGCGCCACGTTCCTGCCCCCAAGCAGCTCGCAAAACAAAACGAACCGTTCCAGATGCTGGCAACGACACTGTCCGCCGACCCCTTCATCGGCCGCATCCTGACCGGTCGGGTCGAGGCGGGCACGCTGAAGGTCGGCGCCTCGCTGAAAGCCCTGACCCGCACCGGCGAGCGGATCGAGCAGTTCCGCGTGACCAAGATCCTCGCTTTCCGCGGCCTGTCGCAACAACCGATTGACGAGGCCGTTGCAGGTGACATCGTCACCATCGCCGGCATGACCAAAGCCACCGTGGCCGATACGCTTTGCGATCTGTCGATCGAGACTGCACTGCCTGCGCAGCCCATCGACCCGCCGACCATCAGCGTCACCTTCGGCATCAACGACAGCCCGCTTGCGGGCAAGGACGGAAACAAGGTGCAGTCGCGCGTGATCCGTGAGCGCCTGCTGAAAGAGGCCGAAACCAACGTGGCGATCCGCGTCGAGGATACCCCCGGCGGCGAGGCTTTCATCGTTTCGGGCCGTGGCGAATTGCAGATGGGCGTGCTGATCGAGAACATGCGCCGCGAAGGTTTCGAGCTTTCGATCTCGCGCCCCCGCGTGATCTTCAAGGAAGAAGACGGTGTGCGGATGGAGCCGGTCGAGGAGGTCATCGTCGATGTCGATGACGAATACTCGGGCGCTGTCATCGAAAAGCTGACGGGTGAGCGTAAGGGTGATCTGGTCGAGATGAAGCCCGCCGGCGTCGGCAAGACCCGGATCGTCGCCCATGTACCCTCGCGCGGGCTGATCGGCTACCACGGCCAGTTCCTGACCGATACCCGCGGCTCGGGCGTGCTGAACCGCATCTTCCACGGCTGGGTTCCGCACAAGGGCCCGATCCAGGGCCGCCGTCAGGGCGTGCTGATCTCGATGGAGAACGGCACCTCTGTCGCCTATGCGCTGTGGAACCTCGAAGAGCGCGGCAAGCTGTTCATCGGCGCGCAAGAAGCGGTCTATGAGGGGATGCTGATCGGCGAGCATTCGCGCGACAATGACCTTGAGGTGAACCCGCTGAAGGGCAAGAAGCTGACCAACGTGCGTGCCAGCGGCACGGACGAGGCTGTGCGTCTGACCCCGCCGGTCCGGATGTCGCTGGAAGAGGCGATCGCCTATATCGACGACGATGAACTGGTGGAAGTGACGCCCAAGATCGTTCGCCTGCGCAAGCGCGAGCTTGATCCGCACGAGCGCAAGCGCCAGGCCCGCGCCGAGTAACTGGCGCAGAGATCACAAAAGCAGGAATACGTCAAAGGGCAGAGGTTTTCTCTGCCCTTTCCTCATTTCAGTATCCCGGCGTAACGGGGTTCAGGCCACAGCGGCAAGGCGGCAAGGTAGGAACGGCTCCACCGTCACGGCGTCGCCATGGAAGGTGCAGAAGCTTGATGGGGGAACTTCCAGCCAGTCCTCCTCATCGGCCTCCAGCGGCTCTGACACCACGGCGCGGCCATTCCGCGTTGCCGACCAACGATGGTAAAGGCTGGGCGCCTGATCGTCCGTCGCGTAGCGCATGGCATAAAGCCGCGCGCCGTCTGACATGGCAACCGTCAGACGCAGATGCGGCGCTGCGCCCTTTTCGCGCGCAAGGCGGATGAAGGTGGCCGCTGCCCGCTCCATCGCACCACGCGGATCGTGGTCCAGCCCCTCGGCAAGCGCCGCCAGAAACAGCGCCTCGCTATCGGTTGCACCCTTGCGATAGGGGTAAAGCGCGTCGGGGATCAGCATGTCGGCATGGCGGCGAAACCCGTCATAGCCGCCAACCTGCCCGTTATGCATGAAGCTCCATCTGCCACAGGTAAAGGGGTGGCAATTGTTTCGGCTTGTCGCCGTTCCGGTGGAAGCCCGCACATGCGCAAGGAACAGCCCGGATTTCACGGTTGCCACCAGTGAGCGAAGGTTCGGATCGCTCCAGGCCGGCATGACATCGCGATAGAGGCCAGGCTCAGGCCGATCACCATACCAGGCAATCCCGAACCCGTCCGCGTTGATGGCGGTCCGACATTCCGTCGCGCAGTGGCTTTGGTGAATCAGCGAGTGCCTGGGGCGGCTGACAATCTCTTCAAGATAGATCGGCGTACCGATATATGCGGCCCAACGGCACATCAGCGCCCCCTTGCGGGTCGATCCGCCAAACGCCCTACACCCATGCCCTGCCCCATTTTATTGGCATTTCTGCACAAGCATTATACCGCATGTTGAAAAAACATGAAGCGCGTATGAACGGCAAATGACGCTTGTCTTGTGGAGGTTTTCACCACAATCATCACTATATGGAGAAACTTGATCACCTCGACCGCCGCATTCTCGCCATCCTGCAACGCGATGCCGGACTTTCGCTCGAAGAATTGGGCGACCGAGTCGGCCTGTCGCGCAATGCCGTCTGGCGCCGTGTGAAGGCGCTGGAAGAGGCAGGCATCATCCGCGCCCGCGTGGCACTGCTTGACCCCGAGAAGCTTGGCCTCGGTCTTACCGTATTCATGATGATCAAGGCCGAACGCCATACGACTGACTGGCTCGACAACTTCACGCGCGCCACCGCCGACATGCCTGAAATCCTCGGCGCCTATCGCATGACCGGGGATCTGGACTACCTGATCCGCGCGCGTGTGGCCGACGTAAAGGCCTATGACCGGCTCTACAAAGACCTGATCGCGCGAGTGGACCTGCACGATGTCTCGGCCAGCTTCGTCATGGAGGAAACGAAAGAGACGACGGCCCTTCCCGTCTGATCTTTGTTCTGGCCCAAGTACCTTGTGGGACCGGGGACAAAGCCCCCGGTCCTCGTACACTTACTCGGCCTCTTCCACGACGACCAGATCGCGCACGCTGGCGCCTTTGGCGTGGGAAAGTGCGGCCTGATATTCGGCGCTGTTGTAGCAGGCCACGGCTGCTTCCAGAGAGGGGAAACGCGCCACGACATTGCGCGCGCGGTCATTGCCCTCAAGCTGAACGTAACGGCCGCCACGGGCGAGGAAAACCCCGCCATGCGCCGCAATCGCCGGCCCTGCGCCCTTGGCGTAAATGCCATAGGCCTCAGGGTCGGTCACGGTGACATGGGCAATCCAGAGTGCTGACGGCATCGCTTATCCCTCCAACACGGCTTCGGCGGCCGCGATGGCCTTGTCGGCCAAAGCGATATCCGCACCGCCCGCCTGCGCCATATCCGGCCGACCACCACCGCCCTTGCCGCCAAGAGCCTCTGCCGCGGCCTTCACCAGCGCGACGGCAGAAAGTCTGCCGGTCAGATCACCGGTCACGCCTGCCGCAACAGCCGGTTTGGCCCCGGTATCCGCAATCAGCAGCACCGCGCCCGACACGATCTTGGCCTTCAGCTCGTCAATCAGCCCCGGAAGATCCTTCCCAGACACGCCTGTAAGGACCTGAGCAATGAACTTCACGCCATTGATTTCCTTGACTTCCGGCCCACCTGACTTGCCACCCATCGCAAGCTCGCGGCGCAATTGCGCAACTTCGTTCTCAAGCTTGCGGCGCTCATCGAGCAGCGACTTGGCGCGGTCGGCAAGCTCGGCCGGCGGCACCTTCAGCACAGCAGCGACATCGGCCAGAATCCGCACCTGCCCGGCAATATGCGCGAGCGCCGCCTCACCCGTCAGCGCCTCAACCCGGCGGACGCCCGAGGAGGACGCGCTGTCCGACAGCAGCACAAAGGCCCCGATCTCGCCCAGTTGCCGCACATGCGTGCCGCCGCAGAGCTCGATCGAATAGGTCTGGCCATCGGTGCCCTTGCCCGACCCCGATTTGCGGCCCATCGAAACGACGCGCACCTCATCGCCGTACTTCTCGCCGAAGAGCGCCTGTGCGCCAAGCGCGCGAGCATCATCGGGCGACATGATGCGGGTCTCGACCGCGCCGTTCTGCCGGATATAGCCATTCACCTCGGTCTCGACCGCCGCCAGTTCTTCGGCCGTCATCGCTTTGGAATGGGCAAAGTCAAAGCGCAGACGATCCGCCGCATTCAGCGAGCCGCGCTGCGCGACATGATCGCCCAGCACATTCCGCAGCGCCTCGTTCAGAAGGTGCGTTGCCGAGTGGTTGGCCCGGATCGACTGCCGGCGGCCATGATCCAGCTCCAGCTTGGCCGGCTGCCCTTTGACCACGGCACCTTCGACAACCTCGGCGACATGATACACGACACCGGCAGCCTTGCGGGTATCGGTCACGCGCACCATGCCGGTATCCGTGCGGATGATGCCCTGATCCCCGACCTGACCGCCGCTTTCGGCGTAGAACGGCGTCTGGTTCACGATGATGTTGATGACCTGGCCCTTTGCCTCGTCAGACGAGCCGATCAGCGCGCCGTCCTTGACGATGGCAAGGATCTGGCCCTCGGCCGCCTCACCGTCATAGCCCAGAAACTCGGTCGCGCCATGCTGTTCGGCCAGTTCGAACCAAACCTTGGCATCCTTGGCCTCGCCCGTGCCTGACCACGAGGCCCGTGCCTTGGCGCGCTGTTCCTCCATCGCGCTGTCAAAACCCGCGACATCAACTGCGCGCCCTTTTTCACGCAGCGCGTCTTGTGTCAGATCAAGCGGGAAGCCGTAGGTGTCATAGAGCTTGAATGCCGTCGCGCCCGGCAGTTCCGCCCCTTCGGACAGGCTCGACAGCTCTTCGTCCAGAAGTTTCAGCCCGCGATCGAGCGTTGTGCGGAACCGGGTTTCCTCAAGCCGCAGCGTCTCTTCGATCAGGGATTGGGCGCGCGACAGCTCGGGGTACGCAGCGCCCATCTGGCGCACGAGCGTCGGCACAAGCCGGTACATCGCGACATCGCGCATCCCCAGCATCGACAGATGGCGCATGGCGCGGCGCATGATCCGGCGCAGCACATACCCACGTCCTTCGTTCGAGGGCATCACGCCATCGGCGATCAGGAACGAGGTCGAGCGCAGGTGATCGGCCACAACGCGGTGGTGCACCTTGCCCGGCCCATCAGGATCGGCCGAGGTCAGATGCGCAGATGCCTCGATCAGGCTGCGCATGAGGTCAGTGTCATAGTTGTCGTGCTTGCCCTGCAGCAGTGCGCCGATCCGCTCCAGCCCCATGCCGGTATCGATCGACTGCATGTCGAGCACGCGCATCGAGCCGTCCTCGAACTGCTCGTTCTGCATGAAGACGTTGTTCCAGATCTCGATGAAGCGGTCGCCGTCCTCTTCAGCCGATCCGGGCGGCCCACCCCAGATGTGATCGCCGTGATCATAGAAGATCTCGGTGCAGGGACCGCAGGGGCCGGTTGGCCCCATCTGCCAGAAGTTGTCCTTTGTCGGGATGCGGATGATCTTGTGATCGGCAAAACCGGTCACCTTCTTCCAGATCTCGGCGGCCTCGTCATCGGTGTGATAGACAGTGACCAGAAGCTTTTCGGCCGGGATGCCAAAATCCTTGGTCAGCAACTCCCAGGCAAAGTTGATCGCGCCTTCCTTGAAGTAGTCACCAAAGCTGAAATTGCCCAGCATTTCAAAGAAGGTGTGGTGGCGCGCGGTGTAGCCCACATTGTCCAAATCGTTATGCTTGCCGCCGGCCCGCACGCATTTTTGCGATGTCGTGGCGCGAACATAGTCGCGCTTCTCAACCCCGGTGAAGCAGTTCTTGAACTGCACCATGCCCGAGTTGGTGAACATCAGCGTGGGGTCATTGCGCGGCACCAGCGGAGAGCTGTCCACCACCGTATGACCGTTGCGCTTGAAGTAATCGAGGAAGGTGGACCGGATGTCGTTCAACGACGGCATGGATGTCGTGGCTCCGCGGCTGCGCCAGAAGGCGAAATTCAATCCAGTTCCGTTTAGCCGTGCATGGCGGGACTGTCCACCTTTGCAACAGTCACGCAAAGAAAAAGGGCGTCACAAGACGCCCTTTGTTTCCCGCCGCTTAGCGTGAAATTTGATCACATGTCGACGACATCATCCTCGGCTGCGCCTTCCGAGATGTGGAAGTCGAGCCCGTTGGCCGCGCGGATCTTGTCCTCGATCTCCAGCGCGACGCCCGGGTTGGCCTTGAGGAAGGCTTTCGCATTCTCTCGCCCCTGGCCGATCCGCTCATCACCGTACGAATACCAGCTGCCCGACTTTTCGACCACACCAGCCTTCACGCCGATATCCACCAACTCGCCGGTCTTGGAGATGCCTTCGCCGTACATGATGTCGAACTCGACCTGCTTGAAGGGCGGCGCGACCTTGTTCTTCACCACCTTCACGCGGGTCGCGTTGCCCACCACTTCCTCACGGTCCTTGATGGAGCCGATGCGGCGAATGTCGAGACGCACGCTCGCGTAGAACTTCAGCGCATTGCCGCCGGTCGTGGTCTCCGGGCTGCCGAACATCACACCGATCTTCATCCGGATCTGGTTGATGAAGATGACCATGCAGTTCGAACGCCCGATCGACGCGGTCAGCTTGCGCATTGCCTGGCTCATGAGACGGGCCTGGGCACCCACCGTAGCATCGCCCATGTCGCCCTCGATCTCGGCCTTGGGCGTCAGCGCGGCGACCGAGTCGACGACGATCAGGCTAACCGCGCCCGAACGCACCAGCGTATCGACGATCTCCAGCGCCTGCTCGCCCGTATCGGGCTGGCTGATCAGCAGTTCATCAAGGTTCACACCCAGCTTCTTGGCATATTGCGGGTCGAGCGCATGTTCCGCATCGACAAAGGCGCAGACCCCGCCCTTTTTCTGTTCTTCAGCCACGACATGCAGCGTCAGCGTCGTCTTGCCCGAGCTTTCCGGGCCATAGATCTCGACGATCCGGCCCTTGGGCAGGCCGCCGATACCAAGCGCGATATCAAGACCGAGCGAGCCGGTCGACGTAGCCTCGATATCCATCGCCGGGCTGTTGGCGCCCAACTTCATGATCGAGCCCTTGCCGAACTGCCGTTCGATCTGTGCCAGCGCGCTTTCCAGCGCCTTCGTCTTGTCCATGTCGCGCTTTCCGTTCAGGTCGAAGAGTGTTGCCGCAGCCATTGTTCTGGTCCTTATCACACAGCAATGACATCAGGGCAATGTGCCGATGCAAGGCTGATGTTCCCGACTTGTTCCATTGCTTTATGAGGGCAAAACGAGAACATTTCAATCTCATTCTGCATAGATTGAGCTTTCTTCCGTTTTGGTTAAGAGAGGGTTTACGGAAGGTCGCAAAATTGGCGACCTGGCGGCGATTGAGGAACCTATGCTTGTTTTCTGGCATCAGCAGCTGACCATGCTGGCCACCCCAAAGACCGGAACCACCGCGATCGAATCCGCTCTCGAATCGATGGCTCACCTCGCAATCCAGCGGCCACCGCAGCTGAAGCATGCAACAGTGCGCAAGTATCATCGCTTCATCGGACCCTGGCTTGAAAGCGCAGCGGGCCGCCCCTTCACCGTCATCGCAACCATGCGCGAGCCGCTGGACTGGCTGGGCAGCTGGTATCGCTATCGGCAGCGCGAGGATATCGGCGAAGAGCGCAAGAGCACCGCCGGCATGAGCTTTGACCAATTCGTGCAGCTCTACTGTTCCGACACGCCCCCTGCCTCGGTCGCTGTCGGCTCTCAGGCGAATTTCCTTGCGCCAAAGGTCGACCGCAGCGGCGAAAAGGGCCTCGACCGACTGTTTCGGTATGAGCGTATCGACGACCTGATCAATTTTCTGGAAGACCGGCTCAATTGCGAGATCATCTTGCCGCGGTTGAACGTCTCACCCGAGGCATCCTTGGAGCTTGACCCCAAGACAGAAGCCAAGCTGCGCCGCCATGCGGCCGCGGATTTTGAGCTTTACGACCGGCTGTGCCAAACGACGGGTTAAGGTCAACCAAGCTGGCGCTGGACCAATTCTGTCAGGTCGGTCAATGAGAACGGCTTGGGCAGAAAGACCGAATTCGGGATTCCAGCCTGCGTGGCCGAAAGGTGATCTTCGGCATAGCCGGACACAAAGATCGTTCGCACATTGGGACGGCGCTTCAGCGCCTCGCGCACCCAGCTTGGGCCATCCTGTCCGGGCATGACGACATCGGTTACGAAAACATCGACCTCAAGCTGCGCATCCTCCAGTACCTTGAGCGCGGCCTCCGCACAATCTGCCTCCAGCACCGTAAACCCCCGCAGCCGCAAGGCGCGAGAGGCAAAGGCGCGCACCGGTGCCTCGTCTTCTACCAGCAGAACGACACCCCCCTGTGCGCGCGGTGCAATCTTTCGGGCGAAGGTCTCTGGCACCTCCGGCGCCGCAACTTCGGTCGAAATCGGGAAATAGAGGCGAAAGATCGTGCCCCGCCCCACCTCGCTGTCCACGAAGATATATCCGCCCGATTGCTTGACGATGCCATAGGCCGTTGAAAGACCAAGCCCCGTACCTTCGCCAACGCGCTTGGTTGTAAAGAAGGGCTCAAAGATATGGGGCAACTTGTCGGCAGCAATTCCGCAGCCCGTGTCGATCACACGGATCACCGCGTATTTTCCCGGCGGTACCGAAACGCGGTCTCGTCGCAGATCTTCGGCAATGGTCAGCGCCTCGGTTTCGATGCGGATTGTACCGCCCTCGGGCATGGCGTCGCGCGCATTGACCACGAGGTTCATGACCACCTGCTCAAGCTGCCGCCGGTCAGCGCGGATGGCGCCCAGATCGACGGCATGGTTCAGCCGCAGGCTGATCTTTTCGCCAACCAATCGGTTCAGAAGGTGGGTAAGGTCCGACAGCACCTCTTGCAGGTCAAGGCGTTGTGGCTTGAGCGTCTGCTTGCGCGAGAAAGCCAGCAACTGCCGCACCAGACTGGCGGCACGGTTGGCGTTTTGATGGATCTGCACAAGATCCGCATATTCGGGATCCGTGCGATCATGCCGCAGCAACAACAGGTCGCAATGCCCTGAAATTGCAGTCAAAAGATTGTTGAAGTCATGCGCGATCCCACCAGCCAACTGGCCAATCGCCTGCATCTTCTGGCTTTGGGCGAACTGCGCTTCGAGTGTCTTCAGCGCAGTGGCGTCATTCAAAACGGCCAGAACCATCGATCTGCCGCCATCATCTATGCGACGCAGACCTATCTGGAAGAATAAGCCTGCCTCAGGGCCACGCAGGTGCAAGACCTCTGCGCTCGCCGGAATGCGCTTATGCGCAACATCGCTGAGCCAGTCCTGAACCGGGCGGCCCAGCCCCTCGAACATCTCGTGAAAGCTGGGACGGAGTTGGGGATCCAGACCAAGCGCCTCTCGTGCGGCCCGGTTGGCGACCGAAAGCTGCCCGTCGGTTCCGAATTTCAGCAGCGCAACCGGCACATTCTCAAAATCCGTCGGGCTGGCATCACCCGGCTCATCTGGCGCAGTTGGCAGGAGATAGATTTCGCGCCGATCACCGGTCCCGGCGAGTTCGGTCACCCGCGCACGCAGTGGGCCGGACGTCGTGCCGATCGTGACCTCACGCCCCGACTGCATTGCTCCTGGGCCAAGAACGGACTGCAGATGCCGCGGGCGTTCACCCAGCAGGCGCCGTAGCGCGCCGTTTGCAAACAGCACAACCCCGGCCTTGTTGGCGACCAGCATCGGCAGGCCGATCCCGTCGGCGCCGCGCCCATCACCATCGTCGCGCAAGGTTTCTTCCAGCCGCCAGAGGAAGCGGTCCCGCCCGATCCTCTGCACGCCGAGGCGGCCAACGCCGTGGCGTGACGCCAGATCCTCATGCGCGGCACCGCTAGTCCGCGCACGTGCCTGCAACCGAAACAGGACAGAGGCCGGGCTTGCAAAATAATCCTGCAGGGTCGCAAGCAGCGCGGTCTTTTCACCGCCGCCAAACCGACGAAGCGCGGCTGCGTTACGGAAGCCGATCCTCCCCCCGCCATCGGTGGTAAAGCAGGGCGCATCGTCATGCCCGGTCAAAAACATCAGGTCGCGTTCCAGCGCCCGCACCCGCAGATCACGGCAGAACAGCACGCCCCGCGCCATCAGCACAAGCATGCTGAACGTCGCGCCAATCGCACCAAGGGTCTGCGCCGCAGCCCGATCAGGGGCAATCAGGACGACGCCGCCAAAGCCCAGCGACAGCGCCATCAGCAGCCAGAATTGACCAACGATGATGTTTGCCACCCGGTCGACCGGAACCGTCGTCCACCTCTCCGCCCAGGCCGAGAAGCCCGCCGTTGCCCTGCCAATCATCACCTTCCCGCCAGACAGAATCGCGCCTGATCATTGCGCCTGCGAAGGGTTAACCGGTGGTTAACTCCATTGCGAGAATTTGCGCAGCAAAACTCGCCTCTTAGGTGATCCGCTGCAACAGGGCCAGATAGAACCCGTCCGCGCCGTCAATCGGTGTAAGGCGCAGTTCGCGCTGCAGGCTCCATTTGTCTGTGCGCGCCAGAAACGCGTCGATCTGGTCGCGGTTCTCGGCGTTCAGCAGCGAACAGGTTGCATAGGCGAACCAGCCGCGGGGCTGCACCAGTGCGGAAGCCTTGTCCAATATCTCCGACTGAATATTCCGCAGGTCCTGCAGGCGCTCCGGGGTCAGCGCCCATTTGCCCTCAGGCGCGCGCCGCCAACTGCCCGAGCCCGAACACGGTGCGTCGGCCAAGACCAGATCGAACAGACCGGACGGTGCACCGGGCAGAACCTCGACCTTGACCCCTGCGCGCTTGGCTCGTGCCGGAAGGTCACGCATACGCCGCGGATCGCTGTCATGAGCAAAAAGCTTCACCCGCGCACGCGCGGCCATGGCGAGCGACTTGCCGCCCCCGCCCGCGCAGTAATCAAGTACCCGCATGCCATCCGCCAGCGGCAGCGCATCGACGACCGCCTGCGAGGCCGCATCCTGCAACTCGACCAGTCCGCCGGTGTAGGGCTCAGAGGCCGAGACGCGCCGCGCGCCGGCCGTCACCAAAAGCGCCGTGGGCGAAAGCGGATGCGGTTCGGCCTCGATCCCCGCCTCTGCGAGGGCTTCCCTCGCAGAATCGCGCGAACCGCGTGCCAGATTGGCGCGCAAGAACACCGGCGCACGATGGCGCAGGGCCTCGGCCACAGCCTCGAACGCATCGCCCATATCCTGCTGCATCTGCGATGCAAGCCAGTCGGGGATATCGAGCGCGGCAAAACCCGTCGGAGCCTGTCCGATATCAGCACTGCTCAGCGGCGCAGGGGCATGGCCCTCACCGGTGAACAGGGTCTCAGGCTCGACCCCTGCCGAACGCAAGCCGCCAAGGATCAGGCCACGGCCCGTCTCGGCACCGCCCAAGGCGGCAAAGCTGCGCCGGCAGCGCAGCGCGTCATAAACCAGATCGCGCACGGCATGACGATCGCCTGATCCGGCAAAGCGGCTGGCGCGAGCCCAGTTCGTCAGCACCTGCTCGGCCGGGGCGCCGGCAAGAACGCGGTCCAGAATCTCGATCGCGGCAGAAAGGCGGGCAGCCGGGGTCATCGGTTGCCCACTGCAGGATCAGTGCCTTGCATCACCCCACCCGATAGTTGGGGCTTTCGCGGGTGATCTGCACGTCATGGACGTGGCTTTCCTTCAGCCCCGCGCCGGTAATGCGCACGAAATTGCAGTTCGCGCGCATCTCGGCCACGGTGCGATTGCCGGTGTAGCCCATCGCCGCCCGCAGGCCGCCAACCATCTGGTGAATGACCGTCGCGACAGATCCCTTGTAGGGCACCTGCCCCTCAATCCCTTCCGGGACCAGCTTGTCGCTGGCGGCATCCTTCTGGAAATACCGGTCGGCAGAGCCGCGCGCCATGGCGCCAAGGCTGCCCATTCCGCGATAGCTCTTGTAGCTGCGGCCGTTCCACAGGATCACCTCGCCCGGCGATTCATCAGTGCCAGCGATGGCCGACCCGACCATGGCGCAGGAGGCACCACCCGCAATCGCCTTGGCGAAATCGCCCGAGAACTTGATGCCGCCATCCGCAATCACCGGGATGTCGCCAGCGGCGCGCGCGCTGTCCATGATCGCGGTCAACTGCGGCACGCCCACACCTGCGACGATCCGCGTGGTGCAGATCGAGCCCGGACCGATGCCCACCTTGACCGCATCCGCCCCGGCGCCGATCAGGGCACGGGTCGCCTCGGCGGTGGCCACGTTGCCGGCGATCACCTGCACCGTGTTGGACAGCTTCTTGATGCGTTCGACCGCAATGGCCACGCCCTCGCTGTGGCCGTGCGCGGTGTCGATCACCACAACGTCCACGCCTGCATCGATCAGCGCCTGGCTCCGCTCAAACCCTGCATCGCCGACCGTCGAGGCTGCAGCCACGCGCAGACGGCCCATCTCATCCTTACAGGCATGGGGGTTAAGGACTGATTTCTCAGTATCCTTCAGCGTCAGAAGGCCGGTGAGCTTGCCGCCACCATCGGTGACCAACAGCTTTTCGATCCGCCGCGCCTTCATCAGGCTGATCGCGGCCTCGCGGTCCACAGGCTCTCGCAGGATGGCCAGGTTGTCGGCGGTCATCATCACGCTGACGGGCGTCTTGTCATCCGAGGCAAAGCGCATGTCGCGGTTGGTGACGATGCCCACCACGCGGCCTTTTTCGTCCACAACGGGGAAGCCCGTGATGTTGTAGCGATCCATCAGTTCCTTGGCATCGGCCAAAGTCTGGTCGGGGCGCAGGGTGATCGGCGAATAGACGACACCGCTTTCAAACCGTTTGACCCGCCGCACTTCACGCGCCTGCGCCTCGATGTCCAGATTGCGATGGATTACCCCAACCCCACCGGCCTGCGCCATGGCAATGGCCATGCGGCCCTCGGTCACGGTATCCATCGCCGAGGACACCAGCGGGATGTTCATACGGATCTGGCGGGTCAGAAATGTCGACGTGTCAGCATCGGATGGCAGCACATTGCTTGCCGCCGGAACCAGCAGAACATCGTCGAAGGTGAGCGCCTCGCGAATCTCCATGTAAGCCTCCTGAACGGGTCATGGGATGGGATCGTTTGGCGCTTCCCCATTTCACGGGGCGCGCGCGAGTGCAAGCAGAAATGCCGAGCGGCACCCCGGATGTCGCAGACAGGCGCGCAGGGCACAGCGCGGCATGCAGGATGCCCCCGAGGAAACGAACAGAGGTCGCCTTATGCGTGTCGCCATTGTCGAGAATACCCGGATCACTCATCACGGGCAGGTCGGCGTCGCCTTGCACGAGGCAGGCGCGCGCATCGGGCAGTTCCGGCCATGGGCGGGAGGCGCCCTGCCCGAGGTTTCCGATTTTGATGCGATGGTTGTGTTTGGCGGCGAACAGAACGCCCTCGATGACGCGGCCCACCCTTACCTTCCGTCACTGGCGGCGCGGATGCGGGCGTTCTCGGATGCCGGGCGGTCGGTTCTGGGCATCTGCCTTGGCGCACAGATCCTTGCCCGAGGTTTTGGCGGCGAAAACCTGATCGGGGCCGCGCCAGAGTTTGGCTGGTGTGATGTCAGCCTTTCCGACGGGGCGGCGGCGGACCCTGTCTTCTCGGCCCTGCCGCAGCGTTTTCCGATCTTTCAGTGGCACTCCGACACATTCAGATTACCTGAAGGCGCGCATCAGCTTGCCACTTCGGCGCAGGCGGCCAATCAAGCCTTCCGGATCGGGCGCGCCACATATGGCACACAGTTCCACTTCGAGGCGAACCGCAGGGTCGTCGCAGATTGGAACCGCGAGTTTCCTGCATTGACCGAAGCCATGCGCCCCGGTTGGCTTTCCGAACACCCGACGCTGGCCGAAACCCACGGGGCGCAGGCCGACCGCGTCGGGCTGGACCTCGCCCGCGCATTCGTTGCCACGATCGGCGGCTGATCAGGCCTCGGCGGCGTTGGTCTTTGCGGCGAGTTGCCCCTTGGGCCAGGCGCGCAGCACCCGGATAAGGACCGTGATGACAAGCCCGGTCGTGAAAGCAAGCGCAATGGCTGCGGTAACGTCAAGGTTGATCGAGAAAAGCGCCGTGCAGAAGGCCGTCAGCGGAAAGGTGAAGGCGCCCCAAAGCGCGGAAAAACCGCTCGCGGTGATCCAGCGCGCGCCCATCACCATCGCAAGAACGATCAGCGTTGCAACCGCAATCGCGATCAGCGCCAGCTGATCAAACCCCAGGCTTGCGCCAACGATCGTGAACAGCGCCGCCGGCGCCAGATGGATCGCCAGCAGCGGACGAAGTGGTGCGGGCGGAATGCGCAGGATCAGTTGCCGGAGCGACACAAGCCAGATCGCGATCGCGATCGGCACCGTCACGCCAAGCAGCACAACCGCCAGATCATGCAGACCCAGCGGAACTGCCGCCACTCCGCCAATAATGAAGCCGACAAAGTGCAGATGCCAGATCGGCGTCACCTCGCGCGATTCCGGCGGGGCGCGCAGGATCAGTCTCAGGATCAGCACCGCAAAAGCAGCATGCAATCCAAGGCCCAGGAACAAGAGGCCAGTCGCCAACCCCGGCGCGTAAGGCACCAACACGACTGCGACCAGAAGCGTGGTCAGAACCGCTGCAGCAATACCCGCTCGCCCCGGCAATACCCGCAGATCATCGAGCAGCACGGAGGGACGGCGCATCAACTTTACAGCATAACCAGTTGCCGCAAATAGCCAAAGCGCCACAGATACCCCAAGGAACATCTCGGCCAACCCGGACGGCAGGCCAAAGGCCTCAAGCCCGCGGCGCAGCGCAAGGCCGAGGCCAACAGCCCCCATGATCACCGGAAAGACAGCCGGCGGCATCCGCGCAAACAGCTTTGGCCGCGCCGGTGGGAACTGCGGTGGCGGATAGGCGCGCGGTCGGTAGCCCTTGGGGTCGGCGGGATTGGTCATCTGTCTGCCATCACTTGCGTTTTTCAAGTGATAGCGGAAACCCCGCTACCCCGGAAGTGCGACCAAACCGCCCTGCCAATCAACGGTAGAGTAAAGACCGGCCGTTGCTGAACAGATGAATTTTCGAGGGATCGGCAGTCAGCGTTACCGCCTTGTGCCGCAAATCACGATGAATGCCCGGGAATTTCGCAACCATACCAGCGCTTTCCCCCACCTTCTTGAAGTAGAGCAGCGTCACCTCGCCCAAGGCTTCAGTAAACTCAACCTCGCCGCTGAACAGCCCTAGGCCTTCGGTCGGGACCAGATCCTCCGGGCGAACGCCGAGATTGACCTTGAGGCCCTTGTCACTGGCCTTGGTGGGTATTGACGCCAAGGCCTCGCCGCCATTGTCCAGCTTGATCCGGGTCTGCGCGCCGGTCTCAACGATTTCGCCGGGCAGCAGGTTCATCGACGGGCTGCCGATGAACTGGGCCACAAACTCGTTCTCAGGGCGTTCATACAGCTCAAGCGGAGTTCCGACCTGCGCAACGCCGCCGCCGGCCAGCACCACGATCCGGGTGGCAAGCGTCATCGCCTCGACCTGATCGTGCGTCACATAGATCATCGTCGAGTTGGGCATCGCCTCTTTCAACTGCGCAACTTCGATCCGGGTCGCCACGCGCAAGGCGGCATCGAGGTTCGAGAGCGGTTCGTCAAACAGATAGACCTTGGGGTCGCGCACGATCGCACGACCGATCGCCACGCGCTGGCGCTGACCGCCAGACAGTGCCTTGGGCAGACGCTCGAGATACGGGGTCAGTTGCAGGATGCGCGCGGCACGCTCAACCGCCGCATTGATCTCGGACTGCGGCTTCTTGGCGAGCTTCAGCGCAAAGCTCATGTTCTCGCGCACCGTCATATGCGGGTAAAGCGCGTAGGACTGGAACACCATCGCGATCCCGCGCTCGGATGGCGGCACGTCGTTCATCCGCACGCCATCAATGGTGAAGTCACCGCCCGTAATACGCTCCAAACCCGCGACCATGCGCAGGAGCGTGGACTTGCCGCAACCGGAAGGCCCCACGAATACAATCAATTCGCCGGACTTGATGTCCAGGTTGATGTCCCGAAGGACCTTGACCTCACCATAGGCCTTTTCGACATTGCTCAGCTTCAGTTCGGCCATGACTTCCCCCTCTCAGACCTGACGGGCGAGGCAGATCTGCCAGGCCCCCAGGGTCACATTTGTGCCGGTCACCGGCTGACTGCCCAATTCCGTTCCTACCGTCTGCCATTTCCCCTCGGGCAGGCGGATGGTTTGCTCACCGTCACCAAGGTTGAAGGCGCAAAACAGCACCTCATCGCCGCGACGGATGAAATGTGCCGCGCTGCCAGTGGCGCCTATCTGCTCCATGGCGCCGGTCCGCAGCGCCGCATGGGCGCGGCGGAAAGCGAGCGAGCGGCGATAATGGGCCAACATCGAGCCCGGATCACCCGCCTGTGCCGCCACCGACCGCACCAGATGCGGCGCCGTCACCGGAAGCCAGCTTTTGCTGGCGGTGGTGAAGCCACCCTGCCCATTGTCGGTCTGCCAGATCATCGGCGTGCGGGCACCGTCGCGGCCCTTGAATTCGGGCCAGAACTCGATGCCATACGGATCCTGAAGATCCTCAAAGGCAACCTCGGCCTCGGGCAGGCCCAGCTCTTCGCCCTGATAGAGACAGATCGAGCCGCGCAGGCAGGCCAGCATCGTGGCATATGTGCATGCGGCCTCATCCGTCAGGTTCCAGCGCGTCAGGTGGCGCACCGTGTCATGGTTCGAATAGCTCCAGCAGGGCCAGGCATCGGGCGCGGCGGCGGCCATCCGCGCAAAGGTCTCTTCCAGCCCCGCAGCCGTCAGACGCTTGGGTTGCAGCATCTCGAACGGGTAGCACATCTGCACCTTGTCACCGCCCGAGGTGTATTCGGCCATGATCTCCAGCCCACGCTGGGCATCGCCCACCTCGCCCACGGCTGCCGCACCATAGGGATTCAGAACCGCGCGGAATTTCCTCAGGAATTCAAGATTTTCCGGCTGGTTCTTCGAGAACAGGTGCAACTGGTGGTTATACGGGTTTACCGAAGGCGCGATACTGTCATTCCGCAGCTCTGGCGGAAGCGAGGGATTATCGCGCAAGTATTTGTCTGCAAAGTAGAAATTGATCGTATCCAGTCGGAATCCGTCAACGCCGCGCTCCAGCCAGAACCGCGCCACGTCCAGAAGCGCCGCCTGCACATCTTCGTTGTGCAGGTTCAGGTCCGGCTGAGAGGTCAGAAAGTTGTGCAGGTAGTATTGCTGGCGACGCCCATCCCAGGCCCAGGCCGAGCCGCCAAAGACCGACAGCCAGTTGTTGGGTGGGGTGCCATCCGGCTTGGGCTCAGCCCAGACATACCAGTCTGCCCGCGGATTGGTGCGGTTTGCGCGGCTTTCCTTGAACCAGGGATGCTGGTCTGAGGTGTGCGACAACACAAGATCAATCATCACGCGCAGCCCCAGTTCATGGGCCCGCGCCACCAGCGCGTCAAAGTCGGCAAGGGTTCCGAACATCGGATCGACGTCGCAATAATCGCTGACGTCATAGCCGAAGTCCTTCATCGGCGACGTAAAGAACGGGCTGATCCAGATCGCATCGGCGCCAAGGTTTGCGATATGGTCAAGCCGTGCGGTGATGCCCGGCAAATCGCCGATACCGTCTGCATTGCTGTCCTGAAAGCTGCGGGGGTAGATCTGATAGATCACCGCGCCGCGCCACCAGTCGGGGTCTTTATGCAAGCTCATGGGTCGTCTCACTTTACCGAGCCGGCCAACAGGCCGCGCACCAGGTATTTCTGCATCAGGAAGAATACGGCCAGCGGAACCGCGATCGAGACGAAGGCCGAGGCCGACAGAATTTCCCAATCGCCGCCACGCGAACCCATCAGGTTCAGCAGCGTACCGGTCAGCACCATCTGATCGTCGCCGGACCCGAGGAAAACCAGCGCCACCAGCAGGTCGTTCCATGTCCAGAGGAACTGGAAGATCGCAAAGGACGCCAGCGCCGGGAAGGACAAGGGCAGAATGATCCGGGTGAAGATCTGAAAGTCGGTCGCGCCATCAACCTTGGCGTTCTCGATGATGTCACGCGGCAAACCCGCCATGTAATTGCGCAACAGGTAAATCGCGAGCGGCAAGCCAAAGCCCGTATGGGCCAGCCAGACACCCAGATACCCCTTGCCGATACCAATGCTGTTGTGGAACTGCAGCAGCGGTATCAGCGCCAGTTGCAGCGGCACCACCAGCAGGCCGACAACAGCAGCCACCAGAAGGGCGCGCCCCGGAAACTCCATCCAAGCCAGCGCATAGGCCGCGAAAGCGGCAATCAGGATCGGAATGATCGTCGCAGGGATCGACACCGTCAGCGTGTTCAGGAACGCCTGCCCCACGCCCTGTCCGGCTTTGGGCTGGAAGAGCACATTGTTATAGTTCTGCAGCGTAAATTCCGGCGGGGTCGTCGCAGTGGCAAAGACCCGCGGCATGCGCATCTCGGCCATGGTCGAGGTCGAGCTGAGCGCAAATGCGCCATCCTCTTGTAGCGTCAGGGTCGGCCCGTCGGGCAAAGTGGTGCTTTCACCAGCCGCGAAGGCATTGGGATCGCGCGAGTTGATCCCCCAGCGAGAGATCGTCGATGTGCGCCCGTCAAAGAGGTTGCCCTCGATCACAAAGGCACCGTCCTTCTGGACTTCTTCCCCCTTCAAGCGGATTGCGGGCAGCTGCGCCTCTTGCGTCGACAGCGCCTGCCACCAGCCGGAACCGGAGATCTGGTCCCCCGTGCGGAAGGACGACACCAGAAGTCCCAGTGTCGGGAACAGCCAGAGCGCAACCAGCAGCGCGGCCGAAATATGAACGGCCCAGACGAGCGCGGGTTTGGAGCCTGCGATATTGTCCATCAGCGCATCTCCTTGCGGGCATTGTAGACGTTCCAGACGAGAATCGGCGTCACCAGCAGCATGATGACCATGGCGCTTGCCGAGCCCACGCCCCAGTCCGAGGCGGTGAAAAGCTTGTCGTACATGTAGTTGGCCAGAACCTGCGTCCCCCATTGGCCGTTGGTCATGGCGCGCACGATGTCGAACACCTTGAGCACGACGATGGTGATGGTCGTCCAGACCACGACAATCGTGCCCATGATCTGCGGCACCTTGATCTTGAAGAAGATCTGGAACGCATTGGCGCCATCAAGGATCGCGGCCTCGATCGTGTCTTCCGGCACGCCACGCAGCGCGGCGGAAAGGATCACCATGGCAAAGCCAGTCTGGATCCAGATCAGCACGGCCATCAGGAAGAAGTTGTTCCAGAAGGGAATGGTCAGCCATTGCTGTGGCGCACCATAGGGCAGATTGGCGGTCGCAGCGCCAAAGGCCCAGATCACCGCGACCAGACCAATCAGGGCGGAAATCGCGGCGCCCGCCAACCGGCCGATACGCAACCAGAAGCCACCTGCCCGATCCGCCATCAGCGCCCGGATGAGCAGCCAGGCGAGCCAGCCCATCAGGGCCGCAAAGCCTGCGAGAAGAACTGCTGGCAGCACCCGCAGCAGCAGGACCGACCCCCAACCGCCGTCAAACTGCATCCAGATGTGGTTGAGCAGACCAATCTGCGCCTGGCCCGTGGGCCGCGTGTCATAGATCAGCTTCCAGATCACCGATGCGCCGACGAAGGAGATCGCCATCGGCATGAAGATCAGTGACTTGGCGATATTGCCCCACCAGATCCGGTCGGTCAGTTGCGCGGCCAGCAGGCCGAAAGCGGTTGACAGGGCCGGCACGACGACAAGCCACAGGGCGTTCGAGCGCATCGCCTCCCAGAACTTTGCCTCGGTCATCATCTGGGCATAGTTGCCGAGGCCCACGAAGTTCTCGCCCGACTTGTCAAACAGCGAAAGCTTGAGCGTCGCGAAAACCGGATAGGTCAGATAAAGCCCAAGCGCGATCATCGCAGGCAGCAGGAACAGCCAGGGGCGGATCATGTTAGCGCGATTGATGTTGCGCCCGGCATTCTCGCCCCGTGCGGGGAACAGAACCTTGTCCAGAAACAGGTTCGAGAAATAGAAGTAACCAATGCAGCCGCCGACCCCGATGACGATGGTCAGAATGGCCTGAAATGCGGGATGCATGCTCTCCCCCCTTATCCAGAACACGCGGGCGATCCGGGGGGCGCGAGCGGCCCCCCGGTCAGACGATCACTTGCAGACGATCACTTGGGCCAGGCCGCGTCGATGGTGGTGGCTACCTCGGCCGAGGACTTGCCACCCACAAAGTCGACCATGCCGGTCCAGAAGCTACCAGCGCCCACCGCGCCCGGCATCAGGTCGGATGCGTCAAAGCGGAAGGTCGTGGCGTTCAGCAGCATCTCGCCCTGTTTCTTCAGCGCCGCGTTGCCGTAAAGCTCGGCATTGGCGCCCTTGAACGGGGTGACAAAGCCATTCTGCGCCATCCACACTTCATGCGCGATCGGGGTCTTCAGGAACTCGATGAAGGCGCGCGAGGCTTCCGTGTCCTTGGTGATGAAAGCCAGCGTGCCCGCACCCAGAACCGGCGTTCCAAGGCCCTTGGCCTCATCCGCGGGGAAGTAGAAGAAGTCGGCATCCTCACCCACCACGGTTCCTTCCGGGAAGAAGGACGGGATAAACGACGCCTGGCGGTGCATGTAGCACTGCGGCGGCGAGGAGAAGAGGCCCTTGGGGCTTTCGCGGAAGTCGGTGGAGGCGACAGCGGCAGCACCGCCGGCGACAAAGGCATCGTTCTTGGCAAACCAGCCGAATTCATCGATTGCGCCCAGAACCGCCGGATCGCTGAAGGTGATCTCGTGCGTCACCCACTTGTCGTAGGTCTCGGGTGATTGGGTGCGCAGCATCAGGTCCTCGACCCAGTCGGTCGCAGGCCAGCCCGTAGCGCCGCCCGATCCCAGACCGATGCACCAGGGCGTGCCGCCATCGGCGACGATCTGCTCGGTCAGCGCCTTCAGCTCCGCCATGGTCGTGGGCACTTCGTAACCAGCGTCGGCAAAGTTGTCAGGCGAATACCAGACCAGCGACTTCACGTCGGCCTTGTAGGGGAAGGCATAAAGCGCCTCGGCCCCATCCTTGCCTTTGTAGGTGCCAAGCTTTGCCCAGTCCGCGCCCGCAGCATAATTCTCGGTCAGCCAGGCCTTCGTCTCGTCACCAAGCGGTGCAACAAGCCCCTTGCCCACCAGCTCGGCAATCAGACCCGGCTGCGGCAGGATGGAGATGTCGGGCGGGCTGCCTGCCTGCGTGTCGACGAGGATCTGTTGTTCATACCCTTCCGACGACGAATAGTTGACCTTCACGCCGGATGCGGCACTGAAATAGGCCAGAACGGATTCAACCAGAACCTGATCCTCGCCCCGCCAGGGACCAAAGATCGACAACGTCTGGCCATCCAGATTGGTCGCCTCGTCAAACGCCTTGTAGCTGTCCCAATTGAAACCGCCTTCGCCCACTGGGAATTTCAGGTCCTGCGCAGCCGCGTGGCCTGCAAACAGAGCCAGCGCCGCAGCACTGGCAACGAGTTTCCGTGTCATTCCGCATTCCTCCCGTTTTCGATTGCGCGGGCCGCCCCTCAATCCGGCCCACCCAAAGCTGGAATCATTTTCAAACCGCTTTGAATGGCTCCACTATGCGGCGACGGCCCCTTGTGTCAACTATTCTCTGCCGATCCGGCACCCCAACCGCTTGTTTTGCATATGCAGAAAGTATGAGGGCAAGACCACTTGCTCCGGATTGCCCTTTGACCTTGCACCAGCAGGCCGCTAATGTCAGTCGAAATTTGAAACGGTTTGAACTTGGCTGTCATGAACCTGAAGGAGCTTGCCCGGAAGCTGGATCTGTCCCCCACCACGGTGAGCCGGGCATTGAACGGCTATCCCGAGGTGAATGAAGCCACGCGCGAACGGGTTGCGGCGGCGGCAAGACGATACAACTACAAGCCGAATACGCGCGCGATACGTCTGGCGACCGGCCGCGCCATGGCCGTGGGCCACGTGATCCCGCTTGCCACCCGGCATGAGATCGTGAACCCGGTTTTTGCCGATTTCATCGCGGGCGCGGGTGAGGTCTACTCGCGCAATGGGTATGACATGCTTCTCTCCGTCGTCCCCGATGACAACGAAGAGCGCGTCTATCGCGAGCTGAAATCGCGTGGCACGGTGGATGGTGTCATCCTGCACGCCCCGCGGATGGAGGATCCGCGCATCCCCCTGCTGGTCGAGCTCGACATTCCCTTCGTGGTCCATGGCCGCGCGACCGGGACGACGCTGCCCTATTCATGGGTCGATGTGAACAACCGCCGCGCCTTTCAGCGTGCGACCGAGTTCCTGCTGGACCTTGGCCACCGTCGCATCGCGCTGATCAACGGGCTTGAGTTCATGGACTTTGCCCTGCGCCGCCGTCGGGGGTATGAGGACGCGCTGACCGCGCGTGGCCTGACTGCCGACCCGGCGATCATGGTCAGCGAGGAAATGACAGAAACTGCAGGGTACCGCGCCGCGCTGCACATGCTGGCACTCGATCAGCGCCCGACGGCGGCAATCGTGTCGTCGATGATCATGGCAATGGGTGTGCGCCGCGGTTTCGAAGAGCGCGGGCTGCGCGTTGGTCGCGACGTCTCGATCATCATCCACGACGACGAGCTGAGCTACCTGCGCAATGGCGATGACGTGCCGATCTTTACCGCCACCCGATCTTCCGTGCGCGAAGCCGGGCGTCAGGCCGCCGATATGCTGATTTCCCTGATCACCGGCAAGGTTACCGGCCCGCAAGAGTTGTTGCTGGAAGCGGAACTTATCATCGGCCAGTCCACCGGCCCCTTCACAGGTTGACCATGATCCCGCATCGCGCCTCATTTCCCGAAGGGTTCCTTTTCGGGGCCGCCACCGCCGCCTACCAGATCGAAGGCTCACGCTTTGGAGGCGCCGGACCATCGCATTGGGACACCTTTGCCGTGACACCAGGCAATGTCGTGCAGGCCGAAGATGGCAGCACCGCCTGCGACCATTATCACCGCTGGGCCGAGGATCTTGATCTGATCCGCGCCGCAGGATTTGATGCCTACCGGTTCTCGACCAGTTGGTCGCGGGTCATGCCAGATGGGGTGACCATCAATCCCGAAGGGCTCGACTTCTATGACCGTCTGGTGGATGGCATGGGCGCGCGCGACCTGCGTCCGTTCCTGACACTTTATCATTGGGATCTGCCGGCCGCGCTGTCAGACCTTGGCGGCTGGCGCAACCGCGACACCTGTCATCGCTTTGCCGATTTCACCGAAGCCGTCATCCGCCGTATCGGTGACCGCGTCGAAACCGTGGCCACGATCAACGAGCCCTGGTGCGTCGCATGGCTTTCCCATTTCATCGGCGCGCATGCGCCCGGTTTGCGCGACATCCGCGCGGCGGCGCGGGCGATGCACCACATTCTTCTGGCGCATGGTCTCTCGATGGAGCGGATGCGCGGGCTGGGACAGAAGAACCTCGGCATCGTGCTGAACTTTGACCACGCCACCCCGGCAAGCGACAGCCCGGCCGATCAGCGCGCGGCGGCAGTGCAGGACGGGATCTTCAATCGCTGGTTCATTGAGGCGATTACCCGTCAGACCTATCCTGAGATCGTGCTCGAAGGTCTGGCACCCCATATGCCCGACCGCTGGCAAGACGACATGGGCAAGATCGGGCAGAAGCTCGATTGGCTGGGTGTGAACTACTACACCCGCCATCTGCATGCCGACGCCCCCGGAACGGCCTGGCCTGCCACCCGTGAAGTGTCCGGCCCCCTGCCCAAAACCCAGATGGGCTGGGAGATCTACCCAGAAGGGCTGGAAGGGTTTCTCACCCGCCTCGCCCGCGACTATGTGGGGGACCTTCCGCTTTATGTAACAGAGAACGGAATGGCCAACGCCGATCAGCCCGGCATCGATGACGAGGGACGCATCGCCTTTGTTGCCCGGCATTTCGAGGCCGCGCAGCGTGCCATCGCCGCAGGTGCCAATCTTCGGGGGTTCTTCTACTGGTCTCTGTTGGACAACTACGAATGGGCCGAAGGCTATCAAAAGCGGTTCGGTCTGGTTCATGTCGATTACGAGAGCTTGGCAAGAACCCCGAAAGCGTCATATCACGCCCTGCAACGCGCCTTGGCGCGAAACTGAAGACCAACGGTTGCTCTGGCCCGGCACCACCCTGATCTGGAGGAGACCATGGGGAACATTCCCTCGCTAGTGGCCGATATCGGCGGCACCAACACCCGCGTGGCCTTGGCCGACGGCAAGGTGATCCGGCAAGACAGCATACGCCGCTTTCGCAATGCCGATTATGCCGGTCTGGAAACCATCCTCCGGCAGTATCTGGACGAGGCGCGGATCACCGATTGTGCGGGCGCTTGCGTCGCGGCTGCGGGCCCCGTGCGCGACGGTGTTGCAACCATGACGAACCTGTCGTGGACGATCGACGCATCAACACTGACCCGTGCGACGGGTGCTGAAAAAACAGCGATCCTCAATGACTTGCAAGCACAAGGTCAAGCACTTGGCCACATCGCCGACGACAAGCTTGCCTGCGTAATCGCTGCCCCCTCGCAGCCCCATGCAGCGAAACTCGTCGTCGGTGCGGGCACCGGATTCAACGCAGCCCCTGTGCACGAAACTCCATGGGGACGTATCGTCGCCGCTTCGGAATGCGGTCACATCAACATGCCCGTCCGCACGGAAGCCGATCTTCGCCTCGCTCGCTTTGTCGAGACGGCCCATGGGTTTCCGGGCGTCGAGGATGTGCTGGCGGGCCGCGGACTGGAGCGGCTCTATGCCTTTGTCCGCGCCGAGGCCGGCAACCCTGGAGAGTTGGCGGCGGCCGACATCATGGCGGCCCTTGCGAAGGATGACCCGCAAGCCATTGAAACAGGTAAGCTTTATGTGCGCCTTCTGGGGTCAGAGATTGGCAATCTGGCGCTGATCCACTTGCCCTTTGGCGGTATCTATCTGATCGGCGGTGTCGCGCGCGCCTTCCAGCCGTATCTGGAGCGGTTCGACTTTGCCGGGGCCTTCCGCGACAAAGGGCGCTTTGCAGGCTTCATGGGTAACTTTGCAGTCTCGGTCATCGAGGACGACTATGCCGCTTTGACCGGATGCGCGGTCTATCTCGAAAACGGCGGGCAAGGGTAAAAGAAAGGCCCGCCTGTTGGCGGGCCTTGCCTTCGGCGAGGGTATTTGGGGCCAAGAGGAAGTTAGCTGGCCGCAATAACCGCCCGTTTTGTCAGGACTTTTGCCAGATGGGCACGATAGGCGCCTGTTCCGTGCAGATCGCTGATCATGTCATCCCCCGAAAGGTTCAGCCCTTCCAGTGAGGACGGCGCAAAGTTTGCACCAAGCGCAGATTCGGCCTCGGCCCAGCGGAAGACCCCGTCGTTCGACGCGCCGGTGATTGCAACCCGCACGCCGCCCGAGAACTTTGCGACGAAGACGCCTGCCAAGGCAAAACGCGAGGCGGGTTGGTTGAACTTCACGTAAGCCGCCTTTTCCGGGATCGGGAAGCGGACTTCGGTGATGATCTCTCCCTCTTCAAGGGCGGTCGAGAACAATCCCTGGAAATAGTCATCCGCGGCGATCTTGCGGGTATTGGTGACGATTGTCGCGCCCGAGGCGAGAGCGGCCGAAGGATAGCAGGCAGAGGGATCGTTGTTGGCGAGGCTTCCACCGATCGTGCCACGCGAGCGCACCGCCGGATCGCCGATGCCACCCGCAAGAGCCGCAAGCGCCGGATAATAGGCCGCCGCATCACGCGCCACGACCGCATGGGGCGTGGCCGCCCCAACATGCAGACCGCCTTCGCCCTTGCAGACCCCCTTCATCTCGGCAATTCCAGTCAAGCTGACCAGGCGCTCGGGCGTGTTCAGCCGCTGCTTCATGGTGGGAATCAGCGTCTGGCCGCCTGAGAGGGGCTGCGCCCCGTCGGCGGCAAGTGCCTTGACCGCGTCGGCAACGGTGGCGGGTTTGACAAACTCAAAGTCTCTCATCGCAGCCTCCTTATGCGTTCAATGCCTGCCAGACGCGCGAAGGCGTCAGCGGCATGTCGATATGGGTTACATCGGTGCGTCCGGCACGATGGATTGCGTCGATCACCGCATTCACGACCGCAGGCGGTGACCCGATGGCTCCGGCCTCGCCACACCCCTTCACACCAAGCGGATTGTGCGTGCAGGGTGTGCAGCAGGAATGATCCACGTTGAAGCTGGGCAGATCATCAGCGCGCGGCATGGCGTAATCCATGAAGGAGCCGGACAGAAGCTGGCCGTTCTCATCGTAGACACAGTTTTCCAGCAGCGCCTGCCCGATCCCTTGCGCAAGCCCGCCCTGCACCTGGCCCTCAACGATCATCGGATTGACGATATTGCCAAAATCGTCAGCCGCGCTGAAGGCAAGGATGGTGACCTTGCCGGTTTCGGGGTCGACCTCGACCTCGCACCCATAGCCGCCAGAGGGATAGGTAAAGTTTGACGGATCGTAGAACGCCGTCTCCTCAAGCCCCGGCTCCATGCTCTCCAGCGGATAGTTGTGAGGAACATAAGCCGCCAATGTCACACCGGCCCAGTCGACCGACTTGTCGGTGCCTGCCACGGTGAACTTGCCATCCTTCAACTCGATATCAGCCTCGCTCGCCTCCATCAGATGGGCCGCGATCTTCTTGGCCTTGTTGATGATCTTGTTCGTGGCCTTGACGATGGCAGAGCCCCCTACCGCCAGCGAGCGCGAGCCGTAGGTGCCCATGCCCATCGGCGTGTTCGAGGTGTCGCCATGCACGATCTCTACCTGTCCTGCATCGATGCCGATCAACTCGGCCACCACCTGCGCGAAAGAGGTTTCGTGCCCCTGACCATGGCTGTGGCTACCGGTAAACACGCTGATCGAGCCGGTTGCGTTCACGCGGACGGTGGCACTTTCGTAAAGTCCTGCGCGGGCGCCCAGTTGCCCCACGAGGTTTGACGGCGCGATACCGCAGGCCTCGATGTAATGGGCAACGCCAAAGCCGCGCCATTTGCCGCGTGCGCGCGATTCGGCCGCGCGGGCCTCAAACCCGGCGCGATCAGAGATTTGCAGCAGCTTGTCCATCGTGGCGTGGTAGTTGCCGGTGTCATAGACCACCGCAACCGGCGTCTGATAGGGGAATTGGTCGGGCTTGATGAAGTTCTGCCGCCGCAGTTCCACCGGATCGACGCCAAGTTCACGCGCAGCCTTGTCGATCACGCGTTCCAGCTGGAAGGTCGCCTCCGGCCTGCCGGCGCCGCGATAGGCGTCGACTGGCACGGTATTGGTGAAGACTGCCTTCACATTCACATAGATCAACGGTGTGCGGTAGTTGCCCGCCATCAAGGTGCCGTGCAGCCAGGTGGGGATCGACGGCGCGAAGGTCGACAGATAAGCGCCCATATTCGCGTAAGTTTCCGTCCGCACCGCGGTGAAGTTGTTCTGGGCATCCAGCGCCAGCTCAATCTTCGTCACATGGTCGCGGCCCTGGGCATCGGAGATGAAGGCCTCCGACCGGGTCGAGGTCCATTTCACCGGACGTCCAACCTGCTTGGCCGCAAAGGTGACAAAGGCTTCTTCGGCATAGTGATAGATCTTCGAGCCGAAGCCGCCGCCCACATCGGGTGCAACGACGCGCAGCTTGTGTTCCGGGATACCCAGCACAAAGGCGCCCATCAGCAAGCGGATCACATGCGGGTTCTGCGAGGTGGTATAGAGCGTGTGGTTACCCGAGTGGCTTTCATAGTCGCCAACGGCAACGCGCGGTTCCATCGGGTTCGCGACGAGACGGTTGTTGACCAGCTCCAGCGTTGTCACATGGGCGGCAGCCTTGAACGCCTCTTCGACAGCGCCCTTGTTCTCTTCGACAAAACCCCAGTCGTAGCAGAGGTTTGACGACAGTTCCTCGTGAACCTTCGGGCTGTCTGCCGAAAGTGCGGCCTTCATGTCAAGAACCGGGGGCAGTTCGGTGATATCGATGACCACCGCCTCGGCCGCATCGCGCGCCTCTTCCAGCGTGTCCGCCACCACAACCGCGATCGGATCGCCAACATGGCGCACCTTGCCATCTGCCAGAACCGGGTGCTTGGGTTCTTGCATGGGCTTGCCGAAGCGATCGGTCACCTGCCAGCCACAGGGAATCCCCCCCACGCCCGCGAAATCGGCTGCGGTGAACACCTTCACCACGCCCGGCATCGCCTCGGCCGCGCTTGTGTCAATCCGGTCAATCCGGCCATGCGCCACGTCAGAACGCACAAACCAGGCATAGGCCTGGCCCCGGATATTGATGTCGTCCGTGTAACGGCCCTTTCCAGTCAGGAACCGCACATCCTCGCGCCGCTTGGTGCTGGCGCCGATGCCACCGTCTTTCGGCATGAAAACCTCCCTGAGGCGGAAGCGTCAAGAACGCCCCGCAATACCCTGATTTAAAGCAATCATTCAGCCGCGATGCTGCCGACATCCTGCCCGGACGCCGCCATGACCGCCTTGACGATATTGTGGTAGCCCGTGCAGCGGCACAGGTTGCCCTCAAGGTGATGACGGATCTCCGCCTCGGTCGGCTTGGGGTTCACCGCCAGAAGCGAGGCCGCCGCCATCACCATTCCGGGGGTGCAGAAGCCGCATTGCAAACCGTGGTGGTCCTGGAACGCCTGCTGGATCACCGAAAGGGATCCGTCCTTGTTGGCCATTCCTTCGATGGTGCGGATATCCGCGCCATCGACGTCCAGCGCAAAGACGGTGCAACCTTTCACCTGCTGGCCATCCACATGCACGGTGCAGGCACCACATTGCGAGGTATCGCAGCCGATATGGGTGCCCGTCAGCCCCAGGTCCTCACGCAAAAAGGTAGAGAGCAGCGTCCTGCCCTCTACCTCTCGGGTCACGGTCTTGCCGTTCACCGTCATCGAGACTTTCGCCATTCTCTCCTCCCTGGCTTTGTCTTCGCTGGGGATGGGGGTCAATCAGCCAAGAAGCCGCTTGAACCATCCCTTCTTGGGTTCGCCTTCCGGCGCCGGTTCTTCGGGGGCGGCCTCCTCCTCCGCCACCGTCACCGGACCTTCCACCGCCTGCTGGAAGCGCTGGAAGAATTCGTCAGCCATCTTCTTGGCAAATCCGTCAATGATCCGGCTGCCAAGCTGGGCGAGCTTGCCCCCGACGCTGGCGTCAACCTCGTAGGACAGGCGCGTACCTTCGGGGATCGGATCAAGCCGCACCTTTGCGCCACCCTTGGCAAAGCCCGCAGGCCCACCCTTGCCCTCACCCGAGATGGTCAGGCCCTGCCCCGGCTGGATATCCGAGAACCGCACCATGCCGGTAAAGGTGGCCTTCACCGGGCCCACCTTCTGCGTCACGACGGCCTCGAACCCGTCCTCAACCGAACCGGAAACGCTCTCGCATCCCGGAATGGCTGCCTGCAGCATCTGAGGGTCCAGAATGGCTGCCCAGACCACGTCCGGCGCTGCCTTGATATCTCGCTGATCGTTCAGTTGCATCGTCGTCACCTCCCGATTGGCTGAACGATAGCCCGAGCCACTCTGATTGCGCTATCGAACGAAGGTCGTAACTGTCTGCGCCGCAAGCCAGGATTCAAGCGCCCGCGCATCGATGGGTTTCAGGAAACGCTGAACCTGATCGCGGTCGCATTCAGCAGCAAGTGCTGGACTGCGTTCGGCCGTGATCAGACATGCGGGGACCATTCCATAGCGTGCGCGGATCACGCGCAGGAATTCAAGCCCCGACATGCCTTCGCCGAGTTGCTGATCGACCAGAAAGGCATCTGGAAGGATGCCAATCTCTTCGATCAGCGCGATGGCCTCTTCGGCGCTGCCGGCATCCAGGACGCTCAGGCCCCATTTCTCCAGCAGCAGCGTCATGGCGTGGCGCAGATCAGGCTCGTTCTCGACCAGAAAGGCGATCCGGTCACCGCTTTCCAGCACCGGCTCGGGTTTCACGGGATTCGGCGCCGTTATCGTATCAGCCAAGGTGTCGCCAAGACCAAGTTGCACCATGAAGCAACTGCCGCGCCCAACCTCGGACTGCAGGCCCAGCGGGTGGCCGAGGGCCGCGCAGGCCCGTTCGACAATGGCAAGGCCCAACCCCATCCCTTCAGAGGCAGAGGCCGGCGCATCGAGCCTGTGGAACTCGCGAAAGATCGCGTCCTGATCCTCTTCGGCGATCCCGGGCCCGGTATCTCGCACTTCAAGACGGATCATGCCGCCAGCCCGACGTGCCCCCACCAGAACGCGGCCCTCACGGGTATAGCGTACGGCATTGGCGATCAGGTTTTGCAGGATGCGCCGCAGATAGGCCGGGTCAGACACCACAACCGCCGAACTGGGCAACACGGTCAGTTGCAGCCCCTTTGCCGCCGCGAGTGCGGCAAATTCTTCGCGCAGCGGATCGAGGATGCGGTCCAGCCGAACAGGCACGGGATTGACGGCCAGCCGCCCCGATTCAAGTTTGGAGATATCGAGCAGCGCCGCAAGGATGCCTTCCACCTGATTGAGCGCGTTCTGCGCCTTTGTCACCGCCTCGGCCGCGACCGGCGCCAGAGACTCGGCGGCAATCGAACCCATGAAGAGCTTCGCCGCCGACAGGGGTTGCAGAAGGTCATGGCTCGCAGCAGCCACAAAACGCGCACGGCTGGCATTGGCGCGCTCGGCATCAGCCAGGGCATCGGCAAGCTCCAGCGTCCGCTCCATCACCCGCGCCTCGAGCGTTTCATTCACAGCCGAAAGCTGCGCCAAAGCATCGCGTTCGGGCGTGATGTCGGTGAAAGATATCACGAAACCGCCGTCAGGCATCTCTTCGGCGTCGGCTTGCAGGATCAGGGGGCCGCGCTTCAACTCGAAATGCAGCTTGGCCCGACCTGGGCCGGACCGGGCCCATTCGGCAAGCTGCATCGCGCCCGAGATATCCCCAAAGGTGATCTCGCTCTCCAACCGCTCCAGCAGCGTCGCGATCCCTACGCCCATACGGAACCGCGTCAGCGGAATGGCCAGCAGATCGCCCAACCGTTCATTCCAGCCCACAAGCCTCTGACGGGCATCAAAGATGCAGACCCCCTGCGCGATATGATCGAGCGTCGCACGGATGATACGGGCCTGATCGTCAAGCATCCGCCCGCGCTGTTCCCGCTCCAGCCGGATGATGTCGGTCACGTCGGTCTGGATGATGACGGTCCCGCCATTCGCGGTCCGGTGCTCTGATATCTGCAGCCAGCGATCCCAGATCAGGCGGACATTGAAGATGACATGCCGATCCTCATGCCGCTTGCGTCGCCGGATCGCCCACGCCTCGGGTGTCTCGCCTTCAGGCAGCGCCAGATAGCGCGATAGGCTGACCCGTTCGACATAGTCATCGAAGGTCAGCCCCGGTTTTAGATGGTCGCGCAGGTCCAGCATATGCATCCCGAAACGCGAGTTGCACATGACGAGCACCTCGTCAGGACCGAAGAGCGCAAACCCCTCTTGCACCGTCTCGATCGCATCGGCGAGGTTGCGACGGGCGGCCTCGGTTTCCTGATTGGCCTCGGCAAGCCGCGCGTTCGACTGGTGCAGAAGGTCCAGCGCACGCTCCAGATCGCGGGTGCGCGAGCGGACCTGATCCTCCAGCATCGCGGCGCGCTGAAACTGGGCATAGGCAGCGCCGTTGTCATCGGTGGCCTGCTCCACCCGTCGCATCAGCGCCTCGGCAATGGCCAGCAGCTTGTCCCGCTGGCGTTCAGGCGGGTCTGTGGGGTTCAGCAGGCTAAGCGCATTGGGGGCTGTCATCGCTTATACCCCGGGCGGGTAGATCGCGACCCCGGTCATCGTCTGGTTGACGTGCATCGAGTTCAACTGTTCACCATAGGTCGAAAACCCGAAAACCCGGTTTTCGCGCAGGATTGCGGAAACGGCGCCGTACTTCTGCTTTTCCAGCGCCTCCATCCGACGCAAGATGCAGTCGCAGGCGAGGATCGCCTCGGGCGGAGTGCCCGTCGACAGGCTGGCAAGTTCGCGTTCCAGATGGGTCACCATGTCCTGCGGCTCGGCCAGGGTCAGCACCAGCCCCTCGTCTATCGCCGAGAAGAACACGAGATCCCCATTTGGCGCAACCTGCTGGATCGCCCTGACATGGTGCCGCCCGCCCACGCGCACCACCACTGGATGCGCGGCAAAGGTGAAGGAATCGAGCTGGCCCGGGTCCTTGCCCAGAAGGCGCGCATATTCACGCGCTGCAGGTTCTGCATTGATCTTGCGCACAGTGCGATGCGCAGGATCGGCCTCGGTCACCACCATGCGCGTGTCGGTGGGCACCAGATGGTCAAGATTGAACACACGCACGCGGCAGCGCGACCGCACCATCGCCAGCACAGCCGCATTCCTGTGGCGCCGCCCGGCATGCAGGATAAAGGTCTGGGCAAAACGCGTTCCATCCGCCGCAGATCCGCCAAAAAGCGGCACTGGCCCAAGCCCCGAAGCCAGCGTGGCCGTCAGATCATCCTCGCGCGTCGAGAGGCCATCGACCATCAGAAAGGCAAACTCATGCTCCCATTCCGGGTTGCGCGCGGCAAGATTGGCCCGCGCCCGGATCAACTGTCCGATGGTGCGATCATGGTCGAGCGGGGCAAGGCTTGGCACAAAAACCAGTTCGGTATCGAAGAACTCTGTCGGCAAACCAAGGGCCACGATGCCACCCTCGCTGTACCCTTCATCCGAGATTTCCCCCGCCGTCGTGCAACCGATCACCGGGGCGCCGAAGCCCTGCTCAGACAGAAGGGCATCGAGATCGGCCTCGGGCGAGGCAAAAACCATGATGCAGGAGAACGGCCCAGGACCAAGCGCATCCACAAGCGCCCGGCCAGCACCGGCCTCACGCGCAGAGACATGCGCGGTGGCGATCACCTGTCCATCGGTCATACGGAGCGCCTCCCTTCGCGCCGTCAGCCCCCATGTTGCGTATCAAGACGTCAGCCGGTTTCCGGCATGATCGTGTTGAAGTTCGCCTCGTTCGCAATCAGCACCGCCTGCGTGCGGCTCTGCACGCCAAGCTTGCGCATGATCGCGGTGACATGGGCCTTCACCGTAGTTTCCGCGATCGACAAGTCATAGGCAATCTGCTTGTTCAGCCGGCCTTCGCAAATCAGCTGAAGGATCTTGGCCTGCTGCCGCGTCAACAACGCCAGTCGTGCCAAAGCCTGTTCGCGGGTGCTGCCTGCATTCCCCTCGGCCGGGGCGACATATCCCTCGGGTGTATAGACCCTGCCAGCGCGGATCGCCTCGAAAGCATCGCGAAATACGTCGCGGCGGGAATGCTTCGGCACGAAGGCCGCCGCCCCCGCCTGCAATGCGGCGGCAATGACTCGCGTGTCGGTCAGGCTGGAAACCACTGCAACCGGGGTGGCGCCCGCCGCACCCTTCAGGCGGATCAGGCCATCAAGCCCCGTCACATCAGGCAAGTTCAGATCCAGCACGATCACATCGGGCATCGGTGACAGGTCGAGCCGTGCCAGCGCCGTTTCAAGCCTGTCGACCGTTTCGACCTGATTCACCCCCACAACGGCGCGCAACGTGATGGAGAGCGCGTCGCAGAACAGCGGGTGGTCATCAATGATAAGTGCGGTTTCCAGAACCCTGTCCGACATTTGTGGTGGCCTCCGTTCAGGCCACCAGTTTAGCGAAGCACGGCCCCGGAACAAGCAAGCCGAAAGTCTGAGATCCGTGACTTCACGTGATGACGTTAGGCTCGGTGCGCCCGGTATGTCTTTCAATCCCGGCCAAGGCATGCGCGGCCCGTATCACCGGCGCCAGTGCCTCTTGCGGATCATGGTCGAGGCCTTCGGGGCCTGGGGTGAACCGCTCAAGGTAAACCCGCAGCGTCGCGCCCTCGGTTCCGGTGCCGGATAGTCGCATCACGATGCGCGAGCCATCGGTGAACAGGATCCGCACGCCCTGCTTCTGACTGACCGAGCCATCGACCGGGTCGGTATAGGCGAAATCGTCGGCGCCCGCGATCTCCATCCCCTCGACCACGCGCCCCTTCAGGCTGGCAAGGTTGCCACGCAGTTCGGCCATCATCGCATCAGCCTTGTCGGTGGCGATCGCCTCGAAATCATGGCGGCTGTAGTAGTTGCGACCGTACTTGGCAAAGTGCTCGGCCATGATCTCGGCCACCGATTGCTTGCGCACGGCCAGAATGTTCAGCCAAAGAAGGACCGCCCAAAGCCCGTCCTTCTCGCGCACATGGTCTGACCCGGTGCCAAACGACTCTTCACCGCAGAGCGTGGCCTTGCCTGCATCGAGCAGATTGCCGAAGAATTTCCAACCCGTTGGCGTTTCAAACTTGCCGATGCCAAGCGCATCCGCCACCCGATCAGCTGCCGCAGAGGTGGGCATCGAGCGGGCGACCCCTGCAAGGCCGCGCGCATATCCAGGCGCCAGATGGGCGTTCGCCGCCAGCACCGCAAGGCTGTCAGACGGAGAGACATAGACACCGCGCCCCACCACCATGTTGCGGTCGCCGTCGCCATCGGAAGCGGCGCCAAAGTCCGGGGCGTCAGGCCCCATCATCTCGTCCATCAGTTCATGCGCCCAGGTCGGGTTCGGGTCGGGATGCATGCCACCAAAGTCCGGCAAGGGCGTGCCATGCGTCACGGTTCCGGGCGCGGCGCCAAGGCGGTTCTCCAGAATTTCCGTTGCGTATGGGCCAGTTACGGCGCACATCGCATCAAAGCGCATCCGGAATCCACTCGCGAACATCGCCTTGATCGCGGCGAAATCAAAAAGCGTCTCCATCAGCGCGGCATAGTCGGTCACGCTGTCCACAACCTCGACCACCATCCCGTCGAGCGTGGTCGGGCCCACGCGGCCCAGATCAATGTCGGCTGCGTCCGAGATGCGGTATTCGGTGATTTCCGTGGTGCGCTGGAACATCGCCTCGGTGACTGCCTCGGGCGCGGGACCGCCGTTCGGCATGTTGAACTTGACGCCGAAGTCCTCATCCGGCCCACCGGGGTTATGGCTGGCCGACATGATGATGCCGCCATCCGTTTTATTTAGCCTGATCAAGTGGCTGGCGGCCGGAGTTGACAGAACCGCGTTCTGCCCCACGATCACCTTGGCCGCACCGTTGGCCGCCGCCATCTTCAGGATGATCTGCGCCGCACGGTCGTTGAAGTAGCGCCCGTCGCCCCCCAGAACGAAGGTCTTGGCCTGCGCGCCGCCAATCGCATCGAAGATCGACTGGACAAAGTTCTGCAGATAGTGCGGACCCATGAAGACCGGGGTCTTCTTGCGCAAGCCCGAGGTGCCGGGCTTCTGGCCCGCGATAGGTTGGGTGGCGATGGTCAAGGCGGTCATGGTGGCCCTCAATCAGATTTCGGAGCGAAGACAAGCACGGAATTGGCAGGTATCTCAAGGCCCTGTCGGGCGGGTTCAGGACGCGCCTCCGGACGGGTGGTATCAAGCAGCAACTGCCAGGCGGGCACAGTGTCAGGCAACGTCAACTTCTGCGCGCAACCCACATTGAATACAGCGAAAATTGCCTCTCGATCAGCAAGATCCCCTTCGGCTGCCCGGCGCAGCTCGACACAAAGACAGCGGAAAGCCGGATCGTGCCAATCCTCGGGGTTCGGGACGGATCCGTCAGCGCGGCGCCAGATCACATCGGGCAGGCCATCAACCGCGCGAACGCGCCCATGCAGGAACCGCCGCTGCCGCAGGACGCGATGCGCCTTGCGCAATGCAATCAGCCGTGAAACGAAGGCAGACAGCCGCTTGTCTCCTTTTGACCAGTCGATCCAGCCGATCTCGTTGTCCTGCGCGTAGGCGTTGTTGTTGCCCTGTTGGCTGTTGCCGATCTCATCCCCCGCCAGCAGCATGGGCGTGCCTTGGGCCAGCATCAACGTCGCCAGCAGGTTGCGTTTACGCAGATCGCGCGCCGCGCGCACCGCCGGGTCGCTGGTAGCGCCCTCGACCCCCAGATTGTCGGAATGGTTGTCGGAATGGCCGTCGCGGTTTTCTTCGCCATTGGCAAAGTTGCGCTTCATGGTGAAGCTGACCAGATCTTCCAGTGTGAACCCGTCATGTGCGGTCACAAAGTTGATCGATGTGGTTGCTGCCCTGCCGGCCGCGTCAAACCGCTCGGCGCTGCCCAGAAGGCGTTTGGCAAGATCCGGCACCATCCCCGCATCGCCGCGCCAGAACCTGCGCAGACCGTCGCGGAACTTGTCATTCCACTCACTGAAGGGATGCGGGAAATTGCCCAGTTGATAGCCGCCGGGGCCGATGTCCCACGGTTCGGCAATCAGTTTCACGCGGGCCAGCACGGGGTCCTGCCGGATCGCATCAAAGAAACCGCTTTGCGGGTCAAAGCCGTGCAACTCACGCCCCAGAACACTCGCGAGATCAAAGCGGAAGCCATCGACATGCATCACCTCGACCCAATAGCGAAGCGAATCCATCACCATCCGCAGTACCATCGGATGCGTCAGGTTCAGCGTGTTTCCGGTGCCCGTGTCATTGACGTAAAACCGCCCGCCATCACGCAGCCGATAGTAACTGCGGTTGTCGATCCCGCGGAATGACAGGGTCGGGCCAAGCTCGTCCCCCTCGCCCGAATGGTTGTAGACCACATCCAGCAGAACCTCGATCCCCGCGGCATGAAAGCGGCGGACCATGGTCTGGAACTCCCAGATCTCGCCGCGCGACATATACCGCGGTTCGGGCGCAAAGAACCCAAGCGTCTGGTAACCCCAATAGTTGCGCAGCCCCTTGGCGACCAGAAAGCGATCGTCCAGAAAGGCATGCGCCGGCAAAAGCTCGATCGCGGTGACGCCGAGTTTCTGAAGGTGCTCCAGCACGGCATCGGAAGCGAGCCCCAGATAACTGCCCCGCAGTGCTTTTTCGACGCCCGCATGCAGCGCCGTCATTCCTTTGACATGCGCCTCATAGATCACCGTGTCATGCATCGGCGTGCGTGGCGCACGATCTGGCCCCCAGTTGAAACTCGGGTCCACCACCACCGACTTCGGCACCGCAAAGGCGCTGTCGCGCGTGTCGAACGACAGATCGGCGCGATTGCTGCCGACCTTGTAGCCCATCATCGCATCCGACCATTTCAGCCGCCCCGACAGCTGGCGCGCATAGGGGTCGATCAACAATTTATGCGGGTTGAAGCGGTGCCCACCCTCGGGTGCATAGGGACCATGAACGCGGTAGCCATAAAGCGTGCCGGGTGTCAGCCCGCCAACATGCACATGCCAGATGTCGCCATCGCGTTCGCGCAGCGGGATGCGACACATCTCCTTACGCCCATCGGGCGAAAAGAGGCACAGCTCCACACGCTCGGCATGGGCCGAGAACAGGGCGAAGTTCACCCCCTCTCCATCAAAGCTCGCCCCCATCGGCCAAGGCCTGCCCGCCGAGACTGCGTGCCCGGCAAGCCTGTCGGGTGGGGTCTGTCCGTGGGCGATCATGTGCGCAGGATGCTTTCGTAGAGCCCGGCATAGACGGCAGCCGAGGCATCCCAGCCCACGGGCTGCGCCATGGCGCGTTTCACGATCTGGCCCCAGGTCTTGCTGTCTGCGTGCAAAGCAACCAGGCGGCGCAGAGCCTCGGCAAAGGCCGGGGCGTCTGTCGGATGGAAGGTGATGCCCGTGGCCACCCCTGTCGCCAACGCAGCCGGATTGGCATTTACCACAGTATCGGCAAGGCCACCGACGGCCGCCACCACCGGAATGGTGCCGTAGCGCAGTCCATACATCTGCGTAAGACCGCAGGGTTCAAAGCGCGAGGGCACCAGAACCGCATCGCCGCCAGCAAAGATCCTGTGGCTCAGCCCTTCGTCATAGCCGATCTTCACCGCCACGCGGCCGGGGAAACGCTCAACCAAACGGTTCATCGCAGCTTCCAGCGCCTTGTCGCCAGAGCCAAGCAGCACAAGCCCGCCACCCGCCTCGATGAAATCCGGCAGCACTTGCGGAAGCAGATCCATGCCCTTTTGGTCCGTAAGCCGGCTGACCACAACGGCCAACGGCCCCGGAACGTCCAGTCCGAATTCGGCGCAAAGTGCTGCACGGTTGGCAGTTTTGCCTTTCATCTTGCGGGCGCCAAACGGGATCTCCTCCCCCTCGGGCGACCAGACATCCTCATCGACACCATTCAGGATACCCACGACATCCGCAGCCCGCGCCTCGACCAACCCCTGCAGTCCCATCCCGAACTCGGGCCGCATCAACTCGGCCGCATAGGTCGGCGATACGGTCGTGATCTTGTCGGCCGTCACCATTGCGGCTTTCAGGCTGGACAGCCCCCCGAAATACTCCAGCGAGCCGGGGTGGAACTCATGCCGCGGCAGGCGCAGGGCATCGACCATGCTGGCATCGGCCCAGCCCTGAAATGCGATATTGTGAATGGTAATCACGCTGCCCACATCGCGCGGGCCGCCGAAGGCCAGATAGGCGGGCGCAAAACCCGCCTGCCAGTCATGCGCGTGCAGGATCTGAGGCCGCCAGCCATCACCCAGACCGTGCCGGGCGATCTTGGCGGAGACCCAGCTAAGTGCTGCAAAGCGCTGCGGGTTGTCGGGCCAGTCGGCGCCGCCCGTGTTGTAGGGCCCACCCTCGCGATCATAAAGATGCGGGGCATCCAGCAGCAGAAGCCCCATCCCCTCCAGCACGCCGGCCTTGACCACACCACGACCGCCGAACAGGTCCTCCTCGACAAAGACCTCGGGCCAGTCGCTGATACCCTCGCGCAGGGTGCGATACGCAGGCATAAGCACCCGCATATCCCAACCCTTTGGGCGCAAGGCGGCTGGCAAGGCGCCGACCACATCGGCCAGCCCCCCGGTCTTGATCAGCGGCACGCATTCCGACGCAACTGACAGAACCCGCTTCATCTCCATGCGCGCCCTCACTTCCTCTTGGCCCAAATACCCGGGGGGTCCGGGGGTAAAACCCCCGGCCCTTCGTTTACAGCTTGGCCCGCGACCAGGCGTCGATCATGTCCTGTGTGATCAGGACAATCCCGTTGTCCGTCCGACGGAACCACTTTGCATCTTCGACCGGATCCTCGCCGATCACCAGCCCCTCGGGGATGATCACGCCCCGGTCGATGACACAGTTCTTCAGCTCGGCCCGCCGGTTCACCACCACCTGTGGCAAGGCCACGACATATTCCAGGCTGGAGAAACTATGCGTCCGGCATCCTGTGAAAAGCAGCGAGTTCCGCACCTCTGACCCCGACACGATACAGTCGCCCGAAATCAGCGATGACACGGCTGATCCGCGCCGGCCATCCTCGTCATGGATGAACTTGGCGGGCGGCACAATCTCGGCATAGGTCCAGATCGGCCAGCTGTTGTCATAGAGATCGAGCTTCGGCACGAAGTCCGTCAGGTCGATGTTGGCCTGCCAGAAGGCATCGATCGTTCCCACATCGCGCCAATAGGGCTCGTCCTCCAGACCCGATGTCACGCAGCTTTCCGCAAAGCTATGCGCCATGGCTTTGCCGTTCTTGACGATATCGGGGATGATGTCATTTCCGAAATCGTGGCTGGAGTTCGGGTCCTCGGCATCACGGATCAAGAGATCACGCAGGAAATCCCAGTTGAAGACATAGATCCCCATCGAGGCCAGAGAGTTCTTCGGGTCGCCGGGAATGGTGGGCGGATTTTTCGGCTTTTCCAGAAAGTCGGTGATCCGACCCTCGGTATCGACATGCATGACACCGAAGGCCGTCGCCTCTTCCTTGGGCACGGTCAGACAGCCAATGGTGACGTCTGCACGGGTTGCGACATGCTGCATGAGCATGATCTCGTAGTCCATCTTGTAGATATGGTCACCCGCAAGGATGATCACATATTTCACGCCATAACTATCAACAATATCAATGTTTTGCGTGACGGCATCGGCGGTACCGAGATACCATTTGTTCTCATCCACCCGCTGGCTCGCGGGCAGGATGTCGAGGTATTCGTTCCGCTCGGCCCGGAAAAAGCCCCAGCCCCGCTGCATGTGGCGGATCAGGCTGTGCGCCTTGTACTGCGTGGCAATCGCCATCTTGCGGACGCCAGAGTTCAGCGCGTTCGACAGCGCAAAGTCGATGATCCGCGTCTTGCCGCCAAAATAGACGGCAGGCTTGGCGCGGCGGTCGGTAAGTTCCTTCAGGCGGCTCCCGCGCCCTCCGGCCAGTACGAAAGCCATGGCCTGCGACGAAAGCCTCTGATTGGGTCTTGCCTTCATGTTGTCCTCCCTACGGGCAGTGCCCGCCTCAAAATCCCTTGAACCTTAACTGCGACGCAGGAACACCGCCGATAGCGGCGGCAGGGTCACCAGTGCCGAATGCGGCTGGCCATGATGCGGCACGGCCTCGGCCACGACACCCCCCATGTTCCCGCGGTTTTCACCGCCATAGATCGCCGCGTCGGTGTTCAGCACCTCGTCCCAGCCACCTTCCTGCGGAAGCCCGATGCGCAGGCGCCGCTCTACCGGCGTCATGTTCACCGCGACGACGACCGGGGCATCACCTGCCCCGCCCTTGCGCACCCACGCATAGGTCGATCCCTCGGCATCATTCGCCTCAAGCCATTCGAACCCCTCGGGCCGTGTGTCGTTCACATGCAGCGCGGGCGTTCCGCGATAGAGCGTGTTCAGATCACGGACCAGGCGCTGCATTCCGGCATGTTGCGGATGGTCCAGCAGATGCCAGTCAAGGCTTTGCTGATAGGCCCATTCGCGCCCTTGTGCGAATTCACAGCCCATGAACAACAGTTTCTTGCCCGGATGCCCCCACATGAACCCGTAATAGGCGCGCAAGTTTGCGAACTTCTGGTCCCCATCGCCGGGCATCTTGGCCAGCATGCTGCCTTTGCCATGCACAACCTCGTCATGGCTGATCGGCAGGATATAGTTTTCCGACCAAGCGTAATGCAGGCCAAAGGTCATCTGGTGGTGGTGATACTTCCGATAGACCGGATCGCGCTGCATATAGGACAGCGTGTCGTTCATCCACCCCATGTTCCACTTGAAGCCAAAGCCGAGCCCGCCCCAGTCTGCCGGACGCGAGACGCCCGGAAAGGCCGTGCTTTCCTCGGCGACAGTCACCACGCCGGGGCATTCGCCGTAAACCGTCGTATTCATCCGGCGCATCATGGCGATGGCTTCGTAATTCTCGCGCCCGCCATCCTTGTTGGGAACCCACTGCCCTTCGCTGCGCGAATAGTCGCGATAGAGCATCGAGGCCACAGCATCGACGCGCAACCCGTCAACGTGGAATTCTTCAACCCAATACAAGGCGTTGGAGACGAGGAAGTTCTGAACCTCGGTCCGGCCGTAGTTGTAGATCAGCGTGTTCCAGTCCTGATGGAACCCTTCGCGCGGGTCGGCATGTTCGTAAAGCGCGGTGCCATCGAAGCGGCCAAGACCGTGCGGATCGGTCGGGAAGTGGCCTGGCACCCAATCGAGGATCATGCCCAGACCCTTGCGGTGGGCCGCATCGACAAGCGCGCGGAACTCTTCGGGTGTGCCGTGCCGGATCGTCGGGGCAAAGAGGCCCACGGGTTGATAGCCCCAGCTTCCGTCAAACGGATACTCGGACACCGGCAACAGCTCCAGATGGGTAAAGCCCATGTCGGCGGCATAGTCGACGAGTTGTTCGGCCAGCTCCAGATACGACAGCATCCGGTCGCCCGGTGCCCGCTTCCACGATCCCAGATGCACCTCATAGACCGAGATCGGCGCATCGATCCGGTGATGCGCTGCGCGGTTGGCCATCCAGTCGTCGTCGTGCCAGTCGCCCCGGATCACCCGAACGACCGAGGCGTTCTTGGGTGCGTGCTCGCTGCTGAACCCGACTGGATCGGCCTTGAGCGGCAGGATCTGCCCGCCCGGTCCGCGGATCTCATATTTGTAGGTTGTTCCTTCCCCGAGACCGGGGACAAAAATCTCCCACACGCCCGTCGCGCCACGCTTGCGCATGGGGTGGCGGCGGCCGTCCCAGACGTTGAAGTCGCCAACAACCGAGACCCGCTCGGCATTCGGGGCCCAGACGGCAAAATGCGTGCCCTCGGCGCCTTCATGCGTGATGACATGCGCGCCCAGCACCTGCCACAGGCGGCGGTGCGTGCCCTCGCCAAGCAGGTATTCGTCCATTTCACCCAGAACGGGGCCGTAGCGATAGGGATCGTCCCATTCCCACTGCGCGCCATGCCCCTCGGCGCGAAGCCGATAGGGTGCGCGTGCAGGCAAAACACCGGCAAACAGCCCGTCGCCAAGCGGCGACAGCGCCACCGGATCAGGCGTCAGCGCCCAGACCTGTTCCGCACCCGGCTGCATCACCCGCAGCACATGCCGGCCACCGACATCATGCACGCCCAGCACCGCGAACGGATCGCCGTGGCGGCCCTGACGGATCGCGTCTGCCGAACCCTGATCAATCAGCGGCACGGTGCTTGCCGTCTTTCCCCCCGAAGCCTTCGCCATGTGTCCCCCCATCAGCGAAACCGGTGTCCGGGGCGCCGGTTGGCGCCCCGCTTTAGGCTTGCGCTTACAGCGCGCTCTTTACGTCCCAGACATCAGCCATGTAGCCCCGGATCGTCCGGTCAGACGAGAAGAAGCCAGACCGTGCGGTATTCAGCGCCGCCATCCGCAACCAGCGTTTGCGGTCGGCATAGGCCGTATCGACCTGCGCCTGCGCCTCTCGATAGGCATCAAAGTCAGACGCCACGAGGAAATAGTCATGGTGCCAGACCCGGTGAACCAGCTCATGATAGCGCCCCGGCTCGGACGGGCTGAACCGGCCCTCGGCAATCATCTGCAACACATCCTGCAGAGGCTGGCTGGCGGTGATCGCATCCCGCGCATGATCGGGGTTCTGACGCCGCTTCATCACCTCCTCGGCGGTCAGGCCGAACAGGAAGAAGTTCTCGTCGCCAACCTCCTGCAGGATCTCGACGTTGGCACCGTCCAGTGTGCCGATGGTCGGAGCGCCGTTCATCATGAACTTCATGTTGCCGGTACCGGATGCCTCTTTGCCGGCGGTGGATATCTGTTCTGACAAGTCCGCTGCCGGGATCAGCCGCTCTGCCATGCTGACGTTGTAGTTCTCGGGATAGACAACCTTCAGACGATCGCCAACATCCGGATCGGAGTTCACCACGGCCGCAACGTCGTTGATCAGATGGATGATCTCTTTCGCGACCGCATAGCCCGGCGCCGCCTTGCCACCAAAGATCTTGACGCGCGGCACCCAGTCTTTCTTGGGGTCGGCCTTGATGTCGTGGTAGCGGGCAATGGTCTCAAGGATGTTCAGAAGCTGCCGCTTGTATTCGTGGATGCGCTTGACCTGCACATCGAACAGCGCATCGGCCGAGACGGTGACGCCGCAATGCTCTTTGATCCAGCCAGCCAGCGCCACCTTGTTCGCCCGCTTTGCCGCATCGAAATCTGCAAGGAAGGCGCTTTTCTTGGCATGCGGCTCCAGCTCGCGAAGCCGGTCAAGATCGGCCTCCCAGCCCTCGCCGATCGTGTCGGTAATCAGCCCCGCCAGCGGACGGTTGCACATCTTCAGCCAGCGCCGCGGGGTGACACCGTTGGTCTGGTTGATGATGCGGGGATGCAGGCCGTCAAGCTCGGCAAACAGGTTCTTCTTCACCAGATCGGAGTGCAGCGCCGAAACGCCGTTCACCTTGTGCGACATGATGAAGGCCAGCTCGCCCATTCGCACCTCGTGATGTTTCACGATCCCAACCCAATGCGGGGGATGATAGGTGTCACGATGCCAATGGTCGATACGTTCGATGATCTGCATATGGCGCGGCAGGACATTGCCGAAGGTGAAGGTTGCCCAACGCTCCAGCGCCTCGGGCAGAAGCGTGTGGTTCGTGTAGCCGAGGCAGGCGCGCGCCACCTCCATCGCCTCCATGAACTCCATCCCGTTCTCATCGACCAGAAGACGGATCAGTTCCGGCCCGGCAATCGCGGGGTGCGTGTCGTTCATCTGGATCGCGACGTGCTTGGGCAGATCGCGCAGCATGAATCCGCCCGCCTTGAAGCGGCGCAAGATGTCCTGCAGCGCGGCAGATGTCAGGAAGAACTCTTGCTTCAGGCGCAGTTCCTTGCCCTGATAGGTCGTGTCATCGGGGTAAAGAACGCGGCTCAGCGTGCGGGCCAGCGTTTCCGGTGCGGCAGCGGCGGCATAGTCACCCCGGTTGAACCGGTCGAGATCAAAGAGCGTCGTGGGCTTGGCGCCCCACAACCGCAGCGTATTGGCCCATTTGCCCTGCCAGCCGATCACCGGGGTGTCATAGGCTTCGGCCAGAACCGTCTCGCCCGGAACCCAGACATCGCGCCCGTCACGGGTCTCAAGATGGCCCTTGAAGGGAATGGTATAGGCGGCCTCGGGGCGCTCGAACTCCCACGGATGGCGTTGGGTCAGCCAATCCTCGGGCGATTCCACCTGACGCCCGCCCTCAAAGCGCTGACGGAACAGGCCGTGCTCGTAGCGGATGCCATAGCCATATGCGGGGCATCCGACCGTCGCCATGCTTTCCATGAAGCAGGCAGCAAGACGCCCAAGCCCGCCATTGCCAAGCGCGGCATCAGGCTCATCCTCGACGATGGTCCGGAAATCCTGGCCCAGCTCGGCCATCACCTGTTCGGCCATGTCGCGCAGGCCAAGGTTGATCGTCGCGTCTTCAAGCAGCCGCCCGATCAGAAACTCCATCGACAGGTAATAGACACGCTTGTGCCCGGTATCCCATGTCTTTCGGGTCGATGCGAACCACGGCTCGACGATCCGGTCACGGATGGCAAAGGACAGCGCCATACGCCAGTCATAGGTGCTGGCATGCGCCGCATCCTTGCCAAGCGTGTAGGTCAGGTGGCGCAGGATATCCTGCTTGAGTTGCGGCTCGCTCAGGTCTCTCACGTCTCGTTCCACTTCGATCTGTTGCCCGGCCGGGCACGGGTTAATTGGCTGCCGGGCGGCACGCCCTGAAAGCTGACTTTGCCGCATCGCAGCGACGAAGCGAAGAATCCGATCTGGGCAACGACCGTGTTAGCGCAAACATAACCAAAAAGCACCTATTTTTAATCAAGCCACGTCAGCATGTTATCAATCCAAAACGCTTTGGCAATCACTTCCTGCATGGCGTGTGCAGCGCATTTCATGCCTGACCGGCTGAAAACCTGCGCCGAGGAAACATGATCTAAGTCAAGGAAAGCATGGCCAGAACGGCTTAGGCGAGAATCAGGTTTAGCCCCGGGGAACCCACGCCATGCGCCTGACCACACGCACCAACCTCGCCATGCGGACGCTGATGTTCTGCGCCGTGAACACCCAACGGGTGGTCCGAAAGGCCGAGATTGCCCGGGCCTGCAACGCATCCGAGAACCATCTGGCGCAGGTGATTCACCTGTTGGCCCAAAAGGGGTTCCTGCGCACGATCCGCGGGCGTGCTGGCGGCTTGCAACTTGGCCGCCCCGCGACCGACATTCGGGTGGGTGACGTCTTCCGTACCTTCGAGGGCACGCTGCCATTTACCGAATGCTTCCCCGGTGCCGTCAATTCTTGCCCGCTCGTCTCTTGCTGCCGGCTGAAATGCGCGCTGGCCAAGGCGGTTGAGGCGTTTTACGCCACGCTCGACAGCCAGTCGCTGGACGACATGGTGCGCGACAATTGCCAGCTTGAAGGCCTGCTGAAGGTCGCCTGACCTCTTATTCTCCCCAGGTCCGGCGCAGGACCGACACCCAGTTGCCCCATGCCAGCTTTTCGATCAGCGCAGGGCCATAGCCATGCCCCTCAAGCGCCGCGATCAGGGCTGGCAACCCTGTGACATCGCCGATGCCCTGTGGCACCTCGGCGCCATCGAAGTCCGAGCCGAAACCCACATGGTCTTCGCCAAGACGCCCGATCAGGTGATCGAGGTGTCGCAATACAGGCTCCCACCCCATGTCCGGCGAACGCCGCCCATCCGGACGCAGAAAGACCGTCGCGAAGTTCAGACCAACCATGCCGCGAGATTCGCGGATCATGTCGAGTTGGCGATCTGTCAGGTTCCGGGTCGAAGGGGTAACGGCATGGGCGTTCGAATGGGTCGCAATCAGGGGAGCGTCCGAAAGTGCAGCCACATCGTTGAAACCTGCCTCGTTCAGATGGCTCAGATCCAGCACGATACGCAGCGCGTTGCACGACCGCACAAGCCGCTTTCCGGCATCACTCAGCCCCGGCCCGGTATCGGGCGTACCCGGAAACCGGAACGGGACACCATGACCGAAGACCGTCGGGCGCGACCAGACGGGCCCGAGCGAGCGCAGGCCAAGCGCGTGAAAGACATGCAGCGCGTCGAGACCGGGATCGATCGCCTCGGCCCCCTCCATATGCATGACACCGGCGATGACGCCGTCGCGGCGCGCGCCCTCGATCTCTGCCGCCGTGCGGCACAGACGGAACGCCCCCTCTGACGCACGCTCCATCCACAGCAGATGTCCCGCCATCGACAGTGCGATGGGCTGCGCCCATTCGAGCGGCAGCATCGCGGGAAGCTCGATTTCATAGGGGGGCGCGTCCATCATCGCCATATAGTCAGGCGCACCGGGGGCACAGGGGCTGGGCACATAGATCGCAAACATGCCGCCCGCGAAACCGCCTGCCCGCATGCGAGGCAGATCGAGGTGCCCCCGCCCCTCGCCCGTCAGCCAGATACTGTCACGCCGTCCTGGCGCCATCTGCAGGCGCAGCAATATATCGTTGTGACCGTCAAAGACCGGCTGGACCATCGGTATCCCCACTTCGTCAGGCCGACCCTGCCATGGCCTGTCGCCGATTGCCAGAGCCCGCCAGACGCAGCGCGCACCAAACGTTCACTGTGCGCGAACCGGAGGCACACGGCGCAGGCGCAGCGCATTTGTCAGCACGAAGACCGATGACAGCGCCATTGCCCCCGCCGCCAGCATGGGAGAGAGCGCCGGGCCGCCGAAGGGCACCAGCACCCCTGCCGCCACCGGGATCAACGCCGCGTTATAGCCAAAGGCCCACAGCAGGTTCTGCCGGATGTTGCGCATCACCGCGCGCGACAGCACGACGGCATTTGCCACCCCCATCGGGTCGCCCGACATCAGCACCACCTCGGCCGCCTCGATCGCGACATCGGTTCCAGTGCCAATGGCGATCCCCACATCCGCCGCCGCAAGCGCAGGGGCATCGTTGATCCCGTCCCCCACAAATGCCACACCCGGCGCAAGGTCGCGCACCACATCCACCTTGCCGCCGGGCAGCACCTCAGCCCGGACATTGGTGATCCCAAGCTCTGAGCCGATCGCCAGTGCGACGCGTTGTGCATCGCCCGTGACCATCGCCACGTCCAGATCCAGTGCGCGCAACGCCTTGACCGAGGCTGCCGCCGAAGGTTTGACCCGATCGGCCACAGCCAGCACGCCAAGCACCTTGCCATCAACCGCAAGGTAGATCGGCGTCTTGCCCTGCACCGCAAAACCCTCGCCCTCGACCTGCCATTGGCCGCAGCCATCGGGGAACATCCGGGCCGCCCCTACGGCCACGCGGGCGCCTTCGACGGTCGCCTCGGCCCCATATCCGGGGCGCGCGGCGAAATCGGTGACAGGCGGGATCTCCAGCCCTTGTGCCTTTGCCGCGTGCACCACGGCCTGCGCCAGCGGATGCTCGGACCGCATCTCGACCGCAGCAGCAAGACGCAGCAAATGCGGAGAGGCGGGCTTGAGATCGGTCAGCACCGGCTTGCCCTCGGTCAGTGTGCCGGTCTTGTCAAAGGCAATTCGTTTGACCTCGGACAAGGTCTGCAGGGCTTCGCCCCGGCGGAACAGCACACCAAGCTCTGCTGCGCGCCCGGTGCCCACCATGATCGACACGGGCGTGGCCAGCCCCATGGCACAGGGACAGGCGATAATCAGAACCGAAACACCCGCCACCAGTGCCTCGGCCAGCCCCGGCCCGACCACCAGCCAGACCGCCACGGTCAGAAGCGCCAGCGCCATCACCACCGGCACGAACCACAGGGTGATGCGATCAACCAACGCCTGAACCGGCAGTTTGGTGGATTGCGCCTCTTCGACCATGGCGATGATGCGCGAAAGGACCGTATCGGCGCCCACCTGCGTCACACGCACCGCAAGTGTGCCATTGCCATTCACTGTGCCACCGGTCACCGGGTCGCCCAAGGATTTGGCGACCGGCATCGCCTCGCCCGTCAGCATCGCCTCATCCACCGCCGACTGACCCTCTTCGACCACGCCATCCAGCGCAATCCGTTCGCCTGGACGGATGATCAGCCGCGCGCCGGGCCTGATCTGCGCCACCGGCAGATCGACAAACGCACCGCCGTCTTCGATCCGGGCGGTCTTAGGTTGCAGGCCCACCAGCCGCGCGATAGCGGCCCCAGCCTGACCGCGCGCCCGCGTCTCAAGCACCCGGCCGACAAGGATCAGCACGACGATCACGGCTGCGGCCTCAAAATACACCGCACGCGATCCGGCAGGCAGAAGCGTCGGCGCAAAGGTCGCAACGGTCGAATAGGCCCAGGCCGAAGCGGTTCCCACTGCGACAAGGCTGTTCATGTCGGGCGCCCCCCGCAGCAAGGCGGGCACCCCTTTGGCAAAGAACCGACGCCCCGGCCCCACGAGCACAAGCGTCGCCAGAACAAACTGAACCTGCCAGAGCAGACCCATCGGCACGACGGATATGAGCCAATGGTGGAAGGCCGGGATCAAATGACCGCCCATCTCGGTGATGAAAACCGGCAGGGTCAGCGCCCCGGCGATCCAGGCATCGCGGGTCAGGCGCTGCAACTCGGCGGCGCGGGCGCCGGGGTCGGCATCGGCGATAGGCGTGGCGTCGAACCCTGCGCGTGTCACCACGGCGGCCAGATCGTCGGGCGTTGCCGCCCCCTCCCACAGCGTGATGCTTGCACGCCGCGCCGCCAGATTGGCCCGCGCATCCAGCACGCCCGGCTGCGCCTTCAGCACCCGCTCGACCCGGCCCGTGCAAGAGGCGCAGGTCATCCCTTCGACCGACAGCTGTAGCGTCGTTTGCCTGACCGGGTATCCCGCGCGGCCAAGCACCCCGGCCAGAGCCTGCGCCGTGGCTGGGGCCTGAAAGCGGACCTCCGCGCTTTCGTCAGCCAGATTGACGCGCGCAGCCGCCACGCCGTCCTGTGCGGTCAGCACACGCTCGGCGCGCGCCACGCAGGATGCGCAGGTCATCCCGTCCAACCGGAAGCGCACCATCTGCAGCGTCGACCCATCCATGCGGCTCTCCTTCTTGGCGCCCATATCGCCGCCGATCCAGACGGAAGGTCAATGGCCCATCCACCCCGTGCGCGCGACATTCCGCCACTTGACCTTTGCCCGCGCCGGCGCACAAATGCGGCGCTTCAGCAGAAAATGGGACCCGCGATGATCCGCTTCAACATTCCCGACATGAACTGCGGCCATTGCCGCGCCTCGATCGAAGCGGCACTGACCCCGATGCCCGGCGTAAACGCGCTGCGCTTTGATATCGACGGCCGCATGATTGAGGTCGAAGGCGATGCGCCTGCCGCAGAAATCATTCAGGTTCTTGATGCAATCGGCTTTCCGGCCAAGGTTCTGGGCTAATCTGGGCGCGGCGAAAATAACAGCTTTTCAGCGAAGCCCGACGACGGCTGCAACCCCTGCGTGGCATTGTTAACAAACTGCCACATTTTTTTGCATCTCTCACCTTCCCCAACGTCGATTGCACTTGAATCGCCAGAATCCGGCGCATAATTGGCGAACGGCGACACGCGGCCCGACGGATTGGCAAACGGTACACCCGAATGCCGCAGGTCGCCGAGGTACGAGTGTCCATGTAAACCGGAGAGAACAATTGGCCCAAGACCAGAACCCGCAGCCGCAGCAGCAACAAGGCGGCGCACCTTCGCCCTCGCAACAGCAGCAGGGTGGACAGCCGATCTTCAAGGACTGGGCTGCAATCTGACGGCACCCGCCGACGTGATGCCCGCTTGACAACGACAGGCCAGCCGTCAGGCTGGCCTTCGTCTTTTCAAGGGCACCCGCATGGCCGAACCCGTCTCTTCCATTCCTAACCTTGGCCCCGCGTCCGAGGCGGCCTTTGCGCGTGCGGGTATCCACAGCGCAGAAGAGTTGCGCGCACTGGGCGCCGATGCGGCCTATCTGGCGCTGCTGAAATCCGGAACCCCACCGCATTTCATTGGATATTACGTACTGGTCATGGGCTTGCAGGGGCGCCCGTGGAACGACTGCAAGGGCGACGAGAAAAAGGCGCTGCGGGTCAAATTCGACGCGTTGAAGGAAGCGGCGGCACACGCACCGCTTGCGGGCCTGCCCGGCCCGCTTGCCCGCGAGCTTGACCTGCTGGGCGTCGTCGCGCGCAAATGAAAAGGCCGCCCAGACGGGCGGCCCCTTGATCCTTCCGGACTGCTGAAATCAGCCGACCAGTTCCAGACCCGAGAAGAAGAAAGCGATCTCGCGCGCGGCCGAAGCTTCGCTGTCCGAACCGTGGACCGAGTTCTCGCCCTTCGACAGGGCAAACTCTTTGCGGATGGTGCCTTCGGCAGCAGCGGCCGGATCGGTCGCGCCCATCACTTCACGGTTCTTGGCAATGGCGCCTTCGCCTTCCAGAACCTGCACGACGACCGGCTCCGACGCCATGAACGCGCAGAGTTCGCCGTAGAACGGACGCTCGGCATGCTCGGCATAGAACTGGCCAGCCTGGGCGGGCGACAGGTGAATACGCTTGGAAGCAACGACGCGCAGGCCGGCTTCTTCAAACTTCGCGACGATCTTGCCGGTCAGGTTGCGCTTGGTGGCGTCGGGCTTGATGATCGACAGGGTACGTTCGATGGCCATGAGGCTCTCCATAAGTGGCAAGGCGCGGGAAGTGGTCCCCCGCGCCGGATTTCTGGGCGCCCCTCTATCATGCGCGACCGATGTTGAAAAGGGCGTGACGGAAGAAGGGGGCGCTGCCCCCGCCGCGCGTGCCGCGCGACTCCCCCGGGGTATTGCGGCCAAGAGGAAGCACAGGGCCCTTGTTGATCGGTTGACGGCGGGCGGGGCTTGCGGCATGGCTCATGCCCATGCTGCGCATCTCTGACATCACCTATTCGATCGAAGGCCGCCCGTTGTTCGAGGGGGCCACAGCCACTATTCCCACGGGCCACAAGGTGGGTCTTGTGGGCCGCAACGGCACCGGCAAGACCACGCTGTTTCGTCTGATCCGGGGCGAGTTGGCCCTTGAAGGGGGCGAGATCACGATCCCTGCCCGCGCCCGCATCGGCGGCGTGGCGCAGGAGGTGCCCTCATCCTCGACCTCGCTGATCGACACGGTGCTGCAGTCAGACACCGAACGCACGTCACTGCTGGCCGAGGCGGAGACCGCGACCGACCCGCACCGGATCGCCGAGATCCAGACCCGTCTGGCCGATATCGACGCATGGTCGGCCGAGGGGCGGGCGAGCGCGATCCTGCGCGGCCTTGGTTTTGACGCCGAGGCGCAACTGCGGCCCTGCTCAGACTTTTCGGGTGGCTGGCGGATGCGCGTGGCGCTGGCGGGCGTGCTGTTTTCGCAGCCTGACTATCTGCTGCTTGACGAGCCGACCAACTATCTTGACCTCGAAGGCGCGCTTTGGCTTGAAAGCTATCTGCAGAAATACCCCCATACGGTCATCATCATCAGCCACGACCGGGGACTTCTGAACCGCGCCGTGCAAGGGATCCTGCATCTCGACAACCGCAAGCTGACCTACTGGCAGGGTGGATACGACCAATTCGCCCGCCAGATGGTCGAGCGCAACGCAGTGCTTGCCGCCGAGGCCAAGCGCGTCGAGGCGCGACGCGCGCACTTGCAGTCCTTCGTCGACCGTTTCAAGGCAAAGGCTACCAAGGCCGCACAGGCCCAAAGCCGTGTGAAGATGCTGGAAAAGCTGACGCCCATCACCGCCCCCGAAGAAGCGCGAAAGATGGTCTTCACCTTCCCCGAACCCGAAGAGCTGTCGCCGCCAATCGTGAACCTTGACAATGCCGCCGTCGGCTACGGCGACCGGCCCGTGCTGCGCCGCATGTCGCTGCGCATCGATCAGGATGACCGGATCGCCCTGCTGGGGCGCAACGGCGAGGGGAAATCGACACTCTCCAAGCTGCTGGCGGGCAAGCTGGATGTGATGGGTGGCACCGTTACCCGGCACGGCAAGCTACGCATCGGCTTTTTCGCGCAGCATCAGGTGGAAGAGCTGCATCTGGACGAAACCCCGCTGCAGCACGTCCAGCGCCTGCGCCCGGAAGAGCATCAGGCGCGTTTGCGGGCGCGGCTGGCAGGCTTTGGCCTGATGGCCGAACAAGCCGAGACTGCGGTGGGTCGCCTTTCTGGCGGGCAGAAGGCGCGCCTGTCGCTGCTGCTTGCCACGATCGATGCGCCGCATCTTCTGATCCTTGACGAGCCGACCAACCACCTGGACATCGAAAGCCGCGAGGCGCTGGTCGAGGCCTTGACCGAATATTCCGGCGCGGTGATCCTCGTCAGCCACGACATGCACCTGCTGGGCCTTGTGGCCGACCGTCTGTGGCTGGTGAAGGGCGGCGCGGTGGCACCCTATGACAAGGATCTGGAAAGCTACCGGGCCGAGCTTCTGGCCGGCGACGAGCCTGCCAAGGAGGCCGCCAAGCCTGCAGAGAAGCCAAAGAAAGCCGGGCGTGACGAGGTGCTGGCCCTGCGGTCAGAGGTGCGCAAGTGCGAGGAGCGTCTCGCGAAGCTGACGGGCATGCGCGAAAAGCTGCAAGAAAAGCTTGCAGACCCCGTCCTGTACGACGAGGCAAAGAAACAGGATCTGGCTGTCTGGACCGCCAAATTCGCCGAGGTGGAAGAGGCGATGGGGCGGGCCGAACTCATGTGGCTTGAAGCTCAGGAAAAGCTGGATCTGGCCGAGGCGCGCTGACGCCTTTACCAACCCATTGATTTTCAGTCGTTCATTTTCGAACGCCCGCTCTGCGCTTGTGCACATAACGGCCGGTTGAAGCTTGGACCTTGCGGTCGCAGATATATGCTGCAACCGCAGAAAAGGGCCTCCAGCCATGACGAACGCAACCATTGAAACCCTGAAGAAACGCCGCACCCAATACGCGCTCGGCCGTAACACAACCCATTCGAACGACGCGCTTGAGGCGTTGATCAAAGAGGCGATCCGGCTGACGCCCTCGTCCTTCAACTCGCAGTCCTCGCGTGCTGTGATCCTGTTCGGCGCCGCGTCGGAGAAGTTCTGGCAGCTGACCGAGGACGCCCTGCGCGCCATCGTTCCGGCCGAGGCCTTTGCGCCCACCGAGGCCAAGATGCGCGCCTTCGCCAGCGGTATCGGCACGGTGCTGTTCTATGAAGATCAGGACACGGTGAAGGGCCTGCAAGAGAACTTCCCGCTCTATGCCGATGCCTTCCCGACATTCTCGGAGCATTCGGCCGGCATGGCACAACTCGCAGTCTGGAACGCGCTGGCCGATGCGGGACTTGGCGCTTCGCTGCAGCACTACAGCCCTATTGCCGACGAACCCGCCGCCCGCGCCTTCAACGTGCCCGCAAGCTGGAAACTGCGCGCGCAGATGCCCTTCGGATCGCACGAGGCGAGCTTTAAAGAAAAGACCTTCATCGAGGATGATGGCCGCTTCCTGACCTACGCGGGCGATCTGGCGCTTGCCGCCGAGTAATCCGCAAAAGGGCGCCCAAAGCGGCGCCCTTTTTCTTTACGCCCCATTGCCTTGCACAGATATCCGCGTGACAATGCCCAACGCGCGCAACAGGGCAAGACATGATCACTTCCGGCTTCCTTATCACCGCTTTCGCCACGCTTTTCGTGGTGATCGACCCGCCGGGGCTGGTGCCGTTGTTCATTGCCCTGACACGCGGCATGTCGGTCAGTCGGCGCAGGGCACTGGCCACACGGGCCTGCATCATTGCGATTGGCATCCTTGCGGCCTTCGCCTTTGCGGGCGAGGCGCTCTTGGGCTTCATCGGCATCACCATGCCAGCCTTCCGGATTGCGGGCGGCATTCTTCTGTTCCTGACCGCACTCGACATGCTGTTCGAACGACGCACTCAACGGCGCGAGGGGCAGCAGGCCGAGCCAGACCACGACCCTTCGGTCTTTCCGCTGGCCACCCCCCTGATCGCCGGATCGGGCGCCATCGCCACGATGATCCTGCTGGTCGGACAGGCGGGCGGCGGCATGGCCGGTACCTTGATCGTGATCGGCGTCATGCTGGTCGTCATGATCACGACCTTCGCCTTCCTTCTGGCCGCCCCGCCGCTTGAACGGATGCTGGGCCGCACCGGAACCATCGTCATCACCCGTCTTCTGGGCATGCTGCTTGCAGCACTTTCGGTGCAGTTCGTGATCGACGGGATCCGGGGCACCGGCTTGATCTGAGCCTTGCGGGCGCACGCCTCTTGGGCGACAAGGCAAATATGACGGCAGACATTCTTTGCATCGGTTCTGTCCTTTGGGACATCATCGGTCGCTCGCCCACGGCGATGCGGCTTGGCTCGGACGTACCGGGCCGGATCACACGCCTGCCCGGTGGTGTGGCGATGAACATCGCCATGACGCTGCGCCGGTTTGGTCTGGTTCCGGGCCTACTGACCACGATCGGCCGCGACCCGGAGGGTGACGAGCTGATCGCCGCCTGCGCGCGGATGGGCATGGTCACCGACCATATCTATCGCAGCGAGGATCTGCCGACCGACCGTTACATGGCGGTCGAGGGCGCGAATGGCCTGATCGCCGCGATTGCCGATGCCCACTCGCTTGAGGCGTCGGGAGACAAGATCCTGCGTCCGCTGGGCGACGGTCGACTGGGCAGCGCGGTATCACCGTGGGTGGGGTTGATCGCACTGGATGGCAACCTGACTGAGGCGCTACTGTCGCAGATTGCAACCTCGGCCCTCTTCGCGCGTGCCGACCTGCGCGTGGCCCCTGCCAGTCCGGGCAAGGCCGAGCGGCTGCGCCCGCTCTTGGAGCATCCTGGTGCCACGCTCTATGTGAACCTCGAAGAGGCGAACATCCTTTGCGCGGCCGACCACGACAGTGCCCCTGCCGCCGCGCAGGCCTTGCTGGATCGGGGCGCGCAGCGGGTTCTTGTGACCCATGGTGGCAAGACCTGTGCCGAGGGCACCAAGGGCGCAGGCGTCATTGCCGATGCGCCGCCCCCGGTTCTCGTGACCCGCATCACCGGTGCGGGCGACACTTTCATGGCGGCCCATATCGTCGCCGAACGTCGCGGCGAAGGGCGCGAGGCTGCGCTTGCCTCGGCCCTGCGAGCCGCCGCGACCTATGTCTCAGGAGAGATCGGATCATGACCCTGCCCCTCGCCTTCACGACCGAAGTGCGCGCCGCGCTGGATGCGGGCAAGCCTGTCGTCGCGCTGGAATCGACGATCATCACCCACGGCATGCCGTTTCCGCAGAATGTTCAGGCCGCACGCGCGGTCGAGGCCGAAGTGCGCAAGGGCGGCGCGGTTCCTGCGACGATCGCGGTGATGGGGGGACAGATCCTCATCGGGCTGACGGATGCGCAGCTTGATGATCTGGGCAAGACCCCCGATGCCATGAAGCTCAGCCGGGCCGACCTGCCGGCCTGCGTGGCGCTTGGCCGCGTGGGGGCAACCACGGTCGCCGCCACCATGATCTGCGCGGCGATGGCGGGCATCCATGTCTTTGCAACCGGCGGCATCGGCGGCGTTCACCGCGGGGCGGAAACGAGCTTTGACATCTCGGCCGACCTTGTGGAACTGGGCCTCTCGCCCGTGACCGTGGTTGCAGCGGGCGCCAAGGCGATCCTCGACCTGCCCAAGACGCTGGAAGTGCTTGAGACACAAGGCGTGCCCGTCATCGCCTATGGTCAGGACGATTTCCCGGCCTTCTGGTCGCGCTCATCCGGGCTCAAGGCGCCGCTCAGGATGGATGACCCGGCGCAGATCGCCGCCGCGCAGCTGATGCGCGCGCGCCTTGGCCTGAAGGGTGGACAGCTTGTTGCGAACCCGATCCCCGAGGCCGACGAGATCCCGCGTGACGAGATCATGCCGGTCGTCGAACAGGCGCTGTCCGAGGCCGAGGCGCAGGGGATCGCCGCCAAACAGGTGACGCCTTTCCTGCTGGACCGGATCTTTGAGCTGACCTCTGGCCGGTCGCTGGCCTCGAACATCGCGCTGGTTCTGAACAACGCCCGCCTTGCTGCTGCGATTGCAGGCGAAATCGCCCGCCAGCGGGCTTAACTTCCGGGCTTTCGACCATATGTCATGCGCTGTTCATTGAATCGCATGAAACCACTGGCTTAGATGATCGCCAGCAAGGAGTAGGCATGGACGATCACTCGCATCCCCGTAAGCGCGGCCTGCTGGGCGGGCTACGCGCCAGCTTTCTAACGGGGCTGGTGGTCATTCTTCCCATCGGGCTGACGATCTATCTGATCTATACGGTGGTCGGCTGGATCGACAGCTGGATCCTGCCGCTGATCCCCTTTGGCTGGCGGCCGGATCAGCTTGTCGAATACTACATCGGCCCGGATGCCAATTTTCCGACGCGCGGCCTTGGGGTCATCGTCTTTCTGATCTTCACCGTCGTGATCGGCTGGATCGCAAAGGGCCTGATCGGCCGGTCGGTCATCGCCCAGACCGAGGCGCTGGTGGACCGGATGCCGGTGGTGCGGTCGGTCTACGGCGGGTTCAAGCAGATCACCGAAACCTTCTTCGCCAAATCGGAAAAAAGCTTCGAGCGGACCTGCCTCGTCGAATTCCCGCGCCCCGGCAGTTGGGCTGTGGGGTTTGTTGCCACCACCGCCAAGGGCGAGATCGCCGAGAAACTGCCCTCGGACAAGAAGATGATCGCGGTCTTCCTTGCGCTGACCCCGCTGACATCGGGCATCATCCTCTATGTGCCGGAAGAGGATGTGATCTTACTCGACATGAAGGCCGATGACGCGGTGAAGCTGATCGTCTCGGCCGGACTCGTCGCGCCCACGCCCAGGGATTTGCGGGCGGCACTAGCCGAAAAGCCCGCGCAGATCGACTGAGCTGTCCTTGCCCACCTTGCTGCGGTGGGTGCCAAGCCAGTCCTCGGCGGCGGCCCGTCCGGCCGACTTGAGCCGCGCCAACAGGCCGGGGCTCGGTTGCAGCTTGCTGCCCGCACCCAACTCGTTCATCAGATCCTCATCCGCGACCAGATGCACGCGGATGTCCCGCATCGCGCCTTTGGGCATTCGGCCTTCTGCGATCAATCGCTTGACGAAGTTCACGGCGCGCAACTCACCCAGCAGGGCTGAGTTAAAACTGATCTCGTTGACGCGGTTCTGGATCTCGACCGGCGTCTGCGGGATGCAATCGCGCCGCAGCGGATTGATCGCAATGATCATGATATCTTCGGGCAGGTCGGGGCGATAGAGCGGGAACAGCGCCGGGTTGCCCGTAAAGCCGCCATCCCAGAACACTTCGGGGCGGCCGGTCGCGGGGTCAATCAATTCGATGGCCTGAAACACCGTCGGAAGGCAGGCTGAGGCGAGCAGCGTTTCGGGCGAAATCTCTTCGCCCTCAAAGACGCGGATCTTGCCCGTACGAACATTGGTGGCAGAGATGAAGAGCGCGGGCCCTTCGCGCTGGCACACTTTCCCGAAGTCGAAGCGTGCGACCACCTCAGACAGCGGGTTCTGCCAGAACGCGCCCCAAGCATAGGGTGTGTAGACCTGCGAAGCGACCGCAACGGGCGAGACCGGCAGGGCACCGGATACCGCCTCGGCAAATGCGGTGGCGATCGGAAAGGCCTGTGACATCCACCGCGCGACACGCAGATCGACAAGCGCGCCCACATCGTTCCACAGCCGGTCGAGGCTTGCGCGCGCGCCTGCCGCCCCACCGTCATGCAGCCCGGCCTTCAGGGCTGCCGCGTTCAACGCGCCAGCAGACGTTCCGGTAATCCCCGCGACCTCAAGGTCAGGCTCTTCCAGAAGCCGGTCCAGAACGCCCCAAGTGAAGGCGCCATGCGCGCCGCCACCCTGAAGAGCCAGGTTCAACCGCAAGGTCACAGCGCGGTCCAGCCCCCATCTACGCTGATCGTGGTGCCAGTGATCTGGTCGGCCGAGGGGCTGGACAGAAAGACCACCGTGCCCCCCAACTGTTCGACCGTGGCAAACTGGCGCGAGGGCTGACGTTGCAGCATCACCTCGCGGATCACGGTTTCGCGGTCCATGTTGTATTGCTTCATAGTGTCGGGGATCTGCGCCTCAACCAGCGGGGTCAGCACATATCCGGGGCAGATGGCGTTGCAGGTGATGCCTTTGCCCGCAACCTCAAGCGCGACTGTTTTGGTCAGCCCCACCACGCCATGCTTCGCCGCCACATAGGCCGATTTGAAGGGCGACGCGGTCAGTCCATGGGCCGAGGCGATGTTGATCACCCTGCCCCAACCTTTGGCCTTCATCCCCGGCAGCGCGGCCGCCGTCGTATGGAAGGCCGACGACAGGTTGATCGCGATGATCGCGTTCCACTTATCAACCGGAAACTCGTCAACCGGTGCGACGAACTGGATGCCCGCGTTGTTCACAAGGATGTCGCAGCCGCCCGCCTTTTCGATCAGGGCACGGCATTCGTCACCCTTGGACATGTCAGCGGCGATGTAGCGCACATTGGCGCCGGTATCCGCGGCGATCTGCGCCGCCAGCGCGTGATCCTCGGGCCGATCGGTGAAGCTGTTGATCACAACCTCGGCCCCGGCCTTTGCCAGTTCGACCGCCACACCCAAGCCGATGCCAGAGTTGGAACCGGTCACAACCGCCCGTTTGCCCTTCAGGATCATTCTGCCACTCCTGTCTGATGCTGCGCCCGCAACATAAGCCGAGCGGGCAAGGACGGGAAAGCAAAACCCACGCTGCGACCAAAAGTTCATCGCTGGATCGGGGCCGGTCAGCGCATAAAAAAACGCCGGCGCTAGGCCGGCGTTAAGTCGTTGAGGCAGGTTTCATACAGGCAAGAAACCTATCGAGCAGTAAGTCACTTATACCTCTGTCTGGCGCTCTGTCCAAGTTAAAAGTTTGAAAAACCACGAAAGCACCACTAATCTCGGGCCCAAGAAAAACAGGGCAGAACGAAAGCGTTTCCAGAATGCGACCAATCCATTTCGGCCATCTGCCGCGAATCCTCTGGCTGGCGGGCGCCATGCTGGCGGCCCAACCGGCCCTTGCCGAATCCCCCATGGGCGCCATCGCCATGCATGGCGAACCGGCACTGGCACCCGGCTTCACGCACCTTCCCTATGTGAACCCGGACGCCCCCAAAGGGGGTCGCATCACACTGGGTGAGCAAGGCGGCTTCGATAGCCTCAACCCGTTCATCATAAAGGGAAATGCGCCAAATCAGGTCACCGAGTTCACGGTTGAGACGCTGATGGGACGATCGCTGGATGAACCCTTCAGCCTTTATGGCCTGCTTGCCGAAACCATCCAGACCGACGAGGCGCGCAGCTACGTCGAGTTTACCTTGCGTGAAGAGGCGCGCTTTTCCGACGGCGCCCCCGTTACCCCCGAAGATGTGATCTGGTCGTTCGAGACGCTCGCGACGAAAGGACAGCCGCGCTATGCGGGCGCCTGGAAAAAGATTGCCCGGTCCGAGATCACCGGGCCACGCAGCGTGCGCTTCACCTTCAACGCGCAAGACCGCGAACTTCCACTGATTCTGGGTCTGCGCCCGATTCTGCGCAAGGCCGCGTGGGAGGGGCGCGAGTTCGGCGAATCGACCCTGATCCCCCCGGTCGGCTCTGGCCCCTATACGGTCGCCGAGGTTGATCCCGGCCGTTCCATCACTTTCCGCCGCAATCCGGACTGGTGGGGCAAGGATCTGCCTTTCAACCGCGGTCAGCACAATCTGGATGAGATCCGGATCGAGTATTTCGGTGTCGACACCGCGCTTTTCGAGGCATTCAAGGGCGGGGCCATCTCTGCCTACCGCGAGACAAACCCGGCGAAATGGCTGGGTAACTTTAACTTCCCGGCCGTCACTTCAGGCGAAGTTCTGAAGGTCGAGGTGCCGCACCAGCGGCCTTCCGGGATCGAGGGTTTTGCCTTCAACACCCGCAACCCGCTGTTTGCCGACTGGCGTGTGCGCGAGGCGCTGATCCATGCCTTCAACTTTGAACTGGTGAACCGCACACTGAACGGCGGTGTGCAGCCGCGCATCACGTCCTATTTCGGCAATTCGTTTCTGGGCATGAAGCCCGGAGTTCCTGCCGAGGGCAAGGTGAAGACGCTGCTTGAGCCCCATGCGGCCGAGCTTCTGCCCGGCGCGATCGACGGCTACGCCCTGCCCGTCGCGGACGGATCAGAGGCCAATCGCAAGAACATGCGCGTGGCCGTCAAGCTGCTGGAGGACGCTGGCTGGACCGTGCGTGACGGAGTGCTGGTCAATGCCGAGGGCAAGCCGTTTGCTTTCGAGATCCTGCTCACCAACGGGCAAGACGAGATGATCTCGGCCGCCAACATCTATATCGAGGCGCTGAAACGTCTGGGCATCGAGGCGCGGCTGACCACGGTCGACAATTCGCAGTACAAGGAACGCACCAACGCCTATGCCTTTGACATGACGCACTTCATTCGCGCCCTGTCCCTGTCGCCAGGCAATGAACAAGTGCTCTACTGGGGCGCGGCTGGCGTCACCGAACCCGGCACGCGGAACTGGCCGGGCATCAACTCGCCTGCCGTGGGCGCGCTGATCGACGCGATGCTGCAGGCGCGCGACCCTGCCGATTTCACCGCCGCGACCGAGGCGCTGGACCGTGCGCTGATCACCGGGCGCTACGTCGTGCCGGTCTGGTTCTCTGACACCTCACGCATCGCCTATCGTCGCGGGCTGCACTTCCCGGACCGCTTCCCACTATATGGCGACTGGCCGGGCTGGCAGCCGCAGACATGGTGGGCCGAATGAGAAACCGGCAGTGGATTGCCGGTTCGACACGAGGGGAATGACAAAACTGCCGGGCCGGTTTATTTCTGCAGTACCGGTCTATGGCAACACGACCAAGAACAAGAAACGAGCAGAGGCTGACCATGAAGAAACTGCTGGTGATCGCAGCCCTCGCCGGGGCGCTTGGCGCACTTGCGGGCTGCAATACCGTTGATGGCATCGGACAGGACATCTCGGGCGGGGCGAATACGGTTTCCGACTGGTTGGGCTGACCCCGGTCACGCGACCGCAAGTTGCTCCTCGGCCTCCGCCGCGGTATCGCGGCGGCGGATGACTGTCACGCTGCAATGCGCCTCGGCGACAACCTGGCTTGAGACCGAGCCCAGATAGCGGCGCGTCGAAGAATGGCCACGCGCACCCATCAGGATATGATCCACGTTGTTATGGGTCGCGTATTCGATGATCGCCGCTGCCGGATCGGTGTTTTCCAGCACGCTGTAGGTCAGCCGCTCGTCCCCCAGATCGATCCCCTCGGCCCAGTGACGTAGCCCGACGAGGCGCGAGACGTGCAGGTTGCGCCCCTCGTCATCCACCGCTGAATCGATGGCAATGCGGCTGGTCTTGATGACGTTCACGCAAGCCACGCGCATGTCGGGCTGCGTCGCCAGCATCCGGTGAACGTTCTGGCGCAAGAGGTCGGCCAGCGTCTCCATCTCGGGCGACAGGTCGACAGCGACCATCAGGATCGGCGCCTTGCTGATCTGGGACTGAACGCTGACCGGCGCGGGAAAGCCCTTGATCTTGCGCATCCGCCACCAGCGTTTCCACACCGTCATCCGGCTGTCGCGCTTGAGCTTCATCGCCCTGTCCGAAAGCTTGACCTGCGCGGGATGCGTCAAGTCAAAGAAGATCTGCGCGGCAGTCTGATAACGCTTGGCGGGGTCAACCTCCAGCGCGCGCAAAATGATCTCTTGCAGCCATTCAGGCAGGTCAGGCACCAGCGCACGCGGCGGGATCGGGTCACGCCACAGCCGCGGGCGCACGCCGCGCAGTGTTTCGGGCTTGCCGAATGGCAACTTGCCGGTCGCGGCCTGATAGATCATCGCGCCGAGCGCAAAGATGTCAGAGCGCGGGTCGTCGCGAGAGCCCAGAAACTGCTCGGGCGCGATATAGGGGTAGGTTCCCATCGGAATGGTGAATTCCTCGGCCAGGAGATCGGGCAACTGGTCGTGCCGCGACAGGCCATAGTCGATGAGCACCATCTCGCCCGTCGGCCGCTGCAGGTAGTTTTCAGGCTTCAGATCCAGATGGATCACATGCTGGCGGTGCAGATCGTGCAGCGCATCGGCCATCCGCGCGGCAAGCTCGATCGTGTCGGACACGGCAAAGGGCGCCTGACGGAAATGCACCAGAAGCGAGTCGCCCGGAATCCGTTCGGTCACCACATAGGGCAGCACCGCGAAATCACCGACGCCGATCACGCGGGGAACATGCGGGCCAACGAGGCGTGGCAGGATCATCTGCTCGACCTCAAACCCCACGATGGTGGGACCATCGTATCCATCGAGGATCTTGGGCACCTTCATCACCAGCGGCGTACGGTAGAGGGGATGCGTCACCTCCCAAATGGTGGCGAAGCCGCCTTCGTGCAGCTTTTCGCCAATGGTGAAGCCGTCGATTTCAAGCCCGGTATGGGCGCGCACCCGCATCTCTCACGCTCCTGATACAAGCCGCATGGCAAGGCTTTCTGGCAAGCCCGCATTGCGGATCTTTGTGACGGTCAAGGCAACCTCATAAGGCACGCGGTGAAAGGTCAGCTCGTTGGTGACCGTGTCATACATGGCCCAGCCTGCCATCGGGCGACCATCGCGCGGCTGGCCAACCGAGCCCACGACGGCCAGCCAGCGGCGCGACCGGATCAGCGGCACAGGCGCGCCGATCATCATGCGCTGCTCTTTCACACGACCGTTCATGTCATGGCTGTAAAGCTGCGGGACATGGACATGGCCGCAGAAGATGACCCGCGCCTTGCTGACGCGGAACGAAGGCATCGCGCGCTGCGCCGAGGTGACATAGATCCAGTCCTGCGCGTCGTTCGCGCTGGCATGGACAAACAGCAGGTCGTCGATCTCTTGCCGCATCGGCAGGTTTGCAAGGAAAGTCGCCTGCTCGGCTGAAAGGCGCGGCCGGGTCCAGTCAATCGCGCGTCGGGCGGTGATATTCATGGCCGTGTCGGGCCGGGTGACGGCGGCATCGTGGTTGCCCTGGACAATCAAGGCGCCCCCCTCGACCAGATCCTGCGCGCGGGTGCAGCACCATTCGGGGTCGGGGCCGTAGCCGACGATATCGCCCAGCATGACGATCCGTTCGGCCTTGCGGCGCTCGACATCGGACAGCACGGCCGAGAACGCCTCTCGGTTGGCGTGGATATCCGTCAGAATCGCAATGCGCATGCAGGCCCCCCTCTGCTCATGGCACCCTAGAGCGCCCGAACACCTGCGACAATGACGCGCATCTGCGACCGATCGCCACCGGCCATCCCAGAAAGCCTCAAGGCGCGGCGGCGCACAGATCACCCTGCGCCAGTGCGGAGACTGGCGTCTTGCATCCCCCGGGGGGCGGGTCTAGCAAAGGGAAATGCTTTCCGTCACCGAACCAACGGCATCGCCGCCGCTGCCGGCCTCATTCAACCTTGCCGCGCATGTTCTGGCCCAGGCCGATGCGCTTGCCGACAAGATGGCCATGCAGATCGTTCGCCCCACCGGGGCGGAGCGGTGGAGCTACGGGCGCCTTCAGGCTGCGGTTCGCGGTGCCGGTACGGGCCTTCTGGCGCGCGGCCTTGCACCGGGCGACCGGGTGCTGCTGCGACTTGGGAACGGACCCGAGTTCCCGGTGGCGTTTCTGGGTGCGATCGCGGTTGGTCTTGTCCCCGTGCCCACATCGGCGCAACTGACAAAGGCCGAGGTCACGGCGCTGGCGGAACAGATCCGCCCGCAACTGGTGATCCACAGCGCCGACATTGCCCTGCCAGACGGCAACAGGACTCTACTGGACGCGGCCAGCCTGCTGCAGATGGCGACGCTTGCGCCTTGCGACTGGCACATGGGACCAGCCGACCGCCCGGCCTATATCATCTTCACCTCGGGCACCTCGGGGCGGCCCTTCGGCGTTGTCCACGCCCATCGTGCAATCCTTGCGCGGGCGCAGATGCATGACGACTGGGAGGGGTTGACGCAATCCGACCGACTGCTTCATGCCGGGGCCTTCAACTGGACCTTCACGCTCGGCACCGGGCTGATGGACCCTTGGACCGTCGGCGCCACCGCGCTGATCCCAGGGCCTGGCGTGCTGCCCGCGCAGCTGCCCCTTCTCCTCAAGCGGTTTGATGCCACGATCATGGCGGCGGCGCCGGGTGTGATCCGCCAGATGTTGCGCGCGCCGATCCCTGCGCTGCCGCGCCTGCGCCACGGGCTTTGCGCCGGCGAAACCCTGACCCCCGCCCTGCGCGCAGCCTGGGGTTCGGCCACCGGCACCGACCTGCATGAGGCACTTGGCATGTCAGAGGTCTCTACCTACCTATCGGGAAGCCCTGCCCGCCCGGCACCCGAAGGTTATGCAGGCTACGCGCAGCGGCATCGCAGGATCGCGATCCTTTCGACCGACGGTGAGCCTCTGCCGCGCGGCGAACCCGGCGAGCTTGCCATCAGCCGCAACGATCCCGGACTGATGCTGGGCTATCTGGACGCCGACGACGCAACCGCCGCCCGCTACACCGGCCCATGGTTCCGCACCGGAGACATGGCCGAGATGCGCGAGGACGGTGCAATCCGCGCCCTCGGTCGCAGCGACGATCAGCTTAACCCAGGCGGCTTTCGCGTCTCACCGCAAGAGGTAGAGGCGGCGCTTGCCGGCATTCCGGGGATCGACGATCTGGCGATTACCGAGGTCAGCGTGAAAGACGGCACCCGTGTGCTCGCCTGCCTCTACACAGGCCCTGCCGCGTTGGACCAGACGCAGCTTGCAGCAGAGGCCGCGACGCGGCTTGCCCGCTACCGCCAACCCCGCATCTGGGCCCATGTGACTGCCCTGCCCCGAAACGCAAATGGCAAGCTGAACCGGCGCGCCCTGCCCGATCTCTGGAGCCCCGAATGATCCGACTCGACATCTTTTCTGACCCGGTCTGCCCGTGGTGCTACCTCGGCAAGGCCTACCTGGATCGCGCGCTTGAGGCCAATCCTGAACATCCGTTCATCATTGAATGGCACCCGTTCCAGTTGGCACCGCAGATGCCGCGCGGCGGCGTTGAACGTGCAGCCTATCTCTTGCGCATCTTCGGCACGCAGGACCGCGCCGTCGCCGCCCACCTGCGTCTGGCAGAGCTTGGTCGCGAGGCCGGGCTTGAATTCAACTTCGAGGCGATCAAGACCACGCCCAACACCTTTGACGCCCACCGCCTGATTCACTGGGCGGGGCTTGAGGGGCGCCAGTCGGCAGTCGTCTCTGCCCTGTTCCGCGCCTATTGGCGCGAGGGGCGCGATATCGGCCACCATGATGTGCTGGTCGATATCGCCGAGAAGTCAGGGCTGGACCGGCAGGTGATCGCCCGGCTTCTTGCCAGTGACGCCGACGCCCAGACCGTCGCCGCGCGCGAATTGCATGCCCGCGAGAAGGCCATCTCGGCGGTGCCGACCTATATCGTCGCCGACACGCACGTGATTTCAGGGGCGCAACAGCCCGCCCTGTGGGGCCGTGTGATCGACGAGCTACTGAATCGGAATGAGGGCCAGGAATGACTGCGCAACAGCCGCTTTCGCGGGCCGAATTCGTCGCCTTGATCGCAACGCTTTTCGCCATCATCGCCTTTTCCATCGATGCAATGCTGCCAGCGATCCCCGAGATCGCCGCAACGCTTACACCGGATTCGCCCAACCGCGCCCAGCTGATCGTGACCAGCTTTGTCTTTGGCATGGGCGCAGGAACCCTGTTTGCCGGACCGCTGTCCGACACGCTTGGACGCAAGCCTGTGATTGTCGGCGGCGCGCTGCTCTACTGTGGTGGCGCCTTCTTCGCCCATCAGGCCCCCACGCTCGAGACCCTGCTCGCCGCGCGCGTCCTGCAGGGGATTGGCGCTGCCGGGCCACGCGTCGTGTCGTTGGCCATGGTGCGCGATCTGCATTCGGGCCGGCAGATGGCGCAGATCGTGAGCTTCGCCATGATGATCTTCACCCTTGTTCCGGCCATGGCGCCGCTTCTGGGCAGCGGCATCATCGCGGCCTTCGGATGGCGGGCGATCTTCCTTGCCTTCATGGCGTTCTCGGCCATCGCTGTCCTCTGGCTTCTGCTGCGCCAGCCCGAGACGCTGCCACGCGCGGCACGGCGCCCGCTTCAGGCTGGCCCCTTGCTGCAAGCGCTGCGCGAGGTGCTGACGAACCGCGTGGTCGTCATCGCCATTGCCGTGCAGACCCTGTGCTTTGCCTGCCTTTTCGGGACGATCTCTTCGACCCAGCAGATCTTCGACATCTCGTTTGGCCGGGCCGAGAGCTTTCCGCTGTGGTTTGCCGTGATCGCACTGATGTCGGGCACCGCCAGCATCATCAACGCCTCGCTGGTGGTGCGTGTGGGCATGCGCGCCATGATCAACTGGACGCTGCGCATCCAGATCGTGCTGTCCCTGATCTATCTGGCGATCCTGACGCTGACATCCGTGCCGGACACCGAGCTTTTTGCCTGCCATGTGATCTGGACGATCAGCGTCTTCATGCTGGCGGGGTTGACGCTGGGCAACCTGAACGCCCTCGCGCTAGAGCCTCTGGGACACATCGCGGGCATGGCGGCATCGGTCAGCGGGTCGCTGGCAACGGTGCTGGCCGTGACGATCGCTGCCCCCCTTGGCCTTGCCTTTGACGGAACCCCCGTGCCGCTGGTGCTGGGCATCTGTGTCCTTGTGGGGCTTGGCGCGGTGCTCATGGTGGTGATGCCAAAGCGATGACGTAAGGGGTCACGCTTTGGCAAAACTTAAACCTTAAGTAGAACGCGGTCTTTTCCAGTTTTCGCCACATTCCTCCGTCATCCCATTTGCCCATGGAGCGATGATTTCCATTGCGAAAGGGACACCCATGACGACTTATACCCTCACTGGAATTAACACGACTGAAGCCGGCGGTGTGGCGACTGCCGTCAATGGCGCTGCAACCATCTCCTTTGTCGCCTCGGTCAACACCGACGGCCTGACCTTCAAGTATGCCATCGAAAACGAGGTCGCCGGCGACTTCGGCGCAGCAGTCCTTGACGTCAGCGAATCGGACACTCTGCTTGGCCTGATGGTGAACGGTTCCCCCGTCGACGCGGCGACCGATCTGTACATCGCGGAATACAAATGGGTTGACAACACAGGCCCTAGCCCGGTCACCAAGGCGGCCCTTGTTCTGCGCGTCACGACCGGCAGCACCTACTCCTACTTCGTGCTTGACGGCGACGCATTGCCGACCCTTGCAGACGCGACCGCTTACAACGCCTTTATCGCCTCGCTCACGCTGAAGACCTCGGTCCGTGACGATATGGATGACGACCTCATCAAAATCGAGGGCTATAACTTCCAGGCGGAAGACTTCGCCACAGGCGAGACCGAGAACGATACAATTGCCGCGGCCGACGGCTACGACTGGACGGGCGGCATTTCCACCGGCCGCGGCGCCGATGTGGTCACCGGCGGTGACGGTGACGACGTGATCGATGCCAGCTATTACGGCACCAACGCCACTCTGCAGACCAACGACACCGACTCGGTTGACGGCGGCGCTGGCAATGACTCGATCATCGCAGGCTACGGCGCCGACGTTCTAATTGGCGGCCTTGGCAATGACTCGGTCAGCGGTGGCGCTGGTAATGACGACATCAACGGTGGCCACGACAACGACGTCTTGCGCGGCGGCAATGGCGCTGACACCATCCTGGGCGATCTCGGCGACGACTCGCTCTTCGGCGACACCGGTGCAGATTATCTGTCGGGTGACGCCGGAAACGACGTCATCAACGGCGGCTCGGGCGCAGATACGCTCATTGGTGGCGATGGCGCCGACAGCATGAACGGCGGCACCGGCGCCGACACGATGAACGGCGGCGACGGCAGCGATACGATGGTTGGCGGCGACGGCAATGACTCTCTTGATGGGTGGAATGACGATGACCGCCTTGATGGTGGCCTCGGGAATGACCGGCTTGAAGGTTACTTCGGCAACGACACGCTGATCGGCGGCGACGGCAGCGACCAGCTGTACGGTGAAGCTGACAACGACAGCCTCAATGGCGGCACCGGCAATGACACGCTGAGCGGCGCAGATGGTGACGACACGATCCTTGGCGGTGCAGGCGTTGACTCGATTACCGGCGGTAACGGCAATGACTCGATCGACGGTGGCTCGGGCTCCGACAACATCAATGCTGGCGCGGGCAATGACATCATCGCCGGCGGCATCGGTTCGGACACGCTCAACGGCGGCGACGGCAACGACACGATGAACGGCGGTTCGGGTTCGGATACCTTCGTGTTCCAGAGCGAATCCGACTCCGACGTCATCAATGGCTTCCAGAACAACATCGATACGCTGAATGTTGACTTCGGCACCGTCGACACCTGGGAAGAACTGCGCGCTCTGGCAGTCCAGTCCGGCGACAACGTGGTCATCACCTTTGAGGATGATGACATTGTGACCATCAACAACATGACCATCGCGAATCTGCGCGACGACGTTATCTTCTCCTGATCGATCGCAAGACAGTAAAAAGGCCCGGCACTGCCGGGCCTTTTTCACATTCCAGGGTGGTCACTTGGCCTTGACGACCTTCTCTGCCAGATCACGGGCCACGCCAAAGGCACCCTTGATCCGGTCGGACTCGGTCGGCCAATCCACAGACAGCACGATCTTGTTGCCCGAAACCTTGGCCGCGCCCTTTTGGGCCTGCAGGTATTCGACCAGCCCGGCAGGATTCGCGAACTTGTCGTTATGGAACTGCACCGTCACGCCCTTTGGCCCCGCGTCCAGCCGCGAGATGCCCGCGCGCTTGCACATCGCCTTGATCCGCACCACCAGAAGCAGCGTGTTCACCTCGCGCGGGAGAGCACCGAAACGGTCGATCAGTTCTGCGGCAAAGCCCTCAAGCTCGACCTTCGTCGTCAGATGGCTGAGACGGCGATAAAGACCCAAGCGGATATCCAGATCCGGCACGAAATCTTCGGGGATCAGCACCGGAACGCCAAGGTTGATCTGCGGGGCCCAATGGTCATCCACCGGGGCCAGACCGCCGATCTCGCCCGATTTGATCTTGGCGATCGTCTCTTCCAGCATCTGCTGGTAAAGCTCGTAGCCGACCTCCTTGATGTGGCCCGACTGTTCCTCACCCAGCAGATTGCCGGCGCCGCGCAGATCAAGGTCGTGGCTCGCCAGATTGAACCCTGCCCCCAGACTGTCGAGCGAGGCCAGAAGCTTCAGCCGCTTCTGCGCCTGTGGCGTCAGCGGCGCGCGGGGCTTGGTCGTCAGATAGCAATAGGCGCGCGTCTTGGATCGCCCGACCCGACCACGGATCTGGTACAGCTGCGACAGGCCGAACATGTCGGCGCGGTGCACGATCATCGTGTTGGCTGTCGGAATATCCAGCCCGGATTCGACGATGGTGGTCGCCAGCAGCACGTCGTACTTGCCGTCATAGAACTGGTTCATCCGCTCATCCAGATCGCCGGCGGCAAGCTGGCCATGCGCGATGACATAGGACACCTCGGGCACATGGGTGCGCAGGAAGTCCTCGATCTCGGGCAGATCGGTCAGGCGCGGCACCACATAGAAGCTCTGCCCGCCCCGATAGCGTTCGCGCAGCAGCGCCTCGCGGATGGTGACGCTGTCGAATTCCGACACATATGTGCGGATCGCCAGCCGATCGACCGGCGGTGTCGCGATGATCGACAGATCCCGCACCCCGGTCAGCGACAGTTGCAGCGTGCGCGGTATGGGTGTCGCGGTCAGCGTCAGAACGTGAACCTCGGCCCGCATTTCCTTGAGCCGCTCTTTGTGGGCGACGCCAAAGTGCTGTTCCTCGTCGATAATCAGAAGGCCAAGGTTCTTGAACTTGATGCCCTTGGCCAGCAGCGCATGGGTGCCCACACAGATGTCGATGCGGCCTTCCTCAAGCCCCTTGCGGGTGTCGGCGGCATCCTTTGCGGAAACAAAGCGCGACAAGGGCCTGACTTCCATAGGAAATCCGCGAAAGCGTTCGGCAAAGCTGCGATAGTGCTGGCGGGCAAGAAGCGTCGTCGGGCAGATGACCGCGACCTGCATCCCCGCCATCGCCGCCACAAAGGCTGCGCGCATCGCGACCTCGGTCTTGCCGAAGCCGACATCGCCGACAACCAGCCGGTCCATCGGGCGCCCGGCCTCAAGATCGGCCACCACATCGGAGATGGCGTTCAGCTGATCGTCAGTTTCCTGATAGGGAAAGCGCGCGGCAAAGGCCTCCCATGCGGAATGGGGCGCATCGAGGATCGGCGCGTGGCGCAGGTGACGCTCGGCCGCAATCCGCATCAATCGGTCGGCGATTTCGCGGATGCGTTCCTTGAGCTTGGCCTTCTTGGCCTGCCATGCACCACCGCCCAGACGGTCAAGCAGCCCCTCCTCATGGCCATAACGGCTAAGAAGCTCTATGTTTTCAACGGGAAGATAGAGCTTGGCATCCTCGGCATAAACCAGATGCACATATTCATGCGGGGGTCCGGGGCGGTTGCGCGGGGGTTCGGGCACGCGCAGGGTTTCCAGCCCCACAAAGCGGCCGACCCCATGTTCGACATGCACCACCAGATCGCCCGGTGTAAGCGTGCCAAGATCCTGCAGGAAGTTCTCGGCCTTGCGTTTGCGACGCGGCTTGCCCACCAGCCGATCACCCAGAACATCCTGCTCAGAAATGACGGCGATGCCCGGCGCGGTAAAGCCTTCCTCAAGCGACCAGACCGTCAGGAAGAGCTGCCCCTTGCCTTCAGGCACCTCGCGCGCGTCGCGGATCTCGCGTGCGCCGGTCAGGCCCTGATCCTCAAGCAGGCCTTTCAGCCGCTCGCGTGCACCATCCGACCACGAGGCAATGACCACCTGCCGATCCTGCCGCAACTCCTTCACATGACCCGCCAAAGCCCCGAAAAGGCTTATGGATTCCTGCTGGCGTTCCGGCGCGAAGTTTCGGCCCACGCGACCCTGTGCGTCCAGAACACCCGGCCCCGGTGCTTGCGCAAGTGGCGACATCTGGATCACGCGATGCCCTGCCACGGCCACCTCAAAGGCCGCATCGTTGAGATAGAGCGCCTCGGGCGGACAGGGTTTGTAGACCGTATCCATCCGCCCCTTGACGCCCATCTGCTCGCGCCGCGCCTCAAACTGATCGGCGATTCCATCCCAGCGGGACAGCCGCGCGGGCGTTGTCTGGTCATCCAGCATGACCGCTGCGTCGGGCAGATAGTCAAAGAGCGTCTCAAGCCGATCGTGGAACCACGACAGCCAGTGCTCCATCCCCTGATGCTTGCGCCCGGCGCTGACCGCCTCATAGAGCGGGTCGTCGGTCGTGGCACCAAACTCGATGCGGTAGGTCTGGCGGAACCGGGTGATCGCGGCCTCGTCCAGCACAATCTCGGACATCGGGGCCAGATCGATCGCGGTCAGCTTTTCGGTTGTGCGCTGTGTCTCGGCATCAAACCGGCGCAGCCCGTCCAGCGTATCGCCGAAAAGATCGAGCCGGACCGGCCCGGTATCGCCCGGCGGAAAGATATCGACGATCCCGCCCCGCACGGCGAAATCGCCGGGGTCGGTCACGGTCGCGACCTGGGAGAAGCCCATCCGCACCAGAAAGGTCTTCAGTGCGAACTCGTCCACCCGCTCGCCCACACGCGCACTGAAAGACGCACTGCGCACGACATCGCGCGCAGGCAGACGCTGCGTTACGGCATTCAATGTGGTCAGCAGGATGAAAGGCCCCGGCACCCCGTGCGCCAGTGCTGCTAGCGTCGCCATTCGCCGGGCCGATATCGCCGGGTTGGGCGAGACGCGATCATAGGGCAGACAGTCCCATGCCGGAAAATCCAGAACGAGCGCATCTGGCGCAAAGAAGGCAACCGCCGCGCGCATCGCCTCCATCCGCTTGTCATCGCGCGCAACATGGATGACGGGCTTGCCGCGCGCCAGTTCCTTGGCGACAAGTCGCCCGTCATATCCTTCCGGTGCGCCACCGAGGATGATCTTATCTGCCATCAGGCCAACTCCGTCTCAGCGCAGCACGCTCATCGTCATGTTCTGGTACATGCCCCAGATGGCGGTGAACAGGATCGAGGCAAGTCCCACCGCCTGAACGGCAAAGCGCAGCTTGATCAGGCAGGCCTGCAGCGCCTCTCCCTGATGCGCGCCATCCGCGATGCGGTGGGCTGCACGAACCGACAGAAGTCCGGTCAACGCAAGGGGGAACAACAGACAGAACACGGCCTGCGCGAATTCAACCCGGTACCAGAACCCTGTCGCTGCAAGCGCGGTCAGCAGGCACATCGCGAATGCCACGATCCAGGGCCCCGACATATGGGTGATGAACAACAGCCGGTTCACGTTGACGCGGGCGAAATCCTCAAGCTCGGCCTGCGCCTTGCCGCCCGAGCGCCGCGCCCGCAGGATCACATCGAAGGGGACGCCAAGCACCCAGTGGCTGACCATCCACCATTCCACGCACAGCATGATCCAGAACCACAGGTTCGAGAATGATCGCATGTCGATCAGCTCGAAAATGGTCTGATAAAGACTCACTCAACTCCTCCGGCGCGGCGGTGCCCCGATATGTGACCGGGCCTCTGCGGCATTCCTAACCTTGCGATATGCATTTTTCCATGGCAGGCAGCAAAAAACTGGTCGTAGCGTACAAACCTTGTGCGGTGGTGCCAGTCTTTGATGCCATCTGCAAGGAAAAGCCATGCGCCCGACCCAAGCTGCATTCCCTGCCACCCGCCTGCGCCGTCTGCGTGCAAGCGAAAGCCTGCGGCGACTGGCTCAGGAAAACGTGTTGACCACGAATGATCTGATCTGGCCGATCTTCATTCGTGACGGCGAAGGCGTGCAAGAGCCGATCGCCTCGATGCCGGGGGTGTTCCGGCTGTCGATCGACCTGGCCGTCAAGGCGGCGGAACAGGCGGCGGGGCTCGGGATTCCCGCGATCTGCCTTTTTCCCTACACTGACCCTTCGGTAAAGACGGAAGCCTGCGCCGAGGCGTGGAACCCCGACAACCTGACGAACCGCTGTATCCGCGCCATCAAGGCTGCAGTGCCCGAGATCGCGATCATGACCGACATCGCGCTCGACCCCTACAATGCCAACGGCCATGACGGGCTGGTGCGTGACGGGATCATCCTGAACGACGAAACGGTCGAAGCACTGGTCCGCATGGCGCTGGTGCAGGCCGATTGCGGCGCTGATATCCTCGGGCCGTCAGACATGATGGACGGCCGCATTGGCGCGATCCGTGCCGCACTTGAGGGCGCGGGCCACAAGGACGTGGCGATCCTCAGCTATGCCGCCAAATATGCCTCGGCCTTCTACGGCCCCTTCCGCGATGCCGTGGGCGCCAGCGGCGCGCTGAAGGGCGACAAGAAGACCTACCAGATGAACCCCGGCAACAGCGACGAGGCGATGCGCCTGATCGAGCGCGATCTGCGCGAAGGCGCCGATATGGTGATGGTCAAGCCCGGCATGCCCTACCTCGATATCTGCCGCCGCGCCAAGGACACCTTTGGCGCCCCGACCTACGCCTATCAGGTCTCTGGCGAATACGCGATGATCCGGGGCGCGGCCGAGCGCGGCTGGATCAAGGGCGAGGCCGCGATGATGGAAAGCCTGCTGGCCTTCAAACGCGCTGGATGCGACGGGATCCTGACCTATTTCGCACCAGAGGCTGCACGGCTCTTGCGCGGTTGACCGCCGGCACCGGCGCCTGACCGATGCGGGGGTGGTGACACAAGGCCCCGGATCGGTTAGGCTTTTGTCAAAAGGGGCAATGAGACCCCGGAATGACAAGAGGCGGAGCAATGATTTCCAGACGAACCCTGATCGGTAGCGCCGGTGCTGCGGTCACACTCGCAGCCTGCGGCAATGGCGTAGGCGGCAACGGCGCGGCAACGATTGACGCCCGCGTCGATGAAACCCGCGACTACCTGTTCAACACCTTCCCGGGCACGCGCGAGCTTGCGTCCAAGGCTTATGGCGTTCTCTACATGCCGCTGGTGACCGAGGCGGGCTTTGGCATTGGCGGTGGCTTTGGGCGCGGGGCGCTTCGGATCCGCGACGTCACGGTCGATTACTACTCAGCCGCCAAGGCCTCGGTCGGCTTCCAGATCGGCGCGCAGCAGTATGCCCATGCGCTTTTCTTCATGACCGAAGCGGCCTTGTCGGAATTCCGCGCCTCGCCCGGCTGGGCCGCGGGCGCCGATCTGAAATATGCCACGCCCGAAACCGGCGCGAATATCGGGAAAGAGACCACCGAGCTTAACCCCGTCATCGCGCTTGTCTTTGGTCAGGCGGGTCTGATCGCGGGCGCGACGCTGTCGGGCATCAAATACACCCGCATCATCCCCTGATCGGGACGCCCGGTTCCGATTGACCAAAGGGGGGCAAGCGGCCCCCCTTTTCTTTGCCTTACTTCACCAGACGGCGGATCAGGCTGGAGGTGTCGTTCCTCCCGCCGCCCATTTGCTGGACGTCCTTGTAGAACTGATCGACCAAGGCCGTGACGGGCAGGCTCGCGCCGATCTCATCGGCGGTTTCAAGGCAAATCTTCAGGTCCTTGCGCATCCAGTCGACAGCAAAGCCAAAGTCGAAATCGCCAGCCAGCATCGTCTTGTGGCGGTTCGCCATCTGCCAGCTCCCCGCAGCCCCCTGGCTGATCACCTCGACCACTGCCGCCCCGTCGAGCCCGGCCTTCTGCCCGAAAGCCAGCGCCTCGGCCAGACCCTGCACCAGTCCCGCGATGCAGATCTGGTTCATCATCTTGGCGAGCTGCCCGGCTCCACTGTCGCCCAAGCGGCGGCAGACGCGGGCATAGGCTGCGATGATCGGCTCGGCGCGCGCATAATCGGCTTCGGTGCCGCCGCACATCACCGAGAGCACGCCGTTCACCGCCCCCGCCTGCCCGCCCGACACCGGCGCATCGACAAACCCCTTGCCCTGCGCCGCAGCAACCGCCGAAAGCTCGCGCGTGACCTGCGCCGAAACGGTGGTGTGATCCACAAAGATCGAACCCGATTTCATCCCGGCAAAGGCCCCATCGTCACCAAGGCAAACCGTGCGCAGATCGTCATCGTTGCCCACGCAGGCCATGATGAAATCCGCACCCTCTGCAGCCTCTCGAGGGGTTGCGCCAAAGTTGCCGCCATGTTGGGCCACCCAGGCCTCGGCCTTGGCAATCGTGCGGTTGTAGACGCGGACGTCGTGGCCCTTTGACACCAGATGGCCCGCCATCGGATACCCCATGACACCCAAGCCCAGAAATGCCACTTTCGTCATGGTGATGCCTCCTGCGATTGCCCTGCGCGTGCGGATCGACTAGGAACCCAACTCGCCCCGAAGGTCAAGGATCGCAGGAACAAGGACTGGCCCGATGCTCACCCTCTTCCGCTGGCTGCTGCGCATTGCGACCGGCATCATCCTGCTGTCGCTTCTGGCCGTGGCGGTGCTTTACATGTTCCTGTCACGCTCGCTGCCGGACTATTCGGAAGACTTCACGCTGTCCGGGATCACCGCCCCGGTCGAGATCGTGCGCAACAACGACAACGTGCCGCATATCTTTGGAAAGACCGACCGGGATGTCTATTTCGCGCTCGGCTTTGCACATGCGCAGGACCGTCTGTGGCAGATGACCATGCTGCGACGCACAGCGCAGGGCCGGCTGTCCGAACTTTTCGGCAATCGCACCGTCAAGATCGACGAGCTGATGCGCCGGTATGAGTTCGAGGAGCTAGCGCGCGAGGCAGTCGCCGTACAGGACCCGCAAACCCAAGAGGCGCTTGAGGCTTACGCCGACGGCGTGAACGCCTGGATCGCGCAGGTGAACCTCGGCGCGCGGGGACGTGGGGCGCCCGAGTTCTTCATGTTCTCGAACGAGATCGCGGCCTGGCAACCCTCGGACAGCCTGTCGATCCTGAAACTGATGGCGCTGCAACTTTCGGGCCAGATCGAGACCGAGGTGCTGCGCGCACGCATGTCGCTTCTGCTGCCGGCAGAGCGCCTGCGCGACATCCTGCCCGATGACCCCGGACAGGGCATCGCCGCCCTGCCCGACTATGCTGCCATCGCGCCGGGCGTGGCCCCATCGCAAGCGCCTCTGCGGATTGCGTCGTCGCCGCTCTCTCCCTTTCCGCGGCGCGAAACGGCTGGGGCGTCGAATGCCTGGGCGGCGGCGCCCTCACGCTCGGCTGCGGGCGGCGCGCTCTTGGCCAGTGACCCCCATCTTGGCTTTTCGGCGCCCAGCCTGTGGTATCTTGCACGGCTTCAGCTGAAATCAGGTGGTGTGATCGGGGCAACGATTCCCGGTGTTCCGGCGGTGCTTATAGGCCGCTCGGATGCGCTCGGCTGGGGGCTAACCTCGGCCTATGTCGACGATCAGGACCTGTTCATCGAGGAAGTGAACCCGGAGAATCCCGAGCAGTATCGCACGCCCGATGGCTGGAAAGAGTTCGAAACCCGGCGCACCATCATTCAGGTCAAGGACGCCGAGCCCGTGACGATCACGCTGCGACGCACCGACAACGGGCCAGTCCTGCCGGGTTCGCATTATGACATGGGCACGGTCACGCCGGGCGGGCATGTCATGTCGCTTGCATGGAGCGCACTTGGCGCGCCGGATACATCCATGACCGCCGCGATCCGGCTGATGAACGCCCGCTCACGCGCCGAGGCGATCGAGGCCGGAAAGCTGGTGATGGCGCCCGCGCAGAACCTAATGCTCGCCGACAAGGATGGCATCGCCATGCAGGTGATCGGCGCCCTGCCCAAGCGCGACCCACGCCACCAGACTCAGGGCCGCATGCCCGCGCCCGGCTGGCTGCCCGAGAACCGCTGGCAGGGCCAGTTACCCTATGAGGACAACCCGCGCTTCACTGACCCTGTTACCGGAATTCTGGGCAATACCAACAACAAGACCATCGACCGCCCCTTCCCGATGCACCTGTCCTTCGACTGGGGTGATACGCAGCGGATTCAGCGCTGGCTCACCCTGATGAAAACGCGCGAAGTACATACGCGCGAAAGCTTTATCGAGGCGCAGCTTGATACCGTCAGCCCAACCGCCCGCACGCTTTTGCCGCTGATCGGCGCGGATCTGTGGTTTACCGGCGCGGCCGCGCCCGAGGGCACGCCTGAGCGGCTGCGCCAGAACGCGCTCGATCTGCTGGCCAAGTGGAACGGTGAGATGAACGAGCATCTTCCCGAACCCCTGATCTATCAGGCCTGGATGCGCGCCCTGCAGGATCGTTTGATTCGCGATGACATCGGCCCGATGGCGGATGAATTCAGCCATATCGAGCCGGTCCTTCTGGAACGCATCTACCGCAATATCGATGGCGCCTCAGCCTGGTGCGACGTGGTGCAGTCAGCGGTCGTCGAAAGCTGCACCGACATCGCCCGCATCGCGCTGGACGAGGCGTTGCTGACCCTGTCGGAACGCTATGGCCGCAACGTGGAAAGCTGGCGTTGGGGCGACCTGCATCAGGCCGCGCAGGATCACCCTGTGTTGGGCGACGTGCCGGTGCTGCGCTATTTCGTCAACATCCGCCAAAGCACAAGCGGCGATGACCACACACTGATGCGCGGCGTGACCAAGGGTGACGGCGAGAACCCCTACCTTAATGTGCACGGTGCAGGCTACCGCGGCGTCTATGACTTTGCTGACCCCGACAGCTCGGTCTTCATCATTTCGACCGGGCAATCTGGCCACCCGCTCAGCCGGCATTATGACAATCTCGGCGAGCGCTGGCGCCGTGGCGAATACATCCCCATGAGTCTGGATGCCGACCTTGCCCGCGCCGCCGCGGTTGGCTACACTGTCCTCACACCTGAGTGATTTTGTTTAAAGTACGAGTGCATGATCTTTGTTACCGAACGGCTAATCCTTCGTCGGGCACGTCTCGACGATTTGAACGATATCCATACTGTTTTGTCCAATGCGGCTGCGATGCGCTATTGGGCCACCCCTGAACATGAAACACTGGAGCAGAGCCGCGACTGGCTGTGCTCGATGCTGGGGGCAGATACTTCCCGAAGCGATGAATTCGTGATCGAGCATCAGGGACGCGTAATCGGCAAGGCGGGCGCGTGGATGCTGCCCGACATTGCCTATATCCTGCACCCTGACCACTGGCGGCGCGGTCTGATGACCGAGGCGATGCGGGTGCTGATCCCCTATCTCTTTGCCCAGCACAACGTGCCACGGCTGACAGCCGAGGTTGATCCGCGCAACGCGGCGACCATCGCGCTGCTGCAACGCTTTGGCTTTACCGAAACGCATCGTGCGGAACGGACGCTGAAATGGAAGGACGAATGGTGCGACAGCATCTATTTCGCCCTGCCAAGATCGGCGGTCGGCGCCTAAAGCTCGCGCCAGCGCTTTTCCTGTCGCGCGGTCCATCGAACGGCAATGTGCCATCCGTCCTCGGCCTCGGATTCCGACATCACCACACCTTCGGCGTGGAGCCAGGCGCGCTTGCGCCCCTCGCCGAAACCCAATGTGAATGAGCGTTCGGTCTTTTCTTCGTCAAACGCCGCGCTGATCGCATCCAGCAGCGTATCGAGCCCCGCCCCGGTCAATGCAGACACGGCAAACACATTCTCGCGCGTCGTGGCTTGCTGGATCAGGCGTTCATGCGTTGCCGCATCGACAAGATCCAGCTTGTTCCACACCTCAAACATCGGGGCCGAATCCTTGACGCCCAGACTATGCAGGATCTCCATCACATCGGCGGCCTGTTCGGCACTTTCGGGATGCGAGATGTCGCGCACATGCAGGATCAGGTCTGCCTCAAGCACCTCTTCCAGCGTCGCGCGGAAAGCCGCGACCAGCTGCGTTGGCAGATCCGAGATGAAGCCCACGGTGTCGGACAGGATCACCTTGCGCCCCGAGGGCAGCGTCACCCCGCGCATTGTCGGGTCAAGCGTGGCGAAGAGCATGTCCTTTGCCAGCACGTCAGCCCCGGTCGCCCGGTTGAACAGCGTCGACTTTCCGGCGTTGGTATAACCCACCAGCGCGACGATGGGGAACGGCACCTTCCGGCGCGCGCTTCGGTGCAACTCGCGGGTCTTGACCACCTTCTCCAGCTGACGCCGGATCCGGATGACCTGCTCATCGATGGCGCGGCGGTCCGCCTCTTTCTGCGTCTCACCGGGGCCGCCGACGAAACCAAAGCCGCCGCGCTGCCGCTCTAGGTGGGTCCAGGCCCGCACCAGACGCGTCCGCTGATAGCTGAGCGCAGCAAGCTCGACCTGCAGCACGCCTTCGCGGGTTCGCGCACGATCGGCAAAGATTTCGAGAATCAGGCCGGTCCGGTCCAGCAGCTTGACGCCCCAGGCTTTTTCAAGATTGCGTTGCTGGATCGGGCTGACCGGGCCATCGACCAGCACGAGGTCAATCTCCTCCTGCGTCAGCCGCGCTTTCAGTTCATCAACCTTGCCCGACCCGAAGAGCATCCCAGGATGCACCCGCGACAGGCGGACCACTTCGGCGCCCAGCACCTCCATCCCCGGAAGGGCAGCGGCCAGGGAAACGGCCTCGGCAAGCCGATGCTCGGGCAATCGGCGGGCAGATTCGGCGCGGATATCGGGATGCAGGATCCAGGCCCGCGTCGGTTTCGCCGCGGTTTCATAGGCATCCATGCCGCCATCAAGCTCGGCCGGGTCGAAGTCCTCCTCCTCTTCGGACACGGCTGTGCTCAGTCCTCGCCTTCATAGAGATTGATCGGACCACCCGGCATGATGGTCGAGATTGCATGCTTGTAAACCAGCTGCGACTGACCGTCGCGGCGCAGCAGCACGCAGAAATTGTCAAACCATGTGATGACGCCCTGAAGCTTCACCCCGTTGATCAGGAAGATCGTTACGGGGACTTTCGCCTTCCGCACGTGATTGAGGAATGCGTCCTGCAAATTCTGTTTGTCGGCAGCCATTGTTGTTCTTGCCTTTATTGTAGCGCTTATCGTTCGCCACCTCCCCCGTTCCGGCTGGCGGCAAAGTCAGTATGTCGGGCAACGCAAGGAGATTCCAGCCCCAAAACAGCCCGTTACCGACGCACCCTTTCAGCGCCGCCAACGGTCGGGTGACAGAAGCGACAGCACTGCCAGAACCTCTACCCGGCCGAGGATCATCGCGACACCCAGAACCGCCTTGGGCGCGGCCCCCAGATCGGCAAAGCGCAGCGGCACATCGGTTGCCAGACTGGCCAGTGGGCCTGTGGTCGTCAAAGCAGCAATCCCCATTACCAGCGCCGGGTCAAACTCCAGCCCCGTCAATGTCAGCGCCCCGACGGTTACGAGGATCGACAGCCCGAACAGCATGAAGAAAATCCATGCCAGATAGGCGCCCTCTCCGCGCAATCGGCGGCCAAGCGGCCCGCCGCCCCCAATCGAGTGCGGATGAACCAGCCGCTCCACCTCACGCTGGCCAAGCCGGAACAGTGCATAGACCCGCAGAAGCTTTACACCGCCAGCAGTCGTCGCAACCCCGCCACCGAAGATGGCAAGGCCCAGCAGGATCAACCCGTGGCTCTCCAGCCCGGACCAGTAGCGCGCCGTCTCCCAATGGTCCGAGACCAACCCGTTTGTCGTGAGGAACGACAGCGAGGTAAACAACGCCCCGGCCAGACCCATGGCAAAGGCCTGAAGGTTGCGCCCCTCTTCCAGCCGCACCGCGCCCAGCCAATGCCGCAGCGCCAGCACAACCGCGACGCCGAGCACAATCGCCACAGCCATGCGCACCTCCGGATCTCGTGTGATGGGCAGGTCACGCGCATCGAACAACGCCCCGCGATAGGCGCGCCGCGAAATGCCAAGGCACATGAAGATCCCCACCAGCGCCTCGCCACCAAGTCCTGATCCTGCAATCCCCTGCATGCCATCGCGCAGGATCGCGCTGGCCGAGATCGTCGCCATGGCAAGCATCAGACCGTCAAAGCTTGACTCGCCAAAGACGACCAGCCCAATCCACAGGACAAGGGTAAAGCCGGCGTAGGCTGGGAACAGTTGCAGTGCAAAGCGTGTCAGGCGGTCGAACGGATCGGCCTGTCGCATCAAGCCATGGCGCGGCCCTTCCGCGCCACGACCCGTCAGAACCTCCATCCCGCCAAGGTTCATGGGCAGAAGAACCGCAACAGCCACGACAAGGATGTAGAACCCGCCCAGCCAGCCCACCAGGGCCCGCCAAAGGTGCAGGGTCGGCGCCAGCCGTCCGGGCGTATCATAAAGCGTGGCCCCGGTGGTCGTGAAGCTGGACAGCATCTCGAACCAGGCATTCGCGAACGTCGTATCGGGCAGAGCTTGATGAAAGGGCAAGGCGAGGATCGGCGGCAGGATCACATAGGCAAGGATAACCGACACCAGCGCATCGCGGCGCATCCTGCCCTCATCCCGCGCATAGGTGGCAAGGCCAAGCAGCGTCGCCAGAAACAGGACCGTGATCGCGCCATAGAAGAACGGTCGCCCGGAATTGGCGTCCCCCGTCGCATAGCCATGCAGAACGGGCACCACCATCGCCACGCCTGAAAGCGCGACAAGGGCCACAAGAAACGGGATCTGCGACAGCCTCGGCATATCAGAAGTAGGTGATCGACACTTGGAGCAAACGCTCCACTTCCGGCACATCCTTGGCCATGGCGAAAAGAGCGATCGCGTCGCCCTCGTCCACACGCAGATCACCCGTGGGCTTGAGGACTTGCCCGCGCTTCATCACGGCCCCGACCAACACACCTTCGGGAAAATCGATGTCGCGGATCAGATGGCCCGCCAGCGGCGAGGTACCCAGAACCTCGGCCTCGATCATCTCGGCCTCGGCATCCCCCATCGAGTAGACCGCACGCACCCGCCCGTGACGGATGTGGCGCAGGATTGACGATACGGTCGTTGCGCGCGGGTTGATATGGGCATCGATGTCCAGTGCCGACAGCAAGGGCACCAGCGTCGGGTCGTTCACCAGCGCAATGGCCAGCCCCGCCCCGACCGACTTGGACCGCACCGCCGCCAGCATGTTGGTCTTGTCATCGTCCGTCACGCAGAGCACCGCATCGGCCCGGTCGACATGCGCCTCAAGCAGCAGATCGATATCCAGCCCGTCGCCATTCAGCACGATGGTCCGGTTCAGCGCGTCGGCCGCCTTTTCGGCCTGCTCACGATCAAGCTCGATCACCTTGACGCGCATCCGGTCGGTCCGCGCCTCAAGCGCGCGGGCGACCGCAAGGCCGACGTTGCCGCCACCGACGATGATCACACGCTCCATCTTGCGGGTGCTTTTCCCAAAGATATCAAGCGTGCGGTTTGCGTCTTCGTCATGGGTGAAGACGTGGATCTGGTCGCCTGCGAACAGCTGATCCCCCGGCTCAGGCGCAAAGAGCCGCCCCTCGCGCCGCACCGCGACGACAATGGCCCGCAGGGTCGAGAAAAGCTCGTTCAGCTGGCGCAGGGGCGTATTCAGAACCGGACAGTCCTCGTCCAGCGCGATCCCCAGAAGACGCGCCTTCCCGCCAAAGAAGCTTTCGGTTTCAAAGGCGGCGGGTGCCAGCAGCCGGCGCATGGCGGCATCGGCCACCTCGCGCTCGGGGCTGATGACGACATCGATCGGCAGGTGGTTCTGGCTGAAAAGGTCCAGCGCGCCGGTGCCCAGATAGTTCTGCGCCCGAAGGCGCGCGATCTTGCGCGAGACCTGAAACACCGAATGCGCCACCTGACAGGTGATCATGTTCACCTCGTCCGAATGGGTGGCGGCGATGATCATGTCGGCATCGTTCGCCCCTGCCCGTTCCAGCACGTCGGGATATGAGGCAAAGCCAGTAACCCCCTGAACATCCAGCGTGTCAGCCGCACGCCGAACCAGTTCGGCGTTGCTGTCCACGATGGTCACGCTGTTGCGTTCCGACGCCAGATGGCGGGCAATCTGCCATCCCACCTGACCCGCGCCACAGATGATCACCTTCATCGGCCCTACTCCGTCCCGGATCCCGGCATATTGCCGCACAGGATTTGCACGGGGTCAGGGGTGGGTCAAGCGCCGCGTGCTGAACGGGGTCGGCAGGTGTCGCGGCGCAGGCTGCTGCCGCCTGTGCCGCGACCTTCGCCCTATTTATCCCCTTCGATGACCTGCCTCACCTCTGGCGCGGGTTCAAACCGCCATGCCCTGCGGGGTCCGGCCATAACGTTGAGGTAGTAAAGCTCAAACCCATGGGGCGCGCCGCAGGGGTGGTGGCCGCGGGGGACGAGGACGACCTCGCCATCCTTCACCGCCATGGTTTCATCGAGCGATCCGTCATCGGTATAGACGCGCTGGATGGCCCAGCCGTCGGCGGGGTTCAGGCGGTGGTAGTAGGTTTCCTCCAGATAGGTGATCCGGGGGAAGTCGTCCTCATCATGGCGGTGGCTGGGGTAGCTTGACCAGTTGCCGGCCGGGGTGAAGACCTCGGTCACCAGCAGGCTGTCGGCATAATCCTCGGCCTCCATGGCGATATTGTTGATCCAGCGGGTGTTCGGCCCCTTGCCGCGTTGGGTCAGCGTGATGCCGTCCGGCCCGATACGGCGCGCGGAATGGCCGCCCTGACCCGGCGCCGAGCAGACCGCGATCACGCAATCGGTCTCTGCCACCGCGCGCCAGTCCTGACCGTTCGGCACATAGAGGCAATGCGGAGGGGTCTTCTCGAAGACACTCATCCGCTCGCCCAGCGTGCCCCAGTCCTGCCCCGCAGCGGTGAGCGTCGCGCGCCCCTCGACCATCACAAGGATGACCTCACGCGCGCCCGTTGCCTCGGCCGCCGCCTCACCCGCCCGCAGGTGATAGAGCGAGAAGCCCACATACCGCCAGCCCGCCGATTGCGGCGTGATCTCATGCACCTTGCCATGACGGCCAAAGGGTTTGCGCAACAACGGGCACATCGGCTTCTCTCCTTCCTCTTGGTCCAAATACCCCACGGGGGTGCGGGGGTGTGAAACCCCCGCTCCGCCCCAACCGTCAGATCAACCCCGTCTCGCGCGCAAGACGCTTCAGCGTGGCAAGCCCCAGGGTCTGATACAGCAGCGGGTTGCGCACATGGGGGTCCTGCTCGGCCTCGATCACGATCCAGCCGTCATAGTTCGCGCCCTTCAGGATCTTCAGAAGCGGCGCAAAGTCGATGGCCCCCTCCTGATCGCCCGGCACGGTGAAGGCCCCGGCCAGAACGCCCTGCAGGAAGCTGAGGTTCTCGGCCCGCACGCGGTCACAGACCGCTGGCCTGATGTTCTTGGCGTGGAAGTGGGCAACACGGCCCACATGACGTGCCAGCACTTCCTCAGGGTTGCCGCCGCCAAAGGTGCAGTGGCCAGCATCGAACAAGAGATGCGTCGCAGGCCCGGTCGCAGCCATGAAGGCGTCGATATCCGACGGCGCTTCCACCACTGTGCCCATGTGGTGGTGATAGGCCAGCGTCATGCCCTCGGTCGCCAGATAGGCGGCAAACGCCTCCATCTTGCGGCCGAACTCGGCCATCTCGGCGGCGCTCAGCCGGGGCCGGTCGTTCACCGGCGTATCCGGGCTGCCATGCACGGTGTTCGAGCATTCGCAGACGATACAGACCTTGCAGCCATTGTGCTTGAGCTTGGCCAAGTGTCCCTGCACCGCCTTGATCTCATCCTCGACCGACTGCACCAGCAGGTTGGTCGAATACCAACCCGAGACGAAGACGAGCCCGTACCCGGCCAGAAGCGCCCGCAGCGCCTCCGGGTCGTCCTGCGGCCAGCGGTGACCGTTCTCGATGCCATCAAAGCCGATCTGGCGGCCTGCCTCATCAAGGATGCGGGCTGTGGGAATATCCGCGCCGATCGACTGATCGTCGTCATTGGCCCATGCAATCGGATTGGTTCCGAAGCGGATCATGGCTTGTGTCCTTCCGTTTTGCCGGTTCAAACCCGGCGCGTCTGTTTCCTCTTGGTCCACATACCCTGGCGGCGACGGGGGCAGCGCCCCCACCTCGCCCGGCGGGGTCTCTAGTTCGTCAGCCGGGCATTTGCGGCGTTGGCGATGTAGCGCTCATAAGCCGCGCGCAGCGTGTCGTGGTCACCGACCTCTGGCACCGCGACATCCCACCAGTGGCCGGCACCCGCGAGCCCCTCGCCGGGGCCGGGGGCGGCGGTCGTGTCGATGACGATCACGGTGGGCTTTCGCTTGCCGCGCGCGTCACGGATCGCCTCTTGCAACTCGGCCAGCGTCCGTGCCTTGACCGCATGCGCCCCCATCGAGGCCGCATGGGCGACATAGTCGATCTGCGGCTGATCCTCGATATTGCAGTCGGCGTACATGTTGTTGAAGGGCGCGCCGCCCGTGCCCGCCTGCAGCCGGTTGATGCAGCCGTAGCCGCGGTTGTCGGTCAGCACCACGGTAAAGGGAATCCGCCGCATCACCGCGGTTGCGAGTTCGGCATTGGCCATCATGTAGCTGCCGTCGCCCACAAAGCAGATCACCTCGCGTTCAGGAAGCGCAAGTTTGATGCCCATGGCGCCCGCCACCTCATAGCCCATGCAGCTGTAGCCATATTCCATGTGATAGCCGCCCTGTGCCGGCTGCCATAGCAGCTTCAGCGCGCCGGGCATGGTGCCGGCCGCGCACATCGCGATCGTGGCGGGCGTCGAGACCGCCTGAACCGCGCCGATCACCTGCGCATCGGTGGGAAGCTGCCCCGGCGCCACCGGGGTCTGGCACTTGGCATCGACGGCCGCAAGCCAGGCTTCACGCGCGGGCGCATCGGGGGCGCCCCGATAGTCGCCGAGTGCCGCCGAAAGCTTCTCCAGCGCCACCTTCGCATCGGCCACAAGCGAGGTCGCCCCGTGCTTGGCCGCGTCATAGCCATGGATGTTGATCGAAACGAGCCGCGCGCCCGGCGCAAACAGCGTGCGCGAGCCGGTGGTGAAGTCCTGCAGCCGCGTGCCGACCCCGATCACCAGATCGGCCGAGCTGAGTGCGGCATTGGCCGCCGCCGATCCATCGACGCCGCTGGCGCCAAAGTTCATCGGATGCGCCTGCGCCAGCGCCGACTTGCCCGCCTGCGTCTCGGCCACCGGAATGGCGTGGCGGGTCGCGAACTCCCCAAGGGTCGCCTCGGCGCCGGAATAGATCACCCCGCCGCCCGCGATGATCGCCGGACGCTGCGCGCCCCGGATCAACGCCGCAACCTCGGACAGTTCGCGCGCATCGGGTTCCGGCCGGCGGATATGCCAGACCTTCGGCGTGAAGAACTCTTCGGGCCAGTCATAGGCCTCGGCCTGCACATCCTGACAGAAGGCGAGGCAAACCGGGCCGCAGTTCGCCGGATCGGTCATCACCCGCAGCGCCCGCGGCAGGGCCGAGAGCAGATGTTCCGGCCGGCTGATCCGGTCAAAATAGCGCACGACCGGGCGGAAGCAGTCATTGGCGCTGACGGTGGCATCGTCAAAATCCTCGACCTGCTGCAGCACCGGATCGGGGCGGCGGTTGGCAAAGACATCCCCCGCCACAAACAGCACCGGCAGCCGGTTCACATGCGCCAGCGCCGCCGCCGTCACCATGTTCGTCGCCCCCGGCCCGATGGACGAGGTCACCGCCTGCGCCTGCCGCCGCCCCTTGGCCTTGGCAAAGGCGATGGCGGCATGGGCCATGGTCTGCTCGTTCTGGCCCCGCCAGGTCGGGAAGGGCGCGTTGCCACACAGGTCGCCATGCAGCCCCTGATGCAGCGCCTCGCCCAGACCTGCGACATTGCCGTGGCCGAAGATCGCCCACATCCCCTCGATGAACCGCGCACCCTCGGGCGTCATCTGCACAGCCAGCCACTTCACCATGGCCTGCGCAGCCGTCAGTCGGATCGTTGCCATCTTATTTGCCTCCTGCCGCGGCACGGGCGGCATCCCAAACTCCACTCAGCCGCGCAAAGCGCGCCGCCATCTCGGCCACCGCCGCATCGTCGGAGAGATCCCCCGCCATCCAGCCGCGGGCCACGTCGCCAAAGATCGTCCGGCCCACCGCAAAGCCCCGGACCAGCGGGAAGGCCGCCGCCACCCCAAAGCTCGCAGACAGCTCAGCCTCGGGTGCATCCAGCCCCAGAACCACGATGCCGCGGGTGTGGGGGTCGTTCTCCTCGATCGCGGCGATCGCCTGGGCCCAGGCCGCATGGGTCTTCAGCGGCTCCAGCTTCCACCAGTCGGGATAGATGCCCGCCGCGTAGAACTGCCGGATCAAGGTCGCGGTCGTGCTGTCATCGGTCGGCCCCACCTTCGAGGGGATGATCTCCAGCAGGAACTCCAGATCGTTCCGGCGCGATGCCTGCCAGAGCCGCTTCACCGTCTCTTCCTGTGCCGCCCGCGTTACCGCATCGTCGTCGGGGTGGCAGAAGCACAGCACCTTCACCACATTCTCACGGGCCCAGGCCTCTAACCCGCCGCAGTCCAGACCCAGCTCCGGCTCAAGGCTGAGGGGGCGCGAGCCGGGCCATTCGCAGGGCCGCCCGATCCAGAGACCGGTTCCGCTCGCCGCATGCAGTGCCGCCCGCCCGATCCGGTTGTCGCAGAGGATGCCATAGCCCGGACGCCCACCTTGCACCTGCAGCGCCGCCGTCAGGCACAGCTCCTTGAACGCCCCGCCCTTCGCCGGCGTGTAGCCCGCCATCTCCTCCAGCTGCAGCCGGTGGTCAAAGGCGAAGATCCGGTAATCCGCCCAGTCGGGCAGACCGCGCCGCGCGCGGTTGGTCGACCAATGGATCTGCTCAAGCTCGGCATCATTGCGCAAATCCGGGCGGATCACCCCGCGCTTCAGGAAGAACTGAAGCTCGGCCAGCGAGGGATAGGCCGGCGTGCAGCCATGGCGCGAGACCGCGAAAGCCCCGCAGGCATTGGCGTATTCCAGCGCGCGCGGCCAGCTCTCGCCATCCAGCCAGCCCTTCATCAGGCCTGAGAAGAACCCGTCGCCCGCGCCCAGCACGTTGAACACCTCGATCGGGAAGCCCGGCCCGGTCTGGCCGTCGTCCAGACTGTCGGGGATCGCACCCTCGAACGCCACCGCCCCCGCCGCGCCACGCTTGCAGACCAGAACGGCCCCCGACACCGCCCTCACCGCGCGCAGGGCCGCGATCGTGTCGGTGGTGCCGCCCGCGATGTGGAACTCTTCCTCGGTCCCCACGATCAGATCAAAGAAATGCAGCGATTGCTGCAGCTTCGCCGTCACCTTGGCCGATTCCACGAACCGGCTCTCGCCATCGCCATGCCCGGCAACCCCCCAGAGGTTCGGGCGGTAGTCGATGTCCAGCGCCGTCCTGGCCCCGTGCTTGCGCGCCAGTTGCAAGGCCTTGAGCACCGCAGCTTCCGTCCGTGGATGGCTCAGATGCGTGCCCGTCGCCAGAACCGACCGCGTATCCGCAATCAGCCCCTCGTCAATGTCCGCCTCGCACAAGGCCATGTCCGCGCAGTTCTCGCGGTAAAAGATCAGCGGAAACTGCTCCTGATCCCGGATCCCCAGGATCACCAGCGCCGTCAGACGGTCCGGGTCGGTCACCACGCCCCGCACGTCCACGCCCTCACGCTGCAACTGCTCGCGGATGAAGCGGCCCATATGCTCATCCCCGACCCGCGTGATCAGCCCCGACTTCAGACCCAACCGTGCCGTCCCGCAGGCAATGTTCGTAGGACTGCCACCGATATACTTGCGGAACCCCCCCATGTCCTCCAGACGCCCGCCAACCTGAGCGCCATACAAATCAACGCCAGCGCGGCCTATCGTGATCACATCAAGGGTCTTGGGCATCGCCAAAGCCTTCCTTCAAAGTTGAACCGGGCGGCCGTTCGAGGCTGCCATGGCATGGATGATATTTTCAATCTCAAGACCCGCCGCGAAATCGGGGCCGCAAGCCGGCCCGCCCGCGATGGCCGCAAGCAGGTCACGGGCCTCGATGACTTTTTGTTCGTTGAAGCCGAAGTTGTGCCCTGGCGCGGGGCAGAAAGCGGCGAAGTCGGGCTGTGCAGGCCCGGTCAGGTGGCGGGCAAAGCCCGCCTCTCCGGCGCGGTGCAACCAAAGCTCGTTCATGTTTTCCTGATCGAAGACCAGCGTGCCCTCGGTGCCATGAACCTCCCATTGAAGGCGGCATTTGCGGCCCCGCGCCACGCGCGATGTGGCAAACGATCCCTGCGCGCCGCTGGCAAAACGGATCAGCGCAAGGGCGGAATCCTCATTCTCCACCGGCTTTGCGCCCTCAGACGAGGGTCGCATCGGCACGGCGATATGGGTCAGTGCCGTCACCTCGGACACCGGTCCCATCAGCGCGACCATCTGACTGACAAGATGACAGCCCAGATCGCCAAGCGCACCAAGCCCGCCTCCCGCATGCGTGTGGCGCCAGGACCATGGCAGCGTCGGGTCAGCCGCGTAATCCTCGTCGTAAACGCCACGAAACGCGGTGGGCGTGCCGATCGCGCCTGATGCGACCAGACCACGGGCTGCCTGAAAGGCAGGCGAGCGCAGGTAGTTGTAGCCCAGGATCGTCACCTGACCGGGACATTCGGCGGCAAGCGCGGCCATCGAGCGCGCATCTTCCAGCGTCAGCGCCATCGGCTTTTCCAGCCAGACATGCTTGCCGGCTCGCAGCGCGGCCTCGGCCATTTCGCGGTGCGTGCCGTTGGGGGTGGTGATCGACACCACATCGACGGCAGGATCAGCGATCACGGCACGCCAGTCATCACTGTGGCGCACAAAGCCGAATTGCGCGGCAAACGCGCGGGCCTTGTCACCCGGCACGTCGCACAACACCTCTAGCCGCGGATGGGCGCCACCAAATACCGCCGCCACCGTCCGCCAGGCGAGTGCGTGGCATTTGCCCATGAAGCCAGTGCCGATCAGGCCGACGCCGAGAGGGATTGAGGGAAGGTGAGCGGTCATCGTCTCGTTCTTTCGGCCAGATGGCCTTTGGTTTGGAATGGTCGACGGGGCGAGGATCACCCCGTCGAGAGAGCGGACCGGACGGAGGAGATCCCGGCCCGCCAGTTGGCTTCATAATGCCGCGCGGATGTAATCCATGCTGGTCTGCACCGCGCTCTTGCTGTCAGCCAGATCGTGCACCTCAGGCGCGAAGGGCTCAAAGCTGTAGGGACCGTGGAACCCTGCGGCGCGCAACGCCTTGATCTGCGCAAGGTTCTCCAGCCGGTCGCGCGCATCAACCAGAACACGATGCGGATCGAGCATCGCGTCAACCGTCACGTCAGGATCAACCACGCCCGAAATGTGGACAAGGCCAGTCCATTCCGGAAAGTATTCGGTTTCGCCCGCAAGATGGTGGTGGAAGGTGTCATGCACGAGGCGGTAGACATTCTCGCCACCTGCCGCCTTGATTGCACGCACCGCCTCGGCCTTGGTCCGCATTGACGAGATCGGAAAGCCCAGAGGCTCGACGAGCCCAGTCAGGCCGTGCGCCTCAAGGATCGGTTTCATCGCCTTCAACGCGGCCACCAGATCCTCGAATGCAACCTTGGCGCCGTCGTTCAGCGGGCACATCACCAGCGCCTTCGCCCCGCAAGCGGCGGCGTAATCGGCCATTGCCTCGGCCCGGGCCGGCAGATCGCCGGACCAGACGTTGAAGGGGTATAGCGCGTTGATCGAAATGATCGTGACACCGGCCTTTGCAGCCGCTTCCTTTACCGCTGCAGCATCCCAACTGCCCACGACATTGGGCAGATCATTGCGGATCTCCACCTCGGTCGCACCAAGCGCGCGCGCCATGGCGAAGAAGTCCTCAAGGGACACATTCGGCGCCGTGATGTGGTTCATGGCAAAGCGCATGACGGCACCCTTAGGCGTAAAGCGCAGGACGCGCGGGGTAGCTGATCGCGATAGCCTCGCCCTCACGCTCCTGCCCGACAACGCAGGCGTCCGAGGTGACGGCGGCCATATAGCCGTCCCAAGAGGTCGGCCCAGTGGCGGTGCCATTCGCGGCGGCCTTCAGAAAGTCCTGAAGCTCCACGTCGTATGAGGCCACGAAGCGGTCCTTCCAGTCAGTCAGGATGGCGTTTTGCAGCTTGGCGCCAAGGCGCAGCTGGATGGCCATGGGTTCGGGCAGCCGGGCAATGCCGTCTTCGCCCACCACTTCGCACTGGATGTCGTAGCCATAATGGCAGTTCACGAAGATCTCGGTGTTGATGACCACGCCCTTGGCGGTCTTCAGCGTCACGATCTGCGGATCGCGCAGCTTGGCATGGGTGCGCGCGCAGGACCGCGGGAAGGTCACACGGGCCTCGACATAGTCATCGTCCAGAAGCCAGCGGAACACGTCAATCTCGTGGATCAGCGTATCATGGATCGCCATGGGGGTCGTATAGGCCTCAGGCACGGTCGGGTTGCGATGGGCGGCGTGGACCATGATCGGCGCGCCGGTCTGGGTCTGCACCGCCTCTTTCAGCGCGACATAGCCCGCATCGTAGCGGCGCATGAAACCCACTTGCACCAGACGCTTGCCATGGGCGACCTCGGCATCGACGATGCGCTTGGCGCCTTCGGCCGTGGTGGCCAGCGGTTTTTCGCAAAAGCACGGCTTTCCTGCGGCAATCGCGGTCAGCACATACTGCTCGTGCGTGGCGCCCCACGAGGTGACGAGCACCGCATCGACGTCTGCGGCGGCGATCAGTTCCTCGCCCGTCGCATAGACGGTGGCGTCGGGGGCGATGTCGGCCTTCACGGCCTCGGCCGAGGCACGGTTCACGTCGCTCAGTGCGACGACCTTGCCGCCAGCCAGCACCTGATTGATGCGGCGCGCATGGTCGCGACCGATGGCACCCGTTCCGATGACTCCGATTCTGACGGTCATGGCTGTTTCCTTACTTCCAGAATTTGTCGATGTAGCGTTGCATTTCGGCGCGCATGAAGGTGCCGGACTGGTCAGCCTTGTCTTCCCAGGCGAAGACACAGGCGGTCATGATGCCGTCGAAGCCGATCTCGTGGAGCGTTCCGAAGAAGTCGTCCCACGGCACTTCGCCCTGGCCGATGTTCAGGTGCTGGTGGACCCGCGCCTGCGTGCCGGGCGGGTTCAGGATGTAGCGCAGGCCCGAGCTGGCCTTGTGGTTGAAGGTATCGCCCACATGAACATGGGCCAGCACGTCTTTCGAGGCGCGCAGCATCTGGGCCGTATCATCGCCAAAGTAGAAGGTATGCGGCGCGCAGTAGAGGAACTTCACGCGGGGGCTGTTCACGGTGCGGATGATGTCAAGCGCGGGCTGGATCGTCTCGCACCAGTCCTCGGGATGGGGCTCGACGTGCAGGTTGATGCCCTCACGCTCAAGGATCGGCACCAGCTCTTCCATGCTGCGCCACCAGGCGTCTTCGCAGGTCTCGATCATGCTGCCGGTATGGCAGCAGTAGCACGAGCCCTTGTCGGGATGCGGACCGCGCCCGAATTCCGAGTTCATCGTATCGACTTCCAGCTCGACCGCGATCTCGATGGCGCGCTTCCAGTGCTTGACCGCCGCCTGACGCTCGGTCTCGTCATTGCTGGCCCAGCGATACATCGGCAGAAGGCTGGCGATGCCCACGTCGGCGGACTTGAGCGCCTGTTTCAGGCCCTTGATCCGGTCGGGGAACACGCGGGGCGCCTTGAACCATTCGAGAAAGTCGCCGCGCGGGGACAGTTCGATCCAGTCGTAGCCAAGCTCCTTGACCTTGAACGGCAGCTCCTCAAGGCTCAGGTGGCGGTGCATGAAGGGATCAATCGCGATCTTCATGGGGGGGTCCTGTATCAGGTGTGTGCGGGGTGCTGGCGGCAGGGCGATACCCACCGACCAGCAGTTCGGAGACGCTGAACGCTCAGCTTTTCTTGACGCGCTTTTTCTGGCGGTGAACGTCGGCGACCACGGCGGCTACGATGATCACGCCCTTGATCATTTCCTGGTAGTAGGCATCGAGCCTGAGGAAGGTGAAGCCCGAGATGATGACCCCGAAGATGACCATCCCGATGGCGGTTCCGATGATCGACCCGCGGCCACCCGACAGCGACACGCCCCCGATCACGGCCATGGCGATGGCGTCAAGCTCGTAGGCAAGCCCCATGCCGGCCTGTGCGGTCTGACCGCGCGCCGCAACCACCATGCCCGCCAGCGCCGCAAGAACCGCCGCCACGACATAGACCTTGATCAGGTGACGCTCGACATTGATCCCGGACACACGCGCCGCCTGCATGTTGGCGCCGATCGCATAGGTGAACTTGCCGTAGCGCGTGTATTTCATCGCGATGTGGAAGATGATGGCGACCGCGATGAAGATCAGGACCGGCATCATGCCCTTGCCGATCGAGGCAAAACCCTCGGTCGGGAAGCTGACGGGCTGCCCTTTGGTGTACCACTTGGCAAAGCCGCGCACCGTGACCATTGTGCCCAGCGTGGCAATGAAGGGCGGGATCTTGGTAAAGGCGATCAGCCAGCCGTTCACAAAGCCCACCACCGCGCCGAAGCCCAGCCCCAGGAGGATCGGCACAATGGCCGGAAGGTCGGTCAGGCTTGGATAGACCGCGCGGGCATAGGTCGAAACCTGCGCAAACGACATGGCAAACATCGCCACCCCGCCAACGACCGACCCGGACGACAGGTCAATCCCGCCGGTGATGATGACCTGCGTCACGCCCACCGAGATGATGCCGATCACCGACACCTGCAGGATCATGATGGACAGACGCTGCCAGCTGAACAGAAAGCTCTGGCCCTGCGTCATCCAGCCCAAAATTTCGAACACCAGTGAGATGCCCACCAGAACAAGCAGGATGTTGGCCTCGGGCGGCAGGCGGCGTTGCGATTTTGCGGCATTGGCCGACGGTTGAACGGTTGCGTTCGACATTTCTTCCTCCCCTAAAGCCACTCAGCGCGCGGCCAGGTCCATGATTTTCACCTGATCCGCCTCGGCACGGTCCAGGAAGCCCGCGAGATGCCCTTCATGCATGACCATGATCCGGTCACTCATTCCCAAAACCTCGGGCAGCTCGGACGAGATCATCAGCACCGCGACCCCCTCGGCCGCGAGCCCGGTGATCAGGCGATGGATTTCAGACTTTGCCCCCACGTCGATGCCGCGGGTCGGCTCGTCCAGGATCAGGATGCGTGGCTTTGTCAAAAGCCAGCGCGCGATCAGCAGTTTCTGCTGGTTCCCGCCCGAGAGGTTCTCGACCCGCTCGGACAGATTGGGTGTCTTGACGCGCAGCCGCGCCGCCATGTCTTCGGCCAGTTTGGTGACCGTCTTCTGGTCAACAAAGCCCGCAGTGGCATGATCGCGGGTGATCAGGGCCATCTGGATGTTCTCCAGACAGTCGAGGATCAGGAAGCAGCCGGTCTCCTTGCGGTCTTCGGTCAGGAAGGCAATCCCGTGGTCCATCGCCTCACGCGGGGAACGGATCTGGACGGGTTCACCCTCGATCAGGATCTCGCCCGAGGCGGCCGGCGTCACCCCGAACAGCGCCTCGGCCACGTTCGAGCGCTTGGAGCCGACAAGGCCGGCCAGCCCCAGAATCTCGCCCTTGCGGATCTGGAACGAGATGTCGTGAAACACTCCCGGCAGATCGAGGTTCCGGACCTCGAGCATGACCTCACCGATCGGGCAGTCGATCTTGGGGAACATGTCGGTGATCTCGCGCCCGACCATCATTCGGATGATGTCGTCGCGCGTCACATCCTTGGCTGAATGGGTGCCGACATATTTGCCGTCGCGGAACACCGTGAATTCATCGGCGATCTCGAACAGCTCGTTCATCTTGTGGGTGATATAGACGATCCCCACGCCGCGCGCGCGCAGGTCGCGGATGATGGTGAACAGATGCTCCACCTCTTTCTCGGTAATGGCCGAGGTCGGCTCGTCCATGATCAGCACGTCCGAGTCGTGGCTGACCGCCTTGGCGATCTCGACCATCTGCTTTTGCGCGACGGTCAGATCGGCCACCTGCGCCTTGGGGTCGAGCTTGATGTTCAGCCGGTCAAACAGCTCTTGCGTCATGGCAAAAAGCTTGCCGTGGTCGATCAGGCCGAAGCCGTTCTTTGGCTCACGGCGGATCCAGATGTTCTCCGCCACGGTCATGGAATTCATCAGCGCGAGTTCCTGGTGGATCATCGAGATCCCCTGCTCCAGCGCATCCAGCGGCGATTTCAGCGTCACGGGCTGGCCACGCAGCAGGATCTCACCCGCGTCGGGTTGATAGATGCCCGCGATGATCTTCATCAGCGTCGACTTGCCTGCGCCATTCTCGCCCATCAGGGCGTGAACCGTGCCCGGCCGGATCTTCAACTGCACATTGTCCAATGCGACAACGCCCGGAAATTCCTTGCGGATACCGCTGATCGACAGAACCCCCATATCCTCGATCCGGCGTTTCATCCGGTCAATCGCAGCCGCCGTCTTGGCAGTGACCATCACCAGTCCTCCCCTTTGCCCGAAAGTGTGGGCAGGGGGATGTTCCCCCTGCCCGGCCTTGCATCAGTTCTTGGCCTGGTAGTCGGCCAGGTTGGCAGGGGTCACCAGTTCGAACGGCACATAAACCTTCTTCTCGACGGCCTCGCCACGGGCGAGTTTGAGCGCGGCATCGACAGCGCCCTGCCCCTGACCTGCGGCGTTCTGGAACACGGTCACGTCCAGATCGCCCGCCGCCATCGCGGCAAGCGCATCGGCAGTGGCATCAACGCCGCCGACGACAACCGTATCCATCGCGCGCCCGGCGGCTTTCAGCGCCTGAATCGCACCGATTGCCATCTCGTCGTTGTTTGCGATCACGGCGTCAAACTCCACGCCAGCCGACAGCCAGTTGGTCATCAGGTCGGTGCCCTGGGTGCGCGACCAGTTGGCGGTCTGCTCTTCCACGATCGTGATGAAGCTGCACTCGGGGGTGGCGATGACATCCTTGATGTCTTGCGTCCGCATCCGGGCAGCCTGGTTCGACAGCTCACCCATCAGGACGACGGCCTTGGCCTCGGTCTTGCCCTGCTCTTTCAGCAGACGGCAGACCTCTTGAGTTTCAAGCGTGCCGGACTCCAGCTCGTTCGAGGCGACGAAGGCCTGCTTTTCGGGCAGCGTGTCGACGTTCACCGGCTCGCGGTTCACATAGACCAGCGGGATACCGGCGGCGGAGGCGGCTTCCGACATCGCGACGGTCGCATCGGTGTCCACCGGGTTCACGATAATCGCATCGACGCCCGAGGCGACGAAGTTCTGGATCTGGTTCAGCTGCTTGCCCACATCATTCTGGGCGTCTTCAATCTGCAGCGTCACACCGTCAAGCGTCCCGGCATAGTCGCTCATGCCATTCCGCAGGACGGTCAGAAAGTTGTCGTCAAACAGCGCCATCGACACGCCGATGTTCTCGGCCGAAGCCGCCGTACCCATCAACGCGGCGGCCATGGTGCTGGCGATCAGGACTTTCCTCATGTCTTTCCTCCACTGTCGGCGTCCGGCGCGCCGGTTCAATGTTTGTGAAAGCGCAGACGCCCTGGCCAATAGCCAAGACGCCGACTTTCGTTTGTGCCGGTCTGAGATTGGCGGCCTCGCTCCTCTGCCGTCCGCCGTGGCAAAGTTGTTGTCCCTTTGCCGATTCACGTCAATGAAGACAGGTCCTCAACCGCCATCAAACATGATAGAAACTAATCACAACAATGATGGAATCTATCAAATGCTCTCGGGTGTCCAGATGACACTCGGTACGAAACGCTGGCCGGGGTTCTCGGCCATGCCATTCTCGATCGTATGCACAACTGTCGCCATCAACTCGGTACACAGATCACGCAGCGGGGTCTGGAAGATGGCGCTGATCCTGCGTTCAAGCAGCGCCTGCCGGGACTCGGGTGTCAGTTCGTTGACGACGCAGGCGATGCGCTCGCCGACATCGGCCTCTCGCAGGGCGGCAATCGCCCCCTCCATCCCGCCACCAGCACAATAAACGCCGACCAGATCAGGGTGCCGGGCCATGATGCCAACCAACGCCTCCCGCGTCAGTTGCCGCGTCTCAAGGGTGACCACCGCATCAAGAATTTCGAACTCCGGCCCATACTCGCGGAAATACGCCCGGAAGCCGGCCTCGCGCAGTGTGTGGCCATGATAGCGATGGCCACCTATGAAAATTGCGATCTTGCCGGGCCGCGGCGCAAGTTTTGAAATAACCCAACCTGCGTTACGACCAACTTTCATGTTATTGGTCCCAAAGTAGCCCTCGCGCACGCCCTGGGCAAAGTCAGACAGCAACGAGAATGTCGCGACACCGCGTGCACGCAGCGCAGAAACCGCGTTGGTGACATCGTGATGATCCAGCCCCGTTGCCGCGATCGCCTGCACCTTGCCGCCGAGTTGCAGCAGCAGTTGCGCGACTTCGGATGGCTCTGAACTTTGCGCAAAGGCAACGGTCACGCGCATCCGGCAATCGCGCATCTGGGCTGCGGCGTGCTGAACCTCGGTGGCGAAACTCTGGTAGAACGCGTGCCGCTCTTTCTGCAGAACGACACCCAGATGATACTCGGGCAGGTCCGCCATTACGCGTTGCCGGATCGCATTCGCGGCGTGATAGCCGATACGCTCGGCCGCTTCGGACACCTTGCGCGCGGTTTCCTCCCGCACCTTCAGGCGACCGTTCAGCACGCGGTCGACCGTTGCCACACTGACGCCGGCGGCCTCTGCCAGATCGGTGATGGTGGGCCGCTTCATGATGCACTCTGCCTTCTCGACTGATGTAAATTCATCTTCAATGATTTGATCCATCATGAAAGGGGAAAAGTGCGGGCCACCCCGACTTTTGTCGCCGCGTCGCAGCATCCCCTCACACCCCGCACCGTCGCCCTGCCGTCACCAAATCTTCACCCCGACGCAGACAGATCGTCACATCCGACCGCTACCCCGGCCGCATTGCGACCCTGAGGGCGATGCCATGCTAGAAGTGAAATCCGTGACCCGGATGTTCGGTCAGAAAGCCGCTGTCGATCGTGCCAGCTTTCGCATCGACGGCCCGGCCTTTGTCGGCATCATCGGACGGTCGGGAGCGGGGAAATCCACCTTCCTTCGCATGATGAACCGGCTGGTCGATGCCTCCTCCGGTGAGATTCTTGTCGATGGTTGCAATGTACTGGCGCTGAAGGGCCGCGAGGCGCGCGCCTGGCAGTCCCAATGCGCCATGATCTTTCAACAGTTCAATCTTGTGCCCCGTATGGATGTGGCCTCGAACGTTCTCCATGGCATTCTGAATCGTCGCTCCACGCTTCAGACCATGTTCAACCACTGGCCGCGCGCCGACATCCTGCGCGCGCTTGAGATCCTTGACCGGCTGGGCATCGCCGAACAGGCGCCGAAACGGGCCGAGGCGCTGTCAGGTGGCCAGCAGCAGCGCGTCGCCATCGCCCGCGCCTTGATGCAGGATCCCCGCATCATTCTGGCGGATGAGCCGATCGCCAGCCTCGACCCGATGAACGCGCAAGTCGTCATGGATACGCTGAAGCGGATCAATGTCGAGGATGGCCGCATGGTCATCGCGAACCTGCACACACTCGATACCGCGCGCCGCTATTGCGACCGGGTGATCGGGATGCGTGACGGGCGCATCGTCTTTGACGGAACCCCCGACCAGCTTTCGACCGGTGTCGCGCGCGACATCTATGGCGCCGACGCCAGCTTCAACGAGTCCGCCACCTCTACCGCCATTCCAGCCGATGCTGCCGCCGACAAGGACTGGGCGGCGCAAATGCTGGCCTGACCTCATCCCGCCCTTGCGCCACAGGCGCCGGGCAGAACACCGGAGACGACCATGAAAAGACTGACCCTTGCTCTTGCGATGACCTCGGTGATGGCTGGCGCCGTTTCGGCCGAAGGTATCAAGGAATTCAACATCGGCATCCTCGGCGGCGAGAACGCCCAGGATCGCATGACCTCGAACGAATGCTATCGCGCCAAGATCGAAGAGGCGCTTGGGGTCCCGGTCAAGGTGTTTACCCCGGCCGACTATGATGGCGTGATCCAGGGCCTGCTGGGCGGTACGCTGGATATGGCCTGGCTGGGTGCCTCGGCCTATGCCAAGATCTATCTGACAGACCCGAACGTGGTTGATCTGGCGCTGACCAAGCAGAACGTCGATGGCTCGACCGGCTATTACTCGATCGCCTTTGCCCGGAAGGACTCGGGCATCACCAAGATCGAGGATGCCAAGGGCAAGATCTTCGCCTTTGGCGAGCCGAACTCGACCTCGGGCTATCTGGTGCCGGGGGCCGAGCTGACGGCGACCTATGGCCAGCTGGATCAGTACTTCGCCGAGGTGAAGTTCTCGGGCGGTCACGAACAGACCATCGTGGGCGTGGCCAATGGCGACTACGCCGCCGGTGTCAGCTGGGCTGACGGTCTGGGCAACTGGGAAGACGGCTACAACTCGGGCGCGTTCCGCAAGGCGGCGGATGCGGGCCTGGTGGACATGAACGATCTGGTTGAACTGTGGAAGTCGAAGCTGATCCCCGAAGGGCCGATGGTAGTCCGCAGCGCCCTGCCGCAGGACGTGAAGGACAAGGTCACGCAGATCACCGCCGACCTGCATGAGACCGACAAGGACTGCGCCTATGGCGTTGCTGCCGGCGAGGCCAAGGATTTCGTGCCGGTGACGCATGATGCCTATCTGGGCGTCGTAGCCGCGCGCCAGCTGCAGGAAGGCATGTAATCTCCACCCGTTTTGAGCCGGGCCCGTTATCGGGCCCGGTTTCCATTCCGGCGCCCCGCATTCACTGCCCGTTCAGGAACACCCATGGTCGATATCGCCTTTGGCCCCGAGCCGGAAAAGCGCCCGGATCCGGCCCAACCCTCTGACGCCTATCTGGAGCTGACCCGCCGCCGCCGGATGTATGGCGGGATCCTGATGGTGATCTTTGTTGCCTTGATGGTGTCCGGCTTTCAGCTGGCGCAGTCACGCAATGCGGGAGACTTTCTGTCGGGCCTGCCGATGCTGATGGCCTTCCCGGCCGAGGTTCTGTCCGAAGCATGGGCCAATCGCGCCGAAATGCCTGCCTTGGTGCTGCGCTTCCTGCCCTCGCTTATCGAGACGATCAACATCGCGGCAGTCGCAACCTTGCTGGGCGCCATTGCCGCCATGACGATGTCGCTACTGGCCACGCGCGGCCTTGCACGCTGGCCCCGCGCGATCCCGGTTTTCCGGCGCCTCATGGACGGGCTGCGCGCGATACCAGAGATCGTGATCGCGCTGGTCCTGATCTTCATTCTGGGCGGCGGACCGGTGCCGGCGGTTATCGCGATCGCGCTGCATACGGGTGGGGCACTTGGCAAACTGTTCTCGGAGGTGGCCGAGAATGCCGACCTGAAACCGGTCGAGGGGCTGACCTCGGTCGGGGCAACCTGGGGTCAGCGGATGTGGCTCGGCGTGATCCCGCAGGTCGCGCCCAATTGGCTCTCGTATACGCTGCTACGGTTCGAGATCAATGTCCGCGCCTCGGCCATCCTTGGATTTGTGGGCGAAGGCGGCATTGGCCATGACCTGAAGATCGCGCTGCAATGGGGCCAGGGCCGCTATGACGAGGTTGTGGTGATCTTCCTGCTTCTGCTGCTGACCATCACCTTCATCGATCGCATCTCTGACCGCGCGCGCGAACGTCTTGTGAAGGGGCGCAGACCATGACAACCGCCAGCATTTCCCGCCCGGCCGTCGATCCGGCACTGGTCACCACGATCACTGGTGCCTTCGCGCGGCGTCGCCTTGCCGCACTGGCGGTGCCTGTCCTGATCCTGTGCTACCTGATCTATACGGCCTTTGCCTTTGATCTGGGCGGTCTCTTTGCCCGTGCGCGGATGGACAATGCGGCGATCCTTGTGTCGGACTTTTGGTCCTACAAGACCCATGTGACGCGCGACAACCGCTCGGGCGATCTGACCATTGCCATCGAGGGCGAGGCCAAGGGCACCTATCCCGCCGGCATGCTGCCCGACTGGGTGACGACCGATGGCGCGACGACCCGCATTGATCTGGGTGACGGCCATCTGGTCACCTATGACGCGGACGGGGCGCGCTATGCCATTCCGGACTACGGCACAGTCGATATCCGCCCCTTGAACGGCAAGCTGGCACTGACCGCCCCTGAGCCCCTGCCCGACTGGATCTCGGCCTCGGACAACAAGGTGTCGGTCACCACGGACGCCGGGCGGTTCAGCTATTCGCGATCCAAGGTCGAAACCTTCAAGTATCAGCCGGGGTGGGAACTGTTCTTCTTCACGCTCGACAGCCCCTTCTACGGCAAATCCTTCACCGAGCTGGTGGCGCTGGCCCTCTGGCAGGACCGGGTCGATCCTGCACGATCCAACCTTGGCTACATGCTGGCTGAGTTCTGGACCAACAAGATGTGGCGTCATGGCGATGTGGCCTGGGCGCTGTTCGAGACGATCCAGATGGCCTTCCTTGGCACGATGGGCGCCGCACTCCTCGCGCTGCCGCTTGGGTTCATGGCTGCGTCGAACATGATGCCCTCGGGCGCCGTGCGCTTTGCCACCCGCAGGCTCTTTGACTTCATCCGCGCTGTCGATGCGCTGATCTGGACGATCCTTCTGTCGCGCGCCTTCGGGCCGGGGCCGATGACGGGGTCACTGGCGATCCTGATCAATGATACCGGCACCTTCGGCAAGCTCTTCTCCGAATCGCTGGAAAACATCGATGCCCGTCAGGTCGAGGGCATCAGATCCACCGGCGCAAATGCCCTGCAACGCGCACGCTTTGGCGTGATCCCTCAAGTGACCCCGGTGCTGCTGAGCCAGATCCTCTACTATCTGGAATCCAACACCCGCAGCGCCACCGTGATCGGCGCTATCGTGGGCGGCGGTATCGGGCTTTTGCTGACGCAGGCCATCATCACCCAGAAAGACTGGGAAGAAGTTGCCTATTACATCACCCTGATCGTTCTGATGGTCATGGCAATGGATGCCCTGTCAGGCTGGCTGCGCCGGCGGCTGATCAAGGGGTAGTCGCGCAATGCCCAGACTTAGCCAGAACGCGCCGCTGATCCACCCCGGCTGCCAGATCGAGAACTCCGATTTCGGCGCATTTTGCGAGGTGGGCGCACATTCGCGGGTGCTGAACTCCACCTTTGGAGACTATGCCTATTGCGACCGGATGGCCGATATCGCCAATACCACAGTCGGCCGTTTTGCCAATATCGCGGCCTGCACGCGGATTGGACCGACCGACCACCCCTTCGCCAACGCCGCGCAGCATCACTTCCTCTATCGTTCCACCTATTACTGGGATGATGTCGAGGATGATGATGCCTTCTTTGCCGCCCGCTCAGCCCGGCGCACCACGCTGGGCGCAGACTGCTGGATCGGCCATGGCGCGATCATCAAGCCCGAGGTCACGCTGGGCGCGGGTGCCATCGTCGCATCTGGCGCAGTGGTCACACGCGACGTCGCCCCCTTCATGATCGTGGCGGGCGTCCCGGCGGTGCCACTGCGGTCAAGGTTCCCCGCCCCGATCATCGAGCGCCTGCTTGCGCTGGCCTGGTGGGACTGGGCCCACGATCGTCTTCGCGAGGCGCTCGCCGATTTTCGGGCGCTCTCGGCCGAGGCGTTTCTTGAACGCCATGGCGGTTAGGCGCGGATCAGCCCCCCGCCAGATCCGGAGAGACGGTCAGCGTCACACGGTCGCCCGCAAACCATGTCGTGCCGAACTCCACGGGCCGGCCCGACCCGTCGATGTTGGTCGCGACGGATCGCAAGATCGGCGCGCCCTCGGCAATCTGCAGGTTCAGCGCAAGCACTGCCGATGCGGATTTGGCCGTTATCCGGGTTTCGGCGCGAGTATAGTCAGCCAGACCGCAGGCCGCGAGTGCGGCGGTGACCGAGTTCTGGCCCCGAAGTGCGTCAAGCAACCCCGGAAACCGCTGCGCCGAAAAGACCGACCGGAACACCGCGACCGGCTGACCGTCGACCAGCGACACCCCCTCGACGACATGCACGCTTTCCCCTTCGACAAGGCCAAGCGCCTCCGCCTCAACCCCGGTGGGCGCGCGGGTTTCCAGCCGGGTCAACCGGCGCGAGGGTGTGCGGCCCGATGCCATGACATTCTGGTGAAACCGAACCCTGCGCCCAAGCGGATAGTCGGTCGGACGCGCGGTCACGAAAACGCCCGCCCCCCTGCGCGCATGCACCACGCCTCCTTCGGACAGATCCGCGAGCGCCCGGCGCACCGTGTGACGGTTCACGCCAAAACGCGCCGAAAGTTCAGCCTCGGTCGGCAGACGACTGCCGGGGGGATAAAGGCCCTGAGCAACCTCTTGGCGCAGGGTATCGGCAATCGACTTCCAGATCGCGCTGCGGGGCATCCGGCATTTCCTGTCGCAAAAAATTCGCACTTTGGCGGTTGAGCCGACTCGCGCCACCAGCTACCACTTGTCTAGTTGTATAGTATAACCGACAACTCCGGCAAGATGTCGAGGGAAAGATGACCACGATGGATCGCAAGGCCTGGATCGGGCTTCTGGCACGCGCGCCTGCCGCGCGCTTGGCCGAGCTGATGCCCACGCTGCCGCCGCACAGCTTTCTGCGCCCGCCCGAGATCGGCGCAGTCATGGTGCGCGGACGGATCGGCGGCACAGGCAGCGCGTTCAATCTGGGTGAGATGACGGTGACGCGCTGTTCGATCCGGCTGGATGACGGCACCTTGGGCCACGCCTGGGTTCAGGGTCGCGACAAGGGGCATGCCACTCGCGCCGCGGTGGCCGATGCGCTGTTGCAGACGAATGACAGCACGCGCGTCAAAGCCGAGGTGCTCAGCCCTCTGGCCACCGAGGCCGCAGAGCACCGTAACGCGCGCGCATCAAAGGCCGCAGCAACGAAAGTCGAATTCTTTACCCTGCAACGCGGAGAGGACCAATGACGCCCGCAGCCCTCACCGGTGGTTTTGCCGATGCACCGCTGCAATCGGCGCAGGCCTTCCGGTCCATCCTGCAAGCCATGGCGCGCCCCGGCACCATCCATGACCTGACAGGCGCCTTGCCGCCCCCTCCGCTTTCCGTAGCGGCCGGCGTTGCGCTTCTGACATTGGCCGACCCGTCTACGCCCGTGCATCTGGCCGGCGCCACAGATACCCCAGCCGTGCGCGGCTGGCTGGCCTTCCATCTGGGCGCCCCGCTTGTGGGGGCCGAGGAAGCGGATTTTGCTCTTGGTACATGGGCTGACTTGCAACCAGTCAGCCGTTTTCGCATCGGCCAGCCCGACTACCCCGACCGTTCGGCCACGCTGATCGTCGCGGTGGACCATCTGGAGCCCGAAGGCGTGCGCCTGTGCGGTCCCGGCATCCGGGGGGCGGCGCAGCTGTCGCTGCCCGGCATCCCTGCGCTTCAGGCCAATGCTGCGATGTTTCCGCTGGGCTTCGACTGCCTCTTCACCTGTGGCACCCGCATCGCCGCGCTGCCCCGTTCCACCCGGCTGGAGGTCCTCTGATGTATGTCGCCGTCAAAGGGGGCGAACGCGCCATCGACAATGCCCATGCCTGGCTCGCCGAGGAACGCCGAGGCGACTTGGCGGTGGCCGAACTTACACTTGGCCAGATCCGCGAACAGTTGCGCCTTTCTGTCAATCGCGTGATGGCGGAGGGCTCGCTCTACGACCCCGATCTGGCGGCGCTTGCAATCAAGCAGGCGCGCGGCGATCTGATCGAGGCGATCTTCCTGATCCGCGCCTATCGCACCACTCTTCCCCGTCTGGGCGGGTCGTGGCCCGTGGACACAGCCGAGATGGCAATCGACCGCCGGATCAGCGCAACCTTCAAGGACTTGCCCGGCGGGCAGATTCTGGGCCCGACCTTCGACTATACCCACCGGCTGCTCGATTTCCGCCTTGCCGCGGATGGCGAGGCGCCAGTCCCCGCCGCAACTGCGACTCCGAGCCCGGATGCGGTTCCGCATGTAATGGGCCTTCTGGACCGCGACGGGTTGATCGAGCCCGCCCCTGTGACAGACGGCACGCCCCGCGACCTGACCCGCGCGCCCCTGGAGCTGCCAGCAGACCGCGCGCTGCGTCTGCAGGCAATCACACGGGCGGATGAGGGGTTCCTGCTCTCACTCGCCTATTCCACGCAGCGCGGCTATGGCCGGACGCATGCCTTTGTAGGTGAATTACGCATCGGCACGGTCGCGGTCGAGGTCGATATCCCCGAGCTTGGCTTTTCCGTCGCCATCGGAGAGGTGGAGCTTACCGAATGTGAAACGGTGAACCAGTTCACCGGATCGGCCACCCAGCCACCGCAGTTCACGCGTGGCTATGGCCTCGTCTTCGGCCAGTCCGAACGCAAGGCGATCGCCATGAGCCTCGTTGACCGGGCGCTGCGCTGGCAAGAGCTGGGCGAGGACTTCGTGGGGGCACCCGCCCAGGATGAGGAGTTTGTGCTGTCACATTGCGACAATGTGCAGGCGACAGGTTTCCTCGAACATATCAAGCTGCCGCATTATGTGGATTTCCAGGCCGAGCTGGAGCTACTGCGCCGCCTGCGGCATGACACGCAGCGGATGGCATCGCAGCAGAACGCAGAGGCCGCAGAATGACCGATACCGCCTATAACTTTGCCTATCTTGACGAGCAGACCAAGCGGATGCTGCGCCGTGCTATCCTAAAGGCGATCGCCGTCCCCGGATATCAGGTGCCCTTCGCCAGCCGCGAAATGCCGATGCCCTATGGCTGGGGCACGGGCGGCGTGCAGGTGACGGCCGCCTGTCTTTGCCCCGACGACCGGCTGAAGGTAATCGACCAGGGCGCCGACGACACGACAAACGCCGTCTCGATCCGCAAGTTCTTTCAGCGCACCGCAGGCGTCGCCACGACCGAACGCACCGCAGAGGCCACGGTGATCCAGACCCGTCACCGTATCCCCGAGGCGCCCCTGACCGAGGATCAGATCCTCGTCTATCAGGTACCGATCCCGGAGCCGCTGCGTTTTCTGGAACCGCGTGAGACCGAGACCCGCAAGATGCACGAGCTTGAGGAGTACGGGCTGATGCATGTGAAGCTCTATGAGGATATCGCCCGCCACGGGCATATTGCGACCTCCTATGCCTATCCGGTCAAGGTGGAGGGGCGCTATGTCATGGACCCATCGCCCATTCCGAAGTTCGACAATCCCAAGCTGTCTGACTGCCCGGCGATCCAGTTGTTTGGCGCCGGTCGCGAGCAGCGCATCTATGCCCTGCCGCCCTATACACAGGTGGTCAGCCTCGATTTTGAGGATCATCCCTTTGTCGCATCACGGGCGCAGCATGACTGTGACCTGTGCGGCGCGGATGGAAGCTATCTGGACGAGGTGATCATCGATGATCTGGGGGGCCGGATGTTTGTCTGCTCGGACACCGACTTTTGCACGACGCGCCGGGAACTGGGCCATATCGGCAGGCTGGGCGCCCCCATGACAGACGAGGTCGCATGATGGGACAGATGGAACAGATCGCAGCACTGGCGGCCACTCCTGTTGCGCTCCCGCTGCTTCAGGTCGATGGGCTTTGCCGTAATTACGGTGCCCGCATCGGCTGCGCCGGTGTCAGCTTTGACATTCACGCAGGCGAGGTTCTGGGCATCGTCGGCGAAAGTGGCTCGGGCAAATCCACCTTGCTGTCTTGCCTTGCCGGACACCAGCGCCCCGACGCAGGCAGGATTACCTATGCCGGACAAGATGTGCTGGCGATGTCCGAGGCCGACAGGCGGCGCCTTTCGCGCACCGAATGGGCCTATGTCCACCAGAACCCGCGCGACGGCTTGCGCATGGGCGTCTCGGCCGGGGGCAACGTGGGTGAACGGCTGATGGCGGTCGGCGCGCGCAATTATGGCCAGATCCGCACCCGTGCGCACGACTGGCTGGGTCGGGTAGAGATCGCGGCTGACCGGATTGATGACCGTCCTTCCGCGTTTTCCGGCGGGATGCAGCAGCGCCTGCAGATCGCCCGCAATCTGGTGACTGGCCCCCGGCTTGTCTTTATGGACGAACCCACCGGCGGGCTTGATGTCAGCGTGCAGGCGCGGCTTCTTGACCTTTTGCGCGGATTGGTGCGCGACATGGGCCTTTCAGTCATCATCGTGACGCATGATCTGGCGGTGGTGCGGCTGCTGGCCGACAGGCTGATGGTGATGAAATCAGGCCGCGTCGTCGAACAGGGACTGACCGATCAGGTGCTGGACGATCCGCAGCACGCCTATACCCAGCTTCTTGTGTCCTCCGTGTTGCAGGTGTGATCCGATGATCCGTGTCGAGAACCTTTCAAAATGCTTTGCCCTGCACAATCAGGGCGGCGCGATCATCCCCGTCATGGCCGGGGCAGAACTCGTCGTGGCGCCGGGCGAATGTGTCGGGCTTGTGGGCCAGTCGGGCGCGGGCAAATCCACGCTGATGCGTATGATCTATGGCAACTACCTGTCGAACGGCGGGCGGATCCTTGTAGGTGGGCTGGATGTGGCGCAGGCCGACCCCCGCCAGATCATCCACCTGCGGCGCGCGGTGCTGGGCCATGTCAGCCAGTTCCTGCGCGTGGTGCCACGCGTGCCGACCCTGCAGGTCGTGGCGGAACCGCTGTTGCGGCTTGGTCACCCCACAGCCGAGGCCGAGGCCCGCGCGGCGACACTGCTGGCGCGTCTGAACGTACCTGAACGGCTGTGGTCGCTGTCGCCCACCACCTTTTCGGGCGGCGAGCAGCAGCGCGTCAACATCGCGCGCGGATTTGTACATGACTATCCGGCCCTTCTGCTTGACGAGCCGACCGCCAGTCTGGACGCTGTGAACCGCGCGGTGGTGCTGTCCCTGATCGAAGAGGCCAAGGCGCGCGGGGCTGCGATCCTCGGCATCTTCCATGATGAAGGCGCGCGAAACCGTGTGTGCGACCGGCTGATTGACGTCAGCCGCTTCACTCCAGAGGTGGCGGTATGATCGTCGCGGTCGTAGGCCCCTCGGGCGCCGGAAAGGATACGCTGATCGCCCACGCCAAGCATCTGCGCCCTGACCTGCACCTGGTGCGGCGGGTGATCACCCGCCCCTCGGATGCCGGAGGAGAGAGTTTCGAGGGTGTGACCCTCGACGAGTTCGCCGCCCGCAAGGCCCGCGGGGAGTTTGCGCTGGACTGGCAGGCGCATGGCCTGCACTACGCCCTGCCCCGAACAGAGTTTGCCGGCGCGGGGCTGCGCCTCTTCAACGGATCGCGTGCAGCCCTGCCTGGGGCGCTGCGGCTTTTCCCTAACCTCAAGGTAATCCTTGTGACAGCACCAGAGGCGGTCCTTGCTGCGCGACTTTCCGCCCGAGGGCGCGAGAGCGCGGGTGACGTGAACGACCGGTTGGCCCGTGCCGACTTTGCCATGCCGCCGGGCATCCCCTATGTTACCGTACAGAACGAAGGCCAGCTGAACCGAAGCATCGCGCGTTTCATGGCGGCGCTTCATGACGATGACCCCTTCCCACCGAGTAGCGGTGATCGCGCATCTGAAGGCAACGGAGCGCGACGGAACCCATCACAGGACCCCCGACCATGACCGAGACACTCCTTGCCAACGCAACGCTGGTGCTGCCTGACGAGGTGCTGCGCGGACAGATCCGTCTGACCCAAGGCCGTATCGCCGACATGGCCGAGGGCACAAGCGTGCCGCACGGCGCCATCGACTGCGGCGGCGATCTGGTCATGCCAGGGCTGATCGAGTTGCACACCGACAATCTGGAACGCCACATCCAGCCCCGACCGAAGGTGGACTGGCCCCATCAGGCCGCCATTGTCGCCCATGATGCAGAACTTGCCAGCGTAGGGATCACCACGGTCTTCGACGCGCTGCGCGTGGGGTCGATCCTGACCGACGCAACCAATACCTACGGCGAATACGCGCGGGCGCTGGCGGATGAGATCCTTGATCTGCGCGCGCAAGGCGCGCTGAAGATCAGCCACTTCCTGCATCTTCGCGCCGAAACCTGCTCGGAAACGCTGATCGAAGAGCTGGCGCGCTTTGGACCCGCCGACCGGATCGGCATCGTAAGCCTGATGGATCACACGCCCGGAGAGCGCCAGTTCCGCGATCTCTCAAAGCTGAAGGAATATGTCGTCGGCAAGCACGGCATGTCCGAGGACGGCTTTGCCCAACACGTCGCCAGCCAGCGGGCTTTGCGGGCCCGGCTGGGCGCGCGGCACGAGGCTGCCGTTGTCGCCGAAGCCCGCCGTTATGGTGCAACACTTGCCAGCCATGACGACACGACCGCAGATCAGGTCGCGATCAGCGCAGGGCATGGCGTGCATTTTGCCGAGTTCCCGACCACGCTTGACGCCGCCGAGGCCTGCCATCGGCACGGCATCCTTGTGATGATGGGGGCGCCGAACCTGATCCGTGGCGGCAGCCATTCGGGCAATGTCGCAGCAAGCAAACTGGCCGAGCTGGGCCGGCTGGATGTGCTGTCCTCGGACTATGTGCCGTCGTCGCTGCTGTCGGGGGCGCTGATGCTGGGCGATCTCTGGGGCGATGTGGCGCGCGGGATTGCGACCGTGACAGCAGCGCCCGCCGGAACGGTCGGCCTGACCGACCGGGGCCGCCTGCAGACCGGGGCGCGCGCAGATGTGATCCGGGTCGGTCGTGTGGGCCGCGCGGCATCGGTGCGCGGGGTCTGGGTGCAGGGCCAGCGCGTAGCCTGATCAGATCAGGCGCGGCGCAGGCCCTGTGCAGACCAGTGTCAGACGCGTCACGTCGCACGACATCTCGATGCTGACCAGATCCATCGGGCGGCGATCGAACGCGCCGCCCAACACCTCGATCGAGCCCGCGCCATGAAAGGCCGCATCCAGCACGGGCAGCACTGCCGATCCGCGCAGGATGGCCTCAACCCCGTCATCCAATTGCTGGATGGCTTCCGGCACAATGCGCCGCGTTCCAATGATCAGTTCCAAGCTGATGCCTCTCGATTCCCTGCGACCGGACCGGCCTGCGTTTGACCAAAAGGCTATGGCCATTCGAATGGTGAGTCCGCGCAGTTGTCCACAGGCAGCGACAGAGTCCTGTGGGTGGAATCTGTATGATCCGGCGGGAAATTCCCTTCCCATGGGCACACTTGGCCGGAAACAGCCGACGACATGCGCCTGATTCCAAATGCTGCAGACACAGCGGTCAGGGAATCCATACCTGTCCATTTAGACATGTCTAAAAAGCCAACTACCGGAATCACCCCCACAATGGCTAGTTGATCTTACGCAAGGGCCAGACGTTGTATTGGTTGTGGAAACAACACCCGCCAGAATGGCAATGTTGTTTCGGTTTTGGTGGGAACGCTCGCCCTTGCGTACGAAGTTATTGACCGGTGTTTTTTGTAGTGACGAGTGCGACGCCCCTGTTCCGGGCTGTCAGGTAAAAGTTGAGAGCAAGGCATTTTCCGCGAGAGGCAGTGGGGTTGGCGAAGAGCCGCCCCACCGCTCCCTCCCGCCCGAGCGTCAGCCACGGAAAACCGATGCAGCAACAGCAAGCCAAGGTGGCTAGGGCGCTGTATCTCACAATTTGCCTGGAAAATGGTGCCCCCAGAGGGGCTCGAACCCCCGACCCCCTGATTACAAATCAGGTGCTCTACCAGCTGAGCTATAGAGGCACGCCCCTCACATAGCGAAGCTCATGTGGTGGTGCAAGAGGCTAGCGCGCTTCCATCCGCGCGACGAGCGCGACGGCAACAAGGCTTACCGCGACCACCATCAGCGCGGCAGGTGCGGCCTGTCCCAGACGCTCCAGCGAGGCCAACTCCTGCATCCGGGTGGCCAGCGTATTATAGTTGAACGGGCGCAGTAGCAGCGTGGCCGGCAGCTCTTTCACGCAGTCGACAAAAACCACCAGCAAGGCCATTGCAACGGATCCTCGCATCATGGGCAGATAGACCTCGCGCAGAACAGCGCCTCGACCGCGACCAAGTGCCCGCGCGGCCAGTGGCAGATTCGGCGAGATACGCCCGAAGGCGGCATCAACCGCCCCCTGCGCAATACCGAAAAAGCGCACGATATAGGCGAGGATGATCGCACCGGCCGTCCCGGTGATCAGAAGCCCCGGATCTGTCCCCGTGATCCAGAGGATTGCGTCGGCGACGCGATGATCCAGCGCAGCCATCGGCACAAGGATACCAAGCGCCAGCACCGCCCCCGGCGCGGCATAACCAATCGCTGTCACCGGCAGGATCCAGCGCGGCATCGCGCGTCCGGCAAGACGCAGGCCATAGACCAGCACCAGCGCCGCGCCAACGGTTACGACGGCTGCAATCCCCCCGGACACGAGCGTATTGCCAAGCGCGCGCAACTGGTCCGGCGCGATCCAGGCCTCAGGGTTGCGCAGGGCATGGCCACCCATCACCGCAACCGGCAACACGAACCCCATGGCAAAGGGCAGTGCGCAAAGGATCGCCGCAAGCGCACCTTGCGCGCCCGTCAACTGCCGCGGCACCACTGGCCTGTGATGGCGGGCCGAGCCGTGAAAGCGCGCCCGTTTCCGGCCCAGACGTTCGGCCCCCATCAGGGCCACGATCAGCACAAGTGAGACACCCGCGATCTGCGCGGCACCACCTGCATTCCCCGCCTCAAGCCAGGTGGTAAAGATGCCAGTGGTCAGGGTCTGGACACCGAAATGAAAGACGGTGCCATAGTCAGCAACAGTCTCCATCAGGGCAAGCGACACGCCAGCCGCGATTGCGGGCCGGGCAAGCGGCAGCCCGACGCGCCAGAACATGCCCCAGGGTCCGGCACCAAGTGCGCGCGCAACCTCATAGGCGCCCCCCGATTGCTCGCGAAATGCCGCCCGCGCCAGCAGGTAGACATAAGGGTAAAGTGCCGCCGACAGAACCAGAACCGCAGCCCATTCCGAACGAACCTTAGGAAACCAGTAATCCGATGCGCTCTGCCATCCGGTAAGTGCGCGCAAGGTCACCTGAACGGCGCCCGAATAGTCGAAGAAATCGACCAGCGCATAGGCCCCGATATATGCAGGTACCGCCATGGGCAGCAAAAGCGCATGCGACAGCCAGCGCGACCCCGGAAAGCGGTAGAGTGTCACCAGCCAGGCCGCCCCTGTGCCCACCGCCGCCGTCAGCACGGCAACGCCCAGCATCAGCGTCAACGTCGCACGCAGATAGCGCGGCATGACCGTCGACATCAGATGCGGCCAGATGTTCTCGGTCGGGTTGAAGGCGATCCAGACGACCGAGACGATGGGGGACAGCACAAAGAGGCCGATCAAAACGGCGGCAACGGTCCATCCGTCGGGCATGTTGGCCCAGATGCGGCTGATGCCCGGGATCTTGCGCTCGGTCTCCATGCGGCTTGCCTAGTCGAAAGCGGTTTCCCTGTCCAGAAAACCCCGTATAGTCGCGCCAAACATCAACAGGCTTCCCCTACCCCATGCAGATCGCCTACCACCTCGGCGTGCATTGCACCGACGACGACCTTCTGGTGAACACGTTGCATCGCAACGCTGCCGCACTGGCCGAAGCAGGGATCGAGGTTCCCGATCCGAACAGCTACCGCAGCCTGATCCGGGATGCCGCAGCACGATTAAACGGTCTGCCAGCGACGACCGAGTTTCAGGACGCGCTGCTCGACCACATGCTTGAAAATGACGATCCCGACCGGCTTGTCCTGTCTTGGGAAAACTTTCTGGCCTTTCCAACCTGGGCCGTGCGCGGCGCCTTCTACCGCTCGGCGGGTGAGCGGATGCGCGCGATCACGGGCATCTTCCCTGACCATGAGGCGGAATTCTTTCTGGCAGTGCGCAACCCCGCGACGTTCTTGCCCGAGCTCTTCCGCCGCCAGCGTGAAACGAGTTACGAGGCCTTCATCCGCGGAACCGATCCCGAAGAGCTGCGCTGGTCGGACACATTGCGCGACATCCGCGCGGCGAACCCCGATGTGCCAATCACCGTCTGGGCGGACGAGGACAGTCCGCTGGTCTGGCCCGAGGTGCTGCAGGCCGTGGCTGATCTGCCCGAAGGAGTGCAGCTGGACGGGACGAATGATCTGCTCGCATCGCTGATGACAACGCGCGGTTTGGGGCGGATGACCAGCTACATGAACGCCCGCCCACCAGCCTCCATCCTTGACCGGCGCAGGATCGTGACGGCCTATCTTGAACGCTTCGGCAGGCCCGAGGCGCTGGAGGTCAATGTCTCGCTGCCGGGATGGACTGCTGAAATGGTCGCGCGCATGACCGAAAACTACGAGCGCGACCTTGCCATCATTGCCACCCTGCCCGACGTGACGATGATCGAGGCGTGATTGCGCGCCCTCTCGGGCGCGCCGGTCGGATCAGACCATGCCAAGCGCCTGCTTGTACATCTCGAGGATTGCTTCCTCCTCGGCGATGTCGTCAGCCTTGCGTTTGCGCAGGGCGATGATCTTGCGCATCACCTTGGTGTCATAGCCACGCCCCTTGGCCTCTGCCATGACCTCTTTCTGCTGTTCGGTGATATCTTTCTTTTCAGCTTCCAGCTGTTCGTACCGTTCGATGAACTGGCGCAGCTCGTCGGCCGTGACATTGTAGGGATCGTTCGCGTCGCTCATCCTTGGCCTCATGTCAGAAGTTTTGCCCTTCCTACCGGGGCACCGGGGGCGGATCAAGGGCGGTATCCCGGGGCCATTGGCGCGCCTTTTCCGCTCAGGCGGTCAATCCGCCATACCAAAGCGCACTTGCCAGCGCCCCTTGCGATGGGCTACGCCATCATGGGCGGGATCTTGCCGATCACCGCGCATTTCGGTTGGGCCGGCGATGCCCGACCGGATCAGGGGGCCGACAGAGCCGCCAACGACCAAGGAAGGGCAAAGGGGGATGGAGTGGATGATCGGACTGGGAGCACTGGTTTCGTTTGCTGGGATCGCCGGGTTGATCTGGTGCGTTCTGCTTGCCTTGCAGGCCCGCAAGACCGCCGCTGACGAAGACGACATGCGCAGCCGCCTGCAGCGCGTAGTGATCCTGAACATGGCCGCGCTTGGCGTATCGGCGCTTGGACTGATGATCGTGGTCAGCGGTATTCTGCTTTCGTAACGCGCATCGGCGGCTAGACGCGATCCAGGTCGGCGAAATGACGGCTGGACGACACCAGATCCACAACCAGCGGGGCCGCTGTCCAGATCTCCGGCGCCTCCCATGCCCAGACAGCCAGATCGCGCCGCAAGATCAGAAGCCCGCGCTGATCGGCCCAGAACATCGGCCCGCCCTGCCAGCGCGCGAAGCCGCCACCTGCCACCACAGCAAAATCCACATCTGACGGGCGGGTCACCACGCCTTCCTCGATCATGCGCGCGCCCTCGTTCGCCATGGCTGACAGCACGCGCGCCGCGATCTTGTCTGATCGCTCGCGTGACACTGCAACCGCCCCCGCACCATCCCCCTGCGGGCCAAGCGGTCCAAGCCCATAGACCGCCAGAACCGCCGTTATCGCCCCTGCATTCTCACCCGAGGCGAAGAGCCTCTGCGCCGCAGTACGGCCGGCCGCCATGACCCGCGCAGCAACTCCGCCCGGCGCAAGCGTCCGCAGTGTGGTGCAGCCCAGGTGCCGCGCAAGCGCAAGCGCGACCAGAACCTGCTCTGGCCGGGTTTGCGGCCCGACGGAAATTTCGACAAAGCGACTGCCGCCCTGTCGGAACCCGACGATATCCCCCTCGCGCCCCGCGGGTAGAAGATCGGCCCACATCGCAAGCCCGATCATGACGCCCGGCGCGGTCATTGCGGCGGCCTGCGACAACAGGACGGGATCACCCACGATAATCGCGTCGCAGCCGTCCAGAACCTCTGGCGTGGTCGATGAACCGAGCCGCGCCCATTCGGTGTCGCGCTGGCGTGCAGTCATCCGACCCTGCTGGACAGCCTTTTCCTGCGCCGAGGCGATGCGTTCCAGCGATTGCACCAGTCGCGACGGGTCAGGCTCAACCAGCAGAACCTCCAGTCCCGCTGCAAGTGCGGGCATCACGATGTCATCGGCAAGCGCGCCCAGCACGCCCAGCCGGTTGAAGGTCGGGGTCCGCATTCCGGAAACCTGCTTCGTCTCCGGGAAATGGGCCGCACGTAGTTCAGCGAGGAAGACATGGCGAAGCCCTGCGGCCTGCGATGATCGCGCAAGTTCTGCCGCAGCGGCGCGTTCAAAATCGAGCCCCATCTCAAAGGGCAGAAGCTGCGCCGCCTCGATACAGTCGATGATACGAGAGGGCGCGGGCAGATGGCCCGATGCCGTGCGCGCGCGCGCTGCCGAAATGGCCTGTTGGAATGCGCGTCCATCACGGAGGCCGTCGTTCCGGTCACGGGTTGCTGGGTGCGGCTGCGCGGCCAGCGCCGTCGCAACCTCCAGCGCCGCAGGTTCCAGCGGCGCATCGGTGACATGATCCAGAAGCCCCATCGCGAGCCCCTCGGCCGCCGGGATTGGGCGCCCCGTCAGCATCATGCGCAGGGCCTGCTCCGCACCGATCAGCCGTGGCAGCCGCTGCGTCGCCCCGGCGGCGGGGACCAGTCCCAGCGTCACCTCGGGGAAGCCAACCTGCGCATTGGCCTGTGCGATACGGGCCGTCGCGGCCAGAGCTATGGAAAGGCCGGTGCCAAGGGCAGAGCCATGCAAAGCAACCACGACCGGCTTCGGGCACATCTCGATCGACTGGCAGAGCGATTCAACTGCGCCGCAAAGCAGATCAACCTCACCTTCAACAAGCCGGGCATCCATCGGAAAGCTGCGCCCGGCTGAATGGATCACGATTGCCGCGATATCTTCGCTGGCCGCCTGCGCAAGCTCAGCTTGCAGCGCGCGACACAGCTCGGGCGTCCAGACATTTACGGGTCGCGGGTCGGGCAAGAGCACGGCCACTGACCCGTGGTTTTCCCGCCGCACCAGATCTGCCCCGCCCATGCCTGCCGACTCCTTGTTTTCACAAGTAAGAATCGAAACAGGTGCGTTTGCAATGCGCTTCATGGGGTTAGAGGCCAGAGATTGCACCGGCGCATCGGCGCGCGCGGCATCTGGCCGATCGGTGCGCCCCGATCGGCGCGATCAGACCGGCATATTGTCGAAGCCGGCCTCGATCGCCTCATCCTCGGTTGTACGGCGCGCTTGTGCGGCGACTGCGTCCTGTCCTTCGGCCGGTTCTGCGTGATGCTTGGCTGGCATCAGACCCATCAGGGCCTGCATCTCGGTAAACAAGGTTTCCAAGGATGCCTGCATATCTGTCTTTTCACGATCGGTCATGTCGTAGTCCTCCCTCAGGTTGCGCAGTTGCGGCAGAACGGGGTGTAGGGCAGCACATCCAGACGCGCATCGCCAATCGGGGCGCCGCACTTGGTGCAGAAGCCGTATTCACCTTCATCAATCCGGTGCAGCGCTGCCTCGATCATGCGAAGCTCTTGCTGGGCCGACAGGCCCATGTGCTCCAGCACCTCATCGCCCTCGCGCTCGGTCGCGCTTTCCTCCCAGTCACGGGATTGGTGACTGTCGAGTTCAGCCTCGATTCCTTCCATGCGCGCAAGCAACGTTGCGCGGCGATCTTCAAGGGCGGTCTTGCGTTGGGCGATAGATTTCATTCGTTCCTCCTGTAGCGCAAGAATAGTCATAGGGGTCGATCCGCCGCGCCGCCTTGATCAAGGTCAAAGTCGCGCACACCCTTTCCATGGCGGGCGGAAGGCCGCGCCCAATCCATAGGGTCCTCTTCCCCGATGGCAGTCTGCGCCGCATACCCCCCTTCCGTCCAGTCAAGGTCGCAGTTAAGGTGCGCCCAACCGCAAAATGCCGCCGGATTGCGCCGGCCCCCGCCCGAAGGTTCTACTGATGGATATCCGCGCCCTTACCCAATCCTACGCCGTATCCCCGCAGGTCGCGCCCGAGGATTTTGCCACGATCCGTGCAGCTGGCTTTGTCACCGTAATCAACAATCGCCCCGATGCCGAGATCCCGCCCCATCTGCATACCGATCCGATGCGGCAAGCGGCCGAGGCCGCGGGGCTGACCTACATCGTGAATCCGGTGATCGGCGGGGCGATCACTGAAGATAACGTGGCCACGCAACGCCAGACGATCGAACAAAGCCCCGGTCCGGTTTTTGCCTATTGCGCCAGCGGCAACCGCTCGTCGGTGGTCTGGGCGCTTGCTCATGCCGGCAAGGTTCCGGCCGACGAGTTGATCGGCACCGCCGCACGCTTTGGCTACAGCCTCGAATGGCTGCGCCCCACGCTGGAACAGCAGGACTGATCCAGAGGCCCTAGCTTGCCCGCGCCAATGCGGGCAAAGCCACTGCTGCGTCCGCAGATGCAGCACGCACCTCCTCACATTGGGTGATCCTGACCGCGCGCTGGCCGCCTTGCTGACCTAGGCGTCCAACGGCTCGTGACACGCCATCAATCCCGAGAATCTCGATCCGGTCCAGCGCAGCCATCGGCAGGGGCAGCAATTGCCCCGCACGAAGCCCGTTCAGTTCAGCCAGTGGAAGGCGCAGACGCAAGAGACTGGCCTGCACTTCAGCCCGCGCCGCCAGAACACGGGCCGCCAGTTGCGGGCCGAAGTCGGTATCTGCGGGGCCGGATGATTGTTCGACCGGATCGTCGGTTTTGGGCTTCCGCCCTCTCCCGTCAGCAGGAAGCGCAAGGACAATGCGCCCCTCGCGGGCCTGAGCAAGATCGCAGGTCAGGCAGAGCGCCTGATACGCCACATCCTCCAGCATCAGGGCCAGTGGACGCGTATCAACCAGATGCCCGCTGACGCGAAAGCCATCGACCCAGGTCAGGTCCTCGTGGCAGGCCAATGTATCCTCAAGATCGATCAGCATCGCATCGACCCAATCGGAGACCATAGCCGCATCGGTACGGGTGGGACGTCGCGGCAAAATGGGGTGCGTGTTGACACAGCCCAGCGTCTGCACCTCGATCAACGCGGCCAGCATCGCCGGACACATCGCCAGCATGCCCCCGCTACCGCCCGGCCCCTCCAGCAGCAGGATCAGCGCGCCTTCAGCCGGCATCTCCAGCAGTTCGGCCAGGGTCGCCCTGTCTGATCCGGCGTCGCCACAGATGATGTCAAGCGAAAGACCCCTCCGCGCGGTACGCGCTACCGACAGCGGAAAAAGCTGCAACGCGCCATGCCTCATCTGCGACGGCGGTCGCGAAGCGGCAATCTTGCGACGAAGGATTGCGGACATCCTGGCACCCTTTCTGCGGCCCTGTCCCTTCAGACTGAACCGCCAAGGGTTGAAAAACCGTTACGCTGCGTCGGAATACTTTGGCTTCTCAAGCCGCAGCGGCAGCGTCACCCGGAAGGCGGCCCCGCCCTGCGCGGGCAGATAGGTGATGCTTCCGCCAAGGTTCGCCATGATCTCGCGGCAGATTGCAAGGCCAAGGCCAGCACCACCGGCACGGGTCTGATCGGTCAGGCGGGCAAACTTCTCAAAGATGATATGCTGCTTGTCCTTGGGTATGCCCGACCCGTTGTCGATGAAATCGACGATCACGCGCGCGCCACGCTGTTTCACGGCGATACGGATCTCAGGCTGTCTGGCGTCGCAATACTTGCGGGCATTCGACACCAGATTGATGAACACCTGTGCCAGCCGGTCGGGGTCGGTCCGGATGAACAGCGCCTCGGTAGGCAGATCGCGCCAGATGACAAAGGTCTGATCCGGGCGCACCTGACCGGCCGCACGCAGCGCCCGGTCGATCAGCTCTGTCAGGCTGACGAGCCGAAGGTCCAGCTGAACGGTGCCGTTTTCAAGCACGCTGAGGTCCAGCAGATCGTCCAGAAGGCGGGTCAGGCGGATTGCCTCTTCATGAATGATGCGCGCCTGCGTGACAGCCATCTCTGGCGGGACATCCCCTTCCATCAGAATTTCCGAGAACGCCCGGATCGAGGTCATCGGCGTGCGCAATTCATGGCTGATCTGGCTGAGGAAAGCATCCTTCTGGATAGAGATCTGGGTCAGCTTCTCATTTGCCTCGCGCAGCTGTCGGGCGGTGCGCTCCAGTTCGGCGCGCTGATGTTCAAGCCGGCTCGAATTCTCCATGATCTGCGCCGTTTCATCGGCGACGCGGATCAGGTCCGCGACCGTCACCCGTGCGCGCCCGGCAAGCTCGGCGATCATCGCATGCGCTGCGGCCGCACCTACGGCACCGGCAAGCTTGCGCTCGAGCGCCTCAAGAAATGCGGGCGTCGGATCGGGCAGGTAGCCGTCGGTCCCCTGCTCTTGGGTCGCTTGTTGAAAGAAGGTCAGCGCGGGCTCATCCCCAAGAATCCGCTGCGCTAGCTTCAGAAGCTCCTCTGTATCGATCAACCCCTGATCCCAGGCCTGCGGCTCTGATCGTTCGGTATCAAACACATTGACGAAGGCCAAACCCTGCACGCGTTCCACCGGCGAGGGAAAGCTGAACAGCGACCCGAGCGCAAAGGCCGTGGTGTTTCCGACCAGACTCCAGAACAGGGCGTGGATCAGCGGGTCCATCCCGCGCGCACCAAACAGCGCCTGCGGACGCAGCCAGGACAGGCCCAAAGGCCCGTCCATCAGCACCGAGAGCGAGAAGACACTGTCCGGGCCAAAGCTGGGCAGGAACAGCGTATAGGCCCAGAGGACAAAGCCGGTTATCAGCCCTGCCGCCGCCCCGACCCGCGTTGCCCCCCGCCAGAAAAGACCGCCCAGCATCGCAGGCATCATCTGTGCGACGCCGACAAACGAGATCAGCCCGATTGAGGCCAGCGAGGCCGATCCGCCGGAGAAAGAGTAGTAGAGGTAGCCAAGCCCCAGCACACCCGCGATGGAAAAACGCCGCGCGTTCAACACCAGCCGCCGCACGTCGCCCGTCACCTCTCGCGTGGGGCGAAGGCTTAGCCAAACCGGCATCACGATATGGTTCGACACCATGGTGGCCAGCGCGATCGACGCCACGATCACCATCGAGGTTGCTGACGAAAAGCCGCCCAGGAAGGCCAGCATCGCAAGCCCGCCTTGCCCCACGCTCAGCGGCACCGTCAGCACGAAGAGGTCGGGATTTGCACCTGCGGGCAGCATCTGCAGGCCCACGACGGCGATGGGCACCACAAAAACGCTCATCGCGGCAAGGTAGAGCGGAAAGGCCCAGCTTGCGGTCGCCAGATTGCGCTCGTCTGAATTCTCGACGACCAGCACCTGAAACATGCGCGGCAAGGTGATCACCGCGGTTGCCGACAGGGCGATCAGCCCGGCCCAGCGGGTCGGCACCAGCTCCCAATCCGCGATCGGAGAGGCGTTGATCCGCGTCACGATATCGGCAGGCCCGTCGGCAATGAACCAGACGACAAAGATGCCCACAGCCACCAGCGCCACCAGCTTGACCACCGCCTCGACCGCGATGGCAATCACGATGCCGGTATGTTGTTCGTTAGCATCAAGGTTCCGGGTGCCGAAAAGGATGGTGAACAGCGCAAGTCCGCTTGCCACCCACAGCCCGGTCGAAGCCGTATCGGGCATCACCCAGCCGTAACTGCCTGCCGCCGCGAACACCCCGAAGCTGAGCGTCACCGACTGCAATTGCAGTGCGATATAGGGTGTGGCTGCCACCACGCAAATCAGCGTGACGATCACGCCCAACAGGTTCGACTTGCCGTAGCGGCTGGAGATCATGTCGGCGATGGAGGTGACGCGCTGTTGCCTTCCGATCCGCACCAACTTGCGCAGAACCCACCACCAGCCGATGAACATCAGCGTCGGGCCAAGGTAGATCGTCACGAACTCCAGCCCCGAACGCGCCGCATAGCCGACCGCGCCGTAAAAGGTCCAGGCCGTGCAGTAGATCGACAGCGACAGCGTATAAATCCATGGTGACCGCAGCCACCCCGCCGCCCCAGCCTGCGCCCGCCGTTCGACCGCAAAGGCAATGGCAAAGAGGAAGGCCACATAGGTCAGGCATGCAAGGACAAGCAGGTTGAACGGCATCAGACGTCCCCTTGCCGCAGACCCGGGGCAGTCATGGCGTCAACCCTTCGTCATCCTCTCGCCCGGCGGGGGCCTCGGCCTCTTCGCCAGTGCCAAGCGCACGCGACAGGATCGCGGCCACGATGATCAGTCCGGCCCAGACGGCAAAGATGTATATACCGTCAAAGGCGGTATCGCGGGCCTCGGTTGCCGCGGGTTGCCAGAGGATCGGCAGAAGCAGAAGGAAAGTGCCCGCCACCGGCAAGAGTCGCGCCCCGTCGCGCAACCGCCGCATCCGGTAGGACCGGCGCGCCAGAAAAACGGGGCCGCGCCGGTTCATAGGCCGACCAGCGACCGCGCGGCCGCCACGAACTCGGCATTGGCAAAGGGCTTGGCCATGAAGAGATCAGCGCCCGCGCGTTCTGCGGCCTCGCGGTCACGCCCCTGCCCCTTGGCGGTCAGCATCATCACCGGCAAGCCGGACAATGCCGGATCGGCGCGCAGGGCCATCAGGATTTCCAGACCCGACCGCCCCGGCAGCATCAGGTCGAGGATCACCAGATCAGGGCGGTCCTGACGGACGGCCTGCTCTGCTACGCCACCGTCGGCGAGGGCCGTAACCTGCCAGCCATCGCGCGTCAGCAGAAAGCGGATCGCCTCGGCGATGTTGGGTTCATCCTCGATCAGCATGGCGTGCCTGGCCAAGTTGGCGTCCCCCTGCACTTTCCCGGGCAATGCCCGGGCCCCTCAGCGCCGACTATCGGCGGAAAGGCGCCACATGTCAAAAGGCCAAAGCGCCATCAGATCCCAGCAAGGATCGAAGGCTCCCGACGCGCCGGGCATCCGCCTTCGGGGCAGATGCGGCAGGTCGCCCCCACACGGAGCGCCGCAGCCGAGGCGATCCCGGCAAGCGGGGTCAGCAACATCCCGGCCTGCCGCACCTCGACCCCGGCAAAGCCATCCGGGAACGTAGCCTCGGCATAGGCGCGCGCAGCAAAACGGTCACCGTTTCGACCCGCCATGACCAGCTCCGCAGCAATAGGCTGGAACGGACGGGTGAGTGCGGAAAACAGCGGCCAGAGCGCACAGCCCGCCCCAAAGCGCGGCGGTCGAAAGCCGGGGACTGGTTTGCATAACAAGAGTGCCCCGGCCGCATCACAGACCACCAGCCCCTCGACAGCCCCCGGACGCAGGGCTATGCGACGCATGACAGACAGGACGCTTGAACCCATCCGGGCCGCCACGCGCAGGGGATCGCCCTCTGCGGCCTCCATCGCGGCATCGAAAGCACCATCCGGCAGGTGCTTCACATCAGCCGAATGCGCCGCCACCAACCGGCGCGCCATATCGCGCGCCACATCGGTACTCAGCGCCTCAGCCTCGGCCGCGGCGTCCCCCTCAAGATGCCAGCCGCGCGCCGCAAGCCATCGGTCGAGCTCTTCCTCTGGCGAGCCTGTGCCTGCGGTCGCATCCTGCTCGGCGCCTTCCAGATAGGTGACCAGCGCTTCGGCCCCGCGCGCCAACCGCTCACTGTCCTTGTAGAGATTGGCATGGAACCGGCTGCGCCATTCGGGCTCGATATCCTCGGTCTCGGCCAAGATCCCGGCGGTCGACCGGACGGAACTCACCGCCGACAGCACCTCATGCAGGGCGGCGCCCAGATGCGGGTCATGGGCGATCCGGTCATTCAGCGCGGCAACGGCGCGTTCCAGTTGCCCAATGCGCTGGCGCAGCCCGGCCGTAACCCCCGCCCAGCCGGGAAAACGCCCCAGATACTCGTCCAGACGCTCAAGCTCGGCGCGCTCGCCCCCCGGCTCTTGGGCGGCCGCACGCAAGGCCTCGGCCAGATCATCGGGCGCGCCCTCTTCCAGTGCATCGACCTCAGTTGCAAGCGCCTGCGCCAGACGCCGCAGAACATCGCCCGCAATCCGCCTGCGATTGTGCTCGATCAGATTGAGGTATGAGGCGGAAATCCCGGTCGCCTTGGCCACCTCGGCCTGCCGCAATCCAAGCGCCAGCCTGCGTTCGCGCACGCGACTTCCGGTCAGGGCATTCAACGGCATGGGGCACCTCCGGCAGGAAGTTTACAGCCCACAGTAAACTTTACAAAGCCCCTTCATTGGGGGCCAAATCCCTTGGGGGAGCCGTCAAGGGCGCCGGGGGGAGAAGCCTCATTCGGATCTGCCCTCCCCAAACAAAAGGCGCGCCAGTTTCCCGGCGCGCCCCTGTCTGATCCAAGGCTGCGCTTATTGCAGCGCCTTGTCAGTGATCTGGTGCGTCCAAGCACCGGTCGGCTCGGCCGTGATCACCGGGTCCGACCCGCCCGACATCAGCGCACCCACCGTGCGCTTGAAGTCGGCCTCATCCAGCGCGCCATTCGAACCGGCGGTCAGCTTGGCAATCTCGCCCATCATGCGCTTCTGGTGCGTTTCGGTCTGCGCGCCGGTCTCGTCATTTTCCAGAACGATCATGGCGGCCTCATCCGGGTTGGCCTCGGCGTATTTCCAGCCCTTCATGCTGGCACGGACGAACTTGACCATCTTGTCCTCGAAAGCCGCATCCTTCAGCTTTTCCTCAAGGACATAAAGGCCATCTTCCAGCGTCGCCACGCCCTCATCCTCATACTTGAAGGTCACGAGGTCTTCGGGCTTCACCCCGGCGTCGATGACCTGCCAATATTCATTGTAGGTCATGGTCGAGATGCAGGCCGCCTGCTTTTGCAAAAGCGGGTCCACGTTAAAGCCTTGCTTCAGCACAGTCACGTCGGTGCCGTCGGTCTTGAGGCCCAGCTTGTTCATCCAGTTCAGGAACGGATACTCGTTGCCACCGAACCAGACGCCAAGCGTCTTGCCCTTGAAGTCCGCCGGAGAGGCCACGCCGGATTCCTTGAGGCAGGTCAGCATCATGCCCGAGGATTTGAAGGGCTGGGCGATATTGACCAGCGGCAGACCCTTTTCGCGCGCGGCAAGGGCCGAAGGCATCCAGTCCACCACAACATCCGCGCCACCACCTGCGATCACCTGCGTGGGTGCCACGTCGGGTCCGCCCGGAAGGATGGTGACATTCAGCCCCTCTTCCTCATAGAACCCCTTGTCCTTGGCCACGAAATAGCCGGCGAACTGGGCCTGAGTCACCCATTTCAGCTGCAGCGTCACATCCTCGGCCCAGGCGCCGGTCGCCATCAGCGCCAGACCCATTGCCGTCGTCATCAACTTCTTCATTCCCAGTACCTCCATGTTGTCCGGGTTTTCCCGGCTCATTCAGTGCCTTGTCTGCGTTGCGACGGGTGCCAGAATGTCACCCGCTTCTCGATCAGCGCCACCACGCCATAGAAGGCCGAACCGGCCAGCGCGGCAACCGCGATTTCCGCCCAGATCATCGGCAGACCCAGCCGGCCGATCTCGGCCGTGATCCGGAAGCCCATGCCGACGATAGGGCTGCCAAAGAATTCGGCCACGATCGCACCGATCAGCGCAAGTGTGGTCGCGATCTTCAGCCCGTTGAACAGGAAAGGCATCGCGGCAGGAAGCCGCAGCTTCACCAGCGTTTGCCAGTAGCTTGCCGAATAGGTCGACATCAGGTCGCGCTGCATGGGCTCGGTCGCCTTGAGGCCGGCCACCATGTTCACCAGCACCGGGAAGAACACCATGATCACCACGACCGCCGCCTTGGAGTGCCAGTCAAAGCCGAACCACATCACCATGATCGGCGCGATGCCGACAATCGGCAGGGCCGCGACGAAGTTCCCCACCGGCAGCAGCCCGCGTTGCAGAAAGGGTGAGCGGTCGATCAGGATCGCCACTACCACCGCCGCCGCGCAACCGATGACATAGCCGGTCAGCGCGCCTTTCAGGAACGTCTGCAGGAAGTCGGCCCACAGCGTTGGCAGGCTGGTCACGATCTGCGCCCAGATGGCCGAGGGCGCAGGCAGGATCACCGGGCTGATGTCAAACAGCGAGACCGCCATTTCCCACAGTGCCAATACGGTAACACCAAAGATCATTGGCACGACCCGGCGCACCCAGGGCGCGCGTAGTTCGGCAAGGCCCGCATTCAACGTCCAGGCACCGAACCAGAACGCAAGCATGACGCCGAGCCGCGCATCGATGAGAAATCCGGCAGCAATCAGCGCCGCCTGAACACCCAGTCCCGTCATCGCACCAACCCCATCCGTGCCAGCACCACCCGCTCGACCCAGCCGATAATGCCCACCAAGCTTGCCGCCAGAATGGCCGCCGCGAAGAGGGCCGCCCAGATCTGCACCGTCTGGCCATAGTAGCTGCCTGACAGCAGTCGCGAGCCCAGCCCGGCCACGGCGCCCGTCGGCAACTCTCCCACGATGGTCCCGACCAGCGATGCCGCAACCCCCACCTTGAGGCTCGCAAACAGGTAGGGCATCGAGGACGGAAGCCGCAGCTTGCCAAATGTCTGCGCCCCGTTCGCATTATAAGTGCGCATCAGGTCAAGCTGCATGGCGTCGGGGCTGCGCAGGCCCTTCACCATGCCCACGACCACCGGAAAGAAGCTGAGATAGGCCGAGATGATCGCCTTGGGCACGATACCCGTCACGCCAAGGCTGTTCAGAACCACAATGATCATCGGCGCGATGGCGAGGATCGGGATGGTCTGGCTCGCGATGGCCCAAGGCATCACGCTCATGTCCATCGCGCGGTTATAGACGATGCCCACCGCAAGCAGGATGCCCGCCGCAGATCCAAAGGCAAAGCCCAGCAGGGTCGCCGAGAGCGTGACCCAGCCGTGATAGACAAGGCTGCGCTTCGAGGTCACCTTTTGCCCGGCAACGCCATCCCACAGCCCCTTGGCCACCTGATGCGGCGCGGGCAGGACCGGTCGTTCCTGATTGAGCGTCTGCCCGACCACCTCGGAGAACCCGACCTCGCGGCCATCGCGCGCCGCCTGATCATAGACCCAGGTCGCGTTCATCCAGATCGCCGCCAGATACCAGACCCCGATGATCGCAGCGACGACGGTCAGGATGGGAAAGAGGCTACGCATCGCGCCCCCAAACCTTGAAATCCGGGGTGCGGCAGCGCGCGGGAAGTTCATGAAGCGTAGTCACGCGCTCAGACCTCATCGCCATGCCCCGCACGCAGACCTTCACGTACGCGATGCGCGATCTCGATGAAGTCGCGGCTATCGCGGATTTCCAGCGGCCTGTCCTTCGGCAGGGGGCTGTCGATCACATCCGTGATCCGCCCCGGACGTGGCGACATGACGACGATCTTGGTGGAGAGATACACCGCCTCTGGGATTGAATGGGTGACGAAACCGATCGTCTTGCCAGTTCGCGCCCACAGCTTCAAAAGCTCTTCGTTCAGGCGGTCGCGCACAATCTCGTCCAGCGCGCCGAAGGGCTCATCCATCAACAGGATGTCGGCGTCGAAAGCCAGCGCCCGCGCGATGCTCGCGCGCTGCTGCATACCGCCCGAAAGCTGCCATGGGAATTTCTTGCCAAACCCTTCAAGATCAACAAGCTGCAAGACGTTCCTCACCCGCTCTTCCTGCTCGTCGCGTGAGAACCCCATGATCTCAAGCGGTAGCTTGATGTTTCCCGCGATGGTACGCCACGGATAAAGCCCCGCCGCCTGAAACACATAGCCATAGGCACGCTTGCGCCGCGCCTCGTCCGGGGTCAGGCCATTCACGGTCAGGCTTCCGCCAGTCGGATGCTCCAGGGCCGCAATGCAGCGCAGGAACGTAGTCTTGCCGCACCCAGACGGGCCGATGAAGCTGACGAACTCACCCCGGTTGATCGAGAGGTTCACGTCCTTCAACGCATGCACTGGCCCGTCGGCCGTCTGGAACACCAGATCAAGGGCCTTCGCCTCGATCACTGCTGTCGTTCCCGCTTCTGTCATTCCACCCCGCAGGCAGGGGTCCTGCCCCCGCTCTTCATGTATCTGTCACCAACCTGCCCCATCATGCAACTTCTGAGGGAGGATACCATGAACACCAAAACCGCTTTCGTCCCCGTGACGGAATCGGAGGACATCTGCTTTGCGCCTCCGATCCTCACCACGGTGCCACAGAAACCAAAGCCTCAAACCCCCGTCGCGGGCACACCCGTCCGCTGAACCGGCCGCGGCGCGGTCAGTTCTTTCCAGGCAGACAGCGCCCGGTTCACCGCCGGGCGCGGTTCGCGGCCGACGAACGTGCCATGGCCCTCTTCGGTGCGGATCTCGCCATCATGGATGGCCACCTTGCCCCGCGTCAGCGTGAAGCGCGGCAGGCCCTTAACCTTCTGCCCTTCAAAGACGTTGTAATCGATGCAGGATTGCTGCGTTCCGGCAGAGATGACCTTCTCTTTCGCCGGGTCCCAGACCACAAGATCGGCATCAGCCCCGACCAGAACCGCCCCCTTCTTCGGATAGAGGTTCAGGATCTTGGCGATATTGGTCGAGGTGACGGCCACAAACTCGTTCGGGGTCAGCCGCCCCGTGTTCACGCCATGCGTCCAGAGCATCGGCATCCGATCCTCAAGCCCGCCCGTCCCGTTCGGGATCTTCGAGAAATCGTTCAATCCGAACCGCTTCTGATCGGTTGTAAAGCTGCAGTGGTCGGTCGCCACACAGGACAGACTGCCCGATTGTAACCCCGCCCAAAGGCTCGCCTGATGGTCTTTTGACCGGAACGGCGGCGACATCACCCGCCGCGCGGCATGATCCCAGTCGGGATTGAAATACTCACTCTCATCCAGCGTCAGGTGTTGGATCAAGGGCTCACCCCAGACCCGCTTTCCAGCCTGCCGCGCCCGGCGGATCGCCTCATGCGCCTCTTCACAGCTTGTGTGCACGACATAAAGCGGCACGCCCGCCATATCGGCGATCATGATGGCGCGATTGGTGGCCTCTCCCTCCACCTGCGGCGGACGGGAATAGGCATGCGCCTCGGGGCCCCGATTGCCCTCGGCCAACAGCTTTGCGGTCAGCTCTGCCACCACATCGCCATTCTCGGCATGCACCATGGCAAGCCCGCCCAGATCACCCACGCGGCGGAAGCTGGAAAACAGCTCGTCGTCATTTACCATCAAGGCGCCCTTGTAGGCCATGAAGTGCTTGAACGAGGTGATCCCCGCCTTCACGCTGTCTTCCATGCCCTCCCAGACCTTCTCTCCCCACCAGGTGACCGCCATGTGGAAAGAGTAGTCACAGTTCGCCCGACCCGACTTGTTGTGCCACATCTGTGCGGCATCCATCAGGCCCTGCCCCTGTCCCGGCAGGATGAAGTCGACCACCATCGTCGTGCCGCCCGCAAGCGCCGCCCGCGTGCCGCTTTCAAAGTCATCGGCCGAATAGGTGCCCATGAAGGGCATCTCAAGATGCGTATGCGGATCAATCCCGCCCGGCATGATGTAGCAACCGGTGGCGTCCAGCACCGTGTCGCCCTTCAAGCCCTGGCCGATCGCGGTGATCACACCGCCCTCGACCAGAACATCTGCCTCATGGGACAGGTCCGCCGTGACGACCGTTCCGCCCTTGATCACCGTCGAAGCCATCTGCGCCTCCCTGCTTCTTCTTTTCAGAAATATCCTCGGGGGGTCCGGGGGGCAGACGGCCCCCCGGCCTTGACGTCACTCTACCACTTCGGCCACTTCCAGCACCGCATGCAGCAGCACATCCGTGCCCGCCGCCGCCCATTCCGGGCTGATCTCCTCGGCCTCATTATGCGAAAGCCCGTCCACGCAGGGGCACATGATCATCGTCGTCGGCGCCACGCGGTTGATCCAGCAGGCGTCGTGTCCTGCGCCCGAGACGATGTCCATATGCGCATAGCCCAGCTTTTCGGCCGCGCCCCGCACCACCCGGACCAGATCGGGGTTGAAGGTGACGGGATCGAAATGCCCGACGGGCTCTATGCTGCAGCCAAGGCCCAGTTCGGCGGCCACGGCATGGGCCGCGCGCTCCACCTCGGCCCGCATGGCATCAAGCTTGGCCTGTTCGGGACTGCGGATATCGACGGTGAAGACGACCTTGCCGGGGATCACGTTGCGTGAGTTCGGATGGACGAAGACCTGCCCCACCGCGCCCACGGCATTGGGCTGATGGCTCATGGCAATCTGATGCACCCGTTCGGTGATCCGTGCCATGCCAAGTCCTGCGTTCACCCGCATGTTCATGGGCGTGCTACCCGTGTGGGCGTCCTTGCCGGTGAGCGTGATCTCCAGCCACCAGAGGCCCTGACCATGGGTGACAACCCCAATGGTCTTGCCCTCCGCCTCAAGGATGGGGCCCTGTTCGATGTGCAACTCGAACATCGCCTTCATCTTGCGCGCGCCGACCACCTCATCGCCGACCCAACCAATGCGCGCCAATTCATCGCCGAAGGCCTTGCCCTCGGGATCGAGACGGGACTTCGCATAGTCTTCCGTGTGGATGCCCGCGAAGACCCCGGATGCCAGCATGGCGGGGGCGAAGCGCGCGCCCTCCTCATTGGTCCAGTTGGTTACGACAATCGGGTGGCGCGTGGTCACACCCATGTCGTTCATCGTGCGCACCACCTCCAGTGCGCCCAGCACACCAAGGACACCGTCGTATTTCCCGCCCGTGGGCTGCGTATCCAGATGACTGCCCATGTAGACCGGCAGCGCCTCGGGGTCGGTCCCGGGGCGGGTGAAGAACATATTCCCCATGGTGTCGACGCCCATGGTCATGCCCGCCGCCTCGCACCAGCGCTTGAAAAGGTGGCGCCCCTCGCCGTCGGCATCGGTCAGGGTCTGGCGGTTGCAGCCACCCGCAATGCCGGGGCCGATCTTCGCCATGTCCATCAGGCTGTCCCACAGGCGTGCGGGATTTATGCGAAGGTTTTCTCCGGGTGCTGGCATCAGCTTGCTCTCCCTGTTGCCGCACCCGTCTTATGCGGGTCTTGCGGCGAATCTTTTCCTGACCGTATGGTCAAGTTGAAAGCTATACCTCCTGACCATTCGGTCAACAAAAATTCGTGGCCCCGTGATGGCCCGGAAAGGTCCGCAAGCGCATGTCCGATGACCCTCGCCCTGGCAAACGCAATGCGATCCGCGCGCAGAATGAAACGCTCATTTTGCAGGCAGCGGAAAAAGTCTTTGCAGAGGCAGGGTTTGGCGGCGCCACCATGCAGTTGATCGCCGATGTTGCGGGTCTGCCCAAGGCAAACCTGCACTATTATTTCGCAACCAAGGAAGAGCTTTATCGGCGCGTGGTACAAAACATCTTCGAGATCTGGTTACAGGCGGCCGAGGCGATGGATGGCGCGGAGACGCCCGCCGAAGGGATCGGCGCCTATATCGAGGCCAAGATGGATATCTCGCGCCGCCACCCGAACGGCTCAAAGGTCTGGGCGTCCGAGGTGATGCATGGCGCGCCGGTCATTCAGGACTATCTGGAAACCACGTTGCGCGACTGGACGGCCGGACGTGCCGCCCTGATCCAGCGCTGGATCGACGAGGGGCGCATGGCCCCGATCTCGCCCCAACACCTGCTTTACATGCTGTGGGCCACCACGCAGCACTATGCCGACTTCAGCCATCAGATCGAGACATTGAACGGTGGCAAGCCCTTGACGGACGCGCAATGGCGCGAGGCGACCGAAAGCGTCAAGTCGATGATCCTGCGCGGGATCGGCGCGGCTTAGGGTTGCGCCGGGGCGATCGGCGTGGGCTGAATCGCGGGTGGCGGCGGCGGTCCGGGCGGTGTGCCTTCGGGCAGGGCAGAGCCGGGCGGCACCTCGCCCGGTTGCAGCTTGCGCTCAGGTACGGGCATGACAGCCGCCGCTTCGGCCCCGCTGTCAGAGCAGACGTAGATCGCACCGCCAACTGCCACAGCCGTCACGGCGACCGCGCCAATGGCGGCGCCCGCACCCACGCCCTGCACGGCTGTCGCGCCCAACCCCACCAGACTTTGCCCGATCGTGGCCGCTGGCCCCTGAACCGAGATGACACCGGCCGCATGCATCGCCGTTTCAACCCCGGCATCGACCGCCAGCCCCGACACTGCGGCCCCCCATCGCCCGGCAGCCTCTTTTGACCGGTTCACCCTTTCGCAAAAGCTTTTGCCCGCTGTGCGGCACGTAAGCCAGGCGTCGCGCGGGCCAAGGTCATAGCCCAGATAGGTGCCATTTCCCTTGTCCCATTGCAGACAGAATGGCGCACGGTCCGCATCCGACAGTTCAGGCGTCAGCGCGCGCAGGGTCACAAGGCCAGGACAGGTGATCTCTCCCTTCCCCCCCAGAAGACGCTCACGCAAAGAGAGGCTTTCCTTGAGGCTTGGGCTTTCGGGGTCATAGAAGAACTCGATCCGCTCACCACGAACCGAGGTCTGGCAAGGCACGAGATCCGCAGCAAGTGCCGGTGAAGCAAGAAAAAGCAGCGGCAGTACAAGGCGGATCATGCGGCACCCAGCGTATCAGGTCGTTCTGCGAGATGATATGTCGCGCAAGACCCGCGCCCGCAAGGTCAGTCCTTCAGCTCAACCTCGATGAAGGACATCGGCTGGTCGCTTGCATTGATCACATTGTGTTCAGTGCCCTTGGGTCGCGAATAGGCCGAGCCCGCCGGAACAAAGGCCTCGCGCACCTCGCCATCAGCCAGTTCCAGACGGAACGAACAATCGGTCAGTGTCGTGATGATGTATTCGTGCCCGTGCACATGCCAGCCGGTTTCTGCACCCGGATCAAAATCGTAACGCCAGACAATCGCACGATCATTTTCCATCAGCAACGTGCCCGTTGCCTGCAGCCGTATCGCCGCACTTGTCATGCTTGCGCCCTCCCCCGATCGCCCCCCAGTCGATCAAAAACAGGATGGGCCGGAAGCCCACCCTGTGCAAGTCTTTTACGGCAGCGTCTTCAACACATCTCCCAGTGTACCGATCAGCGTGTCGATCTCGGCCTTGGAGATGATCAGCGGCGGCGACATGGCGATGATATCGCCCGTGGTGCGGATCAGGATGCCCTTGTCATAGGCACGCAGGAAGGCCTCAAAAGCGCGCTTGGTCGGCTCGCCCGGAATGCTCTCCAACTCCACGGCGCCGATCAGGCCCATGTTGCGGATGTCGATGACATGCGGCAGCCCGCGCAAGCTGTGGATCGCCTCTTGCCAGTAGCCTTCAAGTTCGGCGGCGCGTTCGAACAGGCCCTCTTCCTTGTAGGTATCCAGCGTTGCGATGCCGGCGGCGCTGGCGATCGGGTTCCCGGAATAGGTGTAACCGTGGAACAATTCGATCATATGTTCGGGGCCGGACATGAAGGCGTCGTGCACCTCGGCAGTGGTCAGGACCGCGCCCATGGGAATCACGCCGTTGGTCAGGCCCTTGGCGGTGGTCATCATGTCGGGCAGAACATCAAAGTGCTGCGCGGCAAAGGCGCTGCCCAGACGGCCGAAGCCGGTGATGACCTCATCAAAGATCAGCAGGATGCCGTGCTTTTTGGTGATCGCGCGCAGCTTTTCCAGATAGCCCTTCGGCGGCATCAGAACGCCGGTCGAGCCCGCCATCGGCTCGACGATGACGGCGGCGATGGTCTCGGCGCCATGCAGGGCGACGATGCGCTCAAGATCATCAGCCAGGTTCGCCCCATGTTCGGGCTGGCCCTTAGTAAAGGCGTTCAGTTGCGGCAGGTGGGTATGCGGCAGATGGTCAACCCCGCCCAGAAGCGTGCCGAACATCTTGCGGTTGTTCACGATGCCGCCGACGGAAATGCCGCCGAAGTTCACGCCATGATAGCCACGCTCGCGCCCGATCAGACGCGTCCGCGCGCCCTCGCCCCGCGCCCGGTGGTAGGCGATCGCGATCTTCAGCGCAGTTTCAACGCTTTCCGAGCCGGAGTTCGTGTAGAACACATGCTCGATCCCCTTGGGGGCAATGTCGATGATCCGATTGGCCAGTTCAAAGGCGATGGGGTGACCCATCTGGAACGCCGGCGCATAGTCCAGTTCTGCCGCCTGCTTCTGGATCGCCTCGGTGATCTTGGGGCGGCAGTGGCCGGCGTTGCAGCACCACAGACCCGCCGTGCCGTCCAGAACCTGACGGCCATCGCTGGTGGTGTAATGCATATCTTTCGCCGCCACGAACATGCGCGGCGATTTCTTGAACTGGCGATTGGACGTGAACGGCATCCAGAATGCGTTCAGGTCGTTCGGCGAGGGCTTGCGATCAAGCGCCATTGGGCTCTCCCTTCGGGCCACGCCATATTCCTTGCAGGCGGGCTTGTGTTTTCTGACCGGATGGTCAAATCTGATGCTGTCACCAGCCCTGTGCTGCGTCAAGCAGGATGCATTGCTGCCACGCTGCACGGGCCTTTGGGCCATTGCATATTGACGGCTTCGCGGGCTTCGCTCAATCGGGATCAGACACGGCAATGGTCAAAAGCGACATTTGATCAAATTTTTCCGAAAGAGTGTGACGGATGAGTCAGCCCCGCCCCAAGACCCGGATCCAGCAAAAGAACCAGGATGCCATCCTTGAGGCGGCGCTGGAGGTCTTTTCGCAGGCGGGTTTCCGCGGGGCAACGCTCGATCAGATCGCAGACCGCGCGGGGCTTTCCAAGCCCAACCTGCTCTATTACTTCCCCTCGAAAGAGGCGATTCATGTGCAATTGATCGCGGGGCTGCTGAAGGTCTGGCTGGATCCGCTGCGCCAACTGGACCCGGCCGGAGAGCCGGTCGAAGAAATTCTCGCCTATATCCGGCGCAAGCTGGAGCTTAGCCGCGATTTTCCGCGTGAGAGCAGGCTTTTCGCCAACGAGATCCTCCAAGGCGCACCGCGCATTCAGGGGCCTTTGCATGACGAACTGAAACCGCTGGTCGATGACAAGGCGGCCGTGATTGCGGGCTGGATCGCAGCAGGCCGGCTGGCGCCGCTTGACCCTCACCATCTGATCTTCTCGATATGGGCTACGACCCAGCATTATGCGGATTTCGATGTGCAGGTCCGTGCCGTGCTGGGCCCCGGACACGATCCGCATACAGAGGCCGAGCCCTATCTCGTGGCCCTCTTCCGCCGCGCGCTTTCTCCGGACGCAACGACTCATGCTGACATTCCCGTGAACAGCCGGTAAACCTGCGCCTCAGCGAAACCACCGCGAGTGCCAGACGTGTCGCAAGCTGCCCACGGCGACTACCCCTCCCATGCCCATGGTTCCTTGAAAAAGCTGACGCTCGGCGCGATCGGTGTCGTCTATGGCGATATTGGCACGAGCCCGCTTTATGCCATGCGAGAATCACTGCATGCCGCATCGCATGATGGCCTGACGCGGGCCGATGTCATGGGCGTGATCTCGCTGCTGTTCTGGACGCTGACGTTGATCGTCACGCTGAAATACGTGCTGTTGATCATGCGCGCCGACAACAATGGCGAGGGTGGGACCCTGTCGCTGATTGCACTGGTCCATCGCGCCCTGCACACGCGACCTGCCTGGTTGATCGCCATCGGCGCGGTTGGCATTTCGCTGTTCTTCGGCGATTCAATCATTACCCCGGCCATGTCGGTGCTGTCGGCCGTTGAGGGCAGCGCGCTGATCGCGCCGGGCCTGCATGACTACGTTGTGCCCATCACGCTGGTGATCATCGTCCTGCTCTTTGCCGTCCAATCGCGCGGGACCGAGGCTGTCTCGGTCCTCTTTGGCCCGATCATGGTCGTGTGGTTCATCACCATGGCCGTTCTGGGGCTGCGCCATATCAGCGACGAGCCCTCGATCCTTCTGGCGCTAAACCCGATCCATGCGCTGCGCTTTCTGGTGGACAATGGCTTTGCCTCGTTCATCGTGCTGGGATCGGTCTTTCTGGCCGTGACGGGTGGCGAGGCACTTTACACCGACATGGGGCATTTCGGGCGCCGCCCGATCCGCATCGCCTGGGGCATCCTTGTGTTTCCGGCCCTGACCATCTCGTACCTCGGCCAAGGGGCGATGGTGCTCGCCCACCCTGAGACGGCCAGCAATCCGTTCTTCCTGCTCGCCCCGCAATGGGCGCTGCTGCCACTGGTCATCCTTGCGACCATGGCCACGGTCATCGCCAGTCAGGCTGTGATTTCCGGCGCGTTTTCGGTTGCCAAGCAGGCAGTGCAGATGGGCCTGTTGCCCCGGATGGAGATCCGCCACACCTCGGAAACCCAGTTCGGGCAGATTTACATGCCGCGCATCAACTCCATCCTTTCGGTGGGTGTCGTGGCGCTGGTTCTGGCCTTCGGCTCGTCTTCGAACCTCGCCAGCGCCTATGGTATCGCGGTTACCGGCGACATGGTCATCACCTCGATCCTGGCGATCTTCCTGCTCAACCGGGCGTGGAAATGGCCGCTGGCCCTAACACTTGCCGTGATGGTGCCGCTGATCGTGCTTGAAGGGCTGTTCCTCGCCGCAAACATGACCAAAGTGCTGGATGGCGGCTATATCCCGATTTTCTTCGCGGCCTTCCTCTGCCTTGTCATGTGGACATGGGTGCGTGGATCGGCCCATGTGCGCGAGAAGTCGCGCGCCGGTTCCATCGAGTTCGACAGCCTGATGCGCATGCTGGAGAAGTCACAGCCGGTAGAGGTGCCGGGCACCGCCGTATTCCTGACCGCCGATCCGGAAATGGCCCCGCCTGCGCTGATGCACAACCTCAAGCACAACCGCGTACTGCACAAAAAGAACTTCATCGTGACAGTGAACGTGGCCCCGGTGCCCGAAGTGCCCGAGGCCGACCGCATCGAGATCGAAAAGGTCAACGACCGCTTTGTGAAGCTCTCTTTGAACTTCGGCTATCTCGATGACCAGAACGTGCCCAAGGCTTTGGCGCTGGCCCGCAAGCAGGGCGAGAAGTTCGACATCATGACCACCTCGTTCTTCCTGAACCACCGCAGCTTCCGCTCATCGCAAAGCGAGGGGTTGCCCAGCTGGCAGGAGAAGCTCTTCGTCTCGATGGCACGCGGCGCCACCAACGCGACCGAGTTCTACCGTCTGCCGACAAACCGGGTGCTGGAACTTGGCCAGCAACTGACGATCTGACAAGAAGAAGGGGGGCTGTCTGCCCCCCTTCATGTCACTCCGCCGCCTGCGATGACGGGTTGTTCGGGTGCATGGTCCAGTTGGCATAATCGCCCACCGGCACGCCCGTGCGCGGATCGACCTTGCCTTTGGGCATTTCCACCATGGTGATGCAGTTCTCCACCGGGCAGACGTTGACGCAGAGGTTACAGGCCACGCATTCCTCGTCCTTGACCGTGAAGGTGCGTCCCGGCCCCATTTCGATGGCCTGGTGGCTGGTATCCTCGCAGGCGATGTAGCAGCGACCGCATTTGATGCAGGCGTCCTGATCGATATGCGCCTTTGTCACATAGTTCAGATTAAGGAACTGCCAGTCGGTGACATTTGGCACAGCCCGGCCAACCAGATCCGCCGTCGAGGTAAAGCCCTTGCGATCCATATAGTCGGACAGGCCCGAGATCATTTCCTGCACGACCTTGAAGCCATAGGTCATCGCAGCCGTGCAGACCTGCACATTGCCTGCGCCAAGCGCCATGAACTCGGCCGCGTCGCGCCAGGTGGTCACGCCGCCGATGCCACTGATCGGCAGGCCTGCGGTCACGGGGTTGCGCGCGATTTCGGCGACCATGTTCAAGGCGATAGGTTTGACCGCCGGGCCGCAATAGCCGCCATGCGTGCCCTTGCCGTCGATCGTGGGTTCGGGGGCAAAGTCATCAAGGTCGACCGACGTGATCGAATTGATGGTGTTGATCAGGCTTACGGCATCCGCACCGCCGCGTTTCGCGGCCTCGGCGGGCTTACGTACATCCGTGATATTGGGCGTAAGCTTCACGATGCAGGGCATGCGCGAGTGCTTCTTCACCCACCGCGTGACCATCTCGATGTATTCCGGAACCTGACCCACTGCCGAGCCCATGCCGCGCTCGGCCATGCCATGCGGGCAGCCGAAGTTCAGCTCCACCCCGTCGGCGCCCGTGTCCTCGATGCGCGACAGGATGTCTTTCCAGGAATCCTCGTCGCAGGGCACCATCAGGCTGATGATCAGCGCGCGATCAGGGTAGTCGCGCTTGACCGATTTGATCTCGCGCAGGTTCACTTCAAGCGGGCGATCCGTGATCAGTTCGATGTTGTTCAGCCCGAGAAGGCGCCGGTCCGCACCCCAGATCGCGCCATAGCGCGGGCCGTTCACGTTGACGACGGGCGGTCCCTCGGACCCGAGGGTCTTCCAGACCACACCGCCCCACCCCGCCTCAAAGGCGCGACGGACGTTGACCTCTTTGTCGGTGGGCGGGGCCGAGGCCAGCCAGAAGGGGTTGGGGGATTTGATCCCGATGAAATTGGATGCGAGATTGGCCATCTTGCTGATCTCCGTTGCGCGGGCCTTAGCCCGCAGTCCCCATAAGTGCGACGTGGATCTCTTCGGCCGCGTCGCGGCCTTCGGCCACGGCGGTCACAGTCAGATCCTCGCCGCCCAATGCGCAGTCACCGCCACACCAGAGCTTTGGCGCAGGGTTGCGCGGCAACTTGCCCGCCGCGATGGTGATGCCATCTGGCACCCCCGCAAGCGTCTGCCCGATGGCCTTGAACACCTGATCGGCCTTCAGCGTAAAGGTTTCAGACTTGAGCTTCAGCCCCTCGGGCGTGTCCTCGGTATAGGCGAATTCCACCGCCTCGGCCTTGCCGGTGCCCGTCACGCGGACCGGCGCCGCGCCATAGATGATGCGCACACCGGTCTGGGTTGCATGTTCCTGCTCGTAGCCCGAGGCCGACATCTTGTCGCGACCGCGGCGGTACACGATGGTCACATTCTCGGCACCCAAGAGTTTCGACTGCACGGCGGCATCCACCGCCGTCATGCCACCACCGATGACCACCACATCACGCCCGACCGGAACAGCGGCGCGATCTTCGGCCTGGCGCAGGTCTGCGATGAAATCGACGGCGTTCTGCACGCCCGGCAGATCTTCGCCCGCAGCGCGCAGGGCGTTCACACCTGCAAGCCCGATCCCAAGAAAGACCGCATCATAGTCTGCCATCAGATCGGCAAGGACCACATCCTTGCCCAGCGTCACGCCATTCTTCACAGTGATGCCGCCAATCTTCAGCAGCCACTCCACCTCGCGCTGCGCGAAGTCGTCCGTCGCCTTGTAGGTGGCGATACCATATTCGTTCAGCCCGCCGGGTTTTGGCCGACGCTCCAGCACCGTGACGTCATGGCCCTTCATCGCCAGACGATGCGCACAGGCCAGACCCGAGGGTCCGGCCCCCACGACAGCCACACGCTTGCCCGTTGCGGCCGCGCGGGTGAAGGGATGGACACCCTTGGCCATCAGCACATCGGTGGCATAGCGCTGCAACCGCCCGATCTCGACCGGCTTGCCCTCAGCCGTCTCGCGCACGCAGGCCTCTTCACACAGCGTCTCTGTCGGGCAGACGCGGGCACACATGCCGCCGAGAATGTTCTGCGACAGGATCGTCTTCGCCGCAGCATCAGGCGTACCCGTCGCGATCTGCCGGATGAACAGCGGAATATCGATCGAGGTCGGGCAAGCCGTCATGCAAGGCGCATCATGGCAGAAATAGCAGCGATCAGCCGCAACGCGCGCCTCGTGCACGTCAAAGGGCGGCTCGTGATCGGCAAAGTTGTCGGCATAGGTGGCGGCGGGCAGACGCGCAGGCACGATGCCGGGCGTAAGCTGGCTGTTGGACAAGGTCGGAACCTCCCGTTGTTTTGTTGATTGCACCCACTGTGCCACAGGTTGATTTTTTATCAATCGGTAAATTTTCGGCCGATCGAGAATTTTTGCCATTGCCTGAAAATGCGCCCGATCAACCAGACGAAAGCGCAAGCGACGGGCAGGCCGCGCAGATTTGGCGCGAAAGCCCAAACACCACGCAACACGGCAAGGCTTTTCAGCCCTGCCCCGCTCGCGTATAACGGCCCGCAGCCGTGGCGTACCCGGAGAGGGCGCCGCCATACAGATATCAAGAGGATGGCATGAGCAAACATTCCCCGGATGCAGACGTTGCGTTCATTCAGGCCCTGGCGGAACTGCTGAACAGCAATGACCTGACCGAGCTTTCCGTGAAGCGCGAGTATGGCGAGGATGACAGCCTTGAGGTGCGCGTCGTCAAACAATCAAACATCGTGACGACCGCGGTCGCGGCCCCTGCCCCCGTCTATGCTGCGCCCGCCGCAGCAGCAGTCGGCGCCGCACCTGCAGCAGCCCCCGCCGCCGCGGAAGATCCGGCGCAGCATCCGGGCGCCATCACCTCGCCGATGGTGGGGACTTGCTATCTGGCGGCCGAGCCGGGCGCACAGCCCTTCGTCGCCATTGGCGCGACGGTGACCGAAGGCCAGACCGTCCTGATCATCGAGGCGATGAAGACCATGAACCACATCCCCGCAACTCGGGCGGGTACGGTCAAGCGCATCCTCGTCTCTGACGGCACCCCGGTGGAATTCGGCGCGCCGCTGATGATCATCGAGTGAGGTCCGCCCAGTGACCCAGATGTTCGAGAAAATCCTGATCGCCAACCGCGGCGAGATCGCGCTTCGCGTGATCCGTGCTTGCCGTGAGATGGGGATCAAGTCGGTGGCGGTCCATTCGACCGCCGATGCCGATGCGATGCATGTGCGCATGGCCGATGAAAGCGTCTGCATTGGCCCTGCGCCTTCGGGTCAAAGCTACCTGAACAAGGCCGCGATCATCTCGGCCTGTGAAATCACCGGCGCGCAAGCCGTGCACCCCGGGTATGGCTTCCTGTCTGAAAACGCGAGCTTTGCGCAGGCGCTGGAAGACCACGGCATCACCTTCATCGGGCCGACCGCCGAACATATCCGGATCATGGGCGACAAGATCACCGCCAAGGATACCGCGAAGGAACTTGGAATTCCGGTCGTCCCCGGTTCGGAAGGTGGGGTTCCCGATTTCGAGACCGCACTGAAAGTCGCGGCTGAGATCGAGTATCCGGTGATCATCAAGGCGACCGCCGGTGGTGGTGGCCGCGGCATGAAGGTCGCGAAATCGGCAGAAGAGCTTGAGATCGCCTTCCGCACCGCGCGCAGCGAGTCCAAGGCCGCGTTCGGCAACGACGAAGTCTACATCGAGAAATACCTGCAGAAGCCGCGTCACATCGAGATCCAGGTCTTTGGCGACGGCAAGGGCAACGCGGTGCATCTGGGCGAGCGCGACTGCTCGCTGCAGCGGCGCCACCAGAAGGTGTTCGAAGAGGCCCCCGGCCCCTGCATCACGCCCGCAATGCGTGCCGAGATCGGTGAGATCTGCGCAGCGGCGATGCGGAAGCTGAAATACATCGGCGCAGGCACCATCGAGTTCCTCTATGAGGACGGGCGCTTCTATTTCATCGAGATGAATACCCGCCTGCAGGTGGAGCACCCGGTGACCGAGGCGATCTTTGGCGTCGATCTGGTGCGCGAACAGATTCGCGTGGCCGCAGGCCTGCCGATGTCGTTCACCCAGCCTGAACTGGAAATCAACGGCCACGCCATCGAGGTGCGCATCAACGCCGAGCGGCTGCCGAACTTCTCACCCTGCCCCGGCAAGGTAAATGTGTTCCACGCCCCCGGCGGCCTGGGCGTGCGGATGGATTCGGCGCTTTATGGCGGCTATTCGATCCCGCCCTATTACGACAGCCTGATCGGCAAGCTGATTGTACACGGCCGTGATCGCCCCGAGGCTCTGGCGCGCCTGCAGCGGGCGCTTGGCGAGCTGATCGTGGATGGCGTGGAAACCACCGTGCCGCTGTTCCACGCCCTTCTGGCCGAGCCGGATATCCAGTCAGGGGATTACAACATCCACTGGCTGGAAAAGTGGCTGGCGGCGCAATTCGGCTGAACCTTTGCTCCGGCGGATCCGTCCGCCGGGGTGCCCGCGCCGGGGCTGTCATGCCCCTGCGCACCCCCTCAAGTTGCCGTGTCACCCTTCGGGCAATGGGCGCCGGCAGTGTTGAACGAGGCACGGCTTCGTTGTCGCAAACGATCACACCGCACATCCTGTTGCGTGCCTACGCCTGCGGGATCTTCCCGATGGCCGAGGATGCACAGTCGGACGAGATCCGCTGGGTCGATCCGCGCCGCAGGGGCATCCTGCCCATCGATGGCTTTCACACCTCACGATCCTTGCAGAAGGACATCCGGCGCGGCGGGTTCCTGATCTGCGCTGACCGCGATTTTGCCGGTGTGATCGATGGCTGTGCGGATCGCGAGGTGACGTGGATCAACCCCAACCTGCGACAACTCTACATCGACCTGCACGCGATGGGCCACGCTCATTCGCTAGAGATGTGGCAGGACGGGCGACTGGTCGGCGGCACCTATGGGGTCACGCTGGGCGCTGCGTTCTTTGCGGAAAGCATGTTCTCGCGACGTCCCTCGGCATCAAAGATCGTGCTGCATTTTCTGATGCAGCGCCTGAAAGCAGGCGGGTTTGAGCTGTGCGACACGCAGTTTCTTACACCGCATCTGGCGACGCTGGGCGGGATCGAAATCAGCCGGGCCGAGTATCATCAGCGCCTGTCACGCGCCTTGCGGCGACAGGCAAGCTTTTGTGCTGATAATCAGCCCTCTTGCGGGGCCTCGAACTCTTCGTCGGTCGCGGGCGGCTCGGGCACGACGTCGAGCTGAGGCTGATCAGGCGTCAGGCAACGCAGCACCCAGACGTCATAGCGCGGATGTTCCAGCGCTGACAGCGCAGGGGACGATGCAACCATCCAGCCAGAGAAGACCGAGCCCTCGCGCCCCTCTTCGATGATTGTCAGATGGGCATAGGCATCGGACGCCGGGTTCGCCGTCGGATAGCGGCATTCATCAAGACGGATCGTCAACCGACCCGACACAGCGGAATCGCCGCTTGCAAGCTCGATATCTGCCGTCTCGCCCGTGGTCTTGTCGAGCCAGCGCAGGATGCCACCATCCGAGGCCGTATAGGCGGCGCCTTGTGCCAGCGCGCCACCAGTGGGCAGCACAGATGCGAGCACCGCAAGCGCCAGCCGCCTCATTCCCCGATCGCGTCCTCGGCGCTTTGGCCGACGAACTTCATCAGCAGACCGATCAAGCTGACCGAGCCTTGGGTATCCTCGATCTCAGCCCCGGCCGGCAGATTCTCGGTCGATCCGCCGGGTCGCAACTCGATGTAGTTGCCGCCCAGCAGACCTTCGGAGGAAACAAGAGCCGCCGAATCATCGGGCAGCATGACCTTGTCCTGCAGGGTCAGTGTCGCATCCGCATAGAAGGTCTGCGGGTTCAGCTCCAACCGTGAAATGGTGCCGACCTTGACGCCAGCAAGGCGCACATCGGTGCCCACGGTGATTCCCTCGGCCGACTGGAACGAGGCGGTCAGGTCATAGGTTCCGCGCGATGCCGCAAGGCCAGTGCCTTGCGCCGCAAACAGAAGAAAGCCAACAGCCGCAGCAAGCACAGCGCCGCCAGCGATCACTTCGGTTACGTTTTCCGACATTGCCTGCCTTTTCCCGGCGCCTTATTCGGGCTGCCAGGCCTCATAATCACGACGCTCGACGGGGGCGCCCTTGCGGATCGAACCGGCAGGCGCATGGGCCGCAATCGTCCCGGTCAGGTTTTCCTGATGCGGACGCTCCCACGCCTTGTGCGTCAGCGGTGCCTTGGTCGGCGGCTGATCCCAGGTGAAGTGCAACCAGCCATGCCAGTCGGGCGAAATGCGGCTGCCTTCGACCTCGCCGTTGTAGATCACCCACCGGCGCTTGGCGTCAGCGGTCTGATAGTAGATGTTGCCCTGATCATCCTCACCCACCTTCACGCCCTTGCGCGCGGTAAAGATCTGGGTGCCGAGCGTCTGGCTGTTCCACCAGGTGACGAGACGCTTGAGAAAGTACATCACGGGCCTCCGAAGGGTATTTGCCTTCATATGACCGATGCGGCGCCGAAGGTCCAGTGGCAAGGCGGCAGAGCGGCAATCAGGCGCGATTTCGGCGCAGGTCTGCCGGTCTCTTGAGCAGGCAGCAATCACTCCGAAAAAGAAAACCCGCCGCGGGGCGATCCGCGGCGGGTTTCTTTCGGTTTCCGATGCGCGCGAGGCTTAGCCTGCGGCGGATTCCTTCTTTTTGACATCCGCATGCACCAGCAGCGGCTTGGCGCCCGAAGTCACGGCATCTTCCTTCACCACCACCTCGGTCACATCCGTCATGCCCGGCAGTTCGAACATCGTATCCAGCAGGATGTCTTCCATGATCGAGCGCAGGCCACGCGCACCGGTCTTGCGGGTGATCGCGCGTTTGGCAATTGCGATCATCGCCTCGGGTGCGAAGGTCAGCTTCACGCCCTCGATCTCGAACAGGCGCTGATACTGTTTCACCAGCGCGTTCTTGGGTTCGGTCAGGATTGTGACCAGCGCACCCTCATCCAGATCGTTCAGAGTGGCGATCACCGGCAGACGACCGACGAATTCGGGAATCAGGCCGAATTTCAGCAGGTCTTCGGGCTCAAGTTCCTTGAACAGCTCGCCCGCGCTGCGTTCGTCGGGCCCCTTGACCGTCGCGCCAAAGCCGATGGACGAGCCCTTGTTGCGTTGCGCAATGATCTTTTCAAGGCCAGCAAAGGCGCCCCCACAGATGAACAGGATGTTCGTCGTATCGACCTGAAGGAACTCTTGCTGCGGATGCTTGCGGCCCCCCTGCGGCGGGACGCTGGCGATGGTGCCTTCCATGATCTTCAGCAGGGCCTGCTGCACCCCCTCGCCCGAGACATCGCGGGTGATCGAGGGGTTGTCGGACTTGCGGGTGATCTTGTCGACCTCGTCAATATAGACGATGCCGCGCTGCGCCCGCTCGACGTTGTATTCGCTGGCCTGCAAGAGCTTGAGGATGATGTTCTCGACATCCTCGCCCACATAGCCCGCTTCGGTCAGCGTGGTCGCATCGGCCATGGTGAAGGGCACATCCAGAATCCGCGCCAGCGTCTGCGCCAGCAGCGTCTTGCCGCAGCCAGTAGGGCCGATCAGCAGGATGTTCGACTTCGCCAGCTCGATATCGGTCTTGGACGAGTGATTCAGCCGCTTATAGTGGTTGTGAACCGCAACAGAGAGCACGCGCTTGGCGTGTTCCTGCCCGATCACATAGTCGTCCAGCACCTTGCAGATCTCGCGCGGGGTCGGCACACCATCGGTGCTTTTCAGCCCCGAGGTCTTCGTTTCCTCGCGGATGATGTCCATGCACAGCTCGACGCATTCATCGCAGATGAACACGGTCGGCCCCGCGATCAGCTTGCGCACCTCATGCTGGCTCTTGCCGCAGAACGAGCAGTAGAGGGTATTCTTGCTGTCGCTGCCGGTATTCGTCGCCATTGTCGTCCTCTGCCGTGCGTGCCCCAAGGGGGCAATCCAGAAAGCCTAGGCCAAAGCCGGGGCCTTCACAATCCGAAAACACCCCGGCGGAGGGCCGCCGGGATCAAGCGATCACTTCTGTTCGGGCTCGGCCTTGCCGCGGCTTTCGAGAATTTCGTCGATCAGGCCCCAGGCCTTTGCATCCTCGGCGGACATGAAATTGTCGCGCTCCAATGCCGCCTCGACAGTTTCATAGTCATTGCCGGTGTGCTTGACGTAGATCTCGTTCAGCCGGCGCTTCAACTTTTCGGTTTCGCGCGCGTGGATCATGATGTCGGTCGCCTGGCCCTGATATCCGCCCGACGGCTGGTGAACCATGACGCGGCTGTTGGGCAGCGAGAAGCGCATGCCCTTTTCGCCCGCCGTCAGCAGAAGCGAGCCCATCGAGGCCGCCTGCCCCACCACAAGCGTCGATACTTTGGGACGGATGTACTGCATCGTGTCGTAGATCGACAGACCGCTCGTCACCACGCCGCCGGGGCTGTTGATGTACATCGAGATTTCCTTGCTCGGGTTCTCCGCCTCAAGGAAGAGAAGCTGCGCGCAGATCAGGCTCGACATGCCATCATGCACCGGTCCGGACAGGAAGATGATCCGCTCCTTCAACAGGCGCGAGAAGATATCATAGGCGCGCTCGCCCCGGCTGGTCTGCTCGACCACCATGGGCACAAGGGTATTCATGTAAAATTCGACCGGATCTCTCATTTTCGCCTGCCTGTCAGTTCTGCTTGAGCCATATCGCCGAGTTCTTTCCCAAGTCTTAGTGCTGCGTGCCGGGGCCTGCAAGGGCAGACGGCACCCCTGGCTTTCTCAGTTTGTCGGCACTCACGTCCGCGCGAGGTCAGACCTCCTTGCGCGAAAACGTGCCGCAATGCGCCCGAAGCGCGGCGCAATTTCGCCCAACTGTCGCGCGAAAACTTGCATCGAATCCCTCGTCTACCTAAGCCCGTCAGATGCCACAAACCATCGGTACGCCCATGCGCAGCACGCTCGCCCTCATCCTTGGTGTTGGCCTTACCTCGCTTTCGGGATGCGTTGTCGTCCCGGTACCCGTTCCGGCCGAGGCAAGCCGCGACCTGCCCTTTGTCGTCAAGGTCCCGCTGGGCTCCAGCGGCCAGTCGGCAACGCGCGTAGCCGGCCCGGTTCCTGCGGAAACCTGTGCCCGGGTCAGTACCGCCCAGGAGGCGGCCCTGCTGGCCGAGATCAATGCAATCCGCAAGCAGAACGGGCTGCCCACCTTGCGCAAATCCAGCCGTATCAGTGCTGTCGCCCAGAACCACGCTTGCGACAATGCCCGCAGACAGACGGTCAGCCACACTTCAAGCAACGGCAAAAGCCTCTCAGGGCGGCTGAAGGCGGGTGGCTATTACCTCCGTGTCGCGGCCGAAAACACCGGGCTCGGCTTCTCGGGCGATCCAGGTCGTCTGGTTGAATACTGGATGAATTCTCCCGGCCACCGCGCCAACATCCTCAACCCCAAGGTGACCGAGGCCGGAGTGGGCTACGCCGCCGGGAATTCGCGCCCGGCATGGGTGCTGAATGTGGCTACGCCGCGCTGATCCTACCGCGCCAGCGACAGCTCTGCCCTAAGCCCGCCCAGCGTCTCGCTTTCACCGAGTCGCAAGGCACCACCATGGCTGCGCGCCACGTCGGCCGCAATCGACAGGCCAAGCCCCACCCCGCCGCCCTTGTTCGGATCGCGCGCGCCATCGAGCCGCGCGAAAGGCTGCACTGCCTCATCCCGGCGATCCATCGGAATGCCGGGGCCGTTATCCTCGACCACAATGCGGGCAAAGCGGTCGCCCACAATCACCGACACCCTTGTCTTGCCGGCAAATCGGCGGGCGTTGGTCAACAGGTTTTCCAACGCCCGAGATACGGCGGCGGACCGCAGTCGCATCGGGACGGCACCGGTCGCAACCAGATCGACACTCTGGCCCGAGCGCGCGGCATTTTCGACCACATGGCGCACCAGCCCAACCAGATCGACCTCCTCGGTCTCTTCCGTCGCATCGCCGCGCGCAAAGGCCAGGAACTCATCCACCAGCCGCTCCATATCGGCGACGTCACCAAGCAGAGCCGCGGTCTCCTCATCCTCGGGCAGCATCGACAACCCCAGCTTCAGGCGGGTCAACGGTGTGCGCAGGTCATGGCTGACGCCCGACAGCATCCGGGTCCGGCTTTCCAGATAGCGCTCGATCCGGGCCCGCATGTCCAGAAACGCCGCCCCTGCCGCGCGCACCTCGACTGCGCCGCGCGGCTTGTACGGGATGTGCTGCCCCTTGCCGAACGCCTCGGCCGCCATCGCCAGACGGCGGATGGGCGCCATCTGGTTGCGCAGGAACAGGTATGAAATCACCGTCATCAAGACCGAGGTGACGATCATCAGCACCAACAGCTGATGGGGGTTCGTCGCCGACATGCGCCGGCGGTCGATGCCCACACGCCAATTCCGCCCATCACGCTGGAAATCGGCCAGCACGCGATTGTCCTCGGCAAGCATGTCGGCGCCGGTGAAGCCCGGCACCTCGGCGCGCAGCGTCTCGGCAACCACGCTGCCCGACAGATCCCAGGCCTCGCGCCGGACCTCCGCAATCACGCTGTCGACCGGCTCAAGGGTGAAACCCAGGCCGCTTGCCAGAACCTTTGCCTCTTGCATATCACCCGCACCCAGCCGGTCGAACACAAGGTTCAACTCGGTCGCGACGGCGCCGGTCATCTGCTGCGTCACCCGTTCAAAATGGCGTTGAATGAAGGCTATGGACACCACCAGCTGGATCGTCACGATGGGAACGACCAGAATAAGCAGGGCCCGCCCGTAAAGGCTGCGCGGCAGAATGGATTTCAGGCGGAGTGTCATGCGCGCAGCCTAGCGCCGGGCCAACCGCAAGGAAAGAGGAGCAGACCGATGGATTGCCCCTGGACAGTCGGAGCGGTTCAGCACCTGGAGCCAGACGTTCGGATGGTGCTGGCCCCGAACCCCTCGCCCATGACCCATTGGGGCACCAACAGCTTCATCGTTGGCGAAGGGGATGTCACGGTCATCGACCCTGGCCCCGAGGATACCGCGCATCTGGCGGCACTGCTGCGCGCACTACACCCATCCGAGCGCGTCACCCAAATCATTGTCACGCACGCCCACCGCGACCACTCAGGCCTGGCCCGCTCGCTTGCCGCCGCGACGGGAGCCCCGATTCTCGCCTTCGGCCCGGCGTCGTCCGGCAGGTCACCCCGGATGCGCGATGTGAGAGGGCACAGCGGCGAAGGGATCGACACGCATTTTGCGCCGGATGAGGTGATTGGCGAAGGAGACGTCCTTACAAACGGCGGGGCTGGCCTTACCGTACTCCACACTCCTGGTCACATGGGCGGGCACCTCTGTCTTGCACTGAACGATCGCCTGTTTACCGGAGACCATGTGATGGGCTGGGCCCCGTCACTCGTCTCGCCCCCCGAAGGCGACATGACCGATTACATGACATCGCTGGAGCGGCTGTCTGCGGGGCCATGGCAGAAAGGCTATCCGGCACATGGCCTTCCGATCGAGGATCTCCCGGGGCGATGCGACTTCTTGCTGCAACACCGCCGATCCCGCGAATCCGCAATCCTCGCGGCGTTGGACATGCCCGCCGATCTGGAGGCGCTGCAAAGTCGGGTCTATGCCGACGTTCCCGCGCAACTCCAATCTGCCGCACGTCGCAACCTATTGGCGCATCTCATTGATCTTGTTCACAAAGGCCAAATCACCGCAAACGGGCACGACTTGATTAACGCACGCTTTTCCCGCCCGTGACGCCAAGATGAAATTTCCGCGCCCGGATCGATTTTTTCTGCCCACACCCCCTTGCGACCCCCGAAACCCGAAGCTATACACCCCCCGTGTTCCGGCGTAGCTCAGCGGTAGAGCAGTTGACTGTTAATCAATTGGTCGTAGGTTCGATCCCTACCGCCGGAGCCAAAAATCCCTGAAAAATGAGATGATTGGCATTGCATACTAAGGTATGCGTCCGCACGTCCGCCACCGTCCGCGGCGGACGATGGAGCAGTTGACTTTCCCTGATGCTAGGTCGAGTCGGCAAAGCAAAAGCCCTCGAAAAGTCGGGGGCTCTGTCGTATCGGTCAACGTTACGGGCTATGGGAAAAGCATCTGCCGCACAAACCGCAGGGCTATAATTGCAGCAGCCGCAGCGAAGAAAAGACTGAGCGCAAATAGCCGTGATTGTGACTTTGCATTTAATAGTTCGATCTTTTCCTGCTGCGCCAACTGCCTAACCATAAGTTCGTACTGCTCGCCCCTTGCAGGGGTTTCGTCTTTGCACCTGATGCTCTGGCCATACTTCTGGATTTCTTCTGGAGTTGGCTTCAACAGAAGTCCGAGTTCGGCCCTACGCGAACGAATGGCTCGCAGTCTGCCAACCATCGAAAGCAGCACTAAGGCGACCTTCTCAGCTCCACTGAAGAAAGCAACTGTTAGACCGCCGACGATGATCAGGTTCTAAAAAAACGGGTAGGAGATGGAATCACTCTAACACTCATGGAACACCGCCCAAATCCAATGACAAAGCGCCCCATCAACCTTCCATCCGCCCCCCCGTGCTTCCTGCAGCAGCTGCACCAGACGATCTATCTGGGCGCTGCTGTGCCCCCCTAACCGGCCTGCGACATATTGAGGCGCAGCCTCGTGCCAAGTGTAGATGACGGCCCGAAGTTTTCCTTAGGGGCCTTACTCGATCGACCCATGCAGCGCGGGCGCGAGCAGGGTTCGTCATGCCACCCGTCAAATGCCATGGACTCGCGATGTGAATCCCTTCTGGCAGAAGTTCTGCAACGACGCCGGTGCTGTCGCTACTGGATGCAGGGCAAAGCCTTCCGGATCCCCGCAGGGCGAGCGTGGGGTCCCAGAGGACGCGCGCCAGCGCCTTCCTCCGACTTTCCGTTGCTTTGGCGGGACGCCTTGGCGCGCAGAGTGAATAGCAACACAACCGGGTTCCTACGTCGCCTCGGCCCGAGAAAATTCTTCTGCGTTGCGCGCGGCAATGTCGGCAACGTCTGAAGCCTCGTCCGGCGTGCAGCCAACGGCCCGCAGAATGGCGCGCACGATATCGGGAATGGCGCTGGCCTCAATCCGGCCGCTGCCGAACATCCGGGCGGCCTGCTCAGACAAGCCAATAACCAATCCAACCGCAAGCTCCACCGAGCCCACGCGGAGCTGGCCGAGCGACTGCGCACCCGCGAGATCATCACGAAGCCGCCATTGCACCGCCCGCCCAACATTCGGAAGCGCCGCAATGGCGTGGGCGGCAAGTCGGGCCTGGCCAGGGGCAACTGCAAGAAAGCCGAGAAAGAGCGTGACGCCCGTAGCCATACGTGTCAGCGGATCGGAAACGGCGGTTCGCGCGGGTTCCAGGCGTTCGATCAACTCCGCAATCAGCGCATCGCCCAATTCTGCCTGAAGCTCCGACATATCGGCGAAGTGAAGGTAGAAGGTTCCTTTCGCGACGCCAGCGCATTGAGTGACAGAGTCGACTGTCACTGTCGCGCTTTCCGCCGCAGAAAAACAGGTCCGCGCTGCATCGAGTATCGCGGCGCGTGTGCGGGCACGTTTCTCCCGGCCAATCTCTGCCCGTCGTTCCAAATTTACGCGCGCCATAGACGTTCGTTCCTGCTCTGCCCTTCCAGCCGGTCCGGGGCGGAGCAATCCACCTCAGACCAGTTTGCGTTCAAACGGATAGTTCGCAATCCGCTGGCGCGCGCCCGGGTGGATACTATTGGCTTCACGTGCACGGTCAATCCTACGACTGGAAAAGGCGCGGCTTCCGGTCTGGCGGCGCATCACAGGCACTTGTCCGATGTCGCCGGTCCCTTTTCAGGAGAGGCCTGTTGAACGAGCCCATGACCGAGGGTTGTGGTATGCGCCCAAGTCAAAGCAGCAATGGGATCGTCGTCCGCTCTCCAGCTGACGTCAACCCACCACGCGAGCGGGACGCGGTACTATTGTGCCACGTACTATAGTCCTGTGGAACTGGGCCCCTGCGAGGCAGGATCGAGCAGAGCGCCGCCGATTGATCGCGATACCCATCAGGTTCAAGACCGCCTGCCCCCTGTCACAGCCATACAGGTAACGCGCCCGGACTGTGTACTCGGCGCCGTTGTCGTGGTCGATGTTTTCCGCGTTCATTCCGCTTCTCCCCCTGATTTCGATGACGTGCGGCGCGATACGCGACCTCGCCCCGCGGGCCATCGCCGCCAGCACATTCGTCCTTGCCCCCAAGCGCAACCGATTCCATATTGACCGCATCGTCATATTGACTTTATCGTTCTCAAATAATTCAGATGCAGCTTCGGGGGAGGAAGACCGCATGGAATCGATAACCGCGCGCGCCGGCATGGCGCAGCCGCTGGCCTCTATTGGCTGACAAGCAAATGGCGCGCCCCGCGATGTCCAAGCTCAGCTCAACGATGAAACGACAGGCACTCAGGACGATCCTGTTCGCCCTGCCGAAAGTCATGAACCTCAAGGCGTCGCGGCTGCCCGCCTTCTCTGAAAGCCTTAGGCAGCGCGACATCGTTGCATGGATCGGCCTTCAGGATGAAAGCATCGGCCGCCTTCTGGAGATCCGCGACGGGCGTTTCCGTGCCCGCACGGGCAAGGCAAGCGAAGCTGAACTAACGATGACGTTCAGGGATGTGGCAACGGCACTCAAGATGCTGTCGCCCAACCGCGATCAGGGCGATATCATCCATGCTGCCAAGAATTTCAACGTCGTAACGACAGGGCCAGACGATCTGGTCATCTGGTTCGCCCAAACGCTGAATATGAACGATACTGCGGGCTTGCCGATGGGTACGCTTATGCGGGACGGTAGTCGGCGCTTTACCACCTGTACCAATGGCGGTCCGCTGTTCGTCTATGTCAAGGACGGCAAGATCCTGCGTGTCACTCCGATCGAATACGACAAGAATGACCCCGAAAGCTGGGTCATCGAGGCGCGCGGCCGCAAGTTCAGCCCACCACGGAGAGGTCTGGTCGCGCCACATGCCCTGGCGATGAAGTCCATGGTCTATTCAGACAAGCGCATCCTGCACCCGATGAAGCGGGTGGACTTTGATCCCGATGGTGAGCGTAATCCGCAGAACCGGGGCAAGTCGGGCTATGTGCAAATCACCTGGGACGAGGCGCTCGACATCGTCTCGAAGGAAATCAACCGGCAGAAGCGGGTCCATGGCCCCGGCTCGATCACGTTCCCCATGTCATCGCACCACATGTGGGGCAATGTCGGCTACTATCTCAGCTCTCTGATGCGCTTTGCCAACCTCATCGGCTTCACCCGTGTCGCCGCGAACCCCGACAGCTGGGAGGGTTGGTACTGGGGTGCGATGCACCACTACGGCAATTCGATGCGGATTGGCGTGCCTGCAGGTTATGGCGGCGTCGAGGATGCGCTGAAAGAAGCCGAGATGATCGTCTTCTGGTCCTGCGATCCCGAGAGCACCAATGGCGCCTACGCCGGATTCGAGGGCACGCCGCGGCGTCTGTGGGCCAAGGAACTGGGTATAGAGTTCGTCCACATTGACCCGCACAACAACCCCACCGCCCAATTGTTGGGCGGGCGCTGGCTTCCCGTCAGACCGCAGACGGACGCGGCGCTCGCGCAGGCAATCATGTACGTCTGGGTGACCGAAGGGCTATACGACAAGGACTACGTTGCCAGTCGTACGACCGGCTTTGACGATTGGAAGGCCTACCTTCTGGGCGAAACCGATGGCATCGCCAAGACGCCCGAATGGCAAGAGGCGGAAACAGGTGTTCCTGCGCGCGACGTCCGTGCGTTGGCCCGGAAATGGGGTGGCCGCAAAGTCTATCTGGCCGTCGGCATGACAGGCGCGGGCTTCGGCGGGGCCGGCCGCGGCGCGACTGGCACGCAATGGGCGCGTTGCATGGTGCAGATGATGGCGATGCAGGGCTGGGGTAAGCCCGGTGTCAACTTCGGCGCCCTGCAGATCGGTGCCCCGAATGATTTGCACTTCTACTTTCCGGGTTATGCTGATGGCGGCATCTCAGGCGAATTGCTCTGGACCGGCAACGCCGTCAACAACTATCAGCGGATGCCCCACATCCTGACAATGAACCCTGTCAAGCAGATGGTGCCGCGCCAGCAGCTTCCCGACGCGATCTTGACGGGCCAGGCCACGGGATATCTCTGGGATGGCATCTCGCAGGAGGCGCAATTCGCACCTTTCACCTACCCGATGCCGGGCTATTCGCCGATCCACATGATTTACCGCTATGGCGGATCGTCCATGAGCACTGTCACGCGCTCGGGCCGGTGGATCGACGCCTACCGCCACGAAAGCATCGAGTTCGTTGTTAACCAGTCAATATGGATGGAGGGCGAGGCGCAGTTTGCCGATATCATCCTTCCCGCATGCACCCAACTTGAACGCTGGGACATCGGCGAATGGTGCAACTCGGGCGGTTACGCCCATCATGGCACCAGCCTGGTCAACCACCGCGTCATAACCATGCAGCACAAGTGCATCGAGCCTCTCGGCGAGTCGCGCTCGGATTACGATATCTTCACGGCAATCCTCAGCCGTCTCGGCTTGGGCGCGGTCTTCACCGAGGGCTGCAGCGAACTCGACTGGGTCAAGCGGGTATTCGACTCATCCGATCTGCCCGATCACGTCAGCTGGAAAGCGTTCTGCCGCAAGGGCTATCACATGGTGGCGCCTGCCAAGGAGTCGCTTCGGGCGCCGGTGGACATGCGCTGGTTCGCCGAAGGACGCAACAAGGACCTGCCGGAACCACATCCCCTGCCCTCGCAATTCGCCGAAAAGTTCGGCACTGGCCTGCAGACACCAAGCGGCAAGTTTGAGTTTCTGCCCGAGCTATTCCGTCGGCACACCTCTGACAATCCCGAGCGCCAGCCACTCAATCACTACATCCCGTCGTGGGAAGGCATGCGCAACACAGAGCTTGCATCGCGCTATCCGATGCAGCTGATCGCCACGCACAGCCGCTACAGCTTCCACACCCACGCCGACGGCAAGAACAGCGCCATCAACCAGATCGAGGACCATCGCGCTCTCATCGCAGGTCACCGCTTCTGGCTATTGCGTCTCAATCCAGCCGACGCCGCTGCACGCGGGATCGGGCACCGCGATCTGGTCAAGGTCTACAATGACCGCGGCGCCGTGATCTGCGCCACCGACATCACGCCGCTGGTAGCCCCCGGCGTTCTCAAATCCTACGAGGCCAGCGCCGAGTACCAGATGGTCGAGGTCGCCGGCGAAACCGTCGAGATCGGGGGTTGCCTCAACCTGCTGACCTCGGACCGACCACAGGTCCGGGGCACCAGCAGCATGGCGCCCAATTCCTGCCTCGTCGAGATCGAGAAATGGGCCAATGCCGATGTCTTTCGGCAGGCGCGCGCAGCATAGGAGGACCGCATGACCAAGTGGAACCTGATCGTAAAGGTTGGCCGCTGCGAGAACTGCAACAACTGCGTGATCGCGAGCCGTGACGAACATGTCGGCAACGACTTTCCGGGCTATGCTGCGCCGGCCGAGGCGGTGGGCGACAGCCTGATCCGCATTCAGCGACGTGTACAGGGCAGCGCGCCGATGGTGGAGACCACCTATCTTCCGGTGATGTGCAACCATTGCGACAATGCGCCATGCATGGCGCGTGCTGGTGACGCGATCCGCAAGCGCGATGACGGCATCATCATCATCGATCCTGTGAAGGCCAAGGGCCGCAAGGACATCGTCAAGTCCTGCCCCTACGGGGCAATCGTCTGGAATGAGGAGCAGCAACTGCCCCAAACCTGGATCTTCGACGCGCATCTGCTCGATCAGGGCGCCCGCGTGCCCCGCTGTCAGCAATCCTGTCCGACCGAGGTGTTCGAGGCGGTCAAGCTTGACGATGCGGCGATGCAGAAGAAGGTCGTGGCCGAGGGGCTGCGCCCGCTCCGCCCCGAACTAAACACCCGCCCCCGTGTCTGGTATGCCGGAATGGACCGCTGGACGACCTGCTTCATCGGTGGAAGCGTTAGCCATGAAGCGGACGGACTGATCGACTGCACCAAGGGCGCTGAAGTGCGGCTGATCCGCGACGGCAGCATTCTTTCGACAACCCTAACGGATGATTTCGGCGACTTTCAGTTCAAAGGGCTGATTGGTGACGGCAGCGCTTATCGTGTGGAGGCGTCACATGCCATGGGAACAGCGGTCCAGACATGTGAACTGACCGACAGCGTTTATCTGGGCGAACTGCGTCTCACATAACCCCAAATGAAAGGTAGGACGGCCGATCATTAGCTTGGATCAGCCGCCCTCTCTGCGCTCTTTTCAGCCGTCGCTGGCCAGCGTTCCCGCGCCCAAAACAAACTTGAGGGTAGCTTGCAGGTGCTGCGACATCAACTCGACCGCAAGAGGCGCGTTTCTGGCGAGCGCGGCATACATGATCGCCGCGTGTTCGGCATCGATGTCGCGCTTGCCCAGCAGATGGGGACCCATCATTCGTCGGTAGCGCTCGGCCTGGAGGTAAGTCAGATTCCGCAGCTTGAGCCTCCAGGCATTCTGACATGCCGAGATCAGACCATCGTGAAAGGCATCGTGACGTTGAGTCCACAAAGGGTTCACCTTTCCATCCGGCCCGACAACATCGGTATTTGAAAGCAGGTGATAGGCAGAGAGGACACGGCCCTCCCAGTCCAGATCCCCGGCCGCAATTGACAGCTCGAGGCAGCGACACTCCAGCTCGACGCGAACCTCGGTCAGGTTGATCAAATCCTGGGCGGAGACCGGCGCCACAACGAAGCCCTTCTGAGGGGTGTTTTCGACCAGTCCATCAGAGGTAAGCCGCGCCAATGCCTCTCTGACTGCACCCTTGCTGACATCGAAAGAGCTGCAGATTCCATCAATCCGCAGCTGCTCGCCCGGCTTGTATCTGCCGTTAAGAAGGTCACTTTTGATGGCGTTGTAGGTTTCAGCAGTCTTGCTGGTCGACACGTTCGGGCCCTCCATTTCCGCTTAGATATCGCACGCACCACGCCGCAGGGCAAGATCGTCTACTTTTTCATTGCAAAGTCTACTTTATGATATTAAGTATCCCATTAAGGTGCGGGGCTGTTGCGCCACGGGGAAGCGAGTCGTGCCCCGCAGGCAGGCGCGTAGCGTCCCCGGCGCGCCGACGTCTATGGGAGGGAGATGACATGAAGAAATTCGACCCCAAGGTGTTCCAGCTTGGCTATGTGGCGCTAGAGGCGCCCGACCTTGAGGAAACCCGGGACCACTACATCGAAAACCTGGGTATGACCGAATTGGCACGGGGAGATGACGGGGCGGTTTACCTGTCGATCGGCCACTATCACCATGATCTGGTGCTGCGCCCGGCAGAGCAGAAATCACTGATGCACCTCGGCTATCAGCTGAAGCCGCATATCACGGTCGCTGACATGGCGCGTGCAGTGCAGGCGCTTGGTCTCAAGGCCGCAATCAAGACCGACAGCCAGCCGGGCGTTTCCGAGCTGGTCGAGGTCGTGGGGCCTGGCGGCAACATCTTCCAGTTCTACAACGAAATCGCGGCGCCGACGCCGGGCTACAAGCACTCCGGCGTGCCGATCCTTCGTCTGGGCCACGTTGCGGTGATCTCGCCCGAGGCCGAAAAGCTGATGGCGTTCTACGAAGACTTCCTTGGCTTCGTGAAGACCGACGACATTGCGGGTATTGCAAACTTCTACACCTGCAACCGCGAGCACCATGTCGTGAACATCGTTAACGTCCCGATGTCGCGCGTGCATCACATTGCCTTCGAACTGCGCGGCACGGCACATCATGCCCAAGCAGCCGATGCACTGGCGCGCGCCGGTGTGAACCAGCTTTGGGGGCCCGCACGCCACACCGCAGGCCACAACATTGCCGGCTACCACTACGATCCGAACCAGGTGATGGTCGAGCTCTACACGGAGATGGACGTCTTCATTCCCGAACTGGGCATTCAGGAGCCGCGCCCTTGGCACGAAGAAACGCCGATGCGTCCCAAGAGCTGGCAGCCCCACGAACTGAACGCCTGGGGCGCCGAGTACGGCTTTAACCTCGCCGCTGGCTGAAGTTGATCCGGCACAAGCCGTCTGCTGGCGAGCCAACGTCAGCAGGCCGCTTCTCCGGAAAAGTGAAAGAAACCAATCATGAGACTTGTACGTTTCTCCTCGGGCACTTCGCCCGCGGTTCTTGGCGTTTTGCTCGGGAACCGGGTGCATGCTCTGACGGATCTGGTGCCCAACGCCCCGTCGGATCAGCGCGATGTGATTGCCGACTGGGATCGGCTAAGCACTGCGATCGCCGCCGCTGTGCCCAGCACCGGCGGACTGCCTCTGGATCAAGTGACACTGCGCGCTCCCATTGCCCGTCCGGGCAAGATTCTTGGGATTGGCCTGAACTATGCCGACCATATCGAGGAATCGAAGGATGCCGGGCTCACCATCCCGACCTCGCAAGTCTGGTTCGCCAAGCTGCCCACGTCGGTCAACGATCCGGATGGCGACATTGAGCTGCCAAAGGCGTCGCCTATGCTCGATTATGAGGTTGAACTGGTGGCTGTCATCGGCCGTGGCGGGCGCCACATCAGCCGAGAGGAGGCGCCCGCCCATGTGTTTGGCTACGCCGTGGGCAATGACTACACCGTGCGTGACTGGCAGCACCGGACGCCGCAATGGACGGTGGGCAAGTCCTTCGACACCCATTGCCCCTTTGGACCAGCCATTGTCACAGCCGACGAGGTCAGCGACCCGCACGCGCTCGATATCCGGTGCTTTGTAAATGGCGAGCTGCGGCAAAATTCGAACACCCGGCATCTGGTCTTCAATCTTTGGGATCAGATCGCCGAACTTTCGCAAGCAATGACGCTGGAGCCCGGCGATCTGATCTTCACCGGCACACCAGGCGGGATTGGCTTCGGCTCGAAACCATATCGCCCGCTCAAGGTCGACGATGTCGTGCGAAGCGAGATCGACGGCATCGGAACGATCGAAAACCGCGTCGTCCAGGAACCGTGAACTCATGGCGGGCGGTGAGTGCCGCTCGTTTCGTCAACTCCCGCTCAGGAGAAGTGTTCTGATGTCGAAAAAGGCCATCATCACCTGCGCCATCACCGGCGGTGTCCACACACCTTCGATGTCCCCCTATCTGCCCGTCACCCCTGAACAGATCGCCAGCGAAGCCGTGGCCGCCGCAGAGGCGGGAGCCGCGATCATCCATCTGCACGCCCGCCACCCTGAGGACGGCCGACCCGATCCGAGCCCCGCGCGCTACATGGAGTTCCTTCCTGCGATCAAGGAGCGGACCAACGCTATCCTGAACGTCACGACCGGCGGCGGCCAGGGCATGACGCTGGAGGAACGGTACGCCGCCGCAGTGGCGACAAAGCCTGAACTCGCCTCGATGAACATGGGGTCGTTCAACTTTGCGCTGTTCGAGGCGGTCGATCGGATCCCCAACTTCAAGCATGCCTGGGAACGGACTTATCTGGAAGGGTCGAAGAACTTTATCCTGTCAAACACCTTTGCACAGATCGAATACGGCATGCGCATGCTGAGCGATCACGGCACGCGTTTCGAGTTCGAGTGCTACGATGTCGGCCACCTGTACAACCTCGCCCACTTCGTGGACCGCGGACTGGTCAAGCCGCCGTTCTTCGTCCAGTGCATCTTCGGTATCCTTGGCGCGATCGGGCCTGATCCAGAAAACCTGCTGCACATGCGTGCCACGGCCGACCGGCTTTTTGGCAAGGACTACCGGCTGTCGGTGCTGGCGGCCGGTCGTCACCAGATGCCCTTTGTCACGCTGAGCGCCATTCTCGGCGGCAACGTCCGGGTCGGGCTGGAGGATAGCCTATCCCTTGGCCGAGGTAAGCTCGCGAAGTCAAACGCCGATCAGGTCAGCAAGATCCGCCGCATCCTTGACGAACTGGGCATCGATATCGCCACGCCGGACGAGGCTCGGGAAATGCTCCAGACCAAAGGGGCGGCAAACGTCGGTTTCTGACCGGCTTCAGCAAAGTTCACATCAAATTCATGGGGAGGAGAACATGAACGAATTGCAGAGAACTGCGCGAAAGGCGCTTGGCACTGTGGCGCTTGCAACTGGAATCGGCGCGCCGGGCTTCGTGCATGCCGGCGCGCTGGAACAGGTGGTGCCAGACACGATCCGCCTGCTCTACGAAGAGGGAAGCCACCTGGAGTTCGGCACAATTTACGGCAAGCCCAAGCAAAGCGGCTCGGGTGCCACAATTCCTCTTGGTGGCGTTCCGACCACCATACCCGGCGAAACCGGTCAGATCTTCAACTCTTCGACCAGCTTCAACGGGGCATTCAAGACCGATCTTTCAGACAGCGTTTCGGTTCTGCTCGGGTTCGATCAACCCTACGCCGGCAACACGTCATATGGCGCCGGCACGTTTGCGGTTCCGGTCTACCAAGGCACTGATGCGCTGATGGAAACCTATCAGATCACGGGAGCGATTTCGTACGACGTGACTGATCAGGTCAAAGTCTTCGGAGGATTGCGCGCGCAGCGGTTCGACGCAGAATCCAATGTTGGGACCTTTGGCTATTCAGTAAATGCTGACAAGGATTGGGGCTATGGTTTCCTTGCGGGTGCGGCCTACGAGCGGCCCGAGATCGCGCTGCGCGTGGCCCTGACCTATTATTCGAGCATTGAGCACAACCTCAGCACGACTGAGTCTGTCGGCGGAAGCCTTTTCTACACCACCACTGATGTCGAAACGCCGCAATCAGTGAAGCTCGATTTCCAAACCGGTGTCGCGCCCAAGACCCTCGTGTTCGGCTATATCCGGTGGACAGACTGGACTCAGTTCAACGTGACGCCACCAGTTTTTGGAGAGGTCACGGGTGGCTTGCCGCTCGTTGCCTACGAGAGTGATGTCTGGACCTATAATATCGGGGTCGGGCGGCAACTCACAGATCGTCTGGCCGGGGCTTTCTCGATCACATACGAACCCGATACGAATGAAGCGATGCCGACGCTTGCCCCCTACGACGGGCAGCTGCTGGCAACCCTCGCGCTGAGCTACGATATGAACCCCTGGAACATCTCAGGCGGGGTGACTTTCGGAAAACTGGGCGATGCGCGCAATGCATTCGACACCGACTTCAATGACGGATCGATCTGGGGTGTTGGCGTCCGGGCATCGTACAACTTCTGATCTCGCGGCCCGGCTCGGCAGGACATCCGGAAAGTCGATGGCATGCAGCAATTCTTGGGCCAGTGCCCACCGAATTGCTGCCACCCGCCCCTGCAGGCCAGGTTATGTGTGCGTTTCCGCTGCTGCGTGGGCGGGGCGTATCCGCATCTCCCGCGCCTTCCGATCGCGGACAGGCGTGGGAGAGAAGGCTGCATCACACTGCGGCCACCAAGCTTGAAATGGATGGGCAGGACAGTCGAGCCGCTCCGGGTTTGCCAGAGACCCCAACGCCTCAGCAAAGTGGAGAATGATGAGCAAGACGACGGGCGTTGGCGCATGAAATAACAGTAACTAACACCGAAGACCTTACGCCCTGACGCATGCCGGCCTTAACCTGATCAGGTGGCATTGGCGCTCTGGCGCCCTTGGGCATCATGTCGGGAGCGGATCATGGCTTTGGAGGGACTTCGTCGGTCAGTCGCCACCACAAAGCGCTTCGGCAGGTGGTGATCATGGCGGTGCCGCACATCCCATCCAGTGCGTCGCGGCGATGGCCGATCCTGCAAAGTCTTCAGGGCTACCGGCAGGGCTGGATCGGAACCGACGTCTCGGCGGGCCTTGCGATCGCAGCTGTGGGGCTGCCCAGTGCGATTGCCTATCCCGCCATCGCAGGGCTTCCCCCTCAGACCGGGCTTTATGCCAGCATCGCCCCCCTTGTCGCCTATGCCATCTTTGGCCCGTCGCGACGCCTTGTGGTTGGCCCGGATGCGGCCACGATGACCGTCCTTGCCGCGATCCTGGGCAGTGTTGCCGTGCAATCGACCGATGATGCCGGCACAAGGCTGGCAATGGCCGCGCAACTGGCCTTGGCGGTCGGCTTGATGTGCTTTCTGGCCCGCGCGCTCAGGCTGGGGCTCATTGCCTCATTCCTGTCGCGCCCGATCCTCGTGGGATTCTTCGCCGGGATTTCGCTTTCGATCCTCGTCGGCCAACTGGGGCGTATGACCGGGGTGAAGATCGAGGCTGACGGCCTGTTGCCGCCGCTGGCTGAGTTGATGACCAAGGCGGAGTTCATTCATTGGCCGACGCTCGTGCTTGCCATCACGATGTTCGCCCTGCTGCAAGGCGCGCGCTATATGCGGCTGCCCGTACCCGGATCGGTCATCGTGGTGGTGGTTTCGGTCCTTCTCTCCTTTGTGCTGGACCTGCAGGGCCGGGGCGTTGCCATCGTCGGTGACCTGCCCGAGGGACTGCCCACCTTTGCGCTGCCTTCGGGGCCATGGCTGCCGCTTGAGGCGCTGGTGCTGGGTTCGAGCGCCATCTTCCTCGTCAGCTTTGGCGCAGGCATCATCACCGCACGCAGTTTTGGTGCCCAGACCGGAGAGCCGGTTGACGCCAACCGCGAGCTTGTGGGCTTTGGCGCGGCCAACATGGCGGCGGGGTTCTTTGGCGCATTCCCGGTCACCGCCTCGGATTCACGAACGGCGGTCAATATCTCGGTCGGCGGGCAGTCGCAGATCTCAAGCCTCGTGGCGGCCGGGGCGCTGATCGCGACGCTGCTGTTTCTGGGCCCTGCGCTTCGCCTTTTGCCCATCCCCGCGCTTGGGGCAATTCTCGCCTCAACTGCCATCGGTATGATCGACCTTGCCGCCCTGCGTCGGGTCTGGAGCATCAGCCGGATGGAGTTCGCCTTCGCGCTGATCGCCCTGCTTGGACCGCTCAGCCTTGGGGTGCTGCAGGGTGTGGCGATCGCCGTGGGGGCCAGCCTGGTCCACCTCTTGCGGCGAACGATGCACCCCAATGATGCCATTCTCGGCCGCATTCCGGACCGTGCCGGGTTCTACAAGATGCACCGCTTTCCGCAGGCACGTCCTGTTCCAGGACTGGGGCTCTTCGTCATTCAGGGCAGCATCCTGTTCTTCAACGCGGAAGTTATCCAGAACCGGATACGCGAGATCGCCGCCACGCAACCACAGGGCACCCGCTGGCTGGTGATGGATGCCGGCGTCATCAGCCAGATCGACACCACCGGCGCCGAAATGCTGGGTGAGATCGCGGACGAATTCGCGGGGGCTGGTCTGCGCTTCGGCCTTGCCGAACTTCACGCAGAGCCGCGGGAACTGCTGAGGCGCGCGGGCGTGCTCGACCGTATCGGGGCGGAGATGATTTTTGACGATCTGGAAGACGCGTTGCGCGCCTTCGGCGCAGATCAGGCAAACCAATCAGGGGAGGATAAGAGCCATGGGCAAGAAATCGAAAAAGCAGAAGCACAAGGATGACCGCGTCGCGCAGCCTGTCGTCGCGTCCGAGGAGAACGGCTTTTCCTACGCGAAAGAGCTTGAGCGCCTGCAGACCGAGGTTGCCCATCTTCAGGCTTGGGTAAAAGACAGCGGCGCGCGGATTGTGATCATCTTTGAGGGGCGTGATGCCGCCGGAAAGGGCGGTGTCATTCGCCGCCTGACAGAGCGGGTCAGCCCCCGCGTCTTTCGCGTGGTTGCGATGCCCACGCCCAGCGACCGCGAGAAATCACAGATCTTCATGCAGCGCTATATTGCGCACCTGCCGGCGGCCGGTGAGGTCGTGATCTTTGACCGTTCGTGGTACAATCGGCCGGGGGTTGAGCGTGTCATGGGGTTCTGCACGGAACATCAGGCGCGCCGCTTCCTTGAACTTGCTCCGAGGTTTGAGGCCGCAATCATAGAATCCGGGATCATCCTGCTGAAGTACTTCCTGGACGTCAGCGAAGCCGAGCAGGAGCGCAGATTCCGCCAGCGGATCGATGACCCGATGCGTCAATGGAAGCTGAGCCCGATGGACATCGAATCCTATCAGCGCTGGTGGGATTACACCGAAGCCTATTCAGACATGATCCGCATGACCGATACGCCCGCTGCGCCATGGTGGGTCGTGCCATCCGACGACAAGAAACGCGCAAGAATCAACGTGATCTCGCATATCCTGTCATCGATCCCATACAAACACGTGCCATTCGAAAAGCCGAAGCTTGGCAAGCGTCAGGCCCGGCCGAAGGATTTCGAGGCTGATATCGAGGTGCCGCGCACGGTACCTGACATGACATGATCTCTTGGGGACTGCAGACCTGCGGTGTCCGTCAATGGCCAGTTATCGGAACGAAACAGAAAGACAGGAGCGTTGCGATGAACCGTCTCTATCCACATAGTCTGGTTGCAGCGGCTGCGATGGCCTTGCTGGGCACCGAAGCCACCGCCCAGACCTTCGAGAATGACAGCGGCGGCTCGGTCCGGTTCTACGGGCAGTTCAGCCCGACCTGGTTGAGCTACGACGATGGCGAAGAGACCACGTCGACCCTTGCCGATAACGCCAACTCGAATTCCCGGCTCGGTTTCGTGATTACCCAGCCCTACGGCGACAACACCCTGAAGCTGACATTCGAGACCGCCTTGGGCTTTGTGCAGACCAGCGAGGTGATGAACGACGACGTGCCAGACTGGATTGACTGGCAACGTACAGACCTGCGCAAGTTCGAGGCCGCCTGGGAAGGGCAATACGGCACAATCACCTTCGGTCAGGGCAGCATGGCAACAGATGGGGCTGCGACGCTGGATGCATCGGGCACCAGCATCGCAGGCACAGTGACCGTCGATGACGTGGCGGGCGGCTTTGCCTTCCGCGACAGCGACGGCGTGCTGTCAGATGTTACGGTGGGCGATGCCTTCAATGATCTCGACGGTGGTCGGCGCTTCCGTCTGCGCTATGACACGCCCGACTATTCCGGTTTCAGCCTAGCCTTCGCCTATGGCCAGAACATCCTCGCCGAGGATGATGACACCGACTATTACGACGCAGCACTGCGCTGGTCCGGCGAGACGGGCGATTTCGATCTTTCTGCGGCAGCGGGCTATGCCTGGGCCGACCCGGATGACGGTGACACGCAAGAGCAGTTCTCTGCCTCGGCAACCCTGCTGCACCGTCCGACGGGCCTCAATCTTGCGCTGTCTGGCGGTACCGACCCCGACGGCGGCAGCTACGGATACATCAAGGCAGGATGGATCGGCGATATCTTCACCGTCGGCTCCACGGCGCTGTCCATCGACTACTACGACGGGCAGGACTTTGTGACCGACGGGTCGAGTTCGCAGGCCTTCGGCGTCTCGGCGGTGCAGACCTTCAAGGACCTCGATCTCGAAGTCTACGCTGGCTGGCGCAGCTACGAATATGCCGACGATGCAGCCGACTATCAGGATGCAGAATCCGTCCTGCTTGGAGCGCGCTGGCGTTTCTGAAGGGCAGATAGCCGGTCGGGATTTGCCCAAGCGGGCACAGCAGGAGCCAAGGGATGGGACATCTTCTGACGGAAATCCGGAAAAATCCGATGCTGTGGCTCTTGGTCGCCGTGCCGGTGGTCCTTGTGGCCGAGCGCACCAAACCAGATGCGCACACGCTGCTGTTTCTGCTGTCTGTGCTGGCCATCGTCCCGCTTGCTGCCCTTCTCAGCCGCGCGACCGAGGCGGTGGCCGCGCGCACAGGCGACAGCATCGGAGGGTTGCTCAACGCGACGCTGGGCAACCTGACAGAGATGGTGATCGCCTTTGCCGCGCTGAAGGCGGGCCAGTATGCCCTTGTAAAGGCCTCGATTGCCGGTGCGATCGTCACCAATTCACTGTTCATGCTGGGCGGGGCGATGCTACTTGGCGGGCTGCGCTATCACGTCCAGACCTTCAACGTCGTCGCTGCGCGGCTTCAGGCGATGCTGCTCTTTGCGGCAACCGTTGCGCTGCTGGTGCCCTCGCTGATCACGGCAGCCGACCGCGTGCCCGCAGGCCCGGCCGTTCAGAACCTCAGCGCGGCGCTGGCCGTGCTGCTGATCCTTGCCTACGGGCTGGGACTCGTCTTTTCGCTCGGAACGCACCGGTCAGAACTCGCCGCGATCGGACCGGAAAGCGAGCACGAGGAAACCTGGCCGCTTGCCCTCAGCATTGGCGTGCTGGCCGGTGTCACGGTTCTTGTGGCACTCGTGTCCGAGATATTCGTCGCCTCGGTTGAGGTCGCGGGCCATTCGCTCGGGCTGTCCCCTGCCTTTATCGGTTTCATCGTGGTGGCGCTGGTGGGGGCCGCAGCCGAGATGACAACGGCCTTTTCAGCCGCTATGCGCGACCGGCTTGACCTTGCCATCGGCATCGCGCTTGGCAGCGCCGTGCAGATTGCGCTGTTCGTGGCGCCACTTATGGTACTCCTCAGCTATGTGATCGGCCCGACGCCGATGGGTCTGCAGTTCTGGCCCGGCGCGGTCATCATGATGATGATCGCCGCCCTGACCGCGCGGTTTCTGACATCGGGCGGGCGGTCCACCTGGTTCGTGGGCGTGATGATCCTGGTCGTCTATGCGATTTTCGGGCTGACACTCTACCTTATCCCGCCGACACCCTGAACGCTTGGGGCCATCCGGGCATGTCACTGTAACCAACACCCCGGGGGCTGGATCGCGACCTGCGGTCTGGCCTAGCTTGGAACCGTGATGACCCGCAGGTGTGGGTATGAGCAAGGGATATGGTCAGGTTGCCTGTTGCGTTGGCGCTACCTGAGCGTCGCAACGAGCCTGGGCCGTCATACGGCACTCGCGCTGGCGTTTCGCAATGCCCGTGCAATCTTCGCGGAGGATGCTCAGCATGTCTGACAGAAAACGACGCCTGACACACCCGGCCCTGCTTGCCTGCATCGTCACCTTGGCCACCGGCTCGGTCACGATGGCGCAGCCTCTGGTTGGCGACGGAACGCTGGCCTGCGGAGGGGCGTACACGGTTGTGGCAGGCGACACGCTTAGCGCCCTTTCCGGGCGGGCATACGGTGATCCGCAGCTTTATGGCTTCATCGCCGATGCCAACTGGGACAGCCTTGGCGGCAATCCAGAAAATGTCTCGGTCGGCATGACCCTGACCATCCCTTGCATCGATGCCTCGGGCAAGGTCGTCACGGCGAAAGAGGCCGCCACGCAGGCCTCGTCCATCCAGGCGGCCATCGCCGCCGAAGGTCCGCTGACGCCCGAGCAGCTTGATACGCTCTTCGGGCCGGTTGCACTGTTTCCCGACCCCGTGCTCTCACAGTTGCTGGTCGCCGTGACCTTTCCGCTGGACGTCGTGAAAGCCGGGCGCTTCGTCGCCGAGAACGCCGATACGCCCGCCAAAGAGCGTGCAGCCAAGGCCGCGACCCAGCCGTGGGACCAGAGCGTTCGGGATCTGGCCGCCGCTTTTCCCGATCTTGTCACCCGGATGAGTGATCATATCGACTGGACCGAGCAGGCGGGCGAGGCCGTTATCGCCCAGACCGACGGCGTGCTGGACGCGATCCAGCGGCTTCGGTCCGAGGCGCAGGACAATGGCTATCTTGCCAACAACGCCGCCCAGACAGTCGTGACCCAAGGCGAGACGATCCAGATCACACCGACCGACCCCGGCGTGATTTATGTGCCGGCCTACGACAGTCAGGTGGTCTATACCGTGCCGGCGACCTCTCCGCCGCCCTACTATTATGACGACTACGACGATGTCGGTTGGGATGACGCCCTGCTGACTGGCGGCATCATCTTGGGCAGCGCGATCATCCTCGATGAAATCTTCGATGATGACGACTGGGACGGCTGGGATGACTGGAACAACGATGTCGACCTCGACTGGGACCGCGGCGACATCACCATTGATCGTGGCGACATCAACATCGACAGGGACAATATCAATATCGACCGGGACAACATCAATATCGACCGCGACAACGTAAACATCGACCGGGATAATCTCGGCAACCGCGTCGATCGCGAGAACCTCGGCAATCTTGCCGACCGGGAACGGCCCGAAGGTGGCCGCACCAGTATCGGCGACATGGACCGCCCGCAGATCGGCAACCTTCCCGCCGGTGCAGCAGGTGCGGCAGGTGCGGCCGGTGCGGCCTCCATCGCAAGCAAGGCCAGCCGTGACGCGGCACGGGAAAAGATCAACACACGCCAGAAGGCCGGCGGCAGCGTGGCCAAGCTACCGGCAACGCGCCCCGCCAGCGCAAAACGCCCTGATGCTGCGTCCCGCCCATCGGCGACAACGCGCCCTGCAACCGCTTCGCGCCCCTCGGCTGCGACGCGTCCATCAACAACCACGCGCAAGTCAACGGTATCGAAGCCCTCGACACAACGCGCCCCGACGGCGCGCGCGCCGAGCCGGTCAAACACCTTCTCCAAACCCTCGGGCAGTTCACGCGCATCGGCGGCCAGCAGCCGCGGGCGCAGCAGCGCAGGTGGCCGGTCAGGTGGCGGCCGGTCAGGTGGCGGCAGTCGTGGCGGACGGAGGTAACAAGATGGGAGCGTCAATCATGAGGAACGTTTTGATTGCCCTGATTGCGACCAGCGGTGCCGCATGGGCTGATCCGACCGTTTATCCGACCCCTGAGGCTGCGGTGGCCGATCTGATCAAGGCACTGGATGCGAAAGACCGGGCCGCCGTTCTCGGGATTTTTGGCCCTGAGGCCGAGGACATCCTGTCAACCGGAGACGCGGAGGAAGACCGCAAGATCTGGGGTGGTTTCCTGACGGATGCCAAAAGCAAAACCCTGATAGAGCCCGAGGGCGAAGATCGCGCCACGCTGATGGTCGGGCGCGAACTCTGGCCCTTCCCCGCCCCGCTGGTACGTCAGGCTAAAGGTTGGAGCTTCGATGCCGAAGCCGCCCGTGAAGAGGTGCTGATGCGCCGCATCGGCCAGAACGAGCTGACGATTATCGAGATCATGCGACGCGCCTCTGCGATTCAGCGGTTGTATCGTCGTACGGACCACGATGGCGATGGGGTGATGGAATTCGCGGCCTCGGTTCTCTCCAGCCCCGGCGCGAAGGACGGCCTGTACTGGCAAGAGGCGCCCGGCGAGGACCCGAGCCCGTTTGACGAAAAGCTCGCACGGGCCAGCCTGACAGGGTACAGCGTTGACGGAACGGACCGCGATCCTGAGCCCTATGAGGGATATTACTTCCGCATCCTTCAGGGACAGGGCGCCAAAGCACCCGGCGGGGCCTACAGCTATCTGGTCAATGGCAACATGGTCGCCGGATACGCCGTGGTCGCCTATCCGGCCATCTATGGCGATACCGGCATCATGAGCTTCATGGTCGGTGAGAACGGCGTGGTTCTTGAGGCGGATCTGGGCGAAGAAACCTTGAAGACCGCGATGGCCATCGAGCTGTTCGATCCCGGCGAGGAATGGGTGCCGGTCGAATGAAGAATGCCCCTGCGCGTACAAGCGGCGCGCGTGGGGGAAAATGACAGGCCCCGCGAGCCTGTCGTGCGGCGTTATTTTCCCAGCTTCATTTTCACGACCCGCGCCACGATGCCGCGTGTGATCGCATAGGGCAGGAAGCCAAAGATGAAGGCAACCAGCACCGCCTCGCCCGGATAGACCTTTCCGAAAACCAGGGTCTGATAAATGACATCAAGCGTAAGCGCCACGATTAGAAGGCGCCCGATCCGCTGCATGGCATCGCGCAAGAGCGCCCGTCGGCCCTTTGCGCCCGTGACGAGCGCAACAAGAAATGCAGGCCCCGCAGTTCGCCCGTCGCGAACCCCGTCGCGAAGGGCAAGAAGCGCCGCCACTGTCGGTTGCATGATGAAGCGGAACGACAGCGGCCCGTCCGGGCGGCTGAACATGTCGTGCCAGACACGCTGGGCGATCTCGTGAACGTCCATTCAGGTTTCTCCTTCGTGCCCGCGTCCAAATCGACATTTCCGGTCAAATGGCCCGGCACGCCCGACCACCGCACCTATGCCGCTACCGATGTGAGTAGAAGATGCTTTGCCGCGCAAGGGAACCCTGCATCTGTAAGTTACGGTGTCGCGGGCTTTACATGAGCGGGAGCGCCTTGCCGATCACTGAGACAAGACCCTGCGGTCATGATCCGGGCGGATACATTTTCGCGACGTGCGGGCAAATCAGCGATTGCAAGGCCAAGTGGCTTCGAACGAAACTCGCACAGCATTCTAACAAGCGAAGAGGAAGTCTGATGAAACCTGCACTCCAGGATTGCGCACGGAAACAAACGCTCCGTCAGTGGTCAGGCATGAGGCTCGCGTGCACGCTCCTCGCCGCGCTGACGATGCCGTCGCAGGGCTTCGCAGAGGGCGCGAGTTTCCGTGATTTTCCCGTCGTGATCTTCTGTAATTATAATAACCTGGAACATGCCTACTACTTCTCACAGCTCGATATGGATGGCCGTGCGATCTACATGACGCCGGACCGTCAAGCCGGCACGATAACTCTTGAGGGGATCGCCGAGAGGATCGGGGGAGACAGATCCGGCAATTGCGCGCGCAAGACGCTGGATGAACTGCGTACAGACGGCCAGGCGTACGACTTGACGAAGTGACACGGAAACGTCGTGCAGCGCCCCGGACTTGATCCGGGGCGAAGCCGGATCAGCTGGGATATCGGCGATGTCAGAGCTTCCGCCACCCCCGTCGATGTTGGCGGATTTGACGTCCAGCGACCCGGCGCAAACCGCATCGAAAACCTTTGCACCAGCAGTCACGACCGGATCGAAGACTTCAACCTCGGATCCTTCCAGTTGCTTGGCACCGCGCGTCATTGACACCAACGGCCTCATCCGCGCCGTCATCCTGCGCAAGCAGGCTATCAACAATCATGCCTCTGCAATCGCGGTAGCAAGGCGGCCATTGACGGCGAAAATGAACGAGGCAGTCAGAGTCGTTCCCGTGCCTGCGACCTGGGCCTTGCGCTGAAGCCGACACTACTCAGGCCCGCCTTGCGCAGCGATTGGCCGAGGGCTGCGATCAGATCCTCATGCAAGTTACGGGAACGCAGGTCCTCTTCGATGTGACAGCCGTAATCGGGGTCGACGCGCTCCAACTGGACCACCGCCGCGCGGGCCTCGTCCTCCAACCCAAGCTCGGCGGCAGCGGCCGCCCGCATGATATGGGTATAGATCACTTCCGGTGCTTGGGCCTTTCGTGCCTCCTCCAATGCCGCGTCGTAACGGCCCGCAGAATAATGATAGAGGAATGCGGTGATGCGATAGAGGACGAACAAAAACGGGTCGCGCGTGACCGCTTCGCAGTAGAGTTGCATCGCGGGTTCCCATTGCATCCTCATGGCCAGACGCAAGGACAGATCAGCTGTAAGTTCCGCGTCATTCGGGTTCAGCCGCATCGCGGTCCGATACGACGACAAACTCTCCTCAACCTGCAGGGCGAACCACTGCGCAAGAGCAAGCGCGTGGAAGGCGCTGCTGGAATTTGGCGCAAGATGCACCGCCCGAATTGCCAGCCCCATCGCCGCCTCGCGCAGCCCCTGAGCCTCGCCGCCGTCAACGTACTTCAGGCGCACGGCATTGATATAGTGCATCGACAGACTGGCCAGACCCTCGGCATAGCCGGGGTCCTGCGCAACGGCCCGCTCAAGACCACGGCGCACATCCGCGAACCGCGCGCGGTCGTAGGTGCGGATGAAGTCATAATAGTCGAGGACGGCACGATAGCTGCCGATGTGGAGCGGGCTCTCTCCCTCACTGTCGAGCGCGCGACTATGAAGGATGCCGTAGGGTTGAGCCAGCCGTTGGACGACCTGATTGGCGATCTCGTTGCGCAGATGGATAAGCTCGGCGGGGATCAGGTAACGCTGGAACCGCTCGGTCCAGACGAAGCGGCCAGAGGGAAGTTCCTGCAGCAGCAGGTCAATGGTCAGGCCTGAGGCGCTGAATGTCACGGTGCCCGACAGCACAAAATCCACGTCATAGTCAGCCGCGAGGAGGTGCAGATCAGGATGTGTCGCCACACCATCGCCCTCGATAATGCCAAAGACCTGCACGCTGTCGAAACGCGTGAGCCCCATGATCAGCTGCCGGGCAAAGCCTGCACCGAAACTGCCAAAGCCCGCATCTGGCCCCTCTTGCTCCAGGTGACTGACGAAGATGCGCGGCCCCCGTCCCGCTCGACAAGTTGGTACCTTTGCCCTCGGTGGCGGCGCCAAGGGGGGCTCAATGCCACCACCTTCGACACGCTCAAAGTTGGGAACATAGGTTCCCTTCGGGATCACGATCCGCACGCGGTCGGTGGCACCTGCAGTCAGATAGTAATGTTCAAGTGCACGGCGAAGTCGTCCAGCCTCTATCCGCACGATGGAATCTTGCTGGGGGTCAAAGTCATCGCTGCGCCCGAAGGCCGCCGTAGCGATGGTATAGGCCTTGATCCGGCTTGCCCGCCCGGCCAGTGTCTCTTCGACGACAAAGGTCAGAAACTTGCGATGCCTGACCGACGATGCGAACCCCGCCGATGAGTTGACCTGCGCAAGTTCGTCCAGCACATCCTGAGATGTAAGCCCGGCAGGCAGATCGCTGGCCAAGTTGCACCTCCGCCGAAATAATGAACCCCGATGTTTATATGGACACCAGATTTCTGCTTTGAGCCTAGTGAACGGTCGGCCATCAAACAAGCGTGAATTCGCGACGGATCCCACCCCCCGGCCCGCATCACGTCACGGTTACATACTTTATTTTGGGCGCTGAACCCGCATTCTTGGCCATCAACTTTGCGGGGGAAGCCCATGGGCCAAGCATACCAGCAAAGCTCCGGCTTTCGTCGGCTTCTTTCAAGGTTTCCGGGGCGCGAGGATGCGATCCGACTTGCCGCACTCAAAGACCAACGGTTCCGGGCTTTGTGCGACGATCTGCTTCTCGCGATCGAAACACTCGAGCGGTTCGAGCATCGCCCAGATGCCGCACACCGCATCGAGATCCCCGAGTACCGACGCCTCATCGCCGAACTTGAGGCAGAACTCGTGGACTATTTCGCAACGCGGCGGCGCGGCTGAACCCGCCTGCAAAACGTCACCGTAACTAACATGCCGCCAATGGAGCAACCCGAGAGCCAGAACCTAGGCTTTTCCAAGGGCCAGCGGAAAACGCGCAACAAAATTCGATTGGAGGACCCCGATGAACAAGCAAAGAACCGCGTCAAAATCCAGGCCAGCCGACCAGGATCGCATCGACAACCTGTTTTCCGTCCCTGGGGCCCGCGCTGATCGCTGGCGTGCCTTGCATTCTGCCGCTGTCGACTGGGCGCGCGGACATGCAGGCCGCGAACCGGTGGAAGCGGCACTTGAGGATTTTGGCGCCTACGAGGAGTTTTTCGCCTATCCCGGCCAGCGGCTTGTATCGGTCCTTAAAGATCGCATCGCGACAGGAGATGCTGAGGGCGCCGCGCGCCTTGCCCGCCGCCTGTCGGAATCCATCCTGACACGTTCCTACAAACACGATACCGGTGCTTGGGACGCGGTGGACCAATCCACCGAACCGTCTGTCGAGCTTTCGTCAAGCTTCAGCACGCGCGAAGGAACACATCGCCCCTACTTTGAAATGCTGGTCGTGTCGCCCTATGCGGCTGAACGCGGAGCCCTGATCGGGGCCGAGATGCGCAAACTGCGCCGGCGCGAAGATCCCTTCGTCTATGAAACCGTCTCCGTCCCCTCGTTCGAGGACGCGGTCTGCGCCATCCTTCTCAACCCCGCCATCGCGGCTGTCACCTTGTACGAAGGCTTTGAGTTCGCGTCGCGCCATGCCGCGCCAGTGCTGCGCAGCGTTCTCGCTGCGGCAGGCTTTGACGAGGCGCATCTTCGGGGCGAGGATATGCTGCTGGCCCTGGCAGACGGGCTGAAACGCCTGCGGCCAGAGATCGACATCTACATCCTTTCGGACCGGCATGTGGAGCGGATCGCAGGTGATGCGCGCGCTACGTCCGTACGCCGCGTCCTCTACTCGGTCGAGGAAATGCTGGAGTTGCACCTATCGGTGCTTGAAGGCGTCGGCGACCGTTTCCGTACACCCTTCTTCGACAATCTGAAGAAATACGCGACGCGGCCGATCAGCACGTTCCATGCCCTGCCGATTGCGCGCGGAAAGTCTGTGTTCAAGTCAGACTGGATCCGCGACATGGGCGAGTTCTACGGCCTGAACATCTTCCTTGCGGAATCGAGTGCGACGACCGGTGGCCTAGACAGCCTTCTGGAACCGACGGGCAACATCAAGGAAGCGCAAGAGATGGCCGCGCGCGCGTTCGGCGCCGACCATGTCTTTTTCGTCACCAACGGCACCTCCACATCGAACAAGATGGTTCACCAGGCCCTGATTGCGCCGGGCGACATCGTTCTGCTGGATCGCAACTGCCACAAGTCGCACCATTACGGGCTTGTCCTCGCGGGTGGGCAGCCCCTCTACATCGACGCCTTCCCGATGACGGAATACTCGATGTATGGGGCGGTGCCGCTGAAGCGCATCAAGAAGGCACTGCTTGACCTGAAGGCCGAAGGTCGACTTGATCGCGCCAAGATGGTTGACCTGACGAACTGCACCTTCGATGGTCACATCTACAATTGCCGCCGGGTGATGGAGGAATGCCTTGCCATCAAGCCGGACCTGATCTTCCTCTGGGATGAGGCATGGTTCGGCTTCGCGCACTGGTCGCCGTTCCTGCGACCCCGCACCGCCATGGGAGCCGCCGATACCATCGAGAAATGGATGGCGGACCCCGCCTCAGTCACCGCCTGGGAGAAGCAGCAGGCAGAATTGGGCGATAACCCATCGTCCGAGAAACTTCTGGCAACACGCCTGATCCCGGACCCGCGCAAGATCAAGATCCGCGTCTATCAGACCAACTCGACGCACAAGTCGATGTCTGCCCTGCGGCAGGGCTCGATGGTGCTGGTGCGGGACGTAGACTTCCGCACGGTCGAGGCACAGTTCCACGAGGCTGTGTTCACCCACGCCTCGACCTCGCCCAATCAACAGCTGATCGCCAGCCTCGATGTGGCGCGGCGACAGATGGAGCTGGAGGGCTACGGACTTGTCGCCAACGCAATCGAGATCGCGCTCGATATCCGGCGCGAGGTGAACCGGCATCCGCTTATATCGAAGTACTTCCGTATCCTTGGCGCCGACGAGATGGTGCCTGCGGAATACCGCGAAAGCGGCTTTGTCGATTTCATGACCGAAGGCATGAATTTTGCCGATCAGGTCCGCTCGATGAACGAGGACGAGTTCTGTCTGGATCCCACGCGCATCACGCTTGTGTGCGGCACGGCGGGCTTTGACGGAACGCAGTTCAAGAAGCTGATGGCCGATGAACACGACATCCAGTTCAACAAGACCTCGCGCAATTCGGTTTTGCTTCAGTCGAATATCAACAACACGCGCAGCGACGTCGCGCAGTTGATCAGGGTGCTGATGCAGATCTGCGATCAGATCGAGGATCAGTTGGCACAAGGCGGCGACAATGGTCGCAAGCTTTTCGCGGCCCGCGTCAAATCCCTGATGGAGGATGTGCCGGACTTGCCCGACTTCAGCCATTTCCACGAGGCTTATCGCGGGGATGCAGGCAAGCTGACGCCAGAGGGCGACATGCGCCGGGCCTTCTACGGCGCCTACTACCCCGAAGGGTGCGAGTATGTGCCCATTGACAGCGCGGAATGCGATCAGCGGCTGAAGCAAGGGCCCGAGATGATCTCGGCGAATTTCGTGATTCCCTATCCGCCGGGATTTCCGATCCTCGTGCCGGGACAGGTCGTGACCCAGGCCACAATCGACTTCATGCGCAAGCTCGATGTGAAAGAGATCCACGGCTACGAACGCGCCCGCGGCCTGAAGCTCATCCGGCCCGACCACGCGGCCGACAGGCACTGAACTCGGACAACCGATCGCCGGGGGATGCCCCGGCGGTCAAGGCACCCGTTCGACACCCCCCTGCTCCCGGTCGGACGTTCACGCTTCACGAGGGATGACACATGTTGAACTACATCGCAGAGACGTTGCGCGGGAATCCTCAACTGGCGATTTTCGTCACATTGGCCATCGGTTACTGGATCGGCGCCCGCCGGTTCGGCAGTTTCAGCCTCGGCGCCGTGACCGGAACGCTGCTTGTCGGCATTCTCGTCGGTCAGATCGGCATCGAGATCTCTGGTCAGGTGAAGTCGATCTTCTTCATCATGTTCCTGTTTGCGGTGGGCTTTGGCGTCGGCCCGCAATTCGTCCGCGGCATTGCATCGGACGGGGCGCCCCAGGCTTTGTTCGCCGTGGTTGTATCGACGCTGTGCTTGCTTTCGGTCTACATCGCAGCACTTGTGGCGGGCTACGGTCCCGGCCTTGCCGCAGGGCTGCTTGCCGGGGCGCAGACAATCTCGGCCTCTATGGGGCTTGCGACCGATGCGATCAACGCCTCGGGCCTGACGCCCGAAGAGGCGAAGGCCCAGTTGGACCTGATGCCGGTGTCCTATGCCATCACCTATCTGTTCGGCACGGTCGGAACGGGTTGGATACTCGCGTTTCTTGGCCCAAAAATCCTGCGCATCGATATCGCGGCAGAGTGCGCGCGCTATGAGCGTGAGATGTCGGCTGGGGCAACCGAGTCCGGCTTCATCAGCGGGCGTCGCAAGCGCGAGTTTCGTGCGTATCAGATCCGCGAGGGCGGAAAGGCGGTCGGCCTGACAATCGGACAGGCCGAACGCGACCTGCTCCCCGGTGAGCGGATCTTCGTCGAGGGGCTTCGCCGCAACGGCGAGATCATCGCGCATGCCATCGATACCGTCCTGAAACCTGGCGACGTGGTGGCCGTCGCCGGTCGGCGCGAGGTGCTGGTGAACGTGCTGGGTTCGGGCGTTGAGGTTGATGACGCGGAGCTGCTTGATGTCCCCGTCGAGGCGGTGGACGTCCTGATCACCAACAAGGCGCTCGATGGCCGCACTTTGGCCGACGCCGGACAAGAACCCTATGCCCGTGGGGTATTTCTGAACTCGATCCGGCGCGGCTCGGCCGCGGTCAGCATCCCTGTGTTGCCGCAGACAAAGCTCAATCGCGGCGACATTCTGCGGGTATCCGGCACGACCGCTTCTATCAACCGGTTCGTCGCAGCTGCCGGCTTTGCTGACAGACCCGTGACCGTCACCAATATGACGCTGGTCGGACTTGCGATCCTGATCGGAGGACTGATCGGGGCCTATGTCCTGCCGATTGGCGGCGTTCCGATCACCCTGTCCACGTCGGGCGGTGCGCTCATTGCCGGGATCTTTGTGGGCTGGCTGCGCACAGTGAAACCGCAGATCGGGAACGTCCCGCAACCGACACTCTGGTTCATGAACTCTGTCGGCCTGAATGTCTTTATCGCGATTGTGGGGATCAGCTCGGGTCCGACCTTCATCGCAGGGCTGAAAGAGGCGGGCTTTGGCATCTTCTTCTGGGGATTGTTCGCCACCGGCGCGCCCATGCTGCTTGCCCCCCTGATCGGCAAGTACATCTTCCGCTTTGACCCGGCGATCAACCTTGGCTGCTGCGGCGGCGCGCGCACCTCGACCGCTTCGGTGGCGATGGTGGGCGAGGTGGCGAAGTCTGATGTGCCGATGCTGGGATACACGGTCCCCTATGCCGTCTCGAACACGCTGCTGACCCTTTGGGGACTTGTCATCGTCCTTCTGATTATCTGACGGCCCTTGATCAAGGGCCGCTGACTTTACGGCAAAGGCAGAGAGTTCCATCAGTGGAGTGCGGCCATGGAATGGCTTTCCGGTTTTCTCGAATCCTACCCCGAGTTGGCGGTCTTCCTTGCGATCTCGATCGGGTACATGCTTGGCGATGTGAAGATCGGGGGCTTTTCCTTTGGGCCCGTGACCGGATCGTTGGTCGCTGGAATCCTGATCGGCCAGATCGCCGAAGTGCCCGTCTCGGCAATGGCGAAGTCCTTCCTGTTCCTGCTCTTTCTGTTTGGTATCGGCTATTCGGTCGGGCCGCAGTTCATGCAAGCAATGAAGCGGGACGGATTGCGCGCCGTCCTGCTCGCCTCTGTCTGCACGACGACGGGGCTGCTCGTTGCCTATACGGCCTCACGGATTCTGGGTCTTGATCCGGGGTATTCCGCCGGAATGCTCTCTGGCGGGCTGACCCAAAGCGCAGCAATGGGCACCGCGACAGAGGCGATCAACAATCTTGCGATCCCATTGGAGGAGCAGCAACGCTACGTCGCCCACGTGGGGGTTGCAGATGCTGTCTGCTATCTTTTCGGCGTAGTGGGTGCGATCTGGTTCTGCAGTTCGCTCGCCCCCAAACTGCTTGGCGCAGATCTTGAGGCTGAAGCCAGGAAGATGGAGGCGGAGCTTGGGCTGGAGCCCACCCATCAGGGGGTTCTGTCCGGCTACCGCCAGTTCGAGATGCGTGCCTACCGGCTGCCCGCAAATGCCGAGGTGGTGGGCCTGACCATCCAGCAGGCCGAACAGCGCCGTGCTGAGGACCGTTTTTTCATCCCGCGTCTTCGCCGCGAGGGGAACATCCTTCTCGCCACCCCGGACCTGGTCCTTAAGGCTGGGGATGTGATTGCCGTAACCGGACGTCGCAAGGCGATGATCGAAAAGATCGGCGACCCGCATGATGCCGAGATTGACGACTTTGAGTTGCTGGATATCCCCATGAAGGTTGTCGATGTCCTGATGTCGCGACGCGAACTCGACGGGCGCCAACTGGCTGACATCGCGACAGAGCCCTGGACGCGCGGGATCTATCTGCGCACATTGCGGCGCGGTGCAGAGAATGTGCCGATTGGCGCAAAGATGGAGCTGTTTCGGGGGGACGTGCTGACGCTGGTCGGCCCGGAAGATGCGGTAGATGCTGCCGCGAAGAAGATCGGACCGATCATTGCCCCGACAACCAGCACCGATTTCGTAGTGCTTGGTCTGGCCATCTTTCTCGGCGGGATGGTGGGCGTGCTGGTCAAGTTCACCATTGGCGGCGCGGTCATTTCGCTTGGAACGAGCGTCGGGGCGCTGGTCGCAGGTCTTGTCGTGGGGCACATGCGCACAAGGCATCCGCTTTTCGGGCGCATCCCGGATGGTGCCGTGGCGCTGATGACCTCGCTTGGGCTGGCCGCCTTTGTCGCGATGACAGGGCTTCACGCGGGCCCGGTGTTCCTCGATGCGCTGCGCGATGCAGGCATCGGTCTCTTCTTCGGTGGCATGGCGGTGACTCTGACGCCGCTCCTCGTGGGCCTCGCCTTCGGCCGTTACATCCTGCGGATGCCGCCAGTCCTGCTACTCGGCGCGCTTGCCGGCGCGTTGACGATGACAGCCGCAATGGGCGCCGTGCAACAGAGGTCGAAAAGTCCGGTTGCAGTTTTGGGTTACACCCCGGCCTATCCGATCGCGAACATCCTGCTTACCCTCTGGGGAACGGTGATCGTGATCCTGACCGCCGGCTGAATGCCCGGGGTGCAAGGCACGGGCCGGCAGGACGGTGATGGGCCAAGGAGGTTTCATGTCCGTTCGCAACGGATAACGACCCGTGGGCCAGCGGGCACCCGCGAGTGCCAATCAGGAAATCCGGCTGCCGCCGATCAGTCCTTCTTGCGCTGTTCCTGCAAAGCCCGGATCACCGCTTCGGCCAAAGTGGAAACGGTCAAAACGAAGATGCCGATCCCTACGACGAGGAACGCCACTGTGAACAACTTGCCCGGGATTGTCCTGGGCGCCAGATCGCCATACCCGACCGTCGCCATCGAGACGACCGAAAAGTAGAAGGCGTCGAGGACCCCCCAGCCCTCGATAAGCCAGAACCCAAGGGTACCTGCTCCGGCCACCAAAGCCGATATCAGCAGCAGTGCCTGCACGCGGGGCGCCCGAAACGCCATGTGCAACGCACGGCTGATTTCGATATATGCGACAAAGAGGTTCCTCATGATCACACTACCTAAAGCCTTCCGTCGCACCCCACAATAATGAGCATCATGGCAGGTGCGTGCGTGCTCCACCCGCCAGAAGGCCAAACATCAAGTGCTTTGGAAAGGGACGACGATCCGGGCTTGGCCCGCATGCCGCTGGGCGTACCCAGCTTGAGCGCCCCACCGCGGTCACACGCGGTATGCATGCGACAGACGCGGCGATCGACTCGGCAGGCTGCCTGTCAACTTGACTGCCCCGACTTTGTTGCCCCGAGACCAGTCGTGAAACATGCGCACCACAGATCCGACGTGCAATCGCCACGCGCGAAAACCTATCGCGCCTTAACACGCTCAGATTGCGCATCTGATGAAAATCTAACCAACCTTGACACTTCTGCGCTTGGCCTATTGCAGGCGGCACTTGCCTTACAAACCAATCTCCGACACCTTGAGCCGTGCGGAATTTTGTTGAACCGCGACTGATGCTTACGAAATTGCCTCGGCCAATGGCTGAAATCCCTTCCAATAAAGAACAGGTTGGTTCCTTACGGGTGCCACTGACAGGACGACAATCACCGCAGGTCTGACCGAACTCTTGTAGGATGTGAAGAATGACATTGGTTGGTTCATCGAACAAACTGATGACAAACCTTCGTCGGGCAAAGCGCGCGGCCGAAGAGGGTCGGCTGGCTGGCTCTCTCGCCAACCTGAACGCGCGACTGGCCCAGCAGACACCCCGACGGATCCTCGCGATCAGTGATCGACAGCACTATACCAGTGAACAGCAATTCGCCCCGCTGATCCGGCATCGGCAATCCATAGCAGCACGGCTCGGGCTGGTTTTCGAATTCGCCACCATAGAGGCGCTCGACCGTCTGATCGAGCGCGGTTTTGCAGGATATACCGCCGTCGGGATCAAGCTTGGCTGGAGCACCCCGAAAGCCGAGGCAGAACGGCTCGCCACGCGGCTTTTCGCCGCCGCGCGTCAGGCTGGCGCCAGAACCCTTGTGTTCGACGGGGATGATGATCTTTGCGTGCTATGGGCGCCCGTCATCGGCGCGGCGGATGCCTATATCAAGAAACATCGCTTTGCCGACAATCAGGCTTATATGCGCGGCTACGTCGGCAAGACCAACCTCACCGATTATGTCCACCGCACCTATGGCATCAGTTTTGACGAGAACCTGATCCCGCGCGTCGATGCCTTGCAGCCTGACCAGATCAACAAGATTGTTCTTGGATGGAATATCGCGCTCGATGACAAGATCCATGACCTCGCCAACGATCTTGGGCCGGACACGCTATCGCATCAGCGTGACATCGATCTCGGCTGCCGCGCCAGCGTTGGCCCGGACAGATGGATCTACGGCATGCGTCACGCCGCAACCAGCGCAATGGAGGCAATGGCGGACAGCTACCGTGTCCACGCCCCCACCAATCGCGTGCCGCAGGACGAATACTATGACGAGATGCTCCGCGCGCGCCTGTCCGTCAGCCCTTTTGGCTACGGAGAGCTTTGCTGGCGTGATTTCGAGGCGATCCTGTGCGGCAGTGTCCTTGTAAAGCCCGACATGTCCCATGCCGTGACCTGGCCAGACATTTTCGTTCCCCACGAGACCTACATCCCCGTAGCCTGGGACTTCAGCAACCTGCGTGACGTCTGCACCCCCTACCTCGAGGATGAAGGCGCGCGCCGCAAGATCGCCGAGACCGCCCGCGACCGCCTGATGACGGCGCTGAAACCCGAGGTTTTCATCAAACGTCTTGAACAGACCATGAAGCAGGCAGGCGTCCTCTAGTCGCCCGCGACCCGGATTGGCCTGCAGGTCTTTGCACGCTACTTTGGGCACGCATCCGGTTGCAACACGGAGACGGCTATGTGTGGGCGCTTTGTGGACCCCAATCTGCGCAGTGAGGGACTGGATACCTCGTGGCTGAAGATTACCCCGTTCCCGAGACGCTTTAATGTAAAGCCGACACAAGATGTGCTGATCCTCGCAAAACCCACGCTTGAGCCGCTGATCGCCCGCTGGTGGCTGGTCCCCTCATGGTTCAAGGGAGAGGACGTGAAGGACTGGAAGGCCACCACCTTCAACGCGCGGATTGAAGAGGCGAAAGACAAGCCTGCCTTTCGCGCGGTCTGGCGCCACGGCAGATGCCTGATACCTGCGGCGGGTTACTACGAATGGACCGGCGAACGGGGACACAAGCAACCCCACTTCATCCGCCCGGCTGGTAACGAAGAGACGATGTTCTTCGCAGGTCTCGGCTCGCGCTGGCGCGAGGTGCTGACCTGCACGATCCTGACCCGCGCCGCAAATGAATCAACCTCCGACCTTCACCCGCGCATGCCCGTGATTCTGAACACGGAAGAGCGCGAGGCATGGTTGGGTGGATCGGATGATCCCGGCCTTGGCGCGGGTGTGCAGCTACGCCACCATTCCGTTCGCCCCTTCGGCATCGCCGACGACGGCCCGGTGCTGATCGAAGAGATCTAGCGACGAGAGGATTGCCAGTTGGGGGGATTGGTGCGGGTGGTCGGACTCGAACCGACACTCCTTGCGGAAACAGAGTTTGAGTCTGTCGCGTCTACCATTCCGCCACACCCGCACATTTCTAACGGCCGCATGGTAGATGACAGGCTGATCGCCTGACCGCGGACGCCCGAACTCTCTACTTGAACAGATCGGGATTGTTCAAGCGCTTTCGCAGGCTTCGTTCACCGGATGGCGCACCTTACAACTGACGCGCAGAGAAGGTGTCACACTGCCCGATGTCGCCCGTCTTGTAGCCGCGCATGAACCAGCGCGCGCGCTGCTCCGAAGTGCCATGAGTGAAGGTATGCGGCATCGGCACCCGGCCCGCGTTGCGCTGCAGCGTGTCGTCACCGATCCGATGGGCTGCGTTCACCGCCTCTTCAATGTCACCCTGCTGCAGCGAGCCGAACTGCGCATCTGCACCGCGCGCCCAGACGCCAGAGAAACAGTCGGCCTGAAGCTCGATCCGCACCGAGACCGCGTTGCTTTCAGCCTCAGACGCCTGCATGCGATACTTGTTCGCCTTCCCGAGGATACCAAGCTCATCCTGCACGTGATGGGCCACCTCATGCGCGACGACATAGGCGGCGGCGAAATCCCCGCCTGCGCCCAGCTCATGTGTCATCGTGGCGAAAAAGTCCGTGTCCAGATACACCTTCTTGTCCTGTGGGCAATAGAACGGCCCAGTCGCGCCCGAGGCGCTGCCGCAAGGCGATGGCGTGACCCCCTTGTACAGGACAAGCGTCACCGGCTGGTAGCTCATTCCGGCCTGTTCGGGCAGAACCCGCGCCCAGACCTCTTCGGTATCTGCCAGCACGACCGATACGAAATTCGCGGCCTCCTGATCGGCTTCGGTGATCTCGACATTCCCGCTGCCGCCGATCTCACCACCGCCTTGCAGGAAGGGGCTGACGTCCACACCGAATACCGCGCCCAGCAAAAGCAGGACCAGGACCCCCCCGATGCCACCGACCGCGACACCGCCGCGCCGTGGCCCCTGCGCCCGCCGGTCCTCGATGTTGCTGCTTCCCCGACGGCCACGCCATTCCATCGCGTATCCTCCATCAACCCATTGTGAAACTCTAACCGAGCCTTGGGGCACAAAGGAAGCCCTGACCACGCCATCGGCGCTTGACTTGCCCCGCCGCGCTGCGGCAACTGCGACAGGGTGCCCTCGCGGGCCAGATCACGGGAAGGGCCGATGTTCCGCAAGCTCTATGACTGGACGCTAAGACAAGCCGCCTCCCCACGGGCCGAGCCGGTTCTGGGTGCGATCTCCTTCGTCGAAAGCTCGGTCTTTCCGATACCGGCGGATGTGCTGTTCGTGCCCATGTGCCTGTCGCGCCCCGAGCGGGCGATGCGCTATGCGCTGATCGCCACCGTCACCTCGGTTCTGGGCGGTATCTTCGGATGGGCGATCGGTCTGTGGTTCTTTGATCTGATCGCGCAACCGGTTCTGGAGTTCTACGGCAAGCTCGACGCCTTCAACGCGCTCAAAAGCGAAACCGGCGAGACGGCGATCCTGGTCATGCTGGTCACATCAGGGCTGTCGCACCTGCCACCCATGAAGGTAGTCACGATCCTGTCCGGCGTGGTGGCGTTTGATCTGAAGCTCTTCATCATTTCTGCCATCATCGCGCGCGGAGGGCGGTTCTACCTGCTAGCATGGCTGCTGCAGCGCCACGGGCTGGCCATCACCGGGTTTATCGAACGCCGGCTTCCTTGGGTCGCTCTGGTGACCTGTCTCGCGCTGGCGGGCGGCGCCTTCCTTCTGAAGCACTAAGGGCAGACCATGGTTCTGACACGCTACAACATCCTGATCCTCGTGGCAGCGGGCGGCTCGGCCGCGCTTTTGCTGGGGGCGCTAGCCTTCCAGTACATCGGTGGTCTTGCACCTTGCGCATTATGCATCTGGCAACGCTGGCCGCATCTGGTGGCGGTTCTGCTGGGTGCCTTGGGGCTGTTCGTGGGCGGTGGCCGTCTGATTCCCGCACTTGGTGGCCTTGCGGCGCTGACCTCTGCGGGCATCGGCGTGTTCCATGTGGGCGTCGAGCAGAAATGGTGGGAAGGCCTCGCCAGCTGCTCTGCCGGGTCGATCAGCGGCGTCAGCACGGCGGACCTTCTGAACCCTGCAGTCGATGTGGCGCAAGTGGTGCGTTGCGACGAGATTCCGTGGCAGATGCTGGGCGTATCGATGGCCGGCTGGAACGTGCTGGCCTCGGTCGCCCTTGCGATGATCTGGTTCGCGCTGGCGCGCCGCCCCTGAGCGCGCGCGGGGCTAGTCCGCGCGGCCCAGTCCACCCGGCCCAGTCCGCCCGGCCTAGTCCGCGCCGTCCGACCCGAACAGTCGGGCATGTTCCTGAATCGCGAAGCGGTCGGTCATGCCGGCAACATAGTCCGCCACGATGCGCGCAAGCTCGGTCTCGGACTGTGCGGCCTCAACGTCGGCACGCCATTCCTGGGGCAGCATCTCGGGCTGGCGCAGGAACAGCGGGAACAGATCGTCCAGCATCGCTGTGACCTTGGCCCGCACCTCGACGACCGAGGGCGCACGATACATCCGATGGAACAGGAAGCTGCGCACCGCCTTGAGGTCCTGATAGAGCGGCTTGGAGAAGCGGATGATCGTTGTGCCCATCGCGCGGATCTCGTCCACCGATTTTGGCTGCGCGGCATCTAGCCGGTTCTGCGCAACGTGGATCACGTCCTCGACCATTGTGCCGAAGACGCGGCGAAGTGCCTCATGCCGGCGACGCATGCGATCCAGACCGGGGTAGATCCGGTCAACCAGTTCGAACGCGGGCCCGGTGACGGGCAGTTCCATCAGGTCGTCCTCGGTAAACAGACCCGAACGCAGACCATCATGCAGATCGTGGTGTGAATAGGCGACGTCATCGGCAATCGCTGCCACCTGCGCCTCGGCGCTGGCGTGGGTGGAAAGCTCAAGATCCCACAGCGCATTGGCCTGAACCAGCGCGTAGGGCAAGGGGTCTGGCGCGTGCTTCGGGTCGGCGTTGGGGCCGGTCAGCGGGCCATTGTGCTTGGCAATGCCTTCAAGGCTTTCCCAGGTCAGATTCAGACCGTCGAAATCGGCGTAATGACGCTCCAGCCGCGTGACGATGCGCAGGGCCTGCGCGTTGTGGTCAAAGCCGCCATAAGGCTCCATCAGACGCGCCAGCGCGTCCTCGCCGGTATGGCCAAAGGGCGTATGGCCCAGATCATGCGCCAGCGCGATACATTCGGCCAGATCGGTATTCAGGCCAAGCACGCCTGAAATCGTGCGTGCAACCTGCGCCACCTCGATCGAGTGGGTCAGGCGGGTGCGGTAATAGTCGCCCTCATGTTCGACAAAGACCTGCGTCTTGTGCTTGAGCCGGCGAAAGGCCGAGGAATGGATGATCCGGTCCCTGTCGCGCTGAAAAGGAGAGCGGAAGGTGGACATGCTTTCGGGAAAGCGGCGCCCGCGCGAAGCTTCGGGCAGGCAGGCGAAGGGAGCAAGAGTCTGGGTCATTCAATCCGGCAGGCAGAACGGCGGCTTGTGCCACGCTGTCTTGATCCTATATGATGAAAAACCCATGAAGGATATGGAAATTCCGCAGATGGACCTGAAGCTTCCGGCCGACAGCCCTGCCCCCTTGCCCGCCACTGGCCCCCGCGTGACGGACCGCGCCTTTGCGCGATTGGCCGAGATCGAGGAAATGACCGGCGCCCGCAAGCCGTTGCGTGTTGCGGTGTCGGGCGGCGGATGTTCGGGTTTTCAGTATGACATCCGCCTCGACGACGCCGCGCCCGATGATCTGGTGATGGAACGTGACGGCCAAAGGGTTCTGGTCGATCCGGTGTCGCTGCCCTTCCTGCAGAATGCAGTCATCGATTTCACCGAAGAATTGATCGGCGCGCGCTTCGTGATCGACAATCCTGACGCCAGTTCAAGCTGCGGATGCGGAACGTCGTTTTCCTTCTGAGTTCTGCGCGCGTCTTTGGGCCTGCACCAGCCAGAGCCCAGAGGCGATGACAAGGCCCGCACCGGCCCAGACATTGGCACCCGTCGGTTCGCCAAAGACGAAATGCCCGACCAGAACCATCCAGACGAACTGGATGTTCCCGATCTGCAGTGCCACATGCGCCGGGATCAGACGCACGACCATGACCATCAGCCAGCGCGTGGCCAGCAGGAACAGCGTGTACAGCGCCAGAAGGCCCATGTCCTGGGTCTGCATCGGTTTCCAGACCAGTGGCAGCAGCAAAAGGCCCAGCACCGCGCAGGCCATCTGGGCGTAGAACACCTGGGCGAAGGCATGGGTGTGGCTGCGGCAAATCCCGCGTGACAGAACGATCGAGGCCGCACCTGTCAGGCTTGCGCCAAGGCCGAGCATGTGCCCGCGCGTGACGCCGGGAATACCCTCGGGGAACAGAAAGAACATGCCCGTCATGCCAAAGGCCAGCGCAATCCAGACCGCAAGACCGATCCGTTCCTTCAGGATCGGGCCGGACAGGACTGCGGCAAAGATCGGCAGGATCGCGATAAAGGGAAACATCTCTGCAAAGGGCAACTCGCGATAGGCCAGAAAGAACCCCACCGTACTGATGGCGCCCAGCATTGAGCGCAGCGCCACGCGACCGGGCGCCCCGGTCCTCAGCACGATGTCACGACTGCCCGCGAGCGACATGAGCAACCCGATCGTCACTGCAATCAGCCCTGCCCCGGCCATGAGTTGCGGCGCGGCATAGCTTGCGACCAGATCCTTTGCCAAGGCATCTGCGCTGACAGAGACCAGTGTATTGAGAACTGCCAACCCCGCCCCAAGAAGGGCGGCCCCCTGCAAGACCCTTGGCCGTGCCGGGAATGTCGTCATGCGCGGCCCCGTCTGGCACTGCCCTCAGGCATCGCGCCTGTACGCGCGAAGGCCCTGAAGAATGCCGCAAATTCGGGTGAACCTGCCGCCCCGCTATCGGCAACCGCCAAGGCATGGGCACTGACCCTGGTCGCGCAGGCCTTGCGCATCGCGTCCCAATCATCCGACCGGGCAGGCCCCAGTGCGCGCAGCGCCTGCGACCATTCACGTAGTGGCGATACGTGCAAAACTGGCAGGCGAAAACTCATCGGACCTGAACCATGGATTTCCGTGAAAGCAGCATTGCCCATAGTGCCGATCAACCATTGGCTGACAAGATAATTGTGATAGGCATCCGAGGAATCCGGGCAGGGACGGCTATCGATACGGAACTTTCCAGCCTCGGCGGCTAGGTAGTCTGCCCAAAGCGCGGGCAGATCCTGCCCGGCGTGACGCAGCGCGACACAGACCTCGGCCAGCAGATCGGCATTCTGGTCGAGATGGGCAAGGCAGCCCAGCATGTGCAGGCTTTCCAGCACTTGCGAAGGGAGCTGCAAGGATGTGCGGCCATAGTCGCCCAGATAGAACACCGCATGGACCAGATCATAGGCCGCCCGCGGGTTGGGCAGGGCAAAGGTTTGCGGGCGGCTGGCAAAGCCGAGCAGACGCTCGGTCAGCCCCGGCATCTCAACCTTATGTCCGGCGCGGGCCAGCAGATGGCGCACCTCGGCGCGCTGAAGGTCGTTCACCTCACTTGCTGGCCAATCCTCGGTGATGATCCATTCAGCCATACGGGTGGAGAGTCCCGTGGGCATTCCCAAGGCTTCGAGATTCACGACAACATTCAGGATCAGCCGATAATACTGCGGATGAAAGGCCAGCATATCTGCGGCCTCATCCAGAAACGGGCGATAGACAGCAAGTGCTGCCACAGGCACCCGCGCCCCGGTCGCCGCAAGGATGCCCAGCACCTCGGCGTTTTCCTTCAGCCAAAACGGATCGCCCGTCCGGCGCCGATGTAAGGCGAAGGCTTCCAGAAGGCGATGCAGCCCCCCGTCCTGCGACAGGGGGCGCGCGCTCTGCGAGCGGAAGGCAAGGCGGATCACATTTGACATCGTGTTCTTCTCGCCCGGCCTGCGCTGTGCCCCGCCAGACGCCGGGTCGCAGCCGGTTCAGTCTGGCGGCAGGCGCTGGATCAGTTGGAGCAGGGCATCACGGCCGCATGGCCGCCGCCGATCATATCTCCGCCCTCGATGTTCGAGCAGGGCATCAGGTCAGCCGCAATCCCGGTTTCGACGTTCGAGCAGGGCATCAGCGCAACATCCCCACCAGCCAGCATATCGCCGCCTTCGATGTTGGAGCAGGGCATCAGGTCGGCCGCATGGCCCATGGTCATGTCGAGCGCGGTGTCGACGATGGTTTCTTGGGCAATCTTGCGAAGGGCAGTCATGGTTCAACACTCCGGTTGGGTGGAAAGACCCCCTCAGCGTTGCGCTTGACAGTTGTTTTTACAAACGATTTTGCATCCACAGGTTGTTCGCAGACCTGTCCACATCAGCTTTGCCGGGTAAGCCAATGACCTTGGCCAAAGTCCGCGTCGGGGTGCGTTTAATCCACCGACGCGTGACACGCACTTATGCACACAACCCTAGATTTATGCCGATTCGCGCGCCTTCCGGCCTGGGTAGCAGGGGTGGGAAAGGATACCGGCCCTTGCCATGCCGCTGGCCAGCGGCGATAGAGAAAACCGGTCACCGACCTGACAAAGGTTGGCCAGCGGAGGGATGCCATGAAGATCGCCACGTTCAACATCAACGGCATCCGCGCGCGGATCGAGGCGCTGCCGCGCTGGCTGTCAGAGGCGCGCCCCGATGTCGTGGCGCTGCAGGAGATCAAGACGGTTGACGAAGGTTTCCCGCGCGAGCTTTTCGAGGATATGGGCTATCGCGTGGAAACCCACGGCCAGAAAAGCTTCAACGGGGTGGCGATCCTCTCACGCCTGCCGCTTGAGGATGTCTCGCGCGGGCTTCCGGGCGACGACAGCGACGAGCAAGCCCGATGGATCGAGGCGACCGTAATGGGCGACAAGCGCGCAGTTCGGCTCTGCGCGCTCTATCTGCCCAACGGAAACCCCGTTGAGTTTGACGCAGCTGACCGCCCGCTGCACACCGGGAAATACGGCTACAAGCTCAACTGGATGCGCCGGATGCGCGCGCATGCGCAGACCTTGCTGGACCGGGAGGAACCGTTGGTCCTTGCGGGCGACTACAACATCATCCCGCAGGCCGAGGATGCCGCCCGCCCCGAGGCCTGGGCGCGCGATGCGCTGTTCCTGCCCGAAAGCCGCGCGGCCTTCCGCCAGATCCTGAACCTTGGACTGACAGAGGCCTTCCGCGCCCGGCATGCGGGGCCGGGGCACTATTCATTCTGGGACTATCAGGCCGGCGCATGGGAGCGGAACAACGGCATCCGCATCGACCATCTGCTGCTCAGCCCGCAGGCGGCTGACCTTCTGCGCGATGCAGGCATCGATCGTGACGTGCGCGCCGGAGAAAAGCCCTCCGATCACGTACCGGTCTGGATCGAGCTCGACACCTGATCCTGGCGATCAACCGCGGGTGACGTCGAACCCGTGGACCCAATCGAACCGGGCAAGACCTGCCCCCGGTGCGATCCGCCCACCGATGCGCAGCACCGCATGGGCAATCTCGCGCCCGATGCCCGACAGATGATAGGCGCGCGCGTTCCGGTTTGCGGCAGCCACGATCCGCGTGCAACGCTCGGCCCGCGCAGACTGGTAGGCCGCAAGCGCCGCATCGCCAGGTCCGTGCGTATCAAGCATCTGTGCCAGCACCCAGGCATCCTCAAGCGCCATATTGGCGCCCTGTGCCAGAAACGGCAGGGTCGGATGCGCGGCGTCACCCAGAATGGCGGCACATCCCTTGGGAAGCGCCCTGCCCCAGACGGCCGCGACCGGATGGCGGAACAGCCCCCACAGCCAGCATTGTTCCACCTGCTCAAGCCAGCCGATGACACGCGGCCCGAACTCCTCAAAGGCCAGACGCAGCGCCATGGGATCGTCGCGCAGGTTCCACCCCTCTTCGACCCAGTCCCGCCGCTCTTCGACGGCCACGATGTTGCGCAGAAGCCCGCCTCGAAGGGGATAGCTGACCAGATGCCGCCCATCGCCCATATGCACCTCGGCGATTGCCGGGTCGGAGGGGTCGCCCGGAATCACGGCGCGCCAGGCCACCTGACCGGTGAAGAAGGGTCGCGACGCGCCGTTCAGTGCGGGGCGCAGCATCGAATGGAGCCCATCCGCCCCGATCACCAGTGGTGCCGATATGCGTTCGCCCACACCGGTTTCAATGACCGGGATCTGCCCCGAAAGATCAACCTGCGCGACCCGCTGCAACAGCCGTATCTGCACACCGGCCGCGCGCGCGGCTTCGGCAAGAAGGTCAATCAGATCGGCGCGGTGCATGAAATGCCAGCCCAGATCCGGGCGCAGGCGGGCCAGATCCATGCGCAGCACGCTGGCCCCGTCACGCCCGTCGCACAGATGCACGGCCTGCGCCCTCGGCCCGACCTCGTTCAGCCGTGTTTCAAGACCAAGGGCGCGCAACACGGCTGCACCGTTTGGCGTGATCTGCAAACCCGCGCCCACTTCGCGGATCGCCTCGGCCTGCTCGAGCACAGTGACGCGCGCGCCGCGCATCGCAAGAGCCCGGGCGACGGTCAGGCCCGCGACCCCTGCCCCGAGCACCGTAACCTCGCGCCCTTCGATCTGCCCCATCTCAAGCCTCCGGACAAAAAAAATCCGGGCGCGGGGTTTGCCCCGGCCCGGCACGACAATCTGTCAGCTTGCCGCGCAGCACAACTGCGCTGCAAGGTCGCGGTCACTCGTCGCGATGCACCTTCTCGCGCCGTTCGTGCCGTTCCTGCGCCTCGAGCGTCATGGTGGCAATCGGACGCGCATCCAGCCGTTTCAGGCTGATCGGCTCGCCGGTAACCTCACAGTACCCGTATTCGCCATTTTCGATCCGGCGCAGCGCGGCATCGATCTTGGAGATCAGCTTGCGCTGGCGGTCGCGTGTACGCAGTTCAAGCGCGCGGTCGGTCTCTTCGCTGGCGCGGTCTGCCAGATCGGGGACGTTGCGGGCACTTTCATGCAGGTTGTCGATGGTTTCCGCGCTTTGATCGAGCAGTTCCTGCTTCCAGATCGCCAATTTCCGCCGGAAATACTCCAGCTGGCGTTCATTCATGAACGGTTCATCTTCCGCAGGGCGGTAATCATCGGGGAGAAATAGTTCGGCCTTCATCGCAGCACTCCACTCGTGCGACCGCGCCAGCCTAAGCCGAGCGGCGCGCCTGGTGCGGCCCTCGTAACGGAAGCTGATACCTTTGTCACTAGCAGTTGCGATGATTTCGTGCCGACACTAGGGTGCCCCCACCACAGATTGCACCGACCGCGGACAAACCATGAAATTCGGATCAACCTCCAGCTACATCGCCTCGGACGATCTGGCCGTCGCGGTCAATGCGGCGATCACCCTGCAACGCCCCCTTCTGGTGAAGGGCGAACCGGGTACAGGCAAGACAGAACTTGCGCGCCAGGTTGCCGAAAGCCTGGGCCTGCCGATGATGGAATGGAACATCAAAAGCACCACCAAGGCGCAGCAGGGTCTGTACGAGTATGATGCCGTAAGTCGTTTGCGCGACAGTCAGTTGGGCGACGAGCGCGTGCATGACGTGCGCAACTATATCCGCAAGGGCAAGCTCTGGCAGGCGTTCGAGGCCGACACCCGCGTGGTGCTTCTGATCGACGAGATCGACAAGGCCGACATCGAGTTTCCCAACGACCTTTTGCAGGAACTCGACCGGATGGAGTTCCACGTCTATGAGACGTCCGAGACGGTGCGCGCACGCCATCGCCCGATCGTCATCATCACGTCGAACAACGAAAAGGAACTGCCCGACGCCTTTTTGCGGCGCTGCTTTTTCCACTTCATCCGCTTTCCGGATGCCGACACGCTGCGCGCCATCGTCGATGTGCATTTCCCCGGTATCAGGGAATCACTCCTCACTACCGCGCTGACGCAGTTCTACGAGATTCGCGAAACGCCGGGGCTGAAGAAGAAGCCTTCGACCTCGGAGGTGCTGGACTGGCTGAAGCTGCTGCTGGCCGAGAATCTGACCGCCGAGGACCTGAAGCGTGATGCCCGCAGCCTTCTGCCGCGCCTGCACGGTGCGCTTTTGAAGAACGAACAGGACGTGCATCTGTTTGAACGTCTGGCATTTGCGTCACGCGGGCGGGTGTGATCGCATCCGCCTTCCGCGATGGCTCGACTTGGCGCGCGCGCTCGGGTCAGATGGCGGTATGAGATATCTGTTCGGGATCGTCTGCCTTGCCCTTGCGGCCTGCGCGCCGGATGACAGGCACCAGCCGGTCACGGAGCGGCCGGAACCCGTGGCAGGCGTGACACGCGCCAATACGGAACTTGCGCGCGATTTCCTCGACCTTTCGTTCCGGCTTGAAAGCGGCCGCCACCTGCCCGTCCTTTCGCGATTCGAGGGGCCAGTCACGGTCAGGCTTGTCCCGCCTGCCCCGCCGCTTGCCTCGGAAGACCTTGACGCCCTCCTCGGTCGTCTGCGGGCCGAGGCCGGGGTGGATCTGCACCGAGTCAACGGTCCGGCGGCAATCACCATCTCGTTCGTGCCGCATGCGCAGATCACCGAGGCGATGCCAGAGGTAGCCTGCTTTGTCGTGCCCGGCGTGTCGGACTGGGCCGGGTATCTGGCGGCGCGTGGCACCCGGCAGCTCGACTGGTCGCGCCTTGGGCAGCGCCAGCGGATCGCAGTCTTCCTGCCCTCGGATTCCACTCCGCAGGAAGTGCGCGATTGCCTGCATGAAGAACTGGCGCAAGCCTTAGGCCCGCTGAACGACCTCTACCGGTTGCCGGACAGCATTCTGAACGATGACAACTTTCACAACACGCTGACCACCTTCGATATGCTGGTCCTGCGGATCTACACCGGGCCCGAGTTGCGATCCGGCATGCGGCGCAGCGAGGTGGCCGCTTTGCTGCCCGATCTGCTGCGACAGTTGAATCCGGCTGGAGAGAGCGCGCCGCCCGCCCATTCGGGCGGCCCCGAACCCCAGATCTGGCACAGCGCGATCTCGCGCGCGACGGACCGGCAGAACCCGGTTGCGCAGCGCAGGGCCGCCGCCGCCCATGCGCTGCGGATCGCCAGGGCTGAGGGCTGGAAGGATGGCCGGCTTGCCTTCTCGCTGTTTCTGAACGGACGTTTGCTGGTGGGCCGCAACCCGAAGGCCGCATGGGACAACCTGCTTGATGCCCGCAAGATCTATGCCCGCCTGCCCGACGCACAGATCCATGCCGCGCATGTGGACATGCAACTGGCCGCAATTGCGCTGGCGGCAGACGCCCTTTCTCTGGCGATAGAGATTGCCGATGGCGCAATCCCCGTGGCCCGTGATGCCGGGAACTCGGCGCTGCTTGCCACGCTGATCCTGATCAAGGCCGAAGCGCTGGATCGCGGTGGGCAGCATCAGGCGGCCAAGGCGCTGCGCCTCGACAGTGCCGGTCCTGCGCGCTATGGCTTTGGCGATGATGCGGCGGCAGAGCTGTTGCAGGATGTGGCCGTGATCGGGCGTAGCAACAGCGCGACCGTCAGCCCGCCGCAAGATACCCGTTCCGGGCAGGAGGAAGAATGATCGTCATCACCGCCGCAATCTTTGGCGCACTACTCGGGGCGCTTCGGGCGCGGCAGCACGGCGGCTCGCGCCTTGACATGGCACAATGGGCAGCGGGCTTTGCCATCCTCTTCGCGGTGATCGGCATGATTGCCAGCATCGCGATCGCGCGCATGGCCTGACCGATGTTCCTGCCCTTCTTCGAGACGCTGCGCCGGCAGGGCGTGCCGGTCTCGCCGAAGGAATATCTTGCCTTTCTGGAGGGCCTTGCCGCCGGTCTGGTCACCTACGACGCCGAGGGGTTCTATTACCTCGCGCGCACCGCCATGGTAAAGGACGAGCGCCACCTCGACCGCTTTGACCGCGCCTTTGCGGAGTCCTTCAAGGGGCTGGAGGCGATCAGCGCCGATCAGGTGCTGAAAGCCATCGCCCTGCCCGGTGACTGGCTGAAGAAGCTGGCCGAAAAGCACCTGACCGCCGAAGAAAAGGCCCGGATCGAGGCCCTCGGCGGCTTTGACAAGCTGATGGAGACGCTGCGCCAACGCCTCGCTGAACAGAAGGGCCGTCATCAGGGCGGCAACAAGTGGGTGGGCACCGCCGGAACCTCGCCCTTTGGCGCCCATGGCTACAACCCCGAGGGGGTTCGGATCGGTCAGGACGAAAGCCGCCATCAGCGCGCGGTCAAGGTCTGGGACCGTCGCGATTTCCGCAACCTTGACGACCGGGTCGAGCTGGGCACGCGCAACATCAAGGTGGCGCTGCGCCGGCTGCGCAGATGGGCGCGTGACGGTGCGGCCGAGGAGCTGGATCTCGACGGCACCATCCGCGCGACCGCCGATCATGGCTGGCTCGACGTGCAGACCCGGCCCGAGCGGCGGAACGCGGTGAAGGTGCTGCTGTTCCTCGATGTGGGGGGCAGCATGGACCCCTATATCCGCGTGATGGACGAGCTCTTCAGCGCAGCGCGGGCCGAGTTCAAGCACCTGAAGCACTTCTACTTCCACAATTGCCTCTATGAGGGGCTGTGGACCGACAACGCCCGCCGCTGGAACGAACAGACCCCGACATGGGAGGTGCTTCGGACCTATGGCCCGGACTACAAGGCGATTTTCGTGGGTGATGCCTCGATGAGCCCCTATGAGATCCTGCATCCCGGCGGCGCAAACGAACACTGGAACCCCGAGGCCGGGCAGGTCTGGCTTGAGCGCGCCTGCACCCAATGGCCCAACCACCTGTGGATCAATCCTGTGCGCGAAGACCACTGGCACTACACCCAATCGATCCGGCTGATCCGTGATATCTTTGGCGGGCATATGGTGCCGATGACGCTTGAGGGGATCGCGCGCGGGATCAAGGAGTTGCGATGACAACGCTGTGGCGCAGGCATCCAAGACTGGTGGCGGCCTTTCTGGTCGCGCTGTCACTTGCACTCTTCTTCACCGGCAAGATCGTCTGGCGCACCGTCTGGTGGTCGCAGCACCAGCAGGAACAGGTCATGCCCTGGATGACCGTGGGCTATGTCGGGCGAAGCTGGGGCCTCGACCCGCGCGAGATCGACGAACGTGCCGGCCTGCCCATTCCCGAGGGCAAGCCGCTGACGTTGAAAGACATCGCCACCGAACGCGGCGTCCCGGTCGCCGAGATTGTCACATTGGTTGAATCCACCGTACAGCAAATGCTGGAGGAAGAGGCTGCGCGCCACCAGACCGAGGGTCAATCCCCGTGACCGACTGGTTCCTAGGTCTGGTGCCGGTCTATGGGCTCTGGCTGATCGCATTGGTCACCTTTGCCTCTTGCCTCGCCCTGCCCATGCCAGCCTCTGTCGTCATGCTGGCGGCAGGTGGCTTTGCGGCCTCGGGCGATCTGGTGCTGTGGCAGGTCATGGCGGCCGCAATTCTGGGCGCCGTCGTGGGCGATCAGCTTGGGTTCAGCATAGGGCGGGCCGGTGGCACGACATTGGTCGAGCGGTTGTCGGGCGGCGCCCGCGCGCCGCTGATCCTGCGCGCCCAAGGGATGATGGAGGCGCGCGGAGGCATTGCCGTCTTCCTCTCACGCTGGCTGTTCTCGCCGCTCGGGCCCTATGTGAACCTGCTCTCGGGCGCATTGCGGCAGCGGTGGGTGCCCTTCACCTTCTGGGGCGTCTCGGGCGAGGTGGTCTGGTGCAGCCTTTATGTGCTCATGGGCTGGTACTTCGCGGGCAACCTTTCGGCAGCTTCTGACCTTCTGGGTTCGGTTCTGGGGCTGGTCGCTACTGGTACGGCGGTCGTGGTTCTGGGCGCCTGGCTTGTGGCGCTTGCGCGGCGCGAGCGTGGAGAGGGCTGACCCCTTTGCCGGACGCCACAGCATGACCATATCAGTCGCATGTTGAAGCTCACGCCCATCCTTCTTGCGCTGATCTATGCGTTTCTGATGTACCGCTTCTCGGTCTGGCGGACGCAGAAGATGCTTGACCAGAACTCGCGCCCCTTGCGCGAACCCGGCCTTCAGCCCGTGCTGGAGCGTCTGGCCCGTGCCCTCGATCTGCCAAGCATTCATGTGCACGTGTTTCAGGTCGATCCGGTCAACGGACTTGCTGCGCCAGACGGGCGCATCTTCCTGACCGAGGGCTTTTTGCGCAAGTTCCGCGCGGGGCTTGTTTCGGCGGACGAGATCGCCTCGGTCATCGCGCATGAACTTGGGCACGTCGCCCTCGGCCACACCCGGCGGCGCATGATCGACTTTACGGGCGCGAATGCTGTCTTCGTCATGCTGACCGCCCTTCTGGCCCGCTTTATCCCCTTCATCGGGATCTGGATCGCGCAGATGGTATCGGCGGCCCTGATGGCCCGCCTGTCGCGCCGGGACGAATTTGAGGCCGACGCCTATGCCTCGGCATTGCTCATCAAGGCAGGGATCGGCACGGCGCCGCAGAAATCGCTTCTCGCCAAACTCGGACGCTTGACGGGGGCGCAAGGCAGCCCGCCTGCATGGCTGATGTCGCACCCCCCGACCCCCGACCGCGTCGCGGCGATCGAGGGGAACGAGGCGCGCTGGCTGCGCCCCGGTGCAAGCGACGCTTCCGCCCGTTGATCGCGCCCTTGCGCCCGGCCCCCGTTGACGGCGCCCTTGCGCCCGGCCAAGGTCTGGCCATGACAGTTGCGCCCTTCGCCTCCCGGCTGACCCGTACGCCCCTTGCCTTTGATCCCGCCCGCGGCGCTGACATGCGCGCGCGCTTCAGCGATCTTTCGCCCGAACTGTGTGATCTTCTGGAGGGGACCGCGGGCTCATCGCCCTATCTTGCCGGGCTGATGGAAAAGGAAGAGGGCTGGCTGCGCGAGGCCCTGGCAGGCGCGCCGGAAACCGCCATGGACGAGACCGTCCGCGCCGCCCGCGCGCTGGACCTGGATGCATTGGCGAGCGGCCTGCGTCAGGCCAAGCGCCGCGTGGCCTTGCTGACCGCGCTGGCGGATCTGGGGGGCGTCTGGCGTCTGGAAGAGGTGACGGGCGCCCTGTCCTTGCTGGCCGACACGGCGGTAGACCAATGCCTGCGCCGACTGGTTGCCGACGAGATTCGGCGCGGCAAGCTGCCCGGCCAGCAGCCCGAGGATGCCGAGACCGCCGCAGGGATGGTGGCGCTGGCCATGGGCAAGGGCGGCGCTGGCGAGTTGAACTATTCGTCCGACATCGACCTGATCTGCCTGTTCGATCAGGACCGATACGGCGCAGACTGGCAGGAGGCCCGCACGTCGTTCATCCGCGTCACGCGGAAGATGGCGTCGCTTCTGTCCGACATCACCGCCGAGGGCTATGTCTTTCGCACGGACCTGCGCCTGCGCCCCGATGCCAGCGTAACGCCCGTCTGCATCTCGATGGCAGCGGCCGAGGCCTATTACGAGGCGCAAGGCCGCACATGGGAGCGCGCGGCCTATATCAAGGCGCGCGCCGCCGCCGGTGACATTGCGGCGGGTGAGCGATTCCTGAAGGCGCTGACCCCCTTTGTCTGGCGCAAGCATCTGGATTTTACGGCAATTCAGGATGCACATGACATGCGGCTGCGAATCCGGGACCACCGAGGGCTGCATGGGCCGATCACGCTGGAAGGCCATAACATGAAGCTCGGTCAGGGCGGCATCCGCGAAATCGAGTTCTACACCCAGACCCGGCAGCTGATCGCCGGCGGGCGCGACCCCAGCCTGCGCGACCGCACAACGGTGGGCGGGCTTGCAGCATTGTCGGCGAAGGGCTGGGTTCCGCCCGAGGTGGCCGAGGAGCTGACCACGCTCTACCGCGCGCACCGCGAACTGGAGCATCGCCTGCAAATGGTTGCCGACAACCAGACCCATTCACTGCCTACCTCTGCTGAAGGCATCGCGCGCATTGCACATTTCAGCGGCGAGGGCGATGTGGCCCGGTTCCGCGAAGGGCTGCTTGAGCGGCTGCGCCGGACCGACACGCTGACCGAAGGATTCTTTGCCCCCGCCCCCGCCGAAACCGGACCCGAGCTATCTGATAGTGCCCGCTCCATCGTCGAGGGATGGCGGAATTATCCGGCGCTGCGGTCGGAGCGTGCGATCCAGATTTTCAAACGTTTGCGGCCCACGCTTCTGAAATCGCTGGGCCGAGCGGCGAACCCCGATGAGGCGCTGCTCGCTCTGGATGGGTTTCTGGCCGGGCTTCCGGCCGGGGTGCAGCTCTTTGCGCTGTTCGACGCCAACTCGGTTCTCATTGACCTGATCGTCGATATCGCGGGCACCACGCCCGCCCTGGCAAGCTATCTCAGCCGCAACGCCGGGGTGCTGGATGCGGTGATCGGCGGCAGTTTCTGGGCGCCATGGCCCGGTACAGCGCAATTGCGGGCCGAGCTTGCGCAGGTCATGGCGGATGCACCCGATTATGAACGCAAGCTCGACGCCGCCCGCCGCTGGATGAAGGAATGGCACTTCCGTATTGGCGTGCATCACCTGCGCGGGCTGATTGATGCCTTTGAGGCCGGAAAGGATTATGCCGATCTGGCCGAGGCGGTGGTCAGCGCGCTCTGGCCTGTGGTGGGGGCCGAGTTTGCCCGCAAGCATGGCCCTGCCCCCGGTCGCGGCGCGGTCGTTCTCGGCATGGGCAGTCTGGGCGCGGGTCGTTTGAATGCTGGGTCGGATCTGGACCTGATCGTGATCTATGACGCCGAAGGCGTTGAGACCAGTGACGGCCCCAAACCCCTTGCCACACGCCCCTATTTCGCCCGCTTGACGCAGGCCATGGTGACCGCGCTGACCGCGCAAACAGCCGAGGGTCGGCTCTACGAGGTCGATATGCGCCTGCGCCCCTCGGGCCGTCAGGGGCCTGTTGCCACCTCTCTGCAAAGCTTCCGCGCCTACCAGATGGATGAGGCATGGACCTGGGAGCATCTTGCGCTCACACGCGCGCGCAGCCTCGCCGGGACCCCGGCCCTTGCCGAAGACGTCGAGGCGATACGGCGCGAGGTCTTGCAGGCCAAGTCAAAGGGCGAAGGCGTGATCGCCGATGTCGCACAGATGCGGGGCCGCCTGCAGGCAGCCAAACCCCCGTCCGGCGCGTGGGAGGCCAAGAATGGCGCAGGCCGCATCATGGATATCGAACTGCTGGCGCAGACCGCCTGCCTGCGAAGCGCAAGTCCGGCCCGCAGGGTCGAACAGCAACTGCTGGCTGGCGTGAAAGGCGGCGATCTGTCGGTTTCCGACGAGACGGCCCTGCTTGGTGCCTACAGGTTGCTCTGGCGGCTTCAGGCAGGCACACGCCTTCTGACCGCAGGTCGGCTCGATCTTGCCAGCATTGGCGAGGGCGGACGGGCCTTTCTGGTGCGCGAAACCGGCGCGGCAGATGCCGACACGCTGTCCGAACGGCTTGATGCCGCCGTGGCAGAGGCGGCAGCCGTGATCGACAGGTTCATGGGGGATGTCGATGCAAGCTGAACAGGCCGACCCGAAGGGGCTGATCCGCGAAAGCTATGCGATAGAGGGTATCTCGGATGCCGAATGCCGGTCGATCTTCATCGACTGGGCCATCGGCCTGCCAGTGGGGATCGACAATACAATGGCGCTACAGGCGCTGCTTGACCGCTATGGCAGCCAATCGGACCATCCGATGACGCAGGTGCTGACCGAAGCGCTCAAGACCCCGCCACCCACAGGTCGGCGTGGTGGTCGCGCCGGCAGGCTGGGCGCATAAAGCGGGGGGCCAAGGCCCCCCATCTAAGCCTCAGCGCGGCAGGGCGGCGGCCTCGGCCGCAAGCTTTTCGATCCCCGCCCAGTCACCCGCCTGCATCAGCGCCTTGGGCGCGACCCAGCTTCCGCCGACGCAGAGGACGTTTTTCAGCTTCAGATACTCCGGCGCCTTGGCGAGCGTGATGCCACCCGTCGGGCAGAAACTGACCTGCGGCAGCGGCGCCCCGATCGAGGCCAGCGCAGACGCCCCCCCGTTTGATTCCGCCGGGAAGAATTTTTGCACGGTATAGCCACGCTCCATCAGCGCCATCACCTCGGAACAGGTGGCAGCTCCAGCAAGCAGCGGCAGGTCATATTCCTCACAGGCGTCAAGCAGCCGGTCGGTCGCCCCCGGCGAGACGCCGAAGGTGGCGCCCGCAGCCTTGGCGGCCTTCACATCGGCAGGCGTCAGCAATGTGCCGGCCCCCACCACACCGCCTTCAACCTCGGCCATGGCGCGGATCACGTCCAGCGCGACCGGCGTGCGCAACGTGACTTCCAGCGCGGGAAGGCCGCCTTTCACCAGGGCTTGCGCCAATGGCTTTGCATGGGCCAGCTCCTCGATCACCAGAACGGGGACAACGGGGGCAAGGTGGCAAATCTCGGCGGCTTTGACAGAGGCTTCGGCGGGGGTCATCTTCTTCTCCTGCTGTCCGGGCGGACCCGGCGGTTGTCCTGACGCAAGGGCAGTCTGGGGCGTTTTGGGGCGGCGCGCGCCGGGGGTCAATGCCCCGGCGGCATATGTCAGAATAGGACCGAGGCCCCCTCGGTCGCGTTGCCCACGGTGCGGCGGAAAGTCTCGAACAACTCGCGCCCGATGCCATGGGTATTGCCGGACAGGTCGGCCACCACAGGCTCGCGGGTATCAAAACCGTCAGCAAGAACGCTCAGCGTGCCAGCAACCGCATCGAGGCGAACGATATCGCCGTCACGCAGCCGCGCAAGCGGGCCACCCATCGCAGCCTCGGGCGCGACATGGATTGCTGCAGGAACCTTGCCGCTGGCCCCCGACATGCGACCGTCGGTGACAAGCGCCACCTTCAGCCCGCGGTCCTGCAGAACCGACAACATTGGTGTCAACGAATGCAGCTCGGGCATGCCATTGGCGCGCGGCCCCTGAAAGCGCACAACGACCACAGTGTCTGTGGTGAACTCGCCCGCCTTGAAGGCGCGCTTCACGTCGTCCTGATTGTGGAAGATGCGGGCGGGCGCCTCGATCACATGGCGTTCGGGGGCAACGGCGGAAACCTTGATGACGCCGCGCCCCAGATTGCCGGTCAGTTGCTTCAGCCCGCCAGTCTTCGCAAACGGGTCTGTCGCCGGGCGCAGGATCTTGTCATTCAGCGTCTCGGCCGAGCCGGGTTGCCATTCCAGCTTGCCGTCGATCAGCTTGGGCTCTTGGCGATAGAGGTCAAGCCCGTCGCCCGCCACGGTCTTGGCATCGGGATGCAAGAGACCCGCATCGAGCAGTTGGCCGATCATGTAGCCCAGCCCGCCAGCGGCGTGGAAATGGTTCACATCGGCCAGACCGTTGGGATAGACCTTCGCCATCAAGGGCACGACATCCGAAATGTCCGAGAAATCCTCAAGGTCAAGGATGATGCCCGCCGCCCGCGCCATGGCCGGCAGGTGCAGCACCAGATTGGTCGACCCCCCCGTTGCCATCAGCCCGACAAGTCCGTTCACGAAGGCACGCTCGTCAAGGATCTCGCCCACCGGACGATAGTCGTTGCCCTGCGCCGTGATCTGGGCCGCACGCTCAACGGCGGCGACGGTCAGCGCCTCACGCAATGGCGTGTTAGGGTTCACGAAGCTCGCGCCCGGCAGATGCAGGCCCATGAACTCCATCAGCATCTGGTTGGTATTTGCCGTGCCGTAGAAGGTGCAGGTTCCGGGGCCGTGATAGCTGGCCATCTCGGATTCCATCAACTTGTCGCGGCCGACCTCGCCCAAGGCGAACTGCTGACGGACCTTGGCCTTTTCATCGTTCGGAATGCCGCTGGTCATCGGCCCCGCGGGGACAAAGACCGCCGGAACATGGCTGAAGGTCGCAGCCCCGATAATCAGACCCGGCACGATCTTGTCGCAGACGCCAAGGTAAAGTGCGGCATCAAAGGTATTGTGGCTCATCGACACCCCGGTCGCGAGCGCAATCACGTCGCGCGAGAAAAGCGAAAGCTCCATCCCCGGCTGGCCCTGCGTCACGCCATCGCACATCGCAGGCACGCCGCCCGCAACTTGTGCCGTGGCGCCCGCCTTGCGCGCAGCCGTTCGGATCAGTTCGGGAAACACCTCATAGGGCTGATGGGCCGAGAGCATGTCGTTATAGGCGGTCACGATCCCGATATTGGGCAGACGCCCTTCGGCAAGGGCGGCCTTGTCGGCCCCCATCGCCGCATAGGCATGGGCCTGGTTTCCACAGGCCAGATGTGCACGCGCCGGTCCCGAGGCGGCCGCGTCACCCATGCGTTTGAGATATTCGCCCCGCTGCACCTGCGACCGGTTGCGAATGCGGTCCGTCACACGGGCGATGGTTGAATTCAGCGTCATGGCGGGCTCCGTTGGCTGCGGCTAGCTTCTTTTTACCAGCAACCGTTAGCGCTAACAACCCTGATGGCCACAAATCCCCAAAATTTGATCATCACGGCCACCCGCAAACAGCCTGCGCCCATGCAGCGGCATCGTCAACCTTTGGCTTCCGGGGGTTTCCGCGGCGGGCAGAAACGGCTAAGGCGAAGTATCTGCCGGACCACAGGACCCCCGACCATGACCGATATGCCCTCTGCCGACCTGCGCAAGGTTGTCCGCCTCAAACCCAAGGCCGAGGCCCGCGCCATTCGCCATGGCTTTCCGTGGGTCTACGCGGATGAGCTGGTCACCGACCGGCGCACCCAATCTCTGCCCCCCGGCGCCCTTGCCGTGCTGGAGGATGGCGAGCGGCGGCCGCTCGGCCTTGTTACAGTCAATGTGAAATCGAAGATCATCGCCCGGATGCTCGACCGCGACCCCGAGGCGGTGATCGATGAGAACTGGTTTGCGGCGCGGCTGACGCGTGCGCTGGATCTGCGGGAACGCCTGTTCGACGCCCCCTACTATCGCCTGATCCATGCCGAGGCGGATGGCCTGCCCGGTGTGGTGATCGACCGTTTCGGCGATGCCGCGGTGATCCAGCCCAATGCTGCCTGGGCCGAGACACATATCGACGCCCTCGCCGCAGCACTGCGCAAGGTGACGGGGGTGACGACGGTCATCAAGAACGGCACCGGCCGCTCGCGCAGCCTGGAAGGTCTGCCCGAGGAAACCACCGTGCTGGCCGGCGGCGTATCCGGCCCGATTCCGGTGTTGATGAATGGCGCCACCTATATGGCCGATGTGATGGGCGGGCAGAAGACCGGCCTCTTCTACGACCAGCGCCCGAACCACGCCTTTGCCGCGCGACTGGCCAAGGGCGCGCGGGTGCTTGATGTATTCTCCCACGTCGGCGGCTTTGCCCTTGCGGCGCTGGCGGGCGGCGCGGAAAGCGCGCTTGCCGTCGATGCCTCGGCCGCGGCGCTGACCCTTGCGACCGAAGGCGCCGCTGCAAGTGGTGTGGCCGATCGCTTTGCCACCCGGCAGGGCGATGCGTTCGAGGTGCTCGAGGCACTTGGGGCCGAAGGCGCACGATATGATCTAGTGATCTGCGACCCGCCCGCCTTTGCGCCAGCCAAGCCCGCGCTTGAGGCGGGCCTTCGCGCCTATGAACGGATTGCGCGGCTTGCCGCACCGCTGGTTGCACCGGGCGGGTATCTCATCCTCTGCTCCTGCTCACATGCCGCAGACCTGTCAAGCTTCCGCAACGCCTCGGCGCGCGGCATTGGGCGGGCTGGACGGCGCGGGCAGATCCTGCACACCGGCTTTGCCGGACCAGACCACCCGCTGCTGCCGCAGCTTGCCGAAAGCGGCTATCTGAAGTCGCTGGTCTTCCGGCTGGACTGATGCGCGTCGTCCTTGACGCTTGCGTCCTGTTTCCGTCCGTCCTGCGCTCGCTGCTGCTGCGGGCGGCCGAGGCGGGGATGTTCGAGCCTGTCTGGTCAGACCGCATCATCGAGGAATGGCAGCGCGCGGCCCTGCGCCTTGGGCCTGATGCCGTCGCAGATGCCGAGATGGATGCCCGCGCCATGCGGGTGGCCTTTCCCCGCGCAATGGCGCGCGCCCGCCCGGATATCGAGGCGCAGCACATCCTGCCGGATCCGAACGACCTGCATGTGCTGGCCTGCGCCATCGGATCGGGCGCCGATGCGATCCTGACGTTCAATGCCGTGGACTTTCCGCGCCATGTTCTGCAGGCAGAACAACTCGACCGCCGCGACCCCGACGGCTTCCTGTGGGAATTGTGGTCGCGCGCGCCTGACAAGATGGGCGCCATTATCCATGACCTGCATGCCGAGGCCGAACGTCGCGCGGGTGCGCCTGTCTCGCTGAAGGCGCTGCTTAAGCGCAACCGCCTGAACCGGCTTGCCAAGGCGATCGACGCGCCGGGCCTGCCTGCATCTTCCTGATCGCTGCTGCTGACGGAGAGTTCCTTTGTCGAAATCCCTCGCCCGCGTCGTTGCCGCCCTTGAGGTCGCAGGCATCCCCGCCAGCCCGTTGGAGATGGGCGACTGCCGCACCGCCCAACAGGCGGCCGATGCCGCGGGCTGCGCGCTGGACCAGATCGTCAAATCCATCCTGTTCGCCGGTGAGACGTCGTCGCGTCTGTATCTGTTCCTTACGGCAGGGGGAAATCAGGTGGACACGGCCAAGGCATCGGCCCTTGCGGGTGAGCCTCTGGGCCGCGCGGATGCGCGACAGGTGCGCGACGTGACGGGCTTTGCCATCGGCGGGGTCAGCCCGGTGGGCCACCTGACCCCCTCGCCCGAGTTCTTTGACCCGAGGCTTCTGGACTTTCCGGTGATCTGGGGTGCGGCGGGCACGCCCCGCCACATCTTCCCGATCGCCCCGCAAGACTTGCTGCGCATCACATCGGCCCGCGTCGCGGACTTCACCGCGTGACGCAAAGATACCGGAAGGTATTTTTCTTGACCCAAAACATACCTTGCGGTATGGATCAAACATTCCGAGAGGTATGTTGCCATGACCGCCGCCCATCGTCGTCCCAAGACACCTGATCAGACGCGCCGCGCCCTGCTGGATGCGGCGGCGGCGCAGGCCTTGGCGCATGGGATGGCCGCCCTCTCGCTGCCCATCGTGGCCGAGGCGGCCGGCGTGACCAAGGGCGCGCTCTTTCATCACTTCGGGTCGAAACAGGGGCTGATCGAGGCGCTTTGCGCCGACCTGATCGCCCGCATCGATGAAGAGATCGACGAGGTGCTGGCGCGCGATGTGGGCGGTTATGGTACCTTTACCCGTGCCTATGTCACCTGCACCTTCGCCCCGCGCGGAAGTGCCTCGCCCTGGACATCGCTGTCGATCTCGGCGGTGGCCGATCCGGGGCTCGCCCGCATCTGGGCCGACTGGATGAACGACCGCCTGCGCCGCCATGCCGATACCGACACCAGTCCGGATCTGGACGTGGTGCGGCTTGCAACCGACGGCTACTGGCTTTCGACCTTGCAGGCAACTACGCGCACCGAACCACCCGACCAGTTGTTCCAGCGCCTGCTCGCCCTGACCCATCCCGCTGCCATTTCTGCCGAATGAGACCTGCCATGTCGCCTACCGTCCTCTATTCCCTCCTTGGCGTTGCAATCCTGCTCGAGGTGGTCGGAACGACCCTGCTTGCGCAGACTGCGCAGTTCACCCGCCCACTGCCAACGCTGGGCACGGCGCTGTGCTATGCGGTCTCGTTCTATTGCCTGTCGATCATTACCTCATCGCTGCCCGTGGGCGTCGTCTATGCTGTGTGGAGCGGGCTTGGCATCGTCTTTGTCGCCGGACTGAACTTCGTGCTTTTCCGGCAGGCGCTGGACCCCTGGGCCATGTTCGGGATGGTGCTGATCGTGGCAGGTGTTCTGGTGATAAACCTGATGTCGCGCTCGGCAGCGCATTAATGTAAAAATCTTTCACATCACCTCTTGCGTCGATCGTAGCGCCCTCCCATCTTCGATCATGTGAAGGACATTCACATTGAACTCGAACCGGGAGACCGCCGATGCATACCGCACAACCCGCCGCCATCATGGGCGGCCGCCCCAATCCGCTGAGACGCGCCGAAGCCTGGCTTGACCAGCGCGGCCGCCCGGCCTGGATCATTACCATGGTGCTGGGCTTTGTCCTGTTCTGGCCGCTTGGTCTGGCCACGCTTGGCTACATGATCTTCGCCGGAAAGTTCAAACGCCACACCTTTGGTCAGGAGGACCACAGCATGTTCTGCCGTCATCGTCGTTCGCACCATCACGCCGCCTGGCGCAGCTCGGGCAATACCGCGTTTGACGCCTACAAGTCGGAAACACTGAAGCGCCTTGAAGACGAACAGGAAGCCTTTGAATCCTTCCTGCAGCGCCTGCGCGAAGCCAAGGACAAGCAGGAATTCGACCGCTTCATGGACGAGCGCGCCACCAAGGCCGCCGCCCCCGTGACCGAACCTGCCGCCTGATCTTTCAGGGCGGGGGGCATTGCATCCCCCGCCCGTCGCCCCATCTATAGCCAGTTATGCGCAAAGAGACCGCCATGTATGCCCTGCCCACGGACCAACGCCTGCCCGATCCGGTGACACACGCCGAATTCTACCAGGGTGTCACGCTGAAACGTGGCTTCGCCTGGATCATCGACACCATCCTGATCGCGCTCATCACGGCGGTGATCGTTGTTCTGACGGTAGGTGTCGGGCTGTTCATCCTGCCACTTGTATTCCTGACCGTCAGCTTCCTCTATCGCGTCTTCACGCTCGCGGGCAGCTCGGCCACCCCCGGAATGCGGATGATGAACATCCAGTTCCTGACGCGCGAGGGTGAGAATTTCGATCTGGCCCATGCCTTCCTGCACACGCTGGGTTACACGCTGTCGATCGGCACACTGCTGGTACAGATCCTGTCGGTGTTCCTGATGTTCGGCTCGGCCCGCGGACAGGGCCTGACCGACCATGTTCTGGGCACGGTTGCCATCAATCGGGTCTGATCTCCGGTCAAGCTCCAGCAGGCTCGCAGAAATTTGTTGCAGGGCGCTTGGCGACAGGCGTCCTGCTTGCTAACGTTGCCTCCGTTCACCCATGGCACGGGCTGGCATCCATGCGTCATACGCTTCCTATAGCGCCTCAGTTCTACGTGACAGCTCCGCAACCCTGCCCCTATCTGGATGGCCGGATGGAGCGGAAGTTGTTCACCGCGCTTCAAGGGGAACACGCACAGCGCCTGAATGATGCGCTGTCGAAACAGGGCTTCCGGCGCAGCCAGAACGTGCTCTATCGACCATCCTGCGCGGAATGTTCGGCCTGCCTTTCGGCGCGCATCCGGGTCGCTGATTTCCAGCCCAACCGCACGCAGCGCAAGATCCTGCGCCGCAATGCCGACCTGCGCCGGAACGCGACCAGCCCATGGGCTACCGAAGACCAGTATGCCCTGTTCCGTCGCTATCTGGACGAACGCCACGCCGACGGCGGGATGGCCGACATGGACATCTTCGAATTCGCCGCGATGATCGAGGAAACGCCGATCCGCAGTCGGGTAATCGAATACTCCCGTCCTGCCCGCGATGGCGGACGCAGGTCCGAGCTTGCCGCTGTCAGCCTGACCGATGTCTTCGATGACGGGCTGAGCATGGTCTACAGCTTTTACGAGCCCGACCTGCAGAACGACAGCCTTGGCACCTATCTGATCCTTGACCATGTCGAGATCGCGCGCGAGGCGGGGCTGCCTTACGTCTACCTTGGCTACTGGGTGCCGGGCAGCCGCAAGATGGGGTACAAGGCCCGCTTCGGCGCGCTGGAGATTTACAAGGGCGGAGCCTGGCAGGACATCGGCGCGCCCGACGATCATACGGCAGAACTGCACCCGCTTTCGGTCGATCCGATTGCCGAGCAGGTCGCCCGGATCGCCCTGCCCGAGGCACGCGGCACCGCCGACTGATCGGCAACGCGTCGCAACCGGACAGCGACTTTCCACACAGACAGACGCCGCACTGCGGCAAGCGATGACGTTGAGTCAGGCCGACTCGGCCGCCGAATCTTGCCATTGGAAACCTGATTCACCGCCAACATTTGCATTTATTCCCAGAACAAGCCCAACAGACGCAATAATAGTTCAATATTTCTCACCCCTGCGACACTTTTGGCGCCGATTTGCCATTGACGGCCCCGGACAGCCCCCATAAGGTCCGGCTCTATCGAAACTCATGGGGTAGGCGGAATGTCGTCGCTTCTTGTCATCGTAGGGATCACGCGCATGGGCCGGTGACGGTTGACCATCCGGTTCCCCATGCGCCCCCGAGGAAACTCCGGGGGCTTTTTCATAGGCCCAAGCCAGCCGCGGCAACTTGCGGCACAGAGGAAGAGAACATGACCAAGGCGAATGCGGGCACCATGTCCGGTGCGAAGATGATCGTGAAGGCGCTGAAGGATCAGGGGGTGGAGGTCGTCTTCGGCTACCCCGGCGGCGCCGTGCTTCCGATCTATGATGAACTCTTCCTGCAAAACGACATTCGCCACATCCTTGTCCGCCACGAGCAAGGTGCGATCCACATGGCCGAAGGCTATGCCCGCTCGACCGGCAAGCCGGGCGTGGCGCTGGTGACCTCTGGCCCGGGTGCGACCAACGCGGTGACCGGCCTGACCGATGCGCTGCTCGACTCCATCCCGTTGGTGGTGCTCTCGGGTCAGGTGCCCACGTTCATGATCGGCACCGACGGCTTTCAGGAAGCCGATACCGTGGGGATCACCCGTCCCTGCACCAAGATGAACTGGCTGGTGAAAGAGACCGAGCGCCTGGCCGAGACCATCCACACTGCCTTCCATGTGGCGACGACGGGCCGTCCGGGGCCGGTGCTTGTCGACATTCCCAAGGATGTGCAGTTCGCCACCGGCGAATACACCGCCCCCGAACGGGTCAAGACCTCGCATTATCAGCCCAAGGTGAAAGGCGATATCGACCAGATCACCCGCCTGGTGGAGCTTCTGGAGAAGGCCGAGCGGCCGGTTTTCTATACCGGCGGCGGCGTGATCAACTCGGGCCCCGCAGCAAGCCAGCTTCTGCGCGAACTGGTGGATGCCACGGGCTTTCCGGTCACCTCGACCCTGATGGGTCTGGGCGCCTATCCGGCGTCGGGGCGGAACTGGCTGGGCATGCTGGGCATGCACGGCCTTTATGAGGCGAACCTCGCCATGCATGGGTGCGATCTGATGATCAACATCGGTGCGCGCTTTGATGACCGCATCACCGGCCGGGTCAAGGACTTCAGCCCCGACTCTGTGAAGGCACATATCGATATCGACCCCTCCTCGATCAACAAGGTGATCCGCGTTGATGTGCCGATCCTGGGCGATGTGGGTCATGTGCTGGAAGACCTGCTGCGCATCTGGAAATCGCGCGGCCGCAAGGTGAACAAGGAAGGCCTTGCTAAGTGGTGGTCGCAGATCAAGGAGTGGCAGGCCGTCAACTGCCTCGACTTCAAGAACAGCGAAAAGACCATCAAGCCGCAGTATGCGCTCCAACGTCTGGAGGCGCTGACAAAAGGCATGGATCGCTACATCACCACCGAGGTTGGCCAGCACCAGATGTGGGCCGCGCAGTATCTGGGCTTTGAGGCTCCGAACCGCTGGATGACAAGCGGCGGCCTTGGCACGATGGGCTACGGCCTGCCCGCCTCGATCGGCGTGCAGATCGCCCACCCTGAGGCGCTGGTCATCAACGTGGCGGGCGAGGCAAGCTGGCTGATGAACATGCAGGAAATGGGCACCGCGATGCAGTTCCGCGCACCGGTGAAGCAGTTCATCCTGAACAACGAACGTCTGGGCATGGTGCGCCAGTGGCAAGAGCTGCTGCATGGCGAGCGCTACTCGCACAGCTGGTCGGAAAGCCTGCCGGATTTCGTGAAACTGGCCGAGGCCTTTGGCTGCAAGGGCATCAAGTGCAGCGACCCCAAAGACCTCGATGACGCGATCATGGAGATGATCCGCTATGACGGCCCGGTGATCTTCGATTGCCTCGTCGAGAAGCACGAAAACTGCTTCCCGATGATCCCCTCGGGCAAGCCCCATAACGAGATGCTTCTGGGCGAGGCCGAGACGCAGGGCGTGATCAAGGCCGGCGGAGCGGTGCTGGTGTGACCCGACATGTGGGGGCCATGCCCCCACACCCCCAAGGTATTTTTGCCAGAATGAAAGGGAGCCCCATGACGGCGCTCAACATCAAACGCGGCTCGACGAGCCATTCTGCCTATGATCTGCGCGACCCCTTCACCGAGGTGATCGAGAGCCATACGCTGGCTGTGACGGTCGTCAACGAAAGCGGTGTGCTGGCACGCGTGATCGGGCTTTTCTCGGGCCGGGGCTACAACATCGACAGCCTGACCGTGGCCGAGGTGGACCATGAAGGCCACCGCAGCCGCATCACCATCGTGACACGCGGCACGCCGCACGTGATCGAGCAGATCAAGGCGCAGCTTGGCCGTCTGGTTCCGGTTTTCGAGGTGCACGACCTGACCGTCGAAGGACCGAGCGTTCAGCGTGAACTGGCGCTGATCAAGGTGGCGGGCAAGGGCGATCACAGGATCGAGGCGCTGCGGCTGGCCGAGATCTTCCGCGCCAATGTGGTCGATTCCACGTTGGAGAGCTTTGTGTTCGAGATGACCGGCACGCCCGAAAAGATCGACGCCTTTGCCGATCTGATGCGCCCGCTGGGTCTGTGCGAGATCGCACGCACCGGCGTCGCCGCATTGTCGCGCGGGGTCTAAGGCGCGGGGTCTAAAGACGCGGGGTCTAAAGACGCGCGGGGCCCGGTGACGGGCCCCGCTTTCGCGATCAGGCGCCGGTAAAGCGCGGCGCGCGTTTCTGCAGGAAGGCCGCCACACCCTCGCGGAAGTCAGCAGTGCGACCAGCCTCGCCCTGAAGGCGCGCCTCAAGCGCGAGTTGCGTCGGCAGATCGTTCGAGGGCGCGGCGCGCAGCGCCTGCTTGAGCGCTCGGTAGGCCGCAGTCGGCCCCTGGGCGAGTTGCCCTGCCCGTTCGGCCACGCGCTGCGCGAAGGCATCATCGGGCACGCATTCATAGATCATGCCCCACTGTTCCGCCTGCCGCGCGGTAACGCGGTCGGCGAAGAGGCAGGCGCCCATCGCGCGCGCCATGCCGATCTGGCGCGGCAGCCACCAGGTGCCGCCTGCATCAGGGATCAGCCCGATCCGGGTAAAGGCCTGCACAAAACTCGCGCTCTCGGCCGCCAGCACCACATCCGCCGCCAGCGCCAGATTGGCCCCCGCCCCCGCCGCCGCACCGTTCACCGCCGCAATGGTCGGCACAGCGCAGTCATAGATCGCGTTCAGAAGCGGCACATATTCGTCGTTCAGGATCTGCTCGAACGGCAGGTCATCGCCGAAGCGGGCCGCATCGGCCAGATCCTGACCCGAGCAAAAGGCCCGTCCAGCGCCAGTGAACACGATGACGCGCGCCTCTGCCTCGGCCCGGCGGATTGCCTCCAGCATCTGCTGGCGCAGCTCGCGGCTCAGTGCGTTCATCACCTCGGGGCGGTTGAGCGTGATGGTCGCGACGTGATCGGTGATCGTCAGAATGATGGGTTCCATGCGCCTCTCCCTTGCCTTGAGAGGCACCTTATCCGCCCAAGCATGCCCGGCAATCGGAACGGCGCGTCACTCCTTGAGGATTTCGCGCAGGCGGGCCTCTTCCTCGGGCGTCAGCACATCGGGGGCACGCGCCTGTCGCCGGGCGCGCAACCAGACGAAAGCAACACCTGCCCCGCCCATCAGCATCAGCGGCCCGGCGAGCCAGAGGAGCAGGTTCGCCCCCGTCGCGCGCGGCTCGAACAGGACAAACTCGCCGTAGCGATCAACGACATAGTCGATGACCGCATCATTGCTGTCGCCCGCGATCAGCCGTTCACGAACCAGAAGCCGAAGGTCGCGGCTGATATCGGCGTTGGAATCGTCGATGTTTTCGCCCTGACAGACCGGGCAGCGCAACAGCTTGGACAATTCCCGCGCCCGCGCCTCAAGCGCGGGATCGGGCAGGATCTCGTCCGGCTGGACGGCGAAAGCAGGCACGGCCAGCAGAAGTGCGAGGACAAGGGCGATGAGGTGCTTCATCCCGGTCACTCCGCCGCGACAGCCTGGGCACGCCGGGCACCACTTGCCACGCGCCAGCGGCGATCAGAAAGCGAGAGCAAACCGCCCGCCGCCATCAGGATCGATCCCAGCCAGATCCAGTTTGCGAAGGGCTTCCAGTATCCCCGGACGGCCCAGCCTCCATTTTCCTGCGGATCGCCAATCACGAGGTAGATGTCACGAAAAAGGCCGTAGTCCAGCGCCGCCTCGGTCGTGGGCATGGCCTGCACGGGGTAGACGCGTTTTTCGGGATAGAGCGTGGTCACAGCGCGGCCATTGCGGCTGACCTCCATCGTCGCGGTGGTCGAGAGGTAGTTCGGGCCTTCGACCTCCTCGACCTTGGCAAGGCGGATGTCGTAGCCCTGCATGGTGAAGCTTTCGCCGATCTGCACCACCTTTATGACCTCCACCGCCCATGAGGTCATGGCAGCGACGGCAAAGATGGTGATGCCAAGCCCGGTGTGGGCCGTTGCCTTGCCCCAGTCAGCGCGCGGCAGGCGGCCGAGCCGGGCGATCCGGCCCGCGACCTGCCCCCGCCCCGTTCGGGTCCAGAGATCGGTCAGAGCCCCCATCACAACCCAGGCCCCAAGCGCCGCCCCGACCGGCCCAAGGGCCGAACGTCCGGTCTGCATGGCATAGGCCAGCGCCGCACAGGCCAGCGCAAAGACAATCGCTGGCACAAGTTGGCGCAGCACGCGCCCGACTTGCGCGCGCTTCCAGGGCAGCATGGCGCCAACCGGCAACAACAGGGCCAGTGCCACCATGAAGGGTGAGAAGGCCGCATCGAAGAACGGGGCACCGACACTGAGCTTGCGGTCCCAGAACATCTCGGCAAACAGCGGCCAGACCGTGCCGATGAAGACGACAAAGGCCGATACCGCCAAGAGCAGGTTATTGGCCACCAGCGCGCTTTCGCGGCTGACCATTGAAAAGACGCCGCGCGCCTCCATCGTACCCGCGCGCAGCGCAAAGAGCGTCAGCGCCCCGAGCATGAAGAACGCAAGCAAGGCCAGAATGAAGACGCCGCGCTCAGGATCATTGGCGAAGGCGTGAACCGATGTGATGACGCCTGAGCGGACGATGAAGGTACCGATCAGCGAGAAGCCAAAGGCAAAGATCGCAAGAAGGATGGTCCAGGCCTTTAGGCTTTCACGCTTTTCGACGACGATGGCAGAGTGCAGAAGCGCCGCCGCGAAAAGCCATGGCATGAATGAAGCGTTCTCGACCGGGTCCCAGAACCAGAAACCGCCCCAGCCAAGCTCGTAGTAGGCCCACCATGATCCGAGCGCGATACCGATGGTCAGGAAGACCCAGGCTGCCAGCGTCCACGGACGCACCCACCTCCCCCATGCCGCGTCAACCCGGCCCTCGATCAGCGCAGCGACGGCAAAGGAGAACGCCATGCTGAGCCCGACGTAACCGAGGTAGAGGAACGGCGGATGGAAGGCGAGACCGGGGTCCTGCAGCAGCGGGTTCAGGTCATTGCCGTTGAAGGGCGGCACGGCCAGACGCAGGAACGGGTTCGAGGTCAAGAGGAGGAAGACCAGGAACGCAGCCCCGATCAGCCCCTGCACCGCCAGAACGCGGGCGCGCAGCGTCGCGGGCAGGTTACCCCCGAAAAGTGCGGCGCAGGCGCCGTAGATCGCGAGGATCAGCACCCATAGCAGCAGCGATCCCTCATGGTTCCCCCAGACCCCGGCGACCTTGTAGAGCATTGGCTTGTCGGTGTGCGAGTTCTGCACCACCACCTGCAACGAGAAGTCGGAGGTCACGAAGGCATAGGTCAGCGCCCCGAAAGACAGCGCCACCAGCATCAGTTGCGTGATCGCCGCAGGCTCGGCCACTGCCATCCACCCGCCCCATCGCTTCCAGGCGCCGATCATTGGCAGCACCGACTGCAGGACAGCCACCGCCAGTGCCAGCACCAGCGCGAAATGCCCGAGTTCAACTATCATGCGCGTCTCCCGTATTCAGGGGCAATGATAAGGCAAAGCACCGGACGCCGCCATGGCCTGCGCGCCCGTGTCGCGGGCCAGCGCCTTGTCCATTCGTCGCGCCTGCCGGCCCATGCGGACGGGGGCTGTCTGCCCCCGGGCGCCGATGGCGCCTCCCCCGAGGATATTTGAAAAAGGAGAGAGGTGGGTTCAGCGCCGCCCGGCCTTGCGGGTGGAAAGCAGCAGGTTGGTTTCCGAGGTCATGACGCCCTCGATATTGCGAATACGGTGGATGACATCATCCAGTTCCAGCAAGGTCTGCGTCGCCAGTTCCACGATCATATCCCATTTTCCGTTGGTCGAATGGACCGCCGTGACCGCCGGCAGCCCGCCAAGGCGCGCCATGATCTTCTCACCACCGCGCCCCTCGATCCCGATCATCATGAGACCGCGTACGGGGGCGGTGCTGACATCGCCGCGCGTGACAACGGTGAAACCCGCGATTTCCCCCTTCGTCACCAGCCGCTCCATCCGTGCACGGACGGTGGCCCGGCTGAGTGTCAGCTTGTCTGCAAGCTCGGAAAGAGAGGCGCGACCATCGCGCCGAAGCTCGGCAATCAGGCGTTGATCCACATCGTCCATATTGGCCTGCCTTCCCGACACTTCGCGCAATCCATGTTACAATGCGATCATAATGACGATGGAAGCCGCCACAAAGCGGTAACATCCTTCATGGCAACAGGAGAATGACATGACGCGTACGATCTTGATTGGCGCCCCCATTGACTCGGGTCAGCGCCGCCCGGGTTGCCTGATGGGGCCCGCCGCCTTCCGGGTGGCGGGAATCGCCGCCGCTATCCGCGAGCTTGGGCATGAGGTGACGGACTGGGGCGATCTGGCCCTGACCGATGTGCCTGCCGCCACTTGCAGCAACCCGGCCGTCGACCAGTTGCCCGAGACGCTGGCCTGGACCGGCCTGCTGACCGAAAAGGTCGACGATGCGTTGAGCGCGGGCGCCATGCCGGTCATTCTTGGCGGCGACCACTCACTTGCGCTTGGCTCGGTCGCAGGGGCCGCGCTTCATGCCCGCCGCGTCGGGCGGCCGTTGTTCCTGCTGTGGCTCGATGCCCATTCCGATTTCCACACGCCGATGACCACGACCTCGGGCAATCTGCATGGCACGCCGGTCGCCTATATCGCGGGGCGCGACGGCTTCGATGCCTTCCCGGCGTTCCCCCAGCCTATTCCGCCCTCGCGGATCTGCCTTTACGGCATCCGCTCGGTCGATCCGGCCGAGCATGCGGCCCTGCTGCGTCACGACCTTGCGATAAACGACATGCGTGTGCTGGACGAACAGGGAATTGTCGCGCCGCTGCGGGCGTTCCTGTCAAAGGTGCATGAGGCGGGCGGGCTTCTGCATGTCTCGCTCGACGTCGATTTCCTTGACCCCTCGATCGCACCGGCAGTCGGCACCACCGTTCCGGGCGGCACGACCTTCCGCGAGGCGCATCTGGTGATGGAGCTTCTGCACGAAAGCGGACTCGTCACCTCGCTCGATCTGGTCGAGCTGAACCCCTTTCTTGATGACCGCGGGCGCACCGCGAAACTGATGGTCGACCTCGTGGGCTCTTTGATGGGCAAGAAGGTGTTCGACCGCCCGACACGGAGCTACGCATGACCCTTCCATCCCGCCACGCACTTGTGCCTTTTGTCAGCGTCGACAACATGATGAAGCTTGTTCTTCACATCGGTGTCGAACAAATGATGCAGGATCTGGCCGAGGCTATTGAGGCCGATTTCCGCCGCTGGCCCCTGTTTGACAAGACCCCGCGCGTGGCCAGCCATTCGGATGTGGGCGTCATCGAACTGATGCCGACCTCTGACGGGGAAACCTATGGCTTCAAGTATGTGAATGGCCATCCGTCGAACATGAAGAAGGGTCTGCAAACCGTTACCGCATTTGGACTTCTGGCCGATGTGGCGACGGGCTATCCGCTGATGCTGAGCGAGATGACCATCCTGACTGCGCTGCGCACCGCCGCAACCAGTGCGATGGCCGCCAAATGGCTGGCTCCGAAAGGTGCGACCACCATGGCGATGATCGGCAATGGCGCGCAGGCCGAGTTTCAGGCACTCGCCTTCAAGGCGGTCTGCGGCATCTCCGAGGTGCGCCTCTATGACATCGATCCGGCCGCAACCGAGAAGTGCGCGCGGAACCTGGCGGGGCGCGGTCTGACCGTGGTACCCTGCACCAGCGCCGAACAGGCGATCCTTGGTGCGCAGATCATCACGACCTGCACCGCCGACAAGCAATATGCCACGATCCTGACCGACAACATGGTGGGCGCTGGCGTCCACATCAACGCGGTCGGCGGCGACTGCCCTGGCAAGACAGAACTGCACCGCGATATCCTGCTGCGCTCGGGGATATTCGTTGAGTATCCGCCGCAGACGCGGATCGAGGGCGAGATCCAGCAGCTCGACCCCGACCACCCCGTCACCGAACTGTGGCAGGTGATCGCGGGCACCGTCACAGGACGCAGCGATGCGCGCCAGATCACCCTGTTCGACAGCGTGGGCTTTGCGATCGAGGACTTCAGCGCGCTGCGCTATGTTCACTCGCGTCTGCGCGGGACCGGCTTGTTCCAGAACCTCGACATGATCGCAGACCCAGACGATCCGCGCGACCTGTTCGGCATGATCCTGCGCGCGCAGGCAGAGATGGCCGCCTGACCCTAGTGCAGGCGGAACTCGCCCACGACATTGCGCCACTCACCGGGGCCGATCAGCTTGCGGTGAGTGAAGCGCACCGAGTGTAGCGGCCCTTCAATTCTTTCCTGCCAGAACTCGATGAAGCCGAAGAGGCGCGGATAGTCGGGGGCCAGATCATACTCCTGCCAGATGTAGCTGTTCAGCACATGGCGAAAATCCGGCATCCGGTAATAGATCTCGGCCGTCGTCAGACCATAGCCCTTCAGCATCAATTCGGTCTCGCGGTGATCGGCCCTTTCTGCGCCGTTTTTGCCCATGGGTACCTCCAGAGTTTCTTGTTGTTTCCCAAGTCTGCCTGAGATTCTCTAACAGTCAATGAAAACAGTATGTTGGCAATCATCCGACCTGGCTGCCAAGCCATCGGCGCTTGCGCGGTTGCACCCCATATCCGCGATGGTCTATAGTGGCGCCAACTAAATCTGGGGGCGCCTGCCCCCACCGAGAAGAAAAGGCGGACCGGGGTGAGCGATCAGCCGGAAGATACTGAAAACACGGGCGAAACCTCGCGCAGCCATTACGACGGGCCGCAGGTATCCATCGAGAAAGAGATGAAAACGGCCTATCTCGATTACGCGATGAGCGTGATCGTGAGCCGTGCCATCCCCGATCTGCGCGATGGCCTGAAACCTGTGCATCGGCGCATTCTTTACGCAATGCACGAAACCGGCAACACGCATGACAAGTCTTATCGCAAGTCGGCGCGTCCGGTTGGCGATGTGATGGGTAAGTATCACCCCCATGGCGACAGCGCGATCTATGATGCGCTGGTCCGTATGGCGCAGCCCTTCAGCATGTCTCTGAAACTCCTTGATGGACAAGGAAACTTCGGCTCCATGGACGGCGACAACGCCGCTGCCATGCGCTATACCGAAGTTCGGATGGACAAGCCGGCGGCCTATCTTCTGGCCGATATCGACAAGGATACCGTCGATTTCCAGGACAACTATGATGGCAAGGACCGCGAGCCGACCGTTCTGCCGGCGCGCTTCCCCAACATGCTGGTCAATGGCGCAGGCGGTATCGCCGTCGGCATGGCGACCAACATTCCGCCGCACAACCTGGGCGAGGTGATCGACGGCTGTCTTGCCATGATCGAGAACCCGGATCTGTCTTCCGAACGCCTGATGGAGATCATCCCCGGCCCCGACTTCCCCACTGGCGGGCAGATTCTGGGGCGTGGCGGCATCCGCAAGGCCTATCTTGATGGGCGTGGATCGGTGATCATGCGCGCCAAGACCCGGATCGAGGAGATCCGCAAGGACCGCTGGGCCATTGTCGTCGACGAGGTGCCCTATCAGGTCAACAAGGCTGCGATGATCGAAAAGATCGCCGACCTTGTGCGTGAAAAGAAGATCGAGGGCGTCTCGAACATTGCGGACGAATCCGACCGCGTAGGGGTTCGCGTCGTGATCGAGCTGAAGCGCGATGCCACAGCGGATGTCGTGCTGAACCAATTGTTCCGCTTCTCGCCGCTGCAAACCTCGTTCGGCTGCAACATGCTGGCCCTGAACGGCGGCCGGCCGGAAACCCTGGCTCTGCGTGATTTCATCAGCCATTTCCTCACCTTCCGCGAGGAAGTTGTAGCACGCCGCACAGCCTATGAGCTGCGCAAGGCGCGCGAACGCAGCCACATCCTATGTGGTCTGGCCGTTGCGGTCTCTAACGTGGATGAGGTGGTTGCCACGATCCGCTCGTCAGCCGACCCGGCCGAGGCGCGTGAGCGGTTGATGACCCGTCGCTGGCCCGCGCATGACATCGCGGCCTATATCCGCCTGATCGACGATCCGACCCACACGATCAACGACGACGGCACCTACAACCTGTCGGAAACGCAGGCCCGCGCAATCCTCGACCTGCGCCTGCAGCGCCTGACGGCAATGGGCGTCAAGGAAATCACCGACGAACTGGAAGAACTGGCCGCAAAGATCAAGGATTACTTGGAAATCCTGTCGTCGCGCGAACGCATCATGGGCATCATTTCGGCCGAGCTGGCCGAGGTGAAAGAGCTGTTCGCCATACCCCGCCGGACCGAGATCATCGATTGGGCCGGCGACATGGACGACGAGGACCTGATCGAGCGCGAGGATATGGTCGTGACCATCACCTCGGGTGGCTACATCAAGCGCACCCCGCTGATGGAGTTCCGCAGCCAGAACCGCGGCGGCAAAGGGCTTTCGTCGATGGCGACCAAGGAAGATGACGTGGTCACCACGCTCTTCGTGGCCAACACCCATACGCGGCTTCTGTTCTTCACGACCGACGGGATGGTCTATCAGCTGAAATGCTGGCGCCTGCCGCTGGCCGGGCGCACGTCAAAGGGCAAGGCCATCGTCAACATCCTGCCCATTGAGCAGGGCGTTTCGATCGCGGCACTGATGCCCATCGACGTTCCCGAGGTGGAATGGGACGCCTTGCAGGTGTTCTTCGCAACCTCGGACGGCGATGTGCGCCGCAATGCGCTGTCGGATTTCACCAACATCATGCGCAACGGCAAGATTGCGATGAAGCTGCCCGAGGGGGTCAGCCTCGTGAACGCGCGCATCTGCGATGAGAATGACGATATCCTGCTGGTCACCCATCTGGGCCGCGCGATCCGCTTCCCCTCGACCGAGGTGCGCGTGTTCAAGGGTCGCGATTCCACCGGCGTGCGCGGCGTGAAGCTGGCCGAGGGGGACAGCGTGGTGTCCATGGCGGTGATCCGCCACTCGGACGCCACTCCGGAAGAGCGCGCCGCCTACCTCAAGCAACGCCGCCTGATGGCCGGCGTGACCGAGGAGGACGCCGCCGAGGATGACGAGGATACCGTGGCAGAGGGCCAGTTGTCGCCCGAACGCTATGCCACGATGTCTGCGTCCGAGGATCTGATCCTGACCGTCACGGTGGGCGGGTCCGGCAAGCTGAGCTCCAGCCACGATTATCCGGTGCGCGGACGCGGCGGCATGGGCGTCAAGGCGATCTCGCCTGGACCACGCGGCGGGCGCATCATCGCAGCCTTCCCGGTGGAAATGGCCGACCAGATCATGCTTGCCACCTCGACTGGACAATCGATCCGGGTGCCGGTGGATCAGATCAGCTTCCGTTCCCGGTCTGCCGGCGGTGTGCGCGTCTTCAGCATCGAGCCGGATGAAGAGGTCGTGACCGTGGCCCGCGTGGCCGATCAAGGCGACGAGGAATGACACCAAGGCCGGGGCAACTCCCCGGCCTTTCGCTTTGCCCCGCTTGAACCGGACCTGTCGGGGGGATACATCGCAGCCATGGAAAAGCTACATATCATCGGCGGCGGAATGGCCGGATCAGAGGCGGCATGGCAGGCAGCACAGATGGGCGTGCCGGTCGTGCTGCACGAGATGCGGCCCCAGGTTGGCACCTTTGCCCATCGGACCGGCAACTTTGCCGAGATGGTCTGTTCGAATTCGTTCCGCTCGGACGATGACGAACGCAATGCCGTGGGGCTGCTGCACTGGGAAATGGGGGCAGCCAACGGTCTGATCATGCAGATGGCGCGCGCGCACAAGCTGCCTGCCGGCGGTGCGCTGGCCGTTGACCGTGACGCTTTTGCCGAGGCGGTGACCGAACGCATCAAGGCCCATCCGCTGATCGAGACCGAATATGGCGAAGTGGCAGACCTGCCGCACGAGGGACAATGGATCGTGGCGACCGGCCCGCTGACCAGCGGCGCTCTGGCGACCAGCATCCGCGCCGAGACCGGCGCCGACAGCCTTGCCTTCTTCGACGCCATCGCCCCCATCGTCTATGCCGAGACGATCGACATGAACGTGGCCTGGCTGCAAAGCCGCTACGACAAGGGCGAAACCGAGGAAGAGCGCACCGCCTACATCAACTGCCCGATGACCAGACCGCAGTATGAGGCCTTCATCGACGCCTTGCTGGCCGCCGACAAGGCCGAGTTCCACGAGGGCGAAACCGCTGGCTACTTCGACGGCTGCCTGCCGATCGAGGTGATGGCAGAACGGGGGCGCGAGACCCTGCGGCATGGCCCGATGAAGCCGGTGGGGCTGACCAATGCCCATAACCCGACCGAGAAGCCCTATGCGGTGGTGCAACTGCGCCGCGACAACAAGCTGGGCACGCTCTACAATATCGTAGGCTTTCAGACCAAGATGAAATACGGCGCGCAAACCGCTGTTTTCAAGATGATTCCCGGCCTTCAAGATGCGAGCTTCGCCCGCCTTGGTGGCATTCATCGCAATACCTTCATCAACTCGCCAACGCTGCTCGATGATCGTATGCGCCTGCGCTCGCGCCCGAATATCCGCTTCGCCGGTCAGGTGACGGGGGTTGAGGGCTATGTCGAAAGCGCCGCGATGGGGCTTTTGGCTGGGCGGATGGCGGCGGCGGAAATGCTGGGGCGCGATCTGCCACCGCCGCCACCCGACACCGCGATGGGCGCGTTGATCACCCACATCACCGGCGGGGCCGAGGCCAAGACCTTTCAGCCGATGAATGTGAACTTTGGTCTGTTCCCGCCGATTGATGCCAAAGGCGGGCGCAGGGGCCGCAAGGATCGCTACAAGGCCTATACCGACCGCGCCAAGGAATCCTTCACGCAATGGCTGGCGTCGTAACCCGGTTTGCACCTTCACCAACTGGCCCGCTGCATCTGGGCCACGCCTATGCGGCGATTGTGGCGCATGACATGGCACGGGCAGCGGGCGGACGCTTCCTCCTCAGGATCGAGGACATAGACCAGACCCGCTGTCGCCCCGCATGGGAGGCGCAGATCTACGATGACCTGCAGTGGTTGGGGCTAAGCTGGGAGGAGCCGGTCATGCGCCAGTCTGACCGGCTGCCCACCTATCAGGCCGCGCTGGATGCCCTGTGGGCGCGTGGCGTGCTCTATCCCTGCACCTGCTCGCGGCGGGATATCGAGGCTGCACTTTCGGCCCCGCAAGAGGGCGTGCCCATCGCGATGGGACCGGACGGCCCTGTCTATCCCGGCACCTGTCGTCACCATGCCAGGGTCGGCGTCCGTCCGGCGGACGCGGTGCTGCGGCTCGATATCGCCGCGGCATTGGCGCAGGCCGATGGCCCCTTCACCTTTGTTGAGACGGGCGCATCCCATCTCGGCACCATTGGCACAACTGGCCGGCACTATACCGGCCACATCGGCGACATTGTCCTGTCACGTCGCGACATGGGCACGTCCTATCACCTGTCGGTCGTGCTGGATGACGCGGCGCAAGGCGTCACCCATGTGACCCGCGGCGAAGATCTGTTCGATGCGACCCGCATCCATGTCCTGCTGCAGCGCCTGCTGGGCCTTCCGACGCCGGTCTACCACCACCATCGCCTGATCCGCGACGATCACGGCAAACGGCTTGCCAAGCGCGACGATGCGCGCGCCTTGGCAAAGTACCGGGCCGAGGGCGCATCACCCGCCGACATCCGACGGATGGTCGGACTCTGACCTAGCCGTGATCCTCATCGTCATCGTCCTCGCCACCGCGCCCCTTGTGGCCGGTAACGACGCCGAGGCTTTTCAGTTTGCGGTGCAGCGCGCTACGCTCCATCCCCACGAAGGCGGCTGTGCGGCTGATATTGCCGCCAAAGCGGTTGATCTGGGTCAGCAGATACTCTTTCTCGAACAACTCGCGCGCCTCGCGCAGCGGTAGCGTCGCCAGCGCGCCGCCGATGACCAGCCGCCCCTCATCGCTCCCGCCGCTGTCCTGCCCGGGCAACTCGCGTGCCTCGATCGGGCCGCTGCCCTCACCCAGGATCAGAACCCGCTCGATCACGTTACGCAACTGACGCACATTGCCCGGCCAGCGCATCGTCTGCAGCAGCGCTTCGGCATCAGCTGAAAGCCTGCGCAGCGGCAAGCCCTGAGATTTGTGGAACATCTCGATGAAATGGGTGGTGAGTTCGGGAATATCCTCGCGCCGCTCTTCCAGAGATGGCACCGGGATCGGCACCACATTCAGGCGATCATAAAGCTCTTGCCGGAACCGCCCGGCCTGAATTTCGGACCGCAGGTCGCGCGTGGTGGACGAGATCACGCGCAGATCGACGCGGACCTTGTCCTGACCGCCAGCACGGGTGAACTGCTGCTCGACCAGCACGCGCAGGATCTTGGACTGCGTGCCAAGCGGCATGTCGGCGACCTCATCGAAATAGATGATGCCGCCATGGGCCTGCTCCAGAAGGCCCGGCTCCACCCCGCGTTCGGGCGTTTCACGGCCAAAGAGCACCTCCTCCATGCGCTCGGGCTCGATGGTGGCCGAAGTGACGGTGACAAAGGCGGCCGTCGCACGATTGGAGTGGGCATGAATGTAGCGCGCCGCCAGTTCCTTGCCCGATCCCGCCGGTCCGGTCAGCATGACCCGACCGTTCGATTTGGTCACCTTGTCTAGCTGCCCCTTCAACCCGCGGAAGGCCGCCGAAGACCCCAGCATGTCGGACGAGTTCACATCGCGCCGCCGCAGTTCCGAGTTTTCGCGGCGCAGGCGCGACGTCTCCATCGCGCGGCTGACCACCACCATCAACTGATCGATATTGAAGGGCTTCTCGATAAAGTCATAGGCACCCTGCCGGATGGCGGCCACCGCGATCTCGATATTCCCATGGCCTGAGATGATGACCACCGGCACATCCGGGTTGTCGCGCTTGACGGTCTTCAGGATGTCGATACCATCCATCCGGCTGTCCTTCAGCCAGATGTCGAGGATCATCAGCGACGGGGCCTCGGCATTGATTGCGGCCATGCACTCGTCGGCATTGGCTGCAAGTCGGACGGAGAAACCTTCGTCCCGAAGGATATCCCCGATCAGCTCGCGAATGTCGCGTTCGTCGTCTACGATCAGAATGCTCATATGTCCCCCTGGCCTCCCACGGCTGACAACTTGCCCCGACGCGCGGCGCGAACCGGCGTGCGTGGCAGGCGTATTTCGGCAGACGCCCCGCAATGGGTGCTGCCCTCAAAAATTGGCGCATCGGTCAGGATGAGCGATCCGCCATGTTCCTCAATGATCTTCTTTACGATGGGCAGGCCAAGGCCGGTGCCCTTTTCGCGGGTCGTCACATAAGGCTCGAAAAGCCGCGTGCGATCGGGCGGCAGGCCGCAGCCGTTGTCGGAAATCGAGATGATCGCCTCGGCGTCGGTCTGGTCCACGCGAACGCGAATCTCTGGCGAATAGCCCTCTGGCGCGCCTTTTTCGCGCAGGCCTTCAATAGCTTCGCCGGCGTTCTTGATCAGATTGGTCAGCGCCTGTCCGATCATCGTTTCGTCTAGATCCAGCAGCAGAGGTCCATCCGGCAAGGTTGAAACGATGCGCACATCCGGCTGCCCCGCCGCCTGTAAGGTCACCGCATCACGCACGATCTTTGTCAGATCGGCTTCGCGGCGGTCAGGTTCGGGCATGCGCGCGAACTTCGAAAACTCATCGACGATGCGGCGCAAATCATTTGTCTGGCGCACGATGACATCCGCGTATTGCTCAAGATCGGCGGCCTGATCCCCGACGAGCGGACGGAACTTGCGCTTGATCCGTTCGGCCGAAAGCTGGATCGGCGTCAGGGGGTTCTTGATCTCATGCGCGATCCGGCGGGCCACATCGCCCCAGGCCGCCATGCGCTGCGCGCTGACAAGATCTGTCACGTCATCAAAGGCCACCACATAACCTTCGAGCCGGCCATTGGTGTTGCGCCGTTCGCCCATGCGCACCAGCAGGCTTTCTACCCGGCCCTTGCGGGACAGGCGCAGCTCTTCCTGAACCGCCATGCCGCCTTCGCGCAGACGGGCGAACAGCGCCCCGAACTCGGGCACGGCCACCGCAAGCGCAATATCGGTTCGCCCCTCGTCATAGTCGAGCAACCGCTGCGCGGCCGGGTTCACGAAATCCACATCGCCATCCGCATCCAGCCCGATCACCCCTGACGTGACCGAGGACAGCACGCTGTCAAACAGCCGCCTGCGACGCTCAGTCTGGCGATGGCTGTCGAGCAGGGCATCGCGCTGGCCCTTCAACTGCCGGGTCATCTGGTTGAACAGTCGGCCCAGCATGGCAATCTCGTCATCGCCATCATCCTCGACCACGCGCACATCGAGATCGCCCTCGCCCACCCGCTCAGCGGCACCAGCCAGCCGCCCTACCGGTCGGCTCAGCCGTTCGGCAAACCACAGGCCGATCCAGATCGACGCAAGGATGAGGATCAGTGCGAATCCCAGATACAGAAGGCCGAATTCGAAGAGGATGCGACCGCGGGCCTGCTCCACCTGCTCATAGAGAAGGACCGAGTCCTTGGTTTCATCGAGCAGGCCAAGCAACGACCCGTCAACGGCCCGCGCCAGATACAGATACCGGTCGGCAAAGGCATCAAGACGGATCAGCGCGCGGAACTGGTTGTTCTCCCAGTCCTGGATCAACACCACCTCACCGGCCTGCGCGCGCACCAGATTCTCGTCCGAAGGGCGCACAAAGTCAAAAAGGTAGGACTTCTCACCCCGCGTCTTCAACTCACCCGCGCCGTCAATCAGATAGGCCTGGCTCAGTCCGCGCTGAACCCGATCCTGCGCCTGCGTCAGCAACTGGCGCAGCGAGCCGTCATCGAGGAAGAAGGTCGATTGCTTGGTGATGTTCAGAAAGCCCGCAAGCGCCTGTGCATCGGCGATCAGCCCCTCTTCATGTTCCCGCTCATAGGCCTCGGCCGCTGCAAGAGAGGCGCCAACGACGCGTTGCACCCGGTCAGAAAACCACCCCTCCATCCCGACGTTTACGGTCAGAACCGCAAAGACGGCGACTAGAACCGTGGGTAGCAGCGCCACCAGCGCGAACACACCGGTCAGACGCAAGTGCAGGCGCGATCCGGCAGACCGGCGCCGCCGGTCGGCCACCATGCGCATGACACGGCTGAAGACCAGCGCTGCGATCAGAAGTACATAAACGAAATCCGCCAGCAGGATCAGCCGCATATGCGTTGATCCTGCCCCTCCGTCGAGGGGGCCTAGTGCGAGGAGAGTCGCTACCGCCAGAAGCGGACCCAACACCGCCAACCCGAAGGTCAGCAAAGTCTGGAACCGCCGCATGCGCCGCAGCCGTGACAGCTTCAGCAGCCAGCTGTTCCCTGCAGTCGCCGAACCCAAAACCCTGCCCCCGATCGAAAGGGGCACTGAACAGCCCCCGCGCCATATCTGGTGGCGTGACTCGGGCCTTGCACCGAAGCCACGCGATATGTTGCGGTTTTACATCAGTTTGCGGCGGCGTGTCACGCGGATATCAAGATCCGTAATCTTCTTGCGCAAGGTATTGCGATTGATCCCGAGCAAATCGGCACATTTCGCCTGATTGCCACCGGTCGCATCCAGCGCGATTTCAATCAACGGTGTCTCTACTTCGCGCAAGATGCGGTTGTAGACACCCGCAGGTGGCAGCTGACCGCCGTGCAGATCGAAGTACCGCTTGAGGTGCCGCGCCACCGAGGCCGAGAGCTTGTCACCATCGCCCATGCCCTTCATCGGCTCCGGCAATGGCTGCGAGCCAAGCGCGCCTTCCACCTCGGCCCGGGTAATTTCTGGCTCGGAAGAGGTGACCATCAACCGCTTGAGCGTGTTTTCAAGCTGCCGCACGTTGCCCGGCCAGCTATAGGCCCGCACCAACTCGCGCGCCTCGGGCGAGAGGCGCCGCACCGTGCCCAGATCACGCTCGCCCCGCGCAAGGAAATGTTCGGCAAGCAGCGGGATGTCATCGACCCGCTCGCGCAGCGCAGGCACATGCAACGTCACGCCGCCCAGCCGGTAGAACAGGTCCTGCCGGAATCGCCCCGCCTCCATCTGCCCGGCAAGATCGGTCTGCGAGGTCGCCATGACACGGGGCGCCGCGCCATCCTCGCGCCCGCCCAGCATGTCGAGCATGCGCACGATGCGCGCCTGCGCGTCTTCGTCCAGATCCGCCACCTCATCAAACACAAGGCTGCCGCCCCTTGCCCGCGACAGAAGCGAGGCAGGGCCATCAACCCCTTGAAGGTCAGACGCCTGCGCCACGACGAAAGGCATGTTCCGCCGATCTGAAAAATCGTGGATGGCGCGGGCAATCAGCGATTTTCCCGTGCCGCTTTCTCCAGTGATCAGCACCGGCAGGTCGGTGTTCATGACCCGCGCAACCAGCCGGTAGAGCGCCTGCATGGCCGGCGTGCGTCCGACCAGAGGCAGGTCTTCGCCCGTATCGCTGCGCGGTGTGGGTGCTGGCTTTGGTGCGCGGCGCTTGACATCCAACGCCCGCGCCGACCGCTTCATCAGATCGGGCAGGTCAAAGGGCTTGGGCAGATAGTCGAACGCCTCGGCCTCGGCCGCCTGAATGGCCGTCATGATCGTGTTCTGTGCCGAGATCACAATGACCGGCAGACCCGGCCGCATGCGCGAGATCTTTGGCAGTGCCTCGAGCCCGTTCCCATCGGGCATCACCACATCCGAGATGACCAGATCGCCCTTGCCCTCTTCGACCCACCGCATCAGCGTGATCAGCGAGGAGGTGGCATGAACCTTGCACCCCGCCCGCGTCAACGCCTGGGTCAGCACCGTGCGGATCGTGCGGTCGTCATCTGCAACCAGAACCGTGCCATCCATCACTCAGCATCCTTCTTCTGCGAATCCCGCAACTGCAATTCCTTTGGCGCCACCGGCAAGGACACGCGGAACACCGTGCGTCCGGGCGCCGAATCCACCGATATCCAACCGTCGTGGTCGGTGATGATCTTTGACACCAGCGCAAGACCAAGGCCGGTGCCGTTCTCCTTGCCCGACACGAAGGGCTCAAAAATATCATCCGCGATACCGGGCGGCAGTCCGGGGCCGTCGTCGATGATTTCGACCTGCAAGGGCAGCGCCTTGCCCGTGCCATCCTTGCGGCGCAGCCGAAGCGACAGGTCATAGCGCGTGCGCAGCGTAATCGTGCCCCCCTCTTCGCCCGCAGCCTCGGCCGCGTTCTTGATCAGGTTCAGGAACACCTGCATCAATTGATCGGGGTCGGCAAAGGTCGGCGGTAGCGAGGGGTCGTATTCCTCGACGATATGCATGCGCGCGGCAAAGCCCACCAGCGCCGATTTGCGCGCCCGGTCAAGCGCATCGTGAATGTTCACCACGCGCCGTTCCGGCGGGCGGATATTTCCGAACTGTTCCACCTGCTCCAGCAGTTTCACGATGCGCCGCGTCTCTTCGACGATCAGATCGGTCAGCTCACGATCATCGGCGCTGAGGTTCATGGACAGAAGTTGCGCCGCGCCCGAGATGCCCGCCAGCGGGTTCTTGATTTCATGCGCAAGCATCTCGGCCATGCCAATTGCCGATTTCGCCGCCGTCTTGGCAGCACCTGCGCGGTTCAGCCGGTCCGCAATTTCACGCGGGGACATGAGCAGCATCAGGAATTCTGCGTTGTCCGCCAGTGGCGCCACTTGCACCGTGCATTGCACGGGCGGGCGGTCGCCGTTCGTCACATCGACATCATTGATGAACAAGGCCGACTGGTTGGAGCGCGCGCGCGCGCAGGCCTCGTCCATGTCCGCGTCGATATGAAGCCTGTCGAACACCGGCTGCCCCCGCAGGCTGCGGGACGAGGCATTCAGGAACAACTCCGCCGCAGGGTTCGTCTCGACAATCTTTCCGTCGCCATCGATCAGCACCGCAGGGATCGGGAGCGAGGCCCAGATCACCCCCGGCACCGGGTATGGCTGACGAAACCCCCTCATGCCGCGCACCGTTCCTGTTGACGGAAGATCGAGCGCAGGCGCGCGATGACAAGCGCAGGATCATCGGCCGTCAGAACCTCGGCCCGCGCGGGTTCGAGGCCAGCCGCCTCGAGATACCAGCCCAGATGCTTGCGGGCGATCTTGATGCCAAGCTCGGCCCCGTAGAACGACAGCATCGCCTCATAATGCGCGACGATCATATCCGCCAGCGCATCGCCCTGCGGGATGACCGGCGCCGGCGCGCCATAGAGCGCATGCGCTACCTGCGCCAGCACCCAGGGACGTCCCTGTGCCCCGCGCCCGATCATCACCCCGTCCGCGCCGGAGAGGCGAAGCGCCTCGGCCGCGCGGGAGGAATCGGTGATATCGCCATTTGCGATCAAGGGCACATTGACCGCCTCTTTCACCGCGCGGATGGCGGCCCAGTCGGCCTGCCCCTTGTAGAACTGGCAGCGCGTGCGCCCGTGGATGGTGACCATGCGCACGCCTGCCCCCTCGGCCCGCCGTGCAAGCGTCGGCGCATTTAGCAGCGCATCATCCCAGCCCAGCCGGGTCTTCAGCGTGACGGGGACCTGCACCGCCCCCACCACCGCCTCGATCAGGCGCAGCGCGTGGTCCAGATCTTTCATCAGGGCCGAACCGGAATAGCCGTTCGTCACCTTCTTGGCCGGACAGCCCATGTTGATGTCGATCACGCGGGCGCCTTGCGACTCGACGTATTTTGCAGCCTCGGCCATCCAGTAGGGCTCGCGCCCCGCCAGTTGAACTGCGGTCGCCGAATCGCCAAAGCCCAGTTCTGCACGGGCCCGGGCAAGCGGGCGGGCCTGCACAACCTCTTGGCTTGCGACCATTTCGCTGACGACCAGTCCGGCCCCGAAAGAGCTTACCAGCCTGCGGAACGGCAGGTCGGTGATCCCCGCCAGCGGCGCAAGAAGCACCGGGGGCGTGATGGAAATTTCAGCCATCTGGACCGACACGATGGGTTCCTTTGTCTTGTCTCTTGGCAATTAGACTTGCCATCTGATTGATACAACGGCGCAACGCCGCAATTTTGTGCGACATATTCACGCCGCACAAATTTTGTGCAACTTTTTCCAGCTTTGCCGCCGCATTGTCACGCAGAAATCCTTGCTCTAGTGAAAGGACAAGGAGAGCGCAATGACCACAGCAGCCATCATCGTCGCCGCCGGACGCGGAACACGAGCCGGGGGCGAGATGCCGAAGCAATGGCAACTTCTGGCGGGCAAGCCCGTGGTCCAGCACACGCTGGAGGCGTTTTCAGGCATCCCCTGCGTGCTGGTCATCCACCCCGATGACCGTGAAATGGCCGAAGCCCTGCTGCCGCACGCCCGCATTGTTGAAGGCGGCGCAACCCGCGCCCAATCGGTGCGAAATGCGCTGGAGGCCCTGTCGGATCAGGGTGTCACCCGCGTCCTGATCCACGATGGCGCACGCCCGCTTGTGTCGCCCGCCCTGATCGCCCGGTTGATGGAGGCCCTGGAGAGCGGCCCCGCCGCTGCCCCGGCACTTGCCGTAACAGACGCTCTCTGGCGCGGCGCAGAGGGTGCGGTTACTGGCACCCAGTCCCGTGACGGCCTATGGCGCGCGCAGACCCCTCAGGCCTTTCACTACGAGGCGATTCTCGCGGCCCATCGTGCACATGGCGCCGATGCCGCCGACGACGTTGAGGTCGCACGCGCAGCAGGCCTGCCCGTCAGCATCGTCGAGGGCGACGAAGACAATCTGAAACTGACCTGGCCGGGCGACTTTGCCCGCGCCGAGGCTATCCTGAAAGGACGCCGCATGGAGATCCGCCTTGGCAACGGCTTTGACGTTCACGCCTTTACGGCAGGCGACCATGTCTGGCTCTGCGGGGTCAAGGTCCCGCACGACAAGGCCTTGCTTGGCCATTCCGACGCCGATGTGGGCATGCACGCCCTGACGGATGCGATCTACGGTGCATTGGCACAGGGCGATATCGGCCGGCACTTTCCGCCGTCAGACCCGCAATGGAAGGGTGCCGCCAGTCACATCTTCTTGCGCCATGCCATTGATCTCGCATTACAAATGGGATTTCGCCTGATGAACTGCGACGTGACGCTGATCTGCGAACGCCCCAAGGTCGGGCCGCATGCGGGCGCCATGCAAGCGACCCTTGCCACCATCATGGGGGTTGAGGGTCACCGCGTCAGCGTGAAAGCGACAACGTCGGAACGACTGGGCTTTACCGGGCGCGAGGAAGGAATCGCAGCCATCGCCACGGCAACACTGGTGCAAGCATGATTGCTGCCATCGTCACATTCGCGGGCGTCGGCCGCTTGCGCCCTGCGCCGGGCACATGGGGGTCTGCCGCCGCTGTGGCGCTTGCGGTTCTGGCCTATGAGGCCGGCGCGGCCCTGTTGGTTCCCGTCGGGTTCGTCCTTGCTGCGCTTTTGGGATTCTGGGCTATTCCCCAATACCTTACAGGCGGAACCGACGAAGACCCTTCCGAGGTTGTGATTGACGAGGTCGCGGGGCAGTTGCTTGCGCTTTGCTTCACGGTTCTTCCCCTCTGGCGGCACGGGGTGGAAAGCCTCGCCCTGGGCGCCTGGCCCGGCTGGGTGGTGCCCTTTGCGCTTTTCCGGCTGTTCGACATCTGGAAGCCGTGGCTTGTCGGTCGGGCGGACCGCCGAGGCGATGCAGCGGGCGTAATGCTGGACGATCTCTGGGCCGGGCTTTTCGCCGGAATATGCTCGGTCGCGCTGGCCGGGCTTTATCACGCGTTGCTTCAACCGATGATGGGATAACCGATGATCTGCCAAGAAATTCTGCAGCTTGCGCGGCAAAGTTCAACCATGATCGCCACGGCTGAAAGCTGCACCGGCGGGATGATTGCCGTGGCACTGACGGATATCGCGGGCTCGTCCGATGCTTTTGACCGGGGCTTTGTCACCTATTCCAACGCCGCGAAGATCGACATGCTGGGTGTGCGGGCCGAGACATTGGCCCAGTTCGGCGCCGTCTCTGAAGAAGTCGCGTGCGAGATGGCCGAAGGTGCGCTTTCCCACAGTCGTGCCAAGATCGCTGTATCCGTCACCGGCATCGCCGGTCCCGGTGGGTCAGAATTCAAACCAGAGGGTCGGGTTTGCTTTGGCTTGGCGCAGGATGGTCACCCAACCCGTTGTGAAACCGTCGAATTCGGCGCCATCGGCCGCGCCGGGGTGCGCCTTGCAACGCGCGACCATGCGCTGCACCTGATCCTGAAGGCGCTGCGTGATCAGGCGACAGGCCTGTAAAGATCCGCCGCGCGCTTTTCAAATGCGCGGACAACGCGGTGCATGGCCTCGTTGAAAACGACCCCGATGATGCCTTGCAGGATGGCGTTGCGAAACTCGAAATCGACGAAAAACGTGACTTCACAGCCCCCCGTAACATCTCGGAAGCTCCATCCGCTTTTCAGATATTTGAACGGCCCATCAAGATATTCCGTATCGATCTTCATTTGCGACGGCCAAAGGGTGACCCGGCTGCCAAAGCGTTCGCGGAATACCTTGAAGCTGATGACCAGATCGGCCTCCATCACCTCGCCCCCTTCGATGGGCGTGCGCGAGCGGATCCGCGCCGCTGCGGTCCAAGGCAGAAACTTCGGATAGGCCGCGACGTCCGCGACCAGATCGTACATCTGCTGCGCGGTATAGGGCACAACGCGCGTCTCGTGATGGGTGGGCATGCAGGCTCCAGCGTGACACTGCTGTTGGTAATGTGTAAACCGGCACGGGAAATCAAGAGGCCCGCATGACCGCAAGCGCGACAGAACGCCCCGCCGAACGACCCTATGTGATCGAACAGATGATCTCTGCCAAGGCCATCGCGGCGCGGGTCGAGGGTCTGGCCCGCGAAATCACGGCGCACTATCATGACAGTGACCGCCTGATCGTCGTCGGCCTTTTGCGCGGCTCCTTCATGTTCATCGCCGATCTGGTGCGTGAGATCGACCTGCCAGTCGAGGTCGACTTCCTCGAGGCATCAAGCTACGGCAACGCCGCCCAGTCCAGCAAGGAAGTTCGCATCCTCAAGGACTTGCGCGGTGAAATTGCAGGGCGCGACGTGCTGGTCGTTGAAGATATCGTCGACAGCGGCTTTACCATCTCGCACGTCAAGCGCCTTCTTCTCAGCCGCAATCCAAGGAGGCTCGAGGTCTGCGCGTTGCTCGACAAGCCTTCGCGCCGCGAGGTCGATATCCGGGCGACGTGGACCGGTTTCGAAATCCCCGATGAATTCGTCGTGGGCTACGGGCTCGACTTCGCGCAACGCAACCGCAACCTGCCCTATATCGGCAAGGTGCGGTTTCTGGATTGATCGCCACTGCCGGGCCACGAAACTGTGATAGCGTCGGTCACCTCGGGCAGTTAGCCTTCCTCCAGCCACGGAGGTGCCCATGCGTCTGATCCCAAGCCTTCTTGCCCTTGCCGCGATCGCAGGCGCCGCCGGATGGTGGCTGACCGCGCCAACCCGAGCACCTGCCGCGGCCCTCGCCGATCTCACGGGCGACGCAACCAACGGAGAGTTGGTGTTCTGGGCAACCGGCTGCGCCTCTTGCCACATGGCACCGGGTGCCAAGGGCGAGGCACAGCTCGTGCTGGCCGGTGGGCAAGCCTTTCCGACCGCATTCGGCACCTTCCACGCCCCGAACATCTCGCCCTCAGCCGAGGGGATAGGCGGCTGGACAACCGAAGAGTTCGTCACCGCCGTCACCAAGGGGGTCTCGCCCGGCGGCCAGCACTACTACCCGGCCTTCCCCTACGCAGCCTTCGCCAACATGACGCTGCAGGACGTGGTTGACCTCAAGGCCTTCATCGACACGCTGCCGCAGGATGCGACCCCGGACAAACCGCATGATGTGGGCTTCCCCTTCAATATCCGGCGCAGCCTTGGCGGGTGGAAACTGCTGTTCCTGCGCGAAGGCTGGGTCGTGAACGCCGACCTGACCGAGATTGAGCAACGGGGCCGTTATATCGCCGAGGCGATGGCGCATTGCGGCGAGTGTCACAGCCCGCGCAACGCGCTTGGCGGGATCGAGCGGAGCCGCTGGCTTGCCGGCACGCCGAACCCGGCGGGCGAAGGCAGCATCCCGAACATCACCCCGGCCAAACTGACATGGTCGGAAGACGAGATCGTCGAATATCTGACGACCGGCTTCACGCCCGAATATGACAGCGTCGGGGGACACATGGCGCATGTGGTGGAAAACATGGCACGTCTGCCAGAATCAGATCGCGCCTCGGTCGCCGCCTATCTGAAGAAGGTCCCGCCTGCCGAATAGCAGGCTCACCCTCTTCCTCTTGGATCAAATACCCTGGGGGAGACGCGCCAAAGGCGCGGCGGGGGCAAAGCCCCCCCCTTGCCGATCGCTCAGGCCTGCGAGAGCCGCTCCAGCCGAGCGGCGCGCAGTCGGGCAAAGTCTTCACCGGCATGATAGCTCGACCGGGTCAACGGCGTGGCCGAGACCATCAGAAACCCCTTGCCCCATGCCGCCTTTTCATACGAGGCGAACTCCTCGGGCGTCACGAACCGGTCAACGCGGTGATGCTTGGGCGTCGGTTGCAGATACTGTCCAATGGTCAGGAAATCGACGTCGGCCGCGCGCATGTCGTCCATGACCTGCCGCACGCCCTGCGCATCCTCGCCAAGCCCAACCATGATGCCGGATTTGGTAAAGATGGTGGGGTCGATCTCTTTCACCCGTTGCAGAAGGCGCAGCGAGTGGAAATAGCGCGCTCCCGGACGCACGGTCGGATAGAGGCCCGGCACCGTTTCAAGGTTATGGTTGAACACGTCAGGCTTGGCCGCAACAACCATCTCAAGCGCCGATGCGTCGCATTTCAGGAAATCGGGGGTCAGGATCTCGATCGTGGTGTCGGGCGCGCGGTGGCGGATGGCACGGATGGTCTGGGCAAAGTGCTCCGCGCCGCCATCGGCCAGATCATCCCGGTCAACCGAGGTGATGACCACATGCTTCAGGCCAAGGGTCTGCACGGCATGGGCCACGCGGCCCGGCTCGAACACGTCCAGCGCATCCGGACGGCCCGTCGCCACGTTGCAGAAGGAACAGCCGCGGGTGCAGATATCCCCCATGATCATCATGGTGGCATGGCCCGCGCTCCAGCATTCGCCGACATTGGGGCAACCCGCCTCTTCACAGACGGTGACAAGCCGGTTCGCCTTCAGGATATCGCGGGTTTCCTTGTAGCCCTGCGAGGTCGGCGCCTTCACACGAATCCACGACGGCTTCTTGGGCTGCTCCTGATCGGGCCGATGCGCCTTTTCCGGATGGCGTTGATCGGGAAGCTTTAGATCACGCATCGGAATTTCCCCCTGACGGCTGATATTTCGTGAAATAAGCTGAATCAGTGCGACTGGCAACCGGTACCGCCCAAAACCCTGGCACCGGGGCAGACCGCGCAGCAAATTGAACAGGAAGGAATTGAGGGACATGACAAGAAAACTGGTGGCCGAGGCGATCGGCACTGCAATTCTCGTCTTCTTCGGATGCGGCTCGGCAGTGATCGCGGGTGGCGATATCGGCTTTACCGGCATCTCGCTGGCTTTCGGTCTGGCGATTGTCGCCGCGGCCTATGGGCTTGGAGCGATCTCGGGCGCGCATCTCAACCCGGCGGTCTCGCTTGGCATGGTCACAGCCGGACGCATGGGGATGGGAGAGTTCGTGAACTACGCCATCGCTCAGATCGCTGGTGCCGTGACAGGCGCGGCGATCCTTCTGTTGATCGCAACTGGAAAACCCGATTTCGTTCTCGCGACGAACGGGCTTGGACAGAACGGATTCGGACCGGGGTATCTTGGGGAATACACGCTGCTTGCGGCGCTGGTCTTTGAATTCGTGGCGACCTTCATCTTTGTGACGGTCATCCTTGGCGCGACCGGCCCCGGGGCGGCGCCGGGCTTTGCCGGTCTGGCCATCGGCCTGACGCTGGCAGCGATCCACCTTGTCGGCATCAACGTGACCGGCGTTTCGGTGAACCCCGCGCGTTCAATCGGCCCCGCGGTCTTCGTCGGCGGCAAGGCCATCGCGGATCTGTGGGTGTTCATCGTGGCACCGCTTGCTGGCGGTGCTCTGGCCGGGGTGCTGCATGCCTCGGGTTTGACCCGCGCCGACGGTTAAGACGCACCAGAGAAGGGCGAGGCGCTTCGTCGCCTTGCCCTTGTTCAATTGATCGGGATCAATGCGGAACGAAACGGATGCGGGCATCACGACCCGATCAAACTGGAAACCGCGATGACCATTCCAAACCTGATCCTTGCCCTGGCCGCCCTTCTGCTGATGCCAGGACCGACGAATACGCTGCTGGCCGTGGCAGGTGCCGAGCGCGGACTGCGCGCGGCCCTTTCCCTGATCCCGTTTGAGCTGAGCGCCTATCTTGCCGTGACGGTGCCGCTCGCGCTGATGGGCAATCTGCTTGCAAGCGAAGTGCCCATGCTGAAGCCCGTCCTTGCCGGGCTGGCCGGCATCTGGGTGCTGCTTCTTGCAATCCGGATGTGGCACTTCCGACCAGACACACAGGGAACTTCGGTCACGGCGTGGGGCGTCTTTGTCACCACGCTTCTGAACCCCAAGGGGCTGATCTTCGGTCTGGTCTTGCTCCCCGGCCCCGAGTTGCCGCTGCGTGTGTTCGTGTTTTCCCTGCTGGTAACAGCAATCGCGGCACTTTGGGCAGGCTTTGGATCGCTGGCCACCCTTCGCCCCTCAACCGCACAGAGCGCATCCTTGCGCCTGCGACAGGTCGCGGCAGTCTGGCTGGCCCTGCTCTCCATGGGGCTTCTCTATAGCGCCGCGCAGGCAACCCATCTGTACTAGCCCGTCAACCGATCAGCGGTCCGGAACGGCCATAGGTTTCGATGTAGTGGCGTCGCAGCCGCTGCAGTGCGATCCGCAGGACGATCTTGCCCGACCTCGCCGCCCAGCCCATGCGGCGCTCTGCAACCTCCAACCCCTCCAGATAGCAGCATACCCGCAGGACCACATCGCCCAGACCCGGACCAAGATCGCGCAGGGCAGCCGCAACCCGCTCTCGCGCAGCCCCCGAGGCTCCCTCCATCCCCGTCGCAGGCAGACGCGAGGGGTCAGAGAGAAAACGGTCCCAGATCTGGGTGTCACGGCTTGCCATCTGCGCAAGCTCAAAGTCTTCGCGCAGCCGCTCTGCCGCCTGCACCAGATCGGGAGAGAGGAACAGCGTTCCATCCTTTTCCCGCCGTCGCGCCAGCACCGCAACCGGGCTTTCGGTCAGGGCAAAACGGCTCTTGCGCGTCGCAACCGCCTCGGAGGTCACCGACCCACCATCAATCCGGATCGCCCCACCATCAGCCAGACCGAAGGCGGCATGATGCGACATGCGCCGACGATCTTCCTCGTCGATCAGCGCCTTGAGCGCGGCCCGGCCGGATGCGGAGATCTCATAGCTCGTCAGCCGGCCCTGGGCATTGCGAACCGAAATCCAGTCCTTCAGTGCGAAGGCCTGCGCCAAGGCACGCTCAAGCACGGCGGTCTGCACCATGCGGCCATCGCTGGAGGCGCGCAGGACCACGGCCTTTTCCATATTGGGCGCAATCGCCAGAACGGCACCAGGCTCGGCCAGGCGTCGCAGGATGCGCCGCCCCTCGCGCTGAATTGCCGCCTCGTCTAGCATGATCGATCCTTGGCGCACCGGAGCCGTCATCTGGGGGATATCCTTTCCTTGGGCATCAGGGGTCGACACGGAACCGCTCGTCCTGGTGCGGCACAGGGCCTCCAGCGCCTCATCCACCAGCGGGTCGTCGCGGCGAGCCTCATACCGGCGGATCTGACGCATGACGGTCGAGGCGGCGAGCCCTTCGCGCCGGGCGATCTCGCGCAGCGAGACCCCCTCTCCGGTGTGGCCGAGATACCTTCTGACCGGGGCGGGAAGCCAGGATGGCAGGACACTGACGACGTTGACTTCTGGTTCCATGTTCGACTTTCCGGGCCCGTCCGGAGGTCTGCCCGGAAAAGGACAGTGCAACCGTGCGGGGGTTTGGTTACCCGGCGGTTAACGAAAGCCGTGCCGCCGTGGATGGAACCGACAATCCTTTCGAATTCCTAAACATCTGCTGCGGCGGCGCGCGGTGAATGGGCGCGAAATGCAACGCAGGGTTGCATTGTGCAAGGGTTTGGTCACCGAATTCTGGAGACCTGAATGACTGACCTGCGCGCCCTGATGACCGATTTCCGCCGCCCCGCCATGCTGTTGCGTGCTGCCCGGCTGGGGCTACAGGACTTTCATCGCGAGCGTGATCTGAAACGGCTCTTGCGGATGGACTGCACCGTCGGGCCCGAAAGCACCTTGCCCCGGCTTCTCGATGCCGAGAGCCAGTTGGAAGAAACCCGTCGCGTCGGAGATGCCAGCTATTCGCTGTGCCGGCATATAGAGGTGCTGATCGCACTGATGGCCGAACTGCGCCTGCTGCGTCAGTCCCCGTTGGCCTCGTAAGGCAAATGCAAAGGGCCGGGCAATGCCCGGCCCCGCCTGTTGTCGTCGTCACGCAATCAGATGAAGGCGTCGGGTTCCGCGGCCTTCTTCTGCGCGACATAGGCATCCAGCGCTTCGCGGATGCCATCATCCAGCGCCGGGGCCTGATAGTCACCCAGAAGCTTCTTCACCCGTTCCGATGCCAGCGCCTGCGTATCGCGCGCGCCCTCTTCGTCCCAGGTTTCGAACGGTTTGTAGTCCAGAAGATCAGACCGCCAGAAGGCGGACTTGAAGTTGGCTTGCGTATGGGCGCAGCCCAGATAGTGACCACCCGGCCCGACCTCGCGGATCGCATCCATGCCCTGCCCGTTTTCGTCCATGATGACGCCCTTGGCCAGATGATGCAGGCAGCCCAGCTGATCGGCATCCATGACGAACTTCTCGTAGCTCGACACCAGCCCGCCCTCAAGCCAGCCGCAGGCATGCAGCATGAAGTTCACACCGGCCAGCAGCGCCATGTTCAGGCTGTTCGCCGTCTCATAAGCAGCCTGCGCGTCCGGCAGTTTCGAGCCGCAGAAAGATCCACCCGAACGGTAGGGAAGGCCCAGACGGCGGGCGAGTTGTCCCGCGCCATAGGTGATATGCGCAGCCTCCGGCGTGCCAAAGGTCGGCGCGCCCGAGTTCATGTCGATCGAGGTCACGAAAGCACCGAAGATCACCGGTGCGCCGGGCCGGATCAACTGGCTGTAGGCCACGCCCGCCAGAACCTCGGCCAGAACCTGCGTCAGCGTGCCGGCCACCGTCACCGGTGCCATCGCGCCGCCCACGATAAAGGGGCTGATGATCGCGGCCTGATTGGCCTTCGCATAGACCTCCAGCGCGCCCATCATGACCGAATCAAAGGTCAGCGGGCTGTTGATGTTGATCAGGCTGGTCATCACCGTGTTCTGGTCAACGAAATCCGCCCCGAACAGGATCTTGGACATCTCGACCGAATCCGCGGCACGAACCGGCTCTGTCACCGACCCCATGAAGGGCTTGTCCGACAGCGTCATATGGGCATGCAGCATGTCCAGATGGCGCTTGTTCACCGCCACATCGGTTGGCTCGCAGACGGTTCCACCGGAATGGTGCAGCCACTTGGACATGTAGCCAAGTTTCACGAAGTTGCGGAAATCCTCGATCGTCGCATAGCGGCGACCACCCTCCAGATCACGGACGAAGGGGGGGCCATAGACCGGCGCCAGCACCAGACCCTTGCCACCGATCACCACATTCCGCTCGGGGTTGCGGGCATGCTGGGTGAAGCTTCCCGGCGCGGTAGAGCAGAGCTTGCGGGCCAGACCACGCGGAATATGCACCCGCTCGCCACGCACATCGGCACCAGCGGCCTTCCACAGCGCCAGCGCGCCCGGATTTTCCAGGAAGTTTACACCAATCTCCTCCAGCACCGTCTCGGCGTTGTGCTCGATGATCTGAAGCGCCTCTTCGTTCAGGATCTCGAAATTCGGGATGTTGCGCTCAATGAAGCGCGCGGTCTCGAAGCTGACCCCGGTGCGCTCGGCCCGCCGTGCCGCACCACCACCCCGCGCCCGCCGGCTGCCTGCTGCCACATCACTCATAGAAGAATCCTCCGTTCGCGCCCGCAGGCGCCCGACCTTGCCCCCTATATGCAACCGAAGGCGCGCCAACCGACACCCATTTCCGCCGCATCCGTCCTGAAAACGACATGCAGCCCTTCACGCTGGTTCAAATACCTCACGGGGGGCGCGGCGGTGTGAAACCCCCGCTGCGACAGGGGCCATGGGCGCGATTCCGCCTTGCGATTTTGCCCCTTCAAAGCTAATGCCCGGCCATGACACATCCGCATCAACGCCTGCTTATCATCGACTTCGGCTCTCAGGTCACGCAGCTGATTGCGCGGCGCCTGCGCGAGCTGAACGTCTATTGCGAAATCCACCCCTTCAACCGTGTGGATGACGCCTTCCTCAAGTCCTTTGCACCGCGCGCCGTGATCCTGTCTGGCGGCCCTGCCTCGGTCTATGCGGACGGCGCGCCGATGCCACCGGCGGGGGTCTTTGACCTGGGCGTGCCGATCCTTGGCATCTGCTACGGCCAGCAGGTGATGATGCATTGCCTCGGCGGCAAAGTCGAAGGCGGGCATGGCACGGCCGAGTTTGGCCGCGCCTTTGTCACGCCCACCGCAGACAAGCTCTCGATCCTCGATGGCTGGTTCACGCAAGGCGACGAACAGGTGTGGATGAGCCACGGCGACCACGTCTCGAAACTCGCGCCCGGCTTTCAGGTCTACGGCACCTCGCCGAATGCGCCGTTTGCCATTACCGCTGATGTGGCCCGCAACTTCTATGCCGTGCAGTTCCATCCCGAGGTGCACCACACCCCGCGCGGCGCAAAGCTCTATGAGAACTTCGTGCGTCTTGCGGGCTTCACCAGCGACTGGACCATGTCGTCCTACCGCGAGGACGCGATCGAGAAGATCCGCGCCCAGGTTGGCGACAAACAGGTCATCTGCGGCCTCTCCGGTGGCGTCGACAGTTCGGTCGCAGCCATCCTGATCCATGAGGCCATCGGCGATCAGCTGACCTGCGTCTTTGTCGACCACGGCCTTCTGCGCAAGAACGAGGCGGCAGAAGTCGTCCGCATGTTCCGCGACAACTACAACATCAAGCTCATCCACGCCGATGAGAGCGATCTGTTCCTTGGTGCGCTGGAGGGCATCTCTGACCCTGAAACCAAGCGCAAGACGATCGGGCGGCTGTTCATCGACGTCTTCCAGAAATACGCCAACCAGATCGAGGGCGCCGAGTTTCTGGCACAGGGCACGCTCTATCCCGACGTCATCGAAAGCGTCTCGTTCTCGGGTGGGCCTTCGGTCACGATCAAAAGCCACCACAACGTCGGCGGCCTGCCCGAGAAGATGGGGCTCAAGCTGGTCGAACCCCTGCGCGAGCTGTTCAAGGACGAGGTCCGCGCGCTTGGTCGCGAACTTGGCTTGCCGCAGTCGTTCATCGGCCGCCACCCCTTCCCCGGCCCCGGCCTTGCCATCCGCTGCCCCGGCGAGATCACCCGCGAAAAGCTTGCAATCCTGCGCGAGGCGGATGCGGTCTATATCGACCAGATCCGCAAGCACGGTCTTTATGACGAGATCTGGCAGGCTTTCGCCGCGATCCTTCCGATGAAGACGGTGGGCGTGATGGGCGACGGGCGCACCTACGATTACGCGGTGGCGATCCGCGCGGTGACCAGCGTCGATGGGATGACCGCCGACACCTACCCCTTCACCAATGAGTTCCTGGGCGAAACGATGACCCGCATCATCAACGAGGTGAAGGGCGTGAACCGTGTGTTCTACGACCTGACCTCGAAGCCCCCAGGCACGATCGAGCTGGAATGATCCGGCTGCGCGGTCAGTTGGTCTGCATGACCGCCGAGGAACGCTCGGCGGTGCTTGCCCATATGGGCGAACATATCCGTCTGACGCAGACCGAGCCGGGCTGCCTGTCCTTTGACATCAGCGAAACCGACGATCCGTTCACGTTCGAGGTGATGGAGGCCTTTCGCGACCGCGAGGCCTTTGATCTTCATCAGGCGCGCACGCGCGAGAGCGACTGGTTCATGGCCACCCGCGGTATCCTGCGCGACTTCAGGGTTGAGGAAGTGGGCGACTGATCGCCCGCTTCAATGCACGTCGAGGTGACGCCCGACCGAGCATTGCTCCCAGATCGCGACAAGCACAAGGATCGTGGTCGAGGCAATGTTGAGCGCCAGCAGGTTCATCCATGGCAGGACCAACATCAGGGCCACGCAAAGCCCCAGGCCAACCAGATGCGACAGCGGGAAGTTGCGCCCCGAAATGCGCTTGAACCAGCCATTCCCCGCCAGAAACATCGCAACCCCGCCCAGAACTGACGCAGCCTCGGCAAGGTTTGCCGGATCTGCGGGATGCGCGATCGACCGTTCCGCCCCCACTGCCGTCAGAACGATACCCGCGACAATCGGAATATGGGCATAGGTGAAGGCCAGTCGTGCAAGGCGGCCCGGGTCATCGGAATGCTCGATCTGATGGGCGCCACGTCGAAACCCGACATGGAAATAGACCCACCACAATCCGATTGCCCCGGCCAGCGACGAAAGGAAGGCCACTGTTCCGGGTGTCGTCCACTCCATGCCCGAGAAGGTCGCACCCGACACCAGCAGCGTCTCGCCCAGACAAATGATGACGAACAGCCCGCAACGCTCGGCGATGTGGCCCCCCTTCACGGTCCAGTTCGTCGTAGTGTCGCGTCCCAGTCCGGGCACATATAGCCCGGTCAGCGGACCCGCGTATTCGATGGCAAGCGCGATGGCCCAAAGCTGCAAGCGCCCGTGGTGCGGATCGGCCAGTGCCCCGGCGATCCAGAAGACGGCAGACGCGCAAAACCAGATCGCGATCCGCAGATATGTTCCGCGCAGCAACGCATTGCCTTTGGAGACGACGAACATGAACAGCGAACGCCCCAGTTGCATCGCGATGAAGGCAAGGGCGAACGTCAATCCGCGTTCACCGAAGGCCTGCGGGATCGACATGGAGAGGAACAGCCCCGCCGCCATCAGGGCAAAGAGCAGCCCCCTCACCTCTATCCGTTCGGGATCAAGCCGGTTCAGAACCCAGGTCGTGTAAATCCAGACCCACCAGATCGCCAGAAAGATCAGGGCGGTCTCAAGTGCCCCGGCCAGAGAATAGTGATGCAGCAGAAGGTGGCTGACCTGAGTGATCGCAAAGACGAAGACGAGATCGAAAAACAGTTCGGCAAATCCGACACGGGTGTCGGCATCGCGCAAGATGGGTCTGATCATTGTGATACTCGATCAAGTTCTGTTCGCAGCCAAAGGCTAGGCCTACTGGACAATCCGCGCAAGCGCGGCCACGACTGCCGCGAGGAGCACGCGCATGCAGACCTATCGCCCTATGGCCGCCGCCGTCTGGATGGTCGGTTCCATTTTATCCTTCACCGCTATGGCCATCGCAGGCCGGTCTGTAGCCGCTGTGCATGACACCTTCGAAGTCATGCTCTGGCGGTCTGTCACGGGCTTTGTACTTGTGGTGCTGGTTGCCGGCCTTACGGGCCAGCTTGACGCCGTCCAGACACGCAATCTGCCGCAGCATGTCATGCGAAACGTTGTGCATTTCACCGGACAGAACCTGTGGTTCTGGGCGCTCACCGCGATCCCGCTGGCACAGGTCTTCGCGCTGGAGTTCACCTCGCCGATCTGGGTAATCCTGCTGTCACCACTTTTTCTGGGCGAACGGCTGACGCGGTTCAAACTGCTCGCCGCCGCCATGGGGTTTGCCGGGGCGCTGATCGTGGCTCAGCCCGATTTCAGGTCGCTCGATCCCGGCATGCTGGCGGCTGCCGGCTCTGCCATTTGTTTCGCCTGTACCGCGATTCTGACCAAAAGGCTGACGCGCGGCGAAAGCATTGTCTCGATTCTGTTCTGGCTCACCTTGATGCAGGCTTTCTTTGGACTTGTGGCCGCCTCGCTGGACGGCTCGGTTGCCATGCCGACAACCAAAACCCTGCCCTGGCTTGCCCTGATTGGCGCAGCAGGCGTGATTGCGCATCTCTGTCTGACAAAGGCGCTCGCGCTCGCCCCAGCCAGTATCGTCGTTCCCATCGACTTTGCCCGTCTACCTCTGATTGCATTCGTAGGCGCATCGCTCTACGGTGAGCCCATTAGCCTTGCCGTTCTGGCAGGCGGAACTCTCGTTTTCCTTGCAAACTGGTTGAACATCCGATCCGATGCATGGCAACGGGGTCGCAGTGCGTGACGTAACTTCTTTTTTACGTGGCGTTACGAATTGACCGGGCCAAAATGCGCTGGATAGGGTTTTCTCAACCGGTCGAGGAGGAAGACCGGCACCAACGGGGATGGAAACATGAAGAATTTTACCGCGATCTGCGGAATTCTGTGCGCGATGGCCGGTGCGGCCCATGCTGGCGGGATCGACCGCTCTGGCCAGCCGATCAGCATCATTTTTGAAAAGGGCAACTACGCCGAGTTGAGCTACGGCTGGATCAACCCCAGTGTGTCGGGCAATGACGACGCCATGTTCGGCGGCCGTGCCACCGGCAGCGTCGCGGGGGATCACAACCTGCCGGGGCTCGCGCTGAAGTACGACTTCACCGACAAGCTTTCGGGCGCGATCATCTACGATCAGGCCTATGGCGCAGACATTCTGTACCCCATCGGGCAATCGATCGCCCTGGGTGGCACTAGCGCCCAGATGGACAGCGAAGGTCTGACCGGCCTGCTGCGCTACAAGTTCAACGAGAATTTCTCGGTCCACGGCGGTATCCGGGCCTCGAAGGCAGGTGGCGAAGTGACCTTGGCGGGCCTCGCCTATGGACCGCTCAATGGCTATAACGTCAACTTCGACAACGCCTGGGGCACCGGCTATGTCGCTGGCGTGGCCTACGAGCGGCCCGAGATCGCGCTGCGCGTCGCACTGACCTACTTCTCGAAGGTCGAGCATGAACTCGACACCGTCGAAGCCCTGCCGGTCGGTTTGGGTGGCGCCTCGATCGCCTCGGTGACCACCGTGGACACGCCGCAAGCCTGGCACCTTGATGCCCAGACCGGCGTTGCCGAAGACACGCTGATCTTCGCTAACGTCCGCTGGGTGGACTGGAGCGAGTTCCTGATCAACCCGCAGACCCTTGAGGCGTTGACCGGTCAGGGTCTTGTCAGCCTTGATGATACCACGACCTACACCCTCGGTGTGGGCCGCAAGTTCAACGAGAACTGGTCGGGTACCGCCTTCATTACGTACGAGCCCTCGACAGGTGATGATCTGGTCTCGCCGCTTGCGCCGACCAACGGGTACAAAGGCATCGGCTTTGCCGCGATCTACACGAAGGACAATATGCGTGTGACCGCGGGGGCGCGTTATCTCGATCTGGGTGATGCAGATCCGGAAACCGGCACCCCCGACACCGCCCGCGCCTCGATGACCGGCAACGATGCTGTCGCGCTCGGGATCAAGGTCGGTTTCAGCTTCTGATCGCGACCGATCAGCACGAAACGACATCAAGGCCCCGCGGGATCGGCGGGGCCTTTCTTTATCCAGCATTTTCCGCGTGAATCCGGTTGCGGAACGGGCTAGGAACAGGCCCGGACCGATGGGAAGGCAGATGATGATCTACGCAAGCTCGGCAGAATGGCGCGATGCTGCACGCAAGCGTGTGCTGCTCTTCGGCATGTCGGGTCTGGGCAAGACGCATCTTGCCGCCATGCTTCGCAGCGCCGGTGGCTGGTTTCACTACTCTGTCGACTACCGCATCGGCACCCGATACATGGGCGAATTCATCGCGGACAATTTCAAGCGCGAAGCGATGAAGGTGCCGTTCCTGCGCGAGCTGCTGCTGAGCGACAGCGTCTACATCGCCTCGAACATCACCTTCGACAATCTCGCGCCGCTCTCCACTTATATGGGCAAACCCGGAAACCCCGAGAAGGGCGGCCTGCCCTTTGACGAATACCTGCGCCGGCAAGAGCAGCACCGCGTGGCCGAGGTCGCGGCGCTGACCGATACCACCCGCTTTATCGAGCGCGCCGCCGACATCTATGGCTATGACAATTTCATTTGCGACAGCGGTGGGTCGATCTGCGAAGTCGTGGACCCGTGGAACCCCTCTGATCCGGTGATGACCGAGTTGTCAGAGCATCTGCTGCTTGTCTGGATCAAAGGGTCCGAGGACCATACCGCCGACCTGATCCGGCGCTTTGACCGGGCGCCAAAGCCCATGTACTATCAACCACATTTTCTTGAACGAATGTGGGGCCAGTATCGCGCCGACACGGGGCTTGTTGCAGACCAGGTCGACCCGGATGCCTTTGTCCGCTGGACCTATGCCCAGGCCCTCGCCCATCGCCAGCCGCGCTATCAGGCCATGGCCGATGGCTGGGGCGTGACGGTCACCGCCGAAGAGGTTGCGCAGGTGCGCGACAGCCAAGGCTTCAACGACCTGATCGCCACCGCCATCGACCGCCGCGCTTGAACAGCCCGCCTCCCCTGATTACCTCCTCCGCCGAACGGAGACCGAAATGCCCATTACCCTGCCCGAGAACCTGCCCGCCTTTGACGTCCTCAGCCGCGAGGGCGTGATGGTCATGACACCTGAGCGCGCCGCGCGTCAGGATATTCGCCCGCTGCGCATCGCGCTGCTCAATCTGATGCCCAAGAAGATCCAGACCGAGAACCAGTTTGCCCGGCTGATCGGTGCCACGCCCCTGCAGATCGATTTCCACCTGATCCGCATGACCGAGCATCTGACCAAGAACACGGCCGCCGAGCATATGGAGACCTTCTACCGCCCGTTCGCCGAGGTCGAGGCGAGCGGCGAGAAGTTCGACGGCCTGATCATCACCGGCGCCCCGATCGAGCACCTGCCGTTCGAAGAGGTCACCTATTGGGACGAACTGACCCGCGTCTTCGACTGGACGCAGACCCATGTGCAATCCACCTTCGGCGTCTGCTGGGGCGGCATGGCGATGATCTACCATTTCCACGGGGTCAAGAAGCACATCCTTGACCACAAGGCCTTTGGCTGCTTCCGCCACCGTAACCTTGTCGCGGCCTCGCCCTATCTGCGTGGGTTCTCGGATGACTTCGTGATCCCGGTCAGCCGCTGGACAGAAATGAAGCAGGCCGAGATTGATACGAAGCCCGGTCTGCGCACGCTGCTTGGCTCTGACGAGGTCGGGCCCTGTCTGGTCGAGGATGAGGGACACCGCGCGCTCTATATCTTCAACCATTTTGAATATGAGAGCGACACGCTGAAGCAGGAATATGACCGCGACGTCGCCAACGGCACGCCGATCAATGTGCCAATGAACTACTACCCCGATGACGATCCGTCGCGACCGCCGCTCAACCGCTGGCGCAGCCATGCCCATCTGCTCTACGGCAACTGGGTGAATGAGATCTATCAGAGCACGCCGTTCCGGCTGGACGACATCGGCACCTGACCTGCTACTTGCGCGCCGCGATGTCGCTTGCGGCGCGCCCCTTGGGCCGCCTAGACTTTGGCACTATCCGGAAGGGGAGGATGTGCATGGAACTGCCGTTCGACGGAGCAATCAGCCGGTATTTCGAGAAAGACGCACCAAAGGCCGTGCGAAAGGCGATCAAGGAGGGTGGCGAGCACGACATCCTGTCCAAGGGCTATGCCTATCGGACCGAAATGCCCAAGGCAGACTACGAGCGGACGATGGAGGCGCTTCAGGTCCAACTCGTGCGCATGCAGGCTGGCATCCGCAAGACCGGCCAGCGTGTCATCGTGGTCTTCGAGGGCCGCGACGCCGCAGGCAAGGGCGGCACAATCGGCGCGCTGACCGAAAACCTGAACCCCCGTGGCTGCCAGATCGTCGCGCTGTCCAAACCCTCGGATCGCGAGGCGACGCAATGGTATTTCCAGCGCTACATCGACTGGTTCCCCGGCGCGGGCGAGATCGCGCTCTTCGACCGCAGTTGGTACAATCGCGGCATCGTCGAGCCCGTTTTCGGTTTTTGTACCGATGATCAGCGCGAGGCGTTCTTTCAGCAACTGCCAGATTTTGAACGGCTGATCACGCGTGAGGGGATCATTTTCCTCAAGTTCTGGCTGGATGTCAGCCGGCCCGAGCAATTGCGCCGGATGCTTGCGCGCGAGAAAGACCCGCTGAAGCAGTGGAAGCTGTCGTCCATCGACATCGAGGGGTTGTCGAAGTGGAAGGAATACTGCGATGTGATCGGCGACACGCTGGCGCGTAGTCACCTGCCCGAAGCCCCGTGGACGGTCGTGCGCTCTGATGACAAGCGACGCGCCCGTATCGCGACAATCCAGACCATCCTGCGCGCCGTCGATTTCGAGGGACGCGACAAGGACCTGATCGGCAAGCCCGATCCGCTGATCTGCGGAGGCCCCGAACTGTGGTCCGACGGCGAGAATGACTAAGCGCGGATACCATCACGGCAACCTGCGGCAGGCATTGGTCGAAGCGGCGCTGGCGCTGATCGCCGAACGCGGCCCGCAAGGCTTCAGCCTGTCCGAGGCTGCCAAGCAGGCCGATGTGACACCGGCCGCCGTCTATCGGCATTTCGCCGGTCGGGACGAACTGCTGGCCGAGGTGGCACGGCAAGGATACGAGATCTTCGCCGCATTGATGGAATATGCCTTCGACGAAGGCAAACCCTCCGCACTTGCGGCATTCGAGGCGACTGGCCGAGCCTATCTGGCCTTTGCCCGCAAATACCCCGGCCATTACGTCGCAATGTTTGAAAGCGGTCTTAGCCCACAAGCATGGCCCGAGCTTGCCCCGGTGGCGACCAAGGCCCGTGACGTGCTGGAACGTGCGGCGGCGGGGCTTTCGGGCCACCTGCCCCCTGACCGTCGCCCGCCGCCCTCAATGGTATCGGCCCATGTCTGGGCGATGAGCCACGGCGTAGTCGAGCTTTACATGCGTGGCGCGGCCAAAAGCCCATTTGCACCAGAAGATCTGCTTGAGGCCGGCATTGGCATCTATCTGCGGGGTCTGGGTCTTTTGCCACCTGACAAATGAAAAGGGCCGACGCGTTGCGCCAGCCCTTCGCATTTCCCTAGCCGATCTTAACGGAACAGCACCGCAGCGCTCGGGCTCCAGCCCAGACGTGCCTTGGCGCCGATGTCCAGCACCGGACGCCCCGGCACGTTGCGCATCGACAGACGCAGCGGTTCGGCCGCGCCATCGAGGCGGACGTCGTAATAGGTCATGTCACCGTAGTAAACGACCTCTTCCACCGTGCCGAAAACCTCACGATCGGTCGCATTCTGGCCATCGAACAGGATCGTCAGCGTCTCGGGCCGCAGGCCGATGGTGTTGCCCTCGGACGTGGCGCCGCCCATCACCTGATCGGGCGACAGCGTCATCCGGCCAAAGCCCTGGGCATCGACCTCGACCCCGCTTGCGTCCTCGGACAGAACCGCCGCCGGGGCAAAATTCATCGTGCCGATGAAGTCTGCAACCTTCCGGCTTGCCGGACGACGATACAGCGTCTCCGGGTCGGCAAGCTGGGCGATCTGGCCTTCGAACATCACGGCGATCCGGTCTGACATCACCAGCGCCTCTTCCTGGTCATGGGTCACCAGAATGAAGGTGATGCCAACCTGACGCTGCAGCTTGATCAACTCGACCTGCATCTGTTCGCGCATCTTCTTGTCAAGCGCCGACAGGGGTTCATCGAGCAGCAGCACCTTGGGCTTCAGGATCAGCGCCCGCGCAAGTGCCACACGCTGGCGTTGACCACCCGAAAGCGCATGTGCCGCGCGCTTGCCATAGCCTTTCAGGCCCACCATCTCCAGCGCCTCGGCCACGGCCTTGGCCTTTTCGTCCTTCGAGCGCGGGTCCTTGCGCAAACCGAAACCGACGTTCTCTTCCACCGTCAGGTGGGGGAAGATCGCATAGCTCTGGAACACCATGTTGGTCGGGCGCACGTTGGCCGGCACATTAGCCATATCCTTGCTGTCGATCAGCACGACGCCCGAAGAGATATCCTCGAACCCCGCGATGGTGCGCAGGAGCGTGGTCTTGCCACAGCCCGAAGGCCCAAGCAGAGAGAAGAACTCACCCGCCTTGATAGTGGCGTTGATCCCGCGCAAGGCGTGATAGTCGCCATAATATTTGTGCACATCCCGAAACTCGATCATGTTCGGTTTTTCGGCAGAGAACGTCACAGGAAGCCTCCGGTATCCTTGCCACCCGTCTTGGCGATGCCACGGCGGCGGAAATATTCAGCGATGGTCAGCAGGCAGATCGACACACAGACAAGGATGAACCCGAGCGCCATGACGGCAGGCACCTTGGCCGGGAAGCGGAACTGCCCGAAGATATAGACCGACAGCACCGTCTGGTTGCCGCCGAGGAAGTACGAGATGATGAATTCGTCCAGGCTGATCGTGAAGCAGATCAGCAGCGACGAGATGATGCCGGGCATGACCAGCGGCAGGATGATCAGCCGGAAGGTCGAGGCTGGCGTCTCCCCCAGGTCATAGGCCGCCTCTTCAAGCGAGCGGTCCAGCGACTGGAAGGCCGAGGTCAGGATCGCCATCGCAAAGGGTGTGCACAGCAGCACATGGCCCAGAATGATGGTGAAAAGCGAGAGCGGCACGCCCACCGCCACCAGCACCACAAGCAGGGCCATGGCGAAGATCATCTCGGGCAGCACCATCGGCAACATGATCAGGCCGAGGATCCCGCCCTTGCCCGGAAACTTGTACCGGGTCGAGGCACGGGCCGCGAAGATCCCCAGGATCGTGGCAAAGATCGACGAGGTCACCGCGATCAGCAGCGAATTGCGGAACGCCACGAACAACTGCTGATCCGCCCACATTTCGGCAAACCAGTTTGTGGTGAACCCCTGCAGCGGGAAGGCAATCACCTTGCTGTCGTTGAATGCAAACAGCGGCAGCAGAATGATCGGTGCGTAGAGGAAGATCAGGTAGGCGATCGTGTAGATCTTGAGCGTCGGGTTCCGGTTCATTTCTGCCCCTTCAGGAAACGCTTGTTCAGGAGCAGGAAGGCAACCGATACCAGCGCGACAATCGCCATGGCCGTCATCGCGATGGCCGAGCCGAGCGCCTTGTCGTTCTGCTTGAGCATCACAGCCTCGATCCGGTTTGCGATCATTGGAAGCTTGCCGCCGCCGATCAGCTCGGGCGTCACATAGTCACCGATCGTGGGGATGAAGACGATGAGCACAGCCGCGATCACGCCCGGCATCGACAGGGGCAGCGTCACGCGCCAGAAGGTGCGCAGCTTGCTCTCACCCAGATCCTGCCCGGCCTCAAGCAGCGAGCGGTCGATCTTTTCAAGGCTCACGAAGATCGGCAGGATTGCGAAGGCCGCATAGGCATGGGCCAGCGTCATGATCATGGACCCGATCGAATAGTTGATGATCGTCAGCGGCTCTCCAATGATGCCGAGGCTCATCAGGCCCGAGTTGATGACGCCGTTGTAGCCGAGGATCACCTTCCACAGGAACACCCGGATCAAATACGAGGTCCAGAACGGAATGGTGATCAGGAAAAGCCACAGCGACTTGCGGTCCTGCCGGATGTGGAAGCTGACGAAATACGCCACCGGATAGGCGAGCAGCACCGTGACCAGCGTCACCATCGCCGAAACCGTCAAGGACCGCAGCATCAACGCGCGGTCGATGCGCCCGGTCCAGACCTCGATATAGTTCTGAAAGGTCAGACCGCCGGCGAGACCCGCCTTGCTGTCCACCATCAATGAATACACCACAACGGCAAACAGCGGCGCGGCCAGAAGCAGCGTCGCATAGATTGCCGTCGGGGATATCAGCAGAAGGCCATTGGCGGCTTCTGAACCGCCAAAGCGGCCCTTCTTGGACCCCTGTTCCATCATTCACCCTGTTGAGACCCGCCAAGGCGGAGAAGCTTTTTCATTTTTTGTGGCATGCCGGGCTTGGAAAAAAAAGGGGGCAAATCCCGGGACGCTGCCCATTTCGTGGGGTAAAGAGGGAACGACCACCGAGAAACAATTGATTTTCTGTGGAAAATAATTTGATCATTTTTTTCGTCGGAACGTGCCGGAATCGTCAGACGGCCATGTCGGATGGCGGTTTTTCGAGCAACCGTGCCAGCGTTTCGACCGCCGTCTGATAGCGGTTCAGCGGAATTGCCCCTGCAATGGCAATACGCAGGGCATGGGGTGCGCGACCGTGAATCAGCGCGTATTCATCCGCCTGCCGCACCAGAACCCCCTCGGCTTCCGCTGTGCGGGCAAAGGTTGACCCGCGCCAGCCCGATGGCAACGGGACCCATGCGAAAGGCAGACCGGGTTGCCAGCGCACATCAAAGCGCTGCAATCCGCTGACCAATATCTGCAACCGGCTTGAGAACTCTGCCTGAACCGCGCGCCGCAATTCGGCGGCGGCACCGCTGCGCACAAGGTCAAGCACCAGATCCGACACTGGCCGTGCTAGTGCGAAGAACCCGTGCTGCGCGGTCAACCGCCCAGCCTCGCCCATGCCGACCGGGCAGACCACATAGCCAAAGCGCAGCGCGGGCGAGATGGATTTGGACAGCGAGGCCACATACCAGGTCCGCTCGGGTACGAAGGACCGCAACGACGGAAGATCGCTTTCCGCGATGGAATAGCAGTCATCCTCAACCACCTGCAGGTCATAGCGGCGGGCAATTTCGGCGATACGCGCCCGGCGCTCGGCGCCCATTCGGCTCGCCGTGGGGTTCTGCGCTTCAGGGGTCAGCACAAGGATCTGCGCGCCGTGTCGTTGGCAGGCCGCCTCAAGCGCTTCGGGCACCATGCCCTCACGGTCAATCTCAACCCCCACTACGTCGGCGCGCGTCAACTTGGCTGCGTGACGGATGCCGGGATAGGCCAGATCTTCGGTCAGGATCACGGGTCTATCGCCACGCAGGCAGCACAAGAAGACCAAGAGCAGCGCGTTCTGCCCGCCATGCGTCAGCATGATGTCGTCCGCCGTCACGCCGCCCAGTCGACGATCCGAGAGCCAGTCCACCATGGCAGCCCGCAGCGGCGCCTCACCCCGTTGTGTGGGGTAGTCATCCCAGGAATGCCCAAGATCGGCGCTGATGCGCTGCATCGCGGCCGAAAAAGCCGCACCCTGCCCCACGTCCGGCAACTGCGGCGATCGGAAATCGACCAGCCACGGCTCGGACGACAGGTCGCGCTCCTGAAACAGGGCCTGTGTGGGGCCAAGGCGCGGCGCCCGCGCCGCGACAAAGGTCCCGCGCCCGACCGTCGCCGCCAGCAACCCTTCCTGCGTGGCGAGCTGATAGGCGCGACTGACGGTGCCAGGCGTCACATGCAGATCCCAGGCCAGATCCCGCACCGTGGGCAGCTGCGATCCCGGCGGCAACTCCCCTGCCCGGATCGCCTCACGCAGGGCGCGGGTCAGGGCCAGATACTTCGGGCCGGGAAATTGAGTCAGGTCTGGGCGCCAAGTTGTATCAGTCACAATGTTCCTCTGGCAGCGGCCGGCAAAGTTTTGTATCAATATACTTACGCAATAACGCGCATTGTATCAACACAAAAGGTGCTATCATGGCCCGGTCACAGATGACCGCCCCGACGCTTCGTCCGCTCTCAGTTCAGCCGCTGCCGCCGGTTTCGCGCGTATTCGTCGCGCTGGCGCAGACCGTGCTCACTTGGGAGTTGCGCCGCGCTGGACGCCATGCCCTGCGTGATCTTGATGCGCATCTCCTTGATGACATCGGTCTGACCGCCGTTGACGCGCGGATCGAGGCTGACAAGCCGTTCTGGCAGGACTGACCGCCTGCCTCCTCAACACCGTGATCGGTGTACCCCTGAACTGGCCGGGCTTTGCCCGGCCTTCTTTTTTGCCCCCCCACGCCCCCGAGGGCGCAATCCACCCCCGACCCAAAGCAAAAGGCCCGCGGAAACCGCGGGCCTTTCGGTCTGCCATGGGGCAGAAATCAGCGCTTCGAGAACTGGAAGCTGCGGCGAGCCTTGGCCTTGCCGTACTTCTTGCGTTCCACCACGCGGCTGTCGCGGGTCAGGAAGCCTGCCGCTTTCAGCGCACCGCGCAGCGAGGGTTCGTAAAGCTGCAGGGCTTTCGAGATGCCGTGCTTCACAGCACCAGCCTGGCCCGACAGACCACCACCGGCGACGGTGGCGTACACGTCGAACTGGCCTTCGACATTGGCAACCTGGAAGGGCTGCTTCAGGATCATCTGCAGAACCGGACGGGCGAAGTAGACGGCCATTTCCTTGCCGTTCACCACGACCTTGCCCGAGCCGGGCTTGACCCACACGCGCGCCACAGCGTCTTTACGCTTGCCGGTCGCATAGGAACGACCGAGGGCGTCACGCTTGGGCTCACGCGCAACAGCTTCGGCAACAGCCGGAGCGGCAGCGGCGCCCGAGACGGCCGATTTCAGATCGTCGAGAGATTTGATGTCAGCCATGATCACGCGCTCCGGGTATTTTTCGGGTTCAGCACCTTCACGTCGAGGACGGTCGGTTGCTGCGCTTCATGCGGGTGCTCGGCGCCGGCGTAAACCCGGAGGTTCGCCATTTGCTTGGCGCCCAGCGAGTTGCGGGTGATCATGCGCTCAACGGCCTTGATCACGACGCGCTCGGGGTGCTTGCCTTCAAGGATTTCGCGCGCAGTGCGCGACTTGATGCCGCCCGGGTGGCCGGTGTGCCAGTAGTAGCGCTTGTCGGCGCGCTTGTTGCCGGTCATCTGCACCTTGTCGGCGTTGATGACGATCACGTTGTCACCCATGTCCATATGGGGGGTGAACGTCGGCTTGTTCTTGCCGCGCAGGATGTTGGCGACGATCGTGGCGAGGCGGCCCAGAACAACGCCTTCAGCGTCGATCAGGATCCACTTCTTCTCGATATCCGCCGGTGTAGCGGTGAAGGTTTTCATATCGGAACCCATGGAATTGGCGGGGTAACTGCACCCCGGAATCTCGGATGGGGGCTTTTCCCTGATATCGGCGCGCAGGTCAAGCGCAGTGACATTTATTAAATTACATAAATTCAATGACTTGCAAAATAGGTATCAATATACCCCATGCAACCGCCCTTGATGGGGCCCTTTGCCCCAGCCACAGGCACGGCGCCCGCCCCGCCCTCTTAGCGCAGGACAGGCGGCTTGTCGGGGTTCATGCCGGGCGCCGCGGGCGATGGTGCCTCGGGTGCCTCCGGCACCGGAAGATCGAAGCGCAGCGCCACGCGCGCCAAAGCCTTCGCGGCAACGCTTCCCGATGCAAGGAAGGTTACGTCCATCTCACCCGCCTCGATCCCCGAGAATGTCAGCACCTCGGACGCGGCCCGCGCAAGTGCACCCTCTGCCCCTTCGACCGCGTCGATAAAGGCGAGCACATGGCCCTGACGCCCGTCAGAGTAGCGGACGGTCGCAAGAAGGGCATGTGCCGCAAGCCCGCCTGCCCGCGCCAGTTTGGCATCGAGTCCCGAAAGCAGGCTTTCCGGCAGCGCCCCCGGTGCGGCAAAGGATTCAGGTACCGCCTCCGCCTCGCTTGGGCCATGGGACAGCGCGTCCGCTAGCCAATCCACCGCAAAGGCGGGCAGCAGCAGCGATGAAGGCGCAACCCCAAGGTTGATCCCGAGACCAATGCCCTTGCCCGCCAGAAGCTGCGCGACAACCCGCCCCGGCAGCGCAGCATAGGGGGCTGGCACACCGGTAAATGCCCCAAGCCGTTCTTCATTGTCAAAGATCAGCACAAAGGGTCCGTCCTCAAGCTCGAACACACGCGGCGACAGATCCTCACCCTGTGCTTCCTGCTCAAGCAGCAGGATCATCTCGCCATCGGCCAGGCGCTCGTAGAACCGCAGCCGCGGCGCGTCATCACCGTCCGGAGCGGTGACCATCGCCTCATAGGCCAGATCAAGCGGGGTCATGGCATATCTCCTTGTCCGATGCAGCACCTGTCGCAATGGGCCACGTCTCGTGCTTTGCCTCGGCCTAGCCCCTTGGGCTGCGCCCGGCAAGCGGCGAAATCAGCGCACCCTGGGCGCGCAGGGGCGCAGGCGCAAGCGGGGGCTCGCGCACGGCGTGAGCGCATCGCGCGCGACCATTGCCCTGACGCCCGGTCAACGTTATGCGGAACGCTATCGCAACTGGGCGGCCTCTATGTATCGCGTCTCGACCTTCATCCGGAATTTCGCAATCGCACTGGCTATCGGCAGCCTCGTTGCGACGATTTGGGTGAACCTCTCGCCGGAAAGTTACTACGACGTGATGGAGGCGCGGCTTTTCACGCTGTCCGCCCCCAACTGGATCATGCCTGACCATGCACGGATCACGCTGATCTCGGTCACATCCCAATTGCTGATGGCGCTCTTCTTCTTTCTGCTGGGCAAGGAATTGTGGGAGGCCACGATGCTCGAGCGCGGCGCCTTGCACGGCACGCGTGGCGGGCTTCCCTTTCTGGCGAGCATCGGCGCCGCGGTCGGTGCGGTGGCCGTCTGGATCCTGGTCTCGGCACTGATCGAGACCGCGATGGAGGCCCGGCTTGGCATCGGCTGGCAGGTTCCGATCGGCGGCGACACGATCATCGCCTATGTGATTGGCCGGCAGGTTTTTGGCCGGGGCCACCCTGCCCTGCCGCTGCTTTTGCTTATCTGCATCGGGCTTGACCTGATGGGGCTTCTGGCGCTTGCGCTGCAGGTGCCAGAAACGCCCACGCGTCTGCTGTGGCTGCTTTTGCCGGTCCTTGCCAGTATCGGCGTCTGGTTCTTTGCCGCGCGCCACGCACAGGGCCGGACAGAGCGTGAGCGGCAAGAGGCGCTTCACCTCTGGCCCTATATGCTTGCCGGGGCGATCAGCTGGATCGGAGTTGCTGCGGCAGGACTTCCGGGCGCGCTTGGGCTTTTGCCGGTGATCCCGGCCATCCCGCATGCCCGCCGCGCCTTCGGGATGTTTGCCGAGGCCGAAGAGTTGCTGCACGACCCGCTGAACCGGTTGGCGCATCTGACCATTCGGCCGCTGATGCTGATCCTGTTCCTGTTCGGCCTGACGCGGGGCGGGATCGACCTTGGTGCCTTTGCCCCCACGACGATTGTAACGCTGGCCGCACTCTGGTTCGGAAAGCCGCTTGGTCTTTTGGCCGGGGTGCTGATCGCCACGCGGGTCTTGCGGATGCCCTTGCCGACCGGCGTCGATGCGCCTGACCTGATGCGCATCGGCCTGCTGACCGGGATTGGCTTCACCGTACCGCTGGTGGCGCTGCAGACCGCCTTGCCCGGCGGCGCCATGGCCGAGGCCGCGCGGCTTGGCCTTGCGCTCAGCCTTGTGATGATCCCGGTCGTGCTGGTGCTCTTTCGCACCCGATAGGACCCGGACCTGAACGGCCGAGATTGCAAAGCCCGGCGGTGCTGACATAATCCCGCCCGGATGATCGTCGATAGTCTGGCCGGCCGCATCCCGGTGACCCGATGTTAAGGGTTTGCGACTAGGCCAGAAGAACAACGCGGCGCAAAGCATCCCGACAAGGACTAAAAAGGCGGATGATCGAGTTCGAGAATGTCAGCAAGTCCTTCTGGACGGGGACGCAGCGCAAGGTGATCCTTGACCGCGCCTCGTTCAAGGTGGAGCTGGGCAATTCGCTCGGGATCCTTGCCCGCAATGGCACTGGAAAAACCACGATCATCAACATGATGGCCGGGCTGGAAAAACCCGATGAGGGGCGCATCATCCGCACCTCGCGCGTGTCCTTCCCACTGGGCTTCATGGGCGGCGTGGTCAGCAAACTCTCTGCCACCGAAAATGCGCGCTACATTGCCCGCATCTATGACCTCGACCCCGATTATGTCGAGGCGTTCTGCCGCTGGCTCTGCGGACTGGGTGAATACTTCGACATGCCGCTCGGCACCTACAGCGCGGGCATGCGGTCGCGCTTTTCCTTTGCGCTGATGCTCGCGCTCGACCTCGACATCTATCTGATCGACGAGGGCATGCCCAGCACGACGGATGTGGAGTTCAACCGCAAGGCTGGCGCGCTGCTGAAGGAACGGCTTGACCGCACGACGATGATCATCGTCTCGCATCAGGCATCGACGCTGGAAAAATTCTGCCGCTCGGCCGCGGTCTTGCGCAACGGGCAGCTTTACATGTTTGAAACCCTGGAAGAAGCGAAGCGCCTTTATGACTACGAAGCTCACCGCTAGCAGGTTCCGCCTGCGCCGCAGGGATGCAACCGGAACCTCGGTGCCGCCGCAAGCCGAGGCAGGGGCGGACCTGCCCTTTGCCCCGCCAGTCGAAGACGGGTTCGGCGCGCTTGGGGCCTCGACCGACGATCTGCCGCGCGCCACGGTGACACCCCCGGCAAACGAGGCGGATCTCGATGCGATCCGCGCCGAAGGGCTGACCGCACGCCAGCTGCGCCTTGCGCGGCGGCTGGCTCAGAAGCACGATTTGCCGGCGACGTCGGATCTGGATGCGGTCCGGCTTTTGCGGGATGCGGGTATCGACCCCTTCCAGCGGACCAGTCTGCTGGAACTGCTTCCCGGCGGCGCGACTGGCGCTGACAAGGCAACGCCAAATCTGCCCGACGTGCCGCGTGCGATTGGCGTCCCTTCAACCGAGGTCCGCGTCGAAAAGAATCACGCGCGCGAGTTGATGGAGATCCAGCGCGATCTGGTCCGGCGCAGGCGGCGGCGGTCACTGTTGCTCGCCATGCGGCTCTTTCTGTTTGTCGGATTACCAACCATCGTGGCCGGGCTTTACTACTATCGCTGGGCCACCCCGTTCTACGCCACCCACGCCGAATTCGTGATCCAGCATGCCAGCGCCGCCCCGGTCGGTGGATCGGGAATTGGGGGGCTGTTGCAGGGAACGACGCTTGCCACATCGCAGGACTCGATTGCTGTTCAGGGCTATCTGCAATCGCGCGAGGCAATGAACCGCCTTGATGCCGACCATGGCTTCCGCGCCCATTTCGAGAACCCCGGCATCGACCGCATCCAGCGGCTTGAACCCAACGCCTCGCAAGAGGCTGCCTACAAGACCTACCGGCGCAACATCCAGATCTCTTATGACCCGTCCGAGGGGCTCGTGAAGATGGAGGTGATCGCCGCGGACCCGCAAAAGGCCACAGATTTCGCCAATGCCCTTGTGGGCTATGCCGAGGAGCAGGTCGACCATCTGACGCAGCGGATGCGGGGCGACCAGATGGAAGGCGCACTGGAGCGCTACAAAGAGGCCGAGACCAACCTGCAACAGGCGCAGCGCCGCGTGGTCGAGCTGCAGGAAAAGTTCAAGATCCTTAGCTCTGACGTCGAAGTGTCGCTGATCACCGGTCAGATCACCAATCTGGAAACCCAGTTGATCACCGAAAAGCTGTCTCTGGAACAGATGATCAGCAACCCACAGCCCAACCGCGCCCGGATGGAGCCCGTCCGTCAACGTATCGGCGTGCTTGAGGCGCAGATCGACACGTTGCGCGCCCGCCTGACGGAACAGACCGGCGACGGCGAAAGTATCGCCGTCGTCCAGAGCGAGCTTCTGACCGCACGCACCGATGTGGAAACCCGCCAGATGCTGCTGGCGCAGGCCCTGCAGGCGATGGAGGCATCGCGCACCGAGGCGAACCGGCAGACGCGGTATCTCTCGCTTTCGGTCAGCCCGATTCCGCCCGACGAGGCCGCCTACCCACGCGCGTTTGAATATACCGTGGTTGCGTTTCTCATTTTCAGCGGTATCTACCTCATGATCTCGATGACCATCGCCATCCTGCGCGAACAGGTCTCGGCTTGAGGAGAGCTTCATGAAAGAAGTGCGCATCGGCGGGCTGACCGTCAGCAACGACCACCCCCTGCTTGTGATCGCGGGCCCCTGCCAGCTGGAAAGCCTCGATCATGCGCAGATGATCGCGGGCCGCATGGCCGAGGTCTGCGCAGCCGCCGGGGCGCAATATGTCTTCAAGGCGAGCTACGACAAGGCCAACCGCACCTCCTTGAAAGGTCGGCGCGGGCTTGGGATCGAGGCTGGCCTGAAGGTGCTTGAGGCCGTGCGCGCGATGGGCATGCCGGTTCTGACCGATATCCATGACGCCGATCAGGCGCGTGAGGCCGCGAGCGTCGTCGACGTGATCCAGATCCCCGCCTTCCTCTGTCGCCAGACCGACCTGCTGCTGGCCGCGGGCCAGACCGGCGCAGTCGTGAACATCAAGAAGGGGCAGTTCCTGGCCCCCTGGGATATGGCAAATGTCGCCGACAAGGTCGCATCGACAGGGAACGATCGCATCCTGCTGACCGAGCGTGGCGTGAGTTTTGGCTACAACACACTGGTTGCCGACATGCGCAGCCTGCCCACGATGGCGCGGACCGGCTGGCCCATCATCATGGATGCCACCCATTCGGTCCAGCAGCCGGGCGGCCAGGGTGGCAGCTCGGGCGGGCAGCGCGAGTTTGCCCCGGTCATGGCGCGCTGTGCGGTGTCCATCGGCATCGCGGGCGTCTTCATCGAAACACATGAAGACCCTGACAACTCTCCGTCGGACGGGCCGAACATGATCTACCTTGACCAGATGCCCGCGTTGGTCGACAGCCTGATGCAGTTTGACCGTCTCGCCAAGGCCAACCCGCTTCGCGTCTGAGCGGTTTGGGCTTTCAACCCATGATTGACCAAAGGGGGCGTTCGCGCCTCCTATTGTTTTCAGATGGTTGCGCCCCTCCGAATGTGAAGCGCGCCGCGCGCCAGAATGCTTGACAAAATTAGTCAGGACGTTTAGCCCACCCCCAGCAATGCAGCCCGCCTTTCCGCCAGTCAGCATGCGTTCCCTCTGACCGACAGGAAACGGATATGGCGAATACGCTTACGATCGACGCATCGGCAATGAACGGCGTCAACCTTACCACCTGGATCAACGAATACTTCGCGCAGTTCACAACTGCCTCGACCGCCTTTTATGGTGGCACCCCGGATTCCGCCTATGGCGGGACCTACTACATGAACGGCAGTCAGGTTCTGGCCACGCTGAACGAACTGGTCGACGAAACCGCAACCCCCACCGACAGCGGCGTGCTGATCGAAGGGTCGGACATTGCCTATGACTTCATGCACTACGGCTCGTCCTACGGGCATGGCATTTCTGGCTCGATCGACAGCCTGACCTTCGGCACCTGGATTGACGGCACCACCACCGGCACCCGCGGTATCGGGGCCGAGGGCGAGATCACTGGCTATGACGCGAGCCTGATCATTGACGGCTTCGACGTTTCAGCCGCCGCCGGCGCGGGCACCGACACCACAACGAACGCGACCTATGAAATTTACAGCGCAATCCGCAATCTGGATGCCGACGCACTTGAAGCCGTGATGGAGCGCTATGCACTTGAGGTGTATGGCTCTTCCGGCGACGACACGATCGACGGCTTTGCGTTTGACGACGTCTTGATCGGGGGCGCGGGCAACGACAGCCTGCTCAACAGCCAGGGCGCCGACCTGATGCTTGGCGGTCTGGGCCGCGACACCATCCTTGGCGGCTATGGCGCAGACTCGCTGCAAGGTGGTGCGGGCGCCGATCTGATCATCGGCAACCAGGGTGCTGATGTCATCCTTGGTGGCGCTGGCGCCGATACGCTTCGCGGCGGGCTGGGCATGGACACCGTCACCGGCGGCGCAGGGGCTGACACGTTCGAGATCGTGCCTGGTGGCGCGCGTGATACCATCACCGACTTCACGGTTGGCACCGATGTCCTCGACGTTTCGGCACTTGGTGTGGATTCGCTCTCGGACTTCGCCATCCGCACCAACGAAACCGGGGTGGAGCTGCGGCTCGACACCGTGCGCATCCAGCTCGATGGCGTGTCGGCTGCCGAACTGACGAACGACATCTTCGTCTTCTGATCATGGCGCGTGCGGGCTTGGGTCCGCACGCCCTCCCCCGGAATGCCGGAGTTGTTCATGCGACTTTCCCACCGCGCCCTTCTGATGATCTGCCCACTGGTTTGCGCCCTGCCCGCAATCGCGCAAGAGGCAGGGCTGGGCACCGATGCGCCCACTGTTCTGGCCGAGGTCACGCTTTACGCCGATGAGGAGGACACGTCCCCATCGCAGAGCCGGATCACCGCCACAGACCTTTCAACCCGTTTCCAGGGCGCCGGGCTGGACCGCATCCTGCGCGACATGGCGGGGGTCACGGTACAGGGCGGCACAGGCGAAGGTGGCGAGACCGCGGTCAACATTCGCGGCCTGCAGGATCAGGGCCGTGTGGCCGTTACCATTGACGGCATGCGACAGAATTTTGCCAGATCGGGCCACGGCGCCAATGGCACCTTTGGCGTCGACACTGAAATGCTGCGCGACCTCACCGTCACCCGTGGGCCAGGTGCCGAGGTTGGCGCCTATGGCGGCGCAGTCGCCATGCGCAGCGTTGCCGCCGAGGATCTGCTGCTGGCCGGCGCGGAACATGGCGGAGAGGTCCGGCTGCGCTATGGTGACCTGCTGGCCGAACCCACGGTCCACGCGGCCTTCGCAACCAAGGTGGGAACATCCGCCGATCTGACCATCGCCGCAACGCGGACACGGACGGATGACTATACCGCGCCGGATGGGACCGAGGTTTATGCCGCGCAGGATACCGACAGCAGGCTCGCGACCTTTGGTCTTGATCTGGATGACGGCGGGCGGGCGACGTTGGGTTTCAAAACGCTCGACGAAACCTATGTGACCGGGCGCAGCGCTGGCACACCGCGCAACACAGAGCTTTCGACCGACAGCCTGTTCCTCGCCTACGCCAATGATGACGCGCTGAATGGCTGGGCGATCGACGGGCGCATCTACGATACCGGAACCACCTTGGCCCAGCAGGGGCTTGATCCCGATACCCTGCAGCCCAACGGCGAGGACCGCAGCTATGATACCGCGACAACCGGCCTGCGCCTTGAAGGACGCAAAGAGGCCGAGATCGCCGGACGCCTGCATGACTTTACCCTGCGGCTTGAGGGGTTCCGCGATCGCGTGACCACCGATGATCCGGGCGCGGACAGCCTGACGCCGTCGGGCACGCGTGAGATCTGGTCGCTCGCCTTGACTGACCAGGTGGAAATCGGCGCCGCGCTGGTGACCTTCGGGCTTTCGGCCGACAGCTACCGGATGGACAGCGATTCAGGTGACGCACGGGGTGAGGCGCTGTCGCCGCGTATCGCGGTGGAGCTGCCGCTGGCTGCGGGCTTTTCGCTGCATGGCGCGGCGGGCTTGACCTTCCGTCCCCCAACCCTGAACGAGACGCTGGTTGACGGGATGCACCCGGAACCCGCGGATTTTCCGATCCGCCCCAATCCGGACCTTGATCCGGAACGCGCGCGCACGATGGAAATCGGCCTTGGCTATGACGGCGAAGGGGTGCTCACCGATGCCGATAGCCTGCGCGTTCGTGCGACCATGTTCCGCAATCAGGTGAGCGATTACATCGGACTTGTCTGGACCGGCGGCATCTTCGACGGCTACTACCAGTACGACAACATCTCCCGCGTCAAGATCGACGGGATCGAGCTGGAAGCCGCCTATGAGCTGGATGGCTACTACATCTCTCTCGCCGGTCAGCACATGGACGGCACCAATCAGGACACGGGCGAGGATCTGTCGCGCGTCATGCCTGACCGTATCAGCCTGACGGCTGGCTACATCACCCCCGATGAGCGGCGCGAGTTCGGCGCACGCGTGGTCCATTCCGCAGCCAAGGAAGACGGCGACTTTGCCACCGACGCCTGGACGACCGTGGATTTGTACCTGCGTCAGGACCTGACCGAAACCGCGAGCCTGAACCTCGCACTGAACAACATCTTCGACGAAACCTACACCCAACACCTCGAAACCCAGCCTTCGCCAGGATTCAACGCCCAGGCCTCGCTGACGTTCCGGTTCTGACGGACGCAGTAGACAGAAAGGACGGACCATGACCCTGAACATCAAGCTTACCGCGGCCGAATCCGGCACAGGCGTAAACTTCAACACCTATCTGACGGCGCAGTTCAAAGGGTTCACCCCCTACCAGATGCCGTTCTTCCTCGAACAAACCGGCAGCACCGAGACCACCCAGATCCTGCATCTGGACACGCCGGTGACGGGCGACGAGGCCGACACCCGTGTTGTGTTGCTGGAGGGCGACGACTTCCTCTACACCTTCTCCAACCACACTGTCAGCGGCACGATTGATACAATCCGTCTGGGCACGCTGGGCAATGCCTGGGACGCCTCGGCCAGTGATCTGGCGCTGACGAACGGGCTTGTCACCAACATGGCCTCGGTCGTCACGATCTCGGGCCTGAACATCACCAATGCCGCTGGTGTTGCGGGCGATGTGCACGAGATCGTTGCCGGAATGATGGGCGGCGGCCCGTCGGGTACCGATGCCGATGCCGACCCGATCCTTGATGCGATCTGGTCCGAGGCCCATAACGTGACCGGCACCGCATGGAACGATACCTATCTGGGCACCCGCTTTGGCGACACCGTGCGCGGCGGCGGCGGGGCCGACACACTGAACGGACGGGCCGGAGCAGACGTTCTTCTGGGCGGCGCCGGCAAGGACCGTCTGATCGGCGGCAATGGCGCTGACCGGATCGAGGGCGGAGCGGGGGCCGACAGCCTGACCGGTGGCGCAGGCAGTGACCGCTTCGTGTTCAAGACAGGCGCCGAGGTTGCGGGTGACCGGATCACCGACTTCTCGGTGGCGCAAAATGACATCATCGACCTGTCGGCCATCGACGCGAACGAAGACGCGGCCGGAAATCAGGCCTTCCGCTGGATCGGCTCAGGCGCCTTCACCGGCGTTGCGGGTCAGCTGCGCTATCAGGTCACGGCGTCAGACACCCGCATCTTGCTCGACACCGACGGCGACAGCACTGCGGACTTCAGCATGGTGCTGACCGGAAAGCCCGCGATCCAGGCCGACGATTTCATCCTGTAATATCCAGCGCATAGACAATGGGCCGCCGCCGTACTGGCTGGCGGCCTTTCCTTTCCAATCTTCGGCTAGCCCAGAACGGCGTTGACCGAAAGCGCCACGATGACGGTGTTGTAGAAGAACGACACCACACCATGCGCCAGAACCAGCCGTCGCAGGCTGGCGCGCTCGACCACGACATCCGAGACTTGCGCCGTCATGCCGATGGTCAGGCTGAAATACATGAAGTCCCAGGCATCGGGCGTCCTGGTTCCCGGAAAGGCAAGGCCCCGTGCATTGCCCTGATACCACAGCGCTGCATAGTGAAACGCAGCCAGCACATGCAGCGTCAGCCATCCCAGTGGCACCGAGGCCACCGCCAGCGCCGCGTCCACCGCGTTATCCTGCGACAGGGCATAGCCTATGGCTGTCAGGCTAAGCGCCACCGAGCCAAGCGCCAGCGCCGCGATAAGCGGCACACCCTCATCTGAAAGCTCGGCATGGCGGCGCAGCGCCTCGGGCGTCTGGCGGGACACGAACATGGCGATCATCGCCAGATAGGCCAGAAAGAAGCTGTTGGCGGCCAGAAGTGCCGCCCGCAGTGGCGCCACCCCAAGCAGATAGGCGGCGCACCCGATCAGCAGGCCGAGCAGGAACGCCGCCAGAAAACGCCGGTGTCGCGCGAACATTCTACTTTGCCTGAATGGTCTGCAAATACTCGGCCAGTTGCACAAGGCGGCGCGGCGTCGGGGTGGGGATACCATCGCCGCTGTCAAAGAGCACCATCTGGTCGCTTTCCAGCAGCGGCGCGAAACGCGGCATCAGCGTTCCATCCGGCGCGCGAGTATAGCCCCAGATCTTGCTCATGACACGGGTCATCGGGATCTTGCCATCGGGCCCCGCCAGCTGCGTCAGATCCGCCGGTTTCTTGTCAAGCCCGGCGGCGGCAGGGCCATCGCCCTTGCCCCCCGCCCCATGGCAAGAGGCACAGTAATTGGCAAAGTCCTGCGCCCCCGTCGGCTCCGGTTCGGGCAGCGCCGACTTCACACAGGCGGCAAGGGGGATCAGGCTGGCAATAAGGGCGAGCGTGCGCAACTGCATGGGGCGTCTCCATTTTTTTGCAACAGAAGCACGCCCCCGCATTTCCCGCAAGGGTCAGACGACGCGGCCTGCCTGCAGACGCACGATCCGGTCCATGCGGCCGGCAAGGTCCATGTTATGCGTGGCGATCAGCGCCGACATGCCGGTGTCACGCACCAGCGCCATCAGCGCGCCGAACACCTGATCCGACGTCGCCGGATCAAGGTTGCCCGTCGGCTCGTCGGCCAAGAGGAGGTCGGGCGCATTGGCCAGCCCCCGGCAAAAGGCCACGCGCTGCTGTTGCCCACCCGACAGCGCCGCCGGGCGATGCTCGGCGCGGTCATCCACCCCCACGGCCTGCAACAAGCGCAAGGCGCGCGCCTCGGCCTCTGCCCGGCCGGTGCCATTCGCCAGTTGCGGAAGCACGACATTCTCCAGCGCCGAGAACTCGGGCAGCAGGTGATGGAACTGATAGACAAAGCCCACCCGGTCCCGCCGTGCCGCCGTTCGCTGCCGATCCGACTGGCCGGTATAGTCCTGCCCGCCGATCAGCACCCGGCCGGAATCTGGGGCATCCAGCAGCCCAGCGATATGCAGAAGCGTGGATTTGCCGGCGCCGGAGGGTGCGACCAACGCTACGACCTCACCCGCCGCGATGGTCAGATCGACCCCCCGCAACACGATGACCTCACCGGGTTTTCCCCGGTTATAGGCCTTCTCAACGCCTTCAAGACGCAGGGTATCACTCATAGCGCAGCGCCTCGACCGGGTTCATGCGCGCGGCACGCCGCGCGGGAAAGATGGTGACGATGAACGAAAGCGTCAACGCAAGCCCCGCCGCCGCCGCCACGTCCTGCCAGTGCAACACCGCCGACAGATGATAGATCGGTCGCACTTCGGGGTCCCAGACACCGCCGCCCGCTGCCCAGTTCACAAAGTCGAAGATCGGGGTGAACCAGATCGAGAAGGCACAGCCAAGCACGATCCCCACCAGTGTCCCGATGATGCCAGTGACCGCGCCGCACAGAAAGAAGATGCGCAAGATGGACCCCTCGGTCAGGCCCATGGTCCGCAGGATCCCGATGTCGCGCCCCTTGTTCTTCACCAGCATGACAAGGCCCGAGATGATGTTCATCGCAGCGATCAGCACAAGGATCGACATCAGGATGAACATCATGTTGTCCTCGACGGTCAGCGCGCGCAGAAAGCTGCCCGCACCGTCCCGCCAGCTCCAGATCATCGCGGTCGGTCCGCCGGCCTGCAGAAGCGGCATCTCGAACCGCTCCACATTCTCGGGATCGTCGACCATCACCTCGATCTCGTCGGCGCGGCCTTCGCGGTTGAAGAAACTTTGCGCCTCGGCAAAGGGAAGGTAGACGCGCGTGCGGTCAATCTCGGGGCTGCCGGTGGTGAAGACATAGACCACCTCATAGGCATTGACGCGCGGCGAGGTGCCAAAGGCGGTCTTGACCCCATCGGGCGAGATCAGGCGGATGCGATCCCCCACGGCAAGGTTCAGATCGCGCGATATCCCTGACCCGATGGCAATTCCCTCTTCAAAGCGGGAAAGATCGCCAATGTCGTCCGCCCCATCCACCACGCTTGGCAATCCGGCGAGATCAGCCGCCGAGGTGCCGTGCACCTCGACCCCGGCATTGACCCCATTCGCCGTTGCCATCACCTGCCCACGGATCAGCGGGGCTGCGCGGATCACGCCGGGGACATCCGCAATGCGCCCGGCGATCTCGGCATAGTCGGTAAAGCCGCGCTGCATCCGGCCGCTTTCGTCCACCTGACCGCTGGAATAGACCGTCACATGGGCATTGGCCCCCAAAAGCGTGCTGACAAACTCGGCGCGGAAGCCCGCGCGCACGGCCATGGTCGCAATCAAGGCAAACACCGCCAGCGCGATGCCGATGACGCTGATCCAGGTCATGACGCTGACGCCGCCTTCGGCGCGGCGCGCGCGCAAATAGCGCCAGGCGATCATCCATTCGAATGCGGAAAAGGGGGCGGTGCGGCTGCTCATGGTCCTGACCGTTGTTTGCGCGGCACCCTGCCGCCCAAGGCCAGCAAGGTCAAGTCACCGCAGGGTGATCGACCGGAACGGGGGCTTTGCCCCCACCCCAAGGTATCTTCCGCCAGAGTGAAAGGATCTCTCACGCTGGCCCACATTCCTTCGGGGTGAGCCTCTGAGAAAGGCGGGGGGCAGACGCCCCCACCTATGGTCGGTCTCAGGGATGCGCGGCGTAAATCTGCGCGATGCGGTCGATCGCAGCCTCGGCCGACATCTCTTCACTTTCACCCGTGCGGCGCGATGTCAGTTCCACCACGCCATTCGCAAGCCCGCGGGGCCCCACCGTGATACGCCACGGCAAGCCGATCAGGTCCATCGTGGCGAACTTGGCGCCCGCGCGTTCGTCGCGGTCGTCATAGAGCGGGTCAAGGCCCTTGGCCTTCAACGCCTTGTAGAGGCCCTCACAGGCGGCATCGGTCGCGCTGTCACCCTGTTTCAGGTTGACGATCCCGCAATGGAACGGGGTCACGCCCTCGGGCCAGATGATGCCCTTGTCGTCGTGATTGGCCTCGATCAGCGCGCCCAGAAGGCGCGAGACGCCGATGCCGTGCGAACCCATTTCAACCGGGACGCGGCTGCCATCGGCGGTGACGACCGTCGCGCCCATCGCGTCGGAATATTTGGTACCGAAGTAGAAGATCTGGCCGACCTCGATCCCGCGGCCAACCTTGCGGCGCTCCTCGGGGATCTGGTTGAACACCGCCTCGTCATGCGTCTCATCCGTGCGCGCGTAGAGGGTGGTGAACTCTTCGCAGATCGCGGCCACTTCGGCGCGGTTGTCGTAGTCCACCTCGCGCGCGCCCAGTTTCAGGTCCGGCACCTTGGCATCATAGAACACCTCGGATTCCCCCGTCGATGCGAGCACGAGGAATTCGTGGGTGTTGTCGCCCCCGATCGGGCCAGAGGCCGCGCGCATCGGGATTGCGGTCAGGCCCATGCGCTCGTAGGTGCGCAGGTAGCTGACCATGTGGCGGTTGTAGGCATGCAGGGCATCGTCCTTGGTCAGGTCGAAGTTGTAGCCGTCCTTCATCAGGAATTCGCGCCCGCGCATCACACCAAAGCGCGGCCGAACCTCGTCGCGGAACTTCCACTGGATGTGGTAGAGCGTCAGCGGCAGGTCCTTGTAGCTGTTCACATGGGCGCGGAAGATGTCGGTGATCATCTCCTCGTTCGTCGGGCCATAGAGCATCTCGCGTTCGTGCCGGTCCTTGAAGCGGAGCATTTCGGGGCCGTAGGCGTCGTAGCGGCCGCTCTCGCGCCAGAGGTCGGCCGGTTGCAGCGTCGGCATCAAGAGCGGGATATGGCCCGCGCGGATCTGCTCCTCATGCACAATCTGCTCGATCCGGCGCAGCACCTTGAAGCCGAGCGGCAGCCAGGAATAGATCCCTGCCGCCTGCTGCTTGATCATGCCGGCGCGCAGCATGTAGCGGTGCGAGACGATCTGCGCCTCGGCGGGGTTTTCTTTCAGCACGGGAAGGAAGTAGCGCGACAGACGCATCGGTGGCCTCATGGCAAAAGCATTTGGCCGTTCCTAGCGGGTTGCGACTGGCCCGGCAAGGTTTGAGCCGCACCCGGCAAAGCAAAAGGCCGCCCGAATGGGCGGCCCTGCATATCGAAGGACTGGCCGATCTTACTTGATCTTGCCTTCCTTGTATTCCACGTGCTTGCGCACCACCGGGTCATACTTGTTGACCGTCATCTTCTCGGTCATGGTGCGGGCATTCTTCTTGGTCACATAGAAGTGCCCGGTGCCCGCCGTCGAGTTCAGACGGATCTTGATCGTCGTCGGCTTCGCCATAGTCGTCTCTCCTGCATCCGGGGAAACAACGTCGCCCGGTCAAATCCTTTGAAGCCTGCCTTTTACGGATGCGGCGGGCAGAGTCAACAGTGAAAACCCTGCCCCCGGCACATTCTTGCAGGGCTTCAGAGCTGTGCCTTGCCGGCCCCCGCATGGATCGCCGCAACGGTGGCGTCGTCAAGGTGCAGCGCCGTCGCCAGCCCGCGCAGATAGGCCCGCTCGGCATCGGTATCGACCGAGATTGCCATCAGCGCCGCCGAATAAACCTGGGTGCGCGCGGTCTCGCCCACGGCGGCGGCAAGCGCCGCGATATCAAGGGGCGCGTCCAGCTCGGCCTTGACGAACGCGATCTCTTCATCGCTGGCGTCCGAAAGATGCGACAGGATCGTGTCGCGCTCTTGCGCGTCGATCTCACCATCGGCCTTGGCGGCTTGAATCATCGCACGGATCATCAGACGTGCATTTTCTTCGGCCATGGGGCCTGCCGGGGTCGCCCCGGTCAGCGCGCCCATCATCTCGCCCATGTTCTTGGCACCGACGGTGGCCGCGCCGGTCATTGCCGCGATCAGGCTGCCAAGACCCGCCTCGGCCTGTTCGGTCATCTGAGCGGCATTCGGACCCAGTTTGCTCATCATGTCGCGCACGGCGGCGCTACCGCCGGGGATGCCCAGCTTGTCAGCCATGGCCCCCATCTGATCGACCATGCCCCCGGGCGCGCCGGCCCCACGCATCTGATCTTTCATGCCCTGCAGACCGCCGGCGCCACGGAACTTTTCTACGCCCTTGGCAGCGGCAAAACCTACGGCCAGCGTGGCCAGCGTCTTGATGAAGCTCATCGCAATCTCCTCATGAAAAAACCCGAGTCGTGGCGCAGGATAACCTGAGCAAATGCAAAAACAGGAAGAAATGTTTGCGACGCGCGGATGGCCTGTAAGCCGGATTCTGTCCAAGGGGTTTCCCCCTCTGGATGACCATTCCTCTATGCGCCGCGTTACCACGGCGCTTTAGCTGCCAACCCGGGCACTCTTGGGCTGAAACGTCCCTTGCGGAGGTCTCCGGCAGCCTTGCGGCTGATGCCCGGACCTTTCCGCGCGAGGCCCCTATTCGGCATTGCTCCGGGTGGGGCTTGCCGTGCCGGTCCTGTTACCAGTCCCGCGGTGGGCTCTTACCCCACCGTTTCACCCTTACCCTGCACGCAGGGCGGTTTGTTTTCTGTGGCGCTTTCCCTGGGGTTACCCCCGCCGGGCGTTACCCGGCACCCTTGTTCCATGGAGTCCGGACTTTCCTCGCGGCCCTTGCGGGCCCCGCGGTCATCCAGCCATCCGCGCGAGGGACCGATTACGCCCGGGCGGCGCGGGCGTCAACCGGAAAGCGCGCAGCAAGATCAGCGATCATCACGCGGTCGGTGTCTGACAGAGGACCAGTGGCGTTTGGGCGAAAGCGCAGGCGAAATGCGGCGAGCACAGCATCTTCCGGCGCGGGCGGATAGCCAAAGGCGCGGGCGTCGTCGAGGAAGGTCCCGGCCTCGCCGCCCTCATCCGGCCAGACGGCAAGCCCTTGCACCGCCAGACGGCGCCAGTCAAAACGCGGACCCGGATCGGCCTTGCGCAGAGGGGCCATATCGCTGTGGGCTATGACCCGTTCAGGCGGGATCTGCCAGCGATGCAGGATATCGGCCAGCAGCCGTTCCAGCGCAGCGATCTGCCCCTCAGGGAAGGGTGCATCGCCGGGGTTTGCAAGCTCGATCCCGATCGATTGCGAATTCACATCGCCGCAAGCCCCCCAAGCCCCTGCCCCGGCATGCCAGGCGCGCAGCTCTTCGGGGACCAGCGCCGATACCTCGCCTTGCTCGGAAATCAGGTAATGCGCTGAAACCTGTGCATCGGCATCGCACAGACGGGCGGCGGCCTCGGCGCAACTGGGCATGGCGGTGTAATGGATCACCACGAGGTCCGGCAGCGCACCATTCCGGCGCGTCCCAAAGTTGGGTGAAGGCCAGCCCATCAACATGGCAGATTAGCGCACGGCATTGCGGAACGGGGTTGGATCCCAGCCACAGGCAAAGCCGTCGCCATCGGGATCAAGCCCCTTGCGGTCCTTCTCTGGCCCACCGGAGTCGAGGAAGGCCGACTGCGCCTGATCGGCCGAGGAATAGCCCTGACAGACCTTGGCCGGATCGCGCAATTGCAGCGACGAGCGTTCATAGGTTGGCTGGCCAACCGCGTTGGTGGTCGTCAGCGCATACTGAACGAGGTTAGGTCCGCTGCCGGCGCGCGTGGGCAATGAGGCGGGATCGACCGGCGTCACCGGGGCCACGGGCGTCGCGCTGTAGGGCACAGGCGCGACCGGCGTCGGCGGGGTTGGCGGGATCCCTGAGCTATCAGCCCCGATCACGGCGCCCGATGCGTCGAGAGAGGCCCCCGGCGCGAGCGAGGTGCCGGACGCCGCGTCAATCGCCGCACCGATCCGTTCCGGGGAAAAGCCGCTCGGCGGTGTGGTTGTGGGCGGGATGGCCGCCCCGCCATTCAGCGCCGCGTCACGTTGCGCCTGATAGGTGCCGTAATCCTGAAAGCCCACACCGGCGGCCGAATTGGGCATCGTGGGCGTGCAGGCCGCCACGGCCAGTGGCGCGAGGATGGACAGGATCAGATGCGAACGGCGCATGACGACTTTCCGAAGGCTGTGGGCGCTGGCCCCATGACGCAGGAAAGGGAACCCCGGCGCACAAGCCCGCGATCCCCCGATGGTTCCCCCGTTTGGGCGATTACCACCATTTCTGCGGTTTTGCCACAAAACCTGCAGCGCGTTCCAGCACATAGGCGTGATTGAGAAGGTCGCCCTCCTCCCACGGCCGCCCGATCAGTTGCAGCCCAAGCGGCAGCCCGTCAGCGTCAAGACCCACGGGAACCGAAACACCGGGCAGACCGGCAAGGTTCAGCGTCACGGTGAAGACGTCGTTCAGGTACATCTCGACCGGATCGGCGCTCTGCATCTCGCCCAGACCAAACGCCGGGGTCGGCGTCGCAGGCGTCAGGATCGCATCGACGCCCGCCGCGAAGGCCTGCTCAAAGTCGCGCTTGATCAGCGCCCGCACCTTGCGTGCGCGGTTGTAGTAGGCGTCATAGAAGCCCGCCGACAGCACATAGGTACCGATCATGATGCGGCGCTTCACCTCGGCGCCAAAGCCCTCGGCGCGGGTCTTTTCATACATCTCGGTGATGCCATCACCTGCTGACAGCTTGGCGCGGTGGCCATACCGCACGCCGTCATACCGCGCGAGGTTCGACGACGCCTCGGCGGGGGCAATGACGTAATAGGCAGGCAGCGCATATTTGGTATGCGGCAGCGAGACATCCACAATCTCTGCGCCTGCGTCGCGCAGCATCTCGGCGCCCTTGTCCCAGATCTTCTGGATTTCCGGGCGCAGGCCCGGCAGGCGGTATTCCTTGGGAAGGCCGATCTTCTTGCCCCGGATATCGCCCGTCAGCGCGGCCTCAAAGTCAGGAACCGCGATGTCGGCGCTGGTCGAATCCTTCTCGTCATGCCCGGCCATCGCGCGCAGCATGATCGCGGCATCGCGCACCGATTTGGTCATCGGGCCTGCCTGATCGAGGCTCGAGGCATAGGCGATGATCCCCCAACGCGACACCCGGCCATAGGTCGGCTTGATGCCGACGATCCCGCAGAACGCGGCAGGCTGGCGGATCGAGCCGCCGGTGTCGGTGCCTGTGGCCGCAATGCAGAGGTCCCCCGCAACAGCGCTGGCCGACCCGCCCGAGGACCCGCCCGGCGAAAGCTCGCGGTCGTCCACCCGCCAGGGGTTCACGGCCGGGCCATAGCACGAGGATTCGTTGGACGAACCCATGGCAAACTCATCCATGTTGAGCTTGCCCAGCATCACCGCGCCCGCCTCGAAAAGCCGTGTCGTCACGGTCGATTCGTACTGCGGCAAAAAGCCCTTGAGGATGTTCGACGCCGCCTGGCTGGGCACGTTCTTCGTGCAGAACAGATCCTTGATGCCCAGCGGGATGCCGCAAAGGTCGGGCGCATCGCCCGCCTTGAGGCGAAGATCGGCGGCGCGCGCCTGATCAAGCGCGATGTCGGGCGTCTTGTGAACAAAGGCGCCAAGCCCATCGCCCGCATCGATCGCGGTCAGGCAGGCCATGGTCAGGTCGGTTGCCGACAGATCACCCTTGCGCAGCGCATCGCGCGCGGCGGCGATGGTCAGTTCGTTCGCGTTGCTCATTCCACCACCTTCGGCACGGCAAAAAAGCCCTCACGGGCGTCGGGGGCGTTCTTCAGCACCAGATCCTGCATATTGCCATCGGTGACCACGTCCTTGCGGCGCTTCAGTCGCATGGGCGTGACCGATGTCATCGGCTCCACACCGTCGACATTCACCTCGTTCAACTGCTCCATGAAGCCGAGGATGTTGGACAGCTCGCCCGCCAGTGCCGGCAGGTCACCATCATCCACCTGGATGCGCGCGAGTTTCGCCACCCGGCGCGCGGTTTCGACATCAATCGACATGGGTCGAGCCCTTTCTGATCGTTTGCCCCCGTTTAGCGGCGCGGCGGCGCGCGCGCAAGGCAAAGGGGCGCAGGCCATGCCCGCGCCCCTTTCCGTTCGTCATGCCCGATGTCAGGCCTTCGCCTCACGGATCAGGCGCAGGATGTCGCGTGCGGCATTGGGGATGTTCGTGCCGGGGCCGAAGATCGCCTTCACCCCGTTCTGGTAAAGGAAGTCATAGTCCTGCTGCGGGATAACCCCGCCGCAGATCACAAGGATATCCCCTGCCCCCTTGTCCTTCAGCGCCTGCACCAGTTTGGGCGCCAGCGTCTTGTGCCCGGCCGCCTGACTGGAAATGCCGATGACATGGACGTCATTGTCAACGGCATCCTGCGCGGCTTCCTCGGGCGTCTGGAACAGCGGGCCCACATCAACGTCAAAGCCGATATCGGCAAATGCGGTGGCGATAACCTTGGCGCCACGGTCATGGCCGTCCTGCCCCATCTTCACCACCAGCATCCGCGGGCGGCGACCCTCGGCCTCGGCAAAGGCTTCGACGTCCTTCTGGATCTGGGCAAAGCCGTCATCGCCCTCATACGCCGCGCCGTAAACCCCGGCGAGCGTCTTCACCTCGGCGCGGTGGCGACCAAACACTTTTTCCATGGCGTCCGAAATCTCCCCGACCGATGCACGGGCGCGCGAGGCCGCGACCGCCGCTTCCAGAAGGTTGCCGCCCTCGGCCGCGCGCCGGCCAAGCTCGGCCAGAGCCGCCTGACAGGCTGCCTCGTCGCGGGTGGCGCGCATGCTGTTCAGCCGCGCGATCTGGGCGTCGCGCACCTTGACGTTGTCGATATCCAGAATGTCGATCGGGTCTTCCTTGGCGAGGCGATACTTGTTCACCCCCACGATGACCTCTTCGCCGCGATCGATCATCGCCTGACGCCGCGCGGCAGATTCCTCGATCCTGAGCTTGGGCATGCCGCTGGCGACGGCTTTGGTCATGCCGCCCATCGCCTCGACCTCTTCGATCAGCGCCCAGGCCTTTTCGGCAAGCTCGGCCGTCAGGCTTTCGACATAGTAGCTGCCGGCCAGCGGGTCGACGACCTTGGTGATGCCGGTCTCTTCCTGCAGGATCAGCTGGGTGTTGCGCGCGATGCGGGCCGAGAACTCGGTGGGCAGCGCGATGGCCTCATCCAGCGCATTGGTGTGCAGCGATTGCGTGCCACCAAGGGCCGCCGCCATCGCCTCATAGGCCGTGCGGACGACGTTGTTGTAGGGGTCCTGCTCTTGCAGGCTGACGCCCGAGGTCTGGCAATGGGTGCGCAGCATCAGGCTGCCCGGCTTCTTCGGCGCGAACTCGGCCATGATGCGGTGCCAGAGCAGGCGGGCCGCACGCAGCTTGGCGGCCTCCATGAAGAAGTTCATGCCAATGGCGAAGAAGAACGACAGCCGCCCGGCAAAATCATCGACGTTCATGCCCCGCGCCAGAGCCGCACGCACGTACTCGCGCCCGTCCGCCAGCGTATAGGCAAGCTCCTGCACGAGGTTCGCGCCCGCCTCTTGCATGTGATAGCCCGAGATCGAGATCGAGTTGAACTTGGGCATCTCTTTCGAGGTGTATTCGATGATGTCGGCAATGATCCGCATCGAGGGTTCGGGCGGATAGACATAGGTGTTCCGCACCATGAATTCTTTCAGGATATCGTTCTGGATGGTGCCCGAAAGCTCTGCCCTTGGCACGCCCTGCTCTTCGCCAGTGACGATGAAATTGGCGAGGATCGGAATGACTGCGCCGTTCATCGTCATGGAAACGCTGATCTTTTCCAGCGGGATACCATCGAAGAGGATCTTCATGTCCTCGACCGAGTCGATCGCGACGCCGGCCTTGCCCACATCGCCCACAACGCGCGGGTGGTCGCTGTCATAGCCACGGTGCGTCGCAAGGTCGAAGGCGACCGAGACGCCCTGCTGCCCGGCGGCAAGGGCCTTGCGGTAGAAGGCGTTCGACTCCTCGGCCGTGGAAAAGCCTGCATACTGACGGATCGTCCACGGTCGGCCCGCATACATCGTGGCCCGCACGCCGCGTGTGAACGGCGCCACGCCCGGCGCGCCGCCCATATGGGGCAGCGACGCGGTATCCTCGGCCGTATAGAGCGGCTTGACGGCAATGCCTTCAAGCGTGTTCCAGGTCAGACTATCGGGGCTTCTGCCCTTGAGTTCCTTTTCAGCCAGCTTGCGCCAGGTCTCGATTTGGTCGGTCATGTCGAACCTCGGGTTCCGGCGGGACGCGCCGGGGGTTTCACACCCCCGGACCCCCGTGGGATATTTGGAAAAAGAAGAAGAAAGGTGCGCTTGGGACGCTCCTCACTCGAACTCCATGATGACGTCATCAACCTTGAGGCTGGCGCCTGCGGCGGCATTGATCTTGCGAACCACGCCCTTGCGTTCGGCCTTGAGGATGTTTTCCATCTTCATCGCCTCGACCGTGGCCAGCGCCTGACCTTCCTGCACCTCTTGCCCCTCTTCGACGCTGATCATTACGACGAGGCCGGGCATCGGGCAGAGCAGGAATTTCGAGGTATCGGGTGGCAGCTTTTCCGGCATCAGGGCCGCCAGATCGTGCTGGCGCGGGGTGCGGACGTGCACCTTCAGGTCGGCCCCGCGCAGGCGGATGCGGAAGCCCATCGGGATCTTGGCCGACTTCAGGACAAGCGGACTGCCATCGACCGTCAGGCGGGCCAGAGGCTGCCCCGGCGTCCAGTCGCTTTCGACCCGCAGCGCGGCACCATCGGCGAAGGTAACCGTCGAGCCCGAGCGGTCGGCTGCAATGGTCACCGGGAAGGACTGGCCCTGCAGGCTGACGACCCAGTTGTCGCCCACGCGGCGCTCGTGGTTGTCCATCGTGCCCGAGATCTTGGTGCGACGAATTTCGCCGACACGGTTCATCGCGGCGGTAGCGGCGGCCACGCGGCGCAGCATCGCGTCATCCAGAGAGACACCATTGAAGCCCTCGGGATATTCCTCGGCAATGAAGGCGGTGGTGATATTGCCGCTGGTAAAGCGCGGGTGGTCCATCACGGCCGAGCAGAACGGCAGGTTATGCCCGATGCCCTCGACCTCGAACGTATCGAGTGCAAGGCGCATGTCCTCAATTGCCGCTGCGCGGGTCGGGCCCCAGGTGCAGAGCTTGGCAATCATCGGGTCGTAGAACATGCTGATCTCGCCGCCTTCATAGACGCCGGTATCGTTGCGCACGATGCCGCCCTGTGCCGTCGGCCCCTCGACCGGCGGACGGTAGCGGGTCAGGCGCCCGATCGATGGCAGGAAGTTGCGATAGGGGTCTTCGGCATAAAGCCGGCTTTCCATCGCCCAGCCATTGATCTTTAGGTCGGCCTGCGTGAAGGGCAGCGGCTCACCCGCAGCGACGCGGATCATCTGTTCGACAAGATCAACGCCGGTAATCAGTTCGGTGACCGGGTGTTCCACCTGCAGGCGGGTGTTCATCTCGAGGAAGTAGAAGTTCCGCGCGCCGTCGACGATGAACTCCACCGTTCCGGCGCTGGTGTAGCCCACGGCGCGGGCCAGCGCGCAGGCCTGCTCACCCATCGCTTTGCGGGTCGCCTCGTCCAGGAATGGCGAAGGGGCCTCTTCGATGACCTTCTGGTTCCGGCGCTGGATCGAGCATTCGCGCTCATGCAGATAGACGCAATTGCCGTGTTTGTCGGCCAGAACCTGAATTTCGATGTGGCGCGGTTGGGTCACGAACTTTTCGATGAAGATGCGATCATCGCCAAAGCTGTTCGCGGCCTCGTTCTTTGAAGACTGGAACCCCTCGCGGGCCTCCTCGGCGTTCCAGGCGATGCGCATCCCCTTGCCACCACCGCCGGCACTGGCCTTGATCATCACCGGATAGCCGATCTGGTCTGAGATCTTTACAGCCTCATCGGCATCCGCGATCAGGCCCATGTAGCCCGGAACGGTCGAGACGCCGGCTTCTTGCGCGATCTTCTTCGAGGTGATCTTGTCGCCCATCGCCTCGATCGCGGGGCTGGGCGGGCCGACGAAAACGACGCCCTCACGCTCAAGCGCGGCGGCGAAGTTCATGTTCTCGCTCAGGAACCCGTAGCCCGGATGCACGGCCTCGGCGCCGGTCTTGCGGATCGCCTCCATGATCTTGTCGATCACGATATAGGACTGGTTCGCAGGCGGCGGGCCGATATGCACAGCCTCATCCGCCATCTTGACGTGCAGCGCATTGCGGTCGGCATCCGAATAGACGGCAACCGTCTTGATCCCCATCTTGCGCGCGGTCTTGATGACCCGGCAGGCGATCTCTCCGCGGTTGGCGATCAGGATCTTCTTGAACATACGGCTTCCTTCCCTCAACAGCACGCGGGCCTGCGTGCAGAGCAATAGAAAAGGCCAGCCGGGGTATTCCCCCGACCGGCCCTGATGACTGGTTCCGCTGCCGCAGTGGCGGCAATCAGATCGGCGGCAGCGCCACGATCAGCAGCTGTAGGCGCCCGCGACGTTGCAGGAAGCCCCACCGGCAAGCGCGCCAAGGGCTGCGCCGGCAACCATGTTTTCGTCAAAGGCATCGGCCGCGGCTGCGCCGACAAGCGCACCGGCAACCGCACGGCCGCCCTGCGTTTGCAGCATGCCGGGCTGGCCATAGCCGTTCGACTGCACACAGCCCGCCGTTGCGACGGCAAGGGTACCAAAGAGAATGAGGGTGGAAAGACGCATGCTCGGCCTCCGTTAAGGGATGTTCTATGCGCCTTTTCTAGCGCATCCACCGGCAGCCGAAAGCAGGAACGTCGTGCGCGGACTGAGCCGGCAAAGTCCTGCCGATCACAGCTGCGCGAGGATGAGAAAAGACGCCCAGCCTGCAAAAGGCCGGGCGCAAAGTCCGTAGAAGGGTCACATGGAATGTGAAGGGCACGCATTTGGGGACGAGTAACCCTGCACCGAACATGGGGCGCACAACCGCAGCACGCAAAGACAAACTCTGCACACACGCCGACTTGCGCGGTGTTTTGCCCAGATGCCAAGGGGTTGCGCGGAAACATGCTCACTCGTCCTCGTCTTCGTCGTCGAAGTCGTCCCAGTCGGGCTCTTCGGCGTTTTCCACAAAGATCTCAGGAAACGAGGCTTGGGTCTTTTTCAGGTCAAGCCGCAGGAGCGCCTCGTAGGACGCAGGGTCGAAGGGGTCTTCCGCCGGCACGACCTCGCGCCCGAAAACCCACGACAGGCGACCGGCATCCAGATTGCCGCGCTCAAACGGCTCTTCGCCGAAGCACTGCCAGATGGCTTTCAGGAACGCGGCATCGGCGGCAAGATCAACCTTCTTGCGGTCCTTGTAGCGCTCTCGGCGGATGATCTTGGTTGGGCCATCCTTGCGGTTCTCGCGACGGATGGTGAACTGGAAATCGGTACCCGGCATACGGCCCGGGAAGCCCCGATGCTTCAGCATGCTGCACCTCCGATCTCGAAGGTGCAAAAGACGGCGGGCCGGGCGTTATGCCCGAGGGCCGGACCGGCCCGCCGGCAGAGATCAGTTGTACTTGCCGGTGTAAACCGGTTCAGTCGTGACAGGGGTCTCTTCGACCACGACGACTTCTTCTTTCTTGGCGCAAGCGGTGATGAAAGCCAGCGCGCAGATTGCCATCGTGATACGGATACCGTTCGACATCCTATTCTCCTGAATTCCTGAGGGGCGTCCGGGCGGATCACCGCGCCATGCCCCTGAACTGCAAAACGAAACGCGTCTTCGCGCTTCGAGGCGACATTACCGCCAAACGCAAAGCTTTGACACGCCCAAAAAGCGCCAATTTGGCGATGTGACGTTGCTGCATCAGCGGGTCGGCGCAGAACTGCCGTTCTCTCAAGAGTGCTCGGTCGCATCAGTACATCTCCCAGACGCAGGTTCCGTCCTGAATGGTGAAGGCTTCGAAGAACTGCGTCACGTCGGGCGCGCTTTCCCCAAAGGGGATCGGCTTGTCAGACAGAGAAATGATGATCTGACCGGGCTTCGGGCCGAATTCCGCAATGCGCGACAGGGCAAAGCCCTGACAAAGCGCCTGCATGTCAGCCAGAGCAGTCTCGGCATCCACCGCAGCTGCACCCCTGGCAATCTGGGGCGCAACAAAGCGGAAGCGCATCGTAAGGCCGGTTGGCCCCGCCTCGTTCCAGATCACATCCTGCAAGGTTACCAGCTGTCCCGATGGCACATCGATGGGCGAGGCATCGCCCACCAGAATAACGTCGCCTGCCGCCGCGGCGGGGGACGGAACCACAGCCCCGGTCATGGCCGACCGTCCCGCCCGCCCAGGGCAGTCCGGCGATGGGGCATCGCTGCCCCCGTGCCGGCGGTTGGTGTGACGTGAATCATGGATTGTCCCCCTTGTTCGCGATTGGCGTTACAGCGGGATGTTATCGTGCTTCTTCCACGGGTTTGCCAGCTTCTTGCCCCTCAGCGAGGCAAAGGCGCGGGCAACACGACGTCGGGTCGAATGCGGCTGAATCACCTCGTCGATAAAGCCGCGCTCTGCCGCGACAAAGGGATTGGCGAAACGATCCTCGTAATCCTTGGTGCGCGCGGCGATTTTCTCGCGGTCACCCAACTCGCTGCGATAGAGAATCTCGGTCGCACCCTTGGCCCCCATCACCGCGATCTCGGCGGTGGGCCAGGCATAGTTGAAATCGCCCCGCAGGTGCTTTGATGCCATCACGTCATAGGCCCCGCCATAGGCTTTGCGGGTGATGACCGTAACCTTCGGCACTGTCGCCTCGCCATAGGCGAAGAGAAGTTTCGCCCCGTGCTTGATGACGCCACCGTATTCCTGGCTGGTGCCTGGCAGGAAGCCGGGCACGTCGACAAGAGTCAGGATCGGGATCTCGAACGCATCGCAGAAGCGCACAAAGCGCGCGGCCTTGCGGCTGCTGTCGATATCAAGGCAGCCCGCCAGAACCATCGGCTGGTTCGCGACCACGCCAACCGTCTGCCCCTCGATCCGGATAAATCCGGTGATGATATTACCGGCATAGTCTTTCTGGATTTCGTAGAAGTCGCCCTCATCCGCGACCTTCAGGATCAGTTCCTTCATGTCGTAGGGCTGGTTCGGGTTATCGGGGATCAGCGTGTCGAGACTGTCCTCCACCCGCGCCGGGCTGTCGAAGAAGGGTCGGACCGGCGCCTTGTCACGATTGTTGAGCGGCAGGAAGTCCACCAGACGGCGCACTTCGGCCAGCGCCTCGACGTCGTTTTCAAAGGCGCCATCGGCGACCGACGACTTGCGGGTATGGGTTGAGGCGCCGCCGAGTTCCTCGGCCGTCACCACCTCATTCGTAACTGTCTTCACCACATCGGGGCCAGTCACGAACATGTAGGACGTGTCTTTCACCATGAAGATGAAGTCGGTCATGGCGGGCGAATAGACCGCACCGCCTGCGCAGGGGCCCATGATGACGCTGATTTGCGGCACCACCCCGCTTGCCATGACATTGCGCTGGAAGACCTCGGCGTAGCCCGCAAGGCTCGCCACGCCCTCCTGAATCCGCGCACCGCCGGAATCGTTCAACCCGATCACCGGCGCGCCATTCTGCATCGCCATGTCCATGATCTTGCAGATCTTCTGGGCGTGGGTTTCCGACAGCGAGCCACCGAACACGGTGAAATCCTGAGAGAAAACATAGACCTGCCGACCGTTGATCGTACCCCAGCCGGTTACCACGCCGTCACCGGCGGGACGGTCCGCCTCCATCCCGAAATCGGTGCAGCGGTGGCGCACGAACATGTCGAACTCTTCGAACGATCCTTCGTCCAGCAGAAGCTCGATCCGCTCGCGTGCGGTCAACTTGCCCTTGGCGTGCTGCGCCTCGACCCGACGCTGGCCGCCCCCGGCCCGCGCCACGACGCGACGGTTTTCAAGCTCTTGCAGGATGTCTTTCATGGCGGACCTCTTCCCCGGGAATCGGACGCACAATATTATTGCGCTGCAGCATCGCAAAACGAAATTGCGAAAATTTGCAAATTATTGGCAGAGGCAAAGCTGCAAATTGCAAATAAGGCGCGGGACGCCACCCCGGCGACCAAGGAACTCCAGCCACCACCCTGCGGGATTCGACCTCATATGCCTTCAATTCATGAGCCTAACCGGCCCCAAGTCTCATTTCGATGACGAAATGTGCAAAGAGTCGTCTTTGAACACAATGCATCCCGACATCAGCAATTCGGCGCGATCGGTCTGAACGGCGGCACGCCCAAGGTTATGCAGGGCCACCAGAATGCTGCGCCGTCCCGCGTGCAGCAGGGCCAGTTTCTGCGCAAGCGAACGTACAACAGCGCGCAGGGCGTACAATGCAGGACTTGTGCGCTCCCCTTGAAACCCGGCGCAGGATCGTGCCTTTGCACATCCACCCACATCCCAGATCGAGGTGCCCCGTGCCCGCCCTGCCCGTCCCCGTCATCACCATCGGCCTGCTGCTGGCCTCGAACATCTTCATGACCTTCGCCTGGTATGGCCACCTGCGCTTCAAGACGGCACCGCTTTTGGTGGTGATCTTCGTGTCCTGGGGCATCGCATTCTTCGAGTACCTCCTGATGGTGCCTGCGAACCGCTTTGGCCACGGCCATTTCTCGGCGGCCGAGTTGAAGACGATCCAGGAGGTCATCACCCTTGCGGTCTTCGGCGTCTTTTCGGTGTTCTTCCTGAAAGAGCCGCTGACCTGGAACCAAATCCTTGGCTTCAGTTTCATCGCACTGGGCGCGTTCTTCATTTTTCACAAGTGGTAGTCGCAGACAGGACGGACAGCCCGCCCTCGCCCCCTTAGGGATGTGGGATGCCCGATCATGCCCCATCCCGCTTCCTCGACCCGACGACACCGCCCAAGGTTTTGACGCTGACCCTGCTCGCCGGGATCTCGGCGCTGTCGATGAACATCTTCCTGCCCTCGCTTCCCTCGATGGCCGCTTGGTTCGACGCGCCTTATGCCTTCATGCAATTGTCGGTCGCGCTGTATCTGGCACTGTCTGCTGCGCTGCAGATCGTGATCGGGCCGATCTCCGACCGGTTCGGACGGCGCAAGGTGGTGCTTGGCGCACTGGTCCTGTTCCTGCTGGCAACAGTCGGCGTCTTGCTCGCCCCGACGGCAGAGGTGTTTATCGTCTTCCGCATGGCACAGGCGGTCATCGCGGCCGGGATGGTGCTGTCGCGCGCCATCGTGCGTGACATGGTCAGCGATGCCGAGGCCGCCTCGATGATCGGCTATGTCACGATGGGGATGAGCCTCGTGCCGATGATCGGCCCGGTGATCGGCGGCGTGCTCGATGAGATCTGGGGCTGGCAGGCGAGCTTTGCGTTTCTGCTGGTGTCTGGCGTTCTGGTGACAATCCTGTGCTGGCGCGATCTGGGAGAGACATCTACCCCGTCCGGCCTCGGCCTCGCGGCGCAGGTGGCACAATACCCTCGGCTGCTGGCCTCACAACGCTTCTGGGGCTACAGCCTGTCGGCGGCGCTGGCTTCGGGCTGCTTCTTTGCCTATCTGGGCGGCGCGCCCTTCGTGGGGACGCAGATCTTCGGTCTGACCTCCAGCCAGATCGGAGCACTGTTCGCCCTGACGGCCGTGGGTTATGCGGTGGGCAACTTTCTTGCCGGGCGCTATTCCGTTCGCATGGGCATGAACCGCATGGTCCTGGTTGGCACCATGGTCACGACGCTCGCCTGCCTTTTGATTGTTCTGGTGTCGGTGTCAGGGCTGATGGGGCCGTTCTGGTTCTTTGGCCTGACGCTGTTCATGGGGCTTGGGAACGGCATCAGCCTGCCCAATTCCAACGCGGGCATCCTTTCGGTCAGACCAGAGCTTGCGGGCACGGCCTCGGGCCTCGGCGGGGCCATCGTCATTGGCGGCGGCGCGGCACTGGCGGCGTTGGCGGGCGCGATGCTGACACCGGGCGCTACCGAACTGCCGCTGGCGATCCTGATGCTTGTGACCTCGATCGGGTCGGTGATCGCGATCCTCTGGGTCATGCGCCGGGCACGACAGCTGGGTCTTGCGGGCTGACGCTTGACAGAACAGCTTTGCAAACGGCAGATACGCCATTAGCAAACCTGCCAGCCGCACGTCTGCCATTTCATGGGGGCCAGCATGTCAACGCAAAAGCTCTATGCCGGGGTCAAGCTGCGCGAGCTGCGCGGACGGCTGGGCGTCACGCAAAAGGCCTTTGCCGACAAGCTGGGCGTATCGCTGCCCTATCTGAACCAGATGGAGAACAACCACCGCCCGGTTTCTGCCGGGGTCGTGCTCTCGCTGGTGCAGGAGTTCGGCTTTGACGTGACCGAACTGACCACCGGCGATTCCGAGCGGATTGTGTCGGACATGCGCGAGGCCCTGGCCGACCCGGTGTTTCAGGGCGGAACGCCGCCGCTCGCCGATCTGCGACTGGCAGCGTCCAACGCCCCTGCACTGGCGCGGGCTTTCCTCGATCTGCACCGCGCCTATCGGCAGACGCATGAGCGCCTCGCCTCGCTGGACGAGGCACTTGGGCGCGAGGATGCAGCACTGAAGCCATCACCCTGGGAAGAGGTGCGCGACTTCTTCCACTATTGCGACAACTACATCGATGCGATTGATCGGGCGGCCGAGCATTTCGCCATGCCCGGCGGCCAGCGCAAGGACCCGGTCGTGACCGCGACCGAGGCCCTGACCCGCGCGGGCGTCGATATCAGCTTTGCCGACAGCCCGCTGTTGCGCAGCTATCAGGCCGAGGGGCGCAAACTGGCGATCTCGGCCCGCGCGGCGGGGCCCACACAGCGGTTCCAGCTGCTCTATCAGGTGGCGCTGACCACGCAGAACGATCTGCTGGATGCGACGCTGGATCTTGCCCGCTTTGCGACGCCCGAGGCCCGCGACATCGCCAAGATCGGCCTGGCCAACTATTTCGCCGGCGCCGCCCTGTTGCCCTATCGCGCCTTTCAGCAGGCTGCGCTGGACGAGCGGCACGATCTGGAGCGGCTGGCCGATATCTTTGGCGCCAGCATCGAGCAGGTCGCGCACAGGCTGTCGACCCTCCAGCGCCCCGGTGCAAAGGGGATTCCCTTCTTCTTTGTGCGCGTCGATCAGGCCGGCACCATCACCAAGCGCCACTCGGCCACGCGGTTGCAGTTCGCCCGATTTGGCGGCGCCTGCCCGCTGTGGAACGTGCACCGCGCCTTTGAAACGCCGGGCCAGTTCCTGCGGCAACTCGCTGAAACCCCGGACGGCGTGCGCTACCTGTGCCTCGCCCGCGATGTCAGCAAATCAGGCGGCAGCTTCAACGCACCCGTCCGCCGCTATGCGATCTGCATCGGCTGCGAGGTCCAGCACGCCGACGCATTGGTCTATGCCGATGGCCTTGACCTGCGCGGCAAGTTTGAACCCATCGGCATCTCGTGCCGCATCTGCGACCGCCGCGACTGCCACCAACGCTCTGTCCCGCCGCTTGAACGCCGGCTGAGGGTCGACCCCGACCGGCGGGGGATCCTGCCCTATCAGATTGCGGAGTGAGGGGGAGTGCCCCTTAATTTGCCAAGGCTCGTTGAGGAGTTACTGTGGAAAAGTATTCGATTCGGCATGATAAAATCGCCACTAGGTCTTCATACCTAAGAGATGGGAAGTTTGCTTTTGGAATTATAGTTGGGCTGCTAACCCCAATATTAATCTTCATAGCCAACGAGTTTTTCAGAGGCGCCGAGGACAGCTCACAATACTTAATCATATCACCGATCATCATTTCGCTTCTTGTTGCGATGGCCTCAACCTACTTCTCCGCCAATGCACTCCTTGAACAACGCAGGACGCGTGAGGCCAGTACTGACCCCGTGCTTGTTGTGCATCTCGGACAAAGAGAAGATGCTCGCGAACTAGTTACGTTTAACATATCGAATGTTGGAGCCGGGGCAGCACTTAAGGTGCAACTCAATGTGGACAAACCACACGATGAGGCGGACGAGGATCTCAAAAGGAACTACTTGCACAACATCTTTGCGCCCCGGGAGCCTTTCGCGGTTTTGCTTCAAGGACAGTCAATAGAATTCAATTTTGCTCTCGGCTGGCACTTGTTAGGGCAGGACACCTCGGGGACTGTCGATCCGAACCGTCCGTTGAAACCGTTGTCGCCATTTTTAGCAAGGATATCCTATGAGGACTTGACTGGTGCAGAATACAATGGGGAATTCGTTATTGATGTTCGCGCAATGCGAGGTCTAGGATCACATAAATCACCGCAAATGAGAATTGCGTCTGCGCTGGAAACTATCGCGAAGCGCAAATAGCTCCCCACTTGGTGTCACGAATCAACGGCCCCAAAACCCAAAAGGCCCGGCAGTGCCGGGCCTTTCGTTCATCTTGCTCGCCGTTCAGCCGTTCACGCGCTTCCAGATCTGGTCCTTCAGCGCGGCGCGTTTCTTGCGCAGCTCTGTCTCGTGCTCGTCCGACATCGGCTGGACGCGGGTTTCGGCGCGGTGCACGGCGCGGTTGACCTCGTGGTATTCCTCCACCAGCCGGGCGAAATGCGCATCCGTCTCTTTCAGTGCCGAAATGCGGGTGGCCTCGGCCGGGAATTCTTCCAGCAGGTCGTGGGGTGTATTGGACATGCGCATGTCTCCTTCCGTGTCATTGCGCAGTCACACTAGCCGCCCGGAACGCCCCCGCCTTTGACCCGGATCAAATGGCGCATGGAAGATGCACGAAAAAGGCCCCTTTCCGGGGCCTTTTCCATCAGCGCTGTGCGGTGCGCCAGTTCGGGTTGATCCACGGCTCCAGATTCGCGGCCGCAAGCGGCGTCCTGCCAAGGATATGGTCAGCCGCCTTTTCGCCCGTCATGATCGAAGGTGCGTTCAGGTTGCCGTTCGTCACCCGCGGGAAGACTGAACTGTCGGCAAGGCGCAGCCCTTCAACACCGATCACGCGGGCCTCGGGGTCGACCACCGCCATGGGGTCGTCAGCCGCGCCCATGCGGCAGGTGCCGCAGGGGTGATAGGCGCTTTCGACATGCTCCATGATGAACGCGTTCAGCTCGTCATCCGACTGCACGTTCACGCCCGGCTGGATCTCGGACTTGAGGAAGGGCTTGAAGGCATCCTGCCCGATGATCTCGCGCGTCAGGCGGATGCAGCGGCGGAAGTCGTCCCAGTCGGACGGGTCGCTCATGTAGTTGAAGAGGATCTTCGGCGACACGCGCGGATCGCCCGAGCGCAAGCTGACGCTGCCGCGCGAGACAGAGCGCATCGGTCCGACATGGGTCTGGAAGCCATGCCCCTCGGCTGCGGCCTTGCCGTCGTAGCGCACCGCGATCGGCAGGAAATGGTACTGGATGTCGGGGTAGTCGACGCCGGGCTTGGAGCGGATGAAGGCGCAGCTTTCGAACTGGTTCGAGGTGCCGATCCCCCGCCGCGCAAACAGCCATTGCGCGCCGACCAGCGCCTTGCCCCAGAGGTTCCAGTATTTGTACAGCGTGACCGGCTGGCTGGCCGCGAATTGCAGGTAAAGCTCCAGATGGTCTTGCAGATTCTGGCCCACGCCGGGACGGTCGGCCACAACGGGAATACCATGCTCACGCAGATGCGCCGCCGGGCCGATGCCCGAAAGAAGCAGCAGCTTGGGCGAGTTGATCGACGAGGCAGCGATGATCACCTCACGGTTGACCGGGATGGTGACGATGCGGCCCTTCTGCTCGATCTCGACACCCGTGGCGCGTCCGTTCTCGATCACGATGCGGCGGGCGAAGCCCTTTTCCACCTTCACCCGGCCAGTCTTGATCGCGGGCTTCAGATAGGCATTTGCGGCCGACCAGCGCCGGCCCTGCCAGATCGTCGCCTCCATGGCGCCGAAGCCCTCTTGCTGGCGACCGTTGTAGTCAGGCGTCACCGGGTAGCCCGCCTGCTTGCCCGCCTCGATGAAGGCGTTGAACAGCGGATTGTCCCGCGGGCCTCGCGTCACATGCAGCGGGCCATTGGCTCCACGATAGTCGTGATCGCCGTTCCCCTCGTCGCCGTGCCAGCTTTCCATCCGGCGGAAATAGGGCAGCACATCGGCGTAGGACCAGCCCGCCGCGCCCTGTTCGGCCCAATGGTCAAAGTCGCGGGCATGGCCACGCACATAGACCATGCCGTTGATCGAGGACGACCCGCCGATCACCTTGCCCCGCGGGGTGGCAAGGACGCGCCCGCCCAGATGCGGCTCAGGCTCGGTCTGAAAGCCCCAGTCGTAGATGCCCATGTTCATGGGATAGCTCAGCGCGCCCGGCATCTGGATGAAGGGCCCCGCATCGGTGCCGCCAAACTCGATGACGGTCACGCTGCGCCCGGCTTCGGCCAGACGATAGGCTATGGCGCAGCCAGCCGATCCCGCGCCGACGATGACGTAATCGGGTGCCATCAGTAGGGTGCCTCCACCGGGCCCATGCCCACGTAGACCGATTTGACCTGTGTGTAATGCTCGACCGCGGCCTTGCTGTTTTCGCGCCCGACGCCCGAGGATTTGACACCGCCGAACGGCCCTTCGACCGGGGTCAGGTTGTAGGCGTTGATCCAGCAGGTGCCGGCCTGCAATTGCGCAACGACGCGGTGACCACGCGAAAGATCAGCGGTAAAGACACCGGCTGCGAGACCGAATTCCGTTGCATTGGCGCGGGTTACGACCTCTTCTTCAGTGTCGAAATCAAGGACGGCCATGACCGGGCCGAACACCTCTTCGCAGGCCAGCGTCATGTCATCGGTGATATCGGCAAAGACGGTCGGCTGCACATAGAAGCCGGAGTTCAGATCGGCGCGCCCGCCGCCTGCAACCAGACGACCGCCTTCGGCACGGGCCTTCTCAATATAGGCCAGCACCTTTTCAAGCTGCACGGCACTGACCAGCGGCCCAAGCTGGGTGTCGGGGTCCAGCGGGTCGCCAAGGCGGATCGCGGCGGTGCGTTCGGCAAGACGCGACAAAAAGCGTTCCTTGATGCCCTTCTGGACAAAGACGCGCGTGCCGTTCGAGCAGATCTGGCCGGTCGAATAGAAGTTGCCCAGCATCGCCGCGCCGATTGCGCTTTCAATATCGGCATCCTCGAACACGATCAGCGGCGACTTGCCGCCCAGTTCCATCGTGACATGGCGAATGCCCTCGGCCGCGGCAGCATAGACCTTGCGACCCGTGGGAACAGAGCCCGTCAGCGAGACCTTGGCCACACGCGGATCGGTGACCAGCGCACCGCCAACGGCTCCCCGGCCCTGCACGACGTTGAACAGACCCGCCGGAAGCCCGGCCTCGATCAGGATTTCGGCCAGCTTCAGCGCGCCAAGCGGCGTCACCTCAGATGGTTTGAAGATCATCGCATTCCCGAGGCTTAGCGCGGGCGCGGCCTTCCAGCAGGCGATCTGGCTGGGATAGTTCCAGGCGCCGATGCCGACGCAGACCCCCAGGGGCTCACGAATCGTGTAGACGAAATCGCCCCCCAGAGGCACCGTCTCGCCGGTCACCGTCGGGGCGAGGCCCGCGAAGTATTCCAGCGCGTCGGCACCCGAAGGCCAGTCCGCCACGGTGGTTTCCTGAATGGGCTTGCCGGTATCCAGCGTCTCAAGCTCTGACAGCTCGGCATTGCGCTCGCGGATCAGATCCACCGCCCGGCGCAGGATGCGCGCGCGCTCGACCGGCCGGGTCTTGCCCCAAGCCTTTTGCGCGGCCGTGGCCCCTGCCAGAGCGGCCTCGATCACGGCCGGCGTTGCCTCATGCAGCCGCGCGATCACCTCGCCCGTGGCGGGATAGACCACATCAATTACCGCCCCTGCCGTATCCTCGACATAGGCACCATTTACGAAATGACTGGCCTTGGGTTGAGCCCGCATCTGTGCCCCCTTTCAGTTCCGTTTTCCAGTTTCTGACGCCACGAATTCCATCACCGTGGCCACTGCCGAGGCCGAATCAGGCGGCCCCTCCTTCAGCGCCTCGCGCAGGTAAACCCCGTCGATCAGCGCCCCGAGGCCCGCCGCAACCGCATCGGCCCGCGTGCCGACCAGCGGACGCAGGCAGGCCAGAAGGTTCGACCGCAGCCTGCGCTGATAGACCGACAGCAGCCGCCGCGCCTCTGGCACGGTCTGGGCCAGCACATAGAAGTTGAGCCAGGCCCCGATCGCCTCGCGCCGAAAGTTGCCCGGCGTAAAGCTTGCCCGCACGATCGCCTGAAGCCGCGCCTCAGGATTGCAGGCGCTGGCAGCCAGCGCACCCCGCACTTCAGCGCCATAAAGCGACAGAATATGGCGCATTGCGGCAAGGAAAATGTCTTCCTTGGACCCGAAGTAGTGATGCGCCAGCGCCGATGACATCCCTGCGCGCTTGGCAATCTGGCTCACCGTGACGTCCAGCGAACCGGCACGGCCGATCTCCACGATGGTCGCTTTGACCAACGCGGCCTTTCGGATAGGCTCCATCCCGAGCTTGGGCATCTGGCGGCACCTCGCAGAAAATGCTTGCCAAACCGAGCTAGCGTGTTTTTTATTGATCCGTCAATCAACAAAAAGCGCGCAGACGCTTCTGGCCAACGACCACAGGGAGTCGACATGAAGAATCTTAAATCCGGCCTCATGGCCTCTGCCGTAGCTTTCGCCTTTGCGGGTACCGCTTATGCCGAAGGCTGCGACAAGGTAACCTTCTCGGATGTCGGCTGGACCGACATCACCGCCACCACGGCAGCCACCAGCGTCATCCTCGAATCGCTGGGGTATGAAACCGAGACAAAGCTTCTGTCGGTGCCGGTGACCTACACCGCGCTGGCCGAGGGCGACGTCGACGTGTTCCTCGGCAACTGGATGCCCACGATGGAGGCCGACATTGCCCCCTACCGTGATGCGGGCACCGTCGAAACCGTTCGCACCAACCTTGAAGGCGCGAAATACACGCTGGCCACCAACGAGGCCGGCGCTGCGCTTGGCATCAAGGATTTCGCCGACATCGTGACCCACAAGGATGCGCTGGAAGGCAAGATCTACGGGATCGAGCCGGGCAATGACGGCAACCGCCTGATCCTCGACATGATCGAGAAGAACGCCTTCGGCCTTGACGGGTTCGAGGTGGTCGAAAGCTCGGAACAGGGGATGCTGGCCGAGGTGGCACGGACCACGGGCGACCAGCAGCCGATCATCTTCCTCGGCTGGGAACCCCACCCGATGAACGCCAACTTCAAGATGACCTATCTGACCGGCGGCGACGACTTCTTCGGCCCGAACCTGGGCGGCGCGATCGTTGCGACCAACGTCCGCAAGGGCTATGTCGCCGAATGCCCGAACACCGGCAAGCTGCTGCAGAACCTCGAATTCTCGTTGAAGATGGAGAACGAGATCATGGGCGCCATCCTGAACGACGGCGAAGACCCCAAGGATGCGGCAGCCGCCTGGCTGAAGGCGAACCCCGATGTTCTGGGCCCCTGGCTTGACGGCGTGACCACCAAGGATGGTGGTGACGGTCTCGCAGCAGTCAAGACGGGCCTCGGCCTCTGACGCATAGCGCCATCGGGTTCCCCCGCCACTACGGCGGGGGAACAGTTTTTCATGCCCGCCCGCCCGAAAGGATGCCCGCCGGATGCTCGACTGGCTGACCGAAAACAAGCTGCCGCTTGGCAAGATTTCGAAGGTCTCCTTCGAATGGATGAAGGAAAACCTCAAACCCCTGTTCGATGCCATGGGCGCCGTGATGGAGGCGCTTATCGACGGGATCCTGTGGGTGCTGCAATCGCCCCACCCGCTTGTTGTAATTGCGGCCTTCGTGGCCCTGACCTGGTACCTGCAGCGGTCTTGGAAAGTCGTGCTCTTCGTGGTGCTGGCCTTCGCCTTCATCCTGAACCAGGGCTATTGGGAGGAAACGACCGAAAGCCTGACGCTGGTCCTGTCCTCTTGCGTGGTGTGTCTCGGACTCGGCGTGCCGATCGGGATCTGGGCGGCGCATCGGCCCAAGGCCTATGCCGCGATGACCCCGGTTCTTGACCTGATGCAGACGCTGCCCACCTTCGTCTATCTGATCCCGGCCATCGTTTTCTTCGGCATCGGGATGGTGCCCGGCCTGATCGCTACGGTGATCTTCGTTCTGCCCGCACCCATCCGTATGACGCATCTCGGCATCTCGACCACGCCGATGCCGCTCCTTGAGGCCGCGACCGCCTTTGGCGCGACCAAACGGCAGGTGCTTTGGAAGGTCGAACTTCCCTACGCCTTTCCGCAGATCATGGTGGGGCTGAACCAGACCATCATGCTGTCGCTTTCGATGGTGGTGATCGCCGCGCTGGTCGGTGCGAACGGGTTGGGCGTGCCGGTTGTGCGGGCATTGAACTCGGTCAACACCGCGCTTGGATTTGAATCGGGCCTCGTCATCGTCGTCGTGGCCATCATGCTGGATCGCATGCTGAGGGTGACGCGCAAATGACCGCAGTAGAATTTGACCGCGTCTCCATCGTCTTTGGCGACGACCCCGACAAGGCGCTTCCCCTGATGGACAAGGGCATGTCCCGCGCCGAGGTGCAGAAGGCCACGGGCCAGGTGCTTGGCGTGCACGATTGCTCGCTCAGCGTGCAGGAAGGCGAGATCCTCGTGCTGATGGGGCTCTCCGGTTCGGGCAAATCGACCCTGCTGCGCGGCGTGAATGCGCTGAACCCCGTGGTGCGGGGCGAGGTGCGGGTCTCGGATGGCGACCGGATGGTTTCGGTCACCAAGGCCGACCCCGAAACGCTGCGGCGCCTGCGTCTGTCGCGGATTGCCATGGTGTTCCAGCAGTTCGGCCTGCTGCCTTGGCGCACGGTGCGCGAGAATGTGGGCCTCGGCCTTGAGCTTGCCGGCACGCCCATTGAGGCACGGCGCAAACCCGTGGACGAACAACTCGATCTGGTCAACCTGACGCAATGGGCGGACCGCAAGGTGGGTGAGCTGTCGGGCGGCATGCAACAGCGCGTAGGCCTTGCGCGTGCCTTTGTGACGCAAGCCCCGATCCTGCTGATGGATGAGCCGTTTTCGGCGCTCGACCCGCTGATCCGCACCAAGCTGCAGGACGAGCTTCTGGACCTGCAAAAGCGGCTGAAGCGCACCATCGTCTTCGTGAGCCACGATCTGGATGAGGCCTTCAAGATCGGCAACCGCATCGCCCTGATGGAAGGGGGCCGGATCGTTCAATGCGGGACCGCACGCGAGATCATCGCCAACCCGATCAACGATTATGTGCAGGACTTTGTCGCGCATATGAATCCCTTGAACGTCTTGGCAGCCCGCGACGTCATGCGGTCCGGCCCTGCGGCCGATGCCCGCCATTGGGTCGATGCAGAGGCGCCGCTCAAGATGGTGATGGAACTGTTGCGCGATGGCGCCACCGAGCTTGCCGTGACCGAGACGGGTAACACGATCGGCAGAATCACCAGCGCCGAGGTTCTTGCACGACTGGTGGACCCGCGCGCGCGCCCCGACGCACCAAGCGCGGCGTGAACGGAGAGCGGTGACGGGGGGCTGTCTGCCCCCCGCGGCGCGGTTCGCGCCGTCCCCCCGAGGATATTTCCGAAAAGAAGAAGATGGGGGGCTGGCCTGCCCCCCTCTCCTTTTACCAAGTATCCTCAGGGGGTGAATTGCCGCAGGCAAGAGGGGGCGCGAGCGCCCCCCTTTGCTTCATCTTACAAGCACGTTCCGAAGCGTCATTCGACGATGGGCGCCTCGGCGGCAGCTTTGCGCTTTGGCGACTTGGTGGCGGCAGTCTTGGCGGTAGTAGCCTTGGTCGCTTTCGGCTTTGACTTTGCGGCGGCCTTGGGCTTTGCCTCACCCGATGCTTTGGCCGTTTTCCGGGCCGGTTTTTTCGGGGATTTCCCGGCCTTCTCGGCAATCAGCGCCAGCGCTTCGTCGAGCGTGATGCTCTCGGGCTCTGCCCCTTTGGGCAGCGTCGCGTTGACCTTTTCCCATTTCACATAGGGCCCGTAGCGCCCTGGCATGACCGAGACGACACCACCATCCGGATGCGTGCCAAGTTCGCGCAGCGGTTGGGCGGGTGCAGATCCGGCACGGGCCCCACCGCGCGCCGCCTTTTGTGCCAGCACCTCGACCGCGCGGTTCATGCCGATGGTGAAGACCTCATCCACTTCCGGCAGGTTGGCATAGACGGCGTTGTGTTTGACATAAGGCCCGAACCGGCCAATCCCGGCTTCCACTTGCGCTCCGTCCTCGGGGTGCGCACCGATCACACGCGGCAGATTCAAAAGGGAAAGCGCACGATCAAGATCCATGCTTTCGGGCGACCACCCCTTGGGCAGGCTGGCGCGCGGCGGCTTTGGCACATCGGCCGTGACCTCACCCTTCTGCACATAGGGGCCGAAGCGGCCTGCACGCAGGGTTACGGGCTGACCATCCGCGTCCTGCCCCAGAAGCTTGCCGTCGGGCGAGATCGCGCCCGAATCCTCACCGACCGAGATCGGGCGGGTATAGCGGCATTCGGGATAATTGCCGCAGCCGATGAAGGCGCCACCCGAGCGGGCAGTTTTCAGATGCAGCCGGCCCTGACCGCAGACCGGGCAGGCCCGCGGGTCGCCCCCATCCGCGCGCGGCGGATAGAGGTGCGGGCTGAGGAAATCGTCGATCTTCTCCAGCACCTCGGTGATGCGCAGCTCTGACGTCTCGGCAACCGCGGCCGAGAAATCGCGCCAGAACCGTGCCAACACTTCCTTGTAATCCCGCTCGCCCGCCGACACATCGTCGAGCTGGCCTTCCAGATCGGCGGTGAAGTCATACTCGACATACTTGCGGAAGAAATTGGTCAGGAAGGCCGTGACCAGACGCCCCTTGTCCTCTGGGATCAGGCGGTTCTTGTCCTTGCGCACATATTCGCGGTCCTGGATCGTCGAAAGCACCGAGGCATAGGTCGAGGGGCGACCAATGCCCAACTCTTCCATGCGTTTGACCAGCGTTGCCTCGGTATAGCGCGGCGGAGGCTGGGTGAAGTGCTGATCCGACGAGACAGTGCGCTTCTCGGTCGGCTCTCCTTGCATCAACTGCGGCAGGCGGCCCTCGTCGTCCCCCTCTTCGTCGCGGCCTTCGTCATAGACCTTGAGGAAGCCGTCGAACATCACGACCTGGCCGGTTGCGCGCAGCCCAACCTGCCCGTCCGGGCTGGTGATATCGACCGTCGTGCGCTCCATCCGCGCGGCCGCCATCTGGCTTGCGATGGTGCGCTTCCAGATCAGGTCATAGAGCTTGCGCTGATCGGCCTCGACCAGCCGTAGCTTTTCGGGCGCCGCTGACATGTCGGTCGGGCGGATACATTCGTGCGCCTCTTGCGCGTTCTTGGCCTTGTTCTTGTACATGCGCGGGCTGTCGGGCACATAGGCCGCGCCAAACCGGCTGCCGATCTCGGCACGAGCGGCCATGACCGCTTCGGGGGCCATGTCGATGCCATCGGTCCGCATGTAGGTGATATGCCCCGCCTCATAGAGACGCTGCGCCGCCGACATTGTGGCCTTGGCGCCCATTCCGAACTTGCGGCTGGCCTCCTGTTGCAGGGTCGAGGTCATGAAGGGCGGCCAAGGGTTGCGCGAGACCGGCTTTGCCTCGACCGCAGAGACCGAAAGATCGCGCGATTGCACGGCCTTCACCGCAAGCTCCGCAGCCTCCGCGGTCGGGATGTCGAACTTGTCGAGCTTCTTGCCACCCAGAATATTCAGGCGCGCCTCGAACTCTTGCCCGCGCGGGGTGACAAGAAGGGCAGTCACGCTCCAGTATTCGCGGGCCTGAAACGCCTCGATGTCCATCTCGCGCTCGACGATCAGCCGCAGGCAGACCGACTGCACACGGCCTGCGGATTTTGCGCCCGGCAGCTTGCGCCAAAGCACCGGCGACAGGGTAAACCCCACAAGGTAATCCAGCGCGCGGCGCGCAAGATAGGCCTCGACCAGCGCCTCGTCGACCTCGCGCGGCTGCTTCATCGCCTCGGTCACAGCCGATTTGGTGATGGCGTTGAAGGTGACGCGGCTGACTTTCTTGCCCTTCTTCAGGCTTGAGGCCAAAGCCTCCTTCAGGTGCCACGAGATCGCCTCGCCCTCACGATCAGGGTCGGTTGCGAGGATCAGCTCGTCGTCGGTTTTCAGGGCCTCGGCAATGGCGCGGACATGCTTCTTGCTGTCGGCAGCCACCTCCCACTTCATGTCGAAGTCCTGCTCGGGATCGACCGATCCGTCCTTGGCCGGCAGGTCACGGACATGGCCGTATGAGGCCAGAACCGTGTAATCCGAGCCAAGATACTTGTTGATGGTCTTGGCTTTTGCCGGAGATTCGACGACGACGACTGCCATGAATACCTCTTGCGCCCCAACCGCCGGGGCGCCGAAAGATGTGAGTGCAGCCGCACCCATGTCAAGGCGAGGGGTCCGCGTCAAGCCCGCTTGGGCTTTGACCGGCATCACTGCAAGCGGCAGAATGGTCGCAGTTCAGTCGTTTCAACATGGATATTCGATCATGCGCCTTGGTCTGGCCACCGCCATTCTTGTGATGCTGCCTGCGCTTGCGCAGGCCTGGGATACGCCGGCGCGCGGCTCGTCAGACCGGCGTGCGATGATGGATGCCATGCGCCCGATCGCCGAGTGGAACCTTGGCGCACCGGTCGAATTTGTCGTCAGGGATCTGCGGGTCGCCGGCAACGCGGGCTTCGCCTCTGTTCAGCCGCAACGCCCGGGCGGAAGCCAGATCGACATTTCGACGACCCCGCTCGTTCTGCGCGACGGGCAGGACCCGGCCTGGCTGGATGGCACATGGATGCAGGCGCTGCTGACCAAACAGGGCAAGACCTGGGTCGTGGTACATTCCGCCATCGGCGCGACTGACGTCTGGTATGCGGATGCGCGTTTCTGCCCGCAGTGGGGCGCGGTGATCCCCGAAGTCTGCTAGGCGCGGCTGACCATCCCGCCGGGATGGCGCAGCAAGTCGCCCGCCAGCTCCAGCACAAGAAGTTCCGGCATGACGACCTGCGCAGACAGGCCCAGATCACGGATCAACTGATCCTCGGCAACCGGGCTGGGCGACAGCCGATCCAGAATCTGCTGACCAAGATCCGCGCGCCCTGCCCCGACAGCACCTTGGGGTGCGATCGGTGGCAGCGAATCTGGCGCAGCCCGGACCTTTGCAGCCTGCAAGGGCGCAGGCCGCGCGTGCACCGCCAATGCCGGGCCGACGGCCTCGATCACATCGGCGACCGAACGCACAAGCGTTGCCCCGTCACGGATCAGCTGGTTGCAGCCCGCCGCCCTCGGATCAAGCGGATGCCCGGGCACAGCCAGAACCTCGCGCCCCTGCTCCGCCGCCTCTTGCGCGGTGATCAAGGAACCGGAGCGCGCGGCCGCCTCAACCACCACGAGCGCATGCGAGAGGCCCGAGATGATGCGGTTGCGCAAAGGGAAATGCCGGGCCTGCGCCTCAACCCCCGGCGGCTGTTCCGAGAGCAGGACGCCTGCCTCGGCAATCCGGGCGGCGAGGGCTGTGTTCTCGGGCGGGTAGATCACGTCCACACCACCCGCCAGAACCGCCACGGTGCCGCCGGAGAGCGCATGTTCATGCGCCTCGGTGTCGATGCCGCGTGCCAACCCCGAAACGACGACAAAGCCCGCCTCGCTAAGCCCGGCCGAAAGCTGGCGCGCCATGCGCAACCCAAGGCTGGAGGCATTGCGAGCCCCGACCATCGCCAGCATCGGCCGGGCCAGCATCGCCAGATCGCCCCGCGCCCACAGGACGGGCGGCGCGTCTGCGACACCCAGCAAAGCCGCGGGATAGTCGGCATCCCCTGCCACCAGCATCCGCGCACCCACGGCCAAGGCCGCGCGCATCTCGTGCAGCGCAACCGCCTCTGGACATGGCTGATACCCCTCGACACCGGCCTGACGCGCGATCTCTGGCAGGGCCAGCAGGGCTGCGGCGGCGCTGCCATGTTCGGCCAGCATCCGATGCCAGGTGACTGGCCCCACCCTGCGCGACCGGATCAGGCGCAAGCGGCATAGCCGTTCGTGATCCGTCAAGGCTGGTCTTTTCGGCTTTGGATGCTGTCCCGGTCCGGCGGCGTTCATGCTGGCAACTCCTGTCCTCGCCAGCATCTGTGTCAGTGGTTAATCGCCGGTAAACGGCAGCGCACGAACCTGACCACCCGACGACGCTTGCGGCAGACCCGCTCTGGCGTTACGCCAGTGTCATGGAACACCCGCCCGCAATAGAAGCCAGCAAGTTCGTCGCCCGTGGCGTGGCCCATGTGCCGCTGCCAAAGGTGACCGAGCCGGTATCGGTCACCTTTGTCCTTGTGCCCAAGTTCACCATGCTGGCCTTCACCTCGGCGATCGAACCTTTGCGCGTCGCCAACCAGTTGACCGGGCAGATCCTGTTCCGCTGGCAGACCTGTTCGGAAGATGGCAAACCTGTCGCCTGCTCGAACGGGGTTCCCGTCGTGGCCGATGGTCCGCTGCCGGAATCCCCACCCGCTGGCTATGTGCTGGTCTGCGGCGGGGTCGAGCCCGAGACGCAGATCACGCCCACGCTGGGTGACTGGCTGCGCGGTCAATGGCGGCGCGGACGCATCGTTGGGGGACTTTGCACCGGCGCCTATGCGCTGGCCCGCGCCGGCATCCTGAAAGGCCGCCGCTTCACGCTGCACTGGGAAAACCTTGGTGGCTTTTGCGAAACCTTTCCCGATCTGGAACCTGCACGGCAGGTGTTCTGCATCGAGGACCGGATCGTCACATGCGCGGGCGGCGTCGCTGCCGCCGACCTTATGCTGAAGCTGATCCATGACCGCTATGGCGCACAGCTGAGCCAAGAGGTCATGAACATGTGCCTGCTGACACAGCGCCGGACAGAAGAGGATGAGCAGATCACCTCGCTGGCCGCGCGGCTTGGCACGCGAAACGAAAAGCTGATCAAGGCGGTGGCCTTTCTCGAGGCGCGGATCGAGGAAGAGTTCGACCTCGACGCCTGCGCCACGCATCTGGGCGTGTCTCGGCGCCAGATCGAACGGCTGTTCAACCGCTATCTGGGCGTGACACCCGTGCGCTACATGAACGACCTGCGTCTGCAGCATGGCCGCGCCCTGCTGGCCGAGACAGATATGAGCGTGACCGAGGTCGCCATCGCCTGCGGCTACGCCTCAAGCAGCCACTTCTCGAAAAGCTTCCGCAAGAAATACGGCGTGTCGCCCTACCGCTTCTCGCACTTTGGTGGCTGAGGCAGGCGAGTATGCCTTTTTCGTATGAATGCATGTCGCAATTCCGGTTGATTGCCGGATGCTTTTGATCAAAATACCGCGCCAGAGCGGTCCATGCCGGGCCCGAAAGGATTCAAGATGCAAAACAGCGAAGTGGCAAAGCGCCGTGTCGAAGCCGTGGCCCGTGGCGTGGGGATGCAGACCCAGATCTATGCGGACCGTGCGCTGAACTCGGAAATCTGGGATATCGAAGGCAACCGCTACATCGACTTTGCAGCCGGTATTGCCGTGGTGAACACCGGGCATTGCCATCCCAAGGTCATGGCCGCCGTGGCCGAGCAGATGGGCCGCTTTACCCACACCTGCCATCAGGTTCTGCCCTATGAGAACTACATCCGCCTGGCCGAACGCCTGAACGCCGCAGCTCCGGGCGACTATGCCAAGAAGACGATCTTCGTCACCACCGGCGCCGAGGCCGTTGAAAACGCGGTGAAGATCGCGCGCATCCATACCGGCCGCAATGCCGTGATCGCTTTTGGCGGGGCCTTCCACGGGCGGACCTTCATGGGCATGACGCTGACCGGCAAGGTCGAGCCTTACAAGAAGGGCTTCGGCGCGATGATGCCCGATGTCTATCACGTGCCCTTCCCGCAGGATGTGCATGGCGTGACGACCGAAGATGCCATGTCCGGCATCACCAAGCTGTTCAAGAACGACCTCGATCCGGGCCGCGTTGCCGCCATCATCTTTGAACCCGTGCAGGGCGAAGGTGGCTTCTACCCTGCCCCCGCCGACTTGGTGCGCGCCATCCGTAAGCTTTGTGACGATCATGGAATCGTGATGATCGCCGACGAGGTGCAGACCGGCTTTGCCCGCACCGGCACCATGTTCGCCATGCACGGCTATGACGTGACAGCCGACCTGACCACCATGGCCAAAGGTCTGGGCGGTGGCCTGCCGATCGCCGCAGTGACCGGCAAGGCCGAGATCATGGACGCCGCCAATCCCGGCGGTCTGGGCGGCACCTATGGCGGCAACCCGCTGGGCATCGCGGCAGCCCATGCCGTTCTCGACGTGATCGCCGAGGAAAAGCTCTGTGACCGCGCCAATGAACTGGGCAGCCGCCTGAAGCAAAAGCTGGAAGCGATCCGCTCCACCACGCCCGAGATCAGCGACATCCGCGGCCCGGGCTTCATGGTCGCGGTCGAGTTCGCAAACCCGTCGAACAAGGCGCCGGATGCCGATTTCACCAACCGCGTGAAGACCGAAGCGCAGAAGCGTGGCCTGATCCTGCTGACCTGCGGCGTTTATGGCAACGTGGTCCGCTTCCTTGCGCCCATCACCATTCCGGACGCGATCTTCGCCGAGGCGATGGACATCCTCGAGGCATCCGTCGCGGCGGCCCGCCAGGCGTGATCTGCCGGAAGCGGGGGCCAGCCCCCGCACCCCCGGGATATTTTCGAAAAGAAGAAAGCAGCCCCGGATCGGTCAACGCCGACCCGGGGCTCTTCTCCTTTTACGGTCATCGGCGTCCCCGCCTGTACCGCATCCCCAGATCATCCGATTCCCGTAAACAAAGCCTTACCCGGCTTCTTCTTTTCAGAAATATCCTCGGGGGGTGAATTGGGCCGCAGGACCAAGAGGGGGGCAGACAGCCCCCCATTCCTCTGTCGTTGCCATCAACTGGAGCATTGTGCACTTGCGGCACCGGCGCTAATCCGGGGGCATGGACAGCGGCATCATCCTCAATCAGGTCGGCTTCAGCGTGCAGGGCAAGGTGATCCTTCACGAGATCAGCCTGTCATTGACCGGCCGCCGCATTGCGATCATCGGGCGGAACGGGTCTGGCAAGACGACACTTCTGCGGCTGATGGCTGGTCTGATGGCGCCGACTTCTGGCACGGTCCGAGTTGCGGGACTTGACCCTGCCGCCGAGCGCAAGGCCATGCTTCGCGGCATCGGCATCCTGTTCCAGAACCCAGATCACCAGATTATCTTTCCGACCGTCGAGGAGGAACTGGCCTTTGGCCTGCGGCAAATGGGGATGAACGCAAAGGAAGCGGGCGCCCGCGTACTTGCAATGCTGAGGACCGAGGGGCGCGCGCACTGGGCATCTGCACCCGTTTCCAGCCTGAGCCAGGGGCAGCGGCAATGGCTCTGTCTGATGGCGGTTCTGCTGATGGAACCCGAGACACTTCTGCTGGACGAGCCCTTTGCGGCGCTCGACCTTCCCACGCAGGCGAGGCTGCAGCGGCGGATGTCGCAGCTTGATCAACGTGTCGTGACGATCAGCCATGACCCCGCGACGGTCATCGACTGTGACCATGTGGTCTGGATCGAAAACGGCAGAGTCGCGGCCGAGGGGGTACCAGCCGAGGTTCTCCCCGCCTTCAAGGACGAGATGGACCGGCTGGGACTACGCGATGCTGACACTGACCTCGCCGGTTGAAACCCCGCTGCATCACTGGCCGGCGGGCGCCAAGCTTTTGCTGGTCGCCGCGGGGACTATGGTGATCTTTGCCTTGCCCGACTGGCGGTGGGGGCTTGGCGCCCTCGCCCTGATCGCGGCGGGTTATCTGGCGCTCGGCCAGGACTTCGCGCGGACGGGGCTGCGGCTCTTGCGCCCGCTCTGGCCTTTTCTGCTGGTTCTGGCGGTCTGGCATCTGTGGCTGCAAGAACCGGGCCGCGGCGTTCTGCTGGCGTCGCGGATGTTCGCGGCAGTGGCACTGGCCAATCTGGTGACGATGACGACCCGGCTGGATGCCATGATGGCCGTCATCCAGCGGCTTCTCACACCCCTCGCGCGCTTCGGGCTGCGCCCCGAGGTCGTCGCGCTTTCCATTGCATTGGTCATCCGCTTTGTCCCCGTTCTGCTGGACAAAGCGACACAATTGCGACAGTCATGGCGCGCGCGCAGTCCAAAAACACCTGCCGCCTCTATCATCCTTCCGCTGGCGGTGCTGGCACTGGATGACGCCGATCACGTGGCCGAGGCGTTGCGGGCGCGGGGCGGTCTATGACGATACAGGACCAACAGGAGACACGAATGGAACGCAATATCACCCACATCGCGCTTTTCGCGGCGCTGATCGCAGTTCTTGGCCTCGTGCCGAAGATCGACCTGATCTCGGGCGTGCCGATCACGGCGCAGTCGCTGGGCATCATGCTCTGTGGCACGGTTCTGGGCGCGCGGCGCGGGGCCTTGGCGGTACTTCTGTTCCTCGGTCTGGTTGCGGCAGGTCTGCCGCTGCTGTCAGGCGGGCGCGGTGGTCTGGGCGTCTTTGCCGGCCCCTCGGTCGGCTATCTGGTGGGCTTCCCGATTGCCGCCTTTGTCGCGGGCCTGGTGGTGGAACGCTGGAAGGTCTCGATCGGTATCGCCAGCTTTGCGGGCGCCGTGCTGGGTGGCATCGTCGTGATGCACATCTTTGGCATCATCGGGATGTCGATCATGCTGGGCAAGTCGCTCACCGAGGCCGCTATGCTCGCCGTGCCGTTCATCGCGGGCGATCTGCTGAAATCGGGTCTTGCGGCAGGCATCACGCGTGGCCTCGCGCGGGCGCGCCCTGCATCGGTGCTGTCGCGGAACTGATGCCCGGCGACCACGACGATTTATGCGCAAGGGCGGCCCGGTCGGGCCGCCCTTTCTTCATGGCGTGATAACAAGCGCAGAGCCGATCCCGCCTGCCGCCGCGATGGCGGCGAGGCCCGCACCGTCCCGCAGATCATGGAACAGCCGCGCCACCAGCACCGCGCCCGATGCGCCAATCGGATGGCCGCGCGCCAAGGCTCCACCACCGAGATTCACGCGATCTTCAGGCAACTGGCAGGCCCCCAAACAAGCCAGCGCCTGTACGGCATAGGCCTCCATCAGCTCGATCCGCTCCAGCGCGGCGGGTTGAAGGCCTGCCGCAAGCAACGTGGCATTGATTGCGGGCACCGGTGACAGGCCCGGCTCATCTGGCACCGCCCCGCAGGTTTCCGCCGCGATGACCCGCATCGCGCGCGCGGCCCGACGGGCGTAGTCCCTTGTGGTCACGACGGCAAAGGCCGCCGCATCGGCGGCGACGGCGGTTGTTCCCGCTGTCACACTGCCCGCAAGTGCCGGGGCGCGGGCCAGGGTCCGGGCGGAAAGGTTGCGGGCAAAGGGGTCACGCGCCTGCCCGGCCAATACCACCATCTCGGGGAACGTGGCCTGCATCGCCAGTCGATGTGACCGCAATGCCCAGTCTTCCTGCATGGCGCGGCTGATGTTCAGGCGCGCAGCCAGCGCAGCGGCAGCCTCGGTCATGTCAGGGTCGCGATCCGGCCATGGGGTGAAGGGCGGCGCGTCATAGGGTTCAGGCTCTGCCCCCGGCGCCGTCGCAAGGCGCAGCGGGCGGCGCGAGTAGCTTTCCGCCCCGCCCGCAACGACAACCTGTGCCTGACCGGACGCGACCATGGCCACCGCGATGCGGATGGCGTCGAGCCCGCCCGCGCATTGCCGGTCGATGCTCAGCCCCGCGACCCGCTCGGGCAGGCCCGCCGACAGCGCGGCAAGTCGTGCCGGATTGCCGCCCGCGCCAAGCGCATTCGAGAGGATCAGCTCGTCAACGTCCTCTGGCGCGATACCGGCATCGGTGAGGGCTGCGGCGATCACGGGGGCTGCCATTTCATGCGGCAAGAGATGCGCGAACACCCCGCCGCGTGGGCAAACTGCGGTACGACGGGCGGCGGTGATCCAGACCTCAGCCATTCGTTCGGCCGCCATGGTCTTGCATGAGCTGCGCCAGATCGGTCTTGCCCGATGGCAAGAGCGGCAGGCTGGCGCGCCAGTGCAGACGCCGCGGCGCCATCAACGGGCCGAAAGACGCGCGCAGAGCGGCGAGGATGGCAGGCTCTTGTGACGCATCGCCAACCACACAGGCCGTCAGAACGTGACCGCGGCGTAAATCCGGCACGGCGATGACGGCGCCCGCCTGCACACCGGGTTGCACGGCCAGAACCTCTTCGATCACCTCCAGCTGCACGGTCTGATCGGCGACCTTGACCCTGCGCCCGATCCGCCCGGTCAGCCAGAGATACCCGTCCTCAATCCGACCGCATTCACCCGGCGCGACCCAGCCATCCTGCCAGAGCGCAGCACCGGGACGCGCAGCCCCGTCTCGTGCGGCATCGAGAGCGAGATAGGGTGAGCGGACCCAGATCACCCCCTCGCGACACGCGATCTCAACCCCCGGATAAGGGCGCCCGACGCTGCCGGCAGGCGTTTCAGCATCCGACATCGTGATGAAGCTTGTTTCTGCCGCGCCGTAGAACTCGGTCACCTTTGCATCCGTGCGCGCAGACAGGGCCGAGCGGTCAGCCTGAGCCAGCTTTGCACCGCCCACGATGACGTGGCGCAAGCGGGGCCAATCGATGCCTGCCTCGACCAGCCCTTTCAGTTGTGCGGGCGTGGTGTAGAGCACATCAATGGCGCGATCCGCCATCGCGCGCGCCTGCCGGTCGGGGCGCAAACCATCGAGCAGATGCGCCTCGGCGCCCAGATGCAGCGCCTCGATCGCCGCATAGAGCGCAAGCGAATGGATCAGCGCACCCGGCACCCCGACCCGCGTATCCGGCCCCAGATCAAAGAGCCGCGCATTGACGCGGAAGCTTTCGATCCAGCTTTGCTGGCTGCGGGTGATCCGCGCAGGCGTGCCAGAGCTTCCACCGGTCAAGGTTTGAAAGACGCCCTCGCCCACGGCAAGCGGACCTGTGCCCCCGATCCGGAACGCGGGCGCGCCGATGACGCTTTGCAAGGCAGCCGCAGCCGGTCTTGGTGGCATCAGAACCGGGTGCATGGCTGCAGCCCCCTGAAGGTGCCGCACGCCCTGCGCATCAACGGCGACCGCAGCGGGATGCCAGACAAACCGCATCAGGCTGCACCACAGGCAAGCGCTTGGGCAAACACGGCAGCAGGTGGCGGGGCTTGGGTCATCGATCCTCCGGTTCGGGACACAGGTTAGCCAATGCCATTGGGCATGGCCAGACCCGCAGGGTGCAGCGGGGCTCTGCCCCGCACCCCGGGATACTTGGAAAAGGAAAGAGGGTTGATCGCAAGCGCTGCGCGCGGCATGGAGGGGCCGAATGATCGAAGGGGGGACTTATGACTTTGCTGTTGATCCACACCGGCGGCACCATCGGCATGGGGCCGGGGCCTGGCGGTCTTTTTCCGGTTGAGGGCAAGCTGGAACGCGCGGTCGAGGCGCGTCTTCCCAAGGGGACCGAGTTGCTGGCCGAGGTCTTTGCCCCGCTTCTCGACAGCGCCGATGTGGGGCCCGCCCACTGGAACCGCATCCTCGATACGATCAGCGCCCACCCTGAGGCCGATGTGATCGTGTCTCATGGCACCGATACGATGGCGTATACGGGGGCCGCGCTGTCGCAGGCGCTGGCTGGCAGCGGGCGGCGGGTCATTCTGTGCGGGGCCATGGTGCCGCTTGGCATGCAGGGCGACGCAGAGGCGAACCTTGATCTGGCCATTGACGCCGCGCGTGCTGCGTCGCCGGGGGTATGGCTGGCCTTTGACGGCAGGCTCTGGCCCGCCGGGGCACTGGTCAAGACCGACAGCCATGCCCATGCTGCCTTCAGCACCGTACCGCAGGCAGAGGCGCCGCCACGCGCTGGCATCCGTTTTGCCGAACGCAAGCTTGCCGTGCTGACCTTGACGCCCGGTCTGCCTGCTGCCGCGATCGGGGCGATGCTGTCGCAGCTGGATGCCGCCGTGCTGCGGGTGTTCGGCGCCGGCACCGCGATGAATGATCCCGCATTTCTCGACGTGCTCTCTGCCGCAATAAACCGCGGGTGCCGTATCCGCGCCGTAAGCCAATGCCTGCATGGTGGACTGGAACCCGGTGCATATGCCGCAGGCGGCTGCCTCTGGTCGGCCGGGGTCGAGAATGGCGGCACCGAGACGCCGGAGGCAGCTCTGATCCGGCTGTGGCTGGACCTTTCGGCGCAATGACCACGATCTTGTGATGTAATGAAACTGCGCTTTCCGACGACTCGTATCATAAGGATAGGAAAACGAGCGGAGCGCGACCGATGGCCGACAGATACACGACGAACCGTCTGAACAGCGGGCTGAGCTGGGCCGATGTGACGCCCAAAGAGGTATTCCTGAACCGTCGGCAGTGGCTTGCGGGCAGCGGGGCCATGGCGCTGGCCGCCACCCTGCCCCGTCAGGCGCAGGCCCGGATCGAGGCCGCAAAAAGCCGCTATTCGACCGACGAGGCTCCGAACAGCTTTGAAGACATCACAAGCTACAACAACTTCTACGAATTCGGCTTTGACAAGACCGATCCCGCCACCCATGCGGGCGGCCTGACGATCAGCCCCTGGACGGTCGAGATTGACGGGCTGGTCGAGAAACCCGGCAGCTACGACCTGGCCGATCTGGTCAAGGGCATGCCCATCGAGGAACGCATCTACCGCTTCCGCTGTGTCGAGGCCTGGTCGATGGTCATCCCCTGGATCGGGTTTGAGCTTGCAGCACTTCTGAACCGTGTGGGCGTGCAGCCCGGCGCGAAGTATGTGGCCTTCACCAGCCTTGCGCGGGCGGAAGAGATGCCGGGCGTGGCGCGCGGCCTGCTCGACTGGCCCTATCGTGAGGGCCTGCGTCTGGATGAGGCGATGCATCCGCTGACCATTCTGGCGACAGGTCTTTATGGCGAGGAAATGCCACGCCAGAACGGCGCGCCGATCCGGCTGGTGGTGCCGTGGAAATACGGGTTCAAGTCGGCAAAAAGCCTTGTCCGGATCACCCTGACGGACAGCCAGCCGCCAACAACATGGAACATGATGCAGCCCAATGAATACGGGTTCTACGCCAATGTGAACCCCGAGGTCAGCCACCCGCGCTGGTCACAGGCGTCCGAGCGGCGCATTGGCGGGCTGTTTGCCAAGCGCGTCGATACCATCAAGTTCAACGGATACGGGGATCAGGTCGCATCGCTCTATGCCGGGCAGGATCTGGCCAAGGACTATTGATCAGATGTCGGTTCAGGATCAGGTTCACCGCCTGCTGCGGCCTGTGCGGCCGTGGATGGTTTATGCACTGGGCACCATTCCGGCCGCGCTGCTTATGCTGCGCATCTTCACCGGCGATCTGGGCGTCGACCCGGTCAAGGCCATCGAACATTCGCTGGGACTGACCGCGTTGCAACTGATCGTCGCGGGGCTGTGCGTCACACCGCTGCGGCGGTTCGCCGGTCTGAACCTGAACCGGTTTCGTCGCCAGATCGGCGTGCTCGCCTTTGTCTACGCCAGCCTTCATCTGATGGTCTGGGTCACGCTTGACCTGCAGTTCCGCTGGGCAGAGATCGGGGCCGATCTGGTAAAGCGCCCGTATATCGTGATCGGCATGATCGCCTTCCTCATGCTGCTTCCGCTGGCGCTGACATCGAACAACGCAGCCGTCCGCAAACTGGGGGCGCAGAGGTGGCAGTTGCTGCATCTTCTGACCTATCCTGCGGCCCTGCTTGCGGCGCTGCATTTCGTCTGGCTGGTGAAAGCCTGGCCGCTAGAGCCGCTTCTTTACATGGCTGCAGTGGTCGCCCTGCTTGGGCTGCGGGTCTGGGTCCGGCAGCGGCGCGCGACGGCAACAACCTAGCCGCTTGATCGACGCACGGGCGCGCAACGCACGGTAGAATTCCGCACCAGAAAGCGTGTCATTCCGCAAATGTTCACGCCATGCGAATCTTTGTTCGCATGGTAGATTTTCCGCATTTGGAACAGTTCTTGAATGAAGGGGAATAGGGCATGGCGAACGTGACGATGACGACCCAGTTTTCTCAACTGGATGAGTGGCCGGGGCATCTGCTTGAGGCACAAGGCAACGAAACCATCGAAAACCGAACAGCAACAAACCTGACTTTCCGCTATGGACCGGGCCATGATTTCGAGGGGTACACGGTCAGCATTTCGGGAACCGGGTTTACCTGGAACGATGGTGAGGCGACAGGCGGTCGGGTGCAGTCGCTCGTTGTCCGAAATGGCGCCGGCAACGTCATCTTTTCAGTAACCGGCATTACAGCCGCAACACTTGGCAGCGACTTGACCCAGCTTCACAGCGCGATATTCGGCGCGGCGGGCCAGACCAACCCGGATCTCTGGTCGGCCTGGAATTTCCTGATGTCGGGGAACGACACGATCACCGGCACCAATCAGGATGACTGGAATTTCCCACCCGGCGAAAATGGCGGGAACAACCTCTACAACCTGCGCGGCGGCAACGATTGGACATGGGTCGGCGCGGGGCGTGACACGATCAATGGCGGTGCGGGCGATGATACGATCTCGTTCATCGAGACCCACTACAATCAGGGGGCAACCGCCACGCGGGGCGCTGTCATCAACGTCAAGACCGGCACCATCATCGACCCATGGGGCAATACCGACCGCTTCACCAGCATCGAGCGGTTCGAGGGCTCTCGTTTTGCCGATCAATTCATCGGCGGCGATAATCGCGACCGGTTTTCCGGTGGCCGGGGGGCCGATACCATCAACGGCGGCGGCGACACCGATGAGGCACGTTACAGCAACGACTATCAGCGCGGCGCAACACTGGGCATCATCGCGAACCTACAGACATCCGTCTCAGGCGGAAACATCCGGGGCACCGTGCGGGATGGCTTTGGCCAGACCGACCGACTGATCAACGTCGAACGTGTGGAAGGCACCCGCCTCAATGACCGCTTTACCGGGTCATCACAGGACAACCACTTCTGGGGCGGTGAGGGTCTCGACCGCTTCGACGGCAAGGGTGGCTATGACTTCCTGCGCATGGAACGTCAGTTCACAGATCAGGAGATGACCGGCGTACATGTCGATCTGTCTTTGGCCAGTGGCCAGATCGTCGACGACGGTTTTGGCAACACCGAGAATGCGGCGAACTTTGAAGGCGTTCTCGGAAGTGCTCAGGACGATCTGATCCTTGGCAATGGCCAGGGCAATGTGATCGAAGGTTGGCTCGGCGCAGACACCCTGACCGGCCGTGGCGGGCACGACGAGTTTTCCTGGTACTCCCAAGAGGAAATCGGCGACGACGATGTAGTGACCGACTTTACCCTGAATGGAGCTGGCTCTGATGTGCTGGCGTTCGAAGCCGATAACTTCAGCGGCATGACCAATACCGTGCGACTGGTGAACGGAACGGCGGCGACCATCGCGCAGGGACAGTTTGTGTTCAACGCGTCCAACAACACGCTCTACTGGGATCCTGATGGCACCGGCAGCGAAGATGCGATCATCATTGCCCAGTTGCAGGGGGTGAACGCGCTGACAGTGGGCGATTTCATACTGTACTGACGGATCAATCCGCGCGGTGCGGGAGGGTTCACGACCCTTCCGCACATCAAAACCATGACGGCAGGCGAGGCTCATAGCCCTTTCCGGATTCCGCCAGTCGGTACGGGTTGATCTGCCGCCAAAAGCGGCACCGAGATTTCGCGCACCAGCTTGGCATTGATCGCCTCGCTGAAAGAAGCGAGGGTCGAGACGCTCATCACGAATGCACCCGGCCCGGTGACAAGGTTGCGGCCATACCATTCCGCAAGATCTGGTCGGCTGGTCTGTATCGCAAGGCCGTTGACCGTAACCCCCATGGCCGCCGCCCGCATACGCGCCACGTTCAGCGCGATGTTCTCGCGGGCGCGGGCAATCATGGTTTCCGCCCCATCGCCCGAAACATTGACCAATCGGCGGGGCGCGCAGGACATGTCCAGCGCAATCAGGTCAAGCGCCGTCCAAAGCCCCCGGCCGATCCCCGTGTTTCCGGTCACCCGGCGATCAAGCGCGTCGATGCGTTGGGCAAAGGCCTCTGCCGCGCGTCGGTTGCTGACGTCCTGAAACGGAAGAACCTGCGAGGACATCTCGCCATCCGCCCAAACCACCATCGCGACCTGGACCTGCCCGGCCGACATGATCGCGTTCTGGACCGAAGGCGAACGAAAGGCGTCGGCATAGCCCTGTATTTGCAGCCGAAACTCGGCGTCGTTGACGCTGCCCGAGGCATCCAGCGCCAGTACCAGCACCAGATCAGGGCATCGCGCGGCCCAAGCTGCGGGTGCCCCGGCAGTCCAGAATAGAACCAGAGCAAGGCCTGCCCTGCCCCATGCAGCAGACCGCCGCACGACCCGGCGCCAGCAATCTGGCCGTTGTGCCGGGAAGACACCGAATGCGAACCTGAACATCCTGACCTCCTGAAAATTCACGCCTCCAATCGATTGGCCGCCCCAAGTGGCTGAGCCGGGTCGGCTTTCAGCCTGCGTTCGCTCTCCCACAGCGTCAGCATTGCGGCCATGACAAACCCGCATCCCAGAACCTCGGTCGGTGTGAGCCTCTCATTCAGCAGAAACCATGCCAGAAGGGCCGCGAACGCGGGCTCGACCATCGAGGCCACGAGGCCCAGGTTCGCCGAACGGCACCGGGCCATTCCCGCGCAGAACAGCACATAGGCGAGCGCGGTCGGTCCGAGGCCGAGATAGAAGACCAGTCCGGCAAGGTCCCAGCCAGCCATCGCCCCTATGGGCGCCTGATCGGGCCGGAACAGGTGCAGCATCACAAGCAGGATCAATGCGGCCAGTGTCAGCCCTGCGCCTGCGACCAGCAGCGGCCCGGCTGATTGCGTCAGCCGACGCGCCGCCGAGGTCATCAGCACAAAGGCGGCAGAGGCAATGATCGCCAGCACAAGCCCGTAAGGGTTCAGGCCATCCGCACCGACCGTCATGCTTCCAGCGGCGAAAAAGCCAAGCCCGACAACCGCCAGCCCTAGTGCCAGTAGAGCACCCTTGGCGGGGCTGCGATTGCCGTGCAGGAAACCCAAGGCCGTGCCCATGAGGGGGGGCAAGCAAACCGTCAGGAACACCGTGGTGGTGACCCCCAGCAGGGTGAAGGACTGAAACAGGCAGACCTGAAATACCGCACAACCCATGGCAAAAGACGCAAGCCAGAAGGGCTCCAGCCGCAGGATCGCTGATATCGGCACACGCGCGACGAGCACGAGCAAAACCAGAAGCGCAGGCCCGCCGATGGCCAGACGCGCAAGCCCCAGTTCCTCTTGCGGCAGGATCGCTGCCGACGGGACGAGCCTCGTCGAGACCCCGACCGTCCCCCAAAGACAGGCCGCGGCCATTACCTGTGCGATCCCTGTGACTGCCGACTGATTTCTGCCCTGGCTTTTCACTGCAGCAACTCCCGGCATGTCATGCCCTGTGCGGGGTCATCGGCACGTTGGACTCAACTGCGGCGAAACTAGCCCGGGCGCCTGCTGCAAAGCGCTTGGGTCGGTGCCGTTGAGCAGTCTTGGCACGTGAAATCAGCGTGATTTCATCCGACGGGATCGTGAAATACTGTTTCCACCGTTCAGGCGTGCAGTGGCAGGCCTGTCGCGGTCAGCGCATCGAGGAAACGGTGGTTCCAAGCCGGATCGAGGAACGGCTGCCCTGCAGCCCATGCCGCCGCGCCGAAGGCCGGGTCGAGCTTCATGACCACCTGCGCCGCCGCAGCCGCGTCCTCGGCCCTGCCCTGTTCGTGCAGCCCGATCACGCGGAAAAGATGTGCGTGGATATAGGCGCCGCTCCGGTCGATCGCCGCCTTGGACCAGACGAGCGATTGCGCAAACTGCCCGAGTTGCAGATGGGCCTGCGCCATGTCGCCCGCATACCACGGCGGATACACCGGGCACAGGCGCATCGCCTGTTCGGTCAACCGCAATCCTGCCTCTGGGCGGCCCGAAAAGTTCGCCACATTTGCGGCAATCGCATAGACCATGGCATGGTTCCGGCCAAGCCGCATCGCTTCGGCCAGCGAGGCCTCAGCGGCAGCAAAGTCGCGCTGCTGCATCCGGGCAATCGCGGTCACGACATGCGGCTCGGGGTTTTCGGGATCGAGTTCGCGCCCTTTGGCTGCCGCGTCAAGCGCGGCGGCGATCGATGACGCGGGGTCCATGCTCCAACCACAGAAGGCCTGGCCCCAATGCCACCAGCCCAGCAAGGTATGCGCAGCGGCATAGGTCGGATCGAGCCGGATCGCCTCTTTGATGCAACGATACGCCGCGGGTGAGCAGACGCGGTCATGGCTGGAAATCAGTGTCGAGGCCTGCAGCACGAGCTCCCACGGCTCCAGCTGGTTCGCCCGGTTGAGCTTTGACAGCGCCTGCTCACCCTGCAGCAAGGCCACGTTGATGGCGACCGCGACCTTGAGCGTGATCTCGTCCTGCGCGGCAAAGCCATTGGCCAGATCAATGTCATGGCGATGCGAGAACAGGTATTCCGTTGCCCGGCAATCGACGAGATGCACATTGACCCGGGCCCGCCCGTCAGCAGCCATCAACTGCCCCTCCAGCATGTAGTCGGCTGCCGACGCCCGGTTCAGCGCGAGAAGATCGTCGGGATGTCTGCTGCTGAGTCCAACCGTGCCCATCGCAACCACCCGAAGATAAGGCAGCTTGGACAGGGTGGTCACAAGACTTCCCGAGAGCGACGAGGCAAACAGAAGCTTCTCCCGGTCATCCGAAAGGCAGACCAGCGGATGCACCGCAAGCACGGGCGATGCAGGCGACCGCGGCTCCGCCTGCGGCAATGGCGGACCGGCACTGGCCTGCGCGCGCTCGATGCTGCGCATCAGGGCGAGTGTTTCGGCCGAGACCGGCTCACCAAGCTCGCGGGTATAGAGGTCTTTGAGCAGCCGGAACTGCCGGATCGCCTCATCCCTTGACCCGGTTTCGGCGAGTGCCTCGATCAGCACTTGATGGGCCTCCTCACGCAGGGGATCGGCCGAGACCCATTGCCGGGCCCGCGCAACCCTCTCCCGGCCCAAGGACTGCCTGGCCATCGTCTCTAGCGCCCCGACGTAGAGATCATGCAGATGCCGCCGCTCTGTCCCCGACCAGTCTTCAAACATGGCATCGCGGATGTAGATCCCGTCCAGAAACGGTCCTTGATAGATCGACACCGCATCAGAAAGACGCCCGGCAGCGATGTACGACCGGAACTCAGCCACGTCGCATCGCACACATGACGACCTTAGACCTATCGCGTTGCGTCCGACATCCAGATAGTCGTCGCAGGTCGGCCCGAATGTGCGCCTGATCAAGGCAAGCGTCTGGCGCAGGCTGCTTTTGGCGAGGGCATCGTCGGTACCGCTCCACAGAAGTCCCGAGATCCGGTCACGACTGGCGGTGCAATCGGGCGAGACGGCGAGGATGGCCAAGACTGCCGATGCCTTTTTACCGAGTGAGGCCGCCGGCGCCAACGTCGGGCCTTTGACGTTGAACCCTCCGAGAAGTTTCAGATGGATGGCTTCATCAGATCCGTCCGCCAAGCGCGATCTCCTGCCGATGTGCCTCTCGCCTGTCTCTTGAAACAATACCCTTCTTCGACCACCGGCCGCCAAACCCGACAAAGCACGGATAATCGTCTGAGCAGCGGGATCTAATCGCTTGATGATTGTATAGAATCCAGTCCGATTTCAAGCGGCGTTTCACGCACTCCCCGTCATGTGAGGGGCCATAAAACGGCAAACGTGCAACGGACGTGGGCCGGAGAAAACCCCCGGCCCACATTCTGCACTTCAGCCCACATTTTGTACTTCAGATGGTGCCTGCCGACATCTCGCGGGCGATGTGGTCGGCCTGACGGATTGCCAGCGCCACGATGGTCAGCGTCGGGTTTTCGGCGGCACCTGTGGTGAACTGCGACCCATCCGAGACGAAAAGGTTCGCAATTTCATGGCTTTGCCCCCACTTGTTCACAACCCCGTCTTCCGGCTTTTCCGACATGCGGTTGGTGCCGAGGTTATGCGTGCTTGGATAGGGCGTCGTCGGGAAGGTGCGTGTCGCGCCCACCGCCTCATACATCGCGATCCCCTTGGCATAGGCGTGGTTGCGCATCGCGATGTCATTGGGGTGGTCGTCGAAATGCACGTTCGCAACCGGCAGCCCATACTGGTCCTTGGTTTCCGACAGTGTCACGCCGTTCTGCAGCTGTGGCATGTCCTCGCCCACGATCCAGAGACCGGCCATGTTTTCATAGCTGTCGAGCGCTGTGGTAAAGCCGCGCCCCCAGGCACCGGGGTTGAGGAAGGCCGCCATGAACGGCAGGCCGAGGCTGAGTGTCTCCAACTCATATCCGCCGACAAAGCCGCGCGAGGGGTCGTGCCGGGCCTCATCCTGAACGATGCCCGCCATCGTGGTGCCCCGCCACATCCGCACGGGCTTGTCAAAGACCGCGTACACAGACCCGGTTGTGTGGCGCATGTAGTTCTTGCCCACCATGCCCGAGCCATTTGCCAGCCCGTTCGGGAATTTCGAGGAATGAGAGTTGAGCAGCAGGCGCGGGCTTTCAAAGCTGTTGCCAGCAACGCAGACGATGCGCGCCTTCTGCATTTGAAGGTTGCCGTCCTTGTCGAAATATTCGACGCCGGTCACCTTGCCGCTGTCATCGTGCAGAATGCGCGCAACGTGCGAGCGTTCGCGAACCTCCAGATTGCCCGTCGCCTCACCCGCTGGGATATCGGTATAGGCCGCGCTCCATTTGGCGCCCCATTTGCAGCCCTGAAAGCAGAAGCCGGTCTGTTGGCAGGCCAAGCGACCATCATACTCTTTGGAGTTGATCGCCATGCGACCGGTATGCACTTCCTTGTAGCCAAGTGCCTGGGCGCCTTTCTCGAACACCTTGTAGTTGTTGTTGCCGGGCAGGCCAGGGCGGTCCCCCGTGCGCGTCACGCCCAGCTTGGTTTCGGCCTTGTCATACCACGGCGCCATTTCGGCCCCATCGATCGGCCAGTCGAGCAAGTTTGCCCCTTCGACCTTGCCGTAGTTGGTCAGTGCCTTCCATTCGTGGTCCTGGAACCGGATCGAGGCACCGGCCCAGTGGGTCGTGGTTCCACCCACCGCCTTTACGATCCATGCGGGCAGTCCGGAGAAATCCTTGGCCACACGCCATGTGCCGCTCGTGGTGCGGGCATCGAGCCAGGCGAGTTGCGAGAAGCTATCCCACTCGTCGTTGATGAAATCCTCGGGCAGGTAGCGCCCGCCAGCTTCAAGCGCGACAACCTTGACGCCCTTCTGAGCCAGTTCATTGGCCAGCACCCCGCCGCCTGCGCCGGTGCCGATGATCACGACGACGGAGTCGTCGGACAGTTCAAACTTCGCGACCATATCCGTCTCTCCTCACAGCCAGTCGATGTCGTCGAAACCACGTTCGATGTAGCCACCCTGCGAGAAGGACTCGCCTTCGTAGCCAAACAGCGGCCAGATGTCTTTCTGGTTGTAGAGCCCGGTCACGAGCCCCGCGCGAACGGTCTGAAAGAAGGGCGTGGTCTCGATCGCCTGCAGTACCTTCACCCGGTCTTCCTCCCAGCCGATACTGACGTAATCGGCGTGGCCCTGGGCTTGGGCCGCGGCGTTCAAGGCCGCCACCCCCTCATCGACCAGCGCCTTCTGATCGGCGCTGTCGTAACCTTTGACGGCGACCGCGTAGAAGGCGTCGGCGATGCGGTCATGCGGGTAGATGTCACGCGCCATCTGCACCAGCGCGGCCATCTGTTCAGGCTTGATGGTCGTGACCTCCAGCGCCCAGGCCGCATTCGGGGCGGCGATGAAGCCCGCCCCCACGACGGTAAGGGCGCCGGCGGCGAAGGCGCGTTGCAGCAGGGCGCGACGGGTAAGCCCGGCAAGTTCGGGCCCCGGACTGCGGATCGGGTTGCGGATATCGGGGCGTTTGGCCCGGGAATGTTTCATGGTCTCCTCCCTAAGACTTTGAAACGGTGCAGGAAAACAGCGTCGCCTACTGGAAGCGGCCGCCGCGCTGGATGACTTCGATCTGGTAGCCATCGGGGTCGGCGATGAAGAAGAACTTCGCCACCGTCACATCGCCATTTCTGAAATCGACCACATTGCGTGGCGCAAGCCCCGCTTCGGTCAGGCGGGCATGCTCGGCTGCGACATCGTCGACGCTGACCGCGAAATGGCCATATCCATTGCCCAGGTCGTAGGGTTCGGTCCGGCCCTTGTTCACCGTCAGCTCAAGCTCGAACCCGCATTCGGCATTGGACAGATAGATCAGCGTGAAGCTGTCGAAGTCCAGCCGGTCGGCCACCTTGAGCCCAAAGGCCAGATCATAGAACGCGACCGAACGTGCCTCCTCCAGCACGCGGATCATCGAATGGATTGCCTTGGCCATGTGTCCTCCAAAACCTGTGCAGCTTTGGTAAGATTACAGAACCAATTTTTGCCGGGGTAGTAGGGGGTTACTACAGCAGAATTTTCCTACTCAGCCGCGGCGAGCCTTGGAATCTGTTCGTATTCGCCCAGATGGATTGTGCAGGCACAGCGCAAAAGCGAGGTGAAATTGGTCACCTCACCCTGCTGTTCCAGCACCTCAGAGTGGAGCTTCGACAGGAATGCCGGGGTCGACACGCCTTCTTTCGCAGCGATCTGGTCCAGAATGACCCAGAAGGCGCGTTCCAGCCGGATCGAGGTGGATTGTCCGTTCAGGCGCAGGCGGCGGGTCACCGATTCATAACGGACGGGGTCTTGACCGGCGAATATCTGGCACATGGCTTGATCCTCCCGGAGATGAGGTTAGTCCTCCATGGCGAATCGTCAACATACGCTTAGGTGTGCACTTGCTGCGCCGATCGCGTTGGAATTCGGACGCGCAGAGCACCAAATTTGATAATTCTGCAGTGCAGAAAGTCAAAAAAGTATCACTGGGCATGCTCTGCTGTGGTAGTCACCCCCGTTTCTTTGCGGCAGAGTGATCTGGCAGGGCGGGTCCAGACCTTCCCTGTGCCGCGAGGGGGAGACGCGGGGAAACTGGGAGGAGCGCATGAAACCGGATCTCGAAGTCGTCCAGATCGGACAGGGACAGTCCTTCAAGGCCTGGGAACATGGCTATCCCTATCACACGGTCCGTTGGCATTTTCACCCCGAGATGGAGGTGCACTATGTCGTCGCGACCTCGGGGCGCTACTACATCGGCGACTTCATCGGTGAATTTGGACCGGGCAATCTGGTGCTGACCGGGCCGAACCTGCCGCACAACTGGATCTCGGATGTGCCCGAAGGCACGATCGTGCCGCTGCGCAACCGCGTGCTTCAGTTCCCCGAAGAACTGCTTCTGCGGATCGCAGAGTTGTTTCCCGACACAGGCGGGTTTTCTGCGCTCTTTGACCTGAGCCGGAGGGGGGCACTTTTCTCTGCCGCCTGCTCTGAAATCTGCGCGCCGATCCTGGCCGAACTGGTTCAAGCCAAAGGGCCGAGACGGGCGAGCCTGTTCCTTGACCTGCTGGCCAATCTTGCTGCCGATGCGGGCGCGCGGGCGCTGGCGTCAGACACCTATCTGCCTGATCCGTCAGGCTTCATGACGGCAGGGGTCAACAAGGCGCTGGCCTTCATCAATCAGAACCTGACCGAAGACTTTGGTGAGGTCGATCTGGCCGCAACCGCCGGGATGACGCCCGCCGCCTTCTCGCGCAGCTTTCGCAAGCATACCGGGATGGGCGTGGTCGAATACGTCAACCGGCTGCGGATCAATCTGGCCTGCCAACTGTTGATGAATGACACCGACACAAGTGTGACCGACATCTGCTACGCCACAGGTTTCAACAACCTGTCAAACTTCAACCGGCAATTCCTTCGCAGGAAAGGAATGCCACCGTCACGGTTCCGCGCGCTTTTGCAGGACAACCGGCCCGTGGCGGCCTGACTGAACGACATTGCGAATGACTGGCCGCGCCCGACCAACCGGTGCGCAGCACGGCCGGTTTTTGCCCGACGCAGGGCATGGCAAAGCGCAACCGGGAACTGCCCCTGTCGACTACGGACGGCCGGGAGAGACTAATGTCAACGCTAGGGAGAGAGAACCGATGAAAACCACCACCACCCTTCTGGCTGGCACTGCCATGGCCATGTTCGCGGGGGCAGCCATGGCCCAGGAGGCCGCGACCGTTGCCTTCCTGATGCCCGATCAGGCATCAACCCGCTATGAAGAGCACGACTACCCGGGCTTCAAGGCCGAGATGGGCAAGCTCTGCCCCGATTGCACCGTGATCTATCAGAACGCCAACGCCGATGTGGCGCTGCAGCAGCAACAGTTCAACTCGGTACTGGCGCAGGGCGCCAAGGTCATCGTGCTGGACCCGGTCGACAGTTCGGCCGCTGCGGCGCTGGTTACGCTGGCGCAGTCGCAAGGGGTGAAGGTCATCGCCTATGACCGTCCGATCCCCGGCACGCCGGCCGACTACTATGTGTCCTTCGACAACAAGGGCATTGGCCAGGCCATCGCGCAATCGCTGGTCGACCACCTGAAGGCAAAGGGCGTGCCGGACGGCGCGGGCGTTCTGCAGATCAACGGCTCGCCGACCGATGCGGCCGCCGGACTGATCCGGGACGGCATTGACGCGGCGCTGGACGCATCGGCCTACAAGACGCTGGCCGAATTCGACACTCCCGACTGGGCACCGCCAGAAGCGCAGCAATGGGCAGCCGGCCAGATCACCCGCTTTGGCGCCGACATCGTGGGCGTGGTCGCCGCGAATGACGGCACTGGCGGTGGCGCGATCGCGGCCTTCAAGGCGGCGGGCGTCGATCCGGTTCCGCCGGTCACCGGCAATGACGCGACCATCGCGGCACTGCAACTGATCATCTCGGGCGATCAGTACAACACCATCTCCAAACCTTCGGAGATCGTGGCGGCAGCGGCGGCGAATGTTGCCGTAACCTTCCTCAAGGGAGAAACGCCCGAGGCCAAGACCACACTCTATGATACCCCGTCCGAGCTGTTCGTGCCGGCTGTCGTGACCGCCGAGAACATCAAGGCCGAGATCTTCGACAAGGGGATCAATACCCCCGAGGAAGTCTGCACCGGCGAATACGCCGAGGGCTGCAAGGCCCTTGGGATCACCCAGTAACCCATGACCGTCCGGTCCCGTATGCCGGGGCCGGACACCACCCAAGACCGGGGAGAACGACCAACATGCAGGCACGCGAAAGACTGCCCGCCAAGGGAGAGCGCATCCTGTCTCTGCGCGGCGTAACAAAACGATTTGGCGCCGTCTCGGCGTTGACCGACATCGAGCTGGACATCCACGCAGGCGAAGTCGTGGCGCTTGTGGGCGACAACGGCGCGGGGAAATCGACGCTGGTCAAGGTGCTTGCGGGTGTCCACCAACCCACGGCGGGCAGCATCGAATACATGGGTCGCCCCGTGACGCTCGACAGCCCCGCCAAGGCACTGGAAATGGGCATCGCCACGGTCTTTCAGGACCTCGCCTTGTGCGAGAACCTCGATGTCGTCGCGAACCTGTTCCTGGGGCACGAGCTTTCGCCCTGGCGGCTGGACGAGGTGCAGATGGAGGTCCGCGCCTGGACACTGCTGAAAGAGCTTGCCGCGCGTATCCCCTCGGTCCGCGAGCCCATCGCCTCGCTGTCGGGCGGACAGCGCCAGACCGTGGCCATCGCCCGGTCGCTGCTGCTTGATCCGCGCATCATCATGCTGGACGAACCCACCGCCGCACTTGGCGTGGCCCAGACCGCCGAGGTGCTGAACCTGATCGAGCGCGTCCGCGACCGGGGCTTGGGCGTCATCATCATCAGCCACAATATGGAAGACGTGCGCGCCGTGGCCGACCGGATCGTCGTGCTGCGCCTTGGCCGGAACAATGGCGTCTTCACGCCCGAAACCTCGAACCAGGACCTCGTCGCGGCCATTACCGGTGCCACGGAAAACTCCGTCTCGCGGCGGCAGGGGCGGCTGGCTGCCGAAGCAGGGGGAACCACTGCATGACGACCGACAATGACAAGACCACGCTTGACCGCGCCGATGCGCGGGTGCGCCATGACGACAGCCTGAAGGGGGCGATCCGCGACTTTACCGACCGGCTGCGTTCGGGCGATCTGGGAATGCTGCCGGTCATCGTCGGCCTCGTGCTGATCTCGACCGTTTTCTCGGCGCTCAACCCGGTGTTTCTGGCCCCCAATAACCTTGTGAACCTGCTTTTTGACTGCGCGACCGTGGGTGTGATCTCGCTCGGGATCGTCTGCGTGCTCATGCTGGGCGAGATCGACCTGTCGGTCGGCTCGATGAGCGGCCTTGCCTCGGCGATGATCGGGGTGCTGTGGGTCAATGCAGGGGTCTCTCTGCCGCTTGCCATCGTTGCGGCGCTTGCAACGGGCGCAATGATCGGGGCGGTCTATGCGACGCTCTACAACCGGCTTGGGATGCCCAGCTTCGTCTCTACCCTGTCCGGTCTGCTGGCAATTCTGGGCCTGCAGCTTTACATCCTCGGCCCCACCGGCTCGATCAACCTGCCGTTTGCATCGGCACTGGTGGGCTTTGGCCAGCTGTGGATCCTTCCTGCCTGGCTGTCCTATCTTCTCGGCCTTCTGCCCGGCGCTGTCATGGTCTGGGTCGGTCTGTCGGTGATGCGGCAGCGCACGGCGGCGGGGCTTTCGGCACAACCGCTTGGGCGGCTGGTGCTGAAGGCTGCGGCGCTGACGGTTGGTCTGGAAGGCGCGATCTACTACCTGCACCTCGGTCGGGGCGTGCCGGTGATGTTTGGCCTGTTCGTCCTTCTTGCCGTGATCCTGAACTACGGATTGACGCGCACCCAATGGGGCCGGTCGATGTTTGCCGTCGGCGGCAACCGCGAGGCCGCGCGCCGATCGGGGATCAACGTGCGCCGCATCTACCTGTCGGCCTTCATGCTCTGCTCCACCCTTGCGGCACTGGGCGGGATCCTCTCGGCGGCGCGGCTTGCCTCTTCCAGCCAGCAGGCGGGCACGGGCGACGTCAACCTGAACGCCATCGCGGCGGCAGTGATCGGTGGCACCAGCCTTTTCGGCGGACGGGGCAGCGCCTGGTCGGCGGTGCTTGGGATCATCGTGATCCAGGCCATTTCCAACGGGCTGACGCTGCTGAACCTGTCGTCGTCCCTTCGCTACATGATCACCGGCGGCGTCCTTGCCATCGCCGTGATCGTTGACAGCCTGGCACGCCAGTCGCGCGTCAGCCATGGCCGTGGCTAAGCATCAACGGAGCAGAATGATGACCGGACGTATGACGGGAAAAGTGGCCGCGATCACCGGCGCGGCCTCGGGGATCGGGCTGGAGTGCGCGCGCGCGCTGCTGGCAGAGGGGGCGCGGGTCGTGCTGATCGACCGGGCCGAGGACCGGCTGCAAGCGCTCTGCGCTGAACTTGGGCCGAGCGCCCTGCCCCTTGTGGTCGACCTTCTGGATGGCGCGCAGGTGTCGGGCATGCTGCCCCGGATCCTTGCGCTGACCGGGCACCTCGACATCTTTCACGCCAATGCCGGGGCCTATATCGGCGGCCCCGTGCAAGAGGGCGATCCCGACAGCTGGGACCGCATGCTGAACCTCAACATCAACGCGGCCTTCCGTTCGATCCATGCGGTCCTCCCCCACATGATTGAACGGCAGACGGGGGACATCGTGCTGACCTCTTCGATCGCCGGTGTCGTGCCCGTGGTGTGGGAACCGATCTACACCGCCTCGAAATTCGCCGTTCAGGCCTTTGCCCACACGATCCGCCGGCAGCTCGCGCCGCATGGCATCCGCGTGGGTGCGGTGCTGCCCGGCCCGGTGGTCACGGCACTTCTGGACGACTGGCCAAAGGCCAAGATGGAAGAGGCGCTGGCCAATGGGAGCCTGATGCAACCGGTCGAAGTGGCCGAGGCGGTGGTCTTCATGCTGACCCGCCGCAAGGGCGTGGTCGTGCGCGATCTGGTGATCCTGCCCAACACGGTGGACCTGTAAGATGCTGATCGGTGTCGATGTCGGAACGGGGTCTGCGCGGGCAGGTGTCTTCGATGACACGGGCCGCCTGCTTGGCGTCGGAAAGCACCCCGTGACCATGTGGCAGGAACCGGGTGAGATCGTCGAGCAATCGTCGGACCAGATATGGGACGCAGTTTCTCGTGCCGTTCGCGGGGCGCTAGCCGCCGCCGATGTTGCGCCGCAGGCAATCCGCGGCATCGGCTTTGATGCCACATGCTCGCTTGTCGTCGTCGGCAAGGATGGCGAAGGCGTGCCGGTGGGCCCTTCGGGCGATCCTCAGCGCAACGTCATCGTCTGGATGGACCACCGCGCCCATGCCGAGGCGAGTGAAATCAATGCAGGCGGCCATGCGGTGCTTGACTATGTCGGCGGCCGGATCTCGCCCGAGATGGAGACGCCAAAGCTGTTGTGGCTGGCACGGCACATGCCGCAGTCCTTTGCAAAGGCCGCGCATTTCCTTGACCTGTCTGATTATCTGACATGGCGTGCAACCGGGCAGCTTGCGCGATCTTCCTGCACGGTGACCTGCAAATGGACCTATCTTGCGCATGAGGGCCGTTGGGATGCGCGCTACTTCCACGCCATCGGCCTGGGGGCGCTGGCAGACGAGGGCTTTGCGCGCATCGGGACCGAAGTCGTCCCGCCGGGCACCGCGCTTGGCGGGCTGACCGCAAAGGCGGCGGCCGACCTTGGGCTGCATCAGGGCGTCACGGTCGCCGCAGCGCTGATCGACGCCCATGCCGGGGGGCTGGGCACGCTCGGCGCGCGCCTTCCGGGCGTGACCGAGGACCCGACGCGAAGGCTCGCCTATATCTTCGGCACCTCTGCCTGCACCATGGCATCGACGCGCGCGGCGACGCCTGTTCCGGGGGTCTGGGGCCCCTACTTCGGCGCAATGCTGCCCGACCTCTGGCTGAACGAGGGCGGCCAATCCGCGGCGGGCGCGGCGCTGGATCATCTGGTGCACCTGCATCGCGACGCCGAAGCCATTTCCCGTGAGGCCGAGGCGAACGGGGTTTCGCTGATCTCTTACGTCGCGCGCCATGCCGCCACCCTGGGTCCCACGCTTTCGGACACGATCCGCGCCGCCGCCGAGATCGTGGTGGTGCCCGAGTTCCTTGGAAACCGCTCTCCCTTTGCAGAGCCGGATGCGCGGGCGGTGATCGCGGGGCTGGGCCTTGATCGCGGGATGGGTAGCCTCGCGGCGCTCTATCTGGCCGGACTTTCAGGCATTGGCTATGGGCTTCGGCAATTGCTGGATCGCTTCAACGGTCAGGGCATCCGCATCGAGGCCATCATCGCCAGCGGCGGTGCGGCGCAGAGCGACCTCGCCTGCCAGATGCTTGCCGACAGCACGGGCGTTCCGGTTGCCCTGCCCACCGCGCCCGAGCCAATCTTGCTGGGCTCCGCCATGCTGGCGGCCATCGCATCCGGGCTGCACCCGGATGCCGCGACCGCCATGTCCGCGATGACGGGCGATGCGCAGCTCTTTGTTCCGGCGGACGGAGAGTTGGCAAGGCTGCATGCCGCACGGTTCGAGGCCTTCGCCGCACTGCAAGGTGCTGCACGGGACTTGCGCGCGGCCCTGCGTTGACGGGCAATGACCGGAACGACATCGACGGCGGCGGCGCCCCGATCAGGCACCTGCCCCGTCGATCTGTGCCTCCGCCTTCGCCGGAGGGTTGACACGGATTCTTATTTCCGACTGATTTAGTATTGATTTCCACATAGCGGCGCAATACGAGAAGCCGACAATTATAGTCGGATAAACGGAATACCATCATGTGGAACAAAAGCCCCGCAGTGCTCGGTGGCGTCGCTGCTGCAGTTCTTTGCACCTCTGTGCAGGCAGAGCCGACGACCTACCCCCTGACAATCGAGAATTGCGGCCAGCAGGTTACCTTTGCCAAGGCGCCAGAACGCACCGTAGCGCTTGGGCAGAACAGCGCAGAAATCCTGCTGCTGCTTGGACTTGAGGACCGTATGGCAGCAACCGCCTTCTGGCCGAACAAGGTTCTGCCAGAGCTGGAAGCCGCGAACAGCAAGGTCGAGGTTCTGACAGTTGAATTCCCGACGCTGGAGGCAGTGCTGTCCAAGCAACCCGATTTCGTGCCGGCCATGCTCGTCACCCTGATGGGGCCCGACAGCAAGGTCGCCAAGCGCGAGGATTTTGAGGGGCTCGGCATCCCGACCTACCTCTCGCCCAGTGCCTGCACCACCACGGACACCACGACAGACGCCTATGGCAGCCGTGACAAGCTCTGGACGATGGATCTGCTCTACAAGGAGATCGACGATCTTTCGCGCATCTTTGACGTGGCTGATCGCGGACAGGCGCTGATTGCCGACTTCAAGGCGCGCGAGGCAGCGCTTCGGCAAGAGTTCGCGAAGAAAGACAATCTGACCTTCCTCTTCTGGTTCTCGAGCCCCTCGCCTGCGGACGACGCCTATCTGGGCGGCGGCAATGGCCCGTCGGGATACATCGCCGATCTTCTGGGGGGCACGAACGCCATCCAGACCGACGCGGAATGGCCGACGCTGGGCTGGGAAGGCATCATGGCCGCAAACCCGACCGTCTTTGTCGCGGCGCAGGTTGACCGCAACCGCTGGGATCTGGACGATGCAAAGACGAAAGTCGGCTTCCTGACTTCTGACCCGACCGTCAGCCAGATGGAGGCAGTCAAATCCGGACGGATCGTGGTGATGAGCGGGGCCGCCATGAACCCGAGCATCCGCACGCTTTACGGCGCGGAAGAACTGGCGTCGCAACTCAAGACCCTTGATCTGCCGTGACACCCTCTGATGAAACCGGAAGCGGGGCGGGTTGGCTCGCCCTCTTCTTGGTGCTTGTCCTTGCTGTCCTTGCCTTTGCGGTCGCGCTTGCGACCGCCATAGGCGACTACAGCATCGGTCTTCGCACCGTCACACTTGCGATTACCAACGGACTGGGGCTGACCGGGGCCGATATTCCGCCAATCGAGGAAAGTGTTGTCTGGGATCTGCGGTTAAGCCGGGCCTTGGTCGCCGCTCTGGCGGGGGCCGGGCTTGCGATCTGCGGCGCGATCCTGCAGGCGCTGCTGCGCAACGCGCTGGCCGAGCCCTTTGTGCTGGGCGTCTCGGCGGGGGCCTCGACAGGGGCGGTCTGCGTGATCGTGCTGGGCATCGGGGCGGGCAGCCTTTCGCTGTCGGCGGGGGCATTCGCGGGGGCCTTTGCGGCCTTCGCCCTCGTCGCGATCTTGTCGAACGGTGCTACGAGCGGGCCGAACCACACGATCCTCGCAGGGGTTGCAGCATCGCAACTCTTCAACGCGCTGACGTCCTATGTCGTCACCACGTCGGGCAATGCACAGCAGGCGCGCGACGTGATGTTCTGGCTTCTTGGCAGTTTTGGCGGCGTGCGATGGCCCGACTTCCAGCTTCTGTGCGCGGTGGTGATCTGCGGTCTGGCGATCTGTCTTTGGATGGCGCGCGCGCTCGACGCCTTTACGTTTGGCGATGAGGATGCCGCCGCATTGGGCGTGCCGGTTGCACGCATCCGGCTGATCCTCTTTGCCGTTACCGCGATGATGACCGCGACCATCGTCAGCATGGTGGGCTCCATCGGCTTCGTCGGGTTGGTGGTTCCACATGCCGCGCGCCATCTGGTTGGTCCGCTGCACCTGCGCCTCTTGCCCGCCTGCGCGGCGGTGGGGGCCGTCTTCATGGTGCTGGCCGATATCGCCTCGCGCGTGATCGTGGCGCAGCAGACCATTCCCATCGGGGTCGTCACCGCGTTGGTGGGCGTGCCGTTCTTTGCAATCATCCTCTACCGCTCGAGGCCGCAGACATGAGTGTCGTCGCCAGCAATCTGGTCTGGGGCGTCCGGCGCAAGCGCATTGTGTCAGATGTCTCGCTTTCGGTCGCGCAAGGGGAAACGCTGGGGCTGATCGGCCCCAACGGGTCGGGCAAATCCTCGCTTCTGCGGCTGCTCGCGGGCCTCAGACGCCCCCAGTCGGGCCGGGTCGAGATCAGCGGCCAGGATATTTCGCAGATCCCGCGACGCGCCTTGGCGCGGCAATTGGCCTTCGTCCAGCAGAATGCCGCGACGGATACCAACGTGTCGGTGCGCGATGTCGTGCGCTTGGGGCGGACGCCACATCGATCAGCCCTTTCGGGCTGGTCGGCGGTGGATGAACTTGCCGTCGCAAGCGCGCTGGAACGCGTCGACATGACGGATCGCCGCGCGCAACCGTGGCAGACCCTGTCGGGCGGTGAACGCCAGCGGGTGCATATCGCCCGCGCGCTGGCCCAATCGCCGCGTGTCATGTTTCTGGACGAGCCGACCAACCACCTCGACATCCACCATCAGATCGAGATCCTGCGGATGGTACGGGACCTCGACCTGACCAGCATTGTCGCGCTGCACGACCTGAACCTTGCCGCGCTGTTCTGCGACCGTATTGCCGTGTTGCAGAACGGCGTTCTGGTGGCCTGTGGTCGGCCGGCCGAGGTGCTGACCCAGTCCCTGCTGCGCGATATCTTCCGCGTTCAGGCCGAGGTCAACAATATCGATCAGACCGGCCGGCCGCATATTCGCTTCAAGACCGGCTGACGCCGCATGTGCTGAAGGGCGCGTCAATCTGCGAGGCCGCTATACAACGCGGGCTGACTCCGGCATCTCTAGGCACAGGGGAACGCTGGATGGGGGCGCGGCGCTTTGACGGGGTCACGGCGGATATGGACGGTGGTGATGGGTGCGGCGCTCTGCCTTGCGCTTGTCTTTGCTGTCGAGCGTCTGGTCCGCGCCTCGACCTTCATGGAAGCGCAAGAGACGGCCGAGAATACCTTGCGCCAGACTGTCTACGCGCTTGAAGGCCATCTGCGCCGCTATGAGGTTCTGCCCGCCTTGCTCGCACGCCAGGTGGAGGTCCGGTCATTCCTTGCCACTCCGCCGGGATCTGCGGGGATCGAGCAGATGAACCTCTGGCTTAAACACACCAACCGGGTCATCGAATCCTCCGACCTCTACCTGATCGCGCCCGATGGCACGACGCTCGCGGCATCGAACTTTGATCAGAGCGACAGCTTCGTCGGCCAGAACTTTACCTACCGGCCCTATTTCACCACAGCCATCGCCGGTGGATCGGGCCAGTTCTTCGGGCTTGGCACGACCTCAGGCGTACGGGGCTATTACTTCGCCTCGCCCGTGCGGGACTGGGCGGGGCGGATCGTGGGGGTTGTCGCCCTGAAGATCGGGGTGGACGATCTTGAAACCGGCTGGCTCGCCTCGACCCATCATACGCTGGTGACTGACCCCGATGGGATCGTCTTCATGGCGACTGACCCTGTCTGGCGCTATCGCGGCCTGCTGCCTCTGACCCCGGATCGGATCGCGCGGACCAAGACCTCGCGCCGCTATGCCGATACGCCGCTCTACCCCTTGGGTCAGCGCGAGTCCGCTGACAACGGGCGCTCATTGGTGACGCTCGCCGGGTCGGATGGGATCGCGCGCGAATACCTTGCCGTCAACCGCGAGATGCCGGGTGCCGGCTGGACGGTCCGCGTACTTTTCGACACCGGACCCATCCGCGCGCAGGTGCGTCTTGCGGTGGCGGCCTTTGCGCTGCTTTTGGGGATCGGGCTCTCGCTTGGCTGGGCGCTCTGGCAACGCCGGGCGCGGCTGGCTGAACGCATCGCCCTGCAGGCGCGCGCGCAGGCAGAGCTTGAACGACAGGTGGCTGAACGGACCGCCGACCTGCGCCATGCCAATGATGAGCTGCACCGGATGCAGGCTGACATGATTCAGGCCGGAAAGCTCGCAGCCCTCGGCCGCATGTCGGCGGCGCTCAGCCACGAGATCAACCAGCCGCTTGCAGCGGCGCGCAACTACGCCGACAGCGCGGCCCTGTTGATCGAGAGGGGCGACCTGCCCCGCGCCAGCGACAACATCGCGCAAATCCTGTCCTTGATCGACCGGATGGCCACGATCGCGCGGCACCTGCGCAACGTGGCGCGCAAGCCCAATGAGCCACTGAAGACGCTTTCGCTGCATGATGCGGTGACAGACGCGCTGCAGGTTGCAGAGACCCGGCTCAGGGCCTCAAACGTCGAGGTAAGGAACAAACTGCCAAAGGATCTGCCTATGGTGCTGGGCGGGCCGGTGCGGCTGCAGCAGGTGATCGTGAACCTTCTGTCCAACGCCGCCGATGCGATGGACAGCACCGGGGGCGAGGTCGAGCTTGCCGCAGCATCCGATGGCGATACCGTCACACTGACGGTCCGCGACCACGGACCCGGCGTGGCGCCGGCCATCGTCGACCGTATCTTCGATCCGTTCTTCACCACCAAGACCGTGGGCAGCGGGCTCGGGCTTGGCCTGTCGATCAGCTACAATATCGTCAAGGACTTTGGCGGCGACCTGCGCGTTGCAAATCATCCTGATGGGGGCGCGGTGTTTTCCGTGATACTGCAGGCGGCCAAGGCACTGCAACCGGCGGCACAATGACATGACCCAGACCGTTCTGCTGATCGATGATGACGAGGCGATGCGCCGGTCCACCGAACAGGCCTTGGAGCTTGCTGGGCACCACGTCCGCGCCTTTGCCAGCGCGGAAGAAGCGTTGCGAACCGCGGCGCCAGGGTTGAACGGTGTTGTCGTCAGCGACATCCGCATGCCCGGCATGGATGGGATGACCCTGCTTCAACACCTGCAAGAGATTGACCCCGACCTGCCGGTGATCCTGATCACGGGCCATGCCGAGGTCGCGCTGGCGGTCGAGGCGATGCGGCGCGGCGCCTATGACTTCATCGAAAAGCCCTTTGCCATGCAGGCCTTCGGCGCGGTGCTGAAACGCGCGCTCGATCACCGTGCGCTGGTGATCGAGAACCGCCGCCTGCGCGCCGTCGCGGGGCAACATGACGATATCGAGGCGCGGCTGCCCGGCAGGTCCTCGGCCATGATCGATCTGCGCCGGCAGGTTCGCAGCATCGGCCCATCCGAAACCGATGTTCTGATCACCGGTCCCACCGGATCCGGCAAAGAGGTGGTCGCACGGGCGCTGCATGATCTCTCCCCGCGCGCAGGAAAACCCTTTGTCGCCATCAACTGCGCCGCCCTGCCCGCCACCCTGATCGAAAGCGAGCTTTTCGGGCATGAAGCTGGCGCCTTTCCGGGGGCCATGCGCGCACGGTTTGGCCGGTTCGAGCATGCGCGGGGTGGCACCATCCTTCTGGACGAGATCGGCTCGATGCCGCTAGAATTGCAGGCAAAGCTGCTGCGCGTGCTGCAGGACCGGGTGATCCTGCGTCTGGGATCGAACGATCCGCTTGCGTTGGACGTGCGCTTTCTGGCGACATCCAAGGTCGATCTGGCACAGGCCGTGGCCCAAGGCGCCTTTCGCGAGGATCTGTTCTGGCGGCTGAACGTCGCGAGCCTGCGCTTGCCAGCGCTTGCAAACCGCCGCGAGGATATTCCGGTGCTGTTCCTTCACCTCTTGCGGGAATCCGCTGCCCGTCACGGGGTCGAGGATCGTCTTCCCGACCCCGCGCTGCTTGCACAGATGACAGCACTCGACTGGCCCGGCAACGTGCGCGAATTGCGCAACGCGGCGGAACGCCATGTGCTGGGCCTCGACTGGCTGGAAGCCGAGGGCGCCCCTGCCACCCGACTTGCCGAACGCGTCGCCGAATACGAACGCAGCGTGATCGCGGCTGCCATCACCGCCCATCGCGGGCGCCTGCGACCGGTCTATGAATCGCTCGGCATCAGCCGAAAGACGCTCTACGAAAAGATGCAGAAACATGGCCTCGACCGCCACCTGATCCGCGACGGAGACGATGGAGAGGCCTGACCCCGCGCCGGATGGGTGGATATCCACCCATGCGAAACAGCGTATGTTACCCTTTCCACCCATGCCGCCCTTCAGGCACGCATTTTCCGGCACGACACGGCTGCGCGACCTTTGCGACCGCAGGCCTGCCAAGGCTTCATGTTCCCAACCGCGCGGCTGAGGAGACCACGCGGGGCGATTACAGCCACGTCTGGGAGGACATGATGACGCTGACCAAAACGCTCGCCGGCCTTGCCGCCGGCACGCTGCTTTCCACCACCGCAGCCTTTGCCCAAGCCTATCCCGAACGCCAGATCACCATGGTCGTGCCATTCTCGGCCGGTGGGCCGACCGATACGGTTGGCCGCCTGATCGCCGAACGCATGTCGGCCGATCTGGGCCAGCAGATCATCGTCGAGAATGTGGGCGGCGCGGGCGGCACGCTGGGCGCCGGACAGGTCGCCGGGGCAGAGGCCGATGGCTACACCATCCTTCTGCATCACATCGGCATGGCCACCAGCCCCACGCTCTACCGCAACCTCGCCTTCAACCCGCTTGAGGCGTTCGAATATGTGGGCCTCGTCACCGAGGTGCCGATGACCATCGTTGCGCGCAAGGATCTGGAGCCCACGGACTTCCCCGGTCTTGTCGCCTACGTCAAGGAAAACGCCGACACCATCACCATGGCAAACGCCGGGATCGGGGCCGCCTCGCATCTGTGCGGGATGCTGTTCATGCAGGCGCTGGATGCCCCGATCGTCACAGTTCCCTACAAGGGCACCGGCCCCGCGATGACCGAGCTTCTGGGCGGGCAGATTGACCTGATGTGCGACCAGACCACCAACACCACCGAGCAGATCAAGGGCGGTACGATCAAGGCCTATGCCGTGACCACCCCTGCCCGTCTTGCCGTCTTCCCCGACCTTCCGACCGTGTCCGAAGGCGGCATGCCCGGCATGGAGGTCTCCGTCTGGCATGGTCTTTACGCGCCGAAGGGCACGCCGGCTGATGTGGTAGAGCGTCTCTCTGCCTCGCTGCAATCTGCGCTGGCTGATCCGGGGATTGCAGAGAAGCTTGGTGAACTGGGCACCGCACCCTCACCCGCCGCAGACGCCACGCCCGCCGGGCTGAAGGCCAAGCTCGAGGCCGAGATTGCGCGCTGGAAGCCGGTGATCGAAACCGCCGGCGTCTATGCCGATTGATGGAGCAGGGCCGCGCGGCAGCGTGCGGCCCCACCTGCCACCTGGCGGAGGTCCCAATGAAAATCACGTCCATCGACCGCGCAGATGCCGCCTCGGGCATTCTTTTCCTGCTGTTCGGGCTGTTCTTCGGCAGCCAGTCCCTTGGCCTCGAACTCGGCACAGCCTTCCGTATGGGGCCGGGGTTCTTCCCTCTGATCCTGTCTGGCGTGCTGATGTGCTTCGGGCTTTTGGTGCTGTTCAACGCCTTCAAGACCGATCAGCCCGGCGACATGGGCAGCTTTGCCTGGCGCGGGCTGCTCTTCATCCTGCCTGCACCGATCTTCTTCGGACTGACGGTCCGCGGGCTTGGCTTCGTGCCGGCGATCTTCCTGACCACGGTGATCGCGGGGCTCGCCTCGCTCAAGATGCGCCCGCACTGGGCAATCCTGCTTGCCATCGCGGTCACGATCTTCTCGACGCTGGTGTTTTCATACGCCCTTGGCCTGCCGTTCCGGCGCTTTGGCCCTTGGCTGAGCTTCTGAGGCAAACATGGACCTGATTTCCAACCTTGGCCTTGGCTTCGCGACGGCGGCCAGCCCTGAAAACCTGCTGTTCTGCCTGATCGGGGTGATCCTCGGCACGCTCATCGGCGTTCTACCCGGCATCGGGGCGACGGCGACCATCGCGATGCTGCTGCCGATCACCTTCCAGCTGGAACCGGTGTCGTCGCTGATCATGCTGGCGGGCATCTACTACGGCGCGCAGTATGGCGGATCGACGACCGCAATCCTGATCAACATGCCGGGCGAAAGCTCATCCGCCGTCACCGCCATTGACGGCTACCAGATGGCCCGCCGGGGCAAGGCCGGAACTGCGCTCGCCGTGGCGGCACTCGGGTCTTTCTTCGCGGGTACTGTGGCGACCCTGCTCGTGGCGCTTTTCGCACCGCCCCTTACCGTGATCGCGCTGAAGTTTGGTGCGGCCGAGTATTTCAGCCTGATGGTGCTGGGCCTCGTCTCGGCCATCGCGCTTGCACATGGATCGATCCTGAAGGCGCTGGCGATGGTGGTTCTGGGCCTTTTGCTGGGCCTTGTCGGGACCGACATCTACACCGGAACGCCGCGCTTTACCCTTGGTATCACCGAATATGCAGACGGGCTGAACTTCGTGGCGCTGGCCGTGGGCGTGTTCGGTATCGCCGAGATCCTGCGCAATCTTGAGGGCGAGCAGGACCGGACCGTGCTTGGCACCAATCTGGGCGGGCTGTTCCCCACGCGTGAGGATCTGAAGCAGATGGTCGCCCCGATGGTGCGAGGAACAGCCTTGGGCTCGATCCTTGGCATCCTGCCGGGCGGCGGGGCGGTCCTTGCCTCTTTCGCCTCCTACACGATGGAAAAGCGGCTGTCGGATCGTCCGCAAGACTTTGGTCAGGGGGCGATTGCCGGGGTGGCCGGCCCTGAATCCGCCAACAACGCGGGCGCACAGACCAGCTTCATTCCGCTGCTGACGCTCGGCATTCCGGCAAACCCGGTGATGGCGCTGATGGTGGGGGCGATGATCATTCAGGGTATCGTGCCGGGGCCGAACGTGGCCACCGAACAGCCCGCCCTGTTCTGGGGGATCATTGCCAGCATGTGGATCGGCAACCTGATGCTGGTGGTGCTCAACCTGCCGCTTATCGGGCTTTGGGTGCGGCTTCTGAAGGTGCCTTACCACGTTCTCTTTCCCATCATCATGGCGTTCTGCTCGATCGGGGTCTATTCCGTGAACTCGAACGTCTATGACCTGTTCGCCGTCGCCTTCTTCGGCCTGCTCGGCTATGCGCTGATCAAGCTGCGCTGCGAACCTGCGCCCTTGCTTCTGGGCTTTGTTCTGGGCCCGATGCTGGAAGAGAACCTGCGCCGCGCGATGATCCTTGGGCGGGGCGATCCGTCAATCTTCGTGACCCGCCCGATCAGCGCCGTCCTGCTGGCCCTGACGGTCGGTGTGCTGGTGGTGGTTCTGCTGCCTTCAATCCGCAAGAAGCGTGACGAGGTCTTTGTCGAGGCCGACTGACCCGCCCACTGCCGATCAAGCCGCGAGGGCCGAAACGCCTTCGCGGCAGTTCCATGTCTGCCCCTGACTTGAATAATCGCCGGCACGCGCCTATCTTTGTGGACCAGAACACCGGAGATGCCAACGACATGAACATGACCCTCGCCGCTTTTAACCCTATGGTTTCGCTGCGAGAAGTAATGTCCCATGCCTGCATCCATCTCCCTGTCCGGCCTGTCGTGGTCTACCCCTGACGGCACGCCACTTTTTACAAACATCGATCTAAGCTTTACCGCCGAACGAACTGGACTCGTTGGGCGAAATGGCGTTGGCAAGAGCACGCTGCTGCGACTGATCGCGGGCGAGCTGCACCCATCGGCAGGTCAGATCCGCATATCCGGCACGATTGCCAGCACCCGGCAAGAAGCACTGGTGCGACCCGATGATACCATCGCCGACCTGTTCGGCGCACGTGCCGCACTTGATCTGCTGAACCGGGCCGAATCCGGGTTGGCCAATGCGGATGAACTGGCCGCAGCGGACTGGACCCTGCCCGCGCGGCTAGAGGCCGCCCTGCTGCGATGCGGCCTTGACGTCGGCCCGCAGACGCCACTTCAAATCCTGTCCGGTGGCCAGCGCAGCCGCGCCTCTCTGGCCGCACTGATCCTGGCCGATCCCGATTTCATGCTGCTGGACGAACCCACGAACAACCTTGACCGCGAGGGCCGAAAGGCCGTGATCGAGCTTCTGCGCAGCTGGAATGGTGGTGCCATCATCGTCAGCCACGACCGCGAGTTGCTGGAGGAGATGGATGCCATCGTCGAGCTGACCTCTCTGGGTGCAACACGATACGGCGGGGGGTACAGCGCCTTCCGCGAGCACAAGGCGACAGAGATGGAGGCTGCGCGCGCGGCTCTTGCCCATGCCGAAAAAACCAGCGTCCAAACTGCGCGCCGCGCCCAGCAGGCGACCGAGCGAAAGGCCCGCAAGGACGGTGCGGGACATCGGGCGCGGTCAAACGGCGGCCAGCCAAAGATCCTGATGGATGCGGCCAAAGGTCGGGCCGAGGCATCTGGCGGCTCGGGCGTGCGTCTGCGCGAAGCCCGCCGCGAGGCCGCAGAGGCGGCGCTCTCTGCAGCCCGCGAACGGATCGAGGTCTTGCAGCCGCTTCGCATGGACATCCCGCCGACTGGCCTCGCAAGCGGCAGGACGGTTCTGCGGCTGGAATGCGTGACAGGTGGATATGACCCCGACCAGCCGATCATCCGCGATCTGACCTTGACCATGACAGGCCCCGTACGCGGCGTTATTGCCGGACCGAACGGCAGTGGAAAAACCACGCTGCTGCGGTTGATCATTGGTGAGATCGCGCCGCAGTACGGTCGGGTCGATCTGCTGGTTTCCCATGCTGTGCTGGATCAGCATGTCACGCTGCTGGACCCTGCCATGACGCTGCGTGACAATTTCATGCGTCTGAACCCGGCCTCGGATACGGGGATCGCGCAGGCGGCGCTGGCGCGCTTTGGCTTCCGCGCAGGCGACGCACTGCGATGCGCGGGCGATCTGAGCGGGGGAGAGCGCCTGTGCGCCGGGCTTGCCTGTACCCTGGGCGCCCTGCCCCCGCCCATGCTGCTGATCCTCGACGAGCCCACCAATCACCTCGATCTGGAGGGGCTGACCGCGCTGGAGGCGGCACTCGCCACTTATGACGGCGCCGTGCTGGCGATCAGCCACGATGCCGCGTTCATCAGGTCACTCGCGCCCGATTGGACGCTGCGGTTGCCGGTTTGACGGGACATGCAAGGCGCGCCCGTTGCCCGTGCAAGACGACCGCCTTCACTCAACCTCGCCCCGGCTGTCCGGAACGCGTCCGGGGCGCGGCCTGAAGACCGGAAGATAGATATCAAACCGGATGGCAAGCGCGCGCAGCCCGAAGGCTGCACTGACGGCAAGGCCCATGGCGGCAAGCCGTGGCAGGCCAAAGCCCTCGGCCACCAGAAACACGACCGACCCAAGTGCGGCAGCGGTGACGTAGATGTCGCGCCGCAAAAGGATCGAAGGCTCTTGTCCAAGCAGATCGCGCAGGATCCCCCCGACGGATGCGGTGATGACACCCATGCAAACCGCGATCAGCGATCCTGTCCCAAGGTCATGCGCCTTGGCTGTGCCGACAGTCGTGACCAGAGCCATGCCGAAAGCATCAAGATAGAGCAGGATCCGGTAGCGCGACGCCACCAGATGCGCCGTGAAATGAACCAGCGCCGCCGCCCCCAGACAGAGCGCAAGCGGCGTAGAGTTGACGACCCAGAAGACCGGCACATCAAGCAGCAGATCGCGAACCGTACCGCCGCCGATGCCAGTCACGACTCCCAGCCACATGAAGCCCACGATATCCATCTGGTTGCGTGAGGCGACCAGCGCACCTGTGACCGCAAAGACGACCACCGACGCAAGGTCAAGCAGACGCAGGATATCCGTCATCTCGGCCATCATCACTTCCTCAGACATGGTTTGCAAAAAGACATCGCCGCCTACTGCCCCGACGTATCAGTCCTGACATGCAGGGCATCGGGCGTCCAGCCGCGTCTCCGGGCCAGGCTCATGACGCGGATCATTTGCCGCGTCGGCACCGCGGCAGAGCGACAGCGGCCTTCGCGGGTTCAGTCCAGCCTCAGCCGCAGCAGCGTGTAGATCAGCAGGATCGCGCAGCTGATACTTGCGGTGATGAAGGTCGCGCGGATTGCAAGCTCTCTTGCCATATCCCGCTCAAGGATGGCGACGAGGACGCCTGCTGAAAGGGCGCCCAAGGGCATCGAACCCCAGCCAAAGAACCGGTAGATGCTGTTCACCCGCCCGAGAAGCGGCGACGGAATACGCCGTTGACGCCAGGACACGGTGATCACATTCCAGACCATCGCGGCGGTCATGATCGCGAAAAGCGCAAAAGCCATCAGATACCCGTCGGTGCAAATCCCCATCAGACCGTAGCCGACACACCAGACGGCGACCGAGAGATAAAGGCAGGATTGGCTTCCCATAATGCGCGTCAGCTGTGGCGCGAGCAGACTGCCGGTGATCGCGCCGGCAGCCCCGACCGACAAGACCAGACCGTATCCCGCCGGGGTAAGCCCAAGAACCTCACGCGCGAACATGACCTGAACAGCAAGCACGGCCGCAGCGATAAAGTTCGCCACACTCAGCACAATTGCGAGGCGCAGCAAAAGTGCGTCGCCCCGCATGAAAGCGATACCCTGCCGCAGTGCGGTAGCGAAACCGGGCACGACACCAACCTTCGACGGCAAGGTGATCATCCAGACAAGCCCCGCGGCAAGGACCAGCATCGCAATATCGAGGCCAAACGGCATGCCGACGCCCATCCCGATCAGAACTCCGGCCAAGGGCGGGCCGATGAACTGCCCCGCCAGTTGCTCGGCCCCCCACAATTGCCCGTTCGCGGATTCAAGGTCCGCAGGCTGGACGATCGCGGGTAGAATGGTCTGCGCCGCATTGTCCCGCAGCACCTCGGCCGAACCGAGGAGAAAGGCCAGCCCGGCCAGCATCCACGCCGCGCCAGTCACCTGCGCGTTCAGCGCCAGCATCAATATCGCAGAGACGATGGCCGCCCTGAGAAGATCCGCCTGTGCGATCAGGCGACGCAGATCCGATCGATCCACGATCACCCCTGCCGGGATGGCGAAGAAGAGCCAGGGCAAGGTCGTGGCAGCAGCCACGCCCGCGATGGCGATTGGATCGGTCGTCATCAATGTGGCAAGCCAGGGAAGCGCAAGGACGACCAGCCCGTCGCCGAGATTGGTCAGAGCGCCTGCGCCAAACAGAAGGCGAAAGTTCCGGTTCCGGAGCAGAAGGCTCGTGGCCATGTTGGCGTCTCCTCGTATTGTCGGCACGATCGCGGATGGTGAGGGATTGTCCTTAGGTGCATTTGAATGTTGTGCGATGACTGATCGCAAAAGAACAGCCTGTCCGATGCAGGCGCAGGTCATCGGGCGCAACGTGGAGCAGGATGAATGACGCAGTTTTCCGCCAACCTGGGGTTCCTGTGGACGGAGCTTCCCTTGCCGATGGCCATTGCAGCAGCCAAGGCCGCCGGTTTTGCCGCGGTAGAATGCCACTGGCCTTACGATACGCCCGCCGAGGAGACCGCCCGCGCCCTGAGGGAGTCCGGGCTCCGTATGCTGGGGATCAACACGGTACGCGGCAAACCCGGTGAGAATGGTCTATCTGCCCTGCCGGGATGCGAGGCCGAGGCCCGCGCCGCGATTGACCAGGCCCTTGGCTATGCCACGGCAATCGGGGCGGGCATGGTGCATGTCATGGCGGGCTGTGCCGACGGGGACGAGGCGCATGCCGTCTTTGTCACCAACCTCGCCTATGCCGCGCAGCGTGCTGCGGAATGTGGGATCACGATCCTGATAGAACCACTGAACCGGCATGACGCTCCGGGGTATTTTCTCAAGACCACCGATCAGGCCTGCGCGATTATCCATGAGGTAGGCGCCCCCAACGTGAAGCTGATGTTCGACTGTTACCACGTCGGTCGGACCGAGGGCGACATCACGACCCGCTTCAAGGCCCTTCAGCCGCTCATCGGCCATGTCCAGTTCGCCAGCGTTCCCGACCGGGGTCCGCCGGACAGTGGCGAGCTGAACTTCGGCACGATCTTTGCTGCGATCGCCGATACGGGCTGGGTTGCGCCGTTGGGGGCAGAGTACCGCCCCATAGGGCCGACCTCAGAGAGCCTCGGCTGGATGGCACGGTGGAGACAGGTCTAGCTCGCCTTCGCTTCCGCGCGACAACTATCCCATCCGGCTAGGCAGCGTAGGACTGCAGCAGCGAGAAGACCCGGTCCCTTTCATCATGAATCAAGAGCAGCGCAAGATCGCCCGGTTCTAGCCGCTCGACGATGGCTTTCGCGCCGTCGAAGGGGCTTGCCGCGTCAAGAATGGCCTCAGGCGGCAAGCCATGATCGCGGCTCGCCTGCCGGATCAGGGCCGGGATCTCGCCCGGCTCGCGGCCGCGCAGATATTTCGGGTTCTCTGCCGCCACCACGACATCCGGCCCCAATCGGAAGGCCCCGTCGACAAGCCCGCGGATATCCTCGTCAGACCGGTCGCCGGCATGCGACAGCAGGACGAACCGCCGTCGGGCGGGAACCGCCGCCAGAGCCGAGGTCACCGCCGCGATCGAATGCGGGTTATGCGCAAAATCGACAAACACCCGTGCCCCGTTCACCGCGAACTCGTTCGCGCGCCCCGGGTTGTCGGTCAGATCGCTGCGGAAGGAACCCAGCACCTGCCGGATTGCCGTATCGGGCAGTCCCAGAGCCTTCGCTGCGAGAGCCGCTGCAAGCGCATTCTCGATGTTGTAGCGGGCGACGCCGCCAAGGCTGAGCGGCACACCGGATGCGGCAATCAGCGCCCTTTCGCCCTGACCGTCAAAAAGGCGCAGAACGCCGTCCTGCAGCCAGCCGCAGGGGCGGCCCGCCTGCCGCGCGGCGCGGATCTCATCGCACGCGGGGTCCAGCGCGAACCAGACCGCCCGGTCGGCAAACTCCACCGCCGCAGCCCTGACAACCGCATCCTCGGCATTCAGGATCAGCCATCCGTCCGGTGCCAGCACGCGGCGCACCGAAAGCTTGACCTTAGCCAGTTCTGGCACAGTGTTGATCCCGTACTGCCCAAGGTGATCGGCGGCGACATTGGTAACCACCGCCGCACGGGCCCGTGTTACTGGCAGCCCGCGCCGCAGGATGCCGCCGCGGGCAACCTCAAGCACCCCAAGCTCCAGCCGCGGGTCCCGCAGCAGAAGCCGCGCCCCGGCGGGGCCGGAGTAGTCGCCCTTATCCAGCACTTCGGTGCCAACCCGGACGAAATCGGTCGAGGACAGCCCCGAGACCTTGCCTCCCGCCTGCCCCATCGCCGCAATCAGCCGCGTGGTCGTGGTCTTGCCGTTGGTGCCGGTCACCAAGGCCAGCGGCACATCGTGCAGCGCGGTCCAGTCGGGCGCCTCAGGCAGGGCATCCGTCTGCCAGGTACGCGCGCCAGTGCCGTGGCCCAGCGTGATTGCGTCATCATCCAGAAGCCGGTCGATCCCCCGGCTGCGCGCCGCGTCGACCAGCCGAACCAACGCCGGATTGGCCTCAAGTGCGGCAATCCGGCGCAATTCACCCAGCATGCGGTCCTTGGGCCAGGCGTCCAGCCCCAGAATCCGGCAGGCGGTGAAATACCACGCGGCTTCAATCACATAGGCCGCCGTCATCAGCTGGTCGACCGGGGCCTCAAAGAACAGGCTGCCACCACCCGCGAAAGGCCGCGTCACCGTTTCGCTGTGCCAGCCAAGGGCGGCCAGCAGGTCCTTCGCCGCGTCCTGCCACAGTTCCAGCATCTGCGCCGGGTCTGTCCCCGGTGCCAGGCCGTCACCCACGGCGCCCGGCAGATCGGAGTAAAGGTTCGGACCCAGAAGCCGCCGGCAGCCGTCAAGCACCAGTGCCGGATCCTCCGGCACCGGGATCACCAGCGCGTTAGCAAGCACCTCAAATGGCGCGGGCATGGCTCAGTCCGCTTCCTCGCCGCCGCGGGCAAGGCGGACGCCGCGCTCGTCACGGATCAGCGTGTCGCCACCTGCCAGAAGCTCTTCAAAACCGACTGTGCGCTCGGGCTTGGTCGGGGCCACAGCCGCCGCCTCGCGCTCAGCCTTCTTGAAGTAGATGATCTGCTTCCAGGATCGCGCCAGTTCATCTGCAAAGACCACCAGCAGATCGCCTGGTTGGGCAGCCTCCAGCCCGCGTTCGATGGCCTCGACCTCGCTGCCGACAAGGGTGATCTGGCTGTCGCTCACACCGTGCTGCAACAGGACATCGCGCAGCATGTTGGGAACTTCCATCTCGCCCCGGCCGCGCCGGTCATCGTCGGGCTTCAGGAAATAATGGTCGAAGTGTCCGGCCAGCGCCTTCGCGCCCTCCACGATATCCTCGTCACGCCGGTCGCCCGGCATCGCTGCCACCGCGATGCGGCGGCCATGCACGTCCAGCCGGTCAACAAGATCGCCCATGGCCGCGATGGCCGCCGGGTTGTGGCCATAGTCGAGGATGACCTTGAAGGGGTGCTCGTCATAGACGTTCGTCCGCCCCGGAGCCTGGAAGAACGACGAGTCGAAGGTGCGCAGGCCGTGGCGGATGTTGTCGAGATCAAGCCCGAAGGCATAGGCCATCGCACAGGCGAACATCGCGTTCTGCACGTTGTAAAGCGCCTTGCCCTCAAGCGTCGCGGGAATCAGATGCGACCACAGGACCGGCATGTGCAGCCCCTTGGCATAGATGGTGATCATGTCACCATTCATCGCCTTTTCCAGCACGACGGCGCGCCCGCCCGCCCGGATATGCTCTTTCACAAGCGGATGGTCGGAATTCATGGTGACGTAGCAGATATGCGTCGCATGACAGAAATCGGCCATGCGCAGGCAGTGCATGTCATCGGCGTTCAGCACCACCGTGTCGGTTGCGGTCTCGACCACCACCCGCTTCACGACCGCCAGTTCCTCAAGCGTGTTGATCCCGCCCATCCCCAGATGATCAGAGGCGACGTTCAGACAGGCCGAGACATCGCACCGCTGATAGCCAAGACCGGACCGCACCAGGCCGCCCCGCGCCGTCTCCATCACCGCGAAATCAACCGACGGGTCGCGCAGCACCATCTGCGCCGAGGCAGGGCCCGTCATGTCGCCCTTCACGGTCAGCTTGCCATCGACATAGACCCCGTCGGTAGAGGTCATGCCGACGATCTTGCCCGACGACTTCATGATATGCGCCAGCATCCGGCTGGTCGTGGTCTTGCCATTGGTGCCGGTGATCGCCCCGATCGGAATGCGCGATTGCGTTCCCGGCGGGAACAGCATGTCCATCACCTTGCCCGACACATCCCGCGGCTTGCCCTCCGAGGGTGCCACGTGCATCCGGAAGCCCGGCGCCGCATTCACCTCGACGATGGCGCCGCCTACGTCCTTGTAGCTCTTGGTGATGTCCGAGGTCAGGAAATCGACCCCGCCGACATCCAGACCCACGGCCTTGATCGTGCGCTCGGCCATGTCCTTGTTGTCGGGATGGCAGACATCGGTCATGTCGATGGCCGTGCCGCCGGTCGACAGGTTCGCGGTCGAGCGCAGGTAAAAAACTTCACCTGCGGGCAATACGGTGTCTGCGGTGTGGCCAGCGTCTGCCATCAGCCGCTCGGCCTGGCTGTCAAGCTCGAGGTTGGTCAGCACCTTTTCGTGGCCGATCCCCCGGCGCGGGTCCTGGTTCACGATCTCGACCAGTTGGGCGATCGTATGCTTGCCGTCGCCCACCACATGCCCTGGCACCCGCTTTGCCACGGCGACCAACTCGCCGTTTACCACCAGCATCCGGTGGTCCATCCCGGTGATGTATTGCTCGACCAGAATACCCCGGCTTTTCGACTGCGCCTTCGCCTCGTGGAAGGCCACCTCGATCTGGGAATCCTCGGTCAGGTTGATCGACACGCCACGACCATGGTTGCCGTCCAGAGGCTTCACCACCACCGGATAGCCGATGCGTCTGGCCGCGCGGATCGCCTCGTTGGGAGAGTAGACCAGACGCTGCTGCGGCACCGGCAGGCCAAGGTCGGACAGCATGTTGTGGGTGTCTTCCTTGTCGCAGGAAATCTCTACCGCGATATGCTTGGTCTGGCTGGTGATCGTGGCCTGAATGCGCTGCTGGAACTTGCCGTGGCCGAACTGCACCAGCGAGTTGTTGTTCAGCCGGATCCAGGGGATATCCCGCTCTTCCGCCGCCTTGACCAGAGAGGCGGTTGAAGGCCCGAACTCCCGGCGCTGCGCCGACAGGACAAAACTCTTCAGCTCGGCCGCGAAATCAAATTCGGCGTCATAGTCATAGTCGGTCAGTTTCTTCACGTGATCCGGCAGCAGATGCATCAAGAGCCGGATGGCAAGCCGCCCCGCATCGAGACCCACGTCGCGCTGGCGATACTCATAGACAAGGTTGTACTGCCCCGGCACACCGGTGCCGCGCGTCCGCCCGAAGGTCACGTCCGACCCCGCAACCCCCTGGATTTCCAGCGCCACATGCTCGGCGACATGGCCGAGCCAGGTCCCCTCGCCTTCACGCAGACGACGGATCAGCCCGCCCGCCTCGCGGTAGGAACAGCCATGTTCGCGCAGACCCGGCAGCGCATCGACCAGCGCCTCGATCCAGACATCCCCCAGCTTGGCCGAGGGCCAGTCTTCCAGAACACCAAGATCCACCACATGGCGGATGACGGGAAACCCCGCCCAGATATTCGGACCGACAAACACGTTGGTCGAGACGATCTTCATGGGCAGGTCTCCTTCCTGTTCAGGTCTGGTCAGTGTGTGCTGACCTTTTCGTTGGGCAAAGTGCAGAATGCAGCATGTACGTCAGGCGCAAAGGCGTGGCGGCCGTTCAGGTCGTATCGGCACCCCTCACCCATCACGTGAACCTTCAATCCCAGCAGCGTCAATGCCTGTCCGGGCCGCGCTTCCCACATCGAGGAATGCGTCAGCTCTGAGGCGTCAACCACCGTCACCGTGCCAGAGCCGACCACCTCGAACACGCCGTCGGGGCCGATGAAGGCTGCTGTATCTTCGTCGATCCCCAGCCCGATCAGGAAGGGATTGTAGGACGAGGCCGAGAGAAGCCGCCCAAGCCGGTTCCGCTGGGTAAAATGCTGGTCGATGATCACCGCGTTGGTCAGGCCAAGCCCCGGCGCCAGACTGACAGCGCCTTCCACGGGCGAGGAGTTGCTGTCGCCCCCGGCAATCATATGTTCGGACATGATAGAGGCACCCGCCGAGGTACCCGCCACATGTACGCCAGCCGCATTGCGGCGGCGGATCCTCTGGGCGATCCCGGTTCCGCCCAGAATGGTCGAGAGCCGCAGCTGGTTGCCGCCGGTCAGGAAGATACCGGTCGCGCGGTCCAGCATCTCCAGATACCTTGGGTTGTCGCAATCGGCGCGCCGGGTGATCGGCAGGAAATCGACCTCTGCCGCGCCAAGATCGCGGAAGATGCGGTTGTAATCCTGCCCGGTGGACTCAAGCTCCGAGGCGGTGGGGATGACGACGATATCTGCCCCTGTTCCGCCCGAAAGTTCGACAAACCGGCGGTGGATGTGGCGCTCTTTCACGCGGTCCTCGCCACCACCGATCGGTATGATGAATCCGCGTGGTGCGTTTGCGCTAAGCGGGGCTGGGCACATGCCAAGAGATTTCCCGAAATGGCCGGATGGCCCGTTGCGTTTCCCCCAAACGCGGCCTCGCCCCAGATCGGACGTTCCGCCCCCATATCTGGCAACCATGGCGAAACATTCTTTCTCAGGCAAGGGCTTTGCAGAATGCGCCAACGGCTGTCTGAAGGACCAAGCGTGCGCCCATAACCTTTGGGGAATGAGAGGCTTTCCACGAAGGGCAGCCCTTACGCAAAGGGATGGCGGCGAATACGCCGCGCGAACAGGCGACCCATGCCGTGCTGGCAACAAATTCTTGGCGCTATGCAGCGATGTCGGAATGTCCGCTGCGCCCCATCTGCTGATCGCGATCTGCCCTCTGCCGATCGGGGTTCGGCCCCAATCCTCGCCCGTTGACTACCGCAAGCCGTGGCTGAACTGGCGGCTGTTCGCCTCTGCGCATTTCGTTCAAACGCCCATTAGGTCCAGGCCGGGCGCAATTTCAAGCGCTTTTGACTGGTGTCCCCTGACCTGTAGTCTCGAACCGGTCAGTGCCCATTCCTTCAGTGTCGATGCTGCTGCGTGTTAGTGCAGAAGGTATTACCTGTCGCCAATCTGGAATCCGTGATCCCGTTTCAGTGAAGATGTGCATCGAGAGAGTTGTGTGATGGCGGGATCGCAAGCACTCAACCCCAGCGAAGAAAGATCTGGCTATGTTAGGCACCATCCTTCTCATTCTTCTGGTCTTGCTGGTCGTGGGGGCCCTGCCGCGATGGCCGCACAGTTCCTCTTGGGGATATGCGCCAAGCGGCGCGCTTAGCCTCGTGCTGATCATCTTGCTGGTCTTGGTGTTGACCGGCCGGCTGTAACGTCCGACAGATCTGCGTGTTCAAGGGCGTCGGACGGAATTGCCGCTCGTGATGATCTTTTCAATCAACTGCGCCACCGCCCTGTGCATGGAGGGATCACCGCTGCCGTCGGCCGCATTGTCATGCGCGGCAGCGGCGTCCTGCAGAATACCGATGATCTCGCGCTCGGGCAGGATCTTGCGATCGTTCAATGCCAAAAGCAGCGATTCACAGATGGCGAGGGCGGCCTGTCCGGCGACGTCTGAATGAAGCGGCATAGGTTTTCGACTTTCTTGATGATTTCTGCCATACTGCAGAGTATCCACAGCTGCTGCTTACAATCGTCGCAGGAAATTGCGACGGCGGGCTGATCTGGATCAGCATCGCGCCCCCACTTCTTTCCGAAAATGGGATTGCGGGTGGCAGAAGGCTGTCTGATCCCGCAGAGGGGCGACCATGACCATGCAACCTGCTACGCCGACCGTTCTGGACAGCCCTCTTGCGCGCAAGCTCTCGGCCTTTGTCAGGCTCTCGACCGATGATCTGAGGGTGGTGTCAGACCTTTTCCGCCGCCGCCGCAACTTCGGGATCGGTGTCGAAATGATCCATCAGGGCCAGACCGACCAGACAGCCTTCGTGCTGGCTTCGGGCTGGGCCTGTTCCTACAAGATCCTGCCCGGTGGCACGCGGCAGATCGTCGATTTTCAGGTGCCGGGCGATTTTCTGGGCCTGCGCTCGGTGCTCTTTCGCACGTCTGACCATAATGTCGAGCCGATCACACCAGTACAGGCGTCCGAGGTCACGCAGCGGGATCTTCTGTCGGCCTTTGCCGAAACGCCGCGTCTGGCCACAGCGGTCCTGTGGGCGGCTTCGCGTGACGAGGCGATGGTGGTCGAGCGTCTGGTTGATCTGGGACGGCGTTCGGCGACCGAGAGGATGGCGCATTTCCTGCTGGAACTTGGCGCCCGTCTGCGGCTGGTCGGTATGGGCGAGCGCAGCGGCTATAGCTGCCCCTTGTCGCAGTATCTTCTCGCCGATGCCCTTGGACTGAGTGCGGTCCACGTCAACCGTGTGCTGCGCGAGTTGCGCGAAGAGGGGATGCTCACGTTCCAGAAAGGCCGTGTCACGTTTGACGACTACGACGCGCTTGTCGAGCTTGCAGCCTTTGATCGCGCCTATCTGGATCACGAGGGGCCACTCTTGACTTGATGTGGTCCTTCCGATGCCACCTGCACGCGGAAGGGCCGTTCAGTGTCAGGCCAGCGCTTTAGTCGCTGCATCCAGCGACTTTATGCAGTCGGCATCCCTCTTTGCCGCCAACGCTTTTTCGGCAGCCTGATAGTGGGTCAGGGCAGCCTCTTTCTTGGGACCGGCCGGAGCCTTGTCCCAGGCAGATTTCACGGATTTCATCTTGTCAGACGTCGAAGTGAAGCTTGTCATTGGTTTGGACTTTCCTAGTTGCGACCAGACCCGGTTCCGTTGACCCTGTTCCTCCGGGGATTGAGGGGATGAAGGTTCAGGGCCGGAGCCGGGCCTGGTGCAGTATGGGCTTCGAGGATTCGTTGCCCATGCCGGACCCTGCACTTATTGACGGGGGGCTGTGCTGATGCAGGTTTGCTTTACAGGATGTTTCGCGCGCAGAGCGCATTATGCGGGTCCCGTATGTGTCGCCCCCCCTGATCGGATCAGTTTATCGGGGTGATCACGATCTCGACGCGCCGGTTCTGCGCGCGCCCGGCCGCTGTGGCATTTGAAGTAATGGGTTCAGCAGAGCCATGCCCTGATGCAGTGACCCGGGTAAACCGCACCCCCTCTGCCACGAGAATATTCGCCACTGCCAGCGCGCGATCCTGGCTCAGTTGCCGGTTATAGCTCTCGGAACCCTCTGTGTCTGTGTGGCCCACCACACGGACATTGCTGTCAGGATAGGCACGCAGCGAGCGCGCAACTTCCCGCAAGGCCGGGCGGATGCCGGGCTCGACCATGGCCGATCCGGTCACGAAAGCAACATTTTCTGGCACGATCACACGTAACTGACTGCCCGTGTTGGTGACGCGGGTGCCGCTGTTGACCAGTTGCTGGTTCAAGTCGCGTTCCTGCTGGGCCATGCGCGCGCCGATGTCGGAACTGACGGTCGCGCCACTCGCGGTGCGGATGGGCATACCGGTGTTATATGTGCATCCGGCCAAGGCAACGCTTGCCGAGAGGACGCAAATCAGGGGTTTGAAGGGCATAGGGTCCGTCCTTTTGAGTCGTCCTGCCGGGACAAGGCGCAGTGCCACATCAACCGGGGCCGATCTGGGGGTATCATGCGCTGCGGCACGCGCGTCTGCCCTAATCTCGATCAGCCTTGTCCAAATTGCATTGCGGGCGGCAGATGCAGATCAAGCTGATCGGCGTTAGTGCGCCCGCCTTACGGTGTTGCGAAGATCGCCTGTCACCGCATGGCAGGTGCCATGCAGGCCAATCACGAAAGGAGCCCGTCGTGGCACAAGACCCAAGCGCCCAAGCCGCCGCAGAACATGAGGCTGTTCTCGCTCAGATGTCCGCCCTGCGCTCCGAGCTTGCGAGGCTGGCGCAAGAGATACAGTCAACAACCCTCAGCCGCGGTCAGGCCATTGCCCGCGACATGTCGGATGGGATGACAGAGGCCGCCAGCTATCTGGGCCGGAAGGGCCATGCCGCCGACCAGCGACTGGAAGGTGCTGTGGCCGCAAACCCTTATCTGGCCCTCGGGCTGGCTGCAGGAATGGGAATTCTCTTGGGCGCGCTGACCAGGCGTCATGGCTGACACGTCGCGGATGGGCGCAAAGATGGGTCGGATGCCGCGCAAGTGTCTTGCGTGGCGCCCTGATCGCCGGTCTGGCTGCGGTCGGGCTCAGCCTTACCCTTGCGGCGATCGTGTTGGCGCTCTCTAGCTGGCTTGGTCCGATCGCCGGTTTGGGACTGTCAGGCCTGGCCCTTCTCTTCATCGCAGGCGCACTGCGCAGGTACTCGCGCTCTGTGCCATCCACGTTTGAAGGCGAAACGACCGCGCGCATAGCCAGCCACCTTGAGGCTGCAAGTTTTCTGCTGGGATTCGTCCTTTCGCGCATCGCGACGCGACGGATCCGAGCTGTCCTTGCAAGACGGAGACGATGAGAAAGCGGCTGGCACGACCGGTGCTTGATATCGCCGGGGCTAATGCACGCTCCGCAACGGATCAAGCAGGCGTCTGGATTCCCCGCGCAATCCGGATAGGAGCGGAGAGCCTATACCTCTATTCTCTGCTCAGAGTTCCTCGCACCTCGACAGGTAAGCAATGTCGCGCAGGGCGCGTCGTGCCAAGGTTTGCTGACGACCGCTCTGCCCCGGCACGGTTAACATGTATTGCTCGACCAGGAACCGCAATCGAACCGCCGCTTCTGGCCACGTTCGGGCCGGCCCCTGAAGCAAAAGCGCATCTGCCTCTGCAAGAACCAGGCGCGAGCTGGGTGTACCTGCGCCGCGCATTGATCGTCGCAAGTACACGGCGAACAACTCTGCCGTCCCACGATGGGCATCAAGGTCTAAAATCGAAGCATAGGGATCGGTCGCCACTGCCGCGGACCTGCTGTCAGAAGGCGACCCCTTTGTGGTTTCGGTCATTGCGATGCGACCGTCATGGCCTGCAGGCAGGCGCGCGCAAGACTGCGGTCTGCCTTGTCACCTCCGGGCGGGGTGGCCCAACCGGTTTGCATCAGCAGATCGGGCTGCCCCGAGGGCGCGGCCGCGCGCAAGGTCTCCAGTTTGGCCACGCTCGCAGGATCACTGCGCGACCTTTCAAGACAGACGGGGACCAGCGCCGCCGTAACATCGGCGGTGGACCGGATGGCCGCTTGCTTTTCCGCCCCCGAGGCGGTCTGCCAGCCGCCCCAGTTGAACCCGATCACGGCTAACATCGCGGCCCCAAAGACGGCGCCATAAGCGCCAGGCTTGAACCATTCCGGCATGTTCATCTTGTATCCTTTTCGCTGACCGGCGCGGTTGCGCCTGTATTCTCGGTCTTGGCGAGGTCTCTTGCCAGGGCCGCCTCAATGTCTTGCTCGGTCGTGGCACGCAACTCTGTCACCCCGGCACGGCCGACGACCTGTAGATAGGTTGAAACCCGGCGGAAGGCCTCAAAACTCAGCCCATGAAGCAACTCATCCTCGATCAGCACGTCGTAGACGCCTGCCGAAAACTCCTCAGAATGACCGGCAAGCCTGAACGGATGGGCGAACCGCACTTGCGCGATGGACGGGCGGATCGTCATGGAACCCCCTTGACCGCCGGGAGAAATCACTTCCCCAAGCTGCGGTCTGATTTACGCAATGATACCCCGCCGTGCCTGGGCCGGCACTTGCGCAGGTTAGCCCTCGCAGGCCTTTATCGTGACAGCACCACCTGGGCCTTGAAGCCTTCTGCCTGCGGAGGGCAAAGAATCCAGCCCCCTGGCCTCTTTAGGAAGAATGTAAAATAAATCATTAGGATAGAGGATGATCCGACCCTATATATAAGATGTCGCGGGAGTATCCCGAGCGACGTCATGGAGGACCCGATCATGGGTACCGACACCAAGCACACTGGCCCCGGCAAGATGCAGGACACCAAGCGGAAGCAGCCAGCCGAAACCCCGGAGTCCGATCCGTCGCGCCGTCAGGACGGCGATCCCGCACCAAGCAAAGAGACCCGCGCAGAAAAGCCTCAACAGGCTTGATCATGCTGCTGCGCGCGTGGCTGGCATCCGCAGGAGCCAATATTGCAAGGTTCTTGCCGCCAGTCTGATCCCGAGTTCGGCGAAAGTCTGGGCATGGGGATAAGGCTTCTTCGCCCCCCGGAACCAAACGCATGAAGTAGCCGGATTGCGGGGCGGCAGGTTTTTTTGCCCGCCGCCCTGTAAACAATCTGATGATACGCCGATGGAGGCTACCATGCTGACATTTGATGTCACGGGTCCGCTCAATTCCGATCCTGAACATGATCAGCGCCTTACGGTCGCTGATGAGATCGAACGTGCAGAAAACGAAGGGATGCCGGACCCGCAGCAAGCAGATCGATCGACTGCTCCGCCACCGGACCTGCTTGCCGAAACAACCATGCTGGAACGGCGCGTGCTGGCGCATGAGCGTATCCTGCAGTCCCTTATCGCCCATTTGTCCGAGCTTGACCCTCGATACCTGGAACGGCTGAAAACCACATTTGTCGTTCCCCTCACGATGAAGCACTATGAGCAGGACTTCACCGAAACCGAGGACTACGCAGCCGAGTTCATCCGCGCGATCGAGATTATTGGACAGGCCGTGCCGACCTTCGCGACCCCAGCGGTCAGAGCGCCGTATGAACCGGATCGTGTTCCGTCTGGCAAAGGGCCGGTAGTCGGGTTTTTCACGCCCACATTGTTCATGATCCGTCAGCGCGAAAACCAATGGGATCTGATCATCGACGGCCATCCCTACAGCAGTTTCGACTCGGAACCCGAGGCGCTGGACGCAGCCACCCGTGTCGCCCGTCGCATTGCTTCACGCGGACCCGTGGAGGTGCGCAGCAGCAGCAAGCCTGATGGCTGGCCTTAGGCCCGAAAGGGCAGCGCTCGCACGGCCGATCGGTTGCGCAGCGGCTTTCATGGCACGTGTTGCCTGGCCAATTTGAGTTCTTGGTCAGCCCTCTGGCGACTTCAAATGCGCCAGTCGGCGGCATGGGCAGGCCTTGCTCCGCGCAAGGCACGACCGGCATCCGGTTGTCCTGTTTGGACTTCGGGTAGATCCTGCGCGTTGGAGGTGCAGGGGGCGATTCGTTCGATCAGACTTTGTCGGATGCGTCTTTTCTCTTGTTGAACGCTTTTCGAAACGCTGCATCGTTTCGGTGTATCTTGTCATCCGCCTCGCGGGACTTGTAGGCGCTTACCACCTTCAATCCCTTCGGGGCCCCGGCCCCCGGTTTCTTTTTGGCCTCTTTCATCAGATTGTCACTTCCTCAAAACCTGTAAATTTTGACGTCAATCGTCTTTCAGGTTGTCGAGCGCCTTGCCGACAGCCTTCTGGACTGTGCCAGCGGCCTTTTCGATCTTGCCTTCAGCCTCCAGCGTCTTGTCACCGGACAGCTTGCCAAGCTGCTCTTTGACGGTACCTTCGACCTGCTTGACCGTTCCCTTGATGCGGTTCTTGTCCATGTTCGTATGTCCTTATGACTTGATGTTGATGTGGCGGCACTGAAACTGCGGACCCTGCGAAGCGTCGATGCGCCACACATAGTTCTTGGACCTGCCAGCCGATTGCGGCCCGAGACCCGGACATCAGCGCAGCGTCACAGGTATCGGAATGCTCAGCGCAGGCCGAGGTAACCAAGGATGAACAGGACTATGACGACCAGTCCGACAATGTAGATGATCTGGTTCATGGGGCCTCGCCTTCTGATCTGTTGGCCGATGCGGCCAGCAAGCCAAACCATGGCTCTTTGCCAGAACTTTGCCACAACATGGATCAGTGCCGCCTCTCGCAAGTCGACATGATCACTGCAGGACGACCTCTCGACGTGGCGTCAAAGAGCTCCGGCAAACAGCCGGGGAGCGCGATCTGTACCGATGTTGCTGTTTTGCATGCGCTGCGCCTAGACGCTGTCGATGGCCTGGGCCAACAAGGCGCGCACTTCAACCGCAACCGCCTGCAGGTCCGAATTTTCGATGGCCTGCATAGAAGCAACGGGGTCCACTGCGCTGACCTCCACACCGGCTTCCGTTTCCCGCAGGATCACATTGCAGGGCAACATCGCACCGACGCGCGGTTCCATCCCGATGGCCTGCCATGCCATACGGGGATTGCAGGCCCCGAGGATGCGGTAGCCTGGCATCTCGAGGCCCAGCTTGGCCCTCATCGTCGCCTGGACATCGATCTCGGTCAGCACACCAAACCCCTGCGCCGCGAGCGCGGCACGGGTGCGGGTCTCGATGGTGGCCAGATCGCTATCCGGGATCAAACGGGTGATCGTGTAGTCCATGTGTCCTCCTTGAGCAGAGCATGGGTTGGCGCGGATCGTCACCGGACGGGTGTTTGCTGATGGGCCAACCTGAGCCACGTTCCGGCATCGTGCAGCCACGTTGAGGCGCAAAGCGCCTCGTGCAGTGGCGCTTCTGCCTTCTCGGCGCGGACGCGGTAGGCGAGTATGGCGACATCACCGCGTCGAGTGATGCTGCGGTCAGTCATCTCGACAAGCCGCCAACCGGTGTTGACGGCTGGATGGGACCAGACGTCGTCACCCTGAAGTATCCCGTCTGGATAGGGCAGAACCATGATCGCGCCGGAGGCCAATCTGGTCCGGGCGCTATCGCGCCCACTGGTCCAGAGTTGCTCTTCCAGTTGCCAAAGCTCGTCATCCTGTTGCCGTGACATGAATTTACCCTTTTCTCGTGGCTCAGACGCGCTCTTGGGTGGCCAGAACCCCGGCAACCCCGCATGATCCTGAACTCGATCTGCGCCTGCCGCGTTGATGCAGATCAGCACGCGGACAACCCAAGCGACAAAGCCCCTTAACCATCGCCAGACTGATACCGATCAGCGCCAACAGGTCAGGGCGCGGTATGATGCCTTGCGCGGCGTGGTGGTGAGGCTGCAAGGGACTCGCAAGGCGCCCCAGGATCCCCGCAGGCGCTGGATCGCCAATGCCAGAGCAACGCAGAATGAATGGAGAAGGCATGCAGGTTCTGAACATTTCGCATGTGACCGAATACCGCTATGCCGCGCAGGTGGCGTTGGGCGAGCATCGTTTGATGCTGCGCCCGCGCGAGACGCGCGCGTTGAGGCTGCACTCCTTTGATCTGAGCATCCAGCCTGAGGCGGCGGTGACATGGGCCTATGACGTCGCCGGCAATTCGGTCGCGACGGCAAGGTTCTCAGGCACCACCGATATCCTGCGGATCGAAAGCCGCATGACGGTAGAACTTGATACGCCCGTATGGCCCGTCTTCGACATTGCGGCATCGGCAGTTCAGTACCCGTTCCGATACTCTGATGAAGACAGGACCGACCTTGGCGCACTGGCGCTTCCGCAATACCAGGATACCGCAGGCAGGCTGGCCGACTGGGTCGGGGGGTTCATCATGGGCCGGCCAACCGATACGCTATCCTTGCTTCGAGATATCGCCAACGGGGTATCCAACCGGATCAGCTATCAAAGCCGCGAAACTGAAGGCACACAAGGTCCGCTGGAAACGCTGGACCGTGGCTGGGGATCGTGCCGCGACCTCGCCGTGCTTTTCGCCGAGGCGGTGCGAACGCTTGGCCTTGGCGCACGGATCGTCTCGGGCTATATTACCGAGCCTTTGCGCGACGGCGACGGCTCGATCAGCCCCGGTTCAACCCATGCCTGGGTCGAGGTTTTTGTACCAGGTGCTGGCTGGATCGCCTTTGATCCGACCAACTGGTCTGTGGGCGCGGTCAACCTTATCCCGGTCGCCGCCGCCCGCCATATTGGTCAGGTCTCTCCTGTGACGGGCAGCTTTCGCGGTGCAGGTGTCGGCCCAGTCAAGCTGGCGGTCGAGGTCTATGTCGTGCCCCTTGGACGGGACCCCTTTAAATCCACCGACAAAATGGGCGGTCTGTTCAGGCACCGGCAGGACTTGGGACACGGATAGCCGCTGGTTTCGCATGGACCGTGCACCGATCATTCATCGAGCGTGAGTGGCGGGCCATCAACTGCTGGACAGCACGAACATCACAAGAAACCCGATTGCCACGGAAACCGCAGCCGATTGCTGGTATTGCGCACGCTCCGATTTTGGCAAGAGGTCCGTGATCGTGAGATAGAACATTCCTCCGGCTCCAAGCGACAGAAGCGACCCAACGACACTCTGTGGCATTTCTCTCAGGAAGAACCATCCGATTGTCGCAGAGGAAAACAGCGCCAACCCGATAATGCTGGTCCAGGCATAGGTCGGCAAAGATGCCCGTTCGGGATTTTCGGCGCGGATGATCTCGGCAATGCTGATCCCTTCAACGAGATTGTCCAGGATGATTGCAGCCGCAATGATGGCACCCAGAGTGGGGTCTGTTGCAAGTGCGACGCCGATGCTCAGCCCCTCGATAATCTCCTCGACGGATGTCCCTGCCGCCAGCAGCGTGACCTTTGAGCTTCGCGCGCGCCTGTTGCGATGAATGCGGGACAGGGTGTGCCATTCATCGGACTCCCGACCGGCCATGAATCCGCGATTGATCAACATGTCGATTGCGTAGACGCTGGCAAAGCCAAAGACGAAGCCTGCGACTGTCAGTGTCCGCCCCGCGGCCTCGAGCGCGGCGGGCATCATTTCAAAGCTGAACGCGCCGAGAAGTACGCCCCCTGCGAGGCCTACAGAAATCGACAGAAAGAGGCTCCCCGTCCCGAGGCGCAGTCCGAGCCAGCCACCAAGTGGAGAGGCGATTGCCGCGGCACCGGCAAGCAACAGATACGCCGAACTGCCAAAAACCATGACTGTCACCGTTGGTTGAGAAAGTCGGACCTTGAGTGCTGTGATATGCAAGCCAAGCGGGCTGCGAAGGCAGGATTGCGGGAATGTGGGACGGGAAAAGGCGTTCGCCCCTGTGTCGGCCATGCTAACACATATGAAGACGCGCAAGGCCGATGTCAGCGAAGATCAAGGTCAATAGAGCATGGTCACGCGGATATCGACCGCTCATCCAGAATTGAAAGGACCACGATGATGAGCAGGCTTTCGCATGGAGAGATCCACATGGTTCACCGCATCGGTTGGTTGCGCGCGGCCGTGTTGGGGGCAAATGATGGGCTTGTCTCGACGGCAAGCCTCGTCATCGGCGTCGCGGCAGCAGGTTCGGCCCGCCCGGAGATCCTTATCGCGGGCCTTGCTGGTCTGGTCGCGGGGGCGATGTCGATGGCTGCCGGTGAGTATGTCTCGGTCAGTTCGCAGACAGACGCGGAGCGGGCCGACATCCGGCGCGAAACGATGGAATTGAAGGACGCCCCGGAAGTGGAGCTTGACGAACTGACGCGCATCTATGTTGAGCGTGGGCTGGACGAAGGTTTGGCGCGACAGGTCGCAACCCGGCTTACGCAGATGGACGCGCTGGCGGCGCATCGACGCGACGAACTGGGGATATCTGATACCGTGACCGCCCATCCGATTCAGGCGGCCATCGTATCGGCGTTGACCTTCGCTGTCGGAGCCGTAGTCCCGCTCATTGTGGCAGCGGTCGCGCCTTCTGGACAGATCACGACAATCATCGCGGGAACCACCCTGTTCGCGCTTGCGGTGCTTGGGGGACTTGGGGCGTCCGCCGGCGGCGCCCCTGTCCTGACCGGTGCAGTTCGCGTAACCTTCTGGGGGGCGCTTGCCATGGCGGCGACAGCGGCTGCCGGGGCCTTGTTCGGAGTGAGTTTGAGCTAGACAGTCAACCTTCAGCTCAGGTGACGGTTCGGGTCTGCCCGACCAATCCCGGTTGGGCCGGTTCATGGTGACCCGAGTGTAACCGTCAGGTGATGCGTTCCGTCCAGCACGGGAAACGACAGGATGCCATGTGATACATCCATGGTCATTCCGTTCAGGATGGCGGATCGGATGCCGCGCCCTGTCAAATCCGGATTGAGGATCGAGACGGTATAGCTGGCCGCGCCGAGTGTGATGGTCAGCGTCAGTTCGGGCCAGGAAGCCGGAAGGCAAGGATTCAGGCATAGGATGTTGCCCCGGCGCGTCAGACCGATGATGCCCTCGATCCCTGCGCGATACATCCAGCCTGCCGAACCGGTGTACCATGTCCACCCGCCGCGACCGGCATGAGGTGGCGCGGAATAGACGTCGGCAGCCACGACATAGGGTTCGACCTTGTACCGCTCTGCATCCTCAGGCGTCAGGGAATGGTTGATCGGGTTCAGCATCGCGAACAGTTGGTGGGCGGAATCGCCGTCGCCAGACTTCGCATGCGCGAGGATCGCCCACATGGCCGCATGGCTGTACTGGCCACCGTTTTCCCTCAGGCCCGGCGGGTAGCCTTTGATGTATCCAGGGTCGAGGGGCGTGCGGTCGAAGGGGGGCCAGAAAAGAAGCGCAAGCCCCGGGTCGGGCTGTATCAGATGGCGGGTCATCGACGCCATCGCGGTGCGCGCGCGGTCCGGATCAGCAGCCCCGGAAAGGACTGCCCAGGACTGTGCGATACTGTCTATGCGGCATTCGTCCGAGGTGACCGATCCAAGCGGTGTGCCATCATCATAGGTGCCGCGCCGGTACCACGCGCCGTCCCAGCCGTGCGTTTCAATGGCCTTGAGTACGGATTTTGCATGATCGCGCCAGCGCGCGGCGCGGACAGGGTCGCGGGTGTCGGACAGCGGCGACATCAGCTCGATCGTGGAAATCAGAAGCCAGCCCAGCCAGAGGCTTGTGCCCTTGCCGCCTTCGCCCACACGGTTCATCCCGTCATTCCAGTCGCCGGTGCCGATCAGGGGCATGCCGTTCTCACCGGTTTTTGCGATGGCCAGATCCAGACCACGGGCGCAGTGCTCGAACAGGGTTGCGGTTTCGACCGACGTCTGAGGCTGGAAGAAGTCGTCATGAGCCCCGGGCGGCACTGTCGGGCCCTGAAGGAACGGCACTGCCTCGTCCAGGATCGACGCATCGCCCGAGACGGCCACATAACTCCCGACCCCGTAGCCAAGCCAGACACGGTCGTCAGAGATGTGGGTCCGCACACCCTGCCCGGAATGGGGCAGCCACCAGTGCTGCACGTCGCCCTCCGGGAATTGGCGGGCGGCGGCGCGCAACAGATGGGCGCGCGTCATCGCAGGCGAGGCGAACGTCAGCGCCATACCGTCCTGAAGCTGGTCCCGGAAGCCGTAAGCCCCGCTTGCCTGGTAAAAGCCTGCCCGTGCCCAGATCCGGCAGGCAAGGGTCTGATACATCAGCCAGCCATTCAGCAGAATGTCCATCGCTCGGTCGGGTGTCCTGACCTGCACGGCGCCAAGTTGCAACGACCAGTGGTCGCTGACGGCCCCGAGAAGCGCTTCGGTATCGAGCGCCCGCATGCGCTGGACAAGGGCGCTCGCATTCGCGTCACTGTCGGCCTGACCGATGAGGAAGGTCAGCGACACCGTCTCACCCGCGCGCAGGGTCACGCGGCGCTGCAATGCGGCGCAGGGATCAAGGGCGGGACCGGTCTTGCCAGACAGCGGCGCATCGCGGAGTCCGGCTGGTGAGGCAAGCGAGCCGCCAAGCCCGATGAACTCAAGCCGGTCTGCCGTCAAGCTGGTGCAGCCGGGCCCGAAATCGGCAAACGCAATGCGGTCCGGGAAGGCCGTGCTGAAGGTGTTCTGCGCGAGAATTGCCCCGGTCGCGGGGTCAGTCCGCGTCACGATATAGGGCGCCGTCACACCGCGAGCGGTACCCAGAACCCATTCGGCGAAGGCGGTCACCGAAAGGGACCGGTTCGTCGCGCCGATGTTGCGCAGCGAAAGCCGGCTGACTTTGACCGTCTCATCCAGCGGCACGAACTGAACCATGTCAGCCGCGATCCCGTGGGCGTCATGCTGGAACCGGGAATAGCCGAACCCGTGACGCGCAACAAAGACCCCTGTGCCGCGAATGGGCTGGGCAGTTGCTGTCCAGATCTGGCCGGTGTCGAGATCATGCAGATAGATCGCCTCGCCCGTCGGATCCATCACGGGGTCGTTTGACCAAGGCGTCAGCTGGTTCTCGCGGCTGTTTTCCGACCAGACATGGCCACATCCTTCGGATGAGACCTGAAAACCGAACCTCGGGTTGGCGATGACGTTGATCCAGGGCGCCGGCGTCGTCTGCCGCCCTTGCAGGATCGTCACATACTCGCGCCCGTCGCGGTCGAAGCCGCCGGTGCCATTGAAGAATTCAAGCTGCGGCAGGTCCCGCGCGGGTGAGGCTTTCGACGGGGTCGGCAGTCTGCGCGGCTCTGTCACAGGCGGACGTGCAAGACGTGCCATCTGGTCTCCAATATCGCCCCTGCTTGCCACAAGCAGCACCCGCGCCACAGAGAGAAGCTGCGCTCGCGCGTTGGCACCCAGAAGATCCGCGCGAAGCACGTGGATTGACCCCTTGGCCGGGGCGTGGATGCCCGTGGCTCGTGGGCGGGACCGGGCGGCGCGCACAGCGCTTTCGATGGCGATCTGCAAGTCCTGCACATAAGAGGATGTGCGGTCGTTGAGCACGACCAGATCCACGGCGTGCTGGCGCATTTCCCAGTAGACATGGGCGGCGATCGCCTGATGCAGGACGGCGATGTCTTCGGCATCATCGATCTGCACCAGCACGATCGGAAGATCCCCCGATATTCCAAGTGCCCAGAGTGCGGATTGCGGCGCAGCGCCCGCGATGATTTGCGCGGGCGAGGCGCGCATCCGGCCGTCGTTGCGCATCACCATGCCACCCAAAGCCTGATAGACCGCCGCGTCGGCATGGGTGATGCCCACGTGGCGCAACTGCACCTGTGCCTGCGTCCAGGCCAGCGTGGCGGCGCGTGCAAAGGCAGTCGGATCGCGATGCCGGTCCACCAGATCAAGCAGCGCATCCGGCGTATCGGCGACCATGGTCCAGAATGTCACGCGCGTCGTGCCCCCTGCCGGCACAACGACCCGACGCCGGATCGAAAAGACCGGATCAAGCACGGTGCCGATGGTCCCGGAAAGTGGCTGGTCGGTCATGGCCGCCGAGGCGATGCTCCGTCCGCGCCCGATGAACCTCGCACGGTCCGTCTCGATCTGGATCGGCGCGGTCTCCTCTCCCTCGACCACAGCAATGTGCGCGGCCCAGACCTCGGGGTCATGGGGTGAGCGGCGACGGCGGGTGGCTATGATGACCCCAAGTTCCGGCAGGTAGTCCGTCACGACAAACATCTTGGAGAATGCCGGGTGCGCCAGGTCGGCCGCCGCCGGGGCCAGCGCCAGCTCGGCATAGGAGGTCACGTCGATCTCTCGTGCGCGGCGGCCGCTGTTGGTCAGGGTGACGCGTCTCGCTTCGGCATCGTCCTCGGCCGAGACAACAACTTCGGTGGTCGTCGTCAGGCGTGGCATGTGTTGGGTAAAGGCCGCATGGTGTTCGCAGAAGACAGCGCGGTGCCGGTCGGCCCCCACGCGCGTTGGCTCGATCCCGGCCGACCAGACTTCGCCCGAGGCAGTGTCACGCAGAAACAGGAACGACCCAAGGGCCGGCTGCGTCGCCTCGGCCCGCCAGCGCGTGATCGCCATGTCCCGCCAGCGGCTGAAGCCCTCTCCCCGAGGGGTCAGCATCACGCCGTAGTTTCCGTTAGACAGCAGATGGGCGGTCGGAGCCTCGGACGCAGGGTTTTCAAACGTGCGGACGGCGGGCGCCTCATGGTGTTCGACCGGCGCAACCAGCACTTCGGTCGCACGCGGCGGGGCGCTGGCGACATCACGGGGGATCCGCTCTTGCAGCAGAAGCTCGACGCCCTGGATCATCGGCTCGGCGTGGAAGTGGTCGCACAGCCGACCGTTCTGCAGGGCATTGGCGATTGCGGTGATCGTCATGCCCTGATGGTGCGCCATGAAACTGCGCACAATGGCCCTGGGTTCGTTCGCAGGCAGGCGGGATGGGGTGAAATCCACCGCCTCGTAGAAACCATAGCGCCCAAGGGCCCCGAGGTTCGTGAGTTCGGCAAAGTTGTTCGATGCGGCAACGGGATCGATCATCGCCGCAAGGCCGGTCGCATAAGGTGCGATCACGCGGTTTTCGCTTAGTCCCCGTTTCAACCCAAGTCCCGGTACGCCGAAGTTGGAATACTGATAGGTCATTTCCAGGTCGCGGGCGTTGTACGAAGACTCGGAAATACCCCAGGGGATTCCAAGCGCGGCGGCATAGGCACGCTGCCGGGCGACGACCAACCGCGTTGTCTGTTCCAGAACCGAGCCCACCGGGGCACGCATCACCAGCGACGGCATCAGGTATTCGAACATGCTGCCGGACCAGGAAATCAGTGCCGATCCTGAGCCGATTGGTGTTGCCGGACGTCCCAGCCGGAACCAGTGCCGGGTTTCCACGTCGCCTTTTGCGATGGCAAACAGGCTGGCCAGGCGCGCCTCAGAGGCGAGGAGATCATAGCAGTTTGCATCCAGCCGGTTAGTCGCCACCGAAAAGCCGATGGAGAGCAGCTTCTTGTCCGGCTCCAGCAGGAACTGGAAGTCCATCTCCATGGCGAGGCTGCGGCACAGGTTCTCCACTTCTGCAAGCAGCGCCGTCTCAGCCGGATCGGCCTGATCGGCAATATGATCCGCAAGCGCCGTCTGCATGGCTGCGATCCAGAACTTCGCCTCGGAACGGGTGTCGCCGGTCAGCGCGAGGGCGCTGTCCATCAGGCCCATCAGCAAGCCAGGTGGCGTTGCCCGGCCTGCGGCTGCGTCCACGATCGCATCAAGGGCGCGGATCAGGGCCAGATCTTCCGCGTTCGACCCAAGCGAGCGGCGTGCAAGCAAGGCACAATCCGCCATTGCCTGGCCAACCGCCTGACCGTCCCGGATCGGATCGGCTGCCCATGCCCGGCAAGCCTGCGCCACGGCGATCAAGTGCCCTGCAAGGTTGCCGCTGTCGACCGAGGACACATAGGCCGGGTCCAGCACGCGCAGATCTCGGGTATCGTGCCAATTGTAGAGATGGCCGCGAAAGCGCGGCATTCGCTGGATTGTCTGCAGGGTGTTCTGCATCCGCTGCAAAGCTGCGCGCTTGCCGATCCATCCCATGTCATGCGCCGAGACGGTGGACAAAAGATAAAGGCCGATGTTCGTGGGCGAGGTGCGCGAGGCAATGGTCGGCCTTGGTGTCTCTTGAAAGTTGTCGGGTGGGAGGAAGTTCTCTTCCGGAGTGACGAAGGTTTCGAAATAGCGCCACGTCCGTCGGGCAATCAGCCGCAATTCCTGTGCCTTGGCGGCAGACAGGGCGGCGGAAAGTTTCTGCGCCCGCGGCAAGCTGATCGCGCGAGCAAGGGCGGGCGCTGCGGACCAGAGCAAGCCGAAGATCAGTGGGAGCGGCCAGACTGCAGGATTTATCGCCCAGGCGAGGCCACAGGCACCCAGACCCAGCGACAGGCCCGGTAGCATCGACTGGTACTGAACCAGCAAGCCTGGACGGCTGCTACTGCCGGCCTGTGCGGCGGTGAGCCATTCCAGAAGGTGCCTGCGCGACACAACAAGCCGCCACGCCGTCCGCAAGATTGCATCGATCTTGGTGGCGGCCGTGTCTGCCAGAAGCACCAGACTGACCGCCGTCTGGCCAAGGGCGGTAAGCGTATCTGACCAGACGGCCGCGAAATGGCTGCGCATCGTTACCCCGGCGCGGGCGGGGAAGATGTCGAAGGGCAATGAAAGGAAGCGCGGGAGCGAAAGCATCGCGACCGTCAGGGCTGTCCACATCGCGGCCAGCGGCAAGGGCAGCATCCAGCCAACCACGAGGGAGAGAATAGCCAAGGGCGCCAGTAGCGAGCGGCGCAGGTTGTCGAGCATCTTCCATCGCCCGATAGCGGGAACGCCGCCCCGTTCATGGCGTCTGTGCCCGCACAACCAGGGCAGCAGCTGCCAGTCTCCCCGCGCCCAACGGTGTTGCCGGCGAATATCGACATCGTACCGCGCAGGGTAATCCTCGACCACTTCGATGTCGGATGCGAGTGCGGCCCGCGCAAAGGTCCCTTCGAAAAGATCATGGCTCAGCAGGGTATTTTCCGGCACCCGGCCTTTGAGCGACGCCTCAAAGGCGTCAACGTCATAGATGCCTTTGCCGGTAAACGTGCCTTCGCCGAAAAGGTCCTGATAGATGTCAGAGGCCGCTGCCGCATATGGCTCAATCCCCCCGGGGCTGGAAAAGAGGCCCTGATAGAGGGAACCGTCTTGCCCGGTTGGCAGAGAGGGGCTGACGCGGGGTTGCAGGATGCCGTAACCGCCGGTCACGCGCTGCAGGCTGGCGTCGAAACGTGCGCGGTTCAGGGGATGGGCGATCTTGCCCACCATCTGCGCGACCGTCCCGCGCAGAAGGCGGGTATCGGCGTCCAATGTGATGACATAGCGGATATCAGCGGGCAGCCGGCCACTGACCACCGCATAGCTGGTGTCGCGCGCCCCGCGCAGCAAACGGTTCAGCTCGGCCAGCTTTCCGCGCTTCCGCTCCCACCCCATCCACGCGCCTTCGGCCGGGTTCCACAACCGCCGCCGGTGGAGGAAGTAAAAGCGGTCACCATCCTCGCAAGGGTATCGCGCGTTCAGCCGTGCGATGGCATCGGCAGCCGCGTCAACCAGCCCGGCGTCCCCAAGGTCGATCTCGGTCGCCGCATCCGGCGCGTCTGAAAGCAGCGCGTAATGCACTGCGCCGCCCGCGCTGGAAAGGTGATGAACCTCCAGCCGCTCGATCATCACCGCGATGTCGTCGCTGTCACGCAAAAGCACCGGAACAGCGACCAGCGTGCGCAGATGCGGCGGTATCAGCTTTGCTAGTTCAAGGGCCGAGAGGGGTTTGGGCGGAACGGACCGCGTGATCAGCGTGTTGACGATTGCCATGCCCAGATCAACGGCAAGCCCGGCCCCGACAACACCCAAGGCCAGCAGCGTGTAAGCGCCTGCCCCTTGTGATGCCATCACTGCCAACGCAAGGATCAGGATGGTGCCAGCGACCGCCGCAATTGCGGTCAAGTAGCCGGGCAGACCCAGCCTTGCAGCCATGCGAAACACCGCCACCCGAGCAGGGGGGCGATAGTCGATCGATGCTTCGAACTGCCTGCGACCGTCGCCGATCAGCCAGTAGCCGGGATCGCGCTCATGCTCGGCCTCACGGCTGTCGGCCTTGGACAGCGCGGCCTCCACCACCTCAGCCTCGGTGCGGGGCGAATGCTGCGCCAGAACCTCGATCTCTGTCCGGTATCGGTTGCGGGTCGCGAAATCCATCGCGGGATACGTGGGGTTGTTGCGCAGGCGGGCATCGACGAGGCTCACCTCCTCGAAGAAATCGGCCCAGTCCATCTCCGACGCAAGTCGCATCGAAGTCACGATGTTCCGCATGGTGACGTTAGAGGCCCCGAGCCGGGCCTGCGTGTTCGCAATCACATCGTCAAGCGAGGCGTCTTGCCGGGCCAGCCGGTCTTCAAGCCAGCCCAGAAGCGGCGTGTGCAGGGGATCTACGCCGCGCAGGCGCTTGGCAATCTGGCTTGCAACGATATCCGGAAGCGGTGCCAATTCGTATGGCCCGACAACCTGCTGCATCACCGAGAGCGCTGTCTGGCCGGGGATTTGCGTGGCGGCAAGGACGGCGTCGACGATGGTATCCGCTTGCTGGCGCAGCTCATGTCCCTCGACGATCTGAACAGCCAGCCGCCGCATGTTCTCGACCAGAACAATCCGCAAGGTGATTGCGACGGCCCAAAGTTCGCCAATCTGCAGCGGCTGGACCTCTTGATAGGCCTTGACGAACCGCGCCAGCACAGGCCCGGACATCAGGCTGTCGGTATGTGCGACATAGGCCCAGGTCAGGCCAAATACCCGTGGATAGCCCGCAAACGGCCCCTCGGACAGTTTCGGAAGCTGCCGATAGTATCCCGGTGGCAGGTCATCACGGATCTGGCGCAACTGCTGCTCGACAAGGTGGAAGTTGTCCAGAAGCCACTCGGCGGCGGGAGAGATCACCTGACCCGCCTGCAAGGCCTGCGCGCAGGTGCGGTAGGCCTGCAGAAGGATGTCGGCGTTCTCATTAACCCTGTGGCGAAGCGGCTGAACCCGAACGGGCTTGCCCGTCGAGATCGGCTGCGCCGAGGCAAGGCTTTGCGCGTGATGCTCAAGCCTTTCCGTTCCGAAGAGGTCAGACCGAATGGGTGCGCTGTCCTGCCAGACGCCGGGAACAAAGGTCATATGTGCGCCGATCAAGCTTCGCAGATCAGGACGCTGACCCTTTCCCCATCTCACTTGGCAGAAGTCTCGAGTTCAGGCCCCTTGACCATCTCAGACATGTTCATCGTGTTCGTTGCCGCGTGGGTATCGCGACGCTGCAAGCCTTGGACAGACCCGCCTGTCGGAACGGTTCTATCCGCAGTGCAATCTGCGCGGACACGTCGGGCCATCGCGGCCCATTTGAGTTCAATCTGCTCCCAGTTCATCGCAGGTATCCTTTCCGGCTATGGCAGTACCCAGAAACCAGACATGGCTTCCCGGCCTTGAGCGCGAGAAGCCTGCGCTTTGGATCGGGTCGCGCCTGTCTTCGAAACGCGTTGGTGGCGAAGGAAAACGAGGCAAAGGCCCATTACGGACCTCGCGCCTTTCGCGTCACTCACATTGTGTCGACTGAATTCTTTGGACGAGCCGGACTCATGAACTGATCCGGCGTTTTCACCTTGTGAAGTATAGCGCCGATATCATCCGCAGGGGTATCAAAAAGCGAGGCAGACTTGAGAACAGCGGCGCATTGCTGCTGAACGATTGCCTTTCGAGCCACCGAAGCGGCGAGCAAGCCATCATGATTGCCGCAGTCATATCGGTTTCCGCTGAATTTGAAAGCCACGACGGGTATGGCGTCGGCCGACATCGTGATGGCGTCAGTCAACTGAAGCTCGCCTCCCCTTCCGGGTGGCGTCCTCTCCAGCACCTTAAAGATCTCCGGATCCAGTATGTAACGTCCTACGGCTGCAATCGATGATGGCGCATGGCCAACTGATGGCTTCTCGACCATTCCAGACACTGGCAAGCAATTGCCCTTCGGCTGCCCGGAAAGCCGGAAGATGCCATATTGAGAGGCGTCTTCCGGCCTGACCTGCATTGCCGCGACCATGTGGCCGCCGGTGTAGTGAGCTGCCATTTCAGCAAGGCAGTTCGGGCCAAATATGATGTCATCGGGAAGAAGCACAGCGAAAGGCCCGGGCAAGGTCGTCTCCCTGCAGCAGAGAACGGCATGGCCGAGGCCCAGCGGACGATCCTGGGTCACAAAGATCAGTTCCGGGACAGTGGCTCCTGGCCTGCCGATCACCGAAGGGGCACTGTGCCGCGCTTGAAGGACGTGACCACTCAGGTAATCTTGAATAGCAATTTTTGCTGTGCTGATGACGATGACAATCCGATCCGCGCCCAGTTCGACCGCCTCCTCGATGGCAAAATCGAGGACCACGCGATCAAAAATCGGCAAAAGTTCCTTTGCTGTCACTTTCGTCGCGGGCAAGAGCCGCGTGCCCTTCCCCGCAGCGGGGATGATGACCGTTCTGATAGGCGTGATCGGCACAAGGGCCTCCGAGGCTGGAACAGGGTTCAAAATTTGGCGCGCTGGATTTGCCCAGGCTTCCGTCTTTTGAGTACGGTGTTCATTCATGATGGCCGATTTCGGACGCCACCAAACTAACGGAGGTTAGCGCCTTCATGGGAATAGCCATGTGGATCACTCCGCCGCCCCCGCCGCTCACCGCTTTGGGGGAAGGGTTACGTGGCTGGTTTCTCATTGAAAATCATGCGCCTGGACGGGCACAGCCTGAAACAGGGTAAGGCAAGCTCGCTTCTGATCAATCGGGGTCCAGTGTCAGTCGAAACGAAACGTTTTTCATTTCGACGGCTCAATCCGCGCCCGCGTCCCAATGCTGCGCAATCTGCGCATCATTTTGGTCGGATTGCCAAATGGCCTCGCGGGTCCGCTCACGTCACCCTTTGCCGTAGTCGTATCATCGGGGAGGCTTTCAGTGACGACGACCTATACCATCTCGCTTCTTGGTTTCGGCGGTGTAAACCGCGCACTGGCCGAACTGATCACGCAGCGCAACGACGAATGGCAGCGCGACTTCGGCTTTCGGCTGGTCATTGTCGGCGTCAGTGACCTTGCACTTGGCTCGATCATCGCGCCGGGCGGCATCGATGCGCGGGTCCTGACCCAGACCGACTTTGGCCGCGGCGGCTTTGCCGCGCTTTCGGGCGGCTCCGCCGATCCCCGCAGTCTTGATGTGGTGCGCGATGCACCTGCCGATATCGTGGTCGAGGCGACATATACCGATGCAATCACGGGCGAGCCTGCGCTGTCGCATTGCCGCGCCGCTCTGGCAGCCGGACGCCATGTCGTCACAACCAACAAGGGGCCAGTGGCCTTGGCGGCGCGTGCCCTGACAGCAGAGGCCGCCCGCGAGGGACTTCGTTTCGACTATGAAGGCAGCGTGATGAGCGGGACGCCCGTGCTGCGATTGGCACGTCAGGCGCTGGCCGGATCGGGGATCACCGGGTTCAAGGGCATCCTGAACGGCACCTCGAACTTCATCCTCGGCCGGATGGAGGCAGGGCTCGACTTCGCGGCCGCATTGTCCGAGGCGCAGGCCGCAGGTTATGCCGAGGCTGACCCCACTGCCGATGTCGAGGGACACGATGTGCGACTCAAGGTCGTCATCCTGGCCAATGAACTGCTGGGCGCAGACCTTGCGCCGTCTCAGGTCGATTGTTCTGGCATTACGGCCCTGACGCCTGCAGACATTGCCACTGTAGTCTCGAATGGTCAGCGCTGGAAGCTGATCGGGTCCGCAAGTCGCCAGACTGATGGCCGTGTCGAGGCGCGGGTCAGTGCAGAGTGCCTGCCAGTCACGCATCCGTTGACTGGCGTATCCGGCGCGGTGAACGCGGTGACCTTCACCACCCAGATGCTGGGCGATGTGACGATCACAGGTCCCGGTGCCGGCCGGATCGAGACAGCCTATGCGCTCCTCTCAGACATCATCGCGCTGCACCGCGACCGGACTGCCCAGATGCATCAGGAGGCCGCAGAATGACCTTGCTCGCGCCGATAACCGCCCGCCGGCCCGCAATCGCCGTCAGCAGCCCGTACGATGACCAATGGCTGGCAGATGTGCCCGAAACCTGCGTGGCCGATGTGCAAGACGTGCTCGAGCGCGCCCGGACCGGTGTCGCAGCGGCACGTGCCCTGCCCCGTCATTCCCGCGCCAGCATTCTGGACGGCGCAGCGGGCCGGATCGCCGCCGATGCCGAGACCTTCGCCCGGCGCATCACCCTTGAGGCCGGAAAGACCATCCGCCAGGCCCGAAAAGAGGTTGCACGCTGCGTGAACACGCTACGCCTGTCTGCTGACGAGGCCCGACGGGGCGGCGGGGAAGTGATCCCATTTGACGCCTTTCCGGGTTCAGAAGCGCGTCAGGGCTGGTTCACGCGCGAACCACTTGGATTGATCGCGGCGATCACACCTTTCAACGATCCGCTCAACCTTGTGGCGCACAAGCTTGGCCCTGCGATTGCAGGTGGAAATGCGGTTCTGCTCAAACCGTCGGAACTCGCACCACTTTCGGCGCTGGCACTGGTGGAGGCGCTGGTCGGCGCAGGACTGCCAGACAGCGTCATCACCCCGGTGGTCGGCGGGGCCGATCTTGGCCGCGCGCTCGTGTCTGCCCGCGACGTGCGGATGGTCAGCTTTACCGGTGGATTTCGCACAGGCGAGGCCATCGCCGCCAACGCCGGCCTGAAGAAGCTGGCGATGGACCTGGGCGGGAACGCCCCGGTCATCGTCATGGCCGACGCCGATCTGGACCGGGCGGTAGCGGCCTGTGTCTCGGGTGCGTTCTGGGCCGCAGGACAGAACTGCGTCGGCACGCAACGCATCCTGATCGCCCGACCGCTCTATGCCATGTTTCGTGACCGGTTCGTTGCCGCGACCCAGGCAATGGTTACCGGCGATCCGATGAACGAGGGAACCGACATGGGTCCGATGATCTCGGAGGCCAGTGCCGAACGGATCGCTGCGCGCGTGGAAGATGCGCTTGGCAAGGGCGCGCGTCTGCTGTGTGGACACCGGCGGCAAGGCGCAATCTATGCCCCCACCGTCCTCGAAGATGTGCCGCATGCCGCCGCGCTCTGGCAGGAAGAGGCTTTTGCACCCGTCGCAATGCTTGAGCCTTTCGACACGTTCGATGAGGCCATTGCCCGCGCGAATGCTATCGAGTTCAGCCTGCACGCGGGGATCTTCACAGCCAGCCTCGACACTGCGCTGGCGGCGGCCGACCGGATTGATGCAGGGGGCATCATGATCAACGACAGTTCGGACTATCGCTTTGATGCCATGCCCTTTGGCGGGTTCAAATATGGCAGCCTCGGCCGTGAGGGCGTGCGTTTCGCGTATGAAGAGATGACGCAGCCGCGGACCATCTGCCTGAACCGATCCTGACGCGCAAAATCCGCGCAAAACCGCATATCTGCGCCGAAGTCCGCAAATACTTGCGGACATTACGCAGACGTCCCGCACCGATGCGGCATATCCTGACGACCAGAAAGGAGTGCCGCATGCCCATCACGATCGAGATCATAGGACCGGCGGATCAGGCCGCCAGCCTTGCGAACGCGCTGGAGGGTTCGGGGACAATTCGCCCCCTCGCCTGCGACATCGCAAGGCCCGGACCCGAGTGGGCCGAACCGCCGCATTTCCTTTTGTTCCTGCGCACAGAGGCGCAGACCCCGGTTCCGGCTGAAAAAGAGGAGAGGCCATGATCTTTACCAGCACGCGCGGTCAGGGCGGCCGTGTCCCGCTGCGCTCGCTTCTGACACGCGGCACGGCGGCGGATAGCGGGCTCTTCATGCCCGAGCATTGGCCCGAGGCAGACCTGCAACGCGCGCTCGCCCTTGGCACCTTGCCCTGGGCACAGCTAGTCGCCGGGTTGATCGCGCTCTTTGATGACCGGCCCGAGGCCGCGCCACAAACCCTCGCGGCAGTCACACGGGCCTATGCCCGCTTCGCCTCGCCTGACGCGCCACCGGTCAGGATGATGACCGGGCAGTGCCATGCGCTCGAATTGTTCCACGGCCCGACGCTCGCCTTCAAGGACTATGCGTTGATGCCGCTCGCAGAGCTGATCTCGGATGAGATGCGAAGCAGCGGCGGCGAGGCGACCATCCTCTGTGCAACGTCAGGCGACACTGGCGCGGCCACCGCCGCCGCCTTTGCCGGTCGTCCGGCCACCCGCGCGGCAATCCTGTTCCCGCGTGGCAGGGTCTCGCCGGTTCAGCAGCGCCAGATCACCACGACCGGGGCCGCAAACATCGCACCCCTTCGCATCGAAGGCGATTTCGATGCCTGTCAGGCACTGGTCAAGCAACTTTACGCCAGCCCCGAGGCCCAGCACGATGGATTCACGGCCGTCAACTCGATCAACTTCGTCCGCATCCTGATCCAGACAGCCTACTACCTGTCCACCACCGCCCGGCTGTGGACCGAAAAGGCCGAGCCGGTGAACTTCTTTGTTCCGACGGGCAACTTCGGCAATGTGCTGGCAGGTCACTTCGCCCGGCTGCTTGGGGCGCCCATCGGCAAGATGGTGGTGTGTTCGAATGAGAACGATGTCCTTCCGCGCCTGTTTGAAACCGGGCGGATGGAACGGCAGCCGACACAGGCAACGCTCTCTCCCAGCATGGACATTCAGGTCTCGAGCAACTTTGAACGGATGCTCTACCTGATTGCGAACGGCGATTGCGACCGGGTGAACCATTTGCAGCGGGAACTGGAAGACACAGGCAGCTACGTCCTGGCTGCCCCCGAGCTCATGGCGTTGCGCAGGGATTTCGTGGCATTTCGGGTCTCCCGCGAAGGTGCGCTGGCCGCCATCACCGAGGTCTGGCATCGCCACCGGAGGGTCGTCTGCCCGCATGGCGCCACCGCCTGGGCTGCGGCACTTGCACTGGACCTTCCGGGTCAGTCGGTCGTGGTCGAGACCGCGCATCCCGCAAAGTTCCCGGAGGCCTTCCAGTCGCTCGGGCAGATCCAGCCAACCGAGCCCGAAGTCCTGTCTGCATTGCGCGGCAGGGCAGAGAGGTGGATCAATGCCCCCAATGACGCCGCCCGGCTGCGCGCCCTGATCGCCTCGCTGCCGCACGGCTAGATCGCGCGAGCCGGGACGACACAAGGGCCGCCCGTCGGGCGGCCCTTTTTTCAGCCCCGGCGATATGGCGACAGGGCAAAGGAGGTCAGCGTATCGCGCACGCCGGGCATGCTGGCGATCTCTTGCCAGATCGCGCGGATACGATCGGCCGCGCTTGCCTCAAGCCGCAGGACGATGTCGAACTCGCCGCTCATGACATCACAGCTGATGACTTCGGGGATACGCCGCAATGCGACAAGCACGTCGGCGCCGCGCAGGCGGTCCTGCCGATAGACGAAGATCAGCGCCACCATCGGGCCGGCCTGATCCCGGCCAGCACTTCGGCGGATCGTGTAGCCCGCGATCTCACCGTCGCGTTCCAGCCGTTCAATGCGGGCGCGCAGCGCATTGCGCGACAGGTGGATCTGCCCGGCAAGTTCCGCATGCGGAATCCGGGCATTGCGCTCAAGCGCATCCAGAATGCGCAGGTCAATCTGATCGCGCGGCATGGCGCGCGATCAGCCTGACAAGGCCTGGTCGAGGTCGCGGATCAGATCCTCAGGCGCCTCAAGCCCGACCGAAAGGCGAAACCCCCCGTCCCCCGCATAGGTGCGGTAGTCAGCGAGTTGCTCGGGGGTCAGCCTGTAGGTGCCGCCGGTCATTTCAGCCGTATCGAGCAGGGTGACGATGCTGCGCTGATGACCAAGCGAGAAGGCGTAGTGCATCACCCGCAGTCGGGCCGCCAGCTGGCGCGCCATGAAGGGTGGATCGGCGGTCTGGAAGAAGATCATCCCGCCGGGCAGGTCCATCTGCCGCTCGGCCAGCTGGCGCTGCGGATGCGACGCAAGCCCCGGATAGATCACGCGGGTAACCCCCGAATGGGTTTCAAGAAACTCGGCCAGACGTTGGGCGGTAGCATTGATCTGGCGCATCCTGGGGAACAGCGTGTCGATCCCGCGCAGGATGAGCCAGGCATTCATCGCTGGCATGGCCGCGCCCAGATAGACCCCCGCCCGACCCCGCATCGGGGCGATCAGCGCCTGACGGCCCACAACGATCCCGCCAAGCGCGTCGCCGTGACCGTTGATGAACTTTGTCAGCGAATGCACCACCAGATCCACACCCAGTGACAAGGGTCGTGTCGAGACCGGCGTTGCCAGCGTGCTATCGACCGAAACCAGCGCGCCATGGGCATGCGCGATGCGTGCCACCTCGGCCAGATCGGTCAGTCGCAGGATGGGGTTGCAGGGGCTCTCGCAATGAACAAGCCGGGTGTTGGGCCGCAATGCCGCAGCCAACGCACCGGGGACGGATAGATTGACGGGCGTCACCTCAATGCCGAAATCCGGCAGGATGCTGCGTGCAAGCTCGGCCGCGCCGGCATAGGTCACGTCGCCGATGATCAGATGGTCACCCTGCTTCAGAACCGTCAGAAACATCCCCGCGATCGCGGCAACACCAGTGGCAAAAGCCAAAGCGTCCTCGCCCCCTTCCAGTGCCGCCATGCGCGTTTCAAGCGCCCGCACGGTTGGATTCAGCCACCGGGCATAGGTGAAGGGTTCTTGCGAAATGTCTGCAATACCGGCCGCCGAAAAGGCACCCTCTCCGGGGATCACCTGGTTGTTGACCGACATTGAAATGTTGGGCTGGATCGCCCGGGTCGCCGGGTCGATGATAAGTCCGGCATCCAGGGCCAGAGTCTCGGGCAGCGCCGATTGAGGCAGCCCGGACGAAGGGGCCTTCAGGCAATTCATGTGCAACCTTTCAGAATAGATGGGCGCCATCAGCGCCGGATCGGAACCTGCGCCTCGATCCGGCGGAAGATGCGATTGATCAGAATGGCAACCACGACAAAGAACAGACTGACCACCAGCAGCGGCTCGTAGACCAGCAGGGTATCCTGCCGCACCTTGTAGGCGACCGCGTAGAGATCCATCACCGTTACGCTGAAGGCCAGCGGCGTGGCCTTCAACTGCAGCACGACCCCGCCTGCGATCACCGGCAGCGCCGTACGCAACGCGCGCGGCAACCAGATGCGGCGGGTCACCATCCCCGGGGGCATGCCGAAGGCCCGCGCGGCCTCGATCTCTCCCCTCGGGACAGAGCGGAGCGCGCCGCGGATGACCTCCGCCTCATAGGCGGCGTAATTGAGCGTGAAGCTGAGCGCCGCGAAGAAGAAGCCCTGGCTCAACAGTGGCCAAAGGATGCTGCCACGCAGGCCCGGCACCATCGGAAGCAGCGAGCCGACCCCGTAGTAAAGCAGCCAAAGCTGTACCAGAAGCGGCGTGCCACGCAGAAAGGTACAGTAGCCATCTGCCAGCCGCGCCAGAACCCGGTTCTGCCCCAGCCGAAGAAGCGCGATCCCGATGGCCAGCGGAAAGCCAAGACCCACCGATATGACCAGCAGAAGCAGCGTCTGCCCCGCCCCCCAGAGAAGCAGGTCCGCATAGGTCACGATCCATCCAAAGTTCATAGCGACCTCATGCGGATTGCGGCAGACCGCGGCGGTACCGCCGGTCCATCAGTCGAAACACCTGGTTCGACATCAGCGTGATGGCGAGGTAGATGAACGAGGCCGCAAGGAAGAAAAGGAAGTACTGCTTGGTGTTGCCAGCAGCGATCCGTGTCGCAAGGGCAAGCTCTTGATATCCCACCACTGCGATCAGGGCGCTGTCCTTGGTGACATTGAGCCAAAGATTGGCAAGGCCAGGCAAAGCATTGGGCATGAGCGCCGGAAACACCACGCGACGCAGGCGCAACAGCGGCGGCATGCCCATCGCCTTGGCCGCCTCGATCTGCCCGACGGGGATTGCAAGGATCGCGCCGCGCAGAACTTCCGTCATGTAGGCCCCTTGCACGATCCCCAGGACCAGCACGGCAGCCAGAAAGCCATTCACCTCGACCGGTTCCAGTCCGAACATCGCCAGAAGCCGATTTAGGCTGTCCGTACCGGCGTAGTAGAGCCCCACGATCAGGATCAACTCGGGAATGGCACGTACAGCCGTGGTGTAGACATCCAGCGCCGCGACCAACGGCCGCTGGCCTGAAAGCTTGCCCAGTGCCCCCGCGAGACCAATCCCGAATCCGGCGGCATAGGCGCCGGCCGATATGGCCAGCGTGGCCAACGCACCTTCCAGAAGCACGCCCCCCCATCCGGGAGGCGTGAGCGCGAGCAGGGCGAGTTTCTCCATCAACCCCGACATGGGATCAGCCACCAAAGGGGTCAAAGGTGAAATACTTGGCCGAGATCTCCTGGTAAATTCCCTTGGCGCGCAGGGCCGAAATTGCGCCATCGATGCGGGCAGCCAGCTCGGTCTCGCCTTTGCGCAGCCCTCCACCGATCCCCTCGCCCAGAATGGCCGGATCGTCCGCGACGTTACCTTTGTCTTCGCAGCAGTCGGCGCCGTATTCGGTCTTGAGGAATTCCATCAGTGGAATGGAGTCACCAAAGACATAGTCGATGCGACCGGCGGCAAGATCCTGAAAGGCCTCGTCCAGCGTGGCATAGGTACGTTCGGTCGCCACATCCTTGTAATGGGTCGCGTAGTAGGCGGACTGGATGGTCGAGACCTGAATCCCGAGCGTCTTGCCCGCCACATCCTCTGGCGTCGTGCCCGTGACCCCGTCCTTCGCCCCTATCAGCTTGGCGGGGGTCTTGTAGTAGCTCGACGTGAAGTCGATGGTCTTGCGCCGCTCGTCTGTTATCGACATCGACGACCAGATCACGTCGAACCGACCCGAAGTCAGGCCGGGGATCAGCCCATCCCACGACATCTCGACGATCGAGCAGCTTTCCTTCAGCTCGGCGCAGACCGCCTCCATCAGCTCGATTTCCCAGCCGACCCATGTGCCGCTGGAATCCTTGGTGAAGAAAGGTGGATAGGCTTCGTTCATGATGCCAAAGCGGATCTCGGCCTCGGCCGAACCGGCAGCAAGAAGCAGCGCCCCGGCAAGGGCGGCGGTCAATCTGGTCATCTTGTTTCCCTGTGTTTATGTTTCTTGGTTCAGGCGGCCAGTGCGCCGGTGAAATCGCGCACCCGTGCAGAGCTAGGCACCCCGAATATCTGCTCGGGCGGCCCCTCCTCCTCCACCTGGCCCTTGTGGAGGAACATCACATGCGAGGACACATCACGTGCGAAACGCATCTCGTGCGTGACCAGCAGCATGGTCCGGCCCTCTTCGGCCAGATCCCGTATAACCTTGAGAACTTCACCGACCAGTTCGGGGTCAAGCGCCGAGGTCGGTTCGTCAAACAGCATCACCGCCGGATCGACGCACAGCGCCCGCGCAATCGAGGCGCGCTGCTGTTGGCCACCAGACATGAAGGCCGGATAGGCGTGGCGTTTTTCATAGAGCCCGACTTTGGCGAGAAGCGCCTCGGCCTGCTCCACGGCCTCGGCCCGGCTACGCTTTTGAACATGGACCGGCGCCTCGATCACGTTTTCCAGCACGGTCATATGCGGCCAGAGGTTGAAGTTCTGGAACACCATGCCAAGACCGGCGCGCACACGCTCGATCTGCCGCATATCGGCCGGATGGGCACGACCGTCACGACCGGGCTTCAGCCGTATCGTCTCGCCATTGATGACGAAGCTGCCGCTATCGGGGATCTCAAGAAAGTTGATGCAACGCAGAAAGGTGCTTTTGCCTGATCCCGACGATCCGATCAGCGAGATCACATCGCCCCGCTTAGCCCTGAGCGAGATCCCCTTCAGTACCTCGTGCGGGCCATAGCTCTTGTGTACCCCCTTGATATCGAGTGGCAGCAGCGCTTCCTGTCCGGCCATCCTGTCCTCATGCCCCTGATCCTGTCAGGGTTCGAGACTAAGGATAGCCCATGCCGGAGGACTGCAGATTTGATACAACATGCGCCGAAATCCGTCATCAATGACCCATCATGCGCCGCCATACCGCGCGTCAGTCGATTTCTTCTACGTCCGGCACCGGGACAAAAAGGCCGCTCTTGATGCTTTTGAGCACGACATTGGTGTTGATCCTGCGCACCTGACTATTCTCGCGCATGATCTGGGCGGCGATGTCATCGTATTCGGTTACATCGCGGGCCGTGATGATCGCGATCAGATCGACCGATCCGGTGACGTAGAACAACTGCTGGATATTGTCGTTGCGGGCTGCCCAGTTTCGCAGTCGTTGCAGCGTGTCGTAATTGTCCCGCTCAATCTCCAGCCCTGCGATGAAGGTCATGCCGCCGCCGACCTCCTTCATATCGACGACTGCAATCTCCGAGGTGATGACCCGGTCCTGCCGCAGTTGGCGCAGCCGCCGCTGCACCGCCGAGGCCGAAAGCCCGACCTCTTCGGCGATAGCCTCGGCCTTTAACTGACAGTTCCTTTGCACAATTCGCAGGATCTTGCGGTCAAGATTGTCCATGTATTCTCCCGACGTCCGGATGATCCTGCCTCCGGATTTGACCGGAACGCGTTGGGCAAATTATCCTTGTTCGCGCGATTGGGGCAATGGGCAGTGCGCGGCAAGCTTTACACCGCCACCCGCAATCGACAGCCGGACCACTGCGCTGACGGGCACCGCCCTTAATGCTCCCGACAGGGTGGGATCAACGATAGCGCCCCGCGAACGATTGCCCCGGCAAGTTCGCACAGCATCATTCGGCGATGTCGGGCACATCAAACGCTGTCCTTCGGCAGACCGAAGTTGCCGCACCAATGCCCAGCTCCATTTCTGCGCGCAGATCGCGCAACTTGATGCGCCACGAGGCCGTGTTGACAAAAGGGAATCACGGGGCGGTCTGAACGTGGTAAAAGCTGGTATCTGCGATGGGGACCAGTTTGGACCGAACCTGATCTCGGACTACGGTTCGGCGTTTTTTAATCGCTTCACCTTGGCCGTCCGCGCCCAGAAAGGGCGCAAACCTCCGAAACATCGTGTTGTTCTGGATGGGATCTTCTGGATCGCACTCACCAACCTGCCATGGCGCGTCCTGCTCGAGGAGTTCGGAAAGTGGTCCATCGTCTATCGCCAGATCCGGCCCCGGATGCTGGTCGAGCTCTGGGAAGGAATGCTGCCCTAGGCAACCTCTGGGCACGCGCCGCCGACTGCTGGTCTCCCTTGCATCGCGGCACCAGACCCGACGGCGCCGCCCGCAGCGGCACCTGCGACAGCCGCGTATCGCACGGCGCGTCCTGAGAGAACCCGCTGCAGACCCTGCACCTGTCTTACCGCGTCGGATTCCCCGCGACCCGCCGTCAGGCGAATGGCGGCTTCCGCATCATCATCACACCCTGATCTTCAATCTAATTGACGTACCTCAAACGCTGCGCCATACCTGACCCTCAACCGGGAGGACAGATGGCCCGCCCCACCGTCAACGACATAGCGCGCGAGGCAGGGGTCAGTCTGGCCACCGTTGACCGTGTGCTCAACGCCCGCCCCGGCGTAAGGGAAAGCACCGTCACTGCGGTGCAAGAGGCGATCACGCGGCTCGGCTATGTTCGCGACATCGCCGCCGCCAATCTGGCGCGCCAGCGGCAATACCGCCTTGTTGCCGCCCTGCCCGATTCCGGCAGCCAGTATGTCGAAACGCTGGCCTGCGCCCTGCACGACGCCGCCCAGACCGCCGCTGTCGCCCGAACCGAATTGCAGATCCTGCGCTACCCGGCAGAGGATCCGCACAGTCTGGCCGCCCTGTTGCACGCCCTCCCCCCGGCTGAAACCGAGGGCGTCGCCCTGATGGCCCCGGAAACCCCTGTCCTGCGCGACGCCGTCAAAGCCTTGCGTGAAAAGGGGATTCCGGTAATCGCCATCGGGTCAGACCTGCCCAATACCGACCGCGATCACTTCGTTGGTATCGACAGCCGCGCCGCAGGCCGCACGGCAGGCGTGCTGATGGGTCGCTTTGTCGGGCGCGGGCCGGGGCAGATTCTGGCGCTGGCAGAATCGATGCAACTCCGCGACGCCATCGAACGCCGCCATGGATTTGACGCCGTAATTCAGGCCGAGTTTCCATGGCTCGAGGTGCTGCCCACGCTAGAAACCCATGGCTCGGACGCTACCCTGCGCGCCGTGGTGACCGAACGCCTGCGCCATGCCACCGGCTTGCGCGGCATCTATGTCCTTGGCAGCGGCCACCGCGCGCTGGCCGCCACTCTGGCCGATCTGGGCCTGACCGGGCGATTCACCATCATCGGGCACGAGTTGACGCCCCACACCCGCCGCGCCTTGCAAGGCGGCCAGATCGACGCAGTCATCACCCAGAATCTAGGCCATCTCGCCCGTTCCGCCCTGCGCGTCCTGCGCGCCAAGGCCGATCGCGCCCCGATCGACGCCGCACAGGAACAGCTGCGCATCGAAATCCTGATCCGCGAAAACCTTCCAGATCAATAACTTACGATATACCACCTCCAAGCCGCGCTGCCCCTGGAAGATTTTTGAGGTACGCACCTCAAAAATTAGTAGACAAACGCCCCGGCATGCCGCAAGGTCAGCTCAGCCAGAAGGCCCGGGCGCAGGTTTCCGCCAAGGGCACGCCGCCGTAACTAGGCATTCCAAATCCGTGGGAGGATTCATGAAAATCGCACAATTGGCCGGTTCCGCGGCCATAGCCCTGCTGTCTGCCAATGCCGCACAGGCACAACAGACCGAACTCACGCTTTGCTGGGCCGCCTGGGACCCGGCCAACGCACTTGTCGAACTCAGCAAGGACTTCGAGGCCGAATCCGGCATCAAGATGAAGTTCGAGTTCGTGCCATGGCCCAACTTCGCCGACCGCATGCTGAACGAACTGAATTCGGGCGGCAAACTCTGCGATCTGATGATCGGAGACAGCCAATGGATCGGCGGCAGCGCCGAGAACGGCCATTACGTCAAGCTGAACGATTTCTTCGATGCCAATGGCATCACCATGGATGCCTTTGTCCCCGCCACCGTCACCGGCTATTCCGAATGGCCGAAGAACTCACCAAACTATTGGTCGCTTCCAGCCTTCGGCGACGTGGTCGGCTGGACCTACCGCAAGGACTGGTTCGAACGCCCCGAGATCCAGGCCGCGTTCAAGGAAAAATACGGCCGCGACCTGACGCCCCCCGCCACCTTTGCTGAACTCAAGGACATCGGCGAATTCTTCCAGGGCCGCGAAATCGACGGCAAAACCGTTTACGGCCTGTCGATTTACACCGAACGCGGGTCCGAGGGCATCACCATGGGCGTGATGGATGTCCTCTATTCCTTCGGCTTCCTCTACGAAAATCCGGAAAAGCCCTATGAGATGGAGGGCTTTGTCAACTCCCCCGGCGCCGTGGCGGGTCTTGAGTTCTACAAGTCGCTTTACGATTGCTGCGTCGCCCCCGGCACCTCCAACACCTATATGGGCGAAGGCATCGACGCCTATAAATCCGGCCAGGTCGCCATGCAGATGAACTTCGCCTTCACCTGGCCGGGGTTCGAGGTCGATCCCAACGTCGGCGGCGGCAAGACCGGCTATCTGGTCAACCCCGCGGGCCCCGATGGCCAGCAATTCGCTCAGTTGGGCGGTCAGGGCATCTCGGTCGTCGCCTACTCTGAAAAGCAGGATGCGGCGCTGGAATACATCAAATGGTTCGCCAAGCCCGAGGTGCAGTCGAAATGGTGGTCGATTGGCGGCTTCTCCTGCCTGCGTGCCGTCGTAGAGGACCCGGCCTTCGCCACGAGCCAACCCTATGCCCAGACCTTCCTGGACAGCATGGCCATCGTGAAGGATTTCTGGGCCGAGCCCAGCTATGCCTCGCTGCTGCAGGCCTCACAGAAGCGCTTTCATGACTATGTGGTCGCCGGCAACGGCACCGCCAAAGAGGCACTGGACGGCATGATCGCCGACTGGACCGAAGTGTTCGAGGATGACGGCAAACTCTGACTTGCCCGCCTGAACGCGGCCCCCCCCATGACGGGGGCCGCACCCCGCCCCGCCTGCGGCCCTGAGGTTCCATGCACAACCCCATCGACATCGCCGCCCGCGCGACCCCGCGCCCCGTGGCCCGCCGCCTTCGCGGCCTATCCGACCGTGCCATCGCCTGGATATTCGTCGCCCCGACTATCTTTCTACTACTGGCGATCAACATCTTTCCGCTGATCTGGACGATCCGCCTGTCTTTCACCAATTACGCCGCCAACCGCCCAAACCGAGAGGTGGAATGGGTCGGTCTGCGCAATTACAGCCGCATCCTGACCGACGCCGACACCTGGGCGAACATGCAGAGCACGGCGCATTTCCTGATCTGGACGATCACCTTTCAGGTCGTCATCGGATTTACGCTTGCTTGGCTGATCAACCGCAAGTTCAAGGGCAACGATCTTCTGACCACGCTGATCGTGCTGCCGATGATGCTGTCCCCCGCCGTCGTCGGCAACTTCTGGACCTTCCTCTACCAGCCGCAGATCGGCCTCGTGAACTACGCGGTCGAGGCGGTGGCGGGTATTCCCGCCTCCTCCTTCTCGATGCTCGGCCCTGGTGGCTGGGCCCGCTGGGCCATCGTCATCGTCGACACCTGGATGTGGACGCCCTTCGTCATGCTGATCTGTCTTGCCGGTCTGCGGTCAATCCCCGATTACATCTACGAGGCAGCAGAGGTGGACCGCGCCTCCAAATGGCGCCAGTTCTGGACCATCACCTTGCCCATGGCCTTGCCCTTCCTGATGCTCGCCGTCCTCTTCCGCGGCATCGAGAATTTCAAGATGTTCGACATGGTCACGCTCTTGACCGGTGGCGGCCCGGGCAATGAAACCCTGCTGACCTCGATCGACCTGAAGCGCGAAGCGTTTGAGAAGTGGCGCACCGGCTATGCTTCGGCCTATGCGATCATCTTGTTTGTCACGGTCTTCGGCCTCGCCTCGATCTACGTCAAGGCGCTGAACAAGGTTAAGGAGCGGTGAGGATGCCAGTCACACAACCGGCATGGGCCATCCCCCAAGCCAAAGCGAGCGCGCTCTGCATCGCGGACAAAGGCGCAGGCGTCTCCCCCGCCGGGCGCGGGCCGGGCCGTGTTGCGCCTAGGACCGCCGCCGCTTGGACCTCTACCCCGCAAAAGCGCAGGGAAAGGCTCTGCCTTTCCAAGCCCGCGCCCCGGCCGGAAGGACGTTGCAGATGACCGCCTACTCCATCACCGAACCCAGCAAAGCCTCGAAATGGGTCGCGGGTCTCTTGGTCGCCTTCTACACGATCGTCACCCTGCTGCCCTTGGTCTGGATCATCTCTACCGGCTTCAAATCCGGCCCGGATTCGATCTCCTACCCGCCCAAGCTGGTGTTCGACCCCACGGTCGAAGGTTACGTCAACCTCTTCACAAGCCGCACCCGCATCAGCCAGGACGCCCCGCCCCCGCCGGCGGAAACCTGGTATGACGAAATTACCCGCGATCAGGGCATGGTCATCACCGGCCCCTCCCGGTTTGGCGAGCGGTTCATGAACTCGGTCATCATCGGCTTCGGCTCGACCGCGCTCAGCATCATCCTCGGCACGCTGGCCGCCTATGCCTTCTCGCGCTTCAAGGTGCCACTAAAGGATGACCTGCTTTTCTTCATCCTCTCCACCCGGATGATGCCGCCCATCGCCGTCGCCATCCCGATCTACCTGATGTATCGCGAACTGGGTCTGTCAGACACGCATCTCGGCATGATCCTGCTCTACACCGGGGTGAACATCTCGCTCGCCGTCTGGCTGCTCAAGGGGTTCATCGACGAAATCCCCCGCGAGTACGAGGAGGCCGCGCTGATCGACGGCTACACCCGCTTTCAAGCCTTCCGCAAGGTCGTGCTGCCGCAGGCCGCCACCGGTATCGCCTCCACCGCCATCTTCTGCCTGATCTTCGCCTGGAACGAATACGCCTTCGCCGTGCTCCTCACGAGCGGCAATGCCCAGACCGCCCCGCCCTTCATCCCCACCATCATCGGCACCGGGGGGCAGGACTGGCCCGCCGTCGCCGCGGGCGCCACGCTGTTCCTGCTGCCGGTGATGGTCTTCACCATCCTCCTGCGCAAACACCTTCTGCGCGGCATCACTTTCGGTGCGGTGCGGAAATGAACGTACGTCCCTCAGCCATACGTCAGCCATATGTGAGCCATATGTGGAGCATACGTCCATGACCGCCTTCTTTTCTGGTCTCCTTCGCCTGCGCCGTGGCCCGTGGGAGATGCTCGCGACGATCCTGATCGCGCTTGGCGTCTTCATGCTGATGCAGCCGTTCTTCCTCTGGGCCTTCACCTGGTCTTTCCTCGTCACGCTGGTTGGAACCGTCATGTTCATCATCACAAGCCACTTCCCGGAATAGCCCGTCATGGCGCAGATCATCATCCGGAACCTACGGAAAGAATTCGGCAGTTTCACCGCCGTTCAGGGCAGCAGCTTCACCATCGAGGATGGCGAGTTCTTCATGCTGCTCGGCCCTTCGGGCTGTGGCAAGACCACCACCCTGCGCATGATCGCCGGGCTGGAACTGCCCACCTCGGGCGAGATTCTGATCGACGGCGAAGACGTCTCGCAGCGCCCCGCCAGCCAGCGCGACATTGCGATGGTCTTTCAGATGTTCGCCCTCTACCCTCATATGAATGTCCGTAAGAACATCTCTTATCCCCTTGTTTCCCAAGGCGTTCCAAAGACAGAGGTCCGTGACCGCGTGGCCGAGGTCGCCCGTATCCTGCGCATCGAACACCTGCTCGAAAGCCCCGTCGGCGGCCTTTCTGGCGGCGACCGGCAACGGGTGGCGCTTGGCCGCGCCATCGTCCGCCGTCCCAAAGCCTTCATGATGGACGAACCCTTGGGCGCGCTGGATGCCGAGTTCCGCGAGATCATGTCCGAAGAACTCCGCGGACTGCACGACCGCATGCGCGCCACCACCGTCTATGTCACCCATGACCAGCTGGAGGCGATGCAGATGGGCGACAAGATTGTGGTTATGAATCATGGGGTTGTCGAACAGTTTGGCACGCCGCAGCAAATCTACGACCACCCCGCCACCCTGTTCGTGGCCGATTTTATCGGGTCGCCCTCGATGAACTTCCTCCGTTTCGATGGCGCCGTGAAGCGCGGCGCCTCCTCGGTCTCACTTTCGGGCCTTGATGTGGAAACCCCAGAAATCCTTGACGAAACCGCGCCCACGAAACTGGTCCTCGGTGTGCGTCCGGAACACGTCATCCTCTCCGACGCCGCCCCCTACCGCGGCCGCGTGCTGGCCACCGAATACCTTGGCACCAGCCAGATCATCACCATCGAGGCGGCCCATGGCACCCTCAAGGCTCGCGCCCCCTCGGGCCAGATCGCGCACACAGGAGAGACCGTCGGCCTGACTTTCACTGCCCCGAAACTCGCCCTTTTCAATGCCGAAACAGGCCGCGCCTTCCGCACCGCCGCCAATCAGGGGGTGCACCATGGCTGAAGTTACTCTGTTCGGTATTTCAAAGTCCTACGGCGCAACCCTCGCGCTATCAGATGTGTCCATGACCATTCCCGACGGCGCGTTCGTCGTCCTGCTCGGTCCCACAGGTGCAGGGAAAACCACCACCTTGCGCCTGATCGCCGGTCTCGACAAACCCGATGCCGGAGACATCCGGATCGATGGCACCTCGGTCCTGCCCGACACCCCCGCGCAGCGCGACGTGGCAATGGTGTTCCAGCAATACTCGCTCTACCCCCACCTCACCGTCCGCGACAATCTCGCCTTCCCGCTGCGCTCTCCGATGATTGCCATGCCCGAAGACCAGATTGCCAAACGCGTCGCAGAGGTCGCCCAAGCCCTTCGCATCCCTCACAAGCTGGATAACAAGGCCACCGCTCTGTCGGGGGGCGAGATGCAGCGCGTCTCCATCGGTCGGGCTTTGGTCCGCAACCCGCGGATCTACCTGATGGATGAACCGCTCAGCAGCCTTGACGCCAAGCTACGCGCCGATCTGCGGGTGGAACTCAAACGTATCCATGCCGAACTGGGAGCGACGTTCCTCTATGTCACCCATGATCAGATCGAGGCGATGACCATGGCCACCCACGTCGGCGTTCTTGATCACGGGCGCCTCGTGCAATTCGGCACCCCGCGCGAAATCTACGAATCCCCCGTCAGCACCTATGTCGCCACCCGTCTGGGCCAGCCCCGCATTACCCTTCTGCCCGCCGATGCCTTCGGTCCCGCCCCGCGCAATGCCGCCCAGATCGGCCTGCGCCCCGAACATATCCTGCAGGGCGAAGGCCAACCCGCTACCGTCCGACGGCTGGAGCATCTGGGAGACCAGACCCGCCTGCACCTGGCCTTCGGCCCGCATGAGATTGTCACCCTGGCCGATCCCCATACCGGGCTGGCCGCCGGTGACACCGTTCTGATCCGCCCCCACACCCCGCTGTGGTTCGATGCCAACGGCGCCCGTATTCAGGAGTAAGCCGATGAAACAATTCATCAATGCCAAGGAAAGCCTCGTGACCGAGGCCATCGACGGCCTCTTGCGTACCGGGGCCGGGCGGCTGGCGAGGCTGGACGGCTATCCGCATATCAAGGTGGTGGTCCGCACCGACTGGACCCGTGACAAGGTGGCCCTCGTCTCGGGCGGTGGGTCGGGGCATGAACCCAGCCACGCCGGATTTGTGGGTCAGGGCATGCTGACGGCCGCCGTCTGTGGCGATGTCTTTGCCTCGCCGTCGGTCGATGCCGTTCTGGCCGGGATCCTCGCGGTCACGGGCAAGTCGGGTTGCCTCTTGATCGTAAAGAACTACACCGGCGACCGTCTGAACTTCGGACTTGCCGCCGAGCGCGCCCGCGCCTTCGGGCTGAAGGTGGCCATGGTCATCGTCGATGACGACGTTGCCCTGCCCCATCTGCCGCAGGCGCGCGGGGTCGCGGGCACGCTTTTCGTCCACAAGATCGCCGGGGCCATGGCCGAGGCAGGGGCGGATCTGGACACCATCGCCAGCGCGGCGCAGGGCGTGATCAAGGGCGCCATCTCGATTGGGATGAGCCTTGACACCTGCACCGTCCCCGGCAGCCCGAAGGAAGACCGCATCGCTTCCGGAAAGGCCGAACTGGGCCTTGGAATTCACGGTGAGGCTGGGGTGGAGCAAGTTGATTTCTCGGGCGCCCGCGCCGCCATGGCCATGGTGGTGGACCGGCTGACCCCATCCATGGGCAAGGGTGACCATGTGGCGCTGTTGAACAATCTCGGGTCAACCACGCCACTGGAAATGTCAGTTCTGGCCGAGGAACTGGCCCGCTCTCCGCTCGGGGCCCGCATCAAATGGCTGATCGGCCCGGCGCCCCTGATGACCTCGCTTGACATGCACGGCTTTTCCCTGTCGCTGCTGCCGGTCGATCAGGACCGGGCCGCCCTGCTGACTGCCCCCGTCGCACCCCACGCCTGGCCCGGCTGTCTGGCGTTTGCGGCCCCTGACGTTCGCCCACTGCCCGACGGGTTGGCGCCGATCCAGCCCGTGCCCTCGGCACATCCGGCCCACCGCGTCCTGCTGGACCGCTGCTGCGATGCGCTGATCGCGGTCGAATCCGATCTGAACGCTCTGGATGCGAAATCCGGCGATGGCGATACCGGCAGCACCCTTGCCGGCGCCGCGCGGGCGCTGAAATCCGCGCTGGACCGCCTGCCGCTGGCCGATCCGACCCAGCTCTATCGCGCGATCGGGATGGAGCTGAGCCAGACCATGGGCGGCTCGTCCGGTGTGTTGCTGGCGATCTTCTTTGCCGCCGCGGGCGATGCCTCGGCCTCGGGGCGCGACTGGATCGGTGCGCTGCGGGCGGGGCTCGACCGGGTGATGCAGGTCGGCGGGGCCGAACCCGGTCACCGCACCCTGATCGACGCGCTCGCTCCGGCCCTCGCAGCCCTGCCGCAGGGCATTGCCGCCGCCGCGACAGCCGCACGCACCGGCGCCGATGCCACGGCGCAGATGACACGGGCCAAGGCCGGGCGGGCCAGCTATCTGTCGGAAGACAAGCTCAAAGGCCACAACGATCCCGGCGCCGAAGGGGTGGCACGGCTGTTCGAGACGCTCGCCCGCAGCTGATGCTGCCCCGCCCTGCCCCCAATCTCAATGGCTTGGCCTTGCAGCGCAACGCCTGAAAGCGGGACGCTATGAAAATGGACCCGGGTGCCCCCCCCTCACACCGACGCCGCAGGGGGATCAGTTCGGCGCGGTGTCTGTCGCCGAACCTGCCAAGCCAAGGGCAGAGACCGCATCCAGCAGCGCTGCCTTGATCAGATCCAGCCCGTCCTCGTCCGCTCCTGCCAGTTGCAGAAGGGCGATTTCGCGACTGGCCCCATCGGCATGCAAAAGCCGAAGGGCGACATCCCTTCGGATGGCGGCCTGCTCGCGGGCGTAAAGCTCGGGCAGGATCGCGATGCCGGCCCCCGAAGCTGACATCAGGCGCACGGAATCAAGGCTTGTGCCTTCGTAGTCGTCAGAAACAATACCGCCGCAGGCCGACGCAAGCGCATGGACGATCCGCGACAACCGATGCCCGCGATCCAGGGTCAGGAAGACCCGCCCGCGCAAATCCTCGGCAACGACCGGAGACTCGGATGCCGCGAGCGGATCGTCGCGCGCTACCGCAATCCACAGCCGTTCGCCAAACAGTCGGACCTGCCGGGTATTGGGATGGTCCTCCGGAGTGGAGACGATCACGTCAAATCTGGCGGAGCGCAGGCCCTGTTCCAAGCTTTGGGTGTTCTCCTCCCGCACTGACACGCGAAGGCCTGGGTGCTGGCGGTGGATCGACGCAATGGCGCGCGGCAGAAGATATGGCCCTATCGAAGGCAGGACGCCCAGACGCAGCCGACCGCCGAATGGCAAGCCGCTGGTGACGCTGGCGCGCAGATCCTCTACTTCGCGCAGGATTTTCTGTGCGCGGCGAACCACCTCGGTCCCCGAGGCGGTAAGCCGAACCCCCGACCGACCGCGCTGAAACAGGCGCGTCCCCAGATCAGCCTCCACCTCGGAGATCTGCGCCGAAAGGCTGGGCTGGCTTACGTTCAGCATGGCCGCCGCTACGCCAAAGCGCCCGTGACGGGCCACGGCGACGATGTATTCGAGTTGCCGAAGGGTGGGTCGCATATCCATAGCCTCAAACTATGAAAAGATTAGTAACGATGTATTTGGCTTATGCAAGCAAACGGTGCATCCGACCGCAAACTCATCCAAGGAAGCCGCCGTGCCATCCACCCTCGATATCCTGACCGGAAACCTGCTGGTGCCAACCATTCTGTTCTTCGTCCTTGGTCTGGTCGCAGCCTTTGCCCGCAGCGATCTGTCGATCCCGACCGGTGCGGCAAAGTTCATGTCGATCTACCTGCTGCTTGCCATCGGCTTTAAGGGTGGGGTCAGTCTCGCCGACCATGGCGTCAGTACTGACCTGTTCCTGGCGCTGATGGGCGGCGCGGCGCTGTCGTTGGCGATACCCTTCGCGGCCTACGCGATATTGCGGGCGATGACACGACTGGACCGGCTGAATGCGGCGGCTGTGGCAGGGCACTACGGGTCGATCTCGATCGTGACCTTCGTCACCGCAACCAGCCTGCTGGACGTGGCGCACATCGCCTATGACGGCTATATGGTGGCCGTCGCCGCGGCGATGGAGGCTCCGGCCATCGTGTCGGCGCTTTGGCTCGCCCATCGAGGCGGAGGGGCTGCGGCGCGCCCGATCCGGCTTGGCCGCGAATTGCTGGCCAACGGATCGATCGTACTGCTGGTCGGCGCCTTCGCGATCGGCGCTGTGACAGGCGGCCGGGGGATGCAGATGATTGCCCCCTTCATCGTGACTCCCTTCACCGGCATCCTGTGCCTTTTCCTTCTGGACATGGGTGTGACCGCCGGGCGCAGTCTGATCGGCAATCGGCACCTTCTTTCACCCGGCCTTTTGGCAGCCGGGGTGTTGATCCCGCTCGTCGGTGCCGTAATGGCGCTTGGCATTGGTGCGTTGATCGGGCTGTCAGGTGGAAGCTTGTTCTTGCTGACGGTACTGGCCGCCTCTGCCTCTTACATCGCAGTTCCCGCAGCGATGCGGATAGCGCTGCCCGAGGCCGAACCGGGGATCTATCTGACCATGTCACTGGGCGTCACTTTTCCCTTCAACCTGACGTTAGGGCTGCCGCTTTATCTGTGGGTTGCCATGTGAGGTGATGTGCGGGACCGCCGCAAAGTCGGCCAGTTGAACAAGGAAGCTCTTCGGCCGCCCCATCATCGTAAAGACACGCACTTTCCCTTCTGACCACCCAACACGAGGTTTGGATCGCCGCTGCTCTGCTCCGCAAGGTTGGACCGCCGGAGGCTGGATTTCCCCTGCTGTCTCTCGATGTCGGGCTGCCAGCGCCACAAGACAGGCAAGGAGGGCCACTGCTGCCGCTCAGCCTATCCGCGGCATGGCTTGCCGGGTCGGTTGCCAGCGGCAGGCCACCCGCTTGACACCCTCTGACGCGACCCTTATCGACGCCTGCCCTGCAGGTCACGAGGAACACGGTCATGGCGCAACCAACACTTGGGCTTGGGGTTGACTTTGGCACGTCAAATACCGCCGCCGGCTACATGGTCGATGGGCAGCCGCGCCTCATCCAGTTTGCGCCCGGCCGGACCACAATTCCGACGACCTTCTTCTTCGACTATGAAGCGCGCGAGATGCTGATCGGCGAGTCTGCCAATCAAGCGCTTATTGAAGGTCTCGAAGGGCGCTTCATGCGGGCACTCAAGCGCGTCCTTGGCACGAGCCTCATGCATGAGCGCCGGCAGATCCTGAACGAGCGGCTGACCTTCGTCGACATCATCGCCCGCTTTCTGGCCGAGGTGAAGGCACGGGCCGAGGCCGAGGCTGGCGTGACCTTTGACCGCGTCCTCTCCGGGCGGCCCGTGGTGTTCCATGGCGTCGGCGATCCCCGCGAGGCCAAGGCCGAGGCGGACCTGCGCGCCTGCTATCTGGCGGCCGGATTCCGGGAGGTGGATTTCATGCCCGAGCCGCAGGCCGCCGCCATCGCCAGCGGCGCTCTGGAACAACAGGATCCATCGGCCTCATCGTCGATGTGGGCGGCGGTACATCGGACTTCTCGCTGTTCCGGTCCGGTCGCGCGGGGGTTACAATCCTTGCCAATCACGGCGTCCGCATCGGCGGCACGGATTTCGACCGCTCCATCAGCATCGACCGGGTGATGCCGTATCTGGGCAAGGGAACCGAGCTGCGCAAGATCATGGGGCCGGGCAGCTCTCCCACCCCGAATGCCATCTTCAACGACCTGGCGACCTGGGAGATGATCCCGTTCCTTTACACGCCGCAGAACCGCCGGCTGGCGGCCGAGATGGTGCGGCTGGCGCATCAGCCGGAAAAGCTGTCGCGACTGGCAAAGGTGCTGGAGGAGGAGTTGGGGCACGACATGAGCTTCGCCGTGGAGCGCGGCAAGATCGCTGCCAATGGCGGCGAAGAGGCGGCTAACATCTTTCTCGACAAGATAGAGGCAGGCCTGGCCATTCCCCTGTCAGCGGAAGCCCTGGCCGCAAGCCTCGCCCAACATGCCGACGCGCTGGCAAAGGGCGCCCGCGAGACCCTGAGGATGGCAGGGCTCGATGTCGCCTGCGTCGATAGAGTGATTTACGTCGGAGGCTCCAGCCTGATGTCGATGGTATCGCAAACCATGCAGGAGCAGTTCCCGCAAGCTGTCCACGCGTTCAACGACGTTTTCACGGCTGTTGCAGACGGGCTTGCCATCGCGGCACAGGACAAGAGGTCGATGCAACCGCGTTGATTCAAGCGCCGGGGTAGTCGCCCTCGGTTTAGCCCAGGCACGTCGGTCGATAGCATAGGTTACGTGAGCGGCACCAAGCAATCAGACAGGATTCCTTGCTGCCAACATGGCTCACGTGAAAAACTTGGCTTCAGGATTCAGTGACTTCCAGGAACCTGTATCCGATGCCGGGTTCGGTCACGATGAAGCGCGGGTTTGTGGCATCATCACCAAGCTTCTGCCTAAGCTGACGAATGTAGACCCGCAGATACTGGCTGTCGTCGACATGGGCCGGACCCCAGATTGCCTTCAGGATCATCTCCTGGGTGACGAGGCGTCCGCGGTGGCTGGCAAGCATCCACAGCAGCTCGAACTCCCGACGAGTAAGATGAAGGGGGTGGCCTTCGAGCGTTGCGGAGTGATCGACGGCATCTATCCTGAGTGCGCCGATGGCCAGCACTGCGGGGGTCACCTCGGTCGCCCGATCGCGCAAGAGACCGCGAACCCGTGCAAGGAATTCCTTTACACCAAAGGGCTTGACCACATAGTCCTGAGCGCCTGCATCCAGCGCCTCGACCTTGTCGCCTTCATCGGCGCGGACGGACAGGATGAGGACCGGAACCTGGCTCCATCCCCGCAGGTCACGCAGTACCGACAGGCCGTCGGCATCCGGCAGGCCGAGATCGAGCACGACAAGGGCCGGCGCTTCGCGTGCGGCCATCGCCAACCCTTCGCGCGCGGTGCCAGCTTCGATCACGCCATAGCCTTCGGCCGCAAGCGCCACGCGCAGAAACCGACGGATTGGTGCTTCGTCATCGACGACAAGGATTCGGGCTTGCGCGCTCACACAGAGACCTCGGGATTGTGGAGAGGGAGTGCCACCACAATACGGGTGCCGGTTCCATCGGGCCAGCCGGTCTCGGCCTTGATCGAGCCGCCCATCGCATCAACCAGTCCTTTGCAGATCGCGAGGCCAAGGCCCGTGCCAGCCCTCTGACGGTCCCCGCCGGCGACGCGGTAGAACATGTCGAAGACGCGCGCCTGATCGTTGGGGGGGATTCCGGGGCCACAGTCGGTGACTGAAAGCTCGACGCGTCCCCCCTGCAGCCGGGCGGCAACAGCAATCGCGGTTCCCTCGGGCGCATACTTGGCGGCATTGTCGAGTATGTTGACCAGCACTTGTTCCAAAAGCACCCCGTCGGCTAGGATCAGTGGCAAGTTCGGCGCAAGTTCGACTTCCAGGTCATGCCCGCGCAGGACGCCCTTCATCCGCGACCGGGCACCGCCGACGATCTCGGCCACATCCTGCGGCGCAAGGCGGGGCTTGAGGGCGCCGTGGCCGAGGCGGGTCATGTCGAGCAGGTTCTGGACGTAGCGGTCCAGCCGCTCGCCCTCTTCGCGGATATTCTCGGCCAGATCGCGACGGACGTCCGTGGGCAGGTCGGCTTCCGCCAGATGGCCAGCAGCGCCAATGATTGTCACCAGTGGCGTCCGAAGATCGTGGCTGACGCTGTTCAACAGGGCCGTGCGCAGCCTCTCGGTCTCAGTGGCAAGCTGGGTGGCGGCCAGATCCTCGGTCAGCCGCAGCCGTTCCAGCGCCAAGGCAATCTGGTCGATCAAGGCATCCAGAAGCCGCCTGTCGGTGCGTAGAAGCCGGCGGTCATCTTCAAAAGCGATGCCAAGGACGCCCAGTCGCCGGTCACCCGCCACCAGCGGCAGGAAGAACCAGCGCGCCATGGGCAGCGTGTCCGATCCCCGGCCCGCGGGCTCACCTTTCTCCCACGCGAATTGCGCGGCAGACTGGTCTCGCACATCCAGTTGATCCTCGGGGGGAAAGCCCCCCACGACCCACAACTCCGCTCCGCGCGGCATCAAGAGCACCGCCTCGCAGCGTAGCGTTGTCGCCACGTGGCTGACCGAGGCCCAAACCACATCATCGGCTGTGGCTGCGGCAGCGACCCTGCGGCTGAAGTCGTAGAGCTTGTTCGTGCGGTCGGCGATGGCGGCCTGCGCATCCACCCTGGCACGCAGGCGCGCCGCCAGGTTGCCGGTGACCAGCGATGCGGCAAGGAACAGCCCCAAGGTCAGCAGTTCGCCTTGCCGCGAGACGTGGAAGGTGTAGCGCGGGTGGGTGAAGAGGAAGTTGTAAGCCATAAAGCCCAGAACTGCAGCCGCAAGAGCAGGTCCAAGGCCCCGGCGGCTCGCCACCACGACGACGGCGGTCATGTAGATTACGCTAAGGCTGGCCACGGGGAACAATTGCTCGGCCCCCCAGGAACAGGCCGAGGCGATAGCGACGGCCAGGACCGCTTCAACCCAGGCGCGCGGCTCTGCCCCCAAACGCGGCAGGTGGAAGCGGCTGGCCTGTGGTTTTTCATCCGGTATCGAGGCAACGGTGACCTCGAACGGACCGGCTTTCCGCAGGACATCGGTCGCGACATCCTCTGATGTCCATTTTGCCCAGAACGGCCGGGGCCGCGGGCGACCGATCACAATGCGGCGCACGTTGCGGTCACGGGCATAGGTAAGGATCGCCTCGGCCACGTCATGCTCAGCCTCCAGCGTCGCCAGTTCTGCGCCCAGCCGTTCGGCCAGCCGCAGGCTACCCGCGAGCCGGTCCTTGTCGGCCTCGGGCTGAGCCTCCATCCGCGTCTGCGCGACATTCAGCGCGATCCACTCTGCCCGCGCGCGGTCAGCACTGCGCTTGGCCACCCGTATCGCCTCACGCGCGGCAGGGCTTTCGTTGATGCACACGAGGATGCGTTCCTGCGTTGGCCATGGCCCGGCGATGGCATTCGCGGCCATGTGTTCACGCAACTGCGCGTCAACGCGATCGGCGGCGGCGCGCATGGCGAGTTCGCGCAGCGCAGTCAGGTTGCCCTTGACGAAGAAGGACCCGAGCGCGCGGGCGGCCTGGTCGGCCGGATAGACCTTGCCCTGCTTCAGACGGTCCACCAGCTCATCCGGCGGCAGGTCAATCAGCTCGATTTCGTCGGCCATCTCGAGCGCGCCATCCGGCACGGTTTCGCGCACGCGGACGCCCGTGATGCGGGCGACAGTCTCGTTCAGCGTCTCGATGTGTTGGATGTTTAGCGTGGTATAGACGTCGATCCCGGCGGCCAGCACCTCCTCGACGTCCTGCCAGCGCTTCTCATGCCGGCTACCGTCCGCGTTGGTGTGTGCCAGTTCGTCGATCAGCGCGAGTGCGGGTTTGCGTGCCAAGAGACCGTCCAGGTCCATCTCGGTCAGCGCACGGCCCTTGTGAATCACCGGTTTGCGCGCAAGTTGCGGCAGACCTGCCAGCTTGGCTTGCGTTTCCGCCCTGTCGTGGGTCTCGATCAGCGCAGCGATGACATCAACACCTTCGGCACGCTTGCGCTGTGCATCGTCCAGCATCGCCCAAGTCTTGCCGACACCTGGAGCCGCGCCCAAGAAGACCTTCAGCCGACCCCGCCCCTCACGCGCGGCCTGCGTAAGAAGTGCTTCAGGAGAGGGGCGGATGTCGGCATCGGGCGTCATTCGGAGGCTTATCCTTCGCCGCCAGCGGGCGGTATCGGGAACGCGTCGTCAAGCGCAATGTTTGTCTGAAGCACGTTAACCCTGTGTTCGCCATAGAGTCCGAGGAACGGGCCTTCGACGGCAGTTTCGATCAATCGTCGCACAGCGCCCGCATCCACACCCCGTGCCGCGGCGATCCGGTCAGCTTGCGCGAGCGCGCTTTCCGGGCTGATATGCGGATCAAGACCAGAGCCGGAAGCGGTAACCGCATCGATGGGCGCCTCTGCCCCGTTCGCAGCGCTCCATGTTGCGCGGCGTTCCGCGACTGTGGCGATCAGTACGGTCGAGGTTGGCCCAAGATTGGAGGCCCCGGTTCCGGCGGCATTCCAGCCGCTGGCAGAAGGGCGCGGGTGGAGCCAGGCATCGCCCGCGAAGGGCTGTGCGATCAGGGATGAACCGATCATTGTTCCATCCATTTCGATCAGACTGCCATTGGCCGCCGACGGGAACAGCGCTTGCGCGGCCCCAGTCATGACCAGAGGATAGGCAAGCCCGGTCAGCAGGGTGAATACGGTGGTCAGGGCGATGGCCGGGCGCAGGTGGTTGAGCATGTCTTTCTCCTTCAGGCGAGGTTCAGGGCCACGAGGGTCGCGTCGATGGCCTTGATTCCGACGAAAGGCACGATCAGCCCGCCCAAACCGTAAATCAGAAGGTTTCGCCGCAAGAGTGCCGCCGCGCTGGACGGGCGGTACCGCACCCCCCGCAGAGCGAGCGGCACCAGAGCGACGAGGATCAGCGCATTGAAAATTACCGCCGAGAGCATGGCTGATATGGGTGAGGCAAGCCCCATGATGTTCAACACTCCAAGGCCAGGATAGGCCCCCACAAAGATCGCGGGCAGGATGGCGAAGTATTTCGCCACATCGTTGGCGATGCTGAATGTCGTCAGCGCCCCGCGCGAGATCAGAAGTTGCTTGCCCACCAGCACCACCTCGATCAGCTTCGTCGGGTCACTGTCCAGATCAATCAGGTTCGCGGCCTCTTTCGCCGCCGGGGTGCCTGCGTTCATCGCCACCCCCACGTCGGCCTGCGCCAATGCGGGCGCGTCGTTTGACCCGTCGCCGCACATGGCGACCAGCCGCCCGCCCGCCTGTTCGCGGCGGATAAGGTCGAGCTTCATCTCGGGCGTGGCTTCGGCGAGGAAATCATCGACCCCCGCCTCGGCCGCAATCGCGGCGGCGGTCAACGGGTTGTCGCCGGTGATCATCACCGTGCGGATACCCATGGCGCGCAACTCGGCAAAGCGTTCGCGCACGCCGGGTTTCACGATGTCTTTGAGGTGGACCGCGCCGAGGATCTCGGCCCCTTCGGCCACCAGCAAGGGCGTGCCACCCGACCGCGCAATGGCATCCACCTGCGAAGCCAGCACACCGGGCGGGGTCGTGCCGGTCAGCCGGATCACCGCGTCTGTGGCCCCCTTGCGGAAGCTGCGCCCGCACTCAAGATCCAGTCCCGAAAGCCGCGTCTGTGCGGTGAAGGCCACCGCTTGCGCCCCTTTGGGCATGTCTGGAACCGCCCCCGACACCTCGCGCGCCTTGTCGACGATGGATTTGCCTTCGGGCGTCTCGTCGGCCAGCGAAGCCAGCGTCGCCGCTTCTGCCAGACGCGCCATATCCACCCCCGGCGCGGGAATCAGCGCATCGGCCATGCGGTTGCCGAAGGTGATCGTGCCGGTCTTGTCCAGAAGCAGCGTGTCCACATCCCCCGCCGCCTCGACCGCACGGCCGGATTTGGCGATGACGTTGGCCTTGACCAGCCTGTCCATCCCGGCAATGCCGATGGCACTCAGCAGCCCTCCGATAGTGGTGGGGATCAGCGTGACGAACAGCGCCCCCAGCACGATCACCGGGATTGTGGTGCCGGAATAGCTGGCAAAGGCAGGCAAGGTTACAACCACAAAGAGGAAGATCAACGTCAGCCCGACAAGGAGGATGTTCAGCGCGATCTCGTTCGGGGTCTTCTGCCGCTCGGCGCCTTCGACCAGCGCGATCATCCGGTCGAGGAAGCTCTTGCCAGGTTCCGCCGTCACCCGGATCACAAGCCAGTCAGACACGACCGTGGTGCCCCCCGTCACCGAGGAGCGATCGCCCCCGGCTTCGCGGATCACCGGCGCGCTTTCGCCAGTGATGGCGCTTTCGTTGACCGAGGCCACGCCGCGCACCGCCTCGCCATCCGCCGGGATGATCTCACCCGCCGCGACATGGACGAACTGGCCTGCGCGCAGCGCAGTGGACAGCGTTTCCGTGGCGCTGGCAGGATCGTCATCCGCAGCACCGAGGACGCGCACCCTGGTTTCAGACTTCGTCGCGCGCAGGGTGTCTGCCCGCGCCTTGCCGCGCCCTTCGGCCAAGGCTTCGGCGAAATTGGCGAAGAGGACGCACAGCCACAGCCACGCCGCTATATGCAAGCTGGCTCCAGCGCCCTGAACGCCGCTTAGAAAGTCGCGCAGGCCGAGAACCGTGGTCATCGCCGCCACAATGGCGGTCACGAACATCACGGGGTTGCGCCACAGGATGCGGGGGTTGAGCTTGGTGACGCCCGCCCGGATTGCGGCGGGGTAAAGGCCGCTCATATCGGCCGTCTTGGTCGGTTTCGACATCGGGGTGCCTCAGAAGCTCTGCCCGGCCAGCCGCGCGGTCTCTTCCGCGATGGGGCCAAGGGCGAGGACAGGAAAGAAGGTCAGCGCGCCAAGGATCAGCACGGTGAGGATGAGAAGCGTCACGAAGAGCGGCCCGTGGGTTGGGAAAGTGCCCGACGTGGCGGGGGCCTGCGGCTTTCGGATCATCGACCCTGCGATGGCGAGCATCGGGATGATGATCGCATAGCGGCCGATCAGCATGATGATCCCGAGTGCGGTCGTGTGCCAGGGAAGTGCCGCGCCGTAGCCGCCGAAGGCACTGCCATTGTTCCCGGTGGCAGACGAATAGGCGTAGAGGATCTCGCTCATCCCATGCGGCCCGGCCTCCTGCACCGCAGCCAGCGCCTGCGGCACAGTGGCAGCGACTGCACCCCCGACCAGAATGCCCAACGGCATCGACAGGAAGGCCAGCACGGCCAGTGTCACCTCGCGCCCCTCGATCTTGCGACCGAGGTATTCGGGCGTGCGGCCCACCATGAGCCCAGCCAGGAACACTGCGAGGACAACATAGAGGAGCATGCCGTACAGCCCCGCGCCGACGCCGCCGAAGATCACCTCGCCAACCTGCATGAAGATCATCATCACAAGGCCAGACAGCGGCATGAACGAGTCGTGCATCGCATTGACCGACCCGTTTGATGCCGCCGTGGTGGAAGCCGCCCACAGCGACGAGAGCATTGCGCCGAAGCGCTGCTCTTTCCCCTCCATGTTGGCGCCAACCCCGAGAGCCGGGTTGCCCGCAACCTCGTTGTAGTGGATCACCACAAGCCCCGCGACGAACATCACCGCCATTGCGGCAAAGATCGCCCAGCCTTGCCGACGGTCTCCGACCAACCGCCCGAAGAGGAAGCAGAACGCCACCGGGATCAGGAGGATCGACAGGCATTGTGCCAGATTGGATGCGATGGTCGGGTTCTCGAAAGGATGAGCCGAGTTCACGCCGAAGAACCCGCCGCCGTTGGTACCAAGTTGCTTGATCGCGATCTGCGCAGCAGCGGGGCCACGGGCGATGACTTGCTCGCCGCCCTCGATGCCCCTGGCGACCACTGCGCCCTGCAGGGTTTGCGGCACGCCCTGCGCTGCCAGGAACAACGCGAGAACCACGGACAACGGCAAGAGAACCCACAGAACCGACCGGGTCAGATCGACCCAGAAGTTGCCCAGGCCGGACCCCTTGGCCGCGGCAAATCCGCGGATCACGGCTACAGCCACTGCCATCCCAGTGCCCGCGCTGACAAAGTTCTGCACTGTCAGCCCGGCCATCTGGCTCAGATAACTCAGCTGCGCTTCGCCCGAATAGGCCTGCCAGTTGGTGTTGGTCACGAAGCTGACGGCGGTGTTGAAGGCAAGGTCAGGCGCCATGCCGCCGATGCCGTCGGGGTTCAGCGGCAGCGCCCCCTGCAGTCGCAGGGCCGCGTAAAGGAGCACGAAACCCACGAGGTTGAAGGCCAGCACCGCCAGCGCATAGGCGGACCAGCCCATGAGCCTTTCAGGTGTAGCCCCGCAGGCGCGAAGGAGGAAACCTTCAAGGCGCAGGAGCGGGAGCGGTAGCGTTCCGCCGTAGACGCGCGCCATCCAGATCGCCAACGCCCACGCCAGGCCAACGAGGACAGTGAAATACAGTGCGTAGGCAAGCAAGGTCATCGCGCGCCCTCCCTCAGAACCGGTCTGGGCGCAGCAGAGCCGCACCGAGATAGACGAAGAGGCACGCCGCCACGGCAAGCCCGAGGATCAGGTCAAACATGGCGCCCCTCACATCCGTTCGGCGGCGCGCACGCCAAGAGCAGCGACCGCAAACCCGGCGAAACCGAGGGCGAGGTAGACAAGATCGAGCATGGGAAATCTCCGGTTAGCCTGATCAGAGCATCCAGGAGGGTTGCGTAAAGGCGCTATGCGGGACTTCGCCACCCCGCGTAAGGACAACGTAAAGGAATCAACGATGCAGAAGCTGTCTGCGGCGTCCGCTCACCGACCGCGGAGGGATTTCGGTTTTCGGCGCGATGTGATCGCGCGTGACCGCTTCCCGCCCGCGAGACCTCAAGGAGCGTCCTGGGCATCTCATGATACCATCGTTCCTGTCGGATCAGCGGAAGTCAGGGTGGGGCTGGAGGACAGGAAGTCACTCCATATCCGCCGACTATCTTCCTGCGATACGACCCGAACGTCCGGCCTGGAACCAGAGCCGCATCATCAGCCAGAAGCGCCCGTTGCTGACCAGGCACGTCTGGTCGATCCGCGTCCGGCTGGAAATGGCGGGCAACCGACGTGACCTGGCCTCGTTCAACATGGCGGTAAAGGGCAAGATTCGGGGCTGCGACCAGGTTTGACTGAAGGTCCGCGACGTGTTTGCGGCCGTGTGGGTGAAGGAGCGTGCATCAGTCACCCAGACCAAGACGCGCAAGCCGGTCTGCTTCGAATTTACGGAAACAACACGCCAGTCGCTTGAACGCTGGAGTACCGATCCCGAGATGCTCGGACAGCAACGTCTCTGGCCCAGCCGTCTCCACCACAGTCCGCATCTGGCAACGAGACAGTATGCGCGAATGGGTTACGTCATCTGGGCTTGATCCGAGCACCTGTGGGACCCATTCGATGCGCCGGACGAAAGTGGCCCAGACCTACAAGGAGACGGGAACCCGGCGGGCGGTTCAGCTTCTGCTGGGTCACACCAAGTTGGACAGCACGGTTCGATACCTCGGCGTCGATCTAGACGACGCGCTGACGCTGTCGGAGGGGATAGATCTTCAACCACGACGCCGGTCAGCGGTTTTTCCACTGACCTGCCCATAGCGGCCTCTGAGCAAGAGTTGCTCGACATGAAGCGATTTCACAAAAGCAGTCAGTCGCAAATACGTTACCGGATCGCCATCTGACGTAGCCACAGACGCAAGTAACTGGTGATACTGACGGTTTGCAGGCGACGGTTCGCGTTAATTTGCAATGTTTGGTCGTCGATCTTTTGCATCGCTGCCAATGTTGCCATCGCGAGTCCGTTGATGGTTTGAGGGATCGGCGGGAGCTCTGTTAAGTCGGATCCAATTCTTCGCGGACTGTGTCAGCCCCCTCTGGACGCCCCCGCGATCTGCGCCCTGCATCGGGCTTCATCGGTTGGTCGGCCAAGAGAGGCGTAGCGGCTGGCCGCTTCTTCAAAGGCCGACACCGCCCGGGCGTCGTTCTTTTCGGCCCGGCGCTGGATGCCTCGGGCTTCCCAAACGGCGGCCACCCAAGGCCCGCCATGCCACATGGCGGAAATCCGTTCGGCCTCGTCCAGCCGCCGGCCGACCTGATCCAACTCTCCCATCTCGGCAAGCGCGGATGCGGAAGCGACGCGGAACCCCATCGAGCACGGCTGACACCCATGACTGTGCAATGACAAAAGCCGATCGCCTTCGCTAATGACCTCCAGCACCTTTTCCTTTGATCCCGCCGCCCGCACGGACAGGCCCTTCAGTCTGATCTCCAAATGCGGCGCAAGCCAAGAGGTTGCGGCGATGCCCTCCGCCCGGGCGATCAGCCGTTTGGCATGCCAGTTCCGCCCGCTGGACAAGGCAATCTCGGCCAGCCGTTCCAGCGCAAGCACCCGGCCAGCTGACGCCGCTGCCTTGGCCAGAAGTGCCTCCGCTTCCGTCAACAGCCGTTCGGCTTCACCGATCTGCCCAGAGAACAGCGCCACTTCGCCCAGGATCATCAAAGCAAGGCCACGGCCTGCCAGCGATCCAGCCCCTTCGGCGGCAGAGAGCAACTCCTGCGCCGCAAGCCCGATTTCATGGTGGCCCTTGGCGTTGCACAGGCAGAACTCGGCAAGGCAGAGGTGGCCATCAAAAACTTGGGCGACCTTGTCGGGTGTCTTGCGGGCCCAGGCGATGAATTCGGACTGAAAGACCTCTTTCCAGCGGCTCTGCATCATGGCGCACAGGCCCATCAGGGCGCTTGCCTCGCCAACCTCGCGCGCCAGACCCGCCGCCATCGCCAGGGCGCGGGTCTCCTCGGCCACGGCGCGGGCCTTGTCAAAATCGCCGCTGTGCAGGTGCAAAAGCCCCCAGGCGAGCGAGGCGCGAATGCGGTCGGTCTGGCTGACCGGATCGACAGTTGGAATGGCCAGCGCCTTTTCATAAAGCGCCACGGCCTCGGCCGAAGGGCCAAGCCCAAGCTCCATATGCAGGCTTTGGCGCAGCTGGTTGAAGATCCTGATCGCGTCGGCGCGGTTGCCGGAGTCGAGTGCGGCCTGCATCAGCGCGCATTGCGCCGGTTCGTCGCTGGGTTCGACGGCGATAAGCCGCTGCCACAGCCGGCCTGCGCGCAAGAGGTCGATATGGCGCTGCGCCAGCCCCGTGCGCGGGGCGTCAAGCCAGTCGAAATAGAGGTCATCGGGCAGAAGCTGCCCTCGGTACAGGTCGGCGGCAGTTCCGCAGGCCTCGGGCGTTGGCTGGCGCAGGGCCGCGCTGGCGGCGGCCTCAAAGTCCTCGGCATCGATCACCAGATCGGCCGCAGGGGCCAGGGCAAGGCTATCCCCGTTGGTGGAAATCAAGTCGTTCTGGCCAAGCGCCTTGCGTGCGTAGTGAACCGCCTTGCGCAAGGCAGCGCCCGCGACCTCCGAATCAGCCTCTGGCCAGAAAAGGTTCATCACCTGTTCGCGGTGCATCCGGTGCTGCGGCGTAACTGCCAGCAGCTTGACAAGGGCCGCAGCCCGGTCGCGCCGCCACAGGCCGGGCGCGACCGCAACCCCATCGACAGACACAGAGAAACCGCCAAGAACTTGAATTTCAACGCGCATATGCCTTCAACTCCCCCCGCTCCGCCGCCCCGAATTGCGTCACAAGGCCCGAGGCCAAAGGGAACGCTGACGGAACATAGTTGCGCTAATCTATACCGACAATCAGGAACCAAGGGGAGAAACCCATGTCACTTCGCATCAACGACATCGCGCCGGACTTCACGGCCCAGACCACCCAGGGCACCATCCACTTCCACGACTGGCTGGATGGCGCGTGGGGGGTGCTCTTCTCGCATCCCAAGGATTTCACGCCGGTCTGCACCACGGAACTGGGCCGGATGGCACATCTGGCCCCCGAGTTCGCCAAGCGCGGTGTCAAGGTCCTGGGCCTCTCGGTCGATCCGGTCGACAAGCACGCGCTTTGGGCCGATGACATTGCCGAAACCCAGGGCGCGATGCCGCAGTTCCCGATGATCGGGGATCCGACGCTGGCCGTGGCCAAGCTCTACGACATGCTGCCCGCCACTGCGGGTGACAGCGCCGAGGGCCGCACCGCCGCCGACAACCAGACCGTGCGGCATGTCTTCATCATCGGGCCAGACAAGAAGATCAAGCTGATGATCGCCTATCCGATGACCACGGGCCGCAACTTCGACGAGATCCTACGCGTGATCGACAGCCTGCAACTGACCGCCAACCACCGAGTCGCGACCCCGGCCAACTGGACCTTCGGGCAGGATGTGATCATTGCAGGTTCGGTCAGCGACGAAGAGGCCAAGGGCCTGTACCCCGACGGCTGGGCTGCGCCCAAACCCTATCTGCGCATCGTGACGCAACCCGGCCTGAACAAGGGAGAGAACGCATGAAACCCCGTATCCTGATCCTAGGTGCCGGTTTCGGCGGGCTGGAACTGTCGACCTCGCTGTCCGAGGCCATGGCCGACGGCATCGACATCACCCTGATCGACAAATCCGACGGTTTTGTCTTTGGCTACTCGAAACTGGACATGCTGTTTGGCCGCCAGTCCGAGACGATGATCCACAACCCCTATGCCGCCTTTGCCAAGCCCGGCGTGCGCCTGCTGCGCGAGACCATCACGGCCATCGACGCCGAGGCCAAGCGCGTGACGACCGACAAGGGCTTGCATGAAGCCGATATCCTAGTCATCGCCCTTGGCGCGGATTACGATGTCAACTCGACCCCTGGTGTGGTGCTGGGCGTGAACGAATTCTATTCCGTACCCGGCGCCGCGCATCTGTCCAAAGTCATGCCCGGGTTTCAGGGCGGCGATGTGGTGGTCGGCGTCTGCGGCGCCCCCTACAAATGCCCGCCCGCCCCGGCCGAATGCGCCCTGATGATGCATGACTACATGAAGGCCCGCGGGCTTGATGGGGTCACGCGGATCACCCTCGTCAACCCCTTGCCCTCGCCGGTTCCTCCCTCTCCCGACACGTCGAAAGCGATCCTTGGCGCCTTTGCCGAGCGCGGGATCACCTTTATCCCCAACACCCGCGTGACGGCGGTCGAGGGCAAGACGGTGGTACTGGACAATGGCACCACCCTACCGTGCGATCTGTTCCTGGGCGTGCCCAAGAACCGTGCGGCGGATGTAGTCGTGGCGGCAGGCCTGACCGAAGGTGGCTGGGTTCCGGTTGATCCTTTCACGCTCCTGACCAAGTTCCCTGACGTCTATGCCGTGGGCGATCTGGCCAATACCGGGGTGCCGAAAGCCGGAGTCTATGCCGAAGGCGCCGCCCGTACCGTGGCCGCCAACATCATCTCGCGGTTGCGGAACGAGGCCGAGACGGCGCGCAACCCCGGTGCGGGCTCGTGCTATATTGAGTTCGGTGCGAACCGGATCGGTCGGGTTGATGTGGATTTCCTGTCAGGTCCAAAGCCCTTCGGCACCTTCCATGGCGCTTCCGAAGCGATGCGCGTTGATAAAGAACATTTCGGCTCCAGCCGCCGCGCCCGATGGTTCGGAGCATAAGGTTCCAGTCCCCATCCCTGAAACGGCGCCCTCCGCAATCGTAAAGTGTGTACGGAGGGCACCGTTCTACCGAGCACCGTCAGTTTTGCTCTTAGACCGGAAGATGCTACCCCTCGCGCCTTATTGGACTTCGTTGCTCCAGGCGCGATGTCCGCCCTTCCCTTGCCACGTCAGTTGCAAGGCTAAAATCTCTCCGCCCGCAACGCATCAGCGTGTCGCTAATGGTTGGGTAATCCTCCCCATGGTTAATGGGATGCGGAAGTAGAATTTTCTCGGCAGGATGGACGAGGAGATTCCGATGAAGAAGAGCCGTTTCACCGAAGCCCAGATCATGGGCGTGCTGCGTCAGGCGGAGGGCGGGATGCCTGTTCCCGAGCTGTGCCGCGAGCACGGCATCAGCAGTGC
>NZ_VOAK01000001.1 GCF_007859075.1 Gemmobacter aquaticus
AGCGCATCCCCGCCGGTCGCTGGGGCCGACCCGAGGATATCGCCGGAACCGCCGTCTACCTCTGCTCAAACGCCGCAGCCTATGTCCACGGCGCTGTCCTCAATGTCGATGGCGGATGGATGGCGCGTTAAATTATCATACGACTTGTATGATAACTATTGACGACTCATCCTGCTGCCGCATATTGGTCATGCCATCCCCGATGTGAAGGAACCTGAGATGACCCCCGACCAGCTGAAATCTGCCCTTGGCTCTGGCCTGCTGTCCTTCCCCGTCACGCACTTTGATGCCGAGGGGCGCTTTGCGGCGGACAGCTATCGGGCGCATGTGGAGTGGCTGGCGGGCTACAAGGCGCCGGTGCTATTCGCGGCGGGTGGCACGGGTGAATTCTTTTCGCTGACCCCGGCCGAGATCCCCGGCATCGTCGCGGCCGCGAAAGAGGTTTCGGGCGAAACTGCCATCGTCTCGGGCTGCGGATACGGCACTGACATTGCGATCGAGATTGCGCAGTCGGTCGAGAAAGTGGGGGCGGAGGGCATCCTGCTGCTTCCCCACTATCTGATCGATGCGCCGCAGGAAGGGCTTTATGCCCATATCAAGAAGATCTGCCAGTCCGTCGGCTTTGGCGTCATGGTCTACAACCGCGACAATGCCGTGCTGCAGGCCGATACGCTTGCGCGCCTCTGCGATGAATGCCCCAACCTGATTGGCTTCAAGGATGGGACCGGCGATATCGGGCTGGTGCGTCAAATTACAGCCAAGATGGGCGACCGGCTGATGTATCTGGGTGGCATGCCCACGGCCGAGTTGTTCGCAGAGGCCTATCTGGGAGCGGGCTTTACCACCTACTCCAGCGCGGTGTTCAACTTTGTGCCGAGTCTGGCCAATGAATTCTACGCAGCCCTGCGCGGCGGTGACCGGGCCACCTGCGAGCAGATCCTGAATGACTTCTTCTATCCGTTCATGGAGATCCGCAACCGCGCCAAGGGCTATGCCGTCTCGGCCATCAAGGCGGGCGTGCGCCTGCAGGGGTTTGCCGCCGGTCCCGTCCGCTCGCCGTTGAAGGATCTGACCGGGCCTGAGGAAGAGATGCTGGCCGCCCTGATCGCCCCTTACCGTCGCTGAGGTTGCCCATGAAGATCACCGCCGTCCGCACCCACCTGCTTGAACACCGGCTTGAGGTTCCGTTTGAAAGCGCCTCGATGCGGTTCGACCGGCGCGCGCATGTGCTGGTCGAGGTGGAATGCAGCGATGGCACTGTCGGCTGGGGTGAATGCCTTGGTCCTGCGCGCCCCAATGCGGCGGTGGTCGCGGCCTATGCCGGCTGGCTGATCGGGCAGAACCCGCTTGAGACCGAACGCCACTGGGCGACGCTTTATAACGCGTTGCGCGATCAGGGGCAGCGCGGGCTGACCGTCACGGCGCTTTCGGGCATCGACATGGCCTTGTGGGATATCAAGGGCAAGGTGCTCGGGCAACCGGTCTCTGTCCTGCTGGGGGGGCGCTGGCGCGAGTCTGTGCGCGCCTACGCCACCGGCAGTTTCAAGCGTGACGGCGTGGACCGGGTTTCGGACAACGCGCAGGAAATGTCGCAGCGCCGGGCCGAAGGGTTTCACGCCTGCAAGATCAAGATCGGATTTGGTTTGGCCGAGGATCTTGCCGTCATCCGCGCCGTACGCGAGGCGATCGGGTCTGACATGCGCCTTATGATCGATGCAAACCACGGCTATACCGTGACCGAGGCGATCCGGCTGGGCCGTGCCGCGGCCGACTATGACATCGACTGGTTTGAAGAACCCGTCGTGCCGGAACAGCTTTCGGCCTATGCGCAGGTCCGCGTGGGGCAGCCCATTCCGGTTGCCGGCGGCGAAACCTGGCACACCCGCTGGGGTCACTGGCAGGCCATTCAGGCCGGGGCCGTCGATATTCTGCAACCTGATATCGCGGGCTGCGGTGGTCTGTCCGAAGCCGTCAAAATCGCGTCGCTTGCCACCCTGCACGGGGTACGTATCGTGCCGCATGTCTGGGGAACCGGCGTTCACATCGCGGCCGCGCTGCAGTTCATGGCGGCCATGGTGCCCGATCCGGTCCGTGTGAACCCCATCGAGCCGATCATGGAGTTCGACCGTACCCACAATCCGTTCCGGCAGGCTGTTCTGACGCGCCCGATCGAGGCGGTGGACGGCGTGGTTGCCATTCCAGACGGCCCCGGCCTTGGCATCGAGGTCAATCGCGATGCGCTGGCCGAATTCCGCATGGGGGATGCCTGATGCTGGTCCGGCAGCTTTCTGGCGATGCACCGGTGCCGCCCTTTCCCAAGGGTGCCACCGATTGCCAGATGCATATGTATCTGCCGGAATTCCCATCTGCCCCCGGTAGCATCCCGCTGCCACCCGGCGCCTTGCCAACCCCGTCAGACTATCGCCGCGTGATGGCATGGCTTGGGCTTGAGCGGGTGGTGATCACCCAGGGCAATGCCCATGGACGCGACAACGCCAACCTATCGGCCTGCCTTGCCGTGATGGGCGACTGCGCGCGCGGTGTTGCCGTGATCGATGGCACGACGTCCGAGTCCGAGATTGAACGGCTCTCACAGGCGGGGGTCGTCGGCGCGCGGATCATGGATCTGCCGGGCGGCGCTGTCGGCCTGTCGGAACTGGAAGAGGTTGATGCGCGCGCCCATGCTGCTGACTGGATGTTGGCGGTGCAGTTTGACGGATCTGACCTGCTGACCCATCTGCCGCGCCTCGCGAGTCTGAAATCCCGCTGGGTGCTGGATCACCACGGCAAGTTCTTTCGCGGCACGACGCCCGACGCCCCCGAGGTTGAGGCGCTTTTGCGTCTGATTGACGGCGGGCGCTGCTGGTTCAAGTTTGCCGGGGCCTATGAAAGCTCGCGCATGGGCTGGCCATTTGAGGATGTCGCGGCGCCCTCGCGCCGGATCGCCGCGCATGCGCCCGAACGGATCGTCTGGGGAACCAACTGGCCGCATAACCTGATGCGGGCCACCGCCGACTATCCAGATGACGCAAGGCTTGCCGAGCTGACGCTGGGCTGGCTGCCCGAGGGCGCACGCGACCGCGTGCTGACCCAAAACCCATCCGAACTATACGGATTTCCGCCGTCCTAGGCGGCATCAACAGGGGCCGTGGAGGGCCCCGAACAGTGGAGGAAAGACAATGAAAATGATGACGTCACTGCTGGTCTCTGGCGCGGTTCTGGCGGGAACGGCCGCGGGCGCCTGTGAGATCACGCTGCGTTCGGCCGATACCCATCCGGCTGGCTATCCCACCGTCGAGGCGGTGAAGTGGATGGGCGAGCAGGTCAAGGAAAAGTCAGGCGGCCGGATCTGCATCGAGGTCTTCCCGGCGTCTGAGCTGGGCGAGGAGAAGGACGCGATCGAACAGACGCAGTTCGGCGTCATTGACATGGTCCGCGCATCTTTCGGCCCGTTCAACAACCTCGTTCCGGAAACGCAGGTCGTGTCGCTGCCCTACATCTTCCGGTCGTCCGAACACATGCACAAGGTGATGGATGGCCCCATCGGCGAGGAAATCGCCAAGGGTTTTGAGGCACATGACCTTGTCGTTCTGGGCTATTACGACGGCGGTGCGCGCAGCTTCTACAACAAGGAAAAGCCGATCACCAAGATCGAGGATCTGGCCGGCATGAAGTTCCGCGTCATGCAATCGGATGTGTTCGTGGACATGATGTCGGCGCTTGGCGCAAATGCCACGCCCATGCCCTATGGCGAGGTCTATTCCTCGATCGAAACTGGCGTCATTGACGGGGCTGAAAACAACCCGCCGTCCTATGATACCTCGGGCCATTTCGAGGTCGCGAAGTACTACACGCTCGACGAACATCTGATCATGCCCGAGGTGCTGGCACTGTCGAAGATCACCTGGGACAAGCTGAGCCCCGAGGATCAGGCGCTGCTGCAAGAGGTAGGCAAGGCATCGGTCCCGGTGATGCGGGAACTCTGGGCCGCCAAGGTCAAGGAATCCGAGGCCAAGGTCGAGGCCGCCGGCGCGCAGATCGTCCGCGACATCGACAAGGCCCCCTTCATCGCCGCGATGGAGCCGGTCTATGCGAAATATGTGACCACGCCTGAACTGCAGGATCTGGTCGCCCGCATCAAGGCAACCGAGTGATCTGACCGCCGCGGCCCGCAATGGCCGCGGCCCTTTCTTTCGGGGAACCCCAATGCGTGACTTCCTGCTCGCGGCAGAGCGGCTGACAAGCCGGCTCGCCACCGCCGCGCTATACATCGCGGGCGCGGGACTTGTGCTGATGACGGTCATCGTCTTTGCCCAGGTCTTTGTGCGCTACATCCTGAACAACAGCCTGCACTGGGCTGAACCGCTGGCCGTACTGATCATGGGCTGGTTCATTTTCCTCGGCGCCGCCGTGGGCATCCGCGAGGGATCGCACCTGTCGTTCGACGTGGCGCTGCACTATGCGCCGGGATGGATGAAATCGGTGTTCCATACGCTGTCCGACATTGCCATCGGGGCCTTTGGCTTCGGGATGGTCTGGTATGGCTGGCTGCTGGCGGAAAAGGCAGCCTCGAACGTCATTCCCGGCATCGGCCTGTCGCGGGCCTTCGACTTCGCGCCGATCATCGGTGGCGGGGTGATCCTTGTCCTGTTCACGCTGGAGCGGATCCTGCGGCGGGCGGTCGGACTGCAGACGCTGCGCTTTGGCGATCTGGTCGAGGAGTAAGAGATGGAACTGTTTATCCTTTTTGGCTCTTTCGTCGGCCTGCTGCTGATCGGAACGCCGGTCGCCTTCTGTCTGGGCATCGCGAGCTTTGCGACGGTGCTGTATCTCGGCCTGCCACCGGTCGTGGTTTTTCAGCGGCTGAACTCAGGCGTTTCGGTCTATGCGCTGATGGCAATCCCGTTCTTCATTTATGCGGGCGACCTGATGGTGCGGGGCGATATCGCGCGGCGTCTGGTTGCTTTGGCCGGGGCGCTGGTGGGGCATCTGCGCGGGGGCCTTGGGCAGGTGAACATCCTGACCTCGGTCATGTTCGGGGGGGTGTCGGGGTCGGCCACGGCGGACGCCTCGGCCGTGGGCGGCATCATGGTGCCGCAGATGAAGGCCCGCGGCTATGACGTGGACTATGCGGTGAACGTGACCGTGACCGGGGCGATCATCGCGCTGATGATCCCGCCGTCGCACAACATGATCATCTATTCGATCGCGGCGGGCGGAAAGCTTTCGATTGCCGATCTGTTCACCGCCGGCATCCTGCCCGGCCTTCTGCTCGCGCTCAGCCTGATGGTTGCCGCGTGGTGGGTCGCCCGCAAACGTGGCTACCCGACAGAGCCTTTCCCCGGTTTCGCTGTTCTGGGGCAGATGTTTATTTCGGCGGTTCCGGGGTTGATCTTGATTGCGATCATCTTTGGCGGCGTGCGCTCGGGCGTCTTCACCGCCTCGGAAAGCTCGAACATCGCCGTGGTCTATGCGCTTCTGGTCACGCTTCTGGTCTATCGCACGCTCAGCTTTTCGGAGTTTGTCGAGGCCACCTTTGGCGCGGTGCGAACGACGGCGATGGTGCTGATGGTGATCGGCTCTGCCGCCTGTTTCGGCTGGCTTCTGGCCTATCTGCGGGTGCCGACCCAGATGATTGCCTTCCTGCAAGAGGTGTCGACAAACCCGTTCGTGATCCTGCTTCTGATCAACATCACCCTGCTGATCCTTGGCACGTTCATGGACATGTCGCCCCTGATCGTGATCACCACGCCGATCTTCCTGCCGGTTGCGCAGGCCTTCGGTGTCGATCCCGTGCATTTCGGGGTCATCATGATCCTGAACCTCGGGATCGGGCTCTGCACACCGCCCGTGGGGTCGGTCCTCTTCGTGGGCTGCGCCGTGGGGCGGATCGGCATCGGTCAGGTGATGCGGACGATCTGGCCCTTCTATGGCGCCTGCTTTGTCACGCTGATGCTGGTGACCTACATCCCGGCTCTGTCGCTTTGGCTTCCGGCCGCGTTCAAATGATCGCCTGAGGCCCCTGCGGGGGCCTCATTCCCGTTCCAGCATGGCGGCCTGTTCCGGCTCATCCAGCCGCATCAGTCCGCCATGTCTGCTTTTCTCGACCCGACGCAGATGGTCGCGGGGGGAAAGGCCAAGGGTGCGCTTGAACATCCGCGAAAAGTAGTAGGGGTCAACATAGCCCACCTCTGCCGCCGTGGCCGAGACAGACATGCCCGATTCCAGATGGTGCATCGCGCGCTCCATTCGCTTGAATTCCTGATACTTGCGGGGCGTCCGGCCCACTTTCTTCTGGAACTCACGCAGAAAATAGTCCGGGTTATAGGGTGCCGCGGCAACGGCCTGGGCTGCAATGTCAGGTAGGGTGGGGTTGGCCGAGATCATGGTGGCGGCCTTCATCACGGCCAGATCCAGCGCATCGGCGCCTTCGGGCTGATAGGCGGCTGCACCACGCCAGCCCAGAAATGCATCCTCGATAAAGGCGATCAGCAGCACCATGAACAGATGGTGCTGGCCAAGCGTCACGGATTCGGGCGGCGCGCTCTGCCGGTAGTGGCGCACCAGCGGCTCCAGCAGCGGCCAGCGGCCAAGGCGCAGATGCGGGCGCAGCTCCATCTGGCTGATCAGGTCATGACGGCCAAAGATCTCAAGCGTGAAATGCTGCGCCACGCCGCGATAGACCGCAGGCCCGTCATTCCATCCCTGAAAACGCTGGCCGCGGGTAATCAGCATGGCGTCACCCGGTAACATGGTGCGCGGCACGCCATCGATCAGGTAGCGACCCTCACCCTCGATGCAGATCACAAGGTCATCGACCGGGTTCGACTTGTCGATCGCCCAGGTCTGCGAATGTTCCATCCGGATCGCCGATCGCGTCAGCGTCAGGTTCAGCGCAGCCGGGGGGATCGCTGACAGGATGCCACCTTCGATTTCGTCCATCTTTTTCCCCCTGTTTGTCAATTCATAGTGGCGCCGAATTCCGGTTAAGTCATCGTCATACACGCAGACGCGAACCGCAATTCGAGGGAGGAGTTCGGGACGTCGCCGCGCGGTGTGATCGCCGCGAGGGGGCGCCCGGACCGGGAGCTTCACTTGACCATGAACCTGACACGACGGCCCGCGCGGCGCGTCCCCGGATGGGGGTGCGCATGAAGGGCCAACGCTTTCTCGGGCTGGCTTATCTGGCCCCCTACATCATCGGCCTGCTGGTCTTTACCGCCGTGCCGTTTCTGGCATCGCTGTATCTGAGCTTCACCGACTATGACCTATTGTCGGCGCCCGAATGGGTGGGCTGGGACAATTTCAAGAAGCTGTTCACGCGCGATCGGACCTTCTGGAAATCGCTGAACGTGACGCTGCTTTATGTCTTCATCACGGTGCCGCTGAAGCTGGCCTTCGCGCTGTTCATCGCGGCCATCCTGAACTACCGGCTGCGCTTCATCAACTTCTTCCGCACGGCGTTCTATGTGCCCTCCATCCTGGGCGGTTCGATCGCCATTGCGGTGCTGTGGCGCTACATGTTCGCGTCCGAGGGGCTGGTGAACATGGCGCTTGGCACCGTGGGGCTGGTGCCGGTCGACTGGTTCGGTGATCCCGGCAATGCGCTGTTCACGATCACGCTTCTGCGCTGCTGGCAGTTCGGGTCCGCGATGGTGATCTTCCTTGCGGCGCTGCAATCGATCGACAAGTCGCTTTATGAGGCCGCGGCGATCGACGGCGCATCCAAGACGCGGATCTTCTTCTACATCACCCTGCCCCTGCTGACGCCTGTGATCTTCTTCAACCTGATCATGCAGATGGTGCAGGCGTTCCAAGAGTTCAACGGCCCCTACATCATCACCCAGGGCGGGCCGCTCAAATCGACCTACCTGCTGCCGCTCTACATCTATGACGAGGCCTTCAAGAAGTTCGACATGGGCTATGCCTCGGCCATCGCATGGGTGCTGTTCGTCATCATCATGGTCCTGACCCTGATCGCCTTCTGGTCATCGAAGAAGTGGGTCTATTACGCAGGCGACAAGCGGAGCTGAGCCATGGACATGCAAGCCTTCAACGATGCTCAGGCCGCCCGTCGTGCCCGCCTGATGATGCTGCAACAGTCGATCCGCTATGTGCTTCTGTTCGCGGTCGGTCTGGTCATGCTTTACCCGCTGATCTGGCTGGTTGGTGCCAGCTTCAAGACCAATTCCGAGATCTTTGCCGGGGCAGGGTTCCTGCCACGCAATCCCACGCTCGATGGCTATATCCACGGCTGGCAGACCTCGACGCCCTATACCTTTGGCCGGTTCTTCTGGAACTCGTTCCTGATTATCCTGCCCAAGGTGATCGGCACGGCGATTTCCTGCACGCTGGCGGCCTATGCCTTTGCACGGTTCGACTTTCCGTTGAAAAAGGTGTTCTTCGTCAGCGTGATCGCGATCCTTCTGCTGCCCAACGTGGTGACGCGCATCCCGCAGTACATCCTGTTCCGCGACTTTGGCTGGCTGGATACCTTCCTGCCGCTCTGGGTTCCCTCGGCACTGGCAGGCGATGCCTTCTTCGTCTTCATGCTGGTGCAATTCCTGCGCTCGCTTCCCTCTGACATGGAAGAGGCGGCCCGCGTGGACGGGGCAAACAGCCTGCAGACGCTTCTCTACATCGTGGTGCCGATGCTGGCGCCCGCGCTGATCTCGGTCTGCCTGTTCCAGTTCATGTGGACCATGAACGATTTCCTCGGGCCGCTGATCTACCTGTCGTCCGTCGACAAATACCCGGTGAGCCTCGCGCTCAAACTTTCCATCGACACAACCGAAGCCTTCGAATGGAACCGCATCCTTGCCATGTCGGTTCTGACCATCGCGCCCGCGCTGATCATCTTCTTCGCGGCCCAGCGGTACTTCATCGAAGGCATCTCCGCAGGGGGGGTGAAAGGCTAATGGCACGCGTTCAACTGAATAACCTGGAAAAGATCTATGGCGGCGGGGTCAAGGCCGTGCATGGCATCGACCTTGATATCGAAGATGGCGAGTTCATGGTTTTCGTCGGCCCCTCGGGCTGCGCCAAATCGACCACCCTGCGCATGGTGGCAGGGCTGGAAGAGATCACTGGTGGCGAGGTCATCATCGGTCAGACCCGCGTGAACGACCTGCCGCCGGGCAAACGTTCGATCGCGATGGTCTTCCAGAACTATGCGCTGTATCCGCATATGAAGGTGCGGGGGAACCTCGCCTTCGGGCTGAAGATCGCCGGCAAATCAAAGCCCGAGATCGAGACGGCCATTGACGATGTGGCCCGCATTCTTGAGATCGAGCCGCTGCTCGACCGCCTGCCCAAGCAACTTTCAGGCGGTCAGGCGCAGCGGGTGGCCCTGGGCCGGGCGCTGATCAAGAAGCCGGGCGTCTTTCTGTTCGATGAACCGCTGTCGAACCTCGATGCCAAGCTCAGGGCCAGCATGCGGGTGCGGATCACCGACCTGCACCGTCGCCTCAAGGCCGAGGGCCTGTCCTCGACCGTCATCTACGTCACCCACGACCAGACCGAGGCGATGACCATGGGCGACCGAATCTGCGTGATGCAGGCCGGGCGCATCATGCAGGTGGCCACGCCGAAAGAGCTCTATAACCACCCGGCCAACCTCTTTGTCGCGGGCTTCATCGGCAGCCCCGAGATGAACCTGCTGGAAGGCCATCTCGACGGCTCCGACTTCGTGATCGGCGCGCAGCGCCTGACGCTGGGTGCCGAAGTGCAGGCCCGACTCGCATCCCGTCCGGCGGATGCCGTTCTCGGGGTCCGCCCCCAGCATCTGACCATCGCCGACGACGGGCTTGAGGCGCGGCTCACCCATGCTGAGTTCATGGGCCATGAGGTCTATCTGCACGCCGCTCTGGAAGGGCAGAAGATCGTGGCCGTCGTGGGCGCGGCTGAATACGAGGCGCTTGGCCGGGCCGAGGTGATCCGTCTGCGGCCAGACACCCAACACCTTCACGTCTTTGACAAAACCGATGGCCGCAACGTCTCGCTGCGAGGGGGCAGCGCCACGGCCTGAACCCAGAAAGAGGAGGAATACCCATGAAACGGAAACTGATTGGTGCGGCCCTTGCGGGCACCATGCTGGCCCAGATCTCGCCCGCCGGTGCTGACGAGTTGCGCATGGCATGGTGGGGTGGCGACAGCCGCCATGTGGCCACGCAAAAGGCGCTGGAGTTGTGCGGCGCGAAGCATGGCCACGTCATCAAGGGCGAATTCACCGGCTTTGACGGATATCTGGAAAAGCTGACCACCCAGATGGCGGGCAGCACCGAGGCCGACATCATGCAGGTGAACTGGCCCTGGTTGCCGCTCTTTTCAAAGGATGGCACGGGCTTTGCCGATCTGCGGAACCTCAAGCCGCTGGATCTGACGCAATGGTCCGAGGAAGATCTCGCCGCGGGGTCGATGAGCGGTGTGTTGCAGGGCCTGCCGGTGTCAACGACCGGGCGGGCGTTCTTCTTCAACACCACCACCTTTGAAAAAGCGGGCGTGCCGATCCCCACCACCTGGACCGAGTTTTTCGAGGCGACTGCATCAGTCAAGGAAAAGCTGGGTGCCGATTACTACACCTTCAACGCGGTGAAAGAGACCGCGCAGCTTCTGGTCACGCTCGCCGTGGTTCAGAAGACTGGCAAGGATCTGGTCGACCCGGCGACCAACCGCGTCGCATGGACGCCCGAGGAGCTGGCCGAGGGCATCAGCTTCCTTGGCAAGCTGGTCGAAACCGGCGCGATCCGCTCGCAAAAGCAAGAAGCTGCGGATGGCAACGTGAACCTCTTTGAAAAGCCCGATTGGGCAGCGGGCAAGATCGCCGGGTCTTATGAGTGGGATTCGACCTATTCCAAGTACGCCGATCCGCTGGCCGAAGGGCAGGTCCTGAAACCCGTTCCGATGCTGAAGCTCGATGGTGCCGTGACCGACGGGGTCTACCGCAAACCCTCGATGGTCTTTGCGATCTCGAAGAACTCGAAGAACCCCGAGGCCGCAGCGCAGATCCTGAACTGCCTGCTCAATGAACCCGAAGGGATCGACGCGCTTGGCACTTCGCGCGGGTTGCCCGCATCCAAGGCCGCCGCGACCCGCTTGGCGAATGAAGGTGAGCCCGAGGTGCGCGCCGCCAACGAGATCGTTATGGCGGCTTCTGGGCCGCTGGTCTCGCCGTTCAACGAGCACCCCGAAATCCGCGGCCTGTTCATCGATACGCTGGAAGAATTTGCCTACGGCCAGATCGATGCGATGGCAGCGGCAGAGCAGATCATCGACGGCACCAACGACGTGCTGGCCGATTTCGACTGACAGACCGTCGCCGCGCCGGGCGCTGTCGGGCGCGGCTTCCCCAGGAAAGACTGATGATGCCTCCGATCCTCCTTGCCGCAACCGCGCGCATGGCCGCCCTCCTGCTGCCTGTGCCCGGCGCGAAGTATGACCTGCCCATGGCGCTGGACTGGCGCCTGACGTCTGCGGGCAGTGAACGTCTTGGCCGTGTAGCAGAGGCCGTGCTTGTGCTGCATGACCTTCTCCCTTCATGCGCCTATCGGCTGGAGGTTGAAGGGATGGGCGAGGTCACGTTCACAACGGCTGCCTGCGCCGGTGTCGTGTGCCCGGAAGGCCTGCTGGAGGGAGCTGACGTGGCGGATGCGGGGGCCGCACGTTCCAATGCTGCGGCTTTTGCTGCGGCGATTGCCGCAGTTCCGCCGGGTGGTACGTTGATGCTTCCGGCTGGCATCTGGGTCACGCTGCCGGTGTCGCTGCGCAGCGACATGACCCTGCATCTGTCTGAAGGCGCCGTGCTGCAGGCACCGTCCGTGCGTGAGGGCTGGCCGATCCTGCCGGCGCGCGATGCAACCGGCCAGATGCTTGGCAGTTGGGAGGGGGTGCCCGAGCCCTGTTTTGCGGCCCCCCTTCATGCCATCGGCGCGACCCGTCTGATCATCGAAGGCGCAGGGGTGATCGACGGCGCGGGCGCGCTTGGCGACTGGTGGACCTGGCCCAAGGGCACGCGGGATGGTCCCCGGCGTCCACGCGGGCTGCATCTGGTCAACTGCCGCGATGTGACGCTGATCGGGTTCGGGGTCCGCAACGCGGCCTCATGGACAGTCCATCCCCAGGGCTGCGACGGGCTGCGCGCCATCGGGTTGCGGATCGAGGCCCCGGCGGACAGCCCGAATACCGATGGCTTCAACCCCGAAATGTGTCGCGATGTTGACATCACCGGGGTTCGCTTCTCGGTCGGCGACGACTGCATCGCGGTGAAGGCGGGCAAGCGTGGCCCGGCGGGCGAGGCCGATCACCTGCGCGAAACGCGCGGCATCCGCGTGCGGCACTGCCTGATGGAGCGCGGCCATGGCGGGCTGGTCATCGGCTCGGAAATGTCAGGGGGCGTGCACGACGTCTCCATCGAGGATTGCCAGATGCGCGGCACCGACCGTGGCCTCAGGCTGAAGACCCGGCGCGGGCGCGGGGGCGCGATCACCGGTATCACGATGCGGCGCGTGCTGATGGAGCGGGTGCAGACCGCCATATCTGCCAACGCCCATTATCATTGCGACGCCGATGGCCATGACGCCTGGGTGCAGAGCCGTGCCCCCGCAGCAATCGGCGCAGGCACGCCTGCAATTGACGGGATCACTGTCGAGGATGTCACCATCGACGGCCTCTCGCACGCGGCAGGCTGTTTTCTCGGGCTGCCCGAGGCGCCCATTCGCAACGTCGTGATCCGCAACCTTCACATCCGTTGGCTCGACCCCGAGGCGCATCCCACGCCGCCCGTCATGGCCGACTGCATCCGGCCGATGCGTCACGAGATGATCGTGGCCGAGCACGCCGAAATTGACTGCGACGCGCCGGGACTTTTGTCCGCCGCACCGGTCACCCTTCCAGACGATGAGCACGCCATGACCCTGATAGCCTATTTTGACCGCTACTGCGACGACTACCGCCCCTACAAGGGCGGGGCATGGTGCTATGAGGATGGATGCATCTATCGTGGCCTCATGCTGCTGTCAGAGGCGACGGGTGATCCGCGCTGGAAGTCCCATCTTCATCGATTGGCCGATGCCCAGATCGGGGCAGATGGGCAGCTTGCGGGCTATGACGCCAAAGAGTTCAACATCGACAACGTCCTGTCTGGGCGCATCCTGCTGCCGCTTGCGCGCGAGACCGCCGACCCGCGCTATTGGGCGGCGGCAGAGCGGCTGATCGGGCAGCTCGACAGCCATCCGCGCATTCGGGCGGGCAACTACTGGCACAAGCTGCGCTATCCGCATCAGGTGTGGCTCGACGGGCTCTACATGGCCCTGCCGTTCCAGATCGAGTATGGGCTTGCGGCTGGCGAGGCCGCGCGCATTTCAGATGCGTTGTCTCAGTTTTCCACGGCGCTTGCGCTGACCGAGACGACGGGCGATCTGCATGTGCATGGCTATGACGAAAGCCGCGCTCAACGCTGGGCTGATCCGGTCACGGGCCGGTCCCCCGCCGTCTGGGCGCGCGCGATGGGCTGGCTTGCCATGGCGCTGGTGGATGCGCTGGTGCTTCTGCCCGAAGATGCCGCGACCAGACCCCTGCGTGCCCGCACCCGCACGATCCTTTCGGCCCTGGCGCGCCGGCAGGCACCCTCGGGCCTTTGGCCGCAGGTTCTGGATGCTGACGCACTGGAGGGCAATTACGAGGAGAGCTCGGCCTCGGCGATGTTCTCCTACGCCTTGCTCCGGGCCGCGCGCCTCGGTCTTGGTGAGGGGGAAGAGGCTGCACACTGGCGCGCGGCGGGGCAGCGTGCCCTTGATGCCCTGACATCAACCCGTCTGGCCGAGGTGGACGGCACCCTGCGCATGACGGGGATCTGTCATGTCGCGGGCCTGGGCGCGCTTTCTGGGCCCTATCGCGACGGATCACCGGGTTACTATCTGACCGAACAGATTGTTTCCGATGACGCCAAAGGGGTTGGCCCCTTGATGATGGCCTATGCCGAGGCGATTCGTCTGTAAACGCGCCGCCCAGTTTGCATCGGGCCGCCCATCGTGGCGGCCCGTTTGGCGTTCCAGTTGCCATGCAGGATCGCCAATATTCCCACTTTGCGCCCTATTGTTGCCGATTTCTGCCGGGAAAAAGGCGTTGGTTAATAATGTTCTGTTTGGCGCTTTTGCCGTTTGTGGGGTCGCCCGTCGCGCCCGTTTGGTCGCGTGCGGAAAAGGTGGAGTTCGAAAATGGTCCAGGCCGGGTATACCGAGGACGCCGACATGTTCGGGCAGGCGCTTGATGAACTGCCGCCCGGCACGCCATTGCTTCACGGCCAATACACGATTGCGCGGTTCATCAACAGCGGTGGCTTCGGCATCACCTATCTTGCCAAGGACAGTCTCGACCGCGACGTGGTCATCAAGGAATGCTACGTCGATGCATTCTGTCGCCGCACCAGAACCATTGTCAGTGCCCGGTCACGTGCCCACCAGAACGAGATGAAGTCGATCATTCGTCACTTCATCCAGGAGGCGCGCAGCCTGTCCAAACTGCGGCATCCGAACATCGTCGGCGTGCATCAGGTGTTTGAGGACAACGACACGGCCTATATGGCGATCGATTTTGTGAACGGTCGCGATCTGGCGGATATCATCGACGATCCTGCGACCAGTCTGCCGCCCGGTCAGGTCGTGATGATGACGCGCAAGCTCTTGTCGGCGGTGGGATATGTGCACGAGCATGGCCTGCTTCACCGCGATATCTCGCCTGACAATATCCTTCTGAATGCTGAAGGCGAGCCGGTGCTGATCGACTTTGGCGCCGCACGCGAACATGTGCCTGAGAGCGGTCGCAAACATTCGGCACTGCGCGTTGTCAAAGATGGCTACTCGCCACAGGAATTCTACATCGCAGGCAGTGAGCAAGGACCGTGGAGCGACCTCTACGCCCTTGCTGCCACGCTCTACCACCTGATCAAGGGCGAGGCGCCGGTCAATGGGCAAGAGCGTCTTGCCGCCATCGCCGATCAGCGCCCTGATCCCTATGCCCCGCTCACGGGGAAGATCGAGGGCTATCCCGCAGGCTTCCTCGAAGCCATCGATCAGGCGATGAACACCAAGCCTTCGCGCCGCCTGCAATCTGCGGCCGAGTGGCTGGACATGATCGATGGCAAGGCGGCACCGGCGCCTGAAAAGGTCGTGGCATTTGCGCCGTTGATTGATCATGAAGAGCCGGTCGCGGCGCCCACCCAAGGGAAGGGCCGTGGGAAGCTTGCAGGGATTCTGGCCGTTGCAGCGGTCGCGGTCGCCGGTGGTGTGGGCTACGTCATGTTGGGCTCGGGCGATGTACCGCCAGTGCCGGGGCAGAACGCCAAGGTGGTTGCCGTGGCCCCTGCCGCGCCAGCGCCCAAGCCCGCATCGACGGCGCCTGCTGTCGCACCCGCTTTGACCGAGCCCCCGGCTGTGCCGAAACCGGCAGCGGTCGCCGTGCCCGCCGAACCAAAGGCTGCATCCGGCACACCCGAAGCCGCGCCGGCCAGCGCAGCCAAGACAGAGACCGCCGCGGCTGCTGCGCCGACGGCGTTGCCCGAACTGGCCGCCACCCCCGTTGCGTTGCCTGCGGGCACCCCGGCTCCTGCGGCACCTGTCGCCGCCGTCGAGCCGACCCCCGTGCCGGTGGCAGAGCCCGCCCCCCCGAAGGCGCCCGAGGCTGTTGCCGAGACGGCGCCCGTGGTTTCGCTGCCCGCGCCGCCGCTTGGCCCGGTACTTGAACAACAGATCACGCTGGCGCTGTGGGATATCGCACTTCCCTTCGACTATGTTGAAACAACCGAGGACAGTGCCACTGTGGCGATGATCAGCGCTGTTCATTCCGGTATCGACCAGGCGGTGGTCGGCCGATGGCTCGCTGAGGGCGTGGAGATCGACGCCGTGAACGGAACCGCGCTGTCGCCGGAAGAGCCGTTCTCGACCCAGATCCTGAACGCCATGAAGATTGATCCCGATGGCTATACCCGCGTCGGCGTTCGCTACAAGGCGCCCGGCGCCGCGATGCCGGAACTCGGCCTGCTTGCGGTGCCGGTGGTTCAGCGCCTTGGCCTTGCCGATGGCACCATGCTGGAGGCACGTCGCGATGGTGCAGGCACCGCGCTTGTCGTGACGGATGCGGCACCCTCGGAGACTGGCTTGCGGACGGGTGACGTGCTGCGCAGCGAAGCTGACACCGGCATCATGATTGAGGGATCCGAGACGCTGGAGGAGGTGCTGAACAGCCTTGTCGCCAAAAACATCGGCACCGCCCGGTTCGAGGTGACGCGCGATGGCGCGCCCGCGATTGCCACCTATTCACTCGCGCGGCGCGGATGACACCTGCCCGCTGCGGCGCGGGTCATCGGTGCCATCCTGCAAGACGTCAACTGATTTGGCCCGCTGATGCGAGCCTGACAAGAATCGACTGAAAGGACCAACGGATGCGGCTTTACGCGAAGATCTCGGGCATTGCGGCGGGGCTCATCTGTGCCTCAACCCTCGCCTCTCAGGCACAGGTCGCCTGCGAGCAGTATCGCGCCACGGTCGGCGATACCCTGTTGGGAATCGCGATGAAGGCCTATGGCACCAAGGAGTATCAAAAGATCTACGGTGCCAACCGCGAGGCAATCGGCTCAAACCCTGACCTTCTGCGTGTGGGGACGCTGATAACAATTCCATGCGCCGACGGCAGTCTGCCTGCGACGGCCGAACAGAAGGCGCCTGATGCCGAGACCATCGCCGCGCAGGCCGCCCGTGTGGCAGAGCAGACCAAGGCGCAGGAGGCAATGCCGATCACGCTGATCACCGGCAACGGATTTCTGCCCTTTACCGACGAACGCCTGCCGGGGCGGGGCTTGTTCACCGAACTGGTCGAGACCTCTGTCCTGCGCGCGGATGCCAAACAGAAGCTCAACGTGATCTTCATCAACGACTGGGCCTCGCATCTGGATACGCTTCTGCCGCTGATGGCCTTTGACGGCTCGTTCCCCTGGACGAAGCCCGATTGCAGCCAGCCTGCCGCACTCTCTGCCGATGATCGGTATCGCTGCGAAAACTACAACTTCTCTGAGCCCTTCTATGAGGTGGTTGACGGGCTCTTCTCGCGCAAGGGCAGCGGCTTTGCCGAAGCGCTGAGCCATGATGAGCTGAAGGGCACCCGCATTTGCCGTCCCGAAGGTCTGTCGACCGCCCATCTTGCCTCGGTCGGTCTGGCAGAGCCTGATGTCACCTTCCTGCGTCCTGAGCGCGTTGCCACTTGTTTCGAGGCTCTGATGGCGGGGCAGGTCGATATCGTTGCCGTGGAATCCCAGCAGGCGACAGGCACCATCACCATGATGAAACTGCAGGACGAGGTTGTTGAAAACCCGAACCTCGGCGAGGTGAATGCGCTTCATGTCGTCGTGCACAAGCAGAACCCGCGCGGGCGCGAAGTGCTGGATGTTCTGAACGCGGGCCTCGGCAATATGCTCGAAAGCGGCGAGTGGTATGACATCGTTTCGGGTGCGTTGAAACGGCAGGATGCGCTGCGCGTCAACTGATCGACGCAGACCGGGCATTGCCGAAATCAAAAGGCCCCGCGAGGGGCCTTTTCATTTGTCAGAGGGTGAAGATCCGTCGCCAGGCGGCGTGGATTGCGGCACAGTCCTCGGGCGCGTGCACAAAGATTGCAAACTCATCATTCGCCCATGCGGCCGAGACAGAGCCTTCATCGGCCAGTGCCTTTTCCAGAATGATCAATCGCGGGGCCTCGCCCGACTGGTCGGCGCTGCGATAGGCACTTTGCATGCGCTGGCGCTGTGCCTCGGCGATCGGGCGCAGGCGGGCGAGCAAGGCCTGATCGTCGGCATGGCCGATCCAGGCCCCGCCCGACCAGAACAGGCACGCCGAATACTGCGGCTCACAGGCTTCGATGAACATCTGCACCGGGCTTGATGCGCGGTCGACCATAAGCATCTCGGCCAGCGCCTCACCCGAGATGCCGACACTTGCGGCAGACACCGATGCATCGGGATGGCTGCAGTCGACCGTCAGAACCCGCTCAGGCGCGCACAGCGCCACCAGCGCTTCAGCCAGCGCCTCGAAGGCGTTGCTGTCATCGGGTGAGAGCGGCTGGCCCAGCGGTGCCCCTGCAGCCACCAGATCGGGAGAGGCAGAGGTCAGCAGCAAGATCCGGCGCCCCGCCACCGTCATGACGAGACGACTGTCGCCCGTCTGAAACTCAAGCTGGCGTTTCAGGATCGTTGTATCCACTTCGGCCAGAAGGGCTGCCAAGGGCGGTGGGTAGACCCCGTTTGACAAGACCCGAAGGCCCTCGCGAAAGATCGGGCGCTCGGCTCCGAGGACGCTGAGTTTGCGAAGGATCGAGCCGATGTCTGTCATTTCCGGAACACTTCAAGGTCAGAGAAGGGGGATCAGTCTGCCGCAGCAAGACGGCTTAGGGTGGCCTGCGCCGCAGCACGAAACGCTGGCAGATCGAGCGAGGGGTTACAGATGCAGATCAGCACGTCATCGGGGTGTTTGTCGGCACGCAGGATCACACGGATCTCGTCTGCCGTGCAAATCATGGCCGCCTGCGGAGAGAGGCCACCCTGCGCTGCAAGCGTTGCGGCAGCGTCGGCGCACAGGCGGTTCAGCGCATGCTGTTCCAGTGCGGCATCCGAATTCGTGACCAGCACCATGCCCGCGCCGATGTCGGCGAAGGCAAGCGTCGTGCAGTCGGGGAATTGCCGCTGCAACAGATCCAGGTCTTCCGAAGGCATCAGGGCATGTCCCGCCACAGCATCCGCAGAAGACGGGCTTAGCGCAAAAAACCCTTTTTGCATAGCCTCTTGCGGGTGTTGACGCGGGGCGACCATCGCAGTTTACCGGAACAGTCGGCGGATCAGGTCGCCTGCCCCGGACGCGGGCTTTGGTTCGATGCGATCGACAGGTGTCGTCAGCACCAGCGCCGGGCGTTCCTCGCGAATGGGGCGTGGGGTCTGCGGTGGGCCAACCGGCTTCACGCGGCGGGGTACGATGCGACGGGGCATTGTATCCACCGCATCATGCGTGGCACTGACGGGTGCGACTGCCGCGGGACGGCGCAGCACGATGGTATTGCCTGCGCGCGCGGGCGGCTCGAGTGTTGCAGTGCGGGGAGGTGCCTCCGCCTGCCACTCGCGCTGCCGGGAGATGGGTGCAGCCTCTGCCATGGCCGAGGGTGCATCATGACCGGCGCGGGCGATGATATCCATCAGCGCGCCAGAGAAGGCCTCGGCGCCGCACGCCTGCCATTGATCCGCGTCGGTCGCCTCGATCGCCTGGATCAGCGAGATCGGGCAGGTCTCGGCAAAGAGCCCCGCCGTTTCGCGCGCCAGACGGGCGCAGACGCGGGCGCGGTCATTCTCGGTTGTCAGCTTGTCAAAGCGGGTCACCAGCAACAGGCTGTTCTTGCGGACGTCGTCGGTGATCCGCTCCCACACGGCCGCTTCCGACTGGCGCCAGGCTTGCGTGGCATGGGTGCACCACAGCACGCCATCCACCTCTCCCAGCATCCTTTCCCAGACCTCGGACGCCATGTTCGGGTCTGAGATCCCAGGAAAATCGATCAGGTCGCACTGGTCAAGGATCTCGGCATCGAAGGCGAGCTTGACGTAGAGGGTATCCTCCAGCGGAACCTCCTCCAGCCGATCCAGAGAGACCGGATGCTCTGTCCCGTCGATCGCCACCCGATAGGGCTCGGCATCGCCCGCGCTGATCCAGACCGGGGGCAGGCGCGTGGCCGTTACCTTCTCGGGCAGGGCGCGACGACCGAGCAGCAGGTTGGAGAGCGTGCTCTTGCCTGCGCTGAACTCGCCCATGATGGCGATGCGGGGTTTGCGTCCGTTGGGGTGGGCATCTTTCATGCCGCAGTTCCTTCGCGCGTGGTCAATTCTTCTGCTTCGATGTCGGCGTCTTCGGCCCAGGACAGCTCGTCATAGAGCAGGTCCAAGAGCCCGGCCCGTTCGGCTTGCGACGAGATGCCGAAAAGCGAGCGCAGGTCGTGCATGCTCAGATGAGCCTTGTCGACAAAGTCCATCAGGATGGCGCGCTGCTCGGCCAGAAAGTCGGCCAACCGGGCGATTGCGGCCTGCCGTATCTCGGCGGCTTGCCGGTCTTTCAACTCGGCGATGATCGGGGCGGTTTCGGCTGCGATCAGGTCGTGAAAGCCACTGGCGTAGGCACGGTAGCCACGCCGCTTGCGCCACCAGCTTTGCCAGAGCGAGGTTTGCAGATCGAGCACGATGGTCGCACCCAGCGAAACCGGAGCGGGAACTTCAACAGGGCCGGGCGGTGTGACGGTGAAGCCGTCAACCTCTACCGCAACCGCCTGACGATAGGCCTGTGCCAGACGATTGGCCGTGGCGCCATAGACAGCCACGCACGTGCTGCCGAGGTTCTTGCGCAGGACCTGATGGCTGGTGCGCAACAGCATGCGCAAACCATCGGGGCTGTATTTCCAGACCTGATCCTCGCCCTTTTGCTCCAGATGTTGCAGCAGGGATTCGAGGGCACGATCCAGAAAGCGCGCATGCGACTGCTCGACCCGTGCGGCAAAGGCAGCAAACACGCGATCCAACTCGGCATTCAGGTGCTGGTGCGCCTCTGCCTCAACCTGATCAAGAAGGGCGGCGAGCGGGCCAGGCGCCATCACGTCGATCGCGTTCCCATCGAGGCGCATCGAGGCGACGCTGGTGGTGGCGCGCAGCCCCGAGACAATATTGCGCGCACGCTTGCGGATATGGGCGAGGAAGCGGGTTCCCGTATCCTCGGCAATCCGCTCGGACAGACATTCCAATAGCGCGGGCATGCCGGACATCTGCCAGATGACATCGCGCCGCGTAGGGTCCGCCCCTTGCAGGCCCGGTGTAACCGCAGCGAAGGCGCGCAGCGTCTCGGCGCTGTCGCGGGCCATGGCGCCAAACCCGCCGCCAAGGGCCATGTTGGCCCAGTAGGCACTGCCAAAGACGATAGCGGGGTCTTTAGGCCCGTTCAGCCGTTCAAACGTCGTGAGGATGCTGTTGCGGATATCGGGAAGCTGGCTTGCCGGGTCAGAAAGCTCGTCAATGCGGTTGACGAAGATCACGATCCCCTTCGACTTCAGTGTCGAGATCAGCCGGATCAAACCCATGTCGACCGAGCTCAGTGCTTGCGATGCCGACAGCACCACAACGCACAGCCGGCTGTCGCGCAGCGATTTGATCGTGATCTGTTCGCGCATCAGGAAGGTGTCGTTCACGCCGGGCGTGTCGCGCAAACAAAGTGGCACTGGCAGCGAAGGCACCTTCAGGTAAAGGTCGGCCGATTTGGTGATATCGGCAAAGCGGCCCTGCTGATCGGTCTGGCCGTATCCATCGAAGTCATCGCCGAGACAGACATAGCGCTGCACAAGATCATCATCGAGATGTCCGTAATCGTGCCGTTGGCCCAGAAGCAGTTCGAACCGGCGGCCAAGGCGCGCGCGTGTTTTCTCCCGCATCTCGGCAATCTGGTCGTGGATCTTCTGCAGCTCTTCGTTGGCGCCCGCGCGGGCGGAAAGCTCGCCAATGCGCCCGCCGTACGACACCAGATGATCCCATTCATCGCCGTTGAAGAACTGGAACGATGCAACCGGCGCACCTTCGGCCTGCCGTTCGTTCACATGCAGCGAGGTCACGACAGAGGTCCAGGGGTTCACGTCTGCCGGCAGCAGTCCCGGCCGCCCCACCATTGCATTGACGAGCGAGGTTTTGCCCGACTTGATCTGCCCAACCATCGTGATGCTTGGGGCATGCGCATCGAGCTCGGCGATCAGACGCGCGACCTGCCGTTCCGTGGCGGGATCGCAGAGCATGCCCAGATCGCCCAGCGTTTCGCGCAGCTCGGCCATCTCGTGCCGAAGCGCAACAAGCCTGCCAAGGCCAGACTGCATGAGATCCGCAATTTCGGCACGCGGTGCGCCCGGTATTTCCGAATTGACGTTCATGTCTGTCTCCTAGTCCTTCAACAAGGCGTTGCCGCGGGCTGGGCCTTTGGCATGACGCGGGACCGCAATGGGCACTGTTACAATCACAAGGTCGAACGCGGGGCCGTATGACCCCGCGCGGGGTTCAGGTCTGGGCCATAGGGGCGCCAAATCTGGCTGCGGGCGTAAAGGCTGCGGGGATGGCCACCTCTGACCGCGCCAAGGCTGTCTCGATTTCGTGCTTCAGCTGGATGAGAAGGCTCAGGCTTTCGCCAAGTGTGGCAGGTCCGCCTTCCAGCTGCATCAACTGCACCAGATCGGCTGCGTCAAAGGCCGCCTCGCGCAACTCTACAAGGCCGGGCGCGCCCGAGGGGGCACCATCCAGATGGTCGCTGATCCATTGCACAAGTGCTGCGGTATCTTCCGCCAGACGGGCGAGCCCTGAGGCGCCTGCAGCCCGCATCGTCGCATCGGCCTCGCGACCGTGCCGTGCGATGCGCCCGAGGGCAGGCTCGCAAATCTCGCGCAGCGCCGTCCCCTTTTGCGGAACCACTGGCCGAGCGGGAACAACAGGCTGCGGCGTGTGGGTTGCTGTGGCGGGTCTGGGCGACGGGCGGCGGGGCTGCACGATCTTTGGTGCCGGGGAGGCAAGCGGCTCTGTCAGGATCAGCGGCGCGGGCTTTGGCGCGGGGGCGACAACGGCCGCTGCCGAGGGGGCGGCGACCTTCGCCTGCACCGGCTGGCCAAACTGATGCAGCACAAGCTCGGCCCTGTCGCGCGCGGCATCGCGCCCCATGTCGATATCGCGCATGATGGCGGCAATCAGCGCGCGGCCACCACTGCGTGTCAGCTGCTCCCGGTCGATGCTGCCATCGGCGCGGCGTGCGGCAATAGCCTCGGTTGTGGCAATCGCCAACACATGACGGAACTGATCGGCGCCCGCGCGCAATTGCGCTAAGGTCGGATCAAGCGTGCCATTCGCAACCAGCGTGTCTGCCTTGGTCAGCAGAAGATAGGCGTGATCCTGCATCGCCTCATCCACGCCGGACCAGACGAGCCGCTCGCCCGCGCCAAACCGCTGCGTGCACCACAGTGCGATGTCGGTACGGCCGACAGCCCAGGACAAGGCGCGCTCGACCTCGGCCTGTTCGGACGGCAGGGCAAGTTCCATGACGCTGATCTTGCGCAGGGCCGGAAGCGGAAGCTCGATCCGCACAAAACGCGGCGAGAGCGAGGCGACCGTGGCGGCATCAAAGGCAGCCATCCGGCGCTCGCGGCCATCGGGCAGGGTGCAGATGCAGCAGGCGGTGTCCCCCCACACGACCTCGATCGTCGGAAGATTGCGCACCGGTGCAAGGGCCGAGGCCCCGATCAACAGGTTGACCAGCGTCGACTTGCCTGACCCGGGCGGGCCCATCACCGTCAGCCGAACAGGCTGGGTCAACTGCCGCACCAGCGTCTCGACATGGGGCGCCTGCGCCGGGGGAATGGTCCCTTCGGCGAGATGCGCACCCAGGGACTGGGCCAACTGTTGAAGCGCCTCTTCAGCCACGGCTTGCCCCCCCGGCAACACGACGGAAGAACACGGCCTTGCCGTCTTCGGTGCCAACGGCCTGTTCGCGCGCGGCGGGCTGTTGCAAGCCGCCGCCAAGCGGCACGATGCGCGTGGCACCTGCGCCGGTTTGATCGATCAGATCGGTCGGCTTCTTGCGGATCGCCTGCGCAATCGGCTTGATGTGATTGAGCTTGATGACAGCGAAGGAAATGTTGTCCTGATCCGGGCAGTCAAGTTCGTGCAGTGCCGCGAGCAGATGCTCGGCGATTTCCGCGCTTTTGCGGCGACGATACTTGTAGAGGATCTTTTCGATCTTCCCGTCTTCAAGGTACTGCAGCCCGTCGCTGGAGACCACGACGATATCGCCGACTTCAAGCGTCAGCGGCTTGACCGGGCAATCGGTGCGCGCAATCCGGTCGCCGTAGATGACCGAGGTCAGGCAGTTCCGGTCCGGGTGGTTGCGGGCTGTTTCGGGGTCAATCATGCCCTGGCGCATCATGTGGTCGATTTGCGGCGCCATGGAATGGTCTTCGTTCACTTGCCGCAGCTTGCCGCCGCGCATGTGATAGAGCGGCGAGTCCCCGATCGACATCCAGTACATCCGGTTCTCGACCATCACGAGCGCGACCAGTGTCGCACCCATGCCGCGCGTGCACGGGTTGTCCGAGACATAGTCGCGAACACAGATGTTGGCGTTCATCGCGGCGGCCGCGAGGTATTTCGGGATCTCGCCCTCCAGTTCGCAGAAGTTCGCACTCTCGAACTTCAGGTCGCTGAAGACTTCGGTCACCACGATCTTCGAGGCGACGTCACCGGCGGCATGGCCACCCATGCCATCGGCCAGCACCGCCAGCCCGATATCGGTGCCGGTGGGAAAGTCGGTGACGATGGCGTCTTCCTGGTAGTCTCGGCCGCCCTGGCAGATTGCCGAGGCCACGTCAAAACGCGGCTCAGGCGATCTCCACATTCTCGGACTCCCCTTGCGCGTCGTCAGACCAGTTGAAGCTTGCGTCGCACAGTCCGACAAAGCGCAGAGTTGTTTCGCCCAGGCGGATCAGGTCGCCGTTCTTCAGAACTTCGTTGCTGATCACCGGCTTGTCGTTCAGGCGAACGATGTTCGACTTGCCACCATGGCCCAGATAGAACTGGAAGCTTTCGGGATCATAGACGATCGCGGCATGGTTGCTGCGCGAGATCGAGCTGTCGCCGAAGTCGAGACTGATGGCCTGATCCTCGCCGCGACCGATCTGCGACATCCCAGCCTGAAGCGTGAAGGATTCGCCGCGGCCCGGCCCCTTGACCACCACGATCCAGCCAACCGGAAAACGGGTGCCTGCCGAGGGGGCATCGACGGGATTGCTGAACAGATCGACCACACGGCCGTCGGATTTGTCAAAACCCAGCAGCCGCGTCTTGGCGCGGGTCTTGCGCACGGGGCCTGCCAGCACACGACCAGACGTCTCAGCCGTATCGGTAGGGGCAGGGATCGCAGGAGCTGCGTCCATATCCCAGATGCTAGCTGGCGCGGCTGGCGCCTCCTGGGGCTCGGCCGAGGGTTCGGGCCAGCTTGAATTCAATTGCACCTGACGGGTCAGCACGGACTGATCCGGGGTTGGTTCGGACTTGGATGCGAGGTCATTGCCCTGCCGCTTTGCGTCAGACCCGCCCCGCCCGAGAAGCTTTCCAAATACACTCATAGTCAACGACCTCCAATTGCATCTGTTGGGAAAGACTCGCGCCAGATCTGTGTCGATTGTATCTTGTCACCATGCCAATCTGTCCAAATCATGGCATTAGTTGGAAGGTTTGCGACCGGCCTTCCCCGCCCGCCAGCACACCGGGCCGCAGAACACCGTGCCCCGCAACAGCGAGGTTGGCGCAGGGGCATTCGAGGCGCATCAGGCTGTGAACAGCCCCCCACGCCGTGCGGCAGGGGGGCTGCCCGGATCAGTTGCTCAGCTTGTTATAATCAGAGAGCGAGGTCGCCACGATGTCGTACCATTCGCCGGTCTTGCGCATCTCGGTCAGGCCCTTGTTCAGCATGGCGATATAGATACGGCCGCGCGGATTGAACTTGGACGTCACCAGACGGAACGAGACGATCTCTGACAGGTTCGGGTTGGCCACGACCTTGTCCATCGCGTTCAGCTTGGTGAAGTTGTCTGTCGCGGTTTCAAGTTCGATCGAATAGATGTCCACCTCGCCCGCCAGCAGCATTTCGGCGCATTCGTTGGGGGTCTTGGGGCGCACGAACTTGACAAAAGGCTCTTTGATGCCGCGCAGTTCCAGCTTGTCGAAGGGCCAGTCGGCTGGGCGGCAGAAGCGCGAGTCCTTGAAGTCCTCATAGGTTTCGGCGGCGGCGTATTTGTTGTCAGGCAGCGTCATGAAGCTTTCGGCAACTTCATAGACCGGCAGCGAGTACTCGAAATCCGTGCAGCGCTTCTGGCCATCAGGCGGCAGGGCGCTGACATTCGAGCAATCGGTCTCGGCCCATGCCACCGAGATGTCATAGGCGCCCGAGGGCAGCAGCGTTTCGATGTGCGAGCCCCAGTCATCAACCCAGGACACTGTGCTTTCGCGGTTGTTGCCGCCGCGCTGCAGGGCGGTGGTGGCGATGCGCACCAGCATGCCCCCGCCATTCAGTGTCTCGTCGGTGAAGGGCTTCCACTCGTTGCCGCTGACAAATTTGAGCGGCGGTTCATAGACATTGCTCTTCTTGGCGGTCGCGGCCTGCTTGGCCTCTTCGGCCTCGATGATCGATGAAAGCTCGGCATCGGCGGACAGACGACCGTCCTTGCAGGGCAGCTTCAGCTCAAGCCCGGCCTTAAGGTTGTTGGGGTTGCCTGCCAGCACCTCGCGGTTCGCGTTGAAGATGATCTGGTAGTCGAAGGTGCCGTAGGCCGCCTGGGCGATGGAGCCGAGGCTGTCGCCATCGCGCACGGTGTAGGGGGCGCAGGCCTCTTGCGCCTGGGCCGCGAACGGTGCGGCAATGGCCATGACGGCACAGGTCACAAACGGGTGCACAGATTTGGAAAAGGTCTTCATGGGGCTGATTCCTCTCGGCGCTCCAGGGATCGTTCCCTGCTATGCCTTCGACCTTCGCTGAAAAATTGTCTAAAGATTGGCGACATTGGGGGAGGAACGGGACATTCATCGCCGAAACCCCGAAACAGCAGCAGAATCTGGGCGCGTCCAATGGATTTGGGGCGCCAAAGGCACAAGTCCCAAGGGTTGTGCTGCCTAATTGATGATCATCCGTGCGATGCGCAGGGTGCAATGATCCGGGCCGCTGCCCTGGCGACTGGTTAATTGATCACAGATTCGCAGCAGTTGTTCGCCTAGATCGGGATTGCGTCGCCATGGCATGAAAAGGCCCGCCCGGACGTGCCGGGCGGGCCAAGGTTCAAAAAGAGGTCGATCAGGCCAGATCGAACCGGTCGGCGTTCATCACCTTGGTCCAGGCGGCGACAAAGTCGCGGACCAGCTTTTCCTTGCTGTCATCCTGGGCATAGACCTCGGCATAGGCGCGCAGGATCGAGTTCGAACCGAACACCAGATCCACGCGGGTCGCCGTCCACTTCACCGCGCCCGACTTGCGGTCGACGATGTCATAGAGGTTCTGGCCCTTCGGCACCCATTTGAACGCCATATCGGTCAGGTTGACGAAGAAGTCGTTCGTCAGCGCACCGACGCGATCGGTAAAGACGCCATGCGCCGTGCCGCCGTGGTTGGTCCCCAGAACCCGCATGCCGCCGATCAGTGCGGTCATCTCGGGTGCGGTCAGGCCCATCAGCTGGGCACGGTCCAGAAGCAGCTCTTCGGCGCTGACAACGTAGTCTTTCTTCATCCAGTTGCGGAACCCGTCTGCCAGAGGCTCCAGCACGTCGAAGGAGGCGGCATCGGTCTGTTCGGCGCTGGCGTCGCCCCGGCCGGGTGCGAAGGGTACGGTGATGTCAACGCCCGCGGCCTTGGCCGCCTGTTCCACACCAAGGTTGCCGGCCAGCACGATCACGTCCGCAAGGCTTGCGCCGGTCGCATCGGCAATCGGCTGCAGGACCGACAGCACACGCGCCAGACGGGCAGGCTCGTTGCCTTCCCAGTCCTTCTGCGGGGCCAGACGGATGCGCGCACCATTGGCGCCGCCGCGCATGTCGGACCCGCGGAAGGTGCGGGCGCTGTCCCAGGCGGTCGTCACCATATCCGAGAGCGACAGGCCCGAGGCCGCGATCTTCGCCTTGACGGCGGCCACATCATAGTCGGTGCGACCTGCGGGGATCGGATCTTGCCAGATCAGATCCTCGGTCGGGACATCGGGGCCGATGTAGCGCGATTTCGGCCCCATGTCGCGGTGCAGAAGCTTGAACCACGCCCGGGCAAAGACATCCGAGAAATAGGCCTGGTCGTCTTTGAACTTCAGCGAGATCTCGCGGTAGATCGGGTCGACCCGCAGCGCCATGTCGGCGTCGGTCATCATCGGGTTGGTGCGGATCGAAGGGTCCTCGACATCGGCAGGCTTGTCGGCCTCGGCGATCGAGATAGGCTCCCATTGGGTCGCACCGGCGGGCGACTTCACCAGATGCCATTCATGGTCGAACAGCATCTTGAAGAAGCCGTTGTCCCATTGCGTCGGATGCGTCGTCCACGCGCCCTCAAGCCCGCTGACCACGGTGTTGCGGCCTATGCCGCGGCCCTTGGTGTTGAACCAGCCAAGGCCCTGATACTCGGGCGCGGCGCCCTCGGGATCGGCGCTCAGGTCGCCTGCGTTGCCGTTGCCGTGGCATTTGCCAACGGTGTGGCCGCCTGCGGTCAGCGCGACGGTTTCCTCATCGTCCATGCCCATGCGGGCAAAGGTCTCGCGCATCTGCGCGGCGGTCGCCAGCGGGTCGGACTTGCCGTTCACGCCCTCGGGGTTCACGTAGATCAGGCCCATCTGAACGGCGGCCAGCGGGTTTTCCAGCGTGTCGGGCTTGGTCACGTCGCCATAACGGCCATCACTGGGGGCCAGCCATTGCTTCTCGCTACCCCAGTAGATGTCCTTTTCCGGGTGCCAGATATCTTCGCGACCAAAGGCGAAGCCAAAGGTCTTCAGCCCGGCTTGTTCGTAGGCGATGGTCCCTGCGAGCATGATCAGGTCAGCCCAGCTGATCTTGTTGCCGTACTTCTTCTTGATCGGCCACAGCAGGCGGCGGCCCTTGTCGGTGTTCACGTTATCGGGCCACGAGTTCAGCGGCGCAAAGCGCTGGTTGCCGGTTGCGCCACCACCACGGCCATCCGTCACGCGATAAGAGCCTGCGGCGTGCCATGCGGTGCGGGCGAACATGCCCACATAGCTGCCCCAGTCCGCCGGCCACCAGTCCTGACTGTCGGTTATCAGGGCACGCACATCGGCCTTCAGCGCCTCGACGTCCAGCGACTTGAGCTCTTCGCGGTAGTTCACATGACCCAGCGGGTTGGTCTTGCTGTCATGCTGGTGCAGGATGTCGAGGTTCAGCGCATTGGGCCACCAATCCATCACCGAGTTGCCTGCGGCGGTGTTCGCGCCATGCATGACGGGGCATTTGCCCGCTGGTTTCAGGTCATTTCCATCCATGTCTCTCTCCGGATCTGGCATTGGTTGCTTGAATGCGACGACGCGAGAAGGACCTCGCTCGCATCCCGCAGAAACCTCCGCAGGCTACGGCATCGGCCAATCGAGAACGGTTCTAACATGCGGGTTCAATAAATGGAATTTGCATTTTCCAATCATTGCGATATGAAAAATTTATGAATGCAATCACAATGCGGCATCTGCGCTATTTTGAGGCCCTGGCCCAGCACGGCCACTTTGGTCGGGCGGCGGAAGCCTGCGCGATCTCGCAGCCTGCGCTCTCGTTGCAGATGAAAGAACTGGAAGAGATCCTCGGTGCCGGGCTGATCGAGCGTGGCGCGCGGCAGATCCGGCTGACCCGACTGGGTGAGGAGTTTGCGCAGCGCACGCGCGAGATCTTGCGCGCAGTAGATGAGCTGGGCGCGCTGGCGCGGGCGACGTCTGGACCGCTTTCCGGGCGGCTCCGCCTTGGGGTGATTCCGACCGTCGCCCCCTATGTGCTTCCGGCGGTCATCCAGCATCTGGCCGCCAGCTTTCCGCTTCTGGACCTGCGCCCGCGTGAGGCGGTGACCCAGCGATTGCTGGACGATCTGACCGAAGGCAAGCTTGATGCGGCGATTATGGCCTTGCCCGCGTCAGGGAGCGCGTTAACCGAATACCCGTTGCTTGAGGAAGAGTTCGTGCTGGTCCGCCCGGTCGCCGACCGCGATAAGCCGGTTCCAAAGCCCGAACATCTGCGCGAAATGCGGCTGCTGCTTCTGGAGGAGGGGCACTGCTTTCGCGAACAGGCGCTGTCGTTTTGCCGGTTGTCCTCTGCCGTGCCGCGTGACCTGATGGAGGGCAGCACCTTGTCCACACTGGTTCAAATGGTCGGCGCGGGGATCGGTGTCACGCTGATCCCGCAGATGGCAGTGGGGATAGAGGCGCGCTCAGCCCCCGTATCGGTTGCCCAACTGCCCCAACCCCGGCCGACGCGGCGCATTGGCATGGTATGGCGACGCACCAACCCGCTTGCCGAACAGTTGGGCGTGATCGCCGGCCACCTGCAGGGGGCCATCGCCCGCGCGGCGGGGCAGGGCTGATCGCCCGAAAGGTTCAGCTTTGGCTTCACCGTCAACGGCAGTCACGGTTCTGTCCTTGGCGGGCACCAAGGAAAGAACCGCGCTGAAGGTGATGGGGTCAGACCTGTTCGGGCGCCCAGTTCAGGAACAGGCCAACGTCGCCGGGCATGCCGTCGGGAAAGTTGATGATCGTGGCCTTCAGGCGAAAGCCCTGGGGCTTGGCGACCTCAAGGTAGCGGTCGTAGAGTTCCTTGGCCTTGCCCTGCAGGGTATCGGGCCATCCCGGCTCGCGGTTGTTGATCGCCCTGCCCGAGTCGGTGCAAAGCTCTGAAGGGAAGGTATAGACCATTGCCTCGAACTTTCCGTTGTTGACCGCGCTCATCACCAGCTTGCGGATCACGGCACGTTCATCCTCGCTGATCTGATCGTGGAGAAAGCTCTCGGTAAACTCGTGCAGCTGCTTTTCCTTGTCGGCCTTCAGCTTTTCAGCCTTGTTGATCTCGTCCAGTTCCTTTTGCAGGATTGCGCGACGCAGCTCGCTTGCGCTGACCACCGGCGATTTATCTTCGCTCATCTCAGTCTCCTTCGATTGAATTCGGTACGGACGCGCGCTTTTCCAGAGATAAGCGCATCGAGACACATGATGTAAAGAATTCCGCACGTGGTTGCGTGTGACATCGGGTGACACGCACCCTCTTGGATCCCGCCCCTCGTCCAGTATCAGAGCGTAGGTTGTTTGCCACATGGCGCAGCCTCGCCTGTCAGAGCCTGCGCCAATCCGTCGCGGTCCATCGAGGCCGCCCACAGGTGCGCGACGGGCAGCCGCGCTATCCCGCACCCTTGGGCACTGGCAGACTGCCCGCGCGATAGGCCGACCAGTCGGTGATATCGGGATAATGCTGACGCCGCCATGCTCTGACCCGAGGGTTCATCAAACGTCGCCAGAGTGGCGGCACCATGGCGAGCGCGGTCATCGGCGGATAGCCTGTCGGCAGTTGGGGAGACAGATCGTCATGCGTCTGCAGCAGCGGAAAGCGCCGCATCGGGTGCAGGTGGTGATCGGCATGGCGCTGCAGGTTGATCAGCAGAAGGTTTGACACCCGATGCGTCGAATCCCAGCTGTGCTGCGGGCCGACCGGCTCGTACCGACCCGCTCCCAGATGGCGTCGGGTCAGCCCGTAGTGCTCGACGTAATTTGTCAGTTCAAGCTGCCAGACCGCGACGAAAGCCTGAAAGGCAAACAGCCCGACCCCGGCCCATCCGCCAAGGCCAAAGGCCAGCCCGAGCGCCCCCGCCTGCAGCGCCCCATAGCGCCAGAAGGGATTGCGCCGGTGCCAGGCCGGCAGGCCGCGCCTCGCCAGCATCGCTCGCTCGGCCCGCCATGCCGATCCCGGACCGCGCCACAGGACGCGGGCAAAGAAGCGATGAAACCCCTCATTGTAGCGCGCGGTCACGGTATCTCGTGGGGTGCCGACATGGGGGTGATGGACCAGCAGATGCTCGGTCCGGAAGTGAGAGTAGAGCACCATCGCCATCAGCAGATCGCCCAGCCAGCGCTCGGCCCGGCTTGGCTTGTGGAAAAGCTCGTGCGCGTAAACGATGCCCACTGTTCCGGTGGTGACGCCGATCCCGAACATGACCGCAAGTTTCTCATGCCAGGGAAAGTCTGCCAGATGGGTCAGATACCAAATCCCGCCATAGACGAGCAGGGCTTGGATCGGAAACCAAGCCCAGGTCAGAGCGCGAAACCAGAAAAGCTCGGTATCGGCCGTATCGGGATCAGGGTTGGTCAGATCACGCCCAAGGATCAGGTCAAAGATCGGCATGGCAACCCAGCCCCACAGGGGAATTGCGGCAATCCACCAGCCGCCATGGGCTATGGCCATCAGCACCAGAGGCACGAAAGTCAGCGTGATCCAATAGGGCCATGCGGCCGGGGGCGGGGTGCGGCTCATCGGGGTGTGCTCTCGCGCGGGGTGAGGGAAAGCCAGACGCCGTCGCGCCCGCGCACCGTCAACTGGGCGACCGGCATGGGCAGACGGTCCTCCACCAGCGCGACGCGGAAACTGCGCAGGATCATCGACAGGATCAATGTACCCTCTGTCATGGCAAAGGCTGCGCCGGGGCAGACCCGCGGACCGGCCGAGAACGGGATATAGGCCTTGCGCGCGGCCTCGCGTCCCTCGGGACACTCCCAGCGGGAAGGATCAAATCCGTCAGGGTCCTGCCAGATGCGTTCGTGGCGGTGCAGGTGCCACGGGCTGATGACGACCTGCGCGCCCTTTGGGACCGGGCGGGCACGGAAAGTCGCAGGCTGTGCCGCCTCACGCAGATACATGGGCACGGGCGGATAGAGCCGCATCGTTTCGCGGAATACCGCGCGCGATGCTTTCAGTTGCGCGACCATCGAGAAATGGATGCGTTCCGGATTGATGACGTCCAGTGCCTCGGCCGCCACGCGATCCTGCCACTCGGGCGCCAGCGCCATCAGATACAGCGCCCAGCCAAGCGCCGCGGCACTGGTCTCGTGGCCCGCCAGCAGGAAGATGCCCACCTGATCGGCCATTTCAGCGGGTGTGAACCGGCTGCCGTCCTGCGGGTCAGGGGTCGTCATGATGCGCGTGGCAAGATCATCGGGCGCGGTGCCTGCGGCAACCTCTGCCGCGCGCCGGTCAACCAGACTGCGGATCAGCGTCCGGATCTGTTGCGCCGTTTGTCGGGTGGCGCGCGACCGCCACCGTGGCACCCACCGTGGCACCCACCGGGGCAGCGGCAGCAGCGAGCCCGAGTTGACCAGCGGGCGCGATGCCTGATGGGCGCGGAAGGCATGGAACACCGCCGTTGCCGTCGTATCCTCGACCGGGATGGAAAAGAGCGCACGGAAGATCACGTCCAGCGCGACATGGCTGGTCAGAGGCTCGACATCTAGCGGGCGACCATCGGCGAGCGGTACCAAACGGCGCACAGCAGCCACGGACGCTTCCCAGATCGCAGGAAAGACCTCTCGCAGGCGGCCGCTCTCGAACGCCGGGTCGATGATGCGGCGCTGGCGCTGCCATTCCGCGCCATTGGTGATGAAGATCGATTGGCCCAGAAGCGGCGACAGCCCCTCGTGCAGACGGCGGGACTTGGGGAAGGTCTCGGGCTCTTGTACCAGCACCCGGTCAACCAGATCGGGGTCATTGCACAGGAACGAGGTGAAGAACGGCGTCCGATACTCAGCCATCCATGCCCGGTAGAGCCGCGCAGGTTGCGCCGAGAGGACGTCGCGCCTGAACATCCGGAGATAGCAAAGAAGGGACACCCGCTCGGGTCTCGGAGCAGGCTTTACTGGCCTTGGCGCGGCATGTGGACATGCCGGCCGGCGATCGGTGGCAGGGCCAAGGTCCTTCACCTGTGTTCCATCACCTTGCAACTGCATCCCATGGCGTCGGCACCTCTTGCGGTACGGGTTTGGTCTTTGGCACCCCTGCCCCTACAGGGCGCGACGAAAAGCTTGCGGCGATTTTCAGGGGAAGACAATCGGCAACGCGAAGTGCGAATACGCCTCGCGGCGGGTCGCTTTATAGCCTGACTGTCAGCCCAGGACCTTTCGGCCCCTGCATACATGGCAATTGCCGGAAGGAAAGGTTAAGGTTGATAACTGGCTGACGCCGCAATCCCAAGAATTCGTTACGGAAACCGACATGAAAGCAGAGTATGCCGCCCTTGTCAGACGCTCGCTTCTGCTGTCCTCGGCGCCCGAGCCCGTCGTCAACACCATGCTGGATGAGGCGCGCGTCCGCAATTTCTCGCGTGGTGCAACCATCTTTCTGCAGGGTGAGCGTGCGAGCGCGATCTATCTTGTGGCCGATGGTTGGGTAAAGCTCTACCGCATCGCGCCAAATGGGGCCGAGGCGGTCGTGGGCGTCTTCACCAAGGGCTCGTCCTTTGGCGAGGCAGTGGCATTCCGGCACGACACTTACCCGGTCGCCGCCGAAGCCGTGACGGATTGCACCCTTATCCGCATCGAGGCCGACAGCTTCTTGCGCCAGATCCGCGACAACCCCGAGGTTGCAATTGCGGTTCTGGCCTCGACGTTTGTGCATCTGCACAGCCTCGTCGCGCAGATCGAGCAGTTGAAAGCGCAGACAGGCGCGCAGCGGGTGGCCGAGTTCCTGCTGGAACTTGCCCCGTGCGAGAGCGGTGCCTGTGAGGTGACGCTGCCCTACGACAAGGTGCTCATCGCCGGTCGTCTGGGCATGAAGCCCGAAAGCCTGAGCCGGGCGTTCGGGCGGCTGAAGGATCATGGGGTGGTCATCCGGCAGAACGTGGCGCAAATCTCGGATATCGCGCAGCTGCGCGATTATGTCGAGGAAGACCCCGCGCTGGCCTGGTCACGCTGAGGGCAGGATTGAAAGTCCGATCAGAAGGGCGATGAACAGCCCGAGCACCAGCGAGAAGCCGCGCGCGATTTCAGGCGCCAGTGCGAGCTGCAGGTAGTAGTTCAGGATGACGTGTCCCTTGAGCCCTGCCAGGGGCAGGACGGCCGCCGCCAGCCAGCGCCCATCCAATCCGCTGGCCGCGACGAGCGTGGAAAGTGCGGAGAGCCCGACGAGGATGATCCAGGCGCGTGTAACGGTCATAGCAGATAGACCACCGGAAAAAGCAAGACCCAGACCAGATCAACCATGTGCCAGAAAGCGGCGCCGGTCTCGACCGCGCGTGGCCGGGCGAGGATGCCGACCAGCGCCAGCAAGACGATACCCGCCAGCACATGGGCCGCATGAAACCCGGTCAGCAAGATGTGGAATGTGAAGAAGGCGTGGGTTTCAAAGCTGATGCCCGCGGCGGCAAGGTCCGCGTATTCTGATGCCTTTAGCACCAGAAAGACCATGCCGAGTGCCGCTGCCGGCGCGAGCAGGGTGCGCATGCGGGCAATCCGCCCGGCCTCAACCGCTTGCACCGCAAGCGCGGCAAGCCAGCCGGACGTGACCAGAGCAATGGTGTTGATGCCGGCGCCTACGCGATGCAGATGCGACTGCGCCTCGGCAAATCCTGTCGGATCGGTGATGCGCAGGGCCAGAAAGGCGACCAGACCGGCCCCGAAGACCAGAAGCTCGGACACGATCAGGACCCACATCATGAACTCGCCCGGCAGCTTGTCGAAGGGGTCAGGGCGGTCGGGCGCTTGTGCGGATGGCGAGGCCGGGGGCGCGTCGCCCCCCGGACCCCCCGAGGATACTTGGGAAAAGGAGAGAGAGTGGAGTGCGGTCATCCGACCACCAATTGCCGGTAGATTGAGGGCAGGGCCTGGGTCAGCTTTTCAGGGTCGGGGATCAACGCAAAGCCGCCTTGCCCGAAGATGCGCGGGAACCAGCTTTTGCCGTCACGGTCTACGGTAATGCCGAAGACCGCGTGGCCGGTGCGGCGGGCCTCTCTCACCGCCATCATGCTGTCCTCGATGCCGTGGCGCCCCTCGTAGTGATCCAGGTCGTTTGGCTTGCCATCGGTGATCACGAGCAGCAGGCGCCGCTTGCGCGCCTGGTCGGCCAGCCCGCGCGAGACGTGGCGGATCGCGGCGCCGAGGCGGGTGTAGTGACCGGGGCGAAGGGCCGCGATGCGAGCCTCGACCTCTGGCCCCATCGGCTCGCCAAAGCCCTTGGCCTCTTGCACGAAGACGCGCTGGCGCTTCAGCGAGGAAAAGGCGTGGATCGCAAAATCGTCGCCGGTGGCATCAAGCCCCCAGGCCAGCGCGGCCAGCGCTTCGCGTTCCACGTCGATGACGCTGCGCCCGCCGTGACCGTGGCCGGGAATCGCGCTTTCCGTTGAACGTGAGACATCGAGCAGGATCGAGACGGCGAGGTCTCGGCGTTCGGGTCGGGTCTGGCGCCAGACTTTGTCAGTTCCCTCACCGCAGGCATAAAGATCGACCCGCGCGCGGACTGCACGCTCCGTATCCAGTTCGTCGCCGTCCGGGTGGCCAGGGGTCGAGACGAGGCTGGGACGCAAGGCCTCGAACTGGCGGCGGACGGCACGGATGCGTGCGCTGGCACGCGGGTCGTCCTGAAACGGGGGCGTGGCGGTGCTTGCGTCAATCCGGCTGTGCAGAACCCTGGCATGGGCAGGAAGATAGCTTGCAGTGCGCACATCCCATTCAGGATAGGTGGCAATGCCTGAAAGCGCCTCGCGATCCACGTCTTCGGGAGCGAGGTCGAGGTGCAGCTTCAGGCGGGTGGCGGGGGCCTTCGAGATCTGGCCGAGGCCGATCTCGTCCATGTCGTCGGCGGCCTTCTTGGCATCTTCGGAATCGTCATCCTCGATGCGTCGGTTGAGGTTGGCGAAATCGGCCCAGGACAGGATGGCCTCGAACTTGTGCAGGATAAAGCTGTCGTTGCGCTCGGCCTGATCGGACTTGCGGCGACGGGCGCGGCGGGTCTTGCTGCCTTCGCCCTCTTCGGGGGTGCCTTCGGTCTCGCGCGTCTCTACCGCGCTGGCAGCCGAGCGGACCTGCGTCCGCAGGTCGGGCCAGAGTGCGACGCCCCGGAAGGGCCGATAGCCGCGCGGTGCACGCGGAATGGTGCGGAACTCGCCCGTGGTGATGGCCTCGCGCAGAAGTCTTGCGCGGCTGGACAGGGGGGCGGGATCGCCCAGCAGGTTCCGGATGACCGCCTCGAGCGTCGCCTCGGCCTGCGGCAGGCGAGGTGTGCGGCGGATGGCCAGCATCGCCGCACAGAGATCGGCATAGAGCGCGCGAAATCCGGGCGCGTCCTGCAGCGTGTCGCGCACCATGGCCTGTCCGGCGGCAAGTGCGGCCAGATCGGCGCGCAGCGGGTCGGCTTCGTCGGGGATGGGGCCGGCATGGGCGGCGATCGCCGCAAGCCAGATATAGAGCGCGGTATTCGCCTCGGGCGCGGGGAAGACCGCTAGGCTTTCGGGCAGGCGCAGCGCGGCACCATCAAAGCTGGCGCGCGGCGTGTCTTCGGCCCAGGTACCTAACCGGCGCAGAAGAGACAGCCGGTGGTGGCTGGTCTCGTCGGCGGCGGGCTTGATCTCGACCGCCGGATCCCCGCCAAGACCGCGGAAAAGGACTGCCAGCCGTCCGCCCACCTGCGAGAGGTGGACGCGGGCTCCTTCGTGGACGGGATCAGCGTCCAGACGGCTGGCAAAGGCGTGCCACAGTTTCCCGACGGTTTCTTCGGGTTCCCATGGCTCGAATTCGATCCGTGACATGGCCGGCCTCACCCGAAAACGGCGGTCACAAGATCGCGGAGCCCGGCCTTCACATCCGCATCATCCGTCAGGGGCTCGATCATCGCGGCGCGAATGGCGCGTTCGACCGGCATGCCCCCGGCGATCAGGGTTGCGGCATAGACGACAAGACGGGTAGAGACGCCCTCCTCAAGATCCTGGCCCTTCATGGCGCGCAGCTTGCCCGCAAGGCGGACCAGCGGCTGGACGCGATCTTCTGCAAGGCCGGATTCGCGGGCAACGACCGGGATTTCATGTTCCGGTCGCGGGAAGCTGAACTCCAGCGAGACAAAGCGCTGCCGGGTCGAGGGCTTCAACGTTTTCAGGATGTTCTGGTAGCCGGGGTTGTAGGAGGCCACGAGCAGGAAATCGGGATGGGCTACAAGCTCTTCGCCGGTGCGGTCCACCGGCAGGATGCGACGGTCGTCGGTCAGCGGGTGCAGCACCACGGTCACGTCCTTGCGCGCCTCGACCACCTCGTCGAGGTAACATATCGCGCCTTCGCGCACCGCGCGGGTCAGGGGGCCATCGATCCAGATCGTTTCACCGCCCTTGAGCAGGTAGCGACCGATCAGATCGGCGGCGGAAAGGTCATCATGGCAGGCCACGGTATAGAGTGGCCGGCCAAGCCGTGCCGCCATATGGGCGACAAAGCGGGTCTTGCCGCAGCCGGTGGGGCCCTTCAGCAGCACAGGCAGGCGATGGGCAGCGGCGGCGGCGAAGACATCGCATTCGTCGCCCTGGGCCAGATAGAAGGGGGCATCGGCCCCCCCCTTTGCGTTGAAGGTTCCATCCATCTGCATCACTCCGCAGGGGTTTCAAGGCCGCGCTCGATGACTTCCTTGCGGGGCATCGTCACGGCGTAGATGAAGAGGATCGCGCCCAAGACCACCGCCACGCCCGAGCCGAAGCGCATCGCGTAGAAGATCCAGAGCTGGTCCTGCACGTCCATGTAGGCCTCGCCGTTCACGCGCTGCAGGTGGGTCTGCACGGTGCCCGCAAAGGTCAGCGTGAAGGTCATGAACACCACGCCGCCCGACATCAGCCAGAACGACGCCATGTTCAGCACCTGATTGTACGGGTCACGCCCGCGCAGCACCGGCATCGCATAGCTGATGATCGCAAGGTTGAGGCAGACATAGGCACCATAGAAGGCAAGGTGTCCGTGGGCTGCGGTGATCTGCGTGCCGTGGGTGTAGTAGTTCACCCCGTGCAGCGTGTGCAGAAAACCCCAGACCCCTGCGCCAAAGAAGGCAAGCGTCCCGCAACCGAGGCTCCACAGCAAGGCCGCCTTGTTCGGGTGGTCGCGGCGGCCCTTCCAGACCATGACGAAGGCAAACGACATCATGGCGAAGAAGGGAACGACCTCCATCGTCGAGAAGATCGAGCCGATCCACTGCCAGTAGCCCGGCGTGCCGATCCACAGGTAGTGGTGGCCGGTGCCCAGGATGCCCGAGAAGAGCGCGAGCGCGGCGATGACGTAGAGCCACTTTTCAACCACCTCGCGGTCAACGCCCGTCAGCTTCAGCATCAGGAAGGCGAGGATCGAGGCCATCACCAGCTCCCACGTGCCTTCCACCCACAGGTGCACGATGTACCACCAGTACATCTTGTCCAGCGCAAGGTTGTCGGGGTTGACGAAGGCAAAGAGGAACAGCAGCGACAGGATCCACAGACCCAGAAGCAGGATGTTGGTGATCGCGGTCTTCTTGCCTGCCAGCACCGTCATCGAGATGTTGTAGAGGAAGATCAGCGCGGCGACGACGATGCCCACCTTGACCCAGCGGGGCTGTTCGATGAACTCGCGCCCCTCGTTGCCCAGCACAAAGTTGCCGTCAAAGAGGTTGAAGAGGTAGGTCACGACCACGCCTGCGGTGCCCAGCACGAAGATGGCCAGTTGCAGATAGGCCAACATCGGCGAGTGGATCTCGCGCTCGGATTCCTCGGGGATCAGATAGTAGGCGGCCCCGAAGAAGCCCAGCAGCAGCCAGACGACGAGGCTGTTGGTATGCAACATGCGGCCCACGTTGAAGGGCAGGATCTCGGCCAGGAAGTTGGGCGAAATGTAGATATAGCCTAGAACGAGGCCCATTGTGACCTGCACGGCAAACAGCGCCATGGCAACGGCGAAATAGGCCAGCGCGATCTTTTGCGTTTGGTATTTCATGGTGGTTCTCCTCAGCCCGCGTCATTCGGCGGCCAGTCCTGCGCGCGGATCGTGTTCGTCCACAGCAGGAAATCGGCGATTTCGCGGTATTCGTCGTCCGTCAGTCCGAAATTCGGCATCTGGCGGCGGCCTTCGATGCCTGTTGGCATCGCGTCCATCCAACCCTTCAGCGCGGTGAACGCCCCTTCATGATCGCCCGGCTCGATGCCCCAACGGGTCATCACATTAGCGAGCTCTGGTGCGAAATAGGCGCCTTCGCCGAGAATTGTGTGGCAGTTGATGCAGGCGTGCTTTTCCCAAAGCGCCTTACCCTTCGCGACGCTTTCGGTCAGCGTGGCGCGGTCGGTCGAGGTGTTGACGATATAGAGGTGCGAATGGGCTGTCAGACCCACGAAGATAAGAATGAAGAACAGTGACCCGCCGTAGAAGATGTTCCGGGCCATGCTCTTGGTCATGACTTCGCGCATGGCGATTGGTCCTTCCCTGAGCGGTTTCAGTCACTCTTCTGTGAAGAACTGGCCAGAGTCGGGCCTTAACAAAAGTCAACCTTGCGACGTGGAATTGCCGCATGCCACCTCGAGCCGGGAATCGGGAAAGCGCGCCAGCGTGCTCTCGATGCCGGCGCGGTCGAGCAGGCAGAATGCGGTGGACAGCGCGTCAGCCAGAGCGGCCTGTGGGGCCGAGACCGAAACCGTGGTCCAGCGGGCGGTTTCGCCCTGTGGCCCAAGAATATGGGGATGGCCTGCCCCGATCATGGTGCCCATGGGCGAAGAGGTCGAAAGCGCGCGGTCCGTCAGTGCGGCAAGGTCAATCCGCCTTCCCTCCGGGTCGGTGATGGCGGCGGTCCAGGCGCGTCCGTCCGGGTGCTGGCCGAGGGCTGCGATCTCGCCCATGTCGATCAGCGCGCGATCAAACCCTTCGCTGCGCAGGATGACCGCGATCCGGTCGGCTGCCCAACCCTGGGCAATGCCATTCAGCGTCAGCGCCTGTCCCCGGTCGAGCCGGATTTCGCTGGCGGATACCTGCACCCGGCCAAACCCGATGACCGAACGCGCCGCCGAGATGTCCCCCCCGCCTGCCAGCGCACGATAGAGCGGCTGCACCGTTGGATCAAAGACGCCCCCCGTTGCCCGATGAACAGCTGCCGACAGATGCAGCACCTGCAGCAGATCGTCCTGCGGAAAGGTCAGCCGGCCATCCCGGTTCAGGCGGGTCAGTGCCGAGTCGCGGTGCAGGCTGAAGATCGCGTCCAGCCGGGAAAGCTCGGCCTTTACCCGACGCAGGGCGTGGGCGGACTGCGCGGTGGTCGCGCCCACCAGCCGCAATCCCAGGGACGCGCCGAATCCCGTCCCGTTCCAGACCGTCTCGGCGGCTTGGACGGGTGCGGCCAGGACGGCGGCGGTGATCGCCATGAAACGACGGCGGTTCATCATGGGGGGCTCCCGATTGGCGCGCGCGGCACGCGGGGCCCCCACCAGACGTGCCAGAGGTCCACAAGGTATAGCGCAAACGCCGCGATCCAAAGCGCACCTGCGATCAGAACGGTCGGATCATGCAATCCCGGCAAGGCTGAACCCAGAAACCGGGTCAGTGCGGCGAGTGGCACCAGCGCATAGGCCAGCGCAACCCGACGCGATGCGACAAGCGGGCGCCCGGTATGCCCGAGGCTGGCCCGCGACATGACGGCGAGCGTCATGCCGCCGACCGCGCCGATACCGAGAACATGCAGTGCTGCGATCTCGGTCCCCAATCCAAGGTTTGCAAGACCCAGCAACAGAAGCCCAAGCGCGTTGATCGCGTACGACAGATGCAACGTCCACAGGATCGGTTTACCCAGGGTCCAGACCCCTTTCCAAAGCGCGACCCGGATAAGGCCGGCCACCCCGGCGACGACGGCGACCGCACCGATGATGTGGTCAGGCAAGCTGACAAGGTAGGTCATCGGCAGCGCCATCGCTGCGGCAATGGAAACTGCCGCCAATGGCATCGGGTTCTGGGGCAGGTGGGTCTCGCGCCCTGATTGCACCATTGCATTTCGAGTGAAGCCGGGAGTCACGCGCCCACCCAGGACCATGATCATGCAGCAAAGTGTTACCAGTCCCATCCGGAGCCCAGCCCATGCCGTATCCGTATGGCCCAGCCACTCCAGATGCACCATCAGGTTTGCGATCCAGAATGCCGCAAGGAGGGCCAGAAAGATCATCTGCTGCGGCTTGGGTTTGCGGATGAGCTGGCCGAGGATCTGTGCCCCAAGGAAGGGCGCAAAGGCCAGATCGGCTGCGGCCACCGAGATCAGAGGCACATGACCAGACATCCAGACCGCGAGGCGCCCGGCAAGCCAGATGGACCAGACCGCCGCGATGTAGCGATGTGGCGCCCCCTTCGCCCCGGTCCAGTTTGGAACAGCGGTCAGGAAAAACCCTGCCAGAGCCGCGCCACCGTAGCCAAAGATCATCTCATGCGCATGCCACAGATGTGGGGCAGGCGCCGCAGGCAGATCCAGAGATCCGCCCGCGGCCTGAACGGCAAGCCATGCTTCCCACACGCCCATTGCGATGACGGCATAGAGACCGGCAGCCAGAAAGAAGACCCGGAACCCTTCGGAAAAGAGGCGTTCTAGCGCAGTCATTGTTGGACTCCATCCATGGTCCTCGCACGGCGCTTCAGCACGGGGCACTGCGTGCCATCATTCATGATGACCTGGCAGCGCAGGCAAAGGACACATTCGTTCACATTGATCCGCCCGATCGCGTCAATCGCGCCGACGGTGCACTTCGTTTCGCACATCCGGCATTCGCGGCCGCATTGCGGGCGGCGTTTCAGCCAGTCAAAGATCTTGAGCTTCGCGGGAATTGCGAGGCCAGCCCCCAAGGGGCATAGGTAGCGGCAATAGAACCGCTCTATGAAAAGCCCCGCACAGAGAATGGCCGCGACGAACAGAAGAAATGGCCATGCACGGACAAAGCGCAGGCTGATCGCGGTCTTGAAGGGCTCGACTTCGGCCAAGACCAGCGCGTGGTGCATCGAGTAGAATGACAGTGCAAGGATTGCGACAAACAGCGTGTACTTGATCGCCCAAAGCCGTTCATGCAGGGCTTGCGGCACGGTGATCTGCCGCACCCCCAACCGCACTGCGACGGCATTCGTCAGTTCCTGCAGGGCACCGAACGGACACAGCCAGCCGCAATAGACGCCGCGCCCCCAGAACAGCAGGCCAAGCGCCACAAAGGACCACAGCAGAAAGATGACGGGCTCGATCAGGAAGGTTTCCCAGCGAAAGCCCGTCAGCAACGCATGGATGAAGGCCACCACCTGCACGACCGAAAGCTGACCGTTCAGCCCCATGCCGAGAACCAGAAAGCTGCCGGTCAGGAAGATCAGCCGACCGGCCCGCCACAGTGCGGGGCGGCGGGTGATCCACTCCTGTGCGAAAAGGATCACCGTCAGGGCCACCAGCATCACGACAACCATCCCCGCCTGCAAGCGCTTTTCGGCCCAGATCAACTGCCAGAGCGGCTCGGGTGCCAGTGCAGCCGGCACGAAGGCCTGCGGCAGCGCGACGGAAAGGGTGGTGTCCATGGTGACGGTTGTGCCGTTCGTCGTGGGTCGTCGCGACTGCACGTCGACGGCGAAGGGTCGGCTCGGATCGATGGTGGCGGGCAGCGCAAAGACGCTGATCTCTTTCATCGTGGGGGCATCGGGCAGGGCCAGGCGCTTGACCATGTGATAGCTCTCGGCGGTGGGTTGCCACCGGGTTTCGCCCTGCACGATTGTCAGTCGGTCGAACAGGCCGCTCTGCCGCCAGTCGGTGCCCCGATGCGATTGAACACCCATAGACATCACGATCAGGGCCGCCTCGCCCGAGCCGAGCGCACCAATCACACGGGTGAATTCCTTCTGACCCAAGAGGTTCTGTCCGATCGTGGGTGGATCCAGGATACCGGCCCAAAGGTGCAGGAAATCGCCCGGACCCGGGGGAACGGGAACCTTGGCGCCCGCCAGCGCCCGCGCGGCCTCGTCCATCGTGACGCGCGCCTCGGCAAGCGCGCCCATATCCATCAGGCCGCCCCAGTCGAGAGGCGTGAAGGTCAGCCGGCCAATCCCCTGGGCAGCCAGGATGCCACGCCCTGCTGCCAGCGTGCGGGCGGTGCGCAGGATGCCGTCGCGGATGACCCCGGTCGAGACGGTCGCGCGGCTGATGACGTCGGGCGCATCAGGTGTCGCTGCCTTGGGCGATGCAAGCTCCAGCCCTTCAAAGCCACTGACATAGGCTGCGATATCCTCATCCGAAATTCCCAGCGTCAGTACCGGTTCGTTGTGCTGGACCAGTTGTGCGCCACTGATCCGTCCGGATGGCGTGATGGCGATCAACACGTCGAGCGGTAGCCCGGAATAGCCGACAGATCCGGCGATCTCCCACGTCGAGCCAATGTACGCGACCACCTGACCGTCACGGACCACGTCCCACCCCGGAACACCGGAGTCGATACGACGGATCTGCACAGGGGCAGAAACGCCGGCCAGTTCGGCTGCCTGTGCCTGCGTGGGTGGCGTTATGCCCCGCTCGGCGACCAGGCCCCCGCCGCCGGCCAGAGCGATCCGCACCGATATCAGCAATGTCAGCAGAATGAGGGCGAGTGCGCGCATCGGAATCCCATCGGGCAGCCGGGGCAATCTGCCGGACGGGAACCTTTCGATCCTTAACAAAAGTCAAAGCCTGCCCCGACCTATCACGCGAATGTGTGCGCAGCCTCACCAGCTGAACGGAGAGATACCCATGACACGCCAAGCCCCCAAAGCCAGGACGATCCTGTGGGGCAGTGCCGCCTTGGCCCTTGGACTGCTGACTGCGCCGCTTCATGCGCAGGACAAGCCAAAGGAACATGCCGACGGCCCCGCCGCCGCCTATGAGCCCTCGATGACCACGCTGGGCCAGTTGCAGGTCGAGATCCCGGGCCGCAAGCCCGACGATCCGGTCATGACCCAGGAAGAGTTCCAGAAGGCCACCCAGATCTACTTCGAGCGCTGCGCAGGCTGCCATGGTGTGCTGCGCAAAGGTGCGACGGGCAAGCCTCTGACCACCGATATTACCCGCGTCAATGGCTATGAGTACCTGCAGAGCTTCATCACCTACGGCTCACCTGCCGGGATGCCGAACTGGGGCACCTCGGGAGAGCTGAACGAGGCCGATGTCGACCTGATGGCCCGCTATCTGCTGCTTGAGCCGCCAGCCCCCCCGGAATGGGGCATGCCTGAGATGAAGAACAGCTGGAAGGTCGTGGTCAAGCCCGAGGACCGCCCGACCAAGCAGATGAACAGCCTCGATCTGGAAAACATCATGTCCGTCACGCTGCGTGACGCGGGGCAGGTCGCACTGATCGACGGAAACACGCATGAGATCGTATCGGTCATCGATACAGGCTATGCGGTGCATATCAGCCGTATCTCGGCCTCCGGGCGCTATCTCTTCGTGATCGGCCGCGATGGTCTGGTCAACATGATCGACCTGTGGATGGAAAAGCCCGACACCGTCGCCTCGATCAAGATCGGCATCGAGGCCCGCTCTGTTGAAACGTCAAAGTTCGAGGGCTGGGAAGACAAGCTCGCCATCGCCGGCGCCTACTGGCCCCCGCAATACGTGATCATGGACGGCGCCACGCTCGAGCCGCTGAAGATCGTCTCGACCCGCGGCAATATCTATGACGAGCAGGTCTATCACCCCGAGCCGCGTGTGGCCTCTATCCTGGCCTCGCACTACAAGCCCGAGTTCATCGTGAACGTGAAGGAGACGGGCAAGATCCTGTTCGTCGACTACACCGACCTCAAGAACCTCAAGACGGTCGAGATCGAGGCAGAGCGTTTCCTGCATGACGGCGGCTTTGACAGTACGCACCGCTACTTCCTTGTGGCCGCAAACCAGCGCGGCAAGATCGCGGTGGTGGACACCAAAGAGGACAAGCTGACCGCGCTGATCGAGACGGGCGGCCAGACCCCGCATCCGGGGCGTGGCGCAAACTTCACCCATCCGGTCTTTGGTCCTGTCTGGGCAACCTCGCACCTCGGCGATGAAAGCGTGGCGCTGATCGGCACCGATCCCGAAGGGCATCCCGATCAGGCCTGGAAGATCGTCGACAACTTTTATGCCTTGGGTGGCGGTTCGCTCTTCATCAAGACCCATCCGAACAGCCAGCATCTCTATGTCGATGCGGCGCTGAACCCGGATGCGGAAGTGTCCTCCAGCGTGGCGGTCTTCGACATCTCGACCATGACCGGCGACACTGAGACCGACCCCGAGTTCAAGACCCTGCCGATCGGCGAATGGGCGGGTATCGCAGAAGGTCAGCCGCGCGTCGTGCAGCCCGAGTTCAACAAGGACGGCACCGAGGTCTGGTTCTCGGTCTGGAACGCCAAGGACAAGGAAAGCGCCATCGTCGTTGTGGACGACAAGACGCTTGAGTTGAAGAAGGTGATCAAGGACCAGCGCCTGATCACCCCGACGGGCAAGTTCAACGTCCTCAACACCCAGAAGGACATCTACTGATCCCTGATCTGCCCTCGGGCGGTGCGCCGCCCGAGGGGTCTTTCAAGGTATTCTTTCAGCAAGTCGGGACAGCTAGCCATGAATGACCTTTCCCATGACCGCAGCAAGGGGTGCGTGCATCTGATCGGTGCGGGGCCGGGGGCAGCGGATCTGTTGACGTTGCGGGCGCTGCGGCTGATCCAGTCGGCCGATGTCGTGGTGCACGACCGGCTCGTTAGCCCCGAGATCATGTCGCTGGTGCCCGAAAGCTGCCGACGTCTTGATGTCGGCAAGACCTCGGGCTTTCACGCGGTGCCGCAAGAGCAGATCAACGCCATTCTCGTGGACCTCGCGCAGCAGGGACTGCGCGTTGCGCGGTTGAAGGGGGGTGATCCCCTGATCTTTGGTCGTGGCAGCGAAGAGGCCGAGGCCTGCCGTATCGCGGGCGTGCCCTTCGACTATACGCCCGGCATCACCTCGGCCCAGGGGGCCGCTTCCTCGACCGGTGTGCCGCTGACCCATCGGGGTCTTGCCAGCGGGCTGCGCTATGTGACTGGTCATCGTGCGCGCGACGCCGAGCTTGATCTCGACTGGGCCTCGCTTGCCAGCACGGACACGACGCTCGTCGTATACATGGGCGTGGCGAACATTGCCGAGATCGCGCGGCAGTTGATGGCCCATGGTCTGCCCGCTGACTTGCCGGTGCTGGCCGTCGCCTCGGCCACCACCCCGCGCGAGATGCGGGTGCTCTCCACGCTTGCGACCATCGCCGCTGATACGTCGGATGCCCGGCCCGAAGCGCCTGTGCTGTTCATCATCGGCCATGTCGTGTCGCTTTACCGGCCCGAGGCGGTGGCCCAGACGGGCCAAGGGATCATGGTCCATGCCTAGCGCATTTCTCCTGATGCTCGTGCTTTCCTGCGCCCCGGCCATGGCAGATGTGCCGCCCGAGCGCGCGGTCGCGCTGAAGCATATGGTGACGCAGGACTGCGGGTCATGCCACGGGCTGACGCTGAAGGGCGGGCTTGGGCGCCCCCTGACCGCCGAGGCGCTGGCCCATGCCGAGCCCGACGGTCTGGCCACAATCATCCTCGACGGCATCCCCGGCACCGCCATGCCGCCGTGGCGCCCGCTTCTGACCGACGACGAGGCGCTGTGGATTGCCCAATACCTCCTCAAGGCCAAGGACCCTACGCAATGAAATGCGCGCTTGCCGCCCTTATGATGTTCTGCCTGCCCTTTGGCGTAATGGCCCAGACGACCGGGGGTATGGCCACGGGTGATCTGGGCCTCGTGATCGAACGCGCAAGCGGAAGCCTCGTCGTTATCGACCGCTCTGATCGTGCGGCCATCGGCCGGATCGAGGGGCTGGGCGATCTGTCGCATGCCTCGCTGACCTATGGGCCGGATGAGCGCTTCGCCTATGTCTTTGGTCGCGATGGCGGTCTCTCCAAGGTCGACATCCTTGAGCGCAAGGTGGTGGCCCGCACCATTCAGGCCGGAAACTCCATCGGCGGGGCGATCTCGGATGATGGCCGTCTGATTGCGGTATCGAACTATGAACCCGGCGGGATCAAGGTGTTCGATGCGGACACGCTGGAGCTGGTCGCCGACATTCCCGCCGCAGGCAAGACCGTGGGCTTGGTCGATGTGCCCGGACGCCGCTTCGCCTGGGCGGTCTGGAACACGGGCGAGGTGTTTCTGGGCGACTTCTCGGGCGCAAAGCCCGTAGTGCGCATGATCGGCAACGCGGGCGCCAACCCGTTCGACGCGGTGCTGACCGACGATGCGCACACCTTTCTGGTGGGGCTGTTCGGCGAAAAGGGCGTGACAGCCTTTGACCTGTGGTCCGATGCGCCGGAGCCGCAAAAGTTCCTGACTGACTACGGCAAGACGGGTGAGGACATGCCGGTCTACAAGATGCCGCATCTGCAAAGCTGGGCCTTTACCGAAGGGCAATACGCGCTGCCCGCCGTGGGCCGACATGAGGTGCTGTGGGTCGATCGTGAAACGCAGGCGCAGGTCGCAAGCACGCCGGTGCATGGCCAGCCGGTGTTCATCATTGCACAGCCCGCCTCGCCCTTCGTCTGGGTTAACTTCGCCACGCCCCTGAACGACGTGGTGCAGGTGATCGATTCCCGCAGTCATCAGGTTGTTGCCACCCTGAACCCCGGCAAGGCGATCCTTCACATGGAGTTCGCCCCGCGCGGGGCCGAGGTCTGGATCAGCTCGCGCGACGACAACCAGGTGCTGATCTACGACACGCGCACCCGAATGAAACTGGCCGAGGTTCCGGCCGCCGCGCCCTCGGGGATCTTCTTTACCGCGCGCGCGCATCAGACGGGGCTTTAGGCCATGATCGGATTTGACCCTATCGACACGCGTCTTCTGGATGAATTCCAGCGCGGCTTCCCACTGGACACGCGCCCCTTTGCGCGGATCGGCGTTGATCTGGGACTTAATGAGACCGACGTGATCGACCGGCTTGCGTGCCTTGCTGCGGCAGGTGCCGTGGCCCGCGTGGGGGCGACAGTTCGGCCAAACACGGCGGGGGCCTCAACCCTCGCGGCTCTCGCTGTGCCCGACGGCCGGATCGATGAGGTTGCAGCCCTTGTGGGCGCCGAGTCAGGCGTGAACCATTCCTACCAGCGGGAGGCAGACTGGAACCTGTGGTTCGTGGCAACCGCCGGAGATGAGCGCGCATTGGCGCAGTCACTGGCGCGCATCCGTAAGGCCACTGGACTGCGACTTCTGGATCTGCGGCTTGAGCGGGCGTTCAACATCGACCTGGGATTCCGCCTGTCGGGTCAGCAGGTGGCGATGGGGCTGCCTCACACGGCGCGACCAGAGGTGTTGCTGCCGGATGACCGGCCGCTTCTACATGCGCTGTCACAGGGGCTCGATCTGGTGCCTTCGCCCTATGCCGCACTTGCCCTTCGCCTTGGGCGCAGCGAGGCTCAGGTGCTGAACCGGATCGGCCGCCTGATTTCGGCGGGCATCATTTCCCGCATGGGCGTGATCGTCCGTCACCGCCCCCTTGGCTGGACGGCCAATGCGATGGTGGTCTGGGATCTGCCCGAGGCGCGGATCGATGCGGCCGGGCACGCGCTGGCCGGACATGCGGGCGTGACGCTGTGCTATCGCCGCCGCCGCGTGCCGGGCGTCTGGCCCTATGCACTTTATTGCATGATCCACGGAAGAAGCCGCTCCGCAACGCTTGAGGTGCTGGAGGCCGCCCGGCATTTGCCCGCCTTGCAGGGCGCGGCCCACCGCGTTCTCTTCTCCACACGCTGCTTCAAGCAATCTGGTGCCCGCCTGTCGGAGGCCGCATGAAACGCGCACCCCTCCCCCCAGGCTCTCTCGACAACACGGACTGCAGGGTTCTGAACGCATTGCAGGATCGCCTGCCCATAGACCACAGCCCCTTTGCCGAGGTGGCCGGACCACTTGGCCTGACAGTGGACGAGCTGATCGCGCGCATCGCGCGACTGCGCGAGCTCGGTGCGATCACCCGTTTTGGGCCGTTTCTTGATGCAGCCGCGATGGGGGGGGCCTTCTGCCTCTGTGCGATCTCGGTGCCCGAGGCCCGATTTGATGAGGTCATGACTTTGGTCAATGCCCATCCCGAGGTCGCCCATAACTATGAACGCCAGCATCACCTGAACATGTGGTTCGTCCTGGCTTGCGAAAAGCCCGAAGGAATCGCCCGGGTGGCCAAGCGGATCGAGGCTGAGACAGGTCTTCACGTCCATCTCTTTCCGAAACTGAAAGAGTTCTTTATCGGCTTCCGGGTCACCGCATGAGTATCGACGCCATCGACCGCAAGATCATCGCCGCGACGGCAAGTGGGCTGCCGCTGGTGCCCCATCCTTTTGCCGAGGTCGCAAGCTGGATCGGGTTGCAGGAAAACGAGGTGATCGCGCGAATGACGCGCATGCAAGACGTCGGCATCATTCGCCGTATCGCGGTGGCGCCCAACCACTATGCACTTGGCATGGTCGCCAACGGCATGAGTGTCTGGGACGTCGATGACAGTGATGCCGAGAGGCTCGGCGCGCGTGTCGGCGCGCTTGAGTGTGTCAGCCACTGTTACCTGCGCCCGCGCAGCCTGCCCCAATGGCCCTATAACCTGTTTGCCATGATTCACGGCCAGACCCGAGACGAGGTCGAACGCAAGCGGGCCGGGATTGCCGACTTGCTCGGCTCATCCTGCCGCGGTTCGGACGTGCTTTACTCCACGCGCATCCTGAAAAAGACCGGCATGCGCCTTTCCGAGGGAGGTTGAGACATGTTCCGCCTGACCCAGTACATGCGCGAGCTGGTGGCGCCCACGCCGGCGCGCCTTCGCGCCGTCGCCAGGGGCGTGAAGCCCGTGGTGATCTGGAACCTCACGCGCCGCTGCAACCTGCGTTGCCGGCATTGCTATACCACCAGCGCCGATGTGCCCTTTCCGGGCGAGTTGACCCATGAACAGGCGATGGCGGTGGTGGATGATCTGCAGAGCTTTGGCATCCCCGCCCTGATCCTGTCGGGGGGCGAGCCGCTGAGCCGGTTCGATTTCTTCGAGATTGCCGCCCGCGCGCGCGATCTGGGCTTCCGCCACCTGTCACTTTCCACCAACGGGACCAAGGTGGCCGCACATATCGACCGTATTGCAGAACTCGGCTTCGACTATGTCGGCATCTCGCTCGACGGGATCGGGGCGATGAATGACTGGTTCCGCGGTGTCGATGGGGCCTACTTCGAGGCGCTGCAAGGTGTGCGGGCCTGCAAGGCGCGTGGCGTGAAGGTGGGCCTGCGCTTCACCATCACCGAGGACAACGCCTCGATGCTGCCCGCGATGCTTGACCTGTGCGACAATGAGGGGGTGGACAAGTTCTACCTCAGTCACCTTGTCTATGCCGGGCGCGGCGACAAGCACAGGGGAGAAGATACCGCCCACCGGTGCACGCGCGACGCAATGGATCTGCTGATCGACCGCGCATGGTCTGCCGTTTCGCAGGACCAGCCGCTGGAGATTGTGACCGGCAATAACGACGCCGATGCCGTCTATTTCCTGCAATGGGTCGAGCGGAACTTCGATGCCGATCGTGCCGCCCATGTGCAGACGCATCTGGCTGCCTGGGGCGGAAACTCCTCGGGGCTGGGCGTCGCCAATATCGACCCACAGGGCAAGGTGCACCCCGACACCTACTGGTCCGACTATACGGTGGGTTCGGTCAAACAGGTGCCGTTCAGCGCGCTCTGGACCGGCGATGACCGAATGCTCGCCACACTGCGCCAGCGCCCCCGCCCGCTGAAGGGCCGGTGTGGTAGCTGCGCGTTCAAGGAGATCTGCGGCGGCAACACACGCATCCGCGCGCTGCAGGTCTCGGGCGACCCTTGGGCCGAGGACCCGGCCTGCTACATGACCAATGCCGAAATCGGGGTGGATGAGGCCGCACGGCTGGTTGTCACCCCCTTCCGTGGAAAGAGCCATGATCCGGTGCACCAGTTCTCATAACCTGCGCCTGACCGGTGCAGCGCTTGTCCTGATGGCCTGCTCAGCGGCGGCCGGGGCTGCGCCGGACGGGGCGATGATCTTTTCCGACCTTTGCGCCGCATGCCATTCTGAGACACGACTGGGCGGGACCGGGCCTGCGCTCATCCCTGAAAGTCTTGGCCGGCTGAAGGGCGAAAAGCTGCAAGCCGTGATCGCCAAGGGTCGCCCGATGACGCAGATGCCGGGCTTTGCGCAGACGCTGTCTGTGTCAGAGATCGCGGCGGTGGCAGACTATGTGTCCGCGCCGCTCGCGAAGGCGCCAGTCTGGGGAGTAGCCGAGATCGAGGCCACGCGTAGCCTGCGCGACGACTATACCCCCACCACGGCCCCGGTTTTCATGGCCGATCCGATGAACGTGACACTGGCGGTCGAAACCGGCGACAGCCATATCTCGGTGCTGGATGGCGATACATTTGCCGTGCTCGACCGGTTCGAGACACCCTTCGCCGTACATGGTGGCCCGAAGTTCAGCCCCGACGGGCGCTACGTCTTTGTGATGTCGCGCGATGGATGGGTGCAGAAATACGACATCTGGTCGCTGCACGAAGTGGGCCGTGCGCGCGCGGGGCTGAACAGCCGCAATATCGCGATGAGCCACGATGGCAAATGGCTGGCAGTGGCCAACTATCTACCAAAGACGCTGACCATTCTGTCGACGTCGGATCTGTCGGTCGCAAAAGTCATCGAGGTTGAAGGGCGCGACGGCACAGCATCGCGAGTGTCGGCAGTGTATCAGGCGCCAGAGCGCAAGTCTTTTGTCCTCGCGCTCAAGGACGTGCCAGAGATCTGGGAAGTTGCAACCGATCCCGAAGCCGGACCATTTCACGATGGGTTCGTCCACAGCCACGAGGCCGGGATGGAGGAAGCGCTCGGGGCCGAAAAGGGGCTGTTCGCCCGCCGCAGGATCGCAGTGACCGCTCCGCTGGACGACTTCTTCTTCGACCCTGGCTACCGCAACCTGATCGGCGCGAACCGTGAAGGGGAAACCGGCGTCGTGGTAAACCTCGACGTCGGGCGCGAGATCGCAACTCTGCCCTTGCCGGGGATGCCTCATCTGGGATCTGGCATCTCGTGGATGCGCGACGGTCGGCGGGTCATGGCGGTGCCGCACCTGAATGAAGGCCGCATCAGCATCATCGACATGACGGACTGGAGCCTTGTGAAACGCGTGGAAACCAGCGGGCCGGGGTTCTTTTTGCGCAGTCACGAGGGCACGCCCTACCTTTGGGCCGATGTGTTTACCGGCCCCCACAAGGGCGAGATGCACCTGATCGACAAAGAGACACTCGAGGTGGTCAAGGTGATCACACCCGAGCCGGGCAAGACCGTGGCCCATACCGAATTCACCAGGGACGGCAGCCGGGCGCTGGTATCCATATGGGAAGATGACGGTGCGGTCATCGTCTTTGACACCAAAACGCAGACTGAATTGATGCGACTGCCGATGCGCAAGCCTTCGGGGAAATACAATGTCTGGAACAAGATCACCTTCGAAGATGGCACCAGCCACTGAATCGCTATTGAAGCTTGGATTAATCCTTTGGCCCTTTGCCACAGGGGCGGTTGCGATCAACCTGTTCTTGCTTGGCCTGATCGGCGTCTCGATGGGTCTGCCTCCGGTCACGCCGATCCACGCGCTGATCTGGTCGATCCCTCTGGGCATTCCGGCGACATGGGGCTTTGCGGTCTGGATCCGCAGTCTGATCCGCGAGGCGGAAGGGCACAGCGCCCGCTGAACTACCCTTGACGATAGTCAAGGAGAGTGGGCTGAAAACAGGGCACCATGCAGCCATGCAAAGCCTGATGCGTGTCTTCCTTGTGCTCTCGATGTCGCTCGCGCTTGCGCTTTACGGCGCGGCACTGGCGACGCCTGCAACAGGGCCGATGACAGAACTGGTCATCTGTGGCGAGGACGGGGCCGAGACGATCCGACTGGACGCCGCAGGCAACCCGGCAGAACCGACGTCCCAGTGCTGCAAGTGTCAAAGCTGTCTTGCAGCTGTCGATGCTTTTGTCCCGCAGCAAGCGTTCGCCCTAGCCGCCCCTGACCTGTCGTCCCGCACCCTGACGCTTGGTGCCGGGCACGTCCTCTGCACCGATCGCGCACTTTTTCCGATGCCTCGCGGCCCCCCGGCCGTCCCCAGTGCCAGAATGAGCCGGAATTCCATTGGCGCCGGGTCTGTCTTCGTTTCGCTTGAGTTTGGTCAAGTGAGTCGCGGGTGGATCGTGCGACCCCTCGGGCACTTCACTGAGGTCGCCCGATGATGAAACTTGTCCGCCTGCTCCTTCTGGTCATTGTGACCGCTTGGCTTCCCGTGCTGCATGCTTCGCCCGCCGCGGCCGAGCCTGTGCTGGCGAAATACCTTGACCAGATGCAAGCCGCCGAACTGGTGCCAGGAGCCGAGGCCTTTGGTCCGATCCGCGCTGATGCGGCTGTGGCGCCGGTTCTCAAGGGCGGCGAGACGATCGGCTGGGCTTTTGTCACATCAGACTTTGTTGGGACAACCGGCTATTCGGGCAAACCCATCCACACCATGGTTGCCGTCGACGATGCGGCGAAGATCATCGGCGTGCAACTGGTCAAGCATTCCGAACCCATCGTCCTGATCGGGATCCCGGATGCCAAGATCAAGGCGCTGGTCGGGGCCTATGTCGGGCTTGATCTCGTGGCCGAGGCGAAATCGGGTGGCGCCAGCCATGAGGTCGATATCATCTCGGGTGCGACGGTCACTGTGATGGTGATTGACGACTCGATCGTGCGGTCAGGACTGAAGGTCGCCCGCGTGCTGGGTCTTGGCGGTCTTGCGCGCGAGGCCGCCAGCACTGGTCCTGCGTTCGAGATCAACACCGAGGCGAAAGCCCCATCGGACTGGATGACGATGGAGGGGGACGGCACGCTGCGCCGTCTGTCGCTGGATGTGGGGCAGGTAAACGCCGCCTTTGCCGCGATGGAAGACAAGCGCGCCGCCGAACGCGCCATGACTGAGGCACCGGAGACGACCTTTATCGAGATGCAGACCGCGCTCGTCTCGGTCCCTGCGATCGGCAAGGCCCTGCTGGGCGAGCCAGAGTTCGCAAACCTGCAGGGCTGGTTGGCCGAGGGTGATCAGGCGATCATGGTGGCAGGACGTGGGCTCTACAGCTTCAAGGGCTCGGGCTATGTGCGCGGCGGCATCTTCGACCGGATCGTGTTGATCCAGGACGATGTCTCGGTGCGCTTCCGCGACAAGATGCATCGCCGGCTTGTCAGCATCGCTGCCGATGGCACCCCGGATTTCACCGAGATGGATCTGTTCAAGATCCCCGCCGACACCGGCTTCGATCCCGCAAAGCCGTTCCGCCTGCAACTGCTTGTCCAGCGCGAGGTCGGGCCGATTGAAAAGGTCTTCACGACCTTTGATCTGGGCTACCAACTGCCGCCGCAGTACCTGCGCGCCGTCGCCCCGCCGCCCGCAGCCGAGCCTTCGGTGGCCGAGGCCGTTGCGGCGCAGGACGAAGGATCAGCACAGGCCGAGTTGTGGAAGAAGATCTGGCTGGGATCGAAGGCCGAGATCGTCGTGCTAGGCGTCATGCTGGTGGTCCTGACGGTGGTGTTCTTCTTCCAGAGTTTTGCGACGCGCAATGCGCGCGCCTTTTTCTGGTTCCGCATGGCCTATCTGACGGTGACGCTGGTCTTTCTGGGCTGGTACGCCAATGCGCAGCTCTCCGTGGTCAACCTGATGGCGCTCTTCGGGGCGTTGGTGACGGGTTTCAGCTGGCAGGCGTTCCTGCTTGATCCGCTGACCTTCATCCTGTGGTTTGCGGTGGCCGCGGCGCTCTTGTTCTGGGGGCGAGGGGCCTACTGCGGATGGCTCTGCCCCTTTGGCGCGCTGCAGGAACTGACCAACCGCATGGCGCGTCGTCTGCACGTGCCGCAGTGGACGTTGCCTTGGGGCCTTCATGAACGGCTCTGGCCCGTCAAATACATGATCTTCCTCGGTCTTTTCGGCGTCTCGTTGATGAGCGTGGAACAGGCCGAGCATCTGGCCGAAGTCGAGCCCTTCAAGACCGCGATCATCCTGAAGTTCGTGCGCGCCTGGCCCTTTGTGGCCTATGCGGCGGCGCTGCTGCTGGCAGGGCTGTTCGTCGAGCGGTTCTATTGTCGCTACCTGTGCCCGCTGGGTGCGGCGCTGGCGATCCCGGCCCGCATCCGCATGTTCGACTGGCTGAAGCGCTACAAGGAGTGCGGCAACCCCTGCCAGTCCTGCGCCAACCAGTGCCCGGTACAGGCCATCCACCCGACCGGTGAGATCAACCCCAATGAGTGTGTGAACTGCCTGCACTGCCAGGTGCTTTACCAGTCGAAAACCATCTGTCCCGTCGTCATCAAACGCCTGAAGCGGCGCGAGACGGTGGGCGCGGCCCCCGAGATTCTGGGCAAGCCCCCGACGGGGCACCCGAACGCAGCCCGATAAACAGTCTTCCACCTGAAAGGAGTTCCATCATGGAAACCGAACACAAGACAGGGATCAGTCGCCGCATGCTGCTTGGCGCCACAGCCGGAGGCGCGGCGCTCGCCGGCGCGACTGGTGGTCGTCTGGCGCTCGGAGGCGGTGCGCTTGGCCTTGCGACGGCCGCCGGCACCGGTGCGGCACTTGCCTCGACCGGCAGCTTCAACGTGGCGCCGGGGCAACTGGATGAATACTACGGCTTCTGGTCCTCGGGCCAGACCGGCGAGATGCGTATCCTCGGCATTCCCTCCATGCGCGAGCTGATGCGCGTTCCGGTTTTCAACCGCTGCTCGGCTACCGGCTGGGGTCAGACCAATGAATCGATCCGCATCCACCAGCGGACGATGACCGAGAAGACGAAGAAGCTGCTGGAAGCGAACGGCAAGAAGATCCACGACAACGGCGACCTGCACCACGTCCATATGTCGATGACAGAGGGCAAGTACGACGGCCGCTACCTGTTCATGAACGACAAGGCCAATACCCGTGTGGCGCGCGTGCGTGCCGACGTGATGAAATGCGACGCCATTCTGGAGATCCCGAACGCCAAGGGCATTCACGGCATGCGCCCGCAGAAATGGCCGCGGTCGAACTACGTCTTCTGCAACGGCGAGGATGAAGCGCCGCTGGTGAACGACGGCAGCACCATGACCGACGTGAAGACCTATGTGAACGTCTTTACCGCCGTCGATGCCGACAAGTGGGACGTGGCGTGGCAGGTGCTGGTTTCGGGCAACCTCGACAACTGCGATGCCGACTATGAGGGCAAGTGGGCCTTCTCCACCTCGTACAACTCGGAAATGGGGATGAACCTGGCGGATATGACCGCCTCGGAGATGGACCATGTGGTCGTCTTCAACATCGCCGAAATCGAAAAGGCCATCGCCGATGGCAGGTTCGAAGAGGTGAACGGCGTCAAGGTGCTGGACGGCCGGAAAGAGGCCAAGAGCCAGTTCACCCGCTATATCCCGATCGCGAACAACCCGCACGGCTGCAATATGGCGCCGGACAAGAAGCACCTCTGCATCGGGGGCAAGCTTTCGCCCACGGTCACCGTGATCGACGTGACCAAACTTGATCCGCTGTTCACCGACAATGCCGATCCGCGCAGCGCCGTGGTGGCCGAGCCGGAACTGGGCCTTGGCCCGCTGCACAACGCCTTTGACGGCAAGGGCAATGTCTATACCTCGCTCTTCCTCGACAGCCAGGTGGTGAAGTGGAATATCGAAAAGGCCATTCAGGCCTTCAACGGTGAAAAGGTCGATCCGATCCTCGACAAGGTCGATGTGCAGTATCAGCCTGGTCACTTGAAGACCTCGATGGGTGAGACGCTGGATGCCGATGGCAAGTATCTGGTCTGCCTTTGCAAATTCTCGAAAGACCGATTCCTGAACGTGGGCCCGCTGAAGCCGGAGAACGATCAGCTGATCGACATTTCGGGCGACAAGATGGTGGTCATCCACGACGGTCCAACCTTTGCCGAGCCGCATGACGCCATCGCCGTCCACGCCAGCAAGATGACCGGCATCAAGTCGGTCTGGGACCGTCAGGACGCGATGTGGGCTGAAACCCGCAAGCAGGCCGAGGCCGATGGCGTAAACCTGGATGACTATCAGGACACCGTGATCCGTGACGGCAACAAGGTGCGCGTCTACATGTCGAGCCAAGCGCCGCAGTTCGCGCTGGAGGAGTTCACGGTCAAGGAAGGTGACGAGGTCACGGTTATCATCACCAACCTCGACGACATTGACGACCTGACCCATGGCTTCACCATGGGCAACCATGGCGTCGCGATGGAGATCGGGCCGCAGCAAACCTCGTCTGTGACCTTCGTCGCCGGATCGGCAGGGGTCTACTGGTTCTACTGCCAGTGGTTCTGCCATGCCCTGCACATGGAGATGCGCGGACGGATGTTCGTGGAACCGAAAGGCGCCTGACCATGAAGCGGCTTGCCCTTGCCCTTGCACTGCTTGTCGCCCCGATGGCGGGGGCGGCGGAGCGGCATGTCCCGCCGGGGCAGGGCAGCCTTGCCAGCGCCATCGCCGGGGCTGCTCCCGGCGATGTGCTTGTGCTGACCGACGGGGCCTACACGGGCCCCGTCACGATCGACCGGCCGCTGACGGTGCGGGGCGCGCGCGGCGCCGTCGTGGACGGGCAGGGGCACGGCTCGGTCATCACCATCACTTCGCCCGATGTGACGCTTCAGGGCTTTGCCGTCACCGGATCGGGGGCGATGAACCAGCAGCTTGACGCGGGCGTGAAGATCCTCAAGGGCGCCGACCGCGCAGTGATCGAGAACCTGCTGCTGCAGGACAACATGCACGGCATCGACGTGCATGGCGGTCGCGACGTGCGGGTGGCGAACAACGAAATCATCGGCCGTCAGAACGCCCGCATGAACGAGCGTGGCAACGGGATCTACATCTGGAACAGCCCCGGCACGGTGGTCGAGGGCAATTCGGTTCGATATGGGCGTGATGGGATCTTTTCCAACACGTCGCGCAAGGGCACCTATCGCAACAACCTGTTCCGCGACCTGCGTTTTGCCGTGCACTACATGTACACGCACGACTCCGAGGTCTCGGGCAACATCAGCATCGGCAACCATCTGGGCTTTGCCATCATGTTCTCGGATCGCGTGCAGGTTCTGAACAACCTTTCGCTCGGTGACCGCGAGCACGGGCTGATGCTGAACTATGCCAACAGTGCCGATGTGTCAGGCAATCTCGTGCGTGGTGGTGCGAAGAAGTGCCTGTTCATCTACAACGCACACAAGAACCTGATCTACGACAACCGCTTTCAGGACTGCGGGATCGGGGTGCATTTCACCGCGGGGTCCGAACGCAACGTGCTGACCGGAAATGCCTTCCTGTCGAACCGCGAGCAGGTGAAATACGTCGGCACCCGCCATGTCGAATGGAGTTTCGAAGGGCGCGGCAACTTCTGGTCCGACCATCCGGCATTTGATCTGAATGGCGACGGTATTGCCGATGGGGTCTTTCGCCCCAATGACCTGATGGACCACATCCTGTGGTCGCAACCCGCCGCCGCCCTTTTGACCGGCGCCCCGGCGGTGCAACTGATCCGCTGGTCGCAGGCCAGCTTCCCCGCGACACTCCCTGGCGGCGTAACGGACAGTTACCCGCTGATTGCCCCGCTCGATATTCCCGTACCGGCCGAGATCCTCGCTTATGAGGCCGAGGCGGCAGGGCGTTGGGCGAAAGGTGATTACAATGACATCGACCCTGAAAATCTCGTCACTCACTAAGCGCTTCGACGGCGTCGCCGCCCTGACCGACGTGTCGCTGACGGTGGCGCCGGGGCAGCGCGTGGCCCTGCTGGGGCATAATGGTGCCGGCAAGTCGACGATGATGAAGATCATCCTCGGGCTGATCCCCGCCACCTCGGGCAAGGTTGAGGTGCTGGGCGCGGCGCCGGGTTCCGCCGGTGCGCGCGCAGGCGTGGCCTATCTGCCGGAAAACGCAGCCTTCCATCCCGCGCTGACGGGCGAAGAGCAGTTGCGCCACTACCTTCGCCTGCGCGGCGAAAGCCCGTCGCAGGCGCTGTCGCTGCTGGGTCGCGTGGGTCTTGGCCATGCGGCGCGGCGGCGCATAGGTACCTATTCCAAGGGGATGCGCCAGCGCGTGGGCCTTGCGCAGGCGCTGATCGGGCATCCGAAATTGTTGGTCCTGGATGAACCGACGAGCGGGCTTGATCCGGTGTCGAGGCGCGACTTCTACGCGCTTCTTGACGGGCTTGCAGCCGAGGGGGCGTCGATCCTTCTGTCGTCACATGCCCTGACCGAGGTCGAGGCGCGCACCGACCGTATCCTGATCCTGGCGCGCGGTCGTCTGGTGGCAGAGGGCACGCTGGCGGATCTGCGCCGCGTGGCCGCCCTGCCGGTTGCGATGACGGTCACGGCACGAAACGGCTACGCCAATACGCTGGCCGAGGCCTTGCCTGGCGCCCGGATCGATGCCGCAGGCCTGCTGCACCTGACCTGCGCACAGGAAAGCAAGCTCTCGATGCTGGCCCGCATTGCCGATTTCGGGACGAAGGTGGCGGATATCGATGTGGTCCCGCCCAGTCTTGAAGACATCTACAGCCACTTCAGCCAGAGAGAGGGGCAATGATGCATCGTATCCTTGCGACCGCGGGAACCGAATTCCGTATTGCGCTGCGCAATCGTTGGGTTGCCATCGCCATCGTGCTGATGACGCTGTTCGCGCTGGTGCTTTCCGCCGCAGGCTCGGCGCCTACGGGCGGGCTGGGCGTTGACCGACTGTCGGTTACCGTCGCCTCGCTGACCTCGCTTGCCGTCTATCTGGTGCCGCTTCTGGCCCTGCTGATGAGCTTTGATGCCATCGCAGGAGAGGTCGAGCGCGGTACGCTGCCCCTGCTGCTGACCTATCCGGTCGCGCGGGTCGAGATCGTTCTGGGCAAGCTCGCGGCCCATGTCGCGATCCTCGCGTTGGCTGTGGGAGTAGGCTACGGTATCGCGGCGGCGGCGGCGCTGGCGGTCGATCCCGATGCGATGGCAGGGCTGCCGGCGTTGTGGCGTCTGGGCTGGACCTCGGTCCTGCTGGGGGCGACCTTCCTCGGCGCAGGCTATGCACTTTCGGCGCTGGCAAGGCGGCCATCGGGTGCGGCGGGGCTGGCGATCGGGCTATGGCTTGGGCTGGTGGTGCTCTATGATCTCGGGCTGCTGGCGGCGGTCGTCGCCGATGATGGCGGCTGGTTCACCACAGATCTGTTCCCGGTCGCGCTGCTTGCCAATCCGGCCGATGCGTTCCGCCTGTTCAACCTTTCGGCATCCGACGCGACGGCGGCGGCTTCGGGCGTTGGTGGCGCCGCTGCGGCGATCCCGCTGTGGCAATCGGCGCTGTCGGTGGCGCTCTGGCCACTGGTCGCGCTGGCCCTTGCCACGAGCGCTTTCCGCAAGGTGACGCCATGAAGCGCGCGCTGATCCTGATGCTGATGCTCGTCGCATGCCGTGAAGAGGTCGCCCAGGCGGTCGATCCGGTCAGGTTGACCGACGAGGCGATCGGGCACTATTGCCAGATGAACCTGACCGAACATCCCGGCCCCAAGGCGCAGGTGCATCTTGATGGTTTGCCCGGTGCGCCTCTGTTCTTCAGCCAGGTACGCGACGCCATCGCCTATTCGCGCCTGCCCGAGCAAAGTCACACCATTCTTGCCATATGGGTCAATGACATGGGTGCGGCGGGCGCGACATGGGAGGAGCCGGGCGCGGCAAACTGGATCGACGCGCGGACTGCGTACTATGTCGTGGGGTCGACGCGCGAAGGTGGCATGGGCGCGCCCGAATTGGTCCCGTTTTCGGATGCCTCGTTCGCCCGGGCCTTCGCCGATCAGCACGGCGGCGCCGTGATGGATCTGTCCAAGGTGCCGGATTCTGCGGTGATCGCACCGGTTGCGGATGTCGATCCGGCGGGGGATTCCACGGATGACGACGATTTCAAAGGCCGCCTGCGCGCCTTGTCGCAGCGAAACGAGGGGTAAGACCATGTTGAACCGGCGCAGATTTCTGACCATCTCGGCGGCGGCAGTGGCCTTGCCGCGACGAGCCGCCGCTTCACCTCATGTATGGACCGGCGCGGCCATGGGTGCACGCGCGACGATCCGGATCACCCATCCTGACGCCGTGGCGATCACGACACGCGCGGCGACCGAGATTGATCGGCTGGAAGGCGTGTTCAGCCTTTATCGCCCCGACAGCGCGCTAGCCCGGCTCAATGCCGCCGGTCGGCTGGATGCGCCGCCGTTCGAACTGCTCGAATGCCTGACGCTGGCCGGGTCGGTCCATGTGGCGAGTGGCGGGTTGTTCGATCCGACTGTGCAACGCCTGTGGGAAACCTGGGCTGAGGCTGCGATCGCCGGCCGCCGTCCCACGCAATCCGAGATCGAAGCCGCGCTTGCCCTGACCGGTTGGAGCCGCGTTCGCGTCGATACCGGTGCGGTCGTGATTGAGCCCGGAATGGCGCTGACGCTGAACGGCATCGCACAAGGCTATGTGGCAGATCGTGTCGCGGCCCTGCTGGAGGCCGAGGGGTTGTTCGACGTCCTGATCGATACAGGAGAGCTTCGCGCCTTGGGCGGCAGGCCCGGTGGTGGCGTCTGGCCCGTCAGGCTGGCGCAAGGCGGCGAGGTCGGGTTGCAGGGGCGGGCACTGGCCACCTCGGCCCCGCTGGGGACGACCTTCGACCCCGAGGGGCGGTGCGGCCATATCCTCGATCCTCGCACGGGTCAGCCGGAACCCTCGGCTTGGCGCGCCGTTTCAGTCACCGCGCCACAGGCCGCACTGGCCGATGCGCTGTCAACCGCCCTTTGCCTGACGAAAGTCAAGGCCGAGGCAGACGCCGTCTGCGACCACTTTGCCGATGTGACGATCGAATCCCTTCTGCCTGCATGAAAGGACATGCCATGCTGTTGCGCACTGCCATCCTCATTTCCATGTGTCTGGCGGTTCCCGCCTATGCCGGCGACGCCGCCAAAGGCGAGGCCGACTTCAAGAAGTGCAAGGCCTGCCACTCGATCATCGGGGCAGACGGCACGGATATCCAGAAAGGCGGCAAGACCGGCCCGAACCTCTTCGGCATCGTTGGCAAGCCCGTCGCCTCGTCGCCCGATTTCAAATATGGTGAGGGGATCCTTGAGGCCAAGGAAAAAGGTGTCGTCTGGAATGAGGCGCTGGTCGCCGAATATGTCGCTGACCCCGGCGCTTTCCTGAAGAAGGTGACGGGCGACGACAAGGCCAAGACCAAGATGACCTTCAAGCTGACCAAGGGTGGCGAGGATATGGCCGCTTATCTGGCGACGCTGAAATGATGCGGAATTGCAGTGCCGGGGCGGGGCGACACGCCCGGCACTGCGGTTCAACCTTGCCTGCGGTGTAGGGACATCAGCTGCGCCACCTGCGCCTTGAACCCTTCGGTCGCCGCCGCATCCCCGGCGAGATGTCTTTGCAAGTGATATCGAAACATGGCGTCCAGCTGCAGATAGAACGTCATCGCTTGCTCATGTGGCAGCCCGAGGCGCCCAAACAGACGTCGGACAAATTCGACCATATCGGCCTCGATCTCGGCCACAACCGCCTCGAACCTGCGCTCGAACATCGCCTGTGTGCGGATGTCGTACCACAGGCGATGCGCGTGCGCGTCCCGCCCGATCGCTTGCGCGAGCCGCTCGATCAGTGCGGCGAGGGCTGCGCCATCGGGCATCTCTGCGTCAAGAATATCACCTATCTCGGCAAGAAAGCCTGCCTTGTAGCGGCGCAGACAGAAATCCATCAGCGCGGCCTTGTCGGCGAAATGATAATGCAGTGTTCCAACGGCGACACCACATTGGGCTGCAATGTCGCGCAGGCTGGTCTGGGCATAGCCCAACTGCTTCAAGACCTCGATTGCCGCATCAGCGATATCGTCCTTGCGGGCGCGGCGGCGGTCGACCTTTTGCAGACCGTCGGAATGTTTGGGCAGGGCGTGCGTCATCCGCGCAGGGCATTCAGCAGGATGCGGGGCAGCTTGAACCAGCGGGGGCGGTGCTGAAAGCTGGTCAACAGCCTGCCGATGACATGCTGGCGGCGGTTGGTGACGAACCATGGCGGACGCGGCAGGAAATCGGGCCGACCGTGGAGGATCGACCTCGGGAAAGGCCGCCAGGGGCCGGTGATGACCGTGCGCTCAGGCCGGTCAAACATGACGCTGTTATGGGCAAAGCCGATGCCGCTGCCGACATCGTCGAGCCTGTGGCCGGGGAAGGCCCCCCAGGGGCAGGCCGCGATCAGGAAGGCGAGCCCGGTCCAGGCATTGATCGCAATCGCGCCATAGCGCAGGCCGCCCACCATCTCTTCGAACCGCCGCCTCCCGATCTGCTGGATTGTGTCGGGGTGGATCAGGATATTGGCGCCAAGGGTGCCGTGCAGCGCCTCGTTCGCATGGCGAATGGCGCGCAGCAGATAGTCGGCCGGATCGGTCCCGCCAATCTCGTGGGTAGACAGAGCAGGGGCAAAGACCTCGGTCTGGGTGAACGAGGGATCCGATGACGCATCGACCGGGACAACCACACAGGCGGGTGCTGCGCCGCGATCAAACCGTTCTGCCTGTGTGCCGTGGGCTGCAAATCCTGACATGCGGGCTTCGGCGCCGGGGTAATAGGCCGGGCGCGGCGGCAGGGCGCGCATCACCTCGCGCACCTGTCCCATCAGCGCTTCCGTCAGCGACCAGTCCTTGGGCAGGATCAGCATCTGGCAAGCAATGCAGTTGAAGCCCGAGTTATGCAGCTTTTGCGTCGCGATATGCTCGGCCTGAAAGCGCAGATCTGCCGCAGTCCAAGGCCCCGGCACCACGATGGTCGGGCAGACCGCGCCCAGTTCAGAGGTGACGCGCTTTGTGATCCTCGGCGTACCTGCGGCCTTGTTCGCAATCCCCTCGGGCCCCGGCCCCCAGACGATGACATCATGTGTCGCCGCCGCGCCCGTGATGTGGATCTCGTCGACAAGGGGGTGATTGCAGAGATAGCCTCCGACATCGCCGCCGCCCTTGACGATGCGCAGGGCATTCAGGCGGATCAGCGGACGCAGCGCAGCCTCGAGATATTCGGTCAGGTAGTCGTTGACCGGGTTCATTTTCAGGATCACCACCTGATGCTCGTTGAAAAGCTTGTGGAACACATCAAGGGGCGCGATGGACGCGATATTGCCCGCGCCCAGAACCAGCGCAACCTTGCCGCGCCTCCCGTCTGCGGGGGTGTCATAGGCCGTGGCAGTGTGGTCGGGCAGAGTATCGACGGTGATGCCCGGCTCCATCCAGACCTCGGCTGTAACACCGGAAAAGAGCACACGTTCGCGCAGATCCTGCGGCAGCACGCGCACCGCCAGCTGGCCCGTTGCCGTCTGCCGCTTTCTGAGTGGGGTGAGGAAGGCCTTTCCGGGCATGGCAGACAGGGTGCGGATCAGCGCATCGCAGGCCGTGAGCAGCGCATAGGGCCCCGAGGTCCATTCCTCGCCCAGATAACGCGAGCCGGCGGGAAGCCCCTTGTGCCGTCCGGCGGTGTCCACCCAGCCTTCGGCCACCTGCATGACGTGGTCGCGGATCTCGCGCAGCACGGCGATGCGGGCGGCATCCGGCGATTGGGCCCAGTCATCCTTCGCCCCCGCCAGATCCGCCAAGGCAGATTCGAGCGCGGCAATTTCGGGAATGGGGGCATGCGTGTTCATCGGGCGGTCTTTCCGGTCTCTTGGCGGATCATGTCGGCCGCACGTTCGGCGATCATGATCGTCGGGGCATTGGTGTTTCCGCTGATCAGCGTCGGCATGATCGAGGCATCGACAACGCGAAGCCCCGCCACACCGCGCACCCGCAGCGCAGGGTCAACAACCGACCTGTCATCCACGCCCATCCGGCAGGTTCCGACCGGGTGGTAGATTGTGTCGGCGCGGGCGCGGATGTGATCTTCCCATTCCGCGTCGGACATGCCGGCGTGCCGGCCAAACAGGTCCTTGTGGCGATACCGCGCCATGGCGGGGGCCGAAAGGATGTCTTGCGCCATTCGGGCGCCCTTGATCGTCGTCGCAAGATCCTGCGGGTCTGACAGGTAGCGCGGGTCGATGCCGGGGGCGGCCAGCGGATCTGCGCTTTGCAGGAAGACCTCGCCCCGGCTATGGGGGCGTAGCGCGCAGACATGCAGGCTGTAGCCATAGCCGGGATGTAGCTTGCGCGCATGGTCGTCGACGATGCCGATGACGAAATGCATCTGGATGTCAGGGCGGTCAAGCGCCGGGTCGGTTTTCAGAAAGGCCGCACCCTCGGCAAAGGGCGTGGCGATCATCCCGGTGCCGTCGTGGCGCCAGCGGCGGATGTGGCCCAGGATGCGCCGCGCGGCGGCAAACCCGATCCCGAAGGTGTCGGTGTCGCGCGTCTTGCAGGCCAGAATGACATCCAGATGGTCCTGCAGGTTCTGGCCAACGTCGGGAAGGTCGTGGACCACCGCCAGCCCATGGCGCCGGATTTCGGCGGCTGGCCCGATCCCCGAGAGCATCAGAAGCTGGGGTGAGACGAGAGCCCCGGCTGCCAGTATGACCTCACGCCGCGCGGTGACGCGACGATCCGCCCCCTTGTGGCGATAGGCCACGCCGGTCGCGCGGCGTCCCTCCATCACAATGCCTGTGGCATGTGCGCCGGTGATGACCCGCAGATTGGACCGCCCGCTCATGACCGGCAGCAAATAGCCTGCGGCAGCCGAGCAGCGTTCGCCATTGCGCGCCGCATCGTGGAACTGCGTGACCTGATAGAGGCCTGCGCCTTCATGCTCGCCTGTGTTGAAATCCAGCCGTTCGGGGTGGCCGCATTCGGTGGCTGCCTGCACGAAGGCCCGGCTGATCGGTCGCGGAGACTTCTGGTCAGACACATGCAGCGGACCATCCGCGCCATGATGGGCGTCGGCGCCATTCGCGTTGTTTTCAGACTTGCGGAACCAGGGCAGGCATTCGTCCCAGGACCATCCGGTGCAGCCTAGCGCCGCCCAATGATCATAGTCCGCGCGGTGGCCGCGGATGTAGAGCATCGCATTGATCGCGCTTGAACCGCCAAGCGCCCGGCCACGCGGCTGGTAGCCCCGCCTGCCATTCAGGCCGGGTTGCGGCGTCGTGTGATAGGCCCAGTTGGAGATCCGGCCGTAGCCCGGCAGCATCCCCACCGCGCCCGCCGGCGCGCGGATCAGGATGTGATCCCCGCGTCCCCCGGCCTCAAGCAGACAGACGCGGCAGGCTGGGTCCTCGCTGAGGCGTGCGGCCAGCGTTGCCCCGGCCGAACCGCCGCCGACGATGACAAAGTCGAAATCCTGCGCGTCCATGCCGCGTGCCTCTTCCCCCTCCGGCGCGCCTTGGCACCATCCGAGCGCGAGCACAGCACTTACGCTGAACAACTGTCCAGAATTTTATTGCAGGCAAGTCTTGTGACGTTGCGGCGGATGAAATGGGCGGACCAATGGCCCGCCCGGTGGATCATTCGCCGCGTGGATAGCGCTGGTTTTCCTCCAGCACATTCAGGTCCATGTGATTGCGCATGTAGCGCTCGGACGCGCGCTGCAGCGGTTGATAGTCCCAAGGGAAGTAGGCGCCATTGCGCAGCGCGTCATAGACAGCCCATCGCCGTGCCTGGCTTTCGCGCACATCGGCATCAAATGCAGCCAGATCCCAACGTGCCATCGCCTGCGCGGCCAGCCGTTCAAGCGTCGCGGCATGTTCGGGGTCGGCGGCGAGGTTCACCAGCTCATGCGGGTCAGTCTCCAGGTCGTAGAGCATCGGCGGGTCGACCGCGCACAGCATCAGCTTCCAGCGGCCATCCCGCAGGCACACGGTTGGCGCCACTGTTGACTCTGCCGCATACTCCATCGGGACCGGTGCGCGGTCAGCACCTTTGGCCACTGGCGTCAGATCGACGCCGTCCGTCCAGCGCGAGAGGGTGGAGATGTCGATGCCCGCCAGCGCCGCCAGGGTGGGCGCCACATCAAGGGTGGAAACCGGTGTGTCGATCCGCCCCGGCGCCCATCCGGGTGCCGCGATCATCAACGGAACGCGGGCCGAGCCTTCAAAGAAGTTCATCTTGAACCACAGGCCCCGCTCCCCAAGCATGTCGCCGTGGTCCGAGACAAAGAGGATCGCGGTGTTGTCGGCCATCCGGCCCCGCTCCAGCACATCAAGGATATCGCCGATCTTCTCATCGATGTAACTGATCGAGGCGAAGTAGCCCTGCCGGGCGCGGCGCACCTGTTCGGGTGTGATGTCAAAGGCGCGGAAGTCACAGGATTCCAGAATCCGGCGTGATTGCGGGTCGTGGTCCTCGAAGGCGAGGGGGGGGACCTCGGGCTCAAGCGCGGGGCTTTCCTCATAAAGGTCCCAGAACCGGCGGCGCGCGACATAGGGATCATGCGGATGGGTGAAGGAGACGGTCAGGCACCATGGCCGCCCGTCCTGCCTGCGCGACAGGTCATAGAGCTTGCGGGTCGCGTGATAGGCAACCTCATCGTCATATTCCATCTGGTTGGTGATCTCGGCGACTCCCGCCCCGGTGACCGAACCAAGATTGTGATACCACCAGTCGATCCGCTCGCCTGGCTTGGTGTAATCAGGGGTCCAGCCAAAATCCGCCGGATAGATGTCGGTCGTCAGGCGCTCCTCAAAGCCGTGCAGCTGATCGGGGCCGACGAAATGCATCTTCCCGGCAAGCGTGGTCGCATACCCCGCGCGGCGCAGGTGATGGGCGAATGTCGGAATGTCCGATGCGAATTCGGCCGCGTTGTCATAGACACGGGTCCGGCTTGGCAACTGGCCGGACATGAACGAGGCACGCGCAGGCGCACAGAGCGGGCTCGCGGTATAGGTATTGGCAAAGCGCACCGATTGCCGTGCCAGCCGTTTCAGATTCGGTGTGTGCAGGAAAGGGGCCGGACCATCAGGGAACAGTGTCCCATTGGCCTGATCCACCATGATGACGAGGATATTGGGGCGGTTGTCCATGGTCCGGCCTGTCGTCTTCAGAGTCCGAGCGCGGCCTTTACCGCCGCCTCGCCGGGCTGTCCGTCCAGCGTGGTCACGCCATCAAGCCAAGGTCCCAGCACTTCGGGATGGGCCTTGATCCAGGCGGTCGCGGCCTCACGTGAGTCGGTTCCGCCGAGGATGGCGCCCATCAGCTCGTTTTCCATGTCGACCTCAAACACGAGGTTGGTGAAGAGCTTGGCGGCATTCGGGCAAGCGGCGGGCCAGCCCTTGCGGGCAAGGGTGTGCACCTGCGCCCCACCGAAGTCAGGCCCGAAATAGGCGTCCCCGCCAGACAGGTAGGTCAGGTCGAAGTTCGTGTTCATCGGATGGGGCGCCCAGGCCAGGAACACGATACCCTTGCCGTCCTTCACCGCGCGTTCCACCTGCGCGAGCATCGCCTGCTCGCCCGATTCCACCAGCGTCCAGTCCTTCAGCCCGAAGTCGTTGCTGTCGATCATCTTCTGGATGCTGGCATTCGCGGGGGCACCGGATTCGATGCCGTAGATCGTCTGATCGAACGCTTCGGCGTTCGCGGCGAGGTCGGCGAAGTCCTTCACGCCCGTGGCAGCCGTCGCCGTGGGTACGGCCAGCGTGAACTTGGCCCCGGTCAGGTTCTGCACCAGATGCTCGATGGCATCAGCCTTGGTCAGGTCATCGATGAAGTGCTGTTGGGCGGGCATCCAGTTGCCCAGAAAGACATCGATCTCGCCGTTCTTCATCGACTCATAGCCGATCGGGACCGAAAGCGTCTTGACGTCAGGCGCATAGCCGAGGGCCGAGGCCACGACCGAGGCCACACCATTGGTCGCGGTGATGTCGGTCCAGCCGGGATCTGAAAGCCGGATAGCCGCGCAGGAGGCGTCATCGGCACGGGCAGTCGCGGTTGCAGAGAGGAGAAGTGCCACGGAAAGCCCCGTGCGCAATGCAAATGAAGTGGTCATGCGGGTTCCCTGTTTGATATTTTATTCCCTTATGAGAAATGAGACATGTTGTCCTGAGTAGCCTGATTGTGTTTATGTTTGTCATAAAGAGGGTTTATGCCTTATGCGGCCGGTTGACCTGGGATGGATCAGGGTGTTTGTGGAGGTCGGACGGCTGGGCAACCTGTCGGAGGCGGCTGCGCGCCTGAACATTACCCAACCCGCCGTCAGCTATCAGATCCGCCGCGCCGAGGCAGAGTTCGGCTGCACCCTGCTACGCCGCCGAAGCCGCGGGGTGGACCTGACGCCGGAGGGGCGTGCCTTGCATGACATCCTGTCCCGCAGCGTCATGCAGGTGGACGATCTGGCCGCGGCCCTGCGGTCCGCACCAGCGCGCCGGGGACTGCAGCTTTATACCGACTACGCCTTTTCAAGCCTGTGGCTGATGCCACGTCTGCACCATTTTCGCGCGGCCTTTCCGGGGATCGAGTTGCAGATCGTGGCGGTTCAGCACGTCGACGCAAAGGCGCTTGGCGAGGGCGAGATGGCCGTGGTCTTTGGTGCCCGCAGTGATCTGGGGCCTGACGCGGTGCAATTGATGCCCGAGGTTGTCGTGCCCGTCTGCGCGCCCGCGTTGCGCGATGGACGGGCGGAGGGGGTATTGTCTGACGCGCCGTTGGTGCATCTGGATGCCCTGCAGCAATCGGTCTGGTTTGACTGGGCGAGCTATCTTCGCGCGCACCGCCCGGACCGCGAACTGGCTCGTGCCAAAGGCGAAATGCGGTTCAACACCTACTCGCTGGTGATCGAGGCTGCGCTTGCGGGGCAGGGGGTGGCACTCGGCTGGCGCGGGCTTGTCGACCGGTTGCTGGTCGGTGGGCAGTTGGTTGAAGCCGGGCCGGAACTTGCAATGCCGGACCGCGGATACTTCCTCGTATCGCGCATGCCGCGCGATGCAGGGGCCGAGGCGCTCTGGCAGTGGCTGCTCGCCGAGGCAGAGGTTCCACCATGTGGCTGATGCCCCCGCGCCGCCGGTAGGACGCGGGGGAAAGTCAGGGCGTTACTGCAGATCGCCAAAGGCCAGCCGCAGCCGCTCGACGGCCTGCTCGACGCGGGCGCGGGGCGTGGCGAGGTTGAAGCGCAGGAAGCTCTCGCCGCCAAGGCCAAAGGTGGCGCCGTGGTTGGCGGCGATGCGTGCGCCCTTCTGCACCCGCCCGATAAACTCGGCCGTGGTCATGCCGGTGCCTGCGAAATCGACCCAGGCGAGGTAGGTCGCCTCAAGCGGCATGGAGCGCAATCCGGGGATCGCGTTGACACCTTCGTCAAAGAGCCGCCGATTGCCGTCGAGGTAGCTGGTCAGGGCATCGACCCAGGCCGCGCCTTCGGGGCTATAGGCTGCGGTCGCCATGAACAAGCCGAACGAGTTGGCCGAGATCCCAAGCGCATTCATCCGCGCGGCAAAGCGTTCACGCAGCTTCGGGTCGGGGATGATCACGTTACCCGAATGGGCTCCGGCGATGTTGAAGGTCTTGGTGGTTGCCGTCATCACCACCAGCCGGTCCTGAATATCGGGCGCGGCCAGCGGCATGGGGATGTGCTTCTGGCCCGGAAAGACCAGATCGTGATGGATCTCGTCCGAGACGAGGATCAGGTCATTCTTCACGCAAAAGTCCGCAACGGCGCGCAGCTCGGCTTGCGACCAGACCCGGCCACCGGGATTGTGCGGCGAGCACAGGATCATCATCCGCGTCTTTGGTGTGATCCGTGCCTGCCAGTCGGCGGCATCAAAGGTATAACGGCCGTCGGTCACGTCGAGCGGGCATTCGACAACGTCACGCCCTGCGCCGCGGATCACGCGGGCAAAAGCATGATAGACCGGGGTCATCAGCAGGACGCCATCACCGGGCTGAGTAAAGGCATCGACACAGATCGCTGTGCCATTGACCAAACCATGCGTGGTAAAAATCGCCTCGGTCGGCACCGTCCAGCCATGGCGGGTTTTCATCCACCAGTGGATCGCGGCCAGATATTCGGCGTCATCCCCATAGTAGCCATAGATGCCGTGGGCTGCCATCTTCTCGATTGCACGCTGCACGCAGTTCGGCGGGCGGAAGTCCATGTCGGCCACCCACATCGCGATGCCATCCTCGGCGGAAACGCCATAGAGGCGTTCCATCGTGTCCCATTTCGAGGAATGGGTTCCGACGCGGTTGATGGATTCGTCGAAATCCGGCGCAGGAAAGCCTTGTTTGGTCATGTCGTCCTCTTTGTGTCGCACGCAGCCTAGCGCGGCCAAACCGGGGCGCAAGGCATATGCGGCAGTGTAGCTTTGATGGGATCTGCGGGAAATAATTGCGATGAATTGGGGATAAGTTCGCGGACATGTGTGACTTTACGAGATTTTGTAATTCAATCTCTGCCATTGCGGGGAGTTTATCCTGGTCTATGCCGCCCTCATTGTTCAGCTCAGGGAATCTGTCCCATTCGTCTCCCGCGCCAACCTCGATGCGCGCAGCATTGCGTGGCGCGGGTCAAGCGCGTAAATCAGGGCCATGAAGCGTTCTATCCTGATCCATCCCGACCCGCGTCTCAGAAAGCCCTGCGAGCCTGTGGCGGACATCACGCCCGATATCGTGGCCTTGGCCGACGACATGCTGGAAACCATGTATGACGCGCCCGGCGTGGGTCTTGCCGCGCCGCAGATCGGCGTGATGCGCCGTATCATCGTTCTGGACTGCGCCAAGGACCCGGAACCGCATCGTCCGCTGGTCATGCTGAACCCCGAGATCACCTGGGCATCCGAGGACCTGTCGACCTATGAGGAAGGCTGCCTCTCGATCCCCGAGCAATATGCCGAAGTGGATCGTCCGGCGGAAGTGCGCGTGCGCTGGCTGGCGCTGGACGGCAGCACGCAGGAAGAACAGTTCGCGGGCCTTTGGGCGACCTGCGTTCAGCACGAGATTGACCACCTGAACGGCAAGCTGTTCATCGACTTTCTGGGTCCGCTCAAGCGTCAGATGATCACCCGCAAGATGGAAAAGCTGAAGCGCGAACGCGCGCGGCAGGCTTGAATGGCGCCCCGGCCCTGCCTGCAATGGCCTGACAAACGCCTGCAAACCCCCGCTGCCCCTGTCGAGGCGATCACGAATGATGTGCGCGCGATCTGGCGCGACATGGTCGACACGATGGAGGCGATGCCGGGCTATGGCCTTGGCGCACCGCAGATCGGCGTCATGCTGCGGCTCGCTGTCGTCGATTGCAGCGAAGAGCGGGGACAGGCCGTGCTGATGGCGAACCCCGAGGTCCTGCATGCCAGCGTCCAGTTCCGCGAGCATGAGGAGGCGAGCCCGAACCTTCCCGGCGTCTCGGCCACAATCAGCCGTCCACGCGCGGTCACCGTGCGGTTTCTGAACGCCAACGGCGAGATCGAAGAGCGCGATTTTGTCGGCCTCTGGGCGACCAGCGTGCAGCACCAGATCGACCACATCAATGGCCGGATGTATTTCGACCACCTGAAGCCCCTCAAGCGCAAGATGCTGATCGCAAAGGCCGAAAAGCAGAGGAAGCGCGGATGAGGGTCGTGTTCATGGGCACGCCCGATTTTTCGGTGCCAGTGCTCGAGGCCTTGGCGCGCGCGCATGAGGTGGTCTGTGTCTATTCCCAGCCACCCCGCCCGGCGGGCCGGGGCAAGAAGGATCGCCCCTCGCCCGTGCAGGCAAAGGCCGAAGAGTTGGGCCTGCCCGTTCGTCACCCGATCTCGCTCAAAGGGGCCGAGGCGCAGGCAGAGTTCGCGGCACTCGGGGCTGATGTCGCTGTGGTCGTGGCCTATGGGCTGATCCTGCCGCAGGCGGTGCTGGATGCCCCCCGCCACGGTTGCCTGAACATCCATGCCTCGCTCTTGCCGCGCTGGCGGGGGGCGGCACCGATTCATCGGGCGATCATGGCGGGCGATGCGGAAACCGGCATCTGCATCATGCAGATGGAGGCCGGGCTCGATACCGGCCCGGTTCTGCTGCGCGAGGCGACCCCGATCGGGGCCGCGGAAACGACGGGAGCATTGCATGACCGCCTGTCCTCCATGGGTGCGCGGCTGATCCTTCAGACGCTTGACCATCTCGCCGACCTTTCGCCGCAGCCTCAGCCCGATGCGGGCGTGACCTATGCCAGCAAGATCGACAAGGCCGAGGCGCGCATCGATTGGTCCCGCCCGGCGGTCGAGGTCGATCGGCTGATCCGCGGCCTCTCTCCGCATCCCGGCGCATGGTGCGAGGTTGCGGGTGAGCGGGTGAAACTGCTGGCCTCCCGGCTTGCCGAGGGGCAGGGCGCGCCGGGGGAAGTGCTGGGTGGATTGCGCATCGCCTGCGGCAGCGGCGCGGTTGAGGTCACGCTCGCCCAACGGGAAGGCAAGCGCGCGATGGCGCCCGAGGATTTCCTGCGCGGCTTTGCCCTGCCCGACCGGTTGGGCTGACAGGCCTGCCGCGATTTCCCTTGCCGCCTATGCATGAACCGGCTTTCATGGGCGCATCCGCGCCAAGGCTTGAGACCTGAAATGACCCGTTTTCTGCTGATCCTGATCGTCGGTGCCGCGGCCGGGTTTCTGGCCACGCGGTTCATGCGTGTTCAGACAGATGTCCCCACGACGATCCTGATCGGCATGGCAGGTGCGGCAATCGCGTGGTTCCTGCTGCGGCTGTTCACATTGATCACCGGATCGGGACTTCTTTTTGTGGGGGCAGTTCTTGGCGCAATGGGGCTGATCTGGCTTTGGCGGCAGTATTTCGGCCGGTAAACCGCAGGTCAGTCAGTCAGCCGCTTCAATGCGTCCTTGACACGAAAGCTCTTGCCGCCGGCGGTTTGCCAGAGAAGTTGACCCTGCCAGGCCGAGAACAGGATAGACGCGCTCTCGCGCCCGCGGGCACCGCCGCCCAAACGGATTGCGAGCGCCCTCTCGACCTGCGCCCGCCATGCTTCGGCCCTTGCCCGCAGATCGGGGTCGCGGAAATCGGCGGCCAGCAGCGACAGATCGGCCGATTCCGGGGCATCCGCCCCCAGGGCCTTGAGGAAGGCCTGCGCGCCCTTTGCGGTGAGCGGGGCATCCGCCTCTGCGGCCTCAGTCTCGGCAACCAGCCGGTCCCATGCGTCACTCAGGGCCGCCTTCAGCATCCCCTCGCGCGACCCAAATCTCTGCACCAAAGTCGGGCCTGCGAGACCCGTCGCCTTTGAGATCGATCCGAAAGACACAGCCTTGTCGCCGCCTTCGGCCAAGAGCCTGCGGACCTCGGAATGGACATGCGCGTCAGAGATGATCTTGCGTCGGGCCATGGGTCATTCGTAACCGGATGACGCTGCAATGGAAGCGGAAAATGCCTTCTCGACCGGGGCGTCACGCCGCTCCGCGGCTTTTGAACGGTGCCATGCCTGCGCGGGCCAGTTCATCGGCACGCTCATTCTCGGCGTGGCCCGCATGTCCCTTGATCCAGCGCCAGGTGACCCGGTGGCGCGCTTGCGCGGTATCCAGCCTTTGCCAGAGGTCGACATTCTTGACCGGCTTGCGATCGGCGGTCTTCCAGCCGTTCTTCTTCCAGCCAAAGATCCAGCTGGTTACCCCGTTCTTCACATAGGCGCTGTCGGTCACGACGATGATCTCGGACGGGCGGCTCAGCGCCTCAAGCGCCGAGATTGCGGCAAGCAGTTCCATCCGGTTGTTGGTCGTGTCAGCCTCGCCGCCGTTCAGGGTGCGCTCGCGGACGACTGTATCTCCCTCGCGCGCCAGCAACAGCACGCCCCACCCGCCGGGGCCAGGATTGCCCGAACAGGCACCGTCGGTATAGGCGTAAAGCTCCGGCATCTTCCTCTTGGTCCAAATACCCTCTGGGGAGTCTCCGGCAGGAGACGGGGGCGAAGCCCCCTCTTACCCGCTGCGATCGGCCAATGCCAGCCGTTCAGGCCGCCCGCTCCATAGCCAGCCGCAGCCCCAATGCGGCAAATGAAGCGGCAAAAGCCCGGCGCATCCACACCATCACCCTGGCCGAGCCGAGAATTGCCTGACGGCCCGAGGCCGCAATCCCTGCATAGATCACGAAGGTGAGGAACGTCATGGCCGAGAACCCAAGGCCAAGTTCGACCATCTGCCCAATCGTTGCCCCATGTGCGGGCAGGAATTGTGGAAGAAACGCAACAAAGAACAGCGGCAGCTTGGGGTTCAGGATGTTGAGCAGGATCCCCCGCCAAACAATGCGCCCGACAGGCGCCGGGGCTGCAGGGGAGATGTCCATCTGACCCGTGCCCTTCAGCACTGCCCAGGCCATCCACAAAAGATAGGCGACGCCTGCGTATTTCACCGTCTGGAACAGCAGCGCGCTGGCAAGCAGCAGCGCGGCCAGCCCGGCGAGCGCTACAACCATGTGCAAGACCGTCGCGATGGTACACCCGACCGAGGCCCAAAGCCCGGCGCGAAACCCGCCGCCCAGCGTCATCGACAGCGTATAGACCACGCCGATTCCCGGCGTGATGCAGACGATAAAGGCAGTCAGCAGGAATTCGGGGGACATGGGCCAACCTCTGGATGTTTGCGCCAGACTATGGCCCCGGCGCGAACTGGCAAGCCCTTCATGCCCCGCGTCCCGCTATTCCGCCGCGCGCAGGATGCGGGGTACCTTGAACTCGACATTCTCCTGCGCGGTCTCCACCAGCTCGACCGTGGTGTCGAAACGGGCGCGGAAGGCGTCGAGCACCTCGTTTACAAGCACTTCGGGCGCGCTGGCCCCTGCGGTGATGCCAATGGCGCGAATGCCATCCAGCGCGCGCCAGTCGATGTCCGTCGCCCGCTGCACCAGTTGCGAGTAGCTGCATCCGGCGGCACGGCCCACCTCGACCAGGCGGCGCGAATTTGAGGAGTTGGGCGCCCCGATTACCAGAAGCGCATCAATCTTGCCCGCGATGGCTTTGACCGCCGCCTGACGGTTGGTCGTGGCATAGCAGATATCTTCCTTGTGGGGGCCGATGATCGCCGGGAACCTGGCCTTCAGCGCGGCGACAATCTCGACCGTATCATCGACCGACAGCGTCGTCTGGGTGATGAAGGCCAGCTTTTCGGGGTCGCGCGGGGATACATGCGCCACGTCGGCCACGGTTTCCACCAGCAGCACCTCGCCCTGCGGCAGTTGCCCCATGGTGCCAATGGTCTCAGGATGGCCGGCATGGCCGATCATGATCATCTGCAACCCGTTTTCGTGGTGCCGCTCGGCCTCGATATGCACCTTGCTCACCAGCGGACAGGTTGCATCGACGAAGATCATCTGCCGCGCCTCTGCCGCAGCCGGAACCGACTTGGGCACGCCATGGGCCGAAAAGATCACCGGACGGTCATCGGGCACTTCGTCCAGTTCCTCGACGAAGACCGCACCCTGCGCCTTGAGCGTGTCGACCACAAACTTGTTGTGCACGATCTCGTGGCGCACATAGACCGGCGCGCCCCATTTCGTCAGCGCCATTTCTACGATCTTGATCGCCCGGTCCACACCAGCGCAAAAGCCGCGCGGTGCTGCAAGATAGAGATGCAAAGGGGAGAGCTGGGTCATGGTCGGTGCCTCGTTCGCGTCGCGTCAGAGGTAGGCGTTCGGGCCGGTCAGGTCCAGCCCAAAGACAGAACTCCGGCGGTTGCGGCGGCCAGTGCGGCATAGCGCACGGTCTTGGCAACCCCCACAATCGCCACGAATTGCCAGAGGGGGACCCGCATCATCCCGGCTGCGAGGCAGATCACGTCGCCCAGTGGCGCCCAACTGACGAGAAGCGACCAGCGGCCCCACCGGGCATAGACCGCCTCGGCGCGGGCAAGCTTTTCGGCTGATGGGGCAAAGCGCCCTTCAAGCAGGCGAATGCTGCGACCCAGGCCCCAGGTCACCACCGAGCCCGCAGTATTGGCAAGCCCTGCAACGATCACCATCGTTGGCACCGGCAGTGCCCCCGCGCCCTGCAGTGCGACGAATACCGCCTCGGACTGCATCGGCAGGGGAGTTGCAGCCAGAAAGGCTGCCGCAATCAGGCTGGTCAGAGCAACGATCATGCCGCCATGTTCAACAGAGCGGCGGCAGGAATGCAAACAGGCGCCGCGAAGGGCGCCTGCGTGACTTCGCCGGGCTCGTGGCGGCTTCCCCAAACCTCCACGATCCGCTAGGCCTTACTTGGCCTGAACTTCGATTTCCTCGCGCTCAGGGCGCGGCTCGCGCGGCGGGCGTCCGATCACTTCGCGCAGTTCGTCGAGTTCGATGAAATTGTCGGCCTGGCGGCGCAGTTCATCGGCAATCATCGGCGGTTGGCTGCGGATGGTCGAGACCACTGAGACCCGCACACCTTGGCGTTGCAGGCTTTCGACCAGCGGCTTGAAATCGCCATCGCCCGAGAAGAGCACGATATGATCGACACGGGGCGCGAGTTCCATCGCGTTCACGGTCAGCTCAATATCCATATTGCCCTTGACCTTCCGGCGGCCCTGGCTGTCGGTGTATTCCTTGGCCGGCTTCGTGACCATGCTGAAGCCGTTGTAGTGCAACCAATCCACGAGCGGGCGGATTGGCGAATAGTCGTCGTTTTCCAGCAGGGCAGTATAGTAGAAAGCCCGCAGCAGCTTGCCGCGCCGCATGAACTCTTGCCTGAGTAGTTTGTAGTCGATGTCAAACCCGAGCGCTTTTGCTGCTGCATAAAGGTTTGAACCATCTATGAACAGCGCAAGCCGTTCGTCCTTGTAAAACATAAGTTTTCCCCTCAAATCGTTTCCGGAACAAAATGCGGCAGTCGTGGTGGCAACCTGCCGATACCGTCCCGGAACGCGGATGGATACCAACCGGCAAGCAAATGGCGCAACCTATACTTAAGAGAGTATCACCACGAATGGCGGCTGCAAATCACCCTCTTGTCGCTTTTGGCGCGAACTTGCCGCAAAACGAACATCCCCCGAAAGAAACTGTGCGCGCGGCATTGGATGCGCTTGCCGAGGCCGGTTTCGCGCCGATCGTAACGAGTAGTATATATGTAACCCCTTGCTTTCCCGCAGGGGCTGGTCCCGATTATGTGAATGCCGTGGCCCAAATTAATGGCGCGGGTCAACGGCCAGAGGCAATCCTTGACGTGCTTCACAAGATCGAGGCGCGATTTGGCCGGACCCGTGAATACCGCTGGGCGGGGCGGACGCTGGACCTTGACCTGATCGCGATGGGGGATCTGGTGCTGCCCGATGCGCAGACACATCGCAGGTGGCGTGAGCTTGCGCCCGAAGATCAGGCCAGGCAAGCGCCCGACCAGCTGATCCTGCCGCATCCGCGCCTGCAGGACCGGGCCTTCGTGCTGGTGCCGCTGTGCGATGTGGCGCCGGACTGGCGGCACCCGGTTCTGGGGCTGACGGCGCGCGCCCTTCTTGCCGCCCTGCCTGCTGCAGACGTCGCGGCTGTAAAGCCTTTGTGAGGCTTCGGAACCTGCGAGTGGATTCACCGGATTCCGCCCTTGTCAAGGGTCGTTGTTGGGCTTAAAGAGGCCGTTCCATGCCCCATCCGCAACGGAGTATCCCATGGCCCGCGTGACGGTAGAAGATTGCGTTGACAAGGTCCCCAACCGGTTCGAACTGGTGATGCTGGCCGCGCACCGCGCCCGCGAGATCGCCGCCGGATCGCCGCTGACGATCGATCGGGACAACGACAAGAACCCGGTGGTCGCCCTGCGCGAAATCGCCGAGGAAAGCCAGCAGGCTGACGATCTGCGTGAGCGCATGATCGAGAGCCATCAGACCCAGATCGAGGTCGATGAGCCTGAGGAAGACCAGATGGCGCTTCTGATGGGCAATGGCGACGCCGTTGATAGCCCCGCATCTGACGACATGTCGGAAGAAAAGATGCTGCGCGCGCTGATGGAAGCGAACGGCGAACGCTGAGTTTGTGAAGGGCAGACAGGGATGATCGACGTCGAAGACCTCGTCGCCCTTGTCCGCAATTACAACCCGCGGACCAATGCTGATCTGATCCGTCGGGCCTATTCCTATGGCAAGCGCATGCACGAGGGGCAGTTCCGCAAGTCGGGCGAGCCCTATTTTACGCATCCCGTCGCCGTCGCCGCCATTCTGACCGAGCAGCGGCTGGACGACGCGACCATCGTGACCGCGCTTCTGCACGACACGATCGAGGACACCAAGGCCAGTTACACCGATGTCGCCCGTGAATTCGGCGAAGAGGTGGCAGAGCTGGTCGATGGCGTCACCAAGCTGACCAACCTGCAGCTCACCTCGACCGAATCAAAGCAGGCCGAGAACTTCCGCAAGCTGTTTGTCGCAATGTCGCGGGACCTGCGCGTGATCCTTGTGAAGCTGGCTGACCGGCTGCACAACATGCGCACGATCAAGAGCATGCGCCCCGAGAAGCAGGCCCAGAAGGCGCGCGAGACGATGGAGATCTACGCGCCCCTTGCTGGTCGCATGGGGATGCAGTGGATGCGGGAAGAGCTGGAGGATCTGTCCTTCCGCGTCCTGAACCCTGATGCGCGCAACTCGATCATCCGCCGCTTCATCACGCTTCAGCGCGAGGCGGGCGATGTTGTGCACAAGATCACCGCCGACATCCGGCACGAGCTGGAAAAGGCGCAGATCGAGGCTGACGTCTATGGCCGGGCGAAAAAGCCCTACAGCGTATGGCGCAAGATGCAGGAAAAGGACCTGGCGTTCAGCCGCCTGTCCGACATCTACGGCTTCCGCGTCATTACCACGAATGTGACCGACTGTTACCGGGTGCTTGGCGTGATCCACCAGCGCTGGCGCGCGGTGCCGGGGCGGTTCAAGGATTACATCAGCCAGCCCAAGTCGAACGGCTATCGGTCCATCCACACCACTGTATCGGGTCGCGACGGCAAACGGGTCGAGGTGCAGGTCCGCACCCGCCAGATGCACGAGGTGAACGAATCCGGCGTGGCCGCCCACTGGTCCTATCGCGAGGGCGTGCGGGTTGAAAACCCCTTCGCCATCGATCCGACCCGCTGGGTCACCAGCCTGAACGAGCGTTTGGGCGACGAAGACACCGACGACTTCATGGAGAACGTGAAGCTCGAAATGTACACCGACCAGGTGTTCTGCTTCACGCCCAAGGGCGACGTGATCCAGTTGCCACGCGGGGCGACGCCGCTCGATTTCGCCTATGCGATCCACACACGTATCGGCAATGGTTGCGTCTCGGCGAAGGTTGATGGCATTCGCGTGCCGCTGTGGACCCGGCTGAAGAACGGACAGTCGGTTGAGATCATCACGGCCGAGGGGCAGCGCCCGCAGGCAAGCTGGGTCGATATCGTGGTGACGGGCCGGGCCAAGGCCGCCATCCGGCGATCCTTGCGCGAAGAGGACAGGGGGCGTTTCGTCAAGCTGGGGCAAGAGCTTGCCCGCGCGGCCTTTGATCATGCCGGCAAGAAAGCGACCGACAAGGCGCTTCGCACCGCCGCCAAGATGCTTGGCCTGCCAGACGAGACCGAGCTCTTGGCCCAATTGGGGTCGGCCGAGCTGACCGCGCGGCGTGTGCTTGAGACGCTTTACCCCGAATTCCGCACCGCCCAGCCCGAGGTGGTCGACGCGCTGCGCCCGGTTCTGGGCCTTGCCGCCGACCAGAGCTTCCGCCGCGCCCCCTGCTGCCAGCCCATTCCGGGTGAGCGCATCGTCGGGATCACCCATCGCGGGCAAGGTGTGGTCGCGCATGCGATCGACTGCCCGGCACTGGCGGAATATGAAGAACAGCCGGAACGCTGGATCGACCTGCATTGGCAGGCAGGTCGTCACGCCGCAGTGAACACCGTCACCATTGAACTGACGATTGCGAATGATGCGGGCGTACTTGGTCGTATCTGCACCTTGATTGGTGAGCAGAAGGCCAATATCTCGGACCTGCAATTCGTGGACCGTAAACCAGACTTTTACAAACTGGTGGTCGATGTCGATCTGCGGGATCTGGAGCATCTGCACATGGTGATGACCGCTCTGGAGGCAGAGACCGACGTCGCCCAGATAGCACGGCACCGCGACCTGAGCCGGAAACCCTGATCGCCCGGGGGCAGCAACGTGGTATTCAAACGGCGCGACAAGCGCTCATACGTCAAGATCGCAAGGGACTTCGTCTATCCCAAGGGCGGTTTTCGCCGTGCCGTCCAGTATGTGCTGCACCGCATGCGCCGACTGCCCGATCAGCCGCACCGGATTGCGCGTGGTGTATTTGCTGGCACCTTTGTGAACTTTCCGCCGCTCTACGGGGTGCAGATGCTGTCGGCGGCGGGCCTTGCCTGGCTCTTGCGTGGCAACATCCTGGCGGCGCTGCTGGCGACCTTTCTGTCCAACCCGCTGACCACGCCCTTCATCGCCATGGGCTCGATCAAGCTGGGCCACTGGATGCTGGGCATGGACGTCAAGCTGACCTTCGAGTTTGTCGTTGCCGCCTTTGCCGAGGCCGGTGTCCAGCTCTGGTACAACTTTTGCGCCATGTTTACCGGCGATGTAGCGCATTGGGACAAGCTTATCGATTTCTTCTGGTTCCTTTTCTGGCCCTATACCATCGGCTCGATCATTCCGGGCATCCTGTTCAGTTTCCTGACCTATTATCTGACCATTCCGGCCGTGCATGCCTATCAGAAGCTGCGCGCGTCAAAATCGAAAGAGCGGGCTGAAAAACGCTCCGCGTTGCGGGCGCGGCTGAATGCCGTGCGGCTCGGCTCAAAGAGCGCCACGTCGGGGGATGACGACAGCCCGGGCGCACCGTAAGGTCGGCAGGCAAGGCAGAAGGAAGGTTGCAATGGCGGGTGAACGGCTTCGGCTTGGTGTGAACATCGACCACGTCGCGACAGTGCGCAATGCGCGGGGGTCAGCATGGCCCGATCCGCTGCGCGCGGCGCTTCTGGCCGAGGCGGCCGGCGCCGACGGGATCACGGCCCATCTGCGCGAAGACCGTCGTCACATTCGTGATTCCGACATGGACGCGCTGATGGCGGGGATCGGGATTCCGCTGAACTTTGAATGTGCCGCAACCGATGAGATGAAGGCGATCATCCTGCGCCTGAAGCCACATGCCGTATGTCTTGTGCCCGAGCGGCGGGAAGAGCGGACCACCGAGGGCGGCCTTGATGTCGCGGGCGATGAGGCGCGGCTGCGCGACTACATCACGCCGCTGCGCGAGGCCGGATGCCGCGTCAGCATGTTCATCGGCCATGCGCCCCGCCAGATCGAGGCCTCCGCCCGGATCGGCGCTGCGGTGGTGGAGTTGCACACCGGGCACTATTCAGACCTTCACGCCGAAGGGCGACTGGCCGAGGCGGATGCCGAACTTGCGGCGCTGCGCGAGGGCGCGCGGCTTGCTGCATCCCTTGGGCTTGAGGTGCATGCCGGCCACGGGCTGACCTATGACAATGTGGCCCCGGTTGCCGCGATCCCCGAGGTGCGAGAGCTGAACATCGGGCACTTCCTGATCGGCGAGGCGATCTATCTGGGTCTGGGCCCGGCAATCGAGGAAATGCGCCGCCGCATGGACGAGGCGCGCGGGTGATCCTCGGCATCGGCACCGATCTGGCGAATATCGACCGGATTGCCGCGGTGCTGGAGCGTCATGGCGACCGGTTCCGCTCCCGCGTTTTCACCGATACCGAACAGGCCAAGGCCGAGGGGCGGCCGCTTGCGGTGGCCGCGACCTATGCCAAGCGGTGGGCGGCAAAAGAGGCCTGCTCCAAGGCGCTTGGTACCGGACTGCGCATGGGCATTGCCTGGCGCGACATGGCGGTCACCAACCTGCACACCGGCCAGCCGGTCATGCATTTGACCGGATGGGCCGCCGAGCGTCTGGCGCAGATGCTGCCGCCCGGGCATGAGGCGCTGGTGCACGTGACGCTGACCGATGATCACCCTTGGGCGCAGGCCTTCGTTGTCATCGAAGCGCGCCCATTGGCACGATGACGGAGTTTTGACCCATGCCCCCCTTTTGGCGGTGTGAAACTTGACTCCACCCTTCCCCGCGCGCATGAAGCGCGCCGGAAGACGACCCCGCGCAACGCGCGCAATCATGATGCCCCGTTCATAGCGCGGGAAAGACAGAGAGGCCGCAGATGGCGAGCAAGGAAAAAACGGGTGACAGTCTCTGGGACTGGATCAAGACGCTGTTCTGGGCGTTGCTGATCGCCGGCGTGTTTCGCACCCTGTTCTTTCAGCCCTTCTGGATCCCGTCCGAGTCCATGAAAGACACGTTGCTGATTGGCGACTTCGTCTTTGTGAACAAGATGGCCTATGGCTATTCGCGCTATTCCTGCCCCTTTGCGATGTGCCCGATCGAGGGCCGTATCATGGGGTCTGAACCCGAGCGCGGCGACGTGGTGGTGTTCCGCCATCCGGTGAATGGGTCCGATATGATCAAGCGTCTGATCGGCCTGCCGGGCGACACGATCCAGATGAAGGACGGTGTCCTGTGGATCAACGGTCAGGAAGTGCCGCAGCAACCCGATGGCATCTTCGAAGAGATCTACGAGCCGCAGGGGCCGATGGCGAACCTGCCGCGCTGCGAAAACGCGCCGGTCGGGCAGGGCGGCGTCTGCACCCGCTCGCGCTTTATCGAGACGCTGCCCAACGGGCGCAGCCATTCGGTGCTGAACATCGACAGCAACGGCTATGGCGACAACACGGATGTCTTTACCGTGCCGCCGGGGCAGTACTTCTTCATGGGCGATAACCGCGACAACTCCACCGACAGCCGCTACAGCCAGACGGTCGGAGGCGTGGGCTTCCTGCCGGCAGAGTTCCTGATCGGTCGGGCAGACCGCATCGTGTTCTCGTCGGCCGGTAGCCGGATGTGGTTCTTCTGGACCTGGCGCGCGGATCGGTTCTTCAAGGCGATCGAGTGAAGCTTGCGGCCGATCTCCTGGCCTTTCAAGGCCGCCTCGGGTACCGGTTCCAGCAGCCCGAACTGCTGGTGCAGGCCGTAACGCACGCCTCGCTCTCATCGGTGACGCGACCCGACAACCAGCGGCTGGAGTTTCTGGGCGACCGCGTTCTTGGTCTTGCGATGGCCGAGGCGCTGCTTGCCGCCGACATGTCTGCCGCAGAAGGCCAGCTTGCGCCGCGCTTCAATGCGCTTGTCCGCAAGGAGGCTTGCGCCGATGTGGCGCGAGCGATCGGCCTTGGCGAGGTGTTGAAGCTGGGCCGGTCCGAGATGATGTCGGGTGGGCGGCGGAAAGAGGCGCTTCTGGGTGACGCGATGGAGGCGGTCATCGCTGCGGTCTATCTCGATGCCGGATTTGAGGCCGCGCGCGATCTGGTGCTGCGCCTCTGGGGGCCGCGGATCGGCGCGGTCGAGGCGGATGCCCGCGATCCCAAGACCGCCTTGCAGGAATGGGCGCAGGCCCGTGGGCAGACCCCCCCGGTCTATTCCGCGCTTGGCCGCGAAGGGCCGGATCATCAGCCCGTATTTACAGTAGAAGTGCGCCTCGCTTCAGGTGAAACTGAGACGGCAAAGGCCGGAACGAAACGTGTGGCGGAACAAGCCGCCGCAAAGGCGCTGCTGGCGCGGATGGAGGGCCGGAATGGCTGAACAACGGGCGGGCTTCGTGGCGCTGATCGGCGAGCCGAATGCAGGAAAGTCCACGCTTCTCAATCGCATGGTCGGGGCCAAGGTCTCGATCGTCACCCACAAGGTGCAGACCACGCGGGCGCGCATCCGCGGTGTCTGCATGGAGGGCGATGCCCAGATCGTCTTTGTCGACACGCCCGGCCTGTTTCGCCCGCGTCGCAGGCTGGACCGCGCCATGGTCGCCGCAGCATGGGGCGGGGCGGCGGATGCCGACATCATCGTGCTGCTGATCGAGGCGCATCGTGGCCTGACCGACGGTGTCGCGGCCATCATCGACGCGATGAAGGACCGCATTCCGCAGGGACAGCAAGTGGCGCTGGCGATCAACAAGATCGACCGGATCAAGGCCGAGAACCTGCTCGCGCTTGCCGAAGAGATGAACAAGGCTTTCCCTTTCGTGGAAACCTTCATGATCTCGGCGGAAAAGGGCTATGGGGTCGACAAGCTGCGCGCCTGGCTTGCCAGCCAGTTGCCCGTGGGCCCGTGGTTTTACCCTGAGGACCAGATTGCTGATCTGCCGATGCGCATGATCGCTGCCGAAATCACGCGCGAGAAGCTGACGCTGCGCCTGCACGAAGAGCTGCCCTATCAGCTGACCGTCGAGACCGAGAAATGGGAAGACCGCAAGGATGGCTCGACCCGGATTGACCAGATCGTCTATGTCGCGCGCGACGGGCACAAGGGCATCGTACTGGGCAACAAGGGCGAGACCATCAAGGCGATCGGTCAGGCCGCCCGCGTCGATCTGGCCGAGTTTCTGGATCGTCCCGTGCACCTCTTCCTGCAGGTCAAGGTGCGGCCCAATTGGCTGGAAGAGCCTGACCGCTATTCGGAAATGGGCCTTGATTTCAAGGACGGCGACTGAGCGCCATGCACCCCCGTCTGGCCAGTGATCTGTGGGTCTCTGCCTATCTGGCGCGGCTTCGGCTTGCCGATATTCCGGCCTATGTGACAGCAAAGGGCGATCCGACCTCGGGCGCGGTGGTGGTGAAATGCGCCACGCTTGACGGCGCGGCGCGGGCCTATCAGCGCAGCTATGACCTGATGGCCGATGAACGCACCTGGGTCTTGCTGGCCGAGGGCGAGGAGGCGAAGGTCGATGCCGCCGTCGCCCGTGCCCGGTCCTTTGACCGCGACCTCTGGATCATCGAGCTGGAAGATCGCGCGGGCCGGACGCTCTTGCAGGAAGACGGCCTTCGCGATTGATGCCGGCTTGCCGACGTGCGGCGGGCGTCGGATAGTGCGGGCATGGATTGGCAGGATGAAGGCACGCTGATTTCCTCGCGCCCGCATGGCGAGACATCGGCAATCATCGAGGTGTTCACGGCACAGCATGGACTGCATGCCGGTGTGGTGCGGGGCGGCGCCTCGCGCAAGGTTGCGGCCACCCTTCAGCCGGGTACGCAAGTTGCCGTCGAATGGCGGGCGCGGCTGGACGAGCATCTGGGCGTTTTCACCGTTGAGCCTTTGCGCAGCCGTGCCATGCTGATGGAGGACCGGATCGCCCTCGCCGGGCTGAATGCGATCTGCGCTTTGCTGCGCTTTGCCCTGCCGGAGCGTGAGCCGCATGCGCTGCTGTACGCGCGAACACAAGCATTGCTTGCGGCGATGCAGACTGCAGACTGGCCCGCCGACTACCTGCGATGGGAGATGGCGCTTCTGGAAGAGGTCGGCTTTGCACTCGATCTGACGCGCTGCGCGGCGACAGGCAGCCGTGAGGATCTGGCCTATGTCAGCCCCCGGACCGGCCGCGCGGTCAGCCGGGATGGTGCGGGCGATTGGTCATCCCGGCTATTGCCACTGCCGCCGGGACTGCTGGGGCAAGGGCCCCTTGTCGCAGAGGAGCTCATACAGGGGCTTGCCATCACGGGGCATTTTCTCGGGCGCGAACTGGCAGAGCTGAACCATGGCAAGTCCCTGCCAGAGGCCCGCGCGCGGCTGCTCGATCTGTTGCAGCGGCGCTTTCAATAAAGTTGCCCGCCCCGAAGCTCTCACGGGGCGGGCGGCGCGAACCGCCGGGGCCATCCGGCAAGCCGCTTTTGAACGGTCAGTCCAGCAGGCGGCGTGCGATGACCTGGGCCTGAATCTCGGCCGCACCTTCAAAGATGTTCAGGATGCGCGCATCGCAGAGGATGCGGCTGATCTGATACTCCAGCGCAAAGCCGTTCCCGCCATGGATCTGCAGGGCATTGTCGGCGCTGGCCCATGCGACGCGGGCGCCAAGCAGCTTGGCCATTCCGGCCTCAAGGTCGCAGCGCTTGTCGTGATCTTTTTGCCATGCGCTGAAATAGGTCAGTTGGCGGGCGATCATGATTTCAACGGCCATCATGGCAAGCTTTCCGGCGATGCGCGGAAACTCGATGAGGGCCTTGCCGAATTGCTTGCGATCCTCGGCATAGCGCATGCCGGTTTCCAGCGCCGATTGCGCAACGCCGATCGCGCGGGCGCCGGTCTGGATGCGGGCGGATTCGAATGTCTGCATCAGCTGCTTGAAGCCCTGACCCTCGACCCCACCCAGAAGGTTCTCGCCCTTCACCTTGAAACCATCAAAGCCGAGCTCGTATTCCTTCATCCCGCGATAGCCCAGAACCTCGATCTCGCCGCCGGTCATGCCGGGGGTGGGGAAGGGGGTCTCGTCCGTGCCGGGCGTCTTCTCGGCCAGGAACATCGACAGGCCGCGCCAGTCGGTCGTGTTGGGATCGGTGCGCGCCAGAAGCGTCATCACATGGGTCCGCGCGGCATGGGTGATCCAGGTCTTGTTGCCGGTCACCTCCCAGTCATCGCCCACCTTCACCGCGCGGGTGCGCAGCGACCCAAGGTCGGATCCGGTATTGGGCTCGGTAAAGACCGCCGTCGGAAGGATTTCGCCGCTGGCAAGTTTGGGCAACCATTCGGCCTTCTGCGCCTCGGTGCCACCACAGAGGATCAGCTCGGCGGCGATCTCGGACCGGGTGCCAAGGCTTCCTACACCGATATAGCCCCGCGAAAGTTCTTCGGACACCACGACCATCGAGGCTTTCGACAGCCCAAAGCCGCCGAACTCTTCGGGGATGGTCAGACCGAACACCCCCATCTCGGCAAGGCTTTCGATGATCTCCATCGGGATCAGCTCGTCCTTGAGGTGCCAGTCATGGGCATAGGGGATCACGCGTTCGTCCGCAAAGCGGCGGAACTGGTCGCGGATCATCTCCAGTTCTTCTTCCAGACCGGTTGCGCCAAAGGTGGCGCGGCCATGGTTGTCCCGCATCAGGGCGACAAGTGCGGCGCGGGCGGCTGGTGTATTCCCTTCGGCCATCAGCCGTAGGGCGGCGGCGCCGGGCGCCCAATTCAGGCCGAGATCCGACAGGCGGGCGGTTTCGGTCTGCGACATCGGGATCCCGCCCGAAATCTGCGCCAGATACTCACCAAAGCCGATCTGCAGGATCAGCGCTTCCATCTGGCCAAAGCTGCCCTGTTCGGACAGGCGCGAGGACCAGGCCAGCAACTGCCGCAGGCTTTCGGTATAGGTGGCAAGCCAGCTCAGGCTGTGGGCGGCAAACTGGTGCTCTTCCATCGCTGCGGCCGAGATCTTGCCACCGACGGTGACGCGCGCGCGCAGCGCCTCGCGCGCCTCGACGAACAGGGCCTCCACTTCGGGCAGGGCAGCGGTGGCAAGTGCGGTCAGATCGGAAAGAAGCGGTGTCACGGGCATGGTCTGTCCATCATGCGGCATGGCGATTCCCCAGTATTCTGCGATTGCGAAAGAGGTAGCGACTTTGCAGTCGCAGCGCAAGAAAAATACAAACGAATGGCATTCATTGAATGAATATGTCCATGACGTTTGCGCGACCATGGTCGGATGAGTGAAAAAAAGGCCCCGGAATTCCGGAGCCGCTTCTTCTTTTCACAAATATCCTGGGGGTCTGGGGGCAAAGCCCCCAGCCTTGCATCAGCCGATCGCGGCCGCCTTCACATCGGCGTCGATGAACGGCACATACTGGCCGAAGTTGTCGGCGAACATGCCAACCAACTTCTTGGCCTGTGCGTCATAGGCGGCCTTGTCGGCCCAGGTGTCGCGCGGGTTCAGCAGGATTGTGTCAACGCCCGGCACCGCGACGGGAACCTCGAAACCGAAGTTCGGGTCCTTGCGGAACTCCACCTTGCCCAGCGAACCATCCAGCGCCGCGGTCAGCAGCGCGCGCGTGGCCTTGATCGGCATCCGCTTGCCGGTCCCGTGCGCCCCGCCGGTCCAGCCGGTGTTCACCAGCCAGCAGGTCGCGCCGAACTGGGCGATCTTCTCTTGCAGAAGCTTGCCATAGACCTCGGGCCGGCGCGGCATGAAGGGGGCGCCAAAGCAGGTCGAGAAGGTCGGGATCGGTTCGGTCACGCCACGCTCGGTGCCCGGCGTCTTTGAGGTGAAGCCCGAAAGGAAGTGATACATCGCCTGCGCCGGTGTCAGCCGCGCAATGGGCGGCAGCACGCCATAGGCGTCGCAGGTCAGCATGATCACGTTCTTCGGATGCCCGCCAAGCCCGGTGTCCGAGGCATTCGAGATCGCTTCGAGCGGGTAGGCGCAACGCATGTTCTCGGTCAGGCTGGAGTCGGTGAAGTCAAGTTCCAGCGTTTCGGGATCGAAGACCATGTTCTCGACCACGGTGCCAAAGCGGCTGGTCGTGGCATAGATTTCCGGCTCGGCCTCGGCCGAGAGGTTGATGGTCTTTGCATAGCAGCCGCCTTCGAAGTTGAAGGTGCCCTTTTCGGACCAGCCATGCTCGTCATCCCCGATCAGGGTGCGCGAGGGGTCAGCCGACAGCGTGGTCTTGCCGGTGCCCGACAGGCCGAAGAAGACGGCCGTATCATCCGGATTGCCGATGGCGTGGTTGGCCGAGCAGTGCATCGCCATCACGCCTTTTTCGGGCAGCAGATAGTTCAGCAGCGTAAAGACGGACTTCTTGTTTTCGCCGGCATAGGCGGTGTTGGCGATCAGGATCAGTTTCTTGTCGAAGTTGAGCGCGATCACCGTCTCGGTGCGGCAGCCGTGGCGTGCGGGATCTGCCTTGAACGAGGGGCAGTTGATGATGGTGAACTCGGGCGCAAAGCTGTCAAGCTCGGCACGATCGGGGCGGCGCAGCAGATGGCGGATGAACAGGCCATGCCAGGCCAGTTCGGTCACGACGCGCACGTCCAGCCGGTGCGCGGGATCAGCGCCTGCATAAAGGTCTTGTACGAAATAGTCGCCGCCCTTCATGTGCTCCAGCATATCGGCATGCAGGCGGTCAAAGGCGTCGGGCGCCATGGGGGCATTGTTTTCCCACCAGATGGTGTTTTCCACCGAGGGCGTCCGCACGACAAACTTGTCTTTCGGCGAGCGGCCGGTGAACTGGCCGGTGGTGCAAAGGAACGCCCCACCATTGCCAAGACGCCCCTCGCCGCGACGCACCGCCGCCTCAACGAGCGCCGGTTCGATGTAGTTGTAATAGACGTTGCCCAATCCGCTGATGCCTTGCGTTTCAAGGGTGTGGCGGGGGTTCACGCGTCCATGCGTCATGTGCAAGCTCTCCGGTGCCGCGGCACGCGCGGCGTCTTTCGGTTCACGTCGGCAGCCTGGGCCAAATGACTACCGGTCGCACCCCGGACGACGGGGTCGACAATTGCCCTATAACACGTCGCTTTCAGGATGGAATAGCACGCATCGGGGTGGTTAGCGCAACCATGGACAGGTTAGCGCAACCAATTCCGGCTGGTGGACATCTGGGCCGTTGAGGTGCGGCAAAATGGCCATCTCTGCGCAAATTCACGGCACCCCGACCGCTCCTTGCCGGGCCGATTCGCAGTTTCCTGTTGATTCCCTTGGTGCGAAGGCCGAGAATTGCGGAAAAATTGAATATGAGCAGACAGGATAACAGGACATGGCCAGGATCGCCCTTGTGGACGACGACAGGAATATCCTGACGTCGGTGTCCATTACGCTGGAAGCCGAAGGTTTCGAGGTTGAAACCTATAATGACGGACAATCGGCGCTTGAAGCTTTCAACCGCCGCATGCCCGACATGGCGGTGCTTGATATCAAGATGCCAAGGATGGACGGGATGGATCTGCTGCAGCGCTTGCGGCAGAAGACCTCGATGCCGGTGATCTTCCTGACGTCGAAAGATGACGAGATCGACGAGGTCCTCGGCCTGCGCATGGGCGCTGACGATTACGTCAAGAAGCCCTTCAGCCAGCGTCTTCTGGTCGAGCGCATCCGGGCGCTTCTGCGCCGACAAGAGGCCATCGCCACCAGTGAAGTGGCTGTTACCGAAGAAAACAAGATCATGGAGCGGGGCAACCTGCGCATGGATCCGTTGCGCCACGCCGTAACCTGGAAAGGTAACGACGTGTCGCTAACGGTCACCGAATTCCTGCTTCTGCAGGCGCTTGCGCAGCGTCCGGGCTTTGTGAAGAGCCGCGATCAGCTGATGGATGTGGCCTACGACGATCAGGTCTATGTCGATGACCGCACCATCGACAGTCACATCAAACGTCTGCGCAAGAAGATGCGGACCGCCGATTCCGAGTTTTCCGCCATCGAGACGCTGTACGGCATCGGTTATCGCTACAACGAGGAATGACGGCGCGATATGGGCGTGGCTCAGCGCAGCACGACAGGCAAGGCCGAACCGGTTCGCCGGGGTGAAGTTCTGCTTGGCGAGGACTGGGTCAGCCCCGAGGCGCTGGCCGAACAGGAATTGCGCGCGGGCAAGTCCCGCCGTGGACTGGTGGCGCTGAACCATTCGCCACTCGCACGCAAGATTGTTGTGTTCAACATGCTTGCGATCGTCATCATGGTGGCGGGCGTACTGTTCATGAACCCGTCGCGCAACAGCCTCGTGCAGCAGCGCGAGCGTGGTCTGGTGACAGAGGCCCGGCTTCTGGCAAACTTCCTTGAGGTCGGCATTTCGGGGGCGCGGCTCTCGGATGTGGGCGAACGGCTTCTGGGGCGGGCGGATATCGGCCCCGGCATGGAGGTCCTGATCTTCGACACCGCCGGCCGGACGATCGCGCAGGATCAGGGAGTCGCCCGCGAGATCTCGCGTGAGCGTCAATCAACCCTGCTCACCGATTTTCTGAACCTGATCTGGGATGGCGTTTCCGTAGTGATGGGCGGGGGGAGCGCGCTGGTTGAGGTGCCTGACCGTACCGTCCTTGCCAAGGCGCTGGCGCCAAGGGCAATCACAGGTGACACGCTGATTGATATCGCCCGCGGGCCGACGGGTGGGACCTTGCTGGTTGTGGCAACGCCCATCCGCGATGGCGCGCGCATCGCCGGTGTGGTCACTCTGGCCTCACCCGAAGGCGAGATCGATAACCTTGTCAGCTATGAACGCGAGCAGATCCTGCGAATGTTCGTTATCGCGCTTCTGGTCTCCATCGGGCTTAGCCTTGTTCTGGCCTCGACCATAGCCAACCCGCTCAGCGATCTGGCAATCGCGGCCGAACTGGGCCGGGACCGCGACATGCGCAAGATGGCCCCCGGTCGCGTCCGCATTCCCGACCTGACGGCGCGTCCGGACGAGATTGGCCGTCTGTCCGTGGCGATCCGTGGCATGGTCTCTGCGCTGTATGAACGCATCGACGCCAACGAGCAATTCGCGGCCGATGTCTCGCACGAGATCAAGAACCCGCTCGCATCATTGCGCTCGGCGGTCGCTTCACTGCACCTTGCAAAACGCGACGATCAGCGCGCGCGCCTGCTTGAGGTGATCGACCATGACGTGCGGCGACTGGACCGGCTGGTGAGCGATATCTCCAACGCCTCGCGGCTGGACAGCGAATTGGTGAAGGAAGAGGAAGAAGAGTTCAACCTTCTCAAGACCATCGCGAACCTGTCTGAATATCTCGGCCAGATGGCCGAGGAAAAAGGCGTCGAGTTCATCGCGGATCTGCCCAGTGAGGCGATCGTCACGCGCGGGCTGGAGGGGCGGCTGGCGCAGGTCTTCGTCAACCTGATTACCAACGCCATCTCGTTCTGCGACGAAGGTGACGCCGTCCGGGTCTGGGTGCGCCGTCGCGAAAACCGCGTGCTGGTGGTGGTCGAGGATACGGGCCCCGGTATCCCGGATGAAGCGCTGACCAAGATCTTCAACCGCTTCTATTCCGAACGCCCCTCGGGCGACTTTGGCAACCATTCCGGGCTGGGGCTCGCAATTTCCAAGCAGATCGTCGAGGCGCATGGCGGTGTGATCTGGGCCGAGAATATCCGGCCGAGCAATGCCGATCTGAACACGCCCCCGCTGGGCGCTCGCTTCGTCGTGGGCTTGCCCGTTTGACCGGGTGGCATGGCACCTGCATCCCCCACGGATAATCCATCAGACCGACGGCACGCCAGTTGCGTGGCCGTCGAGGGCAAGGGGCTTCTGATCCTCGGCCCATCGGGCAGCGGAAAGTCTTCGCTGGCGCTTGAAATGATGGCTCTTGGAGCAAAGCTGGTTTCTGACGATCAGGTTGATCTGCGCGGTGAAGGCGGGGCTCTGTATGCCACGGCGCCCGACCGGCTCAGGGGTATGATCGAGGCGCGCGGCATCGGCATCCTGGGCGCCGATCCCATGGATAACGCGCGCATCGTGCTGGCTGTGGACCTTGCTGAAGGTGAACCCGACCGTCTGCCGCCCTTTCGTGAAATCACGATACTGGGATGTCCGATTCCCCTTGTCCTCGGGCGGGGCGCGCATCATCTTTCTTCTGCGTTGTTTCAGTACCTAAAAGGCGGCCGCAGGGCCTGACGGCAAGATGGACGGCATTTCCCTACCTGCCAAGGAGCACGAGCTGGTGTTGGTCACCGGCCCGTCGGGGGCTGGCCGGACCACAGCGATCCGCGCCTTTGAGGATCTGGGTTATGAGGCGATCGACAACCTGCCGTTGAGCCTTGTCTCGCATCTGGTGGATGGACCGCCGTTGGGTCGGCCCATCGCGCTTGGCCTTGATGTGCGCAACCGCGAATTCAACGCCACGGCGGTGATAGAACTGGTCGATCAGCTGACCACCGACCCGCGTGTGCAGCTTTCGCTCCTCTATGTCGATTGCGCGTCGGCCGAACTGATCCGCCGCTATGGCGAAACACGTCGCCGTCATCCGCTTGCGCTGGCCGAAGCTCCGGCCGAGGGGATCGCGCGCGAGATTGATCTTCTGGCGCCAATCCGGGTGCGCGCCGATCATCTGATCGACACATCCGAGATGTCGCCCCACGACCTGAAGGCCGAAATTGCCCACTGGTTCCACCGGGAGGGGACGCCCGGGCTCGCGGTATCGATGCAGAGCTTCAGCTACAAGCGCGGCGTGCCGCGCGGGCTCGACATGATCTTCGACTGCCGATTCCTTCAGAACCCGCATTGGGTGGCCGAACTGAGGCCATTGGACGGGCGCGATGCTGCAGTTGCAAATTACGTTGCGTCAGATGAAAGGCATGCCGAGTTCATCGCGAGGTTGAAGGATTTGTTGCTCTTTCTGCTCCCGGCCCACAAGGCCGAGGGAAAGGCGCATCTTTCGATCGGATTTGGCTGTACCGGCGGGCAACACCGCTCTGTCGCAGTTGCGGAAACCATGGCCAATGCGCTTGCAGAAGCCGGCTGGACGGTGTCAAAACGACACAGGGAACTGGAACGCCGGTCGGCCAATGGCCGGCCTTTGGGATCTGGGTGATCGGGTTTTGATCGGGATCGTCATTGTGGCTCACGGCGGACTGGCGAGAGAGTATCTCTCGGCCGTTGAGCATGTTGTCGGTCATCAGGACTCGATGGTCGCCATCCCGATTGAGGGGGAACCCGACCGCGAGGCGAAGTCAGCCGAGATTCGCGCCGCGGTCGAGGCCGTGGATCAGGGGGATGGGGTTGTCGTCGTGACCGACATGTTTGGCGGATCACCGTCCAACCTGTCGCTGCCGGCCTGTGCCGCACGCAACCGGCGGATCCTGTATGGCGCCAACCTGCCCATGCTGATCAAACTGACGAAATCGCGCGATCTTCCGCTTGCCGATGCGGTGAGCCTCGCCCTCGATGCCGGCAGGAAGTATATCAACAGCCTGGATCTTGGAGCAGAGCCGCCACGAGTGCAGGGAGAGCGGGCATGACCACACGCCAATTGCGGATCGTCAACGAAAAGGGGCTTCACGCCCGTGCATCGGCCAAGTTCGTCGAATGTGTCGAGGGCTACGACGCCCAGGCCGAGGTTACGAAGGATGGCATGACCGTATCTGGCGATTCGATCATGGGCCTTCTGATGCTTGGCGCCTCTCGCGGGACGAGCATAGATGTCAGCACTTCGGGTGCGCAGGCGCGCGAGCTTGCAGATGCGCTGGAACTGCTGGTCGCCAATCGTTTCGGCGAAGAGCATTGAGGCCAAACCCGTGACGACAGACAGCCCGGTCACTGCAACCGCCCCTGCGGAACGCCAGTATGACATGCGACGGCTGTCCTATGCCGGCACCTTCACCAATCCCTTCAAGTCCGGGACCATCCGGACCGTCGAGTGGCTGACTGCCAAGGTCACGCTTCTGCGCCTGATCCGCAAGTTTGAGGCCTCGGGCGCGCCTTTTGGTGTGCCGTTCTGGCCCAAGGCAATCCGGACCATGGGGATAGACATCCAGACCCCGGCCGAAGAGGTGGCGCGCATCCCCGCAACAGGCCCTGTGGTTGTGGTTGCGAACCATCCGCATGGTCTGGTCGATGGCATGATCATGGCCGAACTGGTCGCGCGCGTCCGGGGGGATTTCAAGATCCTGACCCGGTCGTTGTTGACTGGAATCCCCGAGATCGAAGAGTTCATGATCCCCGTGCCCTTCCCGCATGAGGAGAATGCGCGCGAACTCGGCCTGCAGATGCGCAACGAGACGATGGCGCATCTCAAGCGGGGCGGGGTGGTCATCCTGTTTCCTGCGGGCAAGGTCGCGATGTCGGAAGGCTGGTGGGGGCCGGCGGTCGAGGCTGAATGGAACGTCTTTACCCACAAGATGGTGCGACTGTCAGGCGCCACGATCCTGCCGATGCGGTTCACCGGACAGAACAGCCGTGCATTCCTGATCGCGAACAAGCTGTCGGATACTTTGCGCCAGGGACTGCTGCTCTATGAAATCAAGCGCGCCCTCTTCAAGCCGCAGCGCCCCTATATCGGGCATCCGATTCCGGCATCCGAGCTTGAAAAATGGGAAGGCAACCCGCGCGGCTTTCTGGAGTGGTTGCGCGCCCATACACTAAGCTTGGGCGCCTGACCGCTCAGCGCGTGGGCACCGGGGTTTCTCCGCGATAGTCATAGAAGCCGCGCCCCGACTTGCGGCCAAGCCAGCCCGCCTCGACATACTTGGTCAGCAATGGGCAGGGGCGATACTTGGTATCAGCCAGCCCTTCATAGAGGACGTTCATGATCGCAAGGCATGTGTCCAGACCGATAAAGTCCGCCAGTTCCAGGGGACCCATCGGGTGGTTGGCACCAAGCTTCATCGATTCGTCGATACTTTTGACCGAGCCCACGCCTTCATACAGCGTATAAACAGCCTCGTTGATCATCGGGATCAGGATGCGGTTAACGATGAAGGCCGGGAAATCCTCGGCCGAGGCGGCAGTCTTGCCAAGCTTCCTGACCACTTCGTGCATGGCATCCCAGGTGGGCTGGTCAGTGGCGATGCCTCGGATCAGTTCTACCAACTGCATCACCGGCACGGGATTCATGAAATGGAAACCCATGAACTTCTCTGGCCGGTCAGTGCGCGAGGCAAGTCGCGTGATCGAGATCGACGAGGTGTTCGATGTCAGGATCGTGGAGGGCTTCAGATGCGGCAGCAAGGCATCGAAGATCTTCTGCTTGACTTCTTCGCGCTCAGTCGCGGCTTCGATGATCAGGTCCGTCTGGCCCAGATCCGGCAAAGCCAGTGTAGTGCGGATACGGGCCTGTGCGGCAGCCTTCTCTTCGGCGGTGATCTTGCCACGGCTGACCTGGCGGTCCATGTTCTTGTCGATCGTGACCAGCGCCTTTGCCAGGCTGTCCTCGCTGATATCGTTGAGCAGGACATCGAACCCCGCCAGGGCAAAGACATGCGCGATGCCGTTGCCCATCTGCCCGGCGCCGACGACGCCCACCGATTCGATTGCCATGACGCCTACTCCCATTACCGCGGGCAAAGCTTATGCGGCTGCAGCATGTTGATGCAAGGCCGGATCGGCCCGGAAAAATCCTGAAAAACGTCAGGCTTGTGGTGATTGGGCAAGGCATCGTGTTTGCCGGTGCCGGTTGTGAAAAGGCCCGCACCAATGGCGCGGGCCCCATGTGTCATGCTGGTCTGACAGGCCTCACAGTTTCCCTGTGAGTTCCGGGACGGCGGTGAAGAGATCTGCGACGAGGCCGTAGTCTGCGACCTGGAAGATGGGGGCCTCTTCGTCCTTGTTGATGGCGACGATGACCTTGGAGTCCTTCA
>NZ_VOAK01000002.1 GCF_007859075.1 Gemmobacter aquaticus
ACTCTCAAAACGAACAATACAAATCAAAACACAAAAAGATATCCCGGCGCGGGGTGGAGCAGCCCGGTAGCTCGTCAGGCTCATAACCTGAAGGCCGCAGGTTCAAATCCTGCCCCCGCAACCAAAATATACGCGCGTTATCAAACGCTTAAGCGCCGCCCTCCAGGGCGGCGTTTGCGTTTCCACCCACCGTGGAAGCACTGTGGAAGCAAGAGGGCGCGAAGTCCTTCGAAATCCTAGCAATTCTTCGATGAGAGCGATTCCATCGCACCGCGATCTGGCACCATGGTTGGGCAAGCTCAGAAGGGCAGCCAGTCATCGTCATCGGTTGCCTCGACTTCGTTAAAGCGCACCGATTTAGACACCACCACTCCGCACTGAACTTCCAACAGCAAGTCCCAATCGTAGATGCTGCCATAGCCCATGTGCACATAGTCCAGCAGTTCGCCTTGCGGGATGCGTAGCGTGCCGGAATACCATTGCGCGAACACCTTTTCCGGGAATCCGGGAAAGATCATTGATACCGTGATCTTGGTTCCGTCTACGAGGCGTCCATCCAGGTGGGTGAGATACAGGAGATCATCGACGATCTCCCAACTTCCCACGTACCGCCGCCACAAGGCGGTGGTGGAGCGTTTGAGTGCCGGTCTGATGCCGCCTTTAGCGAAATAATCTTCCAGAGGTTCGGTGCACAATTCCAGATTTGCGCCCTGGTAGACAATCTTCTCTGGCATTTGGGCCGTCAACTCGCGTCTCCCTCGTGGCTTTTGTCCGTTGTATCGGTGCTGATGGCACGCCCATGCCGGGGAGATGCCCGTGCCTGGGTTGCAAATGAACACATTCAGATCAGTTCTAGCCCCGATTATTCCAGGTCATCGTCATCGCCTCCGAAGTCGTAGTGATCCCGCGCAATCGTCTTCGCCTGGATCGCCTTCATTCCCCATTTCCCGCGCTTCTTGTCGAAACTTGCAATAGCGATGCCCTCCACCAGATCACCCGCTTCGATCCCCTCAGCGGTGATCATGTGAGGCGGTATGAAAATGTCTCCGCGGGTGAACCCCAAGCCACTCGGTGTTACGTTCGTTGCATCGCGGAACGGGCGACAAACGTCCGGAGGAGGCGCTTGGTTCGTCGACGTGATCTGGACAATCCGCGTGCGCACGCCGGTCTTGGAATCGTGCTGGGCTAGGCGAACTGCGACGGCATCGCCGACTTTGGCTTGACCGGGGAACAGCGAAATCGGGCAAGTGCCATCCATGTTGCGAGTGACGACCACATGAATCAGCGATTTCTCACGGTTGATGTGATCAATAACACCAACTTGGAACGACAATATGTCCATGGGCGCGCCGTCTGGACGGCGGCCAACGCGGTGGATCGTTGCGCGGCCTGGCTCTGACTTCGAGACCTCGTACTGCACCCTGATCGGCGCGCCTTCGGTCAGTCCACGAAGGTCGGCATGGTTGTCGGGCAGGCTCAGTTCGATTGCGACAGGATTTCCCTTCACATAGATTCTGCGGCGCTTTCGAGGCTTCTGACCATCTCGCCCCTCGACCGTGAAAACGTCCCCGAGGCAAGCATCGGTCCATGGGAGGTGTGAGAAGAGCAGAGCTTCCGCCGCATCGCTCAACCTGCCATAGAAGGCGCGATCAGTCGTGTTTGGGGTGACCGCTGCAAGTCTTTCCACAAGACTCTGTGCGTCGCGGGGAATCGCGTATCCGGCACGGGCGCGGTGCGCAATCATCCGCTCTGCCTCGAAGCGGGCTTCGGAAGGGTAGTTTTCTTCCAGCAGGGCGGCGAACTTGAGGCGGACCTTTCCTACAAAGTCATCGTCCTGTGAACAGCTCAGGGCCTTGGCGTAGCACGAGCGCCGCAGGTCGATATCGTTTGGCACCAAGTCACCGATCAGCTCCCAAGCCCAGTATTCAGAAGCCTTCTCGCGCGCAAATTCGACGGCCAGCTTCAGCGCTTCTTCGATGCGCCCCATGCCCCGCAAGAGTTTCGTGAGATTGAACTTGAGCCAGATGTTATCCGGGAAGCGCTTCATCGCGGCCTGCACATGCGGCAGCATGAAATGGCGGTCTTCCGCACGGTCGCTCTGGGCGGCCTCGGCCGACGCAGTCTGGATCACCTGCTCAACGAGGGACGGGTAGGTCTTACCGTCCTTTCCCAGCTGCCGGTCAAAGTCCTCGTCGTTGAACTGATCCGGGTTCCAGAGGCGAAGAAACGGGAGCAGCTTGAGCTGTTCGCCCTTCGTCAGCCGCAACGCCTGACGCAGCATCAGGCTGTGCAGGAGGTCGGGGCCGCCGATCGTCAGCTTCAGATAGGTGTTCAGGTTTCTCTTCACGCGCTGAACGACTGGCGGAGACAGTTTATCGTCCTGCGACCCTTCAAGTTCGCCTTTGATCAGGCGGAAGAGTTCCCAACCCCACGCCTTCCGATCCTCTGGTGCCAGTTTTCCGTTCGCATCGAGGTCGGCGTAGATCCTTGAGGCATCCTCGTGCTTGCCTTGCTTGCTCAGATTGCGTGCGGACTCTATGGCGCGGCGGTCGGGGTCCACGAGCGACAGAGCCTTCTCACGATGTTCTGCCAGCATCTCGTCCGAGACCGGGACTTCGAAACGCCGTAGTTGGTCCAGATATTCGGACAGCTTCTGTTGTTTTCCATCGCCTGCGTGCTGTTTAACGAGTGCAATGAGGCACCATGCATAGGCGGCACGGTCATAGTCGTCAGCCTCGGAATCTGCGATGCGCTCCACCGAGAGAGCGAAAGCTGCATCGAGTTGGCCACCTTTCCTGAGTTCGGTGACCTCTTTGGAGCGATGGTTCCAACTTCCACCACTCAAACCCCTGTTGCTGCGGCTCCTGCTAACGATGCTCATGGGTGAACCTCGACGGTCAGAATGGTTCCGACATCATCTTGCAGCGAGATGAGTGATGGTGTCGGGTTAGGGGATGGATTGATTGGCATGAACCGCGTCAGCTGGTTCTTGCCGTTGTAGAAGATGTCGACCGTGACCGAGTCCGAGCCCCGCGCGATAACGTAGCGCTGGCTCCATTGCTGCTCCTTCAGGTTGACCGCGGTGATGCCCTTCTTCGCCAGCGCGGCGATCAATCGGTCATGGAAATCCCGCAAGAACGGTCGGTCAGGAGTGCCCGCGCTGGCCGAACTCGAAGTGCCAGTTCCTGGTTTCTGGCCCGACAATCCAGCGATGCGGGCCATGATTTCCTCGGCGAAGCCGTCAGGCCTCGGGCAGGTCACGCCAGAGACAGTCCAGTTGCCCTTGTAGCCGATGTCTATGCGAACAGCGTCTGCGCCTCGCTTGAAGAAATACGCTTCTCGATACTGGTGGTGAGCGACGTCCTCGATCTCGATCCCAGTGTCAGTCAGCCTGTTGCGGATTTCCGTTTGAAGCCATGTGCGAAACAGGGATTGTGGCGATATAGCGAGGGAGGGGGCCCTTCCATCTGGTTCAGGGGCCATCGCTCGCTGGTCGGGAGGGCCGGCCTCCGGGCTTTGTGGGCCAGGTTCTGAGGAAGACGGCGTAACCCAGCCGGTGCCCGCTACTTTCAGCCTGATCTCCGGCGGATCGACAAGATATAGCTTGCTGCTGGTCCGGGTCATGGCCGTGTAGAGCCAGCGAAAATAGTCAGAAGAGCGCGGGTTCTGCGGGGTTGCGCAACTGACGATCACATCGCTCCACTCGCCGCCCTGCGCCTTGTGGCAGGTAATGGCATAGCCAAACCTGAGGCGAAGAGCGTTGAAATACGGATCCGAACGCAGCGCCAACTGGAACGCATCACGATCTTTCTTCCGGTCGATATGCTTGTGGCGCTTGAGAAAATCGACGTACAGGGCGCGCTGCTGCGTAGATGCCAGGCTGGCGTCGTCGCCGTGCAGAAAATCGTCGAGTATCTTTGCCTTCAAGACGAGATCGTCACCCTCCGATTGCGGCAAGGCAACAATGACCTCTCGGAAATTTAGCGCAACATTAATGGGTTCCGAAACGTTGCTGTTGCCGAGCCTCTGGAGCAACTGCACCGACCGTCGCTCGACCGTAGTTTCAACCGAGTCGATCCGCAGAATTTCACCATTGGCGACGTAATGCGGACCGCAAAAGCCGTTGGCCGCTACGATTACGCTGTCCCCTGCGGCGACGGACGCCTTCCCCGGAAACAGTACGGACCGGATTGCGCGGTTGAAATTGGCGGCTTCGGTATTCGAGTGGGTAACGATGATCGGCGCCTGGGGGCCGCGTCCTTCGCGGATCTTGATGTAGAGAGGCGTGACGCTGTCCTTGGGCAGTTGGATCACGTCATCGTCGAAAGAGAAAGTAAGGCTGCTGAAGCGTCCACTGATGACGCCTTCGCGCAGGGGCATGACGTTGCGGATTACCGCGCTGTCAGCTTTCTGGCGGACGATTTCGGTCAATTCGTAGCTGGCTGCATCAAGCCCGAAGGTCTCACGCAGGTAATCCGCGTCCAGGGCAGGAGAGGTCGACATGCCGACCGGAGGCAGCTGCGCCGGATCGCCGATGAAGATGATCTTTCGGGCGTTACCTGAATGCGTTGACCCCACATGCGCGATCAGATCCCGCAACAGATGCCCGCTGCCAGACCGGAAGAATTCACTTTCGGAATACACGTTCGATACGAGCGACGCTTCGTCGATGATGGCCACAGAATCGACCGGGTCATCATTGTTCCGGACCTTGGCAATCATCTTGAAGGTGGCCGAACCGTCGTCGTCATCTTCGGTCTGCTCGGTCATGTCGCTATAGTCGTAGATCAGGCTGTGGATCGTTCGCGCCGACTGCCCCGTTTTTTTGGCAATGACTTTGGCCGCCCGCCCTGTCGGCGCTGCAAGCGAGAACGTCCGCCCTTGGGCAAGTAAAAACTCTGTCAGACCGGCGGCAAGGAAGGTTTTTCCCGTTCCCGCATACCCTTTAAGCAGAAACACCCGCTGGGTGTCGTCGGCGAGGAAGTCATCGAGCGCCGAGATACACCTCTGCTGGTCAGCCGTGAGTTCCTCTTCGAACATGTCCCGTAACGAGATCCGCGTCTGCGGTGGCCTGAGAAGGGTGGCTCGGCCAGCGGCTTTCTCCCCGCCGACGGCCGGAGACATGTCCTGCGAGGTCTCGTGATGTGCCGTTGGCGTTATCGGCGCGGCACGTCCCCGTGCTTGCCAGTCGATATCTGGGCGCATTTCAAAGCAGAACCAAGCGGTCAGAGAAAGGGCGTCATCGACCAGGTCGCGGGCTTCAGCTGCCGATACAGGACGCTTTCCGTGCGCGGCGATGTTTCCGAGTTTCCGGATGGTGTGCAGGAGCCCTAGAACCCGCCTATCCAGCAGATCATTATGCTGCAGCAGTTGCAAACGGTCGAACTGCTTCTCGTCGTCGTTAAGTGGCAAGCCATGGTGCCGGAAAAGGTGGCAAACCATGGCCTCCGAAAAGCTGCGTAGGCGGATGGTCGAAAAATCAGGGAGCTTGTCGGCATTCTGCTCTGCCTCGGACGCCAGGGCATGCAGGTCCGGCCAGAGAGGCAGCAGCAAGCCGAAGCCCTCCGAGACAATAGCGCCCGTCATGTCCATCGTATCCCCCTGTACTGGCGCTCGGCACCTCTTGCGGGGAAAGCCCCCAGGCTTCTGCGCTAGATCACCCTGCAATCGCATGCCTTTGAAATCGGGCAGAAATAGGGGGTAAGCATGACGTTCCACCAATTGAATTGGAGGCTAGCCAAGCCTCACTGCGATGGCAACCTTGAGAGTTGCCGCAGAACAAAGTTGAGATCTTGTTTTTCGCGCACTCCCTTGAACATGCATAGAAAACTTCGTTGACAAGCCTGCCTCCCTTGACGCAAGTTCCAATCATCGCAGAGGTGCGCCCGGAGAGAGATCTCGCGGGCGCTTTTTCGTTTCTGGAGTCGGGCGGGAGCAGCACCTCCATCCTCATATCTCTCGTGCGAACCAGCGGATGCGGCCGATGATGCGGATCTCGTCGGCCGTGCGCTCGTAGGCGGGGTAGAGCGGGTTGTCCGAGATCACCCGCACGGCGGGCGGGTCGCTGTTGGGGATGTGCTCGAGGCGCTTGGCCACCAAGCCCATGCCGTCGTCGAGGACGAAGATGCCGGGCGGGTTGGGCAGCTGGCGCGTCATGTCGACCAGCACGGCATCGCCGTCCTGCAGCGTGGGGGCCATGCTGTCGCCTTCGACATGCATGATCCGGAGTTGTGAAGGGCTGGCCTTCAGCTTGTGGCGGATCCACGACTGGCGGAAGTGGTAGGCGCGGCCCGGCGTGTCGCCATCTTCGGTCACCACCGCGCCACCGCCCATGGCGGGACGTGGCGTGGCATGCGCGATCGCCACGAAGGTATCTTCGGGGTTCTCGGTGAACGGGGAGGGGCCCTCGATCTCGCCGATGCCGTGGATCAACCACTCCCTGTCCACCTTCAGCACACGGGCAACATCGGCCAGCCGGTCGATGCTCGGGCGCACGGATCGTCCGCGCAGGATGTCATAGACGAAGGAGCGGTTGACCCCGGCCATCTCTGCAACATGGGCCGGTGCCAGGCCCAGCTGATCGGCGCGGGCTCGCAGGCGGTCGGCCAGGGTATGGGTCTCGATCATGTTGTCCCCAACGGATTGTGGATAAGATGGGATATGACAGGATTGAATTGGGATCGTCAAGCGACTAGAACAAAAGCCAAACAGATTGCACTGGAATCGGGGGCACGGATGGAGATCGAGAAGGCGTATTTCACCCTGCCGGAAGTCCTCGCCCGCTGGTCGATGCCCGAGGTCGATCTGGTCTATCTGGCCGAGAACGACCAGCTGCGGCTCTCGGTCCGCATCCTCAACCTGCCCATCGAGTTCGGCGACTTCGAGGAAACCGACGATGGCCAGCGCTTCTCGATCCCCACCGCGCGGTCCTCGTTCAACGGGCTGCTGGACCTGCACGTCCAAGACGTGTTCCAGCTTTTCCGCCTTGGTGAAGTCAGCATAACTCGGTTCCGGACAGCGAAGGCGGACTACGCCTGTTTCTATGGATCGCGCGAGAGCCTGACGATCCGCAAGCCGGATCTGGTGCTAAGGCGCGAAGAACGTGACCGTTTTGAGGCGGCGACAGGATTCGGCGGCGCCTCTGGCACGAAGCCTTCTGGCGGGTTCCACGCCTCTGCTGATTACCAGAGCGTCCGCTGCAATGGCCGGGAGTTCCGGCTGGGTCCGATCCAGGCGCAGGTCGTGCGGATCCTGCATGCGGCGGCACTGCGGGGCGATCCGTGGCAAAGTGGCAAGGCGGTGCTCTCACAGGCCGGGTCGAGAAGCCTCAAGATGGCTGACGTCTTCAAGTCCAAGAAGGACTGGCCGCTGCTCATCGAGTCGAACGGCCGCGGGGCCTATCGGCTCGCAGGCGTCTGAGTCGGCTTCCCCGCGCCCCCACCGGATCCCTGCTGAGGGACGCGCCGGGGGATGGAGGGGGATGGCGATCCCACCGGCACGCGATTCACCCCATGATTGAAACAGTCCGGCTGATCCCCCGACGTATCCCACTCTGATCCCGACGACATCCCCACATCGCGCCGTGCATCTTCCTCCCGACGACACACCGGGAGAGGACGATGCAGACGAGAACCTGCCTGAACCAGACCGAACTTGCCGCACGCTGGAGCATTTCGGCGCGCACCCTTGAACGCTGGCGCTGGACCGGCGAAGGCCCGGCGTTCCTGAAGATCGGCGGCCGCGTGGTCTACCGGCTCGAGGATGTGCTGGCCTACGAGCAGGCCCGCCAGCGCCGCAGCACTGCGGATCGGGGCGCGGCATGATGGCCCGGCATTCCATCCTCCGCGCCACCGGCGTCGTGTCGATCTTCGGCACAGGCGGACCGGCGCTCGACGAGGTCGGGCTTTCGGCCTGGATCGCGCAAGCCGCACCCGGCGAGACGCTGGTCTACCATCGCGGCTTTCTCGCGGTCGACGCGACCTCCGTCATCTCGAAGCTGCCCGCTGAACAGCAGCGCGCCCTGCGCCTGGTGGCATCGGCCGCCCTGCGCGCCGCCGAGCAGGGTCTTGTCCACCTCGTGCAGGCCCGGATCGGACCCGACCAGTTCGCCTACATCGCCATCGCCCGCGCCAGGCCGCGCGAGGCCGGTCCCGCCCTTTCCATGCGCCTTCTCGATGCCGCCTGACCCTATCCCCTATCACGGAGACCCCCATGACGTTCCCGCAGAACACCCCCAGCATTGATCAGTTGATCAATCTGCCCGCAGGCGAGATTGCCCAGCTTCCCGTCGAGCTTCTGGCCGCGCTGCAGCGCGAGATCGACGCTGCCGCCAAGCAGATGAAAGCCGTCACCGCGCGGTTCTCCACCGCGCTCGAGGTCCGCTATGCCGCCCGCGCCGCCGAGGCACGCCGCGCCTGCGGCAAGGACACCGGCACCGTCCGCCTCGTCGATGGCGATTTCACGGTGGTCGCCGACCTGCCGAAGCGCGTCGAATGGGACCAGGCCAAGCTCGCGGCGATGGTCGAGCGCATCCGCGCCGCAGGTGAGGATCCGGCCGAATATGTCGAGATCAGCTTCAAGGTGCCCGAACGTGCCTATGTCGCCTGGCCCGAGGCGATCCGCCAGGGCTTCGAGCCCGCCCGCACCGTCAAGACCGGCACGCTGAAGATCGACCTGCTGCCCCAGGAGGATCGCGCGTGAGCCTGCCGATCATCACCGCCGATCAGCGGTTGGCCGAGCCGCGCGGCATCAAGGGCTGCATCTTCGGAAAGTCCGGCATCGGCAAGACCAGCCTGCTCTGGACGCTCGACCCGGCGCGCACGCTGTTCATCGACCTCGAAGCGGGCGATCTGGCCATCGAGGGCTGGCCGGGCGACAGCATCCGGCCGCGCACATGGGCCGAGTGCCGGGATTTCGCGGTCTTCATCGGCGGGCCCAATCCGGCCCTGCGCGACGAACAGCCCTGCAGCCCCGCGCATCATGCCGCCGTCTGCCAGAAGTTCGGCGATCCCGCCGCGCTCCACCGCTACGACACCATCTTCGTCGACTCGATCACTGTCGCCGGGCGGCTCTGCTTTCAATGGTGCAAGGGCCAGCCCGAGGCGGTCTCGGAAAAGACCGGCAAGCCTGACGTGCGCGGGGCCTACGGTTTGCACGGGCGCGAGATGATCGCCTGGCTGACCCACCTCCAGCACACCCGGGGCCGCAACGTCTGGTTCGTCGGGATCCTCGACGAGAAGTTCGACGACTTCAACCGGCGCATCTTCCAGCCGCAGATCGACGGCTCGAAGACCGGGCTCGAGCTGCCGGGGATCGTCGACGAAGTGATCACCATGGCCGAGCTCAAGGCCGATGGCGGCGATCCCTACCGCGCCTTCGTCTGCCACACCATCAACCCCTGGGGCTTCCCGGCCAAGGACCGTTCCGGTCGGCTTGGCCCGGTGGAAGAGCCGCATCTCGGCCGCCTGATGGACAAGATCCGTGCGCCCGGCACGCCCGCACAAAGGCGCCTGACCTTCACGCCGCCCGCGTGAGCGGCGCGGCCGATCACCCCCATCCGCAATCCTGATCCGCAAAGGAGACACCCTATGGGTTCCTGGAACGACTTCAACGACGCCCAGTCCAACACCAACCTCATCCCCAAGGGCACGCTGGCGAAGGTGCGGCTGACGATCCGCCCCGGTGGTTTCGATGATGCCTCGCAGGGCTGGACCGGGGGCTATGCCACGCGCGGCTCGACCGGCGCTGTGTACCTGAACGGTGAGTTCACGGTGACCGAGGGCCAGTACGCCCGGCGCAAGATCTTCACGCTGATCGGGCTCTACAGCCCGAAGGGTCCGGATTGGGCCAACATGGGCCGCAGCATGATCCGCGGCATGCTGAACTCGGCGCGCGGGATTTCCGACAAGGACCAGTCCCCGCAAGCGCAGGCGGCGCGGCGGATCAACGGCCTTGGGGATCTGGACGGGATCGAGTTCCTTGCCCGGATCGACGTCGGCACCGATGCCAGCGGTGATGACAAGAACGAAATCCGCAGCGCGGTGACGCCGGACCATCGGGATTACGCCGGAGCTATGGGGCTCGCCGCGCAGCCTGGCTACCACCCGCCCGCGCAACCCGCGCCGCAACAGCCGGTCCAGGCGCAGCCCGCGTCACCGGTGCCCGGTCGTCCCTCCTGGGCACAGTGAGGGCCTGACCCATGCGCCTTCGCCCCCGTCAGAGCCTGTTCGTGGAGCGCAGCCTCGCTGCGCTCTGCGATCACGGCAACACCCTTAGCATCGCCTCGACGGGTTTCGGCAAGACCATCGCCCTGTCGGCGGTTGTCGCGAAGTCCCTCGAGGGCAGTGATGCCAAGGCCTGCATCCTGGCCCATCGCGACGAATTGACCGCACAGAACCGGGCGAAGTTCGGCCGGGTTGCGCCTGACATCACCACCTCCGTCGTCGATGCCGAGGCCAAGAGCTGGGCAGGGCGGGCGACCTTCGCCATGGTGCCGACCCTCTCGCGGCCCGCCAATCTGGCGGCGATGCCCGCGCTCGACCTTCTGGTCATCGACGAGGCGCATCACGCAGTGGCCGACAGCTATCGGCGGATCATCGACCATGTCCGGGGTGCCAATCCTGCCTGCCGTATCTTCGGCGTCACCGCTACGCCCAACCGGGGAGACCGCAAAGGGCTCCGCGAGATCTTCGACAATGTCGGCGACCAGGTGCGGCTGGGCGAACTGATCGCCTCGGGCCACCTCGTCCCACCCCGCACCTTCGTCATCGACGTGGGCGTGCAGGAACAGCTGCGCGCCGTGCGCAAGAGCGCTGCCGACTACGACATGACCGAAGTCGCGCAGATCATGAACCGCGCGCCGGTGACGGATGAGGTCGTGCGGCACTGGCAGGAAAAGGCAAGCGAGCGGCCGACCGTGGTCTTCTGTTCCACCGTCGCCCATGCCGAAAACGTCGCCGCCGCCTTCAACGGCGCAGGTGTTTCGGCGGCTGTCATCCATGGTGATCTCGATGTCGGCACGCGCCGCCGCATCCTCGCCGCCTATGCCTCGGGCGAGATTCGCGTCATCGTCAATGTGGCCGTGCTGACCGAGGGCTGGGATCATCCGCCCACCTCCTGCGTCGTGCTGCTGCGCCCCAGTTCCTACAAATCGACCATGATCCAGATGGTCGGGCGCGGCCTGCGCACGGTCGACCCCGAGGAACATCCTGGTGTCGTCAAGACCGACTGCATCGTGCTGGATTTCGGGACGTCGAGCCTGATCCACGGCACGCTGGAACAGGATGTCGATCTGGACGGAAAAGCCGAGACCGGTGAGGCGCCGACGAAGACCTGCCCGGCTTGTGAGGCGGAAATCCCGCTTGCCGCAATGGAATGCCCGCTCTGCGGCGAGGTGTTCGCGCAAGACGTCGAGGAGCAAGGCGAAGGCCCGGATGCCGTCCCGCTCTCGGGCTTCATCATGTCCGAGATCGACCTTTTGAAGCGTTCAAGTTTCGCATGGGTCGATCTCTTCGGCGATGACGCCGCGCTGATGGCCAACGGCTTCAACGCCTGGGGCGGGATCTTCTTTCTCGACGGTCGCTGGCACGCGGTGGGCGGTGCGAAGGGGCGTGCACCCCGGCTTCTGGGCGTGGGCGAGCGGACGGTCTGCCTTGCGCAGGCCGATGACTGGCTGAACGAATACGAGACCGACGAGAGCGCCTTCAAATCGAAGGGCTGGCTGAAGCAGGCGGCGACCGAAAAGCAGTTGCAATACCTGCCGCCCGAGTTCCGCCAGGACTATGGCCTGACCCGCTATCGCGCCTCGGCGCTGATGACCTTCGGCTTCAACAAGCGCGAAATCCGCCAGCTCGTCGGCCGCGCCAGCCCCTGTATCGGGAGGGCGGCGTGACCCATGCTGGGCAAATTGCACCCCCGCCTGAACCGTCGCGCCATTGGCACCCGCGCCCGCAACCTTGCGCCGTCTGCCTGCGCCCCGCGCGAGGCTTCGGCTTCTTCAACCCCGCCAAACCACGCCCCCGCGCCCATCGCTGGTTCTGCTCGATGCCCTGCCAGGCATGGTTCGCGGCCCGCCATCGAAAGGGACTGACCATGCAGGGAACCACTGAGGAAGAACGTCTGGCAATCGCGCTGGTGATGAAGCGTCTGGGCCAGACCATGGATGCGATCGGTTGGCAGAAACGCCTCTGCGACCTGTCCGAGACCGACGTGACCGCGCTGATCGAGGAGGTGCTGGAAGGTTACGGCGCCGAGATGTCGCGCATCGCCGCCACTTCGGAGGTGCCGTTTTGACCAAGGTCTGTTCAAAGTGCGGCTTCGCGCGCAACGCATGCGAGTTCGGCCTTCGTCGCCGCAGCCCTGATGGCCTGCAAAGCTGGTGTCGCGACTGCCGTCGGGAATACCAACGCGCCTACGCACAGAATTTCAGGGATCCTGAAAAACACCGGGAGGCGCAGCGCCGCTATCGGGCGCGCCACACCGAGAAAGATCGCGCCCACCGCATCGTCGGGCGTGCCGTCAAGTCATGCCGGATCATCGTGCCGATCTGGTGCCAGCGCTGCCACTGCGTGACCGATCTCGAAGCACATCATCACGACTATTCCAAGCCGCTTGCCGTCGAATGGCTCTGCTCGACCTGCCACGGGCTGGCTCACCGCAGCTATGGGGAGGGTTCGCATGCTGGACTATAACCGCCGCCAAGGAATCGCCGAACGCGTCAACGCCGCCATCGATGCCGCGCTGATCGCTGAGCGCGAGGCGACGCCTTCCCGAACCTATCTCGGCGCATCCCGGCTGGGTCATGCTTGCGAGCGGGCCCTGCAGTTCGAATTCGCGGGCGCGCCCAAGGATGAAGGCGCGGATTTCGGCGGCCAGACGCTGCGGATCTTCGAGATCGGCCACCAGCTCGAGGAACTGGCCATCCGCTGGCTGCGCGCGGTCGGGCTCGACCTCTACACCCGCAAGGGCAATCGCCCCGGCGGCGAAGCCGCCAGATTGATGGATGACGGGATGCGCGAGCGCATCCCGGGTGGCGAGCAGTTCGGCTTTTCCGTCGCGGGCGGGCGCATCCGGGGGCATGTCGACGGGATCATCGCCACGGCGCCCGCGCCGCTTGGCATCGGCGTTCCCGCGCTCTGGGAATGCAAGACCATGAACGCCAAGAACTGGCGGGCCTGCGTCAAGGACGGGGTCGCTGTCGCCAAGCCAGTCTATGCCGCGCAGATCGCGCTCTACCAGGCCTACATGGAAGGGACCGTCCCCGGCATCTCGGCCAATCCGGCGCTGTTCACAGCGATCAACAAGGACACCGCCGAACTGCACCACGAACTGGTGCCCTTCGACGCAGGGCTCGCGCAGCGCATGTCGGACCGGGGCGTCCGGATCCTCCAGGCGACCGACGCGGGCGAGCTTTTGCCTCGCGTCGCCACCAATCGTGACTTCTTCGAATGCCGCTTCTGCCCATGGGCCGCGCGCTGCTGGGGACTGCCCGGATGAGCAACGCGCCCGTCGAGCCGCCCGATCCACCCCAGACACTTGAGGATACGCCCATGACCGCCGGTCACGAAGACCGCTCCGCACCGCCCGACGCATCGATGGGGAATCTGGTCCATTTCAACCCTTGGCGCGATTTCAACGATGCCGCCCCGATGGCCGATGTCTTCGGCGACGAGCCGGACCCCGAGCAGATCACCCAGTTCATGGAGGTGGTCTTCGGCTACTGCGACGGGCTGATCCCGGTGCGCAGTTTCATTGACAAGGGGCAGGGCATCGACGGCCGCCCGCACAACATCTGGCTGGATGCCAATGCCGCTGCGGCCGGGAAGATGGCCACCTTCGCCACATGGGCGTCGCGCGAGGGGGCCGCAGTCTATGTCATCCCCGGCACGGTCGCCGCAGTCGGCCATGCCAAGGCGGCGGAAATCCTGCAGATGCAGACCGTGGTCGTGGACATCGACAGCGGTGACATCGCGGCCAAGCGCGCCCATCTGGAGCGCCACCTCGGGCCTCCGACCATGGTCGTGGAAAGCGGCGGTGTCACGGCCGAGGGGCAACGCAAGGCCCATGTATGGTGGAAACTCACCGAGCCCGCCGAGGGCAGCGACGTCGCCCGCGTCACGCGCCTGCGCGGCGACATTGCCGCCAAGGTTGGGGGCGACATGCATTTCCGCTCGGCCCACCAGCCGATCCGGGTGGCGGGGTCGGTCTATTACAAGAACAACCTCAAGACGCAGGTCCGGATCGTCGAACTGAACGCGGGCCTCGAGCGGGATCTGGCTGAATTCATCGAGGCCGTGGCCGACATGCCTCCTGCACCCGGCATCAGTCTGGCCCCGGATTTCGCCACGCCGGACAAGCCCCGCGTCGACGATGTGCTGGTGACCCCGGTGCGCGAGGGCGGTCAGGACGACTGGTCCCGTTTCGAGGGGGCATCGGCCGCAATCGGCCATTTCCTCCGCATGGTTCACGAGGGCCGGATGTCGAAGGAGGAGGGCTGGCAGGCGATCTGCGGCTACAACGCCGCCATGTTGCGGCCCTCCTGGCCGATCGAGCGCCTGCAGCGCGAGTCCGAGCGGCTCTGGGATCTGCACGTCCAGAAGAATGGCCCGCCGCTGGTCCGCCTCGACAGCGCAGCCCCCGCGCCGAGCGAGATGCCCACCTTCACACTCGGCTCGCTGCTGGACGATACCAGCCCGATGCCCGAGGACATCATCGCGCCGCGCGTGCTGACGCCGGGTGGGCTTCTGGTGCTGGGCGGTGCGCCGAAGGTCGGCAAGAGCGATCTGACCATCAGCTGGCTCGTGCACATGGCTGCCGGGGTGCCGTTTCTCGGCTTCACCCCGCCGCGCCCGCTGCGGGTGTTCTACCTGCAGGCCGAGATCCAGTATCACTACCTGCGCGAGCGGTTGGGCCAGATCGCGCTGCCCGCCAGGGTTCTGGCCGCCGCGCGCGACACCTTCGTGGCAACGCCGAAGCTGAAGCTGCTGCTCGATACCGAAGGCAGCATGCGCGTGGCGCGCGCCATTCAGGCGGCCTTTCCGGATGTGGGCCCAGACATCATCTGCATCGACCCGATCCGCAACCTTTTCGACGGCGGGCCGGCCAATTCACATGGGGGCAGCGGCGGCGAAAACGACAACACCGCAATGATGTTCTTCCTCAAGGACCGGGTCGAGGTGCTGCGGGACTATATCAACCCCGCCTGTGGGGTGATCCTGGTCCACCACACGCGAAAGCTGTCGAAGCAGCAGCTGAAGGACGATCCGTTCCTCGCCCTGTCGGGGGCCAGCGCGCTCCGGGGCTTCTATACCTCCGGCCTGATCCTGCACCGGCCGGATGAGGACGCACCGGAGCGCAAACTCGAGATCGAGCTCAGGAATGGCCCGGCGCTGCCCTCGAAGCTGATCGACAAGGTTGGCGGCCAGTGGGTCGAGATCAACCCGATGAACGAGCGCCTGGTCCGCGCCGAGGTGGGCGCGAAATACGACGCCGAGCGTGCACGAAAACAGGAGGTGATCCTGTCCATCCTGCTCGAGGAGGCGGCCGAGGGGCGGCTCTATACCGCAAATCAGTTTGCCGAGGTCTTCGAAAACAAGGGCGGTCTGGGAGGCAAGGACGCCATCCGTGACCGGATCGCCGTGCAGGCCACCAAGGGAAAGATCAAGTTCGTCCGCAACGCGGCACCCTATGGCTTTGGGCCCTCACGCTCGCGCTTCGGCTACCTCTGCGTCGAGGGAATGGTCATGCCCACGGACGGCAAGGAAGTCGATCCGGAGACCGGCGACGTCACACCTGTCCGCGTTTCCGTGCTGCCCACCCACTACAAGTCGCCACAGACCGGCGCGCTTCTGGAGGTCGAGAACCCGCATATCTGGGTCGATCCGGAGGGGGAACGGCCATGATCACCCTCGACAACTGCTTTGCGCGGCAATGCTCAGAGGCCAGTTTGAACCAGATTGGCCATCTCACCGAAACTGCCTCGCCATCCTTACGCAGGACCACGCAGGGTCCAGTTGTGACCAGTTTGGGCCCGCTTCCGAAACTGCCCCTGCAGGAGTGCGCAGATACCGAAACGGCTACGCTGCAACCAGTTTCGGCAGGATCGACCGAAACCCACCTCCCGAAACTGGAATTCCTGTTTTCTGTCAGTGCCTTGATACGGGTTCCAAGTTTAGGGGGTGAAACCACCCCCTACGGGGGTGGGGGAGAACGCCGCAGGCGGGTTCTCCCTCGCCCACCCCCAGGGGTTTCGCGCGCGTGGCCTGTCGAGGGTCCGATCACCCGATCCGCCACAGGCAATCCCGACCCGCCAAGGCATCCGAACGATGTCGTTTTGCACCGAGCAGCCAACCAGAAGAGGAGACCACCCATGGCTGACCTGACACCCGCCACCCGACCCCATCTGGCCATCCCCGATCTGCCACTCTCCGTTCGGTCTGGTCGCACCCTTCTGGCCCTCGATCTCGGCACCACGACGGGATGGGCCCTGCATGGCCTCGATGGGCTGATCACATCCGGCACCGTTTCCTTCCGTCCCGGCCGATTCGATGGTGGTGGCATGCGCTATCTGCGGTTCACCAACTGGCTCGCAGAGCTGGACCGTCTGTCCGGGCCCATCGCATCCATCTGGTTCGAAGAGGTCCGTCGCCACGCGGCCACCGATGCCGCCCATGTCTATGGCGGGCTGATGGCCACGCTGACCGCATGGGCGGAACTGCGCGGCGTGCCCTACGAAGGCGTGCCAGTCGGCACCATCAAGCGCCATGCAACCGGCAAGGGCAATGCCGACAAGGCGGCGATGATCGCTGCCGCCCGGGCCCGTGGTTTCACCCCCGCCGATGACAACGAAGCCGATGCCATCGCGATCCTGTTCTGGGCACTCGAGACCAAAGGGGGCCTGCAATGAAGGGCATGCGTTTTGCACCGAAAGGCTATGGCGGCCGTCGCCGCAACCCCGATGAGGTCAAGCGTGATGGCTGGCGCGAGCAGGGGGTGCTGGCCGTCGCCATCGACGATCACCGCCTGACCTGGCCCGAGCGGGAACTGGTGCGCCAGCTGGGCGAAAAACTCTATGGCCCGGCCACCAGCGGGCGGGAGGTCCAGCGATGACCGTCTGGACCCCCGCGCTGGTCGAGGAACGGCTGGCCGAAGCCGCCTTCGTCCTGAAGCGTCTGCCCGAGCCCCGCAGGCAGGGCTACTTCAGCACCTGGCCTGCGGTCCTGCACAGCTTCGCCGACAAGGTGGGGCAGGAGCCCAAGCCCATGCGCGTGCTGCCCTCGCCGCAGGCGATCAGCCGGATGGAGGAAACGCTGACCTGGACCGCTTGCCTCGAGCCGATGGACGGCCGCATCGTCTGGATGAAAGCCCATGGCGAGCGGTGGAAGGAGATCTGCTGGTCCGCAGGGCTGCACCGGTCGGCCGCGCATCAGCACTGGCAATTCGGCCTTGCCGTGATTGCCCTTACCCTCAACAAGCGGCGGTTCAACCGCAACCTGTCGAAACAGCGAGTGATCGAACTGGCCGGTGGCGCGTAACCCCGCGCGCCAGATAGAAAATTGTCCGCCGGACAGTTTTCGAAGGGACAGAAAGCCATCTCCCGGGCTAGAAAGTTGATATGCTCGGGAGAGGAGCGCGCGGGGCAGGGGGGCCACTGGCTTCCGGTATCCAGCGAGAGTCCGGTCGGGGTCCAGCCCCGGCGAGTTGGCGGTTCCTTCCGGGCGATATTCCTATGCTGGCGGGCGAAGCGCGGCACATCGCTAGCGACAGGGCCGGATTTTTGGGAAGCCACCCGGAAGCCGCCGCCGCCTGAACCCGCCTGAAACATCGCAAGATCAAACCCTTGATGCTCGACACCCCTGGTGGCCGCTGGACCCCGTGTGGAGTCCAGTCTGGACCCCGGAGTCCGGAAACCAGGGGTTTCCACCCTGATCCGAGGAATGACCCACCGATGACGCTGAGCTTCGCCCCCGAGCGGATCGAGACCTGGCCGCTGGCCAAGCTCCAGCCCTATGCCCGCAATGCGAAGGCGCACGGGCCGGACCAGGTCGCGAAGATCGCCGCCAGCATGGCCGAGTTCGGCTGGACGGTGCCCTGCCTCGTGGCCGAGGATGGCGAGTTGATCGCGGGCCATGGCCGGGTGCTGGCGGCGACGCAGCTCGGACTGACTGAAGCGCCGGTGATCGTGCTGGGGCACCTGACCGAGGCACAGCGCCGGGCCTATCGGATCGCGGACAACAAGCTGACGGAGCTGGGCACTTGGGACGAGGCGCTGCTGTCGGCCGAACTGAACGATCTGTTGGCCGAGGATTTCGACCTGTCGCTGGTCGGCTTCTCCGACGGTGAGCTGGACAAGCTCTTGGCTTTCGTGCCGGAGGGGGACGGCGAAGAAGGTGGCACCGGGGGCTCCGTGCCGCCGGTGACCATCCCCGAACCGCCGCGCAATCCGGCGTCGCGCACCGGCGATCTGTGGATCCTTGGCGACCACCGCCTGCTTTGCGGCGATAGCACCAGCGCGGCCGATGTGCGCCGCCTGATGAACGGCGAGCGCGCGATCCTGTTCGCGACCGACCCGCCGTACCTCGTCGATTACGATGGCTCGAACCACCCGACTCGGAACAAGGACTGGTCGGCGTCCTACGGCACGACCTGGGATGACAGTTCGCAAGGAGCCGAGCTTTACGACGGCTTCATCGCCGCCGCCGTGGCGGAGGCCATCGCCGAGGATGCCGCCTGGTACTGCTGGCACGCCTCGCGCCGCCAGGCGATGCTTGAAGCCTGCTGGGAAAAGGCGGGCGCCTTCGTCCATCAGCAGATCATCTGGGTGAAGGACCGCGGGGTGCTGACCCGGTCCCACTACCTCTGGAAGCACGAGCCCTGTTTCATGGGCTGGCGCCGCCCGAACCGGCCGCCGAAGGTGGCCGAGCAGACGCTGCCCTCGACGTGGGAGATGCCGTCCTTCGCCAAGGACGAGCGGCCTGACCACCCAACGCCGAAACCGCTCGACGCCTTCGGCATCCCGATGCGCCAGCATGTGGCGCGGGGCGGCCTCTGCTACGAGCCGTTCTCGGGGTCCGGGTCGCAGATCATGGCGGGCGAGGCCAATGGTCGCCGGGTCTTCGCGATGGAAATCAGCCCGGCCTACATCGATGTGGCCGTCGAACGCTGGCAGGCCGACACCGGCCGTGACGCGATCCTTGACGGCGATGGCCGGACCTTCGCGGTCGTGAAAGCCGAGCGGCTGGCCGAAACCCCGCCCGAACCTGAAACCCTCCCCGAACCCGCCGCGTGACATGCATGACCTAGCTTTACCTTCCGCCGGACGCGGTTCCGGAACGACAGACGCATGTCTCTTCGGTCTGTCCCTCTGCTCCGGCGCAGGCGGCCTCGACCTCGGGCTTGCCATCGCCATCCCCGGCTATCGTGCTGTGGGCCATGTCGAACGGGAGACCTTCGCCGCAGCCACTCTCGTGGCGCGGATGGAAGACGCGTCCCTGGGTCAGTCTGTTGTCTGGGACGACGTTGGAACCTTCGACGGCCGCCCTTGGCGCGGCGCGGTGGACATCGTCACTGCGGGCTATCCGTGCCAGCCGTTCTCCGTCGCGGGCAAGCGCCGGGGTGCAGACGACCCGCGCCACCTATGGCCGCATGTCGCCCGCATCATCGGCGAGGTCGAGCCGCCCTTCGTGTTCCTCGAAAATGTCGCCCATCATCTCCGCCTCGGCTTCCCCGAAGTCGCCAGCGGATTGGTCGGCATGGGCTACAAGCTTGCGGCAGGCCTCTTCACGGCGGCGGAAGCTCAGAGGATTTCAACGCGCGCTGGTCACACCAACCTGTCGTCCTTTTTCATCATAGGTATAGAGAAACGAACCTTGCTTAACGGTTACGGTCGAAGATGTATATCCGTGCAGATCGCCCGACTTAGTAAATAGCTGCCGGTTCTTCTCGTCATAGACGTAGATGAAACTGCCCTTCTTTGCTGCCATTCCAATCGCCATTCTTGCTTCCTTTACACCGTGGCTGCGCATCCCACATTAGAGGGAAATGTCAGGCTGACAACGGATTTGTTCCGCCTTTTAGACACGACTAATAGGGATAGATTGAGGCCGGATGTTTGGAGTCAGAGCACTCTGTGCAAAACGATGGCTGCAAGCCGAGTGCGGGCAACCGCAGGTCGGCCGACCTGACCCATTCGGCGGGGCTGTGGATGACGCCGACAGCGCGGGATCACAAGGACGGGGCGACGACATTGGCGAACACGCCGGTGAACGGCCTGCTTGGCCGCCAGGTCCTGGTGACGCCGATGGCTGGGAGCGATACCTCCGAGCCGCGCCGAACCTTGAACCCGCTGTTCGTCGAGGCGCTGATGGGTTGGCCCAGCGGGTGGACCGGCTTCGCCTCTGTGGCAACGGCGTGGTCCCCCTGGTTGCAGCGCATGCGCTGCGAACTTTGGCGGCTGAATTGCTGGCCGATGGATGAGGTGGCGGTATGAAGCAATCGCGTACCATGTCGCTGGTCGAGGCCGCGGCAAACGTTGTGGTCGGCTACGTTTTGGCCATCGCCACACAGATCGTCGTGTTCCCGTGGTTCGGGATCGAGACTGGTCTCGCGGAGCATCTGACCATCGGACTCGCCTTCGTGGGCGTCTCGCTCGCGCGGGGCTATGCGCTGCGGCGGCTTTTCGAGGCGATGAGGACCCGGATGTATCAGCCAGAAAAGTGACGCGAAGTTGCTGTTTCGCTGTATCCTATTGCGTAGGCCGTCTGGCCGCCGCCAGGAACCCGACAACGACATGAAGCCGGATACTGCGAATGAGGTGAGCCAATGAAGAATGATCCAGAGGCTGTCGGCTTCGTGCCCATGCGTGCAGCCGTCAACGGGCTGGTGCTCGGCCTTCTTCTTGCCGTGGCCTCACCGGCCATCGCGACGCCGGAATACATCCTGCCGACGTTGTTCGATGTGACGGGCGTTGCTGCGAACGACGTGCTGAACATCCGTGCGGCCCCCAGTGCCAGCGCCGAAATCATCGGGACGCTTTCGCACGACGCTCGCGATATCGAGGTCGTGGGTTATGACGAAACCGGGCGATGGGCGCGGATCAATACGGGTGAGCGCAGCGGCTGGGCAGCACTTCGCTACCTTGCCTATCAGGTCGATGTCTGGGAGCCCGGAGCCCTGCCGCCAACATTGAATTGCCGTGGCAACGAGCCGTTCTGGTCGTTCCGCCCAAGGGGTGATGCCATGGTGTTCTCGACACCGGATGCGCCCGAAAGCGTCATGCGGATCGAGCAGGTGCTGTCGACAGGCATGTTCCGGGATCCGCGACGGTCGGTGTCGGCAAAGGGTGAAAACCTCCGCATGACCGGAGTCATGGTGCCTGTGGCGTGCTCTGACGGGATGTCGGATCGCAGCTACGGTCTTGACGTTACTGTCATCCTCGAAGGGCGCGGAGAGCCGCAGATGCTGACAGGCTGTTGTTCCATCGCTCCGAACTGAACAACTCGAAGTCGGGGCCGTTCGAGCCGGTCAGCGTGTTCGCCGTCAGGTCCTGCGTGCGGTCGCCCAGCCAGATCTGCGACGCATTCTGATCCTCTGCGGGATTCGGCACAATCATCACGGGCAAAGGGTCAACATGTCGACTTGGCGAGATTGTCGAAGAACTGACCTGCATCCGTGCCCTCACCGGCACGGGCCTGCGTCAGACCCTTCCGGATCCCGGCGACAGTTTCGGCGTAGTCGAGCCGGTCCTGCATCTCCTGCCACGCGGCGGCATCCATAACGACGAGCGAAGGCTTGCCGTTCACGGTCAGGATCTGCGGCCGACCGGTCGCCTTGATCTGCGCGATCAGACGCGCCGAGTCCCGCTTGAACTCGGTCAGCGGGGTGATGTCCTTGGTGATGTCCATGACTGGCCTCCCGACGCGCATCGAATTAGGAGCGAATATTGCGCCTTTTCCGATGCGCGTCGAGGTTTGCGGCATCTACTTCAAGGCGTAGACCCGCCCGCGCCCTTCGACCTTTTCGGAAGTCACCTCGAGCCCGAGCTTCCTCTTCAGGGGGCCTGCCATGGCCCCCCTGACCGTGTGGGCAGCCCATTCGAGCGCGGTGGCGATCTCTTCGATGGTGGCGCCGCCCGGCGCGCGCAACATCTCGATCAGCGCTTCCTGCTTGGTGCCTTTCCGGCGCTGGACCGGTGCGGTGACCGTTTCGGCAGGCGTCGTGGTCGTTTCGGCCTCCGTGATCCCGAGCGTGCTCTGTGCCAGCGGCGTCGCGCGCAGGGTGATCGGGCCGCGCTCCTCGTCGTGCCGCCAGACGGTGTTGAGGTCGGTGGCGGGGATTTCCTCGATCAGCCCGAGCTTCAGGAGGCTCTTGCAGACATTCCCGACAGCGCCGCCCTTCAGCTTGGCGGTGACGGGAAAGACCGCGCCATCGTCGCGCGCGCAGGCCGCCGATAGGACAACGGCTTGGGTGTCGGTCAGCTGGATCTGGGTCATGGGGTCGTCTCCGTTCTCGGGGCCGCGACTGCCGCTGCCCTCCTACGACCCCAAGCCGCGCTGGGCGCGCGGCGCGGGTTCTGGCGTTGCGGTTGGTCAGACGGCGTGTTCACCTTCCTTGAAGGCGCTGTCGGTGATCTCGCGCAGCCGGTCGCGGTAGTGGTTCAGGGTGCCGACGTGCCCCCAGTGGATCTCGTCAGGGCTGGTCTTGAAATGGTCGGCGCTCAGGGCGGCGAGCCGCTCCAGCATCGCGTCGATCTCGGACTTGGCGGCGATGAAGGCGTCGAGGGCCTTGGAATTGTCGGTCTTGCGGCGGGTCATCTTGGTGGCTCCATGGTGAGTTGCATCGTCGTTCTGACGGGACGTTCGCTCCGGTCGCGACGCTTATCAACGCGATAAGCACATGAATCTGAATGATAATCGGAGCCATAGATGCAGGGCATGAGCGAGCGCCAGTACGCCGCGCATGTCGGGCTGTCGCGGGGTGCGATCCAAAAGGCCAAGGCCGCCGAGCGGCTGGTCCTCTATCCCGACGGCAGCATCAACGCGACCGCCAGCGACGCACGCCGGGCGGAAACCACGGACCCCTCGAAGACCCGCAAGCCGCCCGATCTGAAGCTGAAGCCCGTTCCCGAGGCGGCGGTGGCCGCCGTCGGCGACACGCTCCGCGAACAGGGTCTGGCAGTCCCCGCAGTCGGCGGCGGCACGACCTTCCTGCAGGCCAAGACCGCGAACGAGGTGCTGAAGGCGCAGGAACGGCGCATCCGGCTGCAAAAGCTGAAGGGGGAGTTGATCGAGCGGGCCCGGGCGCTGTCGCTGGTGTTCCGCCTGGCGCGGGAGGAACGGGACGCATGGGTGAACTGGCCCCCGCGTGCGGCGGCGCTGATGGCGGCCGATCTGGGCGTCGAGCCAGCCGCGATGCAGAAGGTCCTGGAGAAACATGTCCGCGCCCACCTCGACGAGCTTGCCGAGGTCCGGCCCGACTTCCGGTGATGAGGACCGGTTTCGCGACAGCGAAACGCAAGGGCCCAGTGGACCGTTGCGAGGGACGAATGCCCGGAGCGGAAGCGCAGGGCCGGAAGATGGCCTGACCGACTTCGATGGCGCGGCGGAAATCCTGCGCACCTGGGGTGCGGGGCTGACGCCCGACCCCGACCTGACGGTGTCGCAATGGGCAGACAAGCACCGGATGCTGTCGGGTCGCGCATCGGCCGAACCCGGGCGGTATCGCACGGGGCGCACGCCCTACATGCGCGAGATCATGGATCGGCTGTCGCCGGGCGATCCCACGCAGCGGATCGTGTTCATGAAGGCCGCACAGGTCGGCGCCACCGAGGCCGGCAACAACTGGATCGGCTTTGCCATCCACCAGGCACCGGGCCCGATGCTGGCGGTCCAGCCGACGGTGGAATTGGCGAAACGCAACTCGCGCCAGCGGATCGATCCGCTGATCGACGAGAGCCCCGACCTGCGGGAGCGGGTCAAACCGGCCCGGTCCCGCGACGCGGGCAACACGATGCTGTCCAAGGAATTCGCGGGCGGCATCCTGATCATGACCGGGGCGAACTCGGCAGTCGGGCTGCGCTCGACCCCGGCGCGTTACATCTTCCTCGACGAGGTCGACGCCTATCCGGCCTCGGCCGACGAGGAAGGTGACCCGGTCACGCTGGCCGAGGCGCGCTCGCTGACCTTCGCCCACCGGCGCAAGGTCTTCCTGGTCTCGACGCCCACCATCCGGGGGCTGAGCCGGATCGAACGGGAATACGAAGCCAGCGACCAGCGGCGGTTCTTCGTGCCGTGCCCGCATTGCGGGGCGATGCAGTGGCTGAAGTTCGACCGGCTGCGCTGGCAGAAGGGCAAGCCGGAAACGGCGGAATATCATTGCGAAGTGTGTGATGCGCCAATCGGCGAACACAACAAGACGGCGATGCTGGAGGGCGGCGAATGGCGGGCGACCGCCGTTGCCGCCGATCCGACCACGGTCGGGTATCACCTCTCGGCGCTCTATTCGCCGGTGGGCTGGCTCAGCTGGGCTCGCATCGCCCGCGGCTGGGAGGCGGCCCAAGGGTCGGACGAGGCGATCAAGGCATTCCGCAACACCATCCTCGGCGAGACATGGGTCGAGAGCGGCGAAGCGCCGGACTGGCAGCGGCTTTACGACCGCCGTGAAGCGTGGAAACCGGGCACGATTCCTGCAGGTGGGCTGTTCCTCACGGCCGGGGCCGACGTCCAGAAGGACCGCATCGAGGTCGACGTCTGGGCCTGGGGTCGCGGGTTGGAAAGCTGGCTCGTCGATCATGTCGTGATCGAGGGTGGGCCCGACCGGCACGACGCCTGGTCGGAACTGACGGCGCTGCTCGACCGGTCCTGGCCGCACGAACGCGGCGCGCATCTGCACATCGCGCGGCTGGCCATCGACACGGGCTACGAGGCTCCGGCGGTCTATTCCTGGTCGCGGGCGCAGGGGTTTGGGCAGGTGTCGCCGGTGAAGGGCGTCGAGGGGTTCAATCGTTCCAGCCCGGTGTCGGGGCCGACATTCGTCGATGCGACCGAGGGCGGCAAACGCCTGCGACGCGGGGCGCGGCTCTGGACCGTGGCTGTGTCGACCTTCAAGGCCGAGACCTATCGTTTCCTGCGGCTGGCGCGGCCCACCGAGGAGGAGATGGCCGACGGGGCGGCGTTCCCGCCCGGCTCAGTGCATCTGCCGCACTGGGTCGAGAACGAATGGCTGAAGCAGGTCGTGGCCGAGCAGCTGGTGACGGTGCGCACGAAGCGCGGCTTTGCGCGGCTGGAATGGCAGAAGCTGCGCGAGCGAAACGAGGCGCTCGATTGCCGGGTCTATGCCCGCGCCGCCGCGTGGATCGCGGGTGCGGACCGCTGGTCTGAGGAGAAATGGCGCGACCTCGAGGATCAACTCGGGGCCGCCCCCACCGACACCGATCCCGCCGGGCAGATCAACCGGCCGGGACAGGCCCCGCAGGGCAAGCGCCGCTCCGACTGGCTCGGACGGCGCGGAGGATGGTTTTGAGCATGACGGACTGGACGGAAACCGAGCTCTCGGCGCTGCGCCGGGCCTATGCCAGCGGCACGACGCGGGTCAGCTATGATGGCAAGTCCTTGGACTATGGCTCGTCCGAGGACCTGCTGGGGCGAATCCGCACCATCGAGCGCGCGATTGCAGGCGTCGGCCGACCGCTGCCGGTGGCCGGGCTTGCGGGCTTCTCGCGCGGGGACCGGTGATGTCGGCGACCTGGTTCGACCATGCCATCGCAACCGTGGCGCCGCGCATGGCCGCGCGCCGCGTGATGGCACGGCAGGCCTTCGAGACCCTGACGCGCGGCTATGATGGCGCGGCGCGCGGGCGTCGCACCGAGGGCTGGCGTGCGCCGGGATCCTCGGCCGACACCGAGATCGGCGGCGCCGGGGCGCTGCTACGCGACCGGATGCGCGATCTCGTACGCAACAACCCGCATGCGGCAAAAGCTGTGGCCGTCCTCGTCAACAACATCATCGGCGCGGGCATCATGCCGCGCGCCGCCAGCGGCGACGACAAGCTAGACCAAACAGTTGACGCGCTATTCTCCCACTGGACGGCGGAGTGCGACGCCGATGGCCAGCTCGATTTCTACGGGTTGCAGACACTGATCTGCCGCGAAATGGTCGAGGCGGGCGAGGTGCTGGTGCGCCGCCGCTTGCGTCGATCGTCGGACGGCCTGCCGGTGCCGCTGCAACTGCAGGTGCTGGAGGCCGACTTCCTCGACGCCACCAAATCCGGCGCCCTCGGCGCGGGGCGGCTGGTGCAGGGGATCGAGTTCGACCCGGTCGGCAAGCGCCGGGCCTACTGGCTCCACGCGGAGCATCCCGGCGACGCCTATGGGGCCTTGCAGAACGGTCTGCAGAGTCGCCCGGTCCCGGCGGCCGAGATCGCCCATGTCTACGAGAAGCAGCGCACGCAGGCGCGCGGCGTTCCCTGGGGCGCGCCGGTGATCCGCAGTTTGCGCGATCTCGACGATTACGAGGTGGCCGAACTCGTTCGCAAGAAGACCGAGGCCTGCGTGACCGCCATCGTCTTCGGTGATGACGAGGCGCAGCAGGGCATCGCGCCTTCCGTCGTTGATGCCGATGGTAACCGGGTCGAGCAGTTCGAGCCGGGGCTGATCGCCTATGCCCGTGGCGGCAAGGACATCCGGTTCAACCAGCCCGCTGCCACCGGCGGCTATGGTGAGTACAAGCGCGCGAGCCTGCACACGATCTCGGCCGGGTTCCGGGTGCCCTACGAGCTGCTGACCGGCGATCTCAGCCAGGTCAATTACTCATCGATCCGGGCGGGGCTCGTCGAGTTCCGCCGCATGATCGACGCCGTCCAGTGGCAGCTCTTCATCCCGATGCTCTGCGCGCCGGTCTGGCGCTGGTTCACCGAGGCTGCATGGGCGGCGGGGCAGATCCCGACGCCGGACGTGCCGGTGGAATGGTCGCCGCCGAAGTTCGACGCGGTCGATCCCTACAAGGATGCGATGGCCGATCTGCTGGCGATCCGGACCGGCACGATGACGCTGGCGCAGGCCATCGCCCGGCAGGGCCACAACCCGGACGCGGTGCTGGCAGAAATCGCCGCGACCAACGCCAAGCTCGATGACCTCGGCCTCGTGCTCGACAGCGATCCGCGCCGCGTCACCAAGACCGGCAGCGCGCAGGCGGGCGATCCGGCCAAAGACCCTGCCATTGACACGGCCGAACCCCAAACCGACGCAGAGGAGAACTAGGGCCATGCCCGACACGATCATGGCGGCTCCGGTCGCCCTGCCGATGCAGCTGCGGCGCGCGCCCATCCTGCCCGCGACCGTCAATTCCGAGGCGCGCTCGGTCGACGTGGTCTTCACCACCGGCGCGGCCGTCCGGCGGCGGCGCTGGACCGGCTGGGACACCTCGGTGCCCTTCGACGAGATCCTCGAGGTGAGCGACAGGGCGGTGGACCTCACGCGCCTCAACGCCGGGGCCCCGGCGCTCGACAGCCATTCGGTCTGGTCCTCCTACTCGCAGGTGGGCGTGGTCGAACGCGCCTGGATCGAGGGCAAGGAAGGCAAGGCCACCATCCGCTTCCCGCGCGAGGGGCTCGACCAGGCCGCCGACCGCATGTTCGGCCTGATCAGCGACGGCATCATCCGCAACGTCTCGGTCGGCTATTCCATCGAGCGGGTGAAGGTGGTCGAGCCCGCCGCGAAGGGTGAGGTCGAGCAGCGCATCGTCGAACGCTGGACCCCGCTCGAGGTCAGCTTCGTGACCGTTCCCGCCGATCCCCGCGCACAGGTACGTGCGGCCGATCAGGCCAGCTATCCCGTCGAGATCGTCGACACCCGCATGCAAAAGGAGGCATCCATGCCTGAGAGCACGACCATCGTGGCTGGGGATGTCCCCGCCAGCACCGAGACCCGCCAGCAGCCTGTCGCGGCCCCGGCGCAACCCGAACCGACGACTGCGCGCATGCCAGACCCGGCGCCTGCGCCCGACAGCGAGGCCATCGCAACCCGCGCCCGCGAGGCCGAGCGCGACCGGGTGTCCACGATCTACGATCTGACCGGCCGTCTGAACCTCGAGCGCAACTTCGCCGAGGATCTGGTCAAGCGTGGTGTCAGCGTGGACGAGTCCCGTCGCCTGATCCTCGACCAGGTCGCCGCCAAGTCCGACGAAACCCGGACCTTCCCCCATGTCTCGGTCCCCCTCGGCGGCCGCGACGAGCGCATCACCCGCCGCGACGCCGTGGCGAACGCGCTGCTGCATCGCTACAGCCCGACGCTGTTTCCGTTGGAAGACGCCGCGCGCCAGTATCGCGGTATGACGCTGCTGGAACTCGCCCGTGAAAGCCTCGGCAATGCCGGGGTGAACACGCGGGGGCTGTCGCGCGACGAGGTCGCGACCCGGGCGCTGCATTCGACCTCGGACTTCCCCGAGATCCTGTCGGCCGTCACCAACAAGACCCTGCGCCAGGCCTATGACGCCTATCCCCGGACCTTCGCGCTCTTCTGCCGTCAGGTGCTGGCGACCGACTTCAAGTCGATGCACCGGGTCCAGCTTGGCGAAGCGCCCCAGCTTCTGGAAGTGGGCGAAAGCGGCGAGTTCAAGCGCGGGACGCTCGGGGAGTCGAAGGAGAGCTACAAGGTCAAGACCTATGGCCGGGTCGTCGCCATCACCCGGCAGGTGCTGATCAACGACGACCTCGACGCCTTCACACGGATCCCGGCGATGTACGGCAACTCCATCGCGCAGCTGGAAAGCGACGTGGTCTGGGGCATCATCACCGCGAACCCCGCCATGGCCGATGGCAACGCGCTGTTCCATGCCACCCATAAGAACCTGGCCGGGACGGGGGCTGCACTGGACGTGGCGAGCGTCGGCTCGGCGCGGGCGGCGATGGCGCTGCAGACCGGTCTCGACAAGAAGACCGTGTTGAACATCCGCCCCGCCTTCCTGATCGTGCCCGCGGCCCTTGAACTGAAGGCCGAGCAACTGGTCGCCCAGAACCTCGTGCCTGCGGACAGCGCCAAGGTGGTGCCGCAGTCGATCCGCACCCTCTCGCCGATCAGCGAGCCGCGTCTCGATGCGGCCAGCGCCACCTCCTGGTATCTGGCGGCCTCGCCCAATCAGATCGACACCATCGAATACGCCTATCTCGAGGGCCAGCAGGGCGCCTACATCGAGACCCGCAACGGCTTCGACGTCGACGGCGTCGAGATCAAGTGCCGCCTCGACTTCGGCGCCAAGGCCATCGACTGGCGCGGTCTCTACAAGAACCCCGGCGCGTAAGGTCAGATGAGGCCGTAGAGATCGCGGCGTCCGTGCACGGCGCGGACGATCTCGATGTCGTCGCCGACGATCCGGTAGAGCAGCAGATAGGACCCGCTCACCAGATAGCGCAGCCCGGGGCGGATATCGTCCCGGGCCGGGCCCATCTGCGGATTGTCCGCGAGGTGGCTGGCGACCTCGTCCAGCCGGTCGAGCACGCGGTCGGCGGCGGACGGATCGTCCTCGGCGATGTGCGCCCAGATCTCGATCAGGTCTTCGCGGGCCGCCCGCGCGAAGAAGATCCGCGGCATGCGTGTCAGGACGCGCTTCTGCGGTTCCGGGCTTCGCGCTTGATGTCAGTCATGGTCGTGCCGGCCTCCGCGCGTCCGCTGGCGACGCCTTCGTCCCAGAGTTCGCCGACAATCCGCCGCGCCCGCCACTCGCGCAGCGCCTCGCGGACCACTTCGCTCGACGAGGCATAGGCGCCACTGCCCACCGCCTCCTGCAGCAGAGCGGCATGCTCGTCGGTGATGGAAATGCTGATCTTTCCGGCCATGTCCGATCCTCCTGCCGCAAAGGTAGGAAAAATTCGCACCACGCGCAACTGTCACCAGAAGGGACACCCCGATGAAAAACTACGTCCAGCCCGGCAACACCATCACCCTGACCGCGCCCTATGCCGTCACCTCCGGCGATGGGCTGCTTGTCGGCTCCATCTTCGGCGTCGCCGCTGGCACCGCCGCCGTTGGCGAGGCGGTCGAGGCCGCGCTCACCGGCGTCTACGATCTGAAGAAGGTCGCATCGCAAGCCTGGACCGCGGGCGACAAGGTCTATTGGGACAACACCGCAAAGGAAGCGACCAAGACCACCACCTCGAACACCCTGATCGGCGTGGCTGTGGTCGCAGTGGCGGGCGGCGCAGGCGATACCATCGGCCGGGTGCGCCTGAACGCGAGCTTCTGATGAACGCCTTCGCCACCGCGCTCAGTGCGCTCTTCGCCGATCCGAACATCGGTCGCGACGCGGTCTATATCGCCGATGGCGGCGCGCCCCAACTGGTGCGCATCGTCGCCCGTCGCGCCGATGCGGTCACCGACTTCGGCGATGCCCGGCTCTGGTCCGAAACTACGCGCATCGACCTGCGCGTGGCCGAGGTGCCAGCCCCGCGCCCCGGCGACCGCATCGAGATCGACGGCGACGCCTTCCTCATCCAGGGCGAGCCTGTCCGCGACCGCGAGCGGCTGGTCTGGACCGTAGACTTGCGCCCGGTTTGACCGTGATGAAGCTCAAGCTCGACATCGATCCCGACATCGTCGCGATGATGGCGGCCGAGGTCGCGGCGGGCGAACGCGCGGTCTCGGCCGCAATCCGCGAGGCCGGGACAGGGCTGAAGGCCGCCTGGCGGCTGCAGATCACCGGCGCGGGGCTCGGGGCCCGGCTTGCCCGCGCCATCCGGTCGGAGCAGTTCCCCAAGGCCAAACCCAGCCTGAATGCGGCGACCGTGGTCTGGTCCAATGCCCCGGTCATCGTCGGCGCCCATGACACAGGTCCGCTGATCCGCTCGAAGAACGGCCTCTGGCTGGCGATCCCCACACCTGCTGCAGGCAAATCCTTGCGGGGCGGTCGGATCACGCCCGCCGAATGGGAACGCCGCACCGGTCTGCGCCTGCGCTTCGTCTATCGCCGCAGGGGCCCGAGCTTGCTGGTGGCCGAGGGGCGGCTGAATACGAAGGGCCGCGCCGTGGCGTCAAAGTCGAAAACCGGCCGTGGCGTCGTGACGGCACCGATCTTCTTGCTTGTGCCGCAGGTCAAGCTGCCGAAGCGGCTGGATCTGACACGGGATGCAGAGCGCGCGGTAGATGGCGTGCCGGGGCGGATTGTGGCGAATTGGGTGGAGGCCAAGGTGTGATCACCACCCGCCCATCAGTAGCCAGCCTCGCGCTGATGGCGCACCGCCAAGACCACCGCCGTTTCACCATCAAACCGATAAAGCGACACATAGCCACTGTCGCCAAAGGTAATGAACCACTCGCGGAATTCCGGTTCCATGTCCTCGACCGGCCGCCCGGCACCGGGCTGATCGCGCAGGATGTTCATGCCCTCGCGGATGGATTTGGCCGCACGGCGGGCGGCCTCAGGGTTCTTCTCGGCAAGGAAGCGGTAAAGCCGTTCGACATCCCGCAGCGCGGCTGGCGACCAGATCAGTTGTGGCATTCAGGAGCTGCCGCCTCTTCGCCTGCTTCCAGTTTGGCAAGCCAGGCATCGGCTTCGTCATGCGTGACGTGTTTGCCGGTCGCCTGAAACTCTTCCCAAGCCTGAAGCCCGGCCTGCCGGAACGCTTCGCGCTTCTCCTCGCGATCGACGAACTGCGCCACGGCCTCACGCAGCATCCAATGGGTGGAGCGGTCCTTTGCATCCGCCAACCGTTTGAGGCGGTCACGAGTATCCTGATCGAGCTTCACGGCGATGGGGCGGACGGCGTTCATGGGTACGGCTCCGGGCGAGTATTCATGGGTATTACCTTTAGCATATCGCTGACTGTCGCAGAAGTCACAATTGAGCCAAGGGCCACCGAATGCCAACTTCTCGCGAAACCATCCTCACCGCGCTGCATGCGCGGCTCTCGGCGCTGCCCGCGACCGCCCTGCGCGGTGACGTGCTGCCCGAGCGCGTGCCCGCCGCTGGCCTCCTGATCCTGCGCGACGGCGAACCCGGCGAGCCCGAGGTGACGCTGTCGCCCCTGCGCTACCACTACCAGCATCGCACCGAGATCGAGGCGGTCGTGCAGGGCGCCGCCCGAGACGTCGCCTTCGACACCCTCTGCGCTGGCATTGGCGCGGCGCTTGCCGCTGACCGCACTCTGGGCGGCCTCTGCGACTGGGTCGAGGCGGAAGCGCCGCGTCCGGTCGATCTGGCCGTGGAGGGTGCCGCGAGCCTGAAGGCGGCCGTGATCCCGGTGGTGTTGCATTATTCAGCGGCCGATCCGCTCGGCTGATACCGGCAGCGGGCCCCATCCTGCGTTCGGCGGGACGAAAGTCCACCGGACCTTTGTCTGATCCGCCTCACTCCACCACCGATCCGCTCGGCTGACCCCACTCACCACAGGAGAACACGATGGCACGAGCCCATGGGGCGCGGGCGCAGATGGCGCTTGCGTTCGAGAACGTCTATGGCACCCCGCCCGCCTCGGGCTATCGAACGGTGCCGTTTGCCAGCACCACGCTCGGCTCCGAACAGCCTCTGATCGCCTCGGAACTGCTGGGCCAGGGGCGCGACCCGCTGGCCCCGATCAAGGATGCGGTCACCGCAGACGGCGATGTCGTCGTGCCGATCGACGTCGAGAACTTCGGCCTCTGGCTGAAGGCGGCTTTCGGCGCGCCGGTCACGTCGGGCACCACGCCCAAGACCCACACCTTCCAGTCCGGCAACTGGACGCTGCCGAGCATGGCCATCGAGACGGCCATGCCCGAGGTGCCGCGCTATGCGATGTACACCGGCTGCGTCTGCGATCAGCTGTCGTGGCAAATGGCGCGGTCGGGGCTGCTGACCGCGACGGCCCGACTGGTGGCGCAGGGCGAGAACGTCGCGGCCACAACAGCCGCTGGCACGCCCACGTCGCTGGCCCTGCAGCGGTTCGGACATTTCAACGGGGCGATCACGCGGAACGGCACGTCGCTCGGCAACGTCATCTCGGCCGAGGTGACCTATTCCAACGGCCTCGACCGGATCGAGACCATCCGCAACGATGGCCGGATTGAAGGGGCCGACCCGGGCATGGCCGCCCTGACCGGCCGGGTGGAGGTGCGATTTGCCGACACCACCCTGATCACGCAGGCCATCGACGGCACGCCCTGCGAGCTGGTCTTCGCCTGGAACCTCGGCGCCAACGCCAGCTTCACCTTCACCGCGCACGCCGTCTACCTGCCGCGCCCCCGGATCGAAATCCCGGGCCCGCAGGGCATTCAGGCCACTTTCGACTGGCAGGCGGCCAAGGCCACCAGCCCCGCCCGGATGTGCACCGCCGTCCTCGTCAACACTGTCGCAACCTATTGAGAAGGCCCGTCATGCTGACCCTCGATCTTTCGAACGCGCCGCAGTGGTGCGACCTCATCCCCGGAGTGCGTGTCCGGCTCCGCCCGCTGACCACCGCACTCATGGTCTCCGCGCGGGGCGATCCCTCGATTGCCGACCTGCCCGAGGGGGCGGCGACCGAGGAGGCGGCACTCGCCATGGCCAGGGCGCTGGCGCGGCGTGCGATCCTCGAATGGGAGGGGATCGGCGATGCGGATGGCAATCCCATCGAGCCAAGCCCAGAGGCCATCGACGCGCTTCTCGACCTCTGGCCCGCCTTCGAGGCGTTCCAGACGCTTTACGTCGCCAAGGCCCTCCTGCTGGACGCGGAAAAAAACGCCTCCGCGCCCTCGCCGACTGGTCCTTCGGTGGGGGCGAAGGCTACTGCGCGGCCTGCGGAACAACCTGTCCCGACTGCCCCGCACGGCTGAACCGGCCGCTGACCATCGAAGGCGCGCAGGTCTGGGACCTGGCGCAGCGCCTTGGCGGGCAGATGCGCGTCATCCCCGGCGCGGTGATCGGCTGGGACATGGGCGCGGCGCTGGCCTTGGGCGCGGCCCTCGGCATCTCTGCACCCGCCATCGCCGAACTGCTGCCCGCCCTCGAGGCGGTGATGGTCCGCCGCGTCAACGAGCAGATCGCGGCGAGCCGCGACTGACCCCATTCCACCCGGAGCCCCGATCCCATGGCCGAGAAACGCGTCTCCGTCCGGCTTGCCGCGGTGGGCGGCCGCCAGGTGCGCGCCGAACTGGAGGGGATCGGTGAGGCCGGATCCCGTGGCTTCGGCCGCCTGTCCTCCGAGATGGAGCTCGCCAACACGCGGCTGGCCAGCTTCGCGCGCCGGGCCGGGATCGCGCTGGCGGCGGTCGCCGCAGCTGCGGCTGCGGCTGGCGTGGCGATGGTTCGCTCGGGGCTGGCCAACATCGATGCGCAGGCGAAACTCGCGCAGTCGATGCGGACGACCGTGGAGAGCATCCAGACCCTGACCTGGGCCGGGGAACTGGCAGGCGTCTCGATGGGCGAGATCGAGCAGGCGACGAAGAAGCTGACCACCCGCCTGTCGGAGGCGGCCAGCGGTTCCGGCGCGGCGGTCGGCGCGCTCCGGCGGCTGAACCTGACGGCGGCGGAACTGCAGGCGCTGCCGCTCGACCAGCGCATCGTCGCGATCCAGGACGCGCTGACCCGCTTCGTGCCCGAGGCCGAGCGGGCGGCCGTGGCCTCGGACCTCTTCGGAGACCGGGCGGCGCTCGCCTTCCTGCGGATCGACAGCGCCACGCTGCGCGATGCTGCCCGCGACGTGCAGGACTTCGGGGTGGCGGTCAGCGCGGCCGATGCCGCCCAGATCGAGCGGACGGGCGATGCCATCGCGCGCCTGAGCCTGATCTGGACCGGCCTCGTGAACCGCCTGACCGTCGCCGTCGCCCCGGCGCTCGAGACCATCGCCACAAAACTCGCCGACATGGCGCGCGCGACCGGTCCCATCGGGCAGGCGATCACCGCGCTCTTCGACAACCTCGGGCGTCTGGCGTCCTATGCGGCAACCTTCGCCGCCGTCATGGCCGGGCGCTGGGTCGCGAGAATGGCTGCGGCGGCCCTGTCGGTGCGCGGCCTTGCCACCGCCTTGGTGTTCCTGCGAGGCGCGCTGATCCGCACCGGCATCGGGGCGCTGATCGTCGGCGCCGGGGAACTGGTCTATCAGTTCTCGCAACTCGTGGCCCGGGTCGGCGGCGTGGGCGAAGCGTTCCGGCTGCTGGGCGATCTGGCCAGCGAGGTCTGGTCCCGCATCGGCCTGTCGCTGGACGCGGCGCTGGCCCGTATGGCGGCCGGATGGGAGGGGCTGAAGGCGGCCGGGCTATCGGCCCTCGAGGGAACCATCGCGGGCGTGGTCAGCTTCGGCGACCGCACGGCGGCGATCTTCCAGGGCGCCTATGACGCTGCCGTCGCAATCTGGGGCAGTCTGCCCGGGGCCATCGGCGATTTCGCCTTCCAGGCGGCGAACGGGCTGATCTCCGGCGTCGAGGCGATGCTGAATGGCGTCGTCACCCGGATCAACAGCTTCATCGAGACCCTGAACGCGGCCCTGGCGTTGCTGCCGGAATGGGCCACCGGCGAAGGCGGGGTGCGGATCGGCATCCTCGATCCGGTGGAACTGGGGCGGATCGGCAACCCGTTCGAGGGCGCGGCAACGGCCGCAGGGGCTGCGGCGGCGGATGCCTTTTCGGCGGCCCTCGCGCGGACCTATCTGGAACCGCCCGACCTCGGGCTCGGGGCCTTGGCCGAGGACGCCCGCGCCCGGGCCGATGGCTATCGCGAAGCGGCTGGCATGCTGGCCGATGCCGCCGGTCGGCCGCTGGCCAGCTGGCAGGCGCTGAAGGATGCCATGTCCGGCACGGGGGCTGACGCCGAGACCGCGCTGGCTGACGCCGCTGCTGCGGCCGGGGCACTGGGCGACGAACTGGACGATACCGGCGGGGCGGCAAGTCGCGCCGGTGCGGCCGGGCGGCAGGCAGGGGCCGATACTGCCGCCGGAGCCGAGCAGGCCCTCACCGGCTGGCAAGCCGTCACGGCCGCACTTGCCGACTACGCCGCCAAGGCGCGCGAAATCGGCGGGGATATCGGCAGCGCGCTGGTCGGGGCTTTCCAGAGCGCCGAGAACGCCATCGGCGACTTCGTGAAGACCGGCAGGCTCGACTTCCGCGACCTGGTCACGTCGATGATCGCCGACCTCGCGAAGCTCGCGGCTCGCCGCTTCATCCTCGGCCCCATCGCCAATGCCCTTTCCGGCGCGCTGGGCGGGGCGGGTGGGATTTTCGCGAACATCCTGCATGCGGGCGGGGTGGTCGGCGCCCCGGGTCCCGGCCGGATGGTCCCGGCGCTGGCCTTTGCGAATGCCCCGCGCATGCACAGCGGCGGTTGGGCCGGGCTGCGGCCCGACGAGGTGCCCGCGATCCTGCAACGCGGGGAGCGGGTCCTGTCCCGGCGCGAGGCGGCAGGGTTCGGCCAGTCGGGCGCGTCCACCGTCAATGTCACGATCAACGCCCGCGACGCCGAGAGCTTTCGGCAATCCCGCACGCAGGTCGCGAGTGACATCGCCCGCGCTGTCTCGCTGGGCCGAAGGGGGATGTGATGGCATTTCACGAGGTCCGCTTTCCGGACAACATCAGCCGTGGGGCGCGCGGCGGCCCGGAGCGGCGCACCCAGATCGTCGAGCTGGCCAGCGGGGCCGAGGAACGCAACGCCAGCTGGGCCAATTCGCGCCGCCGCTATGATGTCGCCTATGGCATCCGCCGCGCCGACGATCTGGCAGCGGTCGTCGCCTTCTTCGAGGCGCGCAACGGCCGCCTCCACGGCTTCCGCTTCAAGGACTGGGCAGACTTCAAGTCCTGCTTGCCGTCGCAGACGCCGGTGCCGACCGATCAACCCATCGGCACCGGCAACGGAGCGGCCACGCAGTTCCAGCTGGCCAAGCGCTACACCTCCGGCGCGCAGTCCTGGTCGCGGGCCATCACCAAGCCCGTCGCCGGGACGGTCACCATTGCCTTGAACGGCCTGCCGCAAGCCTCCGGTTGGTCGGTCTCCACCGCTACCGGCCTTGTCACTTTCACGACCGCCCCCTCCGCAGGCGTCGCCATCACCGCGGGCTTCGAATTCGACGTCCCCGTTCGCTTCGACACCGACATGCTCGACGTCACCCTCGACCTCGAACGGCTCGGGTCGATCACCTCGATCCCGCTCCTGGAGATCCGCACATGAACGACGAGACCGGGTTTCTGGCGGCGGTGCTGCGCGAGCTTGCAGCCTCGACGGCGGTGATCCTCGCCGCCTGGGGCGCGCTGGGCGGCGCGACCAATGCCCTGACCACGCGCATGCGGCTGCGCGACGCGCTGCGCCACATCCTGCTCGGCGGGCTGATCGCAGCCGGAATGGGAAGCCTGTCGATGGCGCTCGTCACCGCCTGGCTCGCCTTGCCGCCGCAGGCGATCCCCGCGGGCGGGGCGGCAGGCTCGGCCGCCTATCTCGTGGGCGTCTTCGGCCCTGCCTTCATCGAACTCGTCCTCGCCCGTCTGCGTGGCGCGAAGGGAGGGGCCGACGATGAATGACCTTCTCCGCCTTGCGCGCGCCCTTCGCTGCGACCCGGGCGATCCAGGACAGACTTTCTCCCACCGCCTGCGCATCGGCCTTGCCATCGCCGCGCTGATCCTCTTCCTCTCGCTCCTCAGGTAATCCCATGCACATGACAGACCGGGGCCTTCTGGCCCTCGTCCGGCACGAGGGAATCGTGCCCGGACCCTATCTCGACGTGAAGACCGTCTGGACCTTCGGCATCGGCCATACAGCCGCCGCGGGGCCGCCCGATCCGGCGAAGATGCCCCGCGGGATTTCCGCCGACCTCGACGCCGGGATCCGCGAGGCCTTCAGGGTCTTCCGCGCAGACCTTGCCGCCTACGAGGCCGAGGTGCGACGCGCCGTGAAGGTGCCGCTGGAACCACATGAGTTCGATGCGCTGGTCTCCTTCCACTACAACACTGGCGCGATCTCCAGAGCCACGCTGACGAAAGCGCTCAACGTCGGCAATCGCGTTGCAGCCGCCGACGCGTTTCTGAACTGGCGGCGACCGGCCGCGATCATCCCGCGCCGCGAGGCCGAGCGCGACCTCTTCCGCCACTGCCGCTATCCCGGCGGGACGATCCCGGTCTGGTCCGTGGACCGCGGGGGCCGTGTCGACTTTTTGCGCCCCGTCCGCCGCCTGACCGAGGCCGAGGCGCTGGCGCTCCTGCGCCCGCAGCACGTGCTGCAGCCGTCTGTCCCACAGCCTAAGCCGGGTACACCTGCCGGTTGGCTCGCCCGGCTGGTCGGCCATTTCACCACCCTGATCCGGAGGGCCTGATCCCATGCGTTACATCCGTCCGACCTCGCTCACCTGGTGGGCGGGGCTGCTCGCCTTCGCGACCGGCGCCGCCTCCCTCGCGCTGCCCGCCACCGGCCCGCTGGCCGATCTCGCCCGGCTGATCACGCTCCTGTCTGGCTCCGGCGATGCATCGCCCGCCGCGCTGATAGCGCTCGGCCTTGGCCTCATCGGCCTGCGCGACCGGATCGAACGCGGGTTCCGCGGCGATGATTGAGTTTCTCGCAGGCATGGTCGTGGGCGGTGCCGTCGGCTTCCTGATCGCCGCCCTCTGCGCGGCAGCGGCGAGGGGAGACCGGCCATGAAGTCCCTCCCGCCCGCGCTGCAAGCCCATCTCGACGAGGGCACGACGACCCTCGCTTGGTGCTGGCGCATCACCCGGGCCGATGGCGTGACCTTCGGCTTCACCGACCATGACCGGACCCTCACCTTCGACGGGACGGAATTCGAACCGGAAAGCGGGCTGACCGCGTCCGAGGTCCGGTCGGGGTCCGACCTCTCCGTGGACGCGCAGGACGCGCAAGGCGTGCTGTCCTCCGACCGGATCACCGAGACAGACATCCTCGACGGCCGCTGGGACAACGCGGCGGTCGAGGTCTGGCGGGTGAACTGGTCGGCCCCTTCGCAGCGCGTGCTGATGCGGCGCGGGGCCATCGGCCAGATCCGGCGCGGGCGGCTCGCCTTCGTGGCGGAGGTGCGGAGCCTTGCCCATGTCCTCGGACAGACGGTCGGGCGGACGTTTCAGGCGAGTTGCGATGCCGCGCTGGGCGATCCGCGCTGCGGGGTGAACCTCGAGGCCCCGGCCTTCACGGGCACCGGCGCGGTGATCGATGTGCTGCGCGACCGGGCCTTCACCGCTTCCGGCCTCGCCAGCTACGTGGCGGGCTGGTTCGCCTTCGGCCTGGTGGAATGGTCGACCGGCGCGAATGCGGGGCGGCGGGTCGAGGTGTTGTCGCATGACCTCGTCGACGGCGTCGCCATCCTGACCCTGCTGGAGGCGCCGGTGCGCCCGATCACGGCGACGGATGCCTTCGTGATCCGGGCGGGCTGCGACAAGCGGATCGCGACCTGCGGGACGAAGTTCGCCAATGTCGCGAACTTCCGGGGCTTCCCGCACATCCCAGGGCAAGACGCAGTCCTTCGCTACGCCACCAAGGACGGCGGCCATGAGGGAGCGGTGCTTTGACGGCCGCCGATCCTGCCCGCGTCATCGTTGTCGCGCGATCCTGGGTCGGCACGCCCTATCACGACCAGGCCAGCCTGCGCGGGGTCGGCTGCGATTGCCTCGGCCTCGCGCGTGGCATCTGGCGGGAGGTCGTCGGGCCTGAACCTTTCCCGATCCCGCCCTACAGCCGGGATTGGGGCGAGACCGGGCCGAGGGAGGTGCTGGCGGAGGGCGCAGGCCGCATGATGCCGGAAATCGCAGCAGCCGATGCGCCTCCCGGCGCTCTTATCCTGTTCCGCATGATGCCCCGCGCCATCGCCAAGCATGTGGGTATCCTGACCGGTCCCGACACCTTCCTCCACGCCTACGAACGCCTCGGCGTGATCGAGGAAGCGCTGACACCTGCGTGGCGACGGCGCATCGCCTTCGCCTTCCTGTTCCCTGCACGCTGAGATTTCCGCCATGGCGACGCTTGTCCTCGGTGCCGTCGGCTCCGCCATCGGCGGGGCCTTTGGCGGCGCGATCCTCGGCTTCTCTGGCGCCGCCATCGGCGGTTTCATCGGCTCGACCATCGGGTCGGTCGTCGACAGTTGGATCGTGTCCTCGCTGGCGCCCGCGCAGAAGATCGAGGGCCAGCGACTCGACAGCTTGCGCATCACCTCGGCCACCGAGGGCGCGATCATCCCGCGCCTCTACGGGCGCATGCGGATCGGCGGCAACATCGTCTGGGCCACCGATTTCCGCGAGGAGACCAGGACCACGACGCAAGGCGGCGGCAAGGGTGGTGGTGGCGGCAAGGTCCGGACGACCGAGTATCTGTACTACGCCAGCTTCGCGGTCGCCCTTTGCGAAGGCCCGATCACCGGCATCGGGCGCATCTGGGCAGACGGCAAACCGCTCGACATGACCGGCATCACCTTGCGCTGGTATCCCGGCGATGAGGCGCAGACGGCCGACCCGTTCATCGCGGCGAAGATGGGGGCGGCCAACACCCCGGCCTATCGCGGCACGGCCTATGTCGTCTTCGAGGAACTGCCGCTTTCTACCTACGGCAATCGCCTGCCGCAGCTCAGCTTCGAAGTGTTCCGGCCGCTGGCCGATCCCGACACGGCCGAGGGGCTGGTCAAGGCGGTAACGATGATCCCGGCTTCGGGCGAATTCACCTATGCGACGGAGACGATCCGCAAGAGCGCGGGCGGCTTCGGCGGCACGACCTCGGCCGAGAACCTCAACGCGCTGCCGGATGAGCCTGACATCATTGTGGCCCTCGATCGACTGCAGGCCATGGCCCCGGCCGTCGAAAGCGTCAGCCTGGTCGTCGCCTGGTTCGGCAATGACCTGCGCGCAGGCAACTGCACGATCAAGCCCGGCGTCGAGGTGGCGACAAAGGCCACCAGTCCCAAGGTCTGGACGGTCAACGGCGTAGCGCGGGCCAATGCGCATCTGGTGAGCCGCGATGCCGAGGACCGGCCCGTCTACGGTGGCACGCCTGCGGATTTCGCGGTTGTGCAGGCCATCCGCGAGATGAAGGCGCGCGGGCTGCGCGTCACCTTCTATCCCTTCCTGCTGATGGACGTGCCACCCGGCAACACGAAGCCCAATCCTTACAGCGCCAATGCCGCCACCGCTGGCCAGCCGACATTCCCCTGGCGTGGCCGCATCACCTGTTCCCCGGCAGCGGGTTTTGCAGGATCGGTGGACAAGACTGCCGCAGCCGCCACGCAGGTATCAGCCCTGTTCGGCACGGCGGCGCCCGCGAACTTCAGCGTGTCCGGCACCAATGTCAGCTGGACCGGGCCGGTAGGCGAATGGTCGCTGCGCCGGATGATCCTGCACTACGCGCATCTGTGCAAAGCGGCCGGCGGCGTCGATGCCTTCCTGATCGGCTCCGAAATGCCCGGCCTCACCACGATCCGCTCCAGCGCCAACGCCTATCCCGCCGTCACCGCCTTCAAATCCCTCGCCGCCGATGTCCGCAGCATTCTCGGCGCTGGTCCCAGGATCGGCTACGCCTCGGACTGGTCGGAGTATTTCGGTCACCAGCCGGGCGATGGAACAGGTGACGTGTTCTTCCACCTCGACCCGCTCTGGTCGGATGCCAACATCGACTTCATCGGCATCGACAACTACATGCCGCTCTCGGATTGGCGCGACGGCTTCGACCATGCCGATGCCATCGAGGGCTGGCCCGCGATCCATGACCGGGCCTACCTGCAGGCCAACATCGCGGGCGGCGAGGGCTTCGACTGGTTCTACGCCAGCGCGGCCGACCGGTCGGCGCAACTGCGGACGCCGATCACCGACGGTGCCGCAGGCAAACCGTGGGTGTTCCGCTACAAGGATCTCGCCGCCTGGTGGCAAAACGCGCATTTCAACCGGCCCGGTGGGGTGGAAAGCGGCACGCCCACGGCATGGGTGCCGCAGTCAAAGCCCGTCTGGTTCACCGAACTGGGGTGCCCCGCCATCGACCGGGGCACAAACCAGCCGAACGTCTTCTTCGACCCGAAGTCGTCCGAGAGCTTCACGCCCTACTTTTCGCGCGGCTGGCGCGACGATGCGATCCAGCGCGCCTATCTCGAAGCCAGCTGTCTCTGGTGGGGCGAAGGGGCGAACAACCCGACGTCGTCCGTCTACGGTGGCCGGATGGTCCATGTTCCGGAATGCGCCGCCTGGACCTGGGATGCGCGACCCTATCCGTTCTTCCCCGAACTGACCGGCGTCTGGACGGACGGGCCGAACTGGCGGCTGGGTCACTGGCTGACCGGACGGCTCGGCGCGGTGTCGCTGGCGGCCCTTGTCCGCCATCTCTGCCTGCGCGCTGGGCTGGCGGAAGACCTGATCGACGTGTCGGGTCTCTGGGGCGCGGTCGAGGGCTATGTGATCGGCGCGCTGGAAAGCCCCCGCGCATCGATTTCCACTTTGGCCCGCCACTTCGGTTTCGACGCCATCGAGACCGAGGGCGTGATCCGCTTCGTCATGCGCGGGCGGGCGTCCAACGTCACCCTTGCAGTGGATGATATGGTCTCCACCCGCGAGGGCGAGGCCTTCGAACTGACCCGCGGCCAGGAGACCGAACTGCCACAGGCGCTGAAGTGGCAGGTCGCCCGGGCGGACGAGGATTATGACGCGGCCCTCGTCGAGGCCCGCCGCATCACCGTCGATACCACGCGCATTGCCTCCGAGTCCTTCCCGATGGCGATCCCGCCCGAGGAGGCCGAACGCCGATGCCGCCGCGCGCTGATGGAAGCCTGGATCGGCCGGGAAAGTGCGACCTTCCGCCTGCCACCGTCGCGGTTGGCGCTGGACCCGACCGACATAATCCGGCTCGCGCATGACGGTCGCGAGGTCGAGTTCCGCCTCGTCTCGGTGGCCGATGCCAAGGCACGCGGGATCGAGGCCGTCCGCCAGGACCGCGCCGCCTATGACTTGCCGCCTGGCGATCCTCGCCCAGCCTCGCTCGCAAGCCCCGTCGCCTTCGGCACGCCGGAAGTGGTGATGCTGGACCTGCCACAAGTTTCGGAAGATCAGCCCGCCCATCGCCCCCTGATCGCCGCCCATGCCAGCCCCTGGCCCGGCGAGATCGCCGTCTTCCGCAGCGCCTCGACGGACGGGTTCAACCTCCTGACGACCTTCGGCAGTCGGGCCCGGATCGGCACGCTGGCCTTCGACTTCTTTCCCGGCCCGACTTCGAGGTTCGATTTGGGCAACGCGCTGGTGGTCGATCTTCTGTCGGGGACGCTGGAGAGCGTGACGGACGTCGTACTATTCGGTGGGGCGAACGCACTGGCGGTCGAGGCGACGGCGTGGACCTGGGAGATCGTCCAGGCTGGTGCGGCCGAACTGATCGCGCCTGGCCGCTACCGGCTGACCCGCCTCCTGCGCGGCCAGCGTGGAACAGAACATGCCATGGGCAATCCCGCCTTGGCCGGGGCGCGGGTTGTGGTCCTGGACGCCGCGCTGTCCGCCCTTCCCATCGCCGAAGCCGATCTCGGACTGCCATGGAACTGGCGGGTCGGCCCGGCCGCGCGCGCTGTCACCGATGACAGCTACGCCGCGCTGGGCTTCACCCCGACCGGGCGGGGCCTCGTCCCGTTCGCCCCGGCCCATGTCGAACAGCCATGGCGGATCGCGCGCAACCCGGGCGATCTCACCATCCGCTGGACACGGCGATCCCGCGCGCTGGTCGCCGATGCCTGGGAACAGGTCGAGGTGCCATTGGCCGAAGACCTGGAAAGCTACGACGTGCAGATCCTCGACGGGTCGACCGTCAAGCGCACGCTGACCGGCAGCACGACTTTCGTCCTCTACACCGCCGCCCAGCAGACTGCCGATTGGGGCGCGCCGCTCGGGCCAGGCCAGACGCTGGAGATCCGCATCTTCCAACTCTCGAACCGCCTCGGACGCGGCACGCCTGCGTCTTTCACGCTGCAATTCTGATCCCAACCCAAGGGAACCCAAATGTCCGACACCACGACCCATCTGGGCCTGCCTTACCTCCTGGCGGCGCAGGCGCAGAAGCATGTCACGCACAACGAGGCGCTGCGCCTGCTCGATGCCATGGTGCAACTCTCGGTCCTCGACCGCACGCGCACCACACCGCCCGCGAGCCCCGCGGACGGCAACCGGCACCTCGTGGCCTCCGGCGCGACCGGCCTCTGGGCCGGGTGGGACTTGAACATCGCCTTCTGGGTGGACGGCGCGTGGATCCGGCTGGTGCCGCGCACCGGTTGGCTCGTGTGGGTCGCGGCCGAGGGCCTGTTCCTGGTCTGGACCGGCAGCGCCTGGGAGGTCGTGGGCGAGCCGCGCGACGTGTCGGACGCCGTGTTCAGCCTGGTGAACGATGCCGATCCCTCGAAGAAAGCCACGTTCTCGCTGGCGACGATCAGCACGGGCACGACGCGCAGCTTCACCCTGCCGAACACCTCGTCGGAACTGGCGATCCTTGCCGGGACCCAGACCTTCACCGGCAACAAGACCTTCTCGGGAACGCTGACGGCCTCGGGAACGGTGACGACATCCGGGGCCACGGCGACCATCGGCACGTCCACCGGCACTGCGACCTACGGGATGGGGACAGGGGCCACGACGAGCGGCACGACCAAGACCCTGAACATCGGCACCGGCGGTGCATCCGGGTCGACGACGGTCGTGAACATCGGCTCGGCCACCGCCGGGGCCGGTGGGACAACAGTCATCAACACGCCCACGGTGACCTTCGCGAACAGCGTCACACAGGTCGTCATGCCCCAGGCGAACCTGACCGCGCAGCTGCTCGGTCTCGGCGGGGCCACGGCCGACAGCTACAACCGCCTCTCGGTCAACACGCCTGCGGTCCTCCTGAACAACGCAGGCGCGGGGATTGAGGCGACGGTGAACAAGGCCGCGGCTGGCAATGACGCCGCCTTCGCCTTCAAGACCGGCTTCTCGGCACGGGCGCTCATCGGCCTCCTGGGCAATGACGACTTCAGCTTCAAGGTCAGCCCGGACGGCTCGGCCTTCTTCGACGCGATCCGGATCGACCGCACCAGCGGCCAGGTGGAATTGCCGCAGCCCACGGTCCTGCCGGGACTCGCTGCAGCGCCGTCGCCACCACCGGCAGGCAAGGCCGCCGTCTATGCACGAAGCCGCGCAGGCGCACCGTGGATCGACGTGATGCGCCCCTCCGGCCGGGACTTTCCCCTGCAGCCGCATTTCGGGGTGAACCGGATCGCCAACTGGTCGCCGTCGACCGGCACGACGATCACCAGCGAAGGCCTGCCTGTCACCTCGGTTGGGACCGTCTCGCATCCAACGCTCGCCGCCACGAACCTCGCCGCCTCGATGCGCCGCTGGCGATTGACCTCGGCGGCCGTCGTCGACTCAGTCGCAGACCAGCGTTCCGCAGGCTGGGCCTGCTGGCGCGGCAATGCGGCGGGCTTGGGCGGCTGGACCTTCGTCACGCGCCTGTCCCTCACGACCCTGCAGGCAACGGGCATGGGCTTCTTCGGCCTCTACGGATCGACGGCCGCGCTGGCCACCACCCTGACGCTGGCCGCCGTAGTGAACTGCATCGGCATCGGCTTCCAGCGCGGCACGCATGCAAACTGGCAGCTGCTCCGCAACGACGGCACCGGCGCGCCGACGCTGAGCGACATGGGGGCGAGTTTCGCCATCGCCACGGGTGGGGTGTTGACCCTGTTCATCGCCGCGCCACCCAATGGCGGTTCGGTCTGGGTGCGCGTTGTGGACGAGGTTTCCGGCGCGGTCTTCGAGCAGGAGATCACGGCCGACCTTCCCACCGCCACGCAATTCCTGTCGCCGCGGCTGTTCCTGAACACCGGCGCCACGGCGGCGGCCGTCGCCTTCGACTGTGCCGGGGTCTATCTAGAGACGGATTACTGAGCGCGCGAAGGCTGCTTTGAGCAAAACCAGGCCGGGCCATGGGCCCGCAGGAAACGCCAGACGCCTCGACCGCGGCGCATGTCCCGGCCTGTTTTTTGGATTCACGCTGTCAATGAACAGCGGCGAGTCGCTGCCCCTTGACGGTGGCACGAAGCCCCATTCCCTGTCGCGCCCGGAAATGGGCACAATTGTGCACCTATTACGGTTGGGAGTCCTTGCTCGAAACGTCGCTCTTCAACACGGTGTTGGCGTACGGATCATCGGTACCATCACAGGGCCTTGGCTCCCTCTTGCAGGTAGGTCACCTCAAAAGCCCTCACTTGCCGAAAGCTTTGATGCCTGTTGGCCGGGCTGAACCCGTTGTTCAGGTCTGCTCTCTGGAACACGTCGAGTCCCCGGTCGAGCAGGATCTTCCAGCCAGAGTCTGTCACGAGGTGCCGGGCGTGGATCGTGCTCGTCCCGTCAAAGGCCCAGCTGAACTCCACGCCCAGCGGTGCAATCCCGTCCCGGATTTGCTCGAGATAGCCCGTCTGGCGCTCGATGTCGTCCGGGTCTGGGGCGGTGATGAGCCGGAACTGGACGTCCTCCCCGTCCGGCTTGCGTAGCGCCACGACCTCGAGAAGTTCCATTAGGTTGCGCATCTGGTGATACACCCGGATGTAGGGGTCCGTGAGCGTGATCACCGACGCCCCGTCGAGCCATGGGCCGAGAATCTTGTCGAAGCTGATTCCCTTCTGGTTCTCCGCGAACGTGACGTGACCGGGCAGGGGGCCGCGTGGGACGTCCAGCGCAGCTGGTCGGGGCGGATCGCGGCTCTCCGGTGCGTCCTGCACTGGTGCGAAGGCGGGCGCGCTCGAACCCAAGTGGGTCGAATCCGGCTCGATGACTGCCTCGCCCACCTCCTCGACGTTTCGGCGGTGATACCATCGCGGGTGCTCTCGCTCCTCGAGGGTCTGTACCTTCGTTACGCGACCCGCCTTGTCGGCGAAGCTGAACTCGACCTCGGGGTAGGTGCTGTCGATCCGCATCAACTGGTCCTTGACGCGTTTTCGCCCCTCTATCGAGAGTGTCAGCAGCTCCCGGATTTCCTCTGGGCTTGCGCCCCCGTTTGGGAAAAGGAGCTTCATCAGGCCGGAGAAAGTCTTTTGCACCCCGTCCCGGTCCCGGGTCGAGATGGAAGCGTCCAGCGTGAACAGGTCCCGGTAGTCGAGGGATCGGTCCTGCCCGCGCATGTGGCGCAGCACCTCCGCGAGGTAGTCGACGATGAACCCGTAGCCGGTTGCGAACATCTCGCCCCGGATCACGTCGATCTCCCAGCCTGGCAGGTAGGCGTGGAGTCGGTCGATGAAGGCGCTATCGTAATACTTCTCGGGCAACTCTTCGAACAGATCCGTGTGCTTGAGCATGTACGCGACGGAGTGCTTGGTATTCCCGATGAACGCCATCGACGCCTCCGCCCCGAGCGTCTCTACGCCGCGCGAGAAGGACTTGTTCGCCAAGTAGTTCTTCATGATGTCGACGAGCGCCTTGTCGACCTTCTTCTGTCGGCCGGCGAACTCGTCGAAGGCGATCGTGTCCCAGTAGCCAACGAGCCCGATCTTCCCGCTGGCGTTGCTCACGAACAACTTCGGGACGGTCACCTCGCCCCCGGAGATCAGGATCCCGTGCGGGGAGAACTCCGAGAAGATGTGCGACTTGCCGGTCCCTTTTGGGCCAAGCTCGATCAGGTTGTAGTTCCGCTCGACGTAAGGGATCAGCCGCAACAGCTGGAGGAGCTTGCTGCGCCGACCGAACGCGTCCGGGTTGAACCCGATCGTCTGTATCAGGAGGTCGATCCACTCATCCGTCGTGAACTTCGCCCGCGCGGCCAAGTACGCGTCGAAGTCGAAACTGGACATCTGGATTGCCTTCAGCCCCGCGAGAACCCATGGGACCGCGTTCGCCTCCTCTTTATGGTCATATTCAAGGTCTGCGATCGACCAGACCCCGGAAACGAGCATTTTCTGGTTCTTCTTGACCGTGTCGCTGTCCACCAGGACCTTCTTGATCCCAAGGTTGGCAAAACTGGCCTCATAGGAGTCAGTTTTTTCGTTAAGCGCGACCGACACCTTGTCGATCACCTTGCCGCGTCCTTTCTCCCGGATGTTTGACCGGATCAGGCCCGCCTCGTTGCGATGCACGTAGTGCCGGTGCAGGATCTCCTTCACGGTCTCGATTCCGGTCTGGATCGAGGCCTCGTCATCCGTGGCGCAGTACTGGCCGAGTAGATATTCCAACACATAGGACGGGACGATGGCGTTGCCCTTTACCGCCTTCACCAGGTCCTTTCGGACCACGAAGCCCGCGAAATGCTCGTTGATCTTGGCGTCGAGGTCACTCATCCGCAGGCTCCTCAGAAATCAAAGTCGGTGGTCATGCCACGCCGCAATTGGAAACGGTGGGTGGCATAGTCTTGGAAATGGCTGGTCTTTCCGACCCGTTCACGCAGTTTCAGAATGACGTCCTGATTGTTGAACCTATCTGCCTCGCGGGAGAGGAGGAACTTGCGCGGCATTTCCCGCTCGCGGGCATTGTCGGACCGGAAATCGAAAAACAACGAGTATTCGTCGGAGATCAGCGTGCCATCGGCCGCGTAGATCCCCGCCAGAAGTTCCCGAGGCCGCATCTTTTCCGAGACGGGCTGAGTCTGATAGAGCGTGACCGCCGTTTGACCTGAGGAGATCAGGCTGCGGCCCGAGACGAAGATCTGCACGTCGACCTGGCCCACATCCGTCTCGCGCTGCTTGCCGACCCGGATGACCGGGATGACCACCTCCTGCAAGCTGGCGCCGCCATGAACGAAACGGCTGCCGGCTCCTTTCACCCGCATGCGGTTGATCGAATTCGGGATCAGGACATCCAGCCCGCCGGAAAGTCCCAGCCCTGCTGCGCCGAAGTGCTTCATGCCTGGTGTCGGGGCGAGGCCACGACCAATCACAAAACGTCGGTTGCGGAAGAGGATCTCCGTTCCCTGCGGATCGGCGATAGCAAAATCGCTCTCGTCGAGTGCGCGATGCTGGTAGAGAAACCCGTGATCCGCGGTGATCAGGATGTTCGAGAAATTGGCCGAAGTCAGCTTGCGCACAAGCTTGGTCAGGTCGTCGATGGCATCCTCAGCCGCCTCGGGTAGCTTGTCCTCCGTTTGCAGCTTGTCGCCAATGGCGTCGATGCGGTTGTGGTACACGTATACTATATGGTGATCGCGGAAGAGCGCTTTGCCATCCTCGGTGCGCATGTTCATCACGTCTTCGGATTTCAACGCCCTCGCGCTGTCGCCCTTGCGCCCCGCGGCGAGCAGCTTTTCTCGGGCCGCAAGACCCTTGGTATTCTCCCCATCCGATAGGACATCGCCGCTACCGTCTTCTGCCAGGGCAAGCGTGCTGTGCGGCAAGAGGGCCGCCATGCCGAGTTGGGTGTAGCTCGGCAGCGAACTGATCATGGGCTTGAGCTCGGCGTCGAAGCGATCCAGAGCGCGGATCCGGCGCAGGCATTCCTCGCCGACCTCGAAACGCAGCGCGTCCGAAATGATCACCGCGACCTTCTGGTCCTTGCGGCGATACTCTGCTGCCTGCTCTCGATAGAAATCGCTCTGCGATGCGAAGCCCGGGATCTTCCACTCGCTGAGGCCGGCGATCTGGTCCTGCCAGGCATCGTTCAGCGCCAGGACAAAGCTGTTCGTGTAGCGGTTCTCGACAGATGCATAGAGGTCGGCCAAGAGGGATGCCTGACCGCTTTTCTGCATGTGGTAGACGAACTTGCGGTAGAGCTGATCGAGCCGATACCAGCTGGTCACATAGCGCTGCACACCCTCGGCCGGGCTGGTCATCCCCAAGTTCGCTTCTGCGAGCGCCTGCTGGAACTCGGTGGCGTAACCGATGGCTTGATAGATGTCCGCGTAGATCGGATACCAGTGGCTCTGCCGGCGTTCGCGTACCCAGTTCAGGACTTCCGGCGCGCTGACGGACTGGGCCGCCATCGCGCGGACGATCTCGCGGATGATCTGGCGGTCGATCTCCTCGAAATGATCGACGCCCACCAGGGTGCGGAAATCGCGGGTCGAGAGATCGGCGGGGATCTTCAGCAGCTCCTGATACCGGGCCGACAGCACCTCGAAGGCATCTGCCCAATGGCGGTTGTTCTTCCAGCGGCGGAAGACCAGCAACGCCTCGCCGTTCAGCGCCCCGTCCTCCCCCAGAACGCGCGCATAAGCCGACTGGAACAGCGTGATGGCGAAGTCCTCGAAATCCGGCTCATCCGGCTTGTAGCCATAGGCCTGGCCGACCTGCTTCCAGAGGAAATCCGTCAGCCCCGAGCGCTCGATCAGCCGCAGGGCGTCGTCGCGGCCTGCGGCCAGCTCACCCAGCAGTGCCTCGATCACCGTGTCCAGCCCGCCCTCGGCGCCCGCGCAGACGGCGAGCATGCGCAGGCGCATCTGGGTCTGGGTGTCGGACGCCTGCATCAGCCGCTTCAGCGCCTCGACGCGGGCCTTGGCGCGGAAGAACTCGATATGCGCGCGCACCACATTCTCGAACTGCAGCGGCAGGCCCAGCTCGGCCAGCCAGATCGCCGCCTGGTCGGCCTTGAACACGGCCGAGGCCAGCTGCAGGTCCTGAAGCCAGTTGTCGGTCATCTCGGGCTCGGGCCCGTCCTTGAACAGCAGGAACTTGCCCTTCGGCTCCTGCCGCAGGATCCGGTACTTCAGCCCGAACTCGTTGTTCGCGATCTCCAGCTTGGTCACGCCGGGCAGATCGACAGCGTCGAACTCCGCCCGCATGTCGCGGTCGGCGTCGTACCAGAAGACGAGCCGCTTGTCCTCGAACAGCTGCCGCAGGCTGGCGGCGATGCGGTCACTCATCCGCGGCCTCCAGCCCCTTGATCGGCTTCAGGGCCGCGCCGAACAGCGGGTAGTTCCGCTTCACCCCGTCATCCAGGTCGATCTCGATCTTGGCCTGCGCCAGCGGGAAGATCACCTCGCGCTCCCATTCCTCCAGCTCGGCGAGCTGCTTGGCGATCACGCCCACGTCCTTCAGTGCCTTTGTCCGCTGGGTCTGCGTGGCGGCGGGGTCGTCGGACAGCTTTTCCAGACGCGCGCGCTCGGCCTCCAGCTTGCGGATGAACTCGCGCAGGTAGTCGTTCAGCAGGACCGAGACGGTGTCGGGCCGGTAGCGGTGCATGTAGATCAGCGCCTGGAACGTGCCCTTGGGGCTGGAGAACATCCAGTAGATCGGGCGCTTCTTGTAGCGCTTCACGTGGTCGTCGTAGAAACCCTTGGTGAAATACTTACGGATGTCGCCGATCTGCGCCTCGATGAAGGCGAGGTTCTCGCGGAAATGCGCCTCGCCGAAGGTCACGCGCAGGAACTTGCGGAAGCGGTCCACGATGTCGTCGGCGAACCAGTCGGCATCCAGCACGGGGATGACGTTGTCCTCGTCGGGCAGGAAACTGGGCTCGGGCACGCGGGAAAGGTAATCGGCCAGCCCTTCGCCCTGATTGGCAAGGATCAGGCCCGGCGCATCCAGGCTGTAGCGGCCGAACATGCAGCCCACGGCGTAGGACAGGAACTCGGCCATGGTGTCGGCAAGGAGGCGTTTTTCGCGCTCTTCCGCAGTGCCCTTCACGCCATAGCGATAGGCAGGGTTGCAGGTGAGGGTGATCTCTTCGATCGGCACCTCGGGGGTCAGCTCGTCCTGCAGACCATAGGCGTCGATGAAGATGCGGTTGTTCTCTTCCTCCAGCCGCTGCATCTCGCGCGTCATGCCCTGCCAGTGGGCGCGCAGGTGAGCGTAGGTGGCTTCCAGCGTCCCGGCCCGATGGTCGGGCGAGAGAAGCGGCAGCGTGGTGAAATCCCAGGAGGTTTCATAGGCGTCCCAATCCCGCTTCGAGGCGGCCACGGCAGATTTCGGAGCAGATGGATCAACCGCAGAAAGGCCCTCCATAACAATAGGAAGCCGACCAACGCTACCTGCTTGGATGTTAAGCGTTGGATTGATGACATCGATGAATTTCTTTGCCACCGAAGAGCAAAGGTAACCAAGAAGAGGCCAATGCAAGTTCGTTGGCGGAAAGACACTGGAGCCGGCAACGTCGAATATGAACCCAGAAGGCGAGTGCCGCATTCCAAGGTATGTACTGTTAATGTAAGTCCAAGTTATTCCACTTCGGAAATAGTACTGAATATTCTTGATGGTTCTTGTAGGACTTCCATAAAGATCAGCAGCATATGCCATGACCTCTCGTCCAGAATCCTCCCAGTTAATTAGGAATTCGTTATTTCCATACCATCGCCTAAAGGCTCCACCTTTATTGTACGGAAACCACTTTCTTCTGCTTTCGGTGGCTTCGTCTTGCCCTGTGGCGCCAAGAAATATCTTTTCGGACTCAACTTCATGCCAAGCACGCAGGAAACGGCCATTGTCACTTGTCGCAAGCCCTTGACGGGGCTCGGCAATCTTTCTGAGTTCTTCCGATGAACCAAACAGGCTGAGCGAGTGCGGGGATAGCCAGTACGCAAAAATCGCCGTCGGGACTGCGCTGAAGCTTTCTTGTTTGATGGAGAAAGAGTAATGGTCGGCAACGCCACCTACGGCGTTCGCTGTGAACTTTGCCATTTCTGAATCGCCGCCAGAGAAGTCGACCAGCCGAATGAACTTTGACTCGCGAGTCGGCTTCTTGCGATCAAAGGCGAAAGCGCAGATTTGCACTGTGGCACCCTTGAATCCAGAAAGTGGAAGTTCAACAAGACAATGTAGAGACCCATCGCGCAGAAGTATTCGGCGAAGTTCTTCATATGAAGAAATGTACATCCAAACATTTGGACACATTATACCTGCACTGCCCGTGTGCGTAATCATCTCCTTTATTCGAACGATGAAGGCAGAAAAGATGTCGTGTTTTGCTGGTTCGTAGTTGGCTTTAAGGAAGCCTGCTAAGCTGTCATTGACGCCCCTCGCTCCCGCATATGGTGGGTTGGCCACCACCACGTGATACTTCGGCGACAGCGCCTCGGCCATGCGCAGCACGGCCACGACGCGCTCCTGCACCTCCTTCAGCAGCAGGTCGCCGCCGAAATCCCGCGCCTCTCCCACCCGCAGCGTCTCTGCCGGGTCGCGCAGCTTCGGCACGATCAGCGAGCCGAAGTTCTTGGCTTGCCCGAACTGCCCCAGCGTCTCGCGCAGCGCGCTCGAGAACAAGTCGCGCCCCACCACGGCGGCCACGTCCTGCATCTCGGCCGGGGTGAAGGTGACGTTCTGCAGCACGCAGATGTCGGGCTTCGCCTCCATCCGCAGGAACCGCCGCCGCCCCAGCCGCGCCGCCGCCTTCATCGCCAGCGCAAAGGCCGCCAGCGCCCCCGCGCGGTCGTCAATCTCCACCCCCGTCAGGTTGTGCTGCAGGATCAGCGCGGGGATCCTGTCGGCCTCATACCCTTCTTCCTCGTAGATCGCGTAGAGCAGGTCGAAGGCATAGGTCAGCATGTGCCCCGACCCGCAGGCCGGATCGCAGACCTTGATCTCCTCGGGCTTGCCGATCTTGAGGAAGTCCGTCTCGGGCTCTTCCGGCGCGATGTAGTAGTCCATCCGCTCGGCCAGCCTCGACCCCGGCCGGTTCAGCAGCCACAGCCGCCCCAGCGAGTTCTCCACCAGGTAGCGGACGATCCAGTGCGGGGTGAAGAGCTGGGTGGCAGCCGGGATGTTCTCGGCCGTGATCTTCTGGTTCTTCTTGAGGCCCGCGAAGACCTGATCCTTCTTCTCGGAGATGTAGAACTGGTAGAGCCAGCCGATGATCTCCACGTCCTTGCAGTCGTCCTCGGGCATGGCGTCGCGCAGGCGGGCGAGGATCGAGGTCGGCGAGAGCAGATCCTCGGGCATCAGGAGTTCGGTGTAGTCGCCCACCTTCTCGAACAGGAAGGGCATGGGCTTGTGCCATGCGTTGCAGGCATGGACCAGCAGCAGGCGATAGGCCTCGCCCTGCGGGTCGCGGCTGGGGCTGCGGCCGTCAAGAAGGGCCGCGATGGTTGCGGGCGCGCCTTCGGGCAGGTTGCCCGCCATCGCCTCGGCCAGGATCTCGGGCCGCGTGGCGTCGCCCTCGGGCGAGACGACGCGCGGATTGGTGTAGCCGTTCACGTCCATGAATCGGAGCGCGGTGAAGCGGTTGAACCAGGTGTAGGCGACCTGTTCGATGACCTGCGCCTTGCCGGTCTGCGCGATGGCGGCGTCGAGCTTCTTCATCGCCGCGGGATTCTCGCGTCGGGCGGAGGATGCCGGGTCGATGACGACGGCAAGCTTCGCGGTGACCTGATCGATCAGAAGATTGCGCGCGGCTTGCGCGAATTTCTTGAGGGCGTTGGTATCCATCAGACGATCACCTTCTTGCCCGCGGCGATCTCGGCCATCAGGGTCTTGCGCAGTTCATTGACGTATTGGTCGACATCAGCTTCCTCGGCGAGGTAGGGGCGCGGATAGGCCACCTTGATGTCCGAGGCGTTGACGTAGGACGGCGGCCGTGGCGCCGGGGCGGGCCGGTCCTTCATGCCGGGGTCGGCCGGAGCGGGCGCGGGGGGCTGGGTCATCCGCGCGATGTCCGCCAGAATCTGCTGCATCAGCCCGGAGCGCGCACCATTCGCCCGGTCGCGCAGGATCGGGATCATAGTGACCGCATCGAGACCCGCCTTGTGCGTGGCGAGACTGCGGCGGATCTTGTCCTGATGCTCGGGGGTGAGGGCGTGGAACTCGGCCGTCTGGGCGACCTTGTCGGCGCATTCATCGACGGCGGCGATGACCGCCTTGCGCTCCTTCAGGACATCGAGTTCGACCTTGTCCTTCAGAGCGTAAAGGTCGGACTTCAGCGCCTGGATCGCCGTGCCCTTGTAGCAGTCGGGGTCGCGCAGAGCGGCACGCAGCTTTTCCCCGGCCACGGCATCGACATAGCTGATGTTGGCCTCTTGTGCCTGCAGGAAGTCGCGAACGTCGTCATAGATTTCCCGCTGAGCCCCGCCCATGAAACTGCGGATCTTGTCGAGGATGTTCTCCTTGGCATTCAGCAGCGCATCTTCCTGCTTGACCGGTTCGGTGATGTACCAGGCAGCGGGTTTGCCGACCATGGCGACAACCTGATCCCGCAAGGGCTCCAGCGCCGCCACGAACGGGTACTTGTAGTTTTCGGTGACGAGCCGGCTCAGTTCGTCCGCCAGCTTGCGGATGCTTTCCGCCCATTCGCCGCCGAGAACCCGCGCATCGGAACCGTCGGCAGGCAGGCCGAAGAGCTCCTTGTAGAGGTCCTTGGCCGCACGGATCTGGGATGCCGTGAACTCCAGTTGCGGGGTCAGGAGGATATTGCCCAGCATGTGGCTATTGTTCAGCGCCCGGGCCAGTTCGGCCCCTTCCAGTGGCGTGCCGTCCGAGCGGGCCTCGCACTTGCCTTTGCCGGAAAGGCTCGCGGTGAGGCACAGGGTGGCGACCGTCGGCCAGCCATAGGGCTTCGCGCCGAAGCGTTCGGTCAGATACTTGGCCGAGACCTTCACGCCGTTGCGTGCCTGGCTCTGAATGTGGTTCAGCACATCTTGCTCGGCTTCTGTCAGGCCGGTACCAGCTTCGCCAAACAGAGTGGACGTCGGACTCGCGGCCTTGGCGATGTCTGCCTCGACGTAGTTCACGCCCCTCAGCATCGGCAGGTTGACATAGACCTTGTCGACAAGCGCCTGGAATGCCTTGACGACGCGATCCTGGGGATCGTCGCCGCCGATGTCCAGTTCATCACCCCGGACGAAGAGCCGAGCGGCGGCCATGAGTTTCCGCAGCCGAAGTTCCAGATCCTTCGCGCGGCGGCCGTTTTGCTCACCCTTCTCAAGAATAATCCGGTCACGCCCGGGCTGAGGTGACCCGCTGCGCGACTGCCGGATGAACTTGTCGGTCTGCCGGAAGAGGGTCAGATCCCGAATGAACCGCACATCCGGCTGCAGCACGATCGCAAGCTCCTCGCGCCCCATGTTGCGCATGCGCACGGCATCTGGAGCGGCGGCATCGTCGTTGAATGGACTGATGATGTTGATCGAAAGCTCATATTCCCGGCCGAGCAGATGGTCGTCCAGTTTGCGGCTGAAGGAATACTCGTAGCCTGTTGTCAGGTGCTTGATCTTCCGGTGCCGGAGGACTGTGTCGAAGGCAAGCGTTTCCAGCTCCTTGGTGATCTCTGTCGGATCGACATCCAGCGCCTTGATCTCAGCCTCGACGTCCTTCTCCTCGTTCGTAAGGAACTCGTAGATCTCACCATTGCGCTGAATGTAGGTTTCGCGCTCGAGGCGCGCCAAGGCATCCTCGATCTTTCGACGTTGTCCCGCCTGATCAACCTCGAAATCCGACAGCAGAAGAACACTGATGTTGCGCACAGTCGGCTTGAATTCCTTGACATATTTGACAAGGAACAGAGCCTTCAGCACGCGAACCGCGAAGGGATCGTCCAGGTTCCGCTCGGCGATCTGGATGGACTGTTGAACGGACGACTTCAATGCGGTGCGGATGCCTTCGAACATCAGGTCAAAGGTCGCAAGCCCTCCGACCGGAAGATCGGCAAGGCTCTTGGCAACCTCCTGGAACACGCCGAGCATCGACCGTTCGCCGACGGAACTGTGCTTGCCCTCGAAGGCATTGTGCTGGGAGAGCGATGTGATCGCCATCTGAAACAGCGTGTACTGATAGGGCGGGAACGGGTAACTCGCGATGAAGTGCTCGCGGTCACGATAGTTCTTGAGGCGGATTGAACCGTCCGCGAAATCAAACAAGGTTTTGAGGTTGTTCTCTTCCTTATCGTGCAAATTGCCGAGTTTGATCTGAGCCTTGTCGGTCTTGGACAGCAGGCGGCGCTGAATGACCTCGGCCACATCCGCCGAGTTCAAGGGCATGCGGTTTGAAAAGCGTGCCTGGATCTTCGAGAAGTCGTTCTCTTGCCGTGCCGTCATATCGCCCACGACTTCGGTGATGGCCTGCTGCGCCGTCACGATGATCCACGCTTGTCCCTTGCACTTCGTGTTGAGACTCTCCGCAATGGTCTGAAGGTTCGTCATCAGCTTGACGTTGTCGGCAATATACTGGCCGACCTCGTCGACGAAGAAGTTCAGCCGGAAGTTGGGTACCTGACGGTCGATCCAAGTCTTGACTGTGTTTGCGAAGTCTTCAATCGAGACCCGGGTATCTTTTCGGTACTGAGAAAGGATATCCTTGGCATCGGCAGGATCTGCACCGGTTGCCCGCGCGAATGCGGCAGCGATGTTGCGCCCCTCCAGCAGAGCCTCTTCGCGGCCACGTGTCTCCCAAGGCTTCCCCGAGAGCTCGAGGAACGCCGCCTTGAACGCCTCGAACTGGCCACGCTCATCGAGTTGCCGTTCGAACTGCGCGATGTGTGGCTGCTTGCCGTAATAGCCGCACATCTCGTCGAAGACCTTCTGGAAAACTGAAAGCAACGCGTCGACGTCGTTCTTCGAGATCACGTCCGCTTTCTGGTCGATGTTGAAAAGAATCGACTTCGACGGGATCGACACGGCTTTGCGCAGAGCACCTGCGAGCATAGGCTCGTCCTTCAGCTTTTCAGCGAAGATATCGAACGCCTTGATCCCATCGACTTCGCGGTTTTCCAGCAAGAGCGCCAGCATCTTCAGAAGGTGCGATTTGCCCGAGCCGAAGAAGCCGGAAATCCACACACCATTCGCGGTCTTGTAGTTGTTGTAGGCGTCAAGGAATTGCTCAAGCCGCTGCCCGATCTCTCCGGTAATCACGTATTCGTCGAGCTCGATCCGGAGGCTCGCCTCGTCATCCGCCTTGATGACGCCATCGATGGCACGGTCGACGGGCTTCTCAAATATTTCGCGCATCGCAATCGTCATCGGATCAAACCTCGTAGTTCAGAATATTAAAGGCCCGGTAGTACTTGTCGTCGTGCAGGCGCCCGAACAGATCAAGCGAGGCTCCGGTCGCGAGCGCGTGGGTGTAGCTGCCAGGGAAGAACAGCACGGTCGGCTTGTCCTTGGCTGTACTCTGGAGATTGTTCAGCACGTTGTGCGACCGGATGTAAGGATAGACCTCGCCGACGCCGGACAGGAAGATCACGTCATGCGGTGTGGCTGCGATGGCGTCGCCGATCTTCGGAATGAGGTTGGCTTTCGGATCGAGCACGGATTGCAGAAGCTCCCGGATCTCTCCCTTGTCGGTGTCCGGCTCGATCTCGAGGATCTGATCGAGAATACCGCGCTCTTCGAGAATGGCGAGCGACAGATCGTACAGGCTCAGGTCGAGAACCGCGATCCCGGCATGGTTTATTCGGGTCACCAGATCCAATCGATCTTCAACCATCGACAGTCCTTCTTCTGCCGGGTACGGGCAGATGAAGAACGGCACTTCATTGCCGAGGCCCTGCTTAGTCAGGAACCGCTGGCTGGTGACAACCCTGAACAGATGCTCTGCCCGCTCTTTCCGGCTTGTAGGCTTTCTCACAGGGTGCCTCCATCACGGCTCAATCCGGGGAACACCGCGAGATCCCGTGGACTTCTTTCTGCCAACATCGCCTTGAGCCGCGGCGAGACATAAGCAGACAGGATCCGGTTGTCGTCGGTGATCACGTTTGCTTCACGCATCATCCGGAACAGCACCTGCCGCAGCTTCGCTCGGGTCGTCGGACTGATCCCTGCAAGCCCCTCATCCCATTCGGCTTTGGCTGCAAACAGGACGTCGAAGCTTTCCAACGGAAGATCGAACTGGAACGAAATGAATCGCTCGTGGATCACTTCAGTCGCGAACTCGCGGACAAATCGATACGCTCTGCACGTTGCGAGCCACAAGAGGGCCTGCTGATCCGACCGGTCCGCCGCCAGGACAAGGTAGTCGAGCTCCTCTTGGTCCAATGTTGAAATTCGGTTCACGATCTCACGAAGCGTCCTGCGACGAGAAGCAGTCTTGGGCAGAGACGTAACACCTCCGCCCAATGCGAGCCGCAATGTTGCGTCCCACGACTCCGATGGCTTGTGCAGTCGAGCGACTTCAACGCTTTCGTTGAGAAGCAGTCCACCAACGGCGAAAGACATCTTGTAAGGTTGGACACTCGCGCCGTTCATTCTACAACTCTTTCGTCCCGCCGTTGGACCTCGATGTGGTTCAAAAGTACGATCTGCTGGTCCTGGGGCTTCCTGGCGGCGGGATCGGTGTCGAGCCCAAGCCGACGGAGCGCATAGTAAAGCAGCGCCCTTCGAACCCTGATCTCAGCCTTGCCACCCTTCATGCCGTAGTCGAGCGCGATAACCTTGGCCTGCGTCTCGGATAGGGCTGGGTGGGGGCCGATTTCCAGCGTTGCGAATGTGTGCCAGTCCTGATCGTTCTCGGGCAGAACGTCGGACGCGCGCGATGCGCGGATGTCCAGGATCCGGGACAGCAGGAAATCCTTGAACACTTCGTCGGTGACGCAGAATGCGCGGGCGTGCCAGCGGAAGCCGTCGAACGCGATGGCATGTGGGGCGATCCAGCGCCACCGGGGCTCCGGATTGGACAGGGACTGATACTGCACCTCGATCGCCTCGGATCGGCGGATCGCATCGACCACGGACCGAAGGGTTGCAGGATCGACGCCACGCGCCGGGGTGGGGGCGGAATCGTAGGCGGGCAGTCCCGCGATCCAGCAGTCGTCCTGATCGAGGATGCCTTCGGCGACCGACCGCAGCTGGGCCAGGTATCGACCAGCATCCAGCTTGTCGAACACCGGCCTGAATCCCGGCTGGCGCACATAGGTCCGCAGGCTGCGGTCGTAGTCCATGTTCTGAGGGGCGAGGCCGATGTAGCGGCTCAGGTCGGAGGAGGCCTGGTTCACCGACAGCCCGAACTGCGTCATCACATCGCTGCGGTTCACATGCCCCTCCCAGAACAGGCGGAACTCGATGAACTCGAGCCTTTGCTCGACCCCCCAACGAAGCTCCGACCTGTCGTTGCTCACCACGCTCTCCCGTCATCGGTCGATGCGCATGGAAATTATGCGCGCCCATTTTCTGGGCATTCCTCGACCGTAGCCGCGTGATGCTTGGGGATCAATCGAAAAGGGAAGGGTTGGCGCGCAATTATCCCAAGGATTGCCGCAGGTTCTGCGCGACGGCATCGGCCGCCATCCGCACGGGTTCCGACGCGAGATGGGCGTATCGCGCCGTGGTCTGGACCTGCGTGTGGCCAAGGAGCTTGCCGATCATCGGCAGTCCCTGACCCGAGGCCACGGCCGTGGACGCGAAGGTGTGGCGCAGATCGTGGATGCGGACGTCCTTGACCCCGGCGCGAGCACGGACGCGCTGCCAGAAGGGTTGCAGATCACTCAGGGGCCTGCCGGGCAGGGTGCCGGAGATCACCCACGGGTTGCCGTCAATGCGCAGGGCGCCCCGAAGCAGGTCCACCACCGGCTGGCCAACGTGCACGACCTTCGCACCTGTCTTGGAATCCGGCAGGCGCAGGGCAGGGACGTCGAGATCGACGTAGGACCACTTCAGGGTCATGATCTCGTTCAGGCGGCACCCGGTCAGGATCAGCAGACGCGCGGCGAGGATGGCCGAGGGCAGCTCCACCCCTTCTGCTTCCATTTCGCGCAGCACCTCGCCAATCCGCCGCAGCTCCGCCGCGCTCAGGAACCGTTCGCGCTTCTCCTCGGGGTATTTCCGGATGTGCTTGCGCGGGTTGGTCCCGTCCGGACGCAGGCCCCACATCTCGGACAGGCTGAACATTTTCGAGATCACCTCGAGGCAGCGGTTGGCCTGATAGGGGATGTGGCGCAGGTCGTGGTGGAACTTCGCGACATCCGCTCGCGTGATCCCCGTGACCGTCAACTGCCCGAGGGCGGGCAGGATGAAGCGCTGCAGGTTCCGGCGATACTCCTTTCCCGTGCTGGCCTTCACACGGATGGCGATGTGTTCCTTGTCGAACCGTTCGGCCAGTTCCTTGATCGTGATGGCCTTGCGCCCGGCGTCGCGTTCGGCTGCAGGGTCCTGCCCGTTGCGCGCAGCGGCGACGATGGTGATGGCGCGGGTGCGTGCCTGTTCGCAGGTCAGCACGGTGCTGGGGCCAAGGCTGATCCGCCGCGACCGGCGTCCGGTGCGGTATTGCACGACGTAGGCTTTTCGCCCGCTTGGCAGCACCCGAAGTCCGAAGCCGGGGATGTCGCTGTCCCAGACGAAGTATTCGGCGGCTTGGGCTTCTGCGGCGTCGACGATGCGCTTTGTGAGTTTGGGCATGGGAGATCGGCTTCCGGGTTGTCTGGCTTCCACAGTGCGCAAGGCGGATGGTTAGTCAACGAACACATTGATATTGCGTGCAAAAAGGAAAATCCGCGCAATCTCACGCAAGGGGCTGCATCGCAGCCGTGGGCGGAAAGGATGGTCCGCACGAATCAGGACGCAGGTTCCGGTCGCTCAGTCGCGCTGCTAAGGTCTGCCAAAAAGCAGCGGAATCCCGATGGCGTCGAAATCCACCCTCAATGCAAAGAACCTGGAGGCGCTGGGCGCCGAACGACTGGCGCAACTCCTGATCGAGATCAGCACGGGCGATGCCGCTGCCAAGCGCAAGCTGCGTCTAGCCCTTGCTGGAGCGGAGGGCCCGAGGGAGGCGGCGCGGGAGATCACCAAGCGGCTGACCAGCATCGCGAAGGCCCGGACCTTCGTGAACTGGCAGAACCGCAAGCCGCTGGTGAAGGATCTTCAGACCCAGCGCAGCGCCATCATGGAACAGATCGCCCCACATGATCCGGGTGAGGCGCTGGCGCTCTTGTGGCGGTTCATGGGACTGGCCACCCCGGTGTTCGAACGCTGCGATGACAGCAGCGGCACCGTCATCGACATCTTCCACCAGGCCTGCGCCGATCTCGGCGAGCTGGCCAAGGCGGCTGATCCGGCGCCCGAGGCCCTCGCGCGGCAGGTTCTCGACGCGCTGCAGGACAACGGCTTTGGCCAGTATGACGGACTGATCGCCATCATCGCTCCGGCGCTCGGCCCCGAGGGCGTCGCGCATCTGAAGGGACTGGTTGAGGAGCTCGGGCGCACGCCGGTGCCGGTGCCGCCAAAGAGCGAATGGCAGGCCGTCGGCTGGGGCAGCGGCGGCACGCGCTATGCCCACGAGATGGAGGAACGTGCGCGGCAGAGCACGGTCGAGATGGCGCTGAAGGACATTGCCGACGTGCAGGGCGACGTGGATGGCTTCATTGCGCAGTATGACCCGAAGACCCGCAAGGTGCCAAAGATCGCGGCCGAGATCGCGCAGCGCCTGCTGGCGGCGGGCAGGGCAGGGGACGCGCTTGGTTTCATCGAGCGGGCCGATGTGAAAGAAGTACGCTGGATCCCGTCCGAGTGGCAGGACGCGCGTCTTGCCGTGCTGGAGGCGCTTGACCGGAAAGATGAGGCGCAGGCGTTCCGCTGGGCATGTTTCGAGCGCGACCTGTCGGGGGAGCATCTGCGGGCCAATCTGAAGCGCCTGCCGGATTTCGACGATATCGAGGCCGAGGAGCGCGCGATGGCGAATGCCGCTGCACATCCCGACCTGCTGACCGCCTTGGCCTTCTTTCTGAACTGGCCATCGCTAGCCCATGCCGCGCAATTGCTGATCGACAGGCAGGACGAGGTCGACGGCGATCACTATGAATTCCTGGCCCCAGCGGCCGAGACATTGGCCGAGAAGCATCCTCTGGCCGCGACGGTGGCGCTGCGGGCGATGATCGATTTCACGCTGAACGAGGCGAGGCAGAAGCGCTATGGCTATGCCGCCCAGCACCTGGTGGCCTGTGCCGATCTGGCCAGACGGATCGAGGACTTCGGACCGGTCGAGCCGCACCAAGCCTATGCCGCGCGCCTGAAGGCCGAGCATGGCAAGAAGACCGGCTTCTGGTCGCGGATTGACGGATGATTGCCGTGCTACCGGAAAATCATTCTGCCACCCGTTGGAAGCATGGTGGAAGCACGAGGGTGAAAACCGCTGCGCAATCCTGACAATCCGCGCGCAGTTTGGGCTTGTGGCCCGATCTCGCAACTGCCAAGATATGCGAAAGGAAAAGCGATTCGTCGCGCCTGATCGTGTTGCGTTTGACACGACTCATAACCTGAAGGCCGCAGGTTCAAATCCTGCCCCCGCAACCATTGTTTCCGACGTGAAGTCTCCTCCAGCCCTCGCCAATCGCGGGGGCTTCGACATATCTGGCGCAGCGAGCCCCAGGATCCCCGCCAGATCCCCCACCAGTTCGATCTGATGCGCGCCCGGCGCATTGCGGTCCGGCACCATCCGCACTGACCTGCTCCCCTGAAACGTCCGCACTTTGAGGTTAGTCTGTTCTCCAGTGAAGGAGACGGACATGAAGCGCAGCAGGTTCACGGCAGAGCAGATCATAGGCATCCTTAAGGAGCATCAGACCGGGTTGAGCGCGGCGGAGCTATGCCGGCAGCACGGGATCAGCGATGCGACGTTCTACAACTGGCGCTCGAAGTGCGGCGGCATGGAGGTCAGTGAGACCAACCGGTTGAAGCAGCTCGAGGACGAGAACGCGAAGCTGAAGCGGCTGTTGGCCGAACAGATGATGGACGTCGCGACGCTGCGCGAGATGCTCGGAAAAAACTTCTGAGGCCCAGTTCAAGGAGATCTGCCGTGACCTGGGCCATGACCGAGAAGGGCTATTCACAGCGTCGTGTCTGCCGTCTGGTGGGCATTGATCCACGCGTCCATCGTTACCAGTCCAGCCGTCCTGACGACGCCGAGCTACGAAGCCGATTGCGCGAATTGTCGTCCGAACGTCGCCGGTTTGGCTATCGCCGCCTGCACATCCTGCTTGAGCGGGAGGGTTGGGACATGAACTGGAAGAAGCTCTACCGCATCTATCGCGAAGAGCGGCTGACGGTGCGCAAACGTGGCGGGCGAAAGCGGGCGCTTGGAACCCGCGCGCCGATGGCGATCCCGCAGGGTCCAAACCAGCGCTGGTCCTTGGACTTCGTGACTGACAGTCTTGTCTGGGGCCGCCGTTTCCGGGTCCTGTGCATCATCGATGACTTCAACCGGGAGTGCCTTGGTAACATCGTCGACACGTCGATCTCAGGCCATCGCGTGGCCCGGGAACTCGACCGGATCGCCGAGTTGCGTGGCTATCCCTGCATGGTGGTCAGCGACAACGGCACAGAACTGACGTCGAATGCGATCCTCACGTGGCAGCAGGACCGGAAGGTCGAAGGGCCACTACATCGCGCCCGGCAAACCGATGCAGAACGGCTTCGTCGAGAGCTTCAACGGTCGCCTGCGGGACGAATGCCTCAACGAGCATCTGTTCTCAAGCCTGCGCCATGCCCGGCACTTGATCGCGGCATGGCGCGACGACTACAACCACCACCGCCCGCACACGAGCCTCGACGGTAATCCTCCCCATTTTAGCGGGGCACGACCGTAGAACTCACGCGGCCATTTTCAGTTTCATGGCGGGTGTAACGCCGCCGATGCCCATGTTGGGGCGTTCGTTGTTGTAGGTCCACAGCCATTCGGTGGCGATCTGCTGCACCTCCTCGATGGTTTCAAAGATGTAGAGGTTCAGCCATTCATGCCGGACTGTCCGGTTGTAGCGCTCGACATAGGCGT
>NZ_VOAK01000003.1 GCF_007859075.1 Gemmobacter aquaticus
GTTCGGCGGGGTCCTTTAGGCGCTCGCGAAGCGCTACTGCCGTTTCTCGTCCACGAGCCCTTCGATCGAACCGGATTTCCTCGTGTTCGCGGCTGCGATCAGCTTGGCAGAACGGGGCGGACGGCCCATAGCGGACGATCGTTCCCCTTGAGGTAAGTGGATACTCAGCCCACTATTTCACTATCGTGATCTCGCCCGGGCGCCAGCTCTTGTCGAACCAAGGCTCCAGCGGACCGTAGAGCCTCAACAACGTGAACCAGCCCTTGCCGGGGATCGTCTGGACCCAGTTGCTTTCCTTGCCCTCGGGTGCTGTGGGGCCGAAGTAGATGTCGACCGAGCCGTCGGCATTCACCTGCAGGTCCGTGTCCTGGCTCGACACGCTTGGTCGCACTTGGTCGGTCTGCAGCATCGAGCGGGTCTGCACATCATAGACGATCACGGACCAGAAGTCCTTGACCGGCACATCCTTGGGCAGGGTCAGCCGATAGGTCTTGCCTCCGTCAAACGGATTGCCGTCCGCATCAAGCGCAGTCCAAGGATACTGCGATCCTTGGCCGACCATCTTCGCTTCCATCGCGGGTGTGACGCCAGTGGCGAACATGTAGTAGAAGACCGCGCCGTCGAGGTTGGACACGCCGGGCTGCGACTGGAAGCTGTAGCCGCCGAAGAACGGCAGTCTCCAGCTGCTCTTGCTGTCCGGGTAGAAGAACGGGTCCCGCCCCCGGATGTCCAGTGCCAGAGCGCGTGCGGTCACCGCACCGATGTTCGCCGCATCCGTCAGGATCGCCTCCATGCGTTCATCCGGCGCGAAGGGCTTTCCCTTCTCGATCCCGATCGAGGCGAAGAGGCCGAGCGTGGTCGGGTCCGACCCCTCGGGCGGCTCTTCCTGGATCACCGTGTTCAGGAGTTCCCAGAACGAGTAATCCGTCGGCATCACGAAGTTCGACGGGATGCCCGAGGCATTGACCAGCGTGGCCGGCGTCGGGTTGTCCTTTTCGGCAAGCGGATAGATCTTGAGATGGTCCTTGACACCTTGCACGCCCGGTTCGGTCTTGCCGTCCACAAGGAAGGCCCGGAAGAAGGTCCAGAGCCCATAGGTGGCCGGCCGCACCACGGTGTAGCCGTCAGGCACATCGCCAGTGTAGCCCGGAGGCAGGATAAGGTACTTTCCGCCTGCGCCCTTGTCGGCCCCCGTGATGCCTACATCAGCCACCCACCTGTACCAGAAATCGTTGAACGATCCCAGCACCTTGGGCGGAATCTCGATGACCATCGGGCCGTTCTTGGTATCCAGCCAGATGAAGTTGTAGATCGTGTTGTCGTTCGCGGTCAGCTCGACCGTGCGCGCATCGACAAGGTTTTCCCAGATCACGTTGGTCTTGTTGACCGGGCCGAACCTCAGCAGGCTGTCGCGCATTCCGGCCTGGTTCACGATCGGGATTGCCAGAAGGTAGGCCTGCAGGGCGCGCGAACGGTCAAGGTTGTCCCATACCGTCGCCTGGGTTTCTTCGGTCGGGAAGCCGTCGTTCAGCTTCAGGGTCCCGATGGACGTCTCGAGCGTGTCGGGCGTGGCAACGCCAGGCGCGATCTCGGTCGTCATCTTGTAGGTGTCGGCCTGCGCGGCCATCGCTGCAGCGGCCATTGCCACACCCAGCATCAATCTTGCCACAACGGCCAGTGTCGAAGTTTTCATTTTGCGGTCCCCCACGCTCGACTCACTGTCACCCGAACGTTAGTCGGTGTCAGGGAAGCGTCGTTGTGATTTGAGGACAGACATGACCAATGCGAACCTGCCGGCGGCCCGTCAGCGCGCTGCTTCGCTCTTGCTTTTGCCGGACCTGCTAGACGACTTCGGCACCAACCTCGCAGCGGTGCTTGACGGGACCGGGATAAAGGCAGACGACATCAGGCCGGATACCTTTGTTCCCTACTCAGCTTTTCTTTCGGTCCTCGACAATGCCAGTCGACTGACCGGGCGGGAAGACTTCGGTATTCTTTTGGGAAAGTGCCAGACACTGGCAGCGCTCGGCCCCCTTGGCGTGGTCCTGCGACGCGCCTCTACCTTGGGTGATGCGATCGGCGATTTTGCGGCCTTCCAGAGCCGCAACTCGACCGGAGGCGCCGTCTACCTGATGCGGTCGGATCGCGACGTCATTCTTGGCTATGGCGTCTATGACCACTCGGCCCGGGTTTCGCCTCAGATCTATGATCTTGTCCTTGCAGTCGGTAGCAATCTTGTCGCGGAACTGACAGGTGGGGCGGTGAAGCCCGAAGAAATTTTCGTGACGCGGTCCGCCCCGGTTGATCCGACGCCCTACCACCGGCTTGGACGCTGCCCGGTCCGTTTCGGCCAGATTCAGACGGGGCTAGTGTTGCGTTCGGCCTCTCTTGACCTTCCCCTGCCGGAGGCCGATCCGATCTTGCATGACCTTGCCCTGACACGGCTGCTTGAAGCGGCCGAAGGCCATCCGCTGTCGCTTGCCGACCATGTCCGGCACATGCTGCGCCCGGCGATGCTGATGGGTCGCGCCGGGATGACGACCGTTGCCGACCGTCTGGGATTACACCCACGCACCTTGCGCCGCCGTCTTCGGGACGAAGGGACCACGTTCGAAGTGATCAAGGATGATGTCCGCAAGGCGGCAGCGAAAGACCTTCTGAGGTTGGGCGACCTGAGCATTGCCGATATCGCTGCAACCCTTGACTACGCGACCGCCAGCGCTTTTGTGAACGCTTTCAGAAGGTGGCTAGGAACAACACCAGGGCTTTGGCGAGCGGCAGTTCGACTGAACGAGGCCTAACTTAGCGGCTGTCTAGCACGGGAACGAGTCTTGCACGAAGGGGCTGCTTTCCGCCCGGTGCCCCCACTCCTGGCCCGAAACGTGGTATCCTGTGGTCGTCGGCATGACTGAAGAAGGGTGGGCCCTGTGGACAGGAGGTATACTCATGCCCGCCGATTTTCTCCCCGCCCTTCGTCCTGCTCGCGTTGCCTGGAACAAGGGCCGCATCATCGGTCAGAAACGCCCGCTCCTGCCGCGGCACGTCTGGTCTATCCGGGTCCGCCTCGAGATGGCGGGCAACCCGCGCGACCTCGCGCTGTTCAACATGGCCGTGGACAGCAAGCTTCGCGGCTGCGACCTCGTCGCCCTGCGGGTCCGGGACGTGTTCGCCGCCGGACGGGTCAAGGAACGCGCCTCGATGATCCAGAGCAAGACGGGCAAGCCGGTCCGCTTCGAGATCACCGAAACCACCCGACTGTCGCTCGAAAGTTGGATCCGCGACCCCGAAATGATCGGGCTCGATTTCCTGTGGCCCAGCCGGATCCATGGCAGCCCGCATCTGTCCACGCGACAGTATGCGCGGATCGTCCGGGGTTGGGTGATGTCGCTGGGCCTCGAAACGAGCGCCTACGGCACGCATTCGATGCGGCGCACCAAGGTCGCGCAGATCTACAAGAAGACCGGCAACCTGCGCGCCGTCCAGTTGCTGCTGGGCCACACGAAGATGGACAGCACGGTGCGCTACCTCGGCGTCGACATCGAGGATGCGTTGGCCCTGTCGGAGGGGATCGACCTGTAACTGCCCCGCCGACCGTCGTGCCATGCGCGGGTCGGCCCAGAGCTGCCGTTCGTCAGCCAAGACTTTCTGCAAGGCAGCACGCTGCGAAACGGTCGTTCGCTTGATGCCGCAGGACAAACCATTGGCCTAGGTGTTCAGGTTCCGATGATGGATCTGACAAAGAGATCGAGAGTCCGTCCTGCCGGACGATGCGAGATCGACGCGCATCGATGGGCCAGATGCTGAACGATGTTCGCATCTTCATAGAGTTCGGTCTCGAACACTTCCAGGACCCCTATGGCCCGGCCGATGTCGTTGCCGTAGGCAGCTAGATCAACCTTCTGGTTCTGGAAGCCGGCAACCTTGGTCGCGAAAGGATAAGCGATATTCAATTCGAAAATTCGGTCATTCGCGCTGCGGACCAGGAAGGCCTGCCCGTAATGGGTATCGTTGCCGAAATTCGAGTCCGGGTTCTTGGCGCCGAGATCGATATAGGCATAACGGTAAGGATCGCTGATCGGCAGCAGGACCGTGCGCCCGCGAGGGAAGCTCTCGAGAAGCATGGGCTGGATGAGCTTGCCGTGCTCGACGACACGCCCGGACTTCGTGACGCCGATCACGAGAGGCGGCGTGCCGCGTACATTCGAGCGAACCTTGTTGATCATTTTCATGATCGGTCGATGGAGGCTTGCCGGCTCCCCAAAGATTCCCAGCGGCCCATCGACGAGAAACACCGTGTCCTCAAGGATCGCCCGGGTAGGCGTCGATGACGAATGCTACATAGACGAAGCCTCTCCATGTCGCGCCATAGGTGAAGTCTGACACCCAAAGCATGTTGGGCGCAGGCACGCGAAACTGACGGTTCACTTTGTCCAGCGGACACGGCGCCTTCTTGTCCGGGACCGTCGTGCGATGCGGCTTGCCCCGGATAATGCCTTGAATGCCTAGGTCATTCATCAATCTCGCGACGGTGCAGCGCGCGACATCGAAGCCCTCGCGGCCAAGCTGCCGCCAGATCTTCCGGACGCCGTAGACCCGCCAGTTCTCTTCGAAGACCCGAAGGATCTCGGGGCGCAGAGCCTCATCCCGGCGCACACGGTCCGACAGCCGCGCCGGGTCGGCCCGCTTGGCCAGATGTTTATAATAGGTTGACGGGGCAATCGGCAGCACACTGCAAATCGGCTCGACCCCGTGCGCATCCCGGAGCGCGTCGATGAAACCCACCATCACTTCGACCGGCGGTCGAGCATCTCTGGCAGCGCTCGAAGCGATGCCGCACTGCCTTCGATCATCGCAAAATACGCACTGGCCTTGCGCAGGATCTCGTTCGCCTGGCGCAGCTCGCGGTTCTCGCGTTCCAGCGCCTTCAACTTCACGGCCACCTCGGTCGGGATGCCCGCCCGTTTGCCGCTGTCCACCTCGGCCTTCTTCATCCATTTGTTCAGGGTATGGGCAGAACAGCCGATCTTCGCGGAAATCGACACGATCGCCTTCCAGCGCGAACCATGCTGACCCTCGTTGTCGAAGACCAGACGCACCGCGCGTTCACCCACTTCAGGGGAAAGCTTGTTCGTCGTCTTGCTCATGATGCTCCATCCTACTCAGGAGTTGGAGCCTCCGGCATAACCGGCGCGGTTCACCTTTCACACGCTCTTGCACACACTGCAATCCTGAACCGGCGCCGCACGGGCGATTTCCTTGCACAGCGAAGGAGGCGCGACGGAATCGCGGGCAAGCAACGTCTAAGTCGACATTGAACCTGCACCATCACCATCACAAGGAAGTCTCAATGCTGCGCATATCCGCCCTTGCCCTGTTCCTTATGGCATCTTCAGCCATTGCCCAGACGGCGCCACCGGATGCAGGGCCGAAGATGAACTCGACAGTTTTCTACGATGCATCGATCACATCGGTCACGGCCGTCACCGAAGTCTTTGGTGACAGCCAGAATGTCACGGCTGCGATCGTAGAACTGGCAGCACCTGTCAAGGCTGGAAGCCTGCCGGCAACAAGTTTCATCGTTGACGACCGTACTGTCACGGCGGTCAAGGTCGCAGCTCGCGCCGATGTTTCCGCGCCGGAAGCGGATGGACGATTTGTCATACTTGCGCTTGATCCCGCCGATGAGGCTTCGGTCGTCTTCGGCGCAAATATAGATAGAAGCGTGGCGGTTGCCGTCCATATGACCGGGCCGATCTCGGCCGAGGGCGTGACACTGGAACCGGGCGCCAAAGGTGTTCTGTCGACGCGGGTGCAGAACCTAATCGTTGACGACTTCCAGACTTTCCGCTTCACCGATCCGGAAAGCGGACTTCAGCTCGACTACAACCTTTATATCCCCGAAGGTTACGATCCGGCAAAAAGCTATCCGCTGGTCATGTTCCTGCATGACGCCGGGGTGACCGGATCAAATCCGCGTCGGACCCTGCAACAAGGGCTTGGTGCCGTGTCCTTTGCAAGCCCCGAAGACCAGGCCCGGCATCCTTCCTTCGTCCTTGCCCCGCAGATTCCTGCGGCGCTGGTCAATGATGCGGCGCAGGTTTCGCCCTATGTCGAGATGTTGCCGAGACTGCTGACAGCCTTGCAGCAAGAGTATTCCATCGACGCAAACCGCCTCTATACGACCGGTCAGTCGGGTGGCTGCATGACATCGCTTGCCCTCGGGATCAGGCATCCCGATCTCTTTGCCGCGACACTCTGTGTGGCCGGGCAGTGGGACCCAGCCATCGAAGCCCCGCCGACGGGCGCGTTCTGGGGCGTCGTGTCTGAGGATGATGCCAAGGCATTCCCCGGCATGGGCGCGATCATGGACGCTGTTGAGGCAAGCGGCAAGCGGGTCGTTCGCGGCACGCTGGACGCCAAGGCTGACCCGTCGGAAATGGCTGCGGCGGTTGCTGAAATCCGTGCAGGAGCAGGCGAGGCTGAGGTCTATTTTACGCCATTTGTGGCGGGTTCGGTCCTGTTGAATGGTCAAGGCGGCGGTGGAGCGGGTCATGTCCGCACTTGGATCTACGCCTATGACATCCCGGCGATCAGAGACTGGTTGTTCGAACAAAGCCGTTGATTGGCCTTTCACCAGTCCTGCAGATGTTGCCATTCAAGCCTGTCGCGGGGCACGAGCGGCGATACTGACCAAAAACATACGGCGGCCCGGAGCGATAACCGGCCGCCGTACTGTCGTTCATCAAGGCAGGCATTATCGCGTCGGTGCCCAGGATCTGATGTCCGCAATGTGATGCTGCATCAACCGAGGCGGCTGGTTTGGTGGGGTCGCGTGGAATGTCGACGAGATGGGCATGATCGCGGTACCCATCAAGTCGAAGGTGTTTACCCTCAATACGGCGCCACGCGATGCCTCTGGGTTCGATCTGGCCCTTGCGATTACCCTTGGCTCTTACGCTGCCGCCCTGCCTTGCCGCCCCCTTCCGCAATATGAACATTCACGGGAAATGTCGTGGCGCAGCGACGGATGTTGCGGTCAGTGTCGTTCCCATGGATCAGGCCGCGCCTTGCCGCGGCGACAGGATGGCCAAAGGCGTGGGCCGCGGTCAGCACGGAGGAATGAGAAATGCTCGATATCGCCATCATCGGCGCTGGCCCCGGCGGGCTGGCTACGGCGCTGAGGCTGCATCAGAAGGGCTTTCGCCCCAAGATCTATGAAGCCGTGCCCGACCTGAAGCCACTGGGTGTCGGCATCGACATCAAGGTATATGGCACAAAGGAAGTGACCGAACTTGGCCTGCTGGACGAATTCCGCAAGATCTCGGTCGAGGCGAAAACGTCAATCTTCTATACGGGTTACGGGCAAGAGATCTTTTCTGAAAAGTGCGGAAAGCACATCGGCTATGATCACGAGCAGCGCTTTGTGCATCGCGGGACATTCCAGTTCATGCTGCTGGATGCGGTGAACGAACGACTGGGCACTGATGCCATCACCTATGGCGCGCGGTTGTCACGGTTCGAGCAGGACGAGACCGGCGTGACGCTCTATTTCGAGGATGCAGAGGGCGTGCCCGCAACCGTGCGCCACGATATCGTCATCGGGGTCGATGGCGTTCACTCGGCCGTCCGCAAGCAACTTGTTCCGACCAGCACGCGTACACATTACTCGGGCGTTGCGATGTGGCGCGGCGTGACCGTCATGCCGCCCTTCCGCGACGGCGGGTCGATCCTGCATATCGGCGATCCGGGCCGTCAGGGCAGCCTCATCGTCTATCCGATTGCCAATGACGTTGATGGTCAGGGTAATCAGCTGATCAACTGGGTTTGCGAACAATACGGTAAGCCCAAGGGCCTTGAGGACTGGAATGTGCGCATCCAACCCGACGAAATCGCGCATGTTTTCGACGATGTGAAGCTCGATTTCCTCGATGTGGGCGAGATGATCCGCTCTGCGCGTGAGGTCTATATCTATCCGCTGATCGACAATGATCCGCTTGAGCAATGGTCGTTCGGGCGTGTGACCCTGCTGGGTGATGCAGCCCATGCGATGTATCCGCGGGGCGGCAATGGCGTCTGTCAGGCTCTGGTCGACTCTCGCGTCATCGCAGAAAAACTAGCCGAGATTGCGGATCCGGTCGAGGCGCTGGAAGCCTATGAGGCCGCGCGGCGCGAGAGCGTCAACCGGCTGGTCATCGCCAATCGGGGCGAGGGCCCCGAGGTGATCCGCCGCCTTGTCGAGGAACGCTCGGGCGGCAAGCCCTTCGACAATATCGACGACGTCATTCCGCGCGCCGAGGTCGAGGCGCTGTTCATGGAATATCACCGCATGGCCGGCATGAAGCGGCCCGACGACCAGAAAGAGCCGGGTGCCTTCAAGCCCGTGTTCACCGAGGAAACGATGCAGCGCGTGGCGGCAAAGGCCGACATCCGCTAACCATTTGAAGTCGAGGAAAACAAAGCAATGGCGACCCAACCCAAACGACGCGTGATCGACGCCAACATGCACTGGCTGCCCGATACGCTGTTCACCGATGACGACCTGCGTGAAAAGATGATGCGCTGCATTCCGCGGCAGAACAATATCCACGTCAGCATGACGCCGATCGAAGGCAAGAACCTTCGTCAGATCATCATCGAAGAGCCGAAGGGCTACGTGAACATCAACTACGCCGAGGGCCAGTACTCGATCGAGAGCCAGCTTGAGGATATGGACAAGGCTGGCATCGACCATGCTGTGTTCCGTATCCCCGTCTGGCAGGAATGGCTGGATCTCGAGGCGTCCAAGCGCATCAATGATGGTCTGGCCGACTACGTCGCGCGCAGCAACGGACGGTTTACCGCACTGGCCGTTTGCCCGCCGTGGGGCGACAAGACGATGATCGCCGAGGTCGAGCGCTGCATCGACCAACTGGGCTTCAAGGGTGTCCAGATGGCGTGCAAATACGGCGACATCTTCCTCGATGACGAGGCGTTCTACCCGTATTTCGAGTTCATCAACGACCGCAAGGTCCCGGTTGTGGTTCACCATACCCCGCTTCCGGTGGACTATGGCTCGATCCTCAGCTTCAACAACCAGCGCCGCCAGTATGGCCGATGCATCGCGCAGGGCACCGCTGTCGGGCGCGAACTGTTCTCGGGCATGTTCGACCGGTTCCCGAACCTGCGTCTCAGCCATTCGATGCTGGGGGGCGGCTTCTTCGCCTTTGTCGACATGCTGGTTCCCAAGCCGCGCCATGCCTATGGCGATGCGGTGGACCGGTTTGACACCGCCAATTCCAACCTGCGCGACAAACTGAAGAACAACCTGTTCTTCGATATTTCGGGGCCGCCGCAATGGGGCAAGAAGCAGCTTGAGTGCGCGGTAGAGGTGCTGGGCGAGGATAACATCCTCTACGGCGCGTCCTATCCGATCCGGAAGGACTGGTTCTTCGACGGCGTGCCCACGGTCGAGGCGCTGGATATCAGCGAAACCGCCAAGGAAAAGATTTTCCACGGCAATGCCGAGAAGTTTTTCGGGATCTGATTGCAGAAGAGCGCGCATGCACGAGGCCGGCCCCCCCCAGGGCCGGCCTTCGCCGTTCTTATGGGCAAGCGGTGTGGCCTTTCTTGCATTCCGCATTGTGAAAGTTATCGTCGCCCGTCCTTGGAGTGCCGGGCCAAAGCGACCAGCATGACAGGCGGAGAGCGGCCTTGCCCTGGGTCGCAAATAGGGAGGTCTCCATGAACACATTCGGCAAACTGATTGCCACATCGGTCCTCGCCCTCGCACCTTCCGTGCTGACGGCCGAAACCAACCTGATCTTCAACGCGTTCCTGCCGCCGCATGACGAGCTCCGCCAGAATGCGATCGAGAACTTCGCCAAGGCGATCGAGAAGGAAACCAACGGGTCGGTAACCGTGACCATACCGGACACCACGCTGGCTCCCTCGGACCGCCAGTATGAAATGGTGCGTGACGGCATCGCCGACATGGCGCTGGCCTCTTCCGGCACGGTGCGCCAGATGGTTGCGCTGAACCAGATCGCGGACCTTCCGCTGAACTCGCCCTCGTCGCGCGCGGCATCGATCGCATTGTGGGAAACGTACCAGAAGTATTTCGCCCCGATTGGCGAGTTCAAGGGCGTTCACGTGCTGGCCACCACGGTGCTGCCGGGCCGACAGGTGCTCTCTGTGTCTGACAAGACAGTGGACAGTGTCGATGCGTTTGCGGGCGTCAAGCTCTGGTCGCCGCCCGGACGTCTGACAGGGGTCGCAAAGGCCCTGGGTGCCGTGCCAGTCAACTCCGAGTTCACCGACCTGTTCGAATACGTCTCGAAAGGCACGGTCGATGCCGTGATCATGACGCCTGGCTCGGCCGATGGCGCGCGCATCCTCGACAATGTGAAAAGCATCACCAATGTGCCGGGTGGCCTTGGCTCTCTCTCCTTCTCGGTTTTCATCGCGCAGGAACGCTGGGATAGCCTGACGGATGAGGAGCGCGCCGCCATCACCCGCGCCGCGCAGGCAATCCCGGCCGCTGCCGGTGCTGCCGCCGATCATGAGGAGGCCGAGCTCGCCCCCAAAATCGCAAGCATCCCCACCCATGTCTTCGAGGGCGACGAACTGGCAAAGCTGAACGATCGCCTTGCCCGCAGCATCGAGGATTGGAAAGCCTCGGCGAAAGAGCGCGGTATCGAGAACCCGGACGAGGTTCTGGCCTTCTACCGTTCTGTGCTGGAGCGCGAGCTTGCCGCGCAACCGGCGAACTGAGATCCCCGATCCCTCGGCCCCGCGTCGATGCGGGGCCGGTCACGAACAGGTGGAACCTGAATGATCAAGAAACTGAACCGCACGCTCGAGATCGCGTGCATGACCGTGGCGGGCCTTGCTATTTGCCTGATGGCGCTGGTCGCCTTTCTGGACAGCATCGGGCGCAAGCTCGGTCTTCCCCTTCCCGGCGGAAACGAGATCGTCTCTCATTTGCTGATGCTGTTCTTCTTTGCCTCGATTCCGCTGGTGATCAAGGCGGATGCACATATCCGGGTGGGATTGTTTACCGACTTCTACAGCCCCCTGCTTCAGCGTATCGAGCGCTTTGTGACCCAGATCATCGAGATCGTCGCGATGCTGGTGTTTTCCTGGATGATCTACGATCAGGCCGGGCGGCTTTTCCGCTTTGAAACCACCACCGTTTACTTCGAGATGGCGGTTGCACCTTGGGTCTATGCAGCCTTCGGCTTCACGCTGATCGCCTGCTGGTTTGCCGTCCAGACGCTGTTTGGGCCCCAATCGCAAGAACCATTGGCCCAGGAAGCGCCGGGTGCTCTTGCTGCGAAGGATAAATGATGCTCAGCCTCGTGATCTTTGGAACACTGATCTTCCTGATCGGCTTTACCCGGTTTCCGCTTGGGCTAGCCATGTTGGTAACCGGCGCGGCAGGTATCTCGGTGCTGCACCCGCGCGGTATTTCGGCGGCACTGGCCGTTTCGGAACAGCAGGTGATGAACCTGGCCTTCAACTATCAGTTCTCGGTCCTTCCGCTGTTCATCCTGATGGGCGTGTTCATCGTGCGTGCGGGCATGGCAAATGACCTGTTCACGATGGCAAAGCGCTGGATGGGGCATCTGCCTGGTGGTGTGGGTGTTGCGACGATCGTGGCGTGCGGCGGTTTTGCCGCCATGTGTGCCTCGTCGGCCGCGGCTGCAGCAACGATGGCCAAGATCGCCATTCCTGAGCTGGAAAAGGCCAAGTACAATCCGGGCTTTGCGGCGGGTTCGGTCGCGGCGGGCGGCACGATGGGTATTCTGATCCCGCCGTCCGGCGCGCTGATCATCTATGGCCTTCTCACCGAGACGAGTGTGGGCGAGCTGTTCGTCGCGGGCATCATCCCTGGCCTGTTACAGGTGCTGGTCTATGTGGTCGTGATGATCCTTGTTGCCCGTTTCCTGCCACACTGGGCACCCAAGGGACCGAGCTACACCATGGCCGAGCGCGTGCAGTCCATCGGACCGATCTGGGGTGTGGTGGTGCTGTTTCTGCTGATCATGGTTGGCCTCTCGCGTGGTTGGTTCACGGCAACCGAGGCTGGCGGCATCGGTGCCGGCGGTGCCTTCCTCTTCGTCGTCATCCGCCGCAAGCTGACCTGGGAGGTGTTCACAAGCAGCCTGATCGAGACCGCACGCATCTCGACCATGATCTTCATCGTCGCGGCAGGGGCGATGGTGCTGAACCAGTTCATCAACCTGTCGGGCATCTCCGGCCGTGCGATCGAGTTCATCCAGTCGCTCAACATGGCGCCGATGATGGTCGTGCTGATGCTTGTGCTGTTCTACCTGATGCTCGGCTGCCTGATGGACGGTTTCGCGATGATCTTCCTGACGGTGCCGATCATCGCACCGATCATCGCGGGATTGGGATACGATCTGGTCTGGTGGGCGATCGTCACCGTTGTCGTTGTCGAGATCAGCATGATCACGCCTCCAGTCGGGCTGAACGTGTTCGTTTTGCGCGCGATGCTCCCCAAGGTGCCGGTGATGCAGATCTTCAAAGGTGTGACCCCCTTTATCATCTCGGACTTTCTGCGCGTGGCGCTGATCCTCACCTTTCCGGCCCTTGCGCTTTGGCTGCCGGCCTTCGTGAAGTAACGCATTCATTCAGTAAAGGATGCCCGGCCTTGGTGGCCGGGCATTCGTCATTCGTGGAGGTCGTCCGAGTTTCGCTCAAGGGCTGCCCCGGATGAAAACGCAGACGCCCGCCCGAATTGAACCGGGCGGGCGTCATGGGGTGCAAAAGGGGGTGTGTGTCAGATGGTTGGCTTCTTGGTCGCGACTTCCGCCGCAAGTCTGCGCATCGCCCCAGCAAAGATCGTTACATCGATGCCGACGCCGAGGAAGTTCGCCCCTGCCGTGCGGCAGTCGTCGATATACGCCGGATCGGTGACGAGAACGCCTGCGGCCTTGCCGGCCTCCCGGATACGGCGCAGGCCGCCCAAGACCGCAGTCTTCACCGCGTGATGCGCGGCCTGACCCAGATGCCCCATGTCAGCCGCAAGGTCCGAGGGGCCGATGAAAACGCCGTCTACGCCCTCAACCCCAAGGATGTCATCCAGTGCAGCCATGCCCGCCACGGTCTCGACCTGAACGATAAGGCAGATCTGTTCATTGGCGGTCGTCAGATAATCGGGGATCGCGGCAAAACGCGACGCCCGCGCAAGTGCGGAGCCAACGCCACGGAACCCCTGGGGGGCGTAGCGGGTGGCACGCACCAGCTCGCGGGCTTGTTCGGCGGATTCGACCATCGGAACAAGGATTGTCTGCGCGCCGATATCAAGCACCTGCTTGATCTTTGCTGCATCGCCATCGGGCAGCCGCACGACCGCAGCCGAGGGGCTGGGCTCGACCACAGCCAGTTGTGCCATGATCGAGCGGATGTCGTTGGGCGCATGTTCGCCGTCAATGAGCAGCCAGTCAAAGCCCGCAGTCGCCGCGATCTGCGCCATGTAGGGGTCGGCCATGCCCAGCCAGCAGCCGTGCAGGACCTCGCCCTTTGCGAGCCGTGATTTCAGATGGTTGTGCGGTGCGGGCATCAGTTCCTCATGCAAATGTTGTCGTCACTGTTCCAAATGGCCCGAAGTCAGCGACGAACCGGCTGCCGGACGGGGCTTCGACCGGTCGTATGAACGATCCCGACAATACCACGTCCCCGGCCGACAGACCCTGCCCGAACTGGGCAAGCCGATGGACCAGCCACAGGATGCCCGTGACAGGGTCATCCAGCACTCCCGCACCAAGGCCGGTCTCCTCGACAATGCCATCGCGTTTGACGATGGCGCCGACCCATCGCAGGTCATGCTCGCCAATGGCATGGCGCGCCTGTCCCAGCACAAGCCCCGCGTTGGCGGCATTGTCCGAAATGGTGTCGGTGACCTTGCGCAGCGCCTTTGTCACAGGGTCTCCCCGCAGGATGCGGGTGTCGAGGATCTCAAGGCTGGGCGCGACCCAATCTGTTGCGGCAATGACATCCTCGCGGGTGACGTTGACCCCGGCCAGATCGGCGCCCATGTGAAAGGCGATCTCCGCCTCGATCCTCGGCTGGATGAAGCGCCCGGCGGGAACCGTACCACCATCTTCAAACAGCATGTCGTCGAAGATCACGCCCGAATCCGGTGTTTCGATCTGAAGGGCCTCCTGCATCGCGCGCGAGGTCAGACCGATCTTCCAGCCGACGATCCGTGCCCCTGCCGCGCGCTTCAGCTCCACAAGTGCAGCCTGCACGGCATAGGCATCGTCAAGTGTTATACCCGGATGGGCAAGGCTCAGCAGCCCGATCTGGCGGCGGGTCCGTTCGGCTTCGAAAAGGGCACGCGCTGCGGTGTCAATGTCAAGCGGGGTCATTCGTCGCACACTCCGTTCTGCAAGGTGCCTATTCCTTCGACGGTGATCTCAACCTCGTCGCCCGGGCGTAGCCAGATCGGTGGATCAAATCTGGCGCCGGCGCCGGTCGGGGTGCCAGTCACGATGATATCGCCGGGCTCCAGCCGGCAGAAGGTTGAGATATAGGCGATCTGGCGGGCCACCGGATGCAGCATCCGCCCCGTCCGGTCTGACTGGCGCAACTCGCCGTTCACACGCGTTTCAATCCGTACATCGAGGATCTGCGCGGGGTCGGTAAAGGGCACCATCCAGGGGCCCATCGCACCCGAGCGGTCCCAGTTCTTGCCCTGTGTCACGTTGAACTTGCCATGTCGCAGCCAGTCGCGGATCGTACCTTCATTGCAGATCGTGAGCCCAGCGATATGGTCAAGCGCCTCGGCCTCGGTGATGCGGCGTCCGGGGCGACCAATGATCACCGCGATCTCGCCTTCGTAATCCAGTTGCTCGCTTTCGGGCGGGCGCACCAGCGGGGCGCCATGGCCGACGAACCCCTGGGCAAAGCGGGGAAACAGGCTCATGTAGCCAGCGTTTTGCGCGCCGTCGCGGTATTCTTCGTTCCGGTCAGGGAAGTTCACGCCCACGCACAGGATCTTGCCGGGATTGGGCACGGGTGGGTCCAGGCGGTATTGACCATCCGGATGCGTCACGGGCAGGTCGGCGCCCGCCTCTCCGACCTCGGCCAGATGCCCCGCGGCGATCACGTCACGCAGGGATGCGTAGTCAGGGAACAGTGCTGACAGCGCCACCACGCCTCCGCTTTTGGCAAGGCCCCACATCTGTCCCTGTTCGGTCGTAAAGGTCACGAAATTCATGCGATGCCCCCAAGGCAGAGGTATTTGAGTTCGAGATAGTCGTCGAGCCCGTGGCGAGAGCCCTCTCGGCCCAGACCCGAGAGCTTGACCCCGCCAAAGGGCGCTTCGGCCGTGCTGACAAGCCCGGTATTCACGCCGACGATGCCGTATTCCAGCGCCTCGGACACACGCCAGACGCGCGAGAGGTCGCGCGAGAAAAGGTATGAGGCGAGTCCAAATTCTGTGTCATTGGCCGCGGCGACCACCTCGCCCTCTGTTTCAAACCGAAAGAGCGGCGCGACCGGGCCAAAGGTTTCTTCGCGGGCGATGGCCATATCGGCGGTAACGCCGGTCAGGACCGTGGGCTGAAAGAAGGTGCCGCCCAGTTTGTGCGGGTAACCACCCAAGGCCAGACGCGCGCCACGATCCGTTGCGTCCGTGATATGGGCGGAAACCTTGTCCACGGCCGCGCGGTCAATGAGCGGTCCGAAGGCGACGCCCGGGGAGAACCCGTCGCCCGTCTGCATTCCGGCAAGACGGTCGCAAAGGCGCGCGGCAAAGGCGTCGTGGATGCCGGCCTGAACATAGATGCGGTTGGCGCAGACGCAGGTCTGCCCGTTGTTGCGGAACTTGGCAATGATGCAACCCTCGACCGCTGCATCGAGATCGGCGTCATCAAAGACGATGAAGGGCGCATTGCCGCCCAGCTCCAGGCCCAGTTTCTTGATGGTAGGGGCGCATTGGGCATACAGCTCGGCCCCCACCTCGGTCGACCCAGTGAAGCTCAGTTTGCGGATCTGCGGGCTCTGCGTCAGCACGGCGCCAAGGCGTCGGGCCGAGCCGGTCAGCACCGAGAGCAGTCCCGCAGGCAAGCCCGCCCGTTCGGCGAGAACCGCCAGCGCGATGGCCGAGAACGGGGTTTGGGAGGCGGGTTTCAGGACGATGGCGCAACCTGCGGCCAGCGCCGGGCCCACCTTGCGCGTTACCATCGCATTGGGAAAATTCCAGGGCGTGATCGCGGCGACAACGCCGATGGGCTGCTTCATGACGAGGATGCGCTTGTCCGGTGCATGGCCCGGAACGATGTCCCCATAGGCGCGGCGCGCCTCTTCGGCGAACCATTCGATGAAGCTGGCACCGTAGGTGATTTCCCCGCGCGCCTCTGGCAGGGGTTTGCCCTGTTCGGCGGTCAGGATGGCGGCAAGGTCCTCCTGATGTTGCAGGATCAGGTCGTACCAGCGCCGCAGGATCGTGGCTCGGTCGCGTGCTGTGCGGCCCGCCCATACCTTTTGGGCCGCCGACGCCGCAGCGATTGCCGCCTCGGCATCGGCTTCGGTCAGCGCGGGGACATGGCCGATGACCTCGCCATTCGCAGGGTTGGTTACGGCCAGGTCGTCGGATGTGGCTGCAAGCCAGCGGGGGCCGACAAGGGCCGCCTGCCGCAGGAGTGAGGGGTCATCCAGCCGCGCAGCGAGGGATGGGGGAGTGGTCATCGGCATCCGTATTGTGTTCCGCAACTGGAGTGGAGAGGGCGCAAGCGGGCCTCTTATCCCGCCTGACTCGCGCGCCATTGGGCCAGCAGTGCCTTGCCGTAGTCATTGCCATTGGGCAGGCGCGAGATGACATGGATATGGAACTTTGCCGGCTCCGTATTGCCAAGCCACATGCCAGAGTGGTGGTCGAACTCCAGCATCACGACCGGGCTGTGGATGTGGAAATAGAAGGGGTCGTTGTCGCCGTGCCCCCCGATCCAGCTGAACCAGGTCCGGTCGAGATGGGCGGCAATTTGCGCCATGCGCGCCGCGCGTGGGCCATCGGGCCAGTGTTCGTAGAAGGTCTCGCACAGATCCAGCAGCGCCGCGCGTTGGCTGGCGTCCAACTCGGCCACGCAGACCCCTTCGACCGGCACAATACGATTGTCCTGGAACGCCCCGCCCAGATGGCGCTGATCGGCAAAGTTGAAGCGCCATTCCGGCATGGCCGGGTCTTCCATCAGCTTGAAGATCGTGGCCCGCGCCTGCAGTTTAGGCGGCAGTGACTGCATCAGCGCCAGCCCCTTGCGTTCTTCGGCCTTGAACATCGCAAAGCACTCGCCGCTTTTCAGGGCGATGTCATTCGGCTCGGTCCCCATGAAGGTGGGCGAAATCACCATCTGGCGCCCGATGATCAGGCAATTGAACCCGATGTGATGGCCATAGAAGTTGAAGCCCCAGGGCGTAGAGGTGGAGGGCGCGCCATAGATCAGAACATGGTAGGACCATTCGTTCATGACGTTGGTCAGATCATAAAGCTCACCCAGAAACAGGTTCGCCTTCATCAGCTGCCGGATCTTCTCATACCCCCGCGATGACGTGCAGGCAGCGATCAGTTGCATGAAGGCATCACGGGCGGCATCCGTCATCGTTTCCAGCCGGACACCTTCGGTATTGAAGACCAATTCAGGATTGTACCATCCGCGCCATTGTGGGGCATCGATATCGTGGCACACACGCGCGCGCTGATCGTCGTCAAGGCAGGCAAGAAATGCCAGTGCTGCGTCAACGGCTGGCGACGGGTCGAAGCCCTCGTCGGCAAGCTGGTATAGCCCTTCCTCTACCTGCCCGTCATGCGTGACGCCGACATAGGGCGCATCCTGCAGGGCTTTCCAGGCAGCCTTCAGCGCAATTGCACGCTCTGTCGCCAGGACCGGCGCCGAATAGGTGACAGGATCGAGACCATGCGAGTTCGCAATACGCGGTGTGCTCATCGGCAGGATGAACTGTCGGTAGTCGGCGCTGGTCATCATTGATCCTCCTCTGTCGGTGGCACGGTTTCATGATGGAGCCCGCGTCTGCAAGGATGGCCCGGCCGGATTGTTCACATCGCGGAAAGCGGTATTCGGACCGATCACCTGATCTGACATTGTGATAAAAAATATATTTTGCAAAGAAAATACTTTTTATTTAGAGATGACGGCGGAGGAACCTGCGGCACGAATCGGAGGAGCTTGATGGCAGCCGCCAGTCGGACCGCACAGGTCTATGAATCGCTCAAGGAAGAGCTATTGAACGGGCGTCATGCGCCGCGATCAAAGCTGGCAATTGATGCGCTGGCCATGCGCTTTTCGGTCTCGGTTGGCGCGGTGCGCGAGGCCCTGTCGCGGCTGACCTCGGACCGCCTGGTCGAGGCAGTTCCGCAGCGCGGCTTCGTGGTGGCGGCGGTGTCACGGGCAGATCTCATCGATCTGACGGGGGTGCGGATCGAAATCGAGACACGGTGCCTGCGCCAGTCGATCGAGCGCGGTTCGGTCGCCTGGGAGGGGCGGCTGATCTCGACCTGGCATCAGTTGTCACATGTCGCGGCCTCGCCCCTTGGGCGAATGCATCCGGACTGGGCACGCCTGCACGCACAGTTCCACGATGATCTGGTCTCGGCCTGCGAAAGCCCCTGGTGGCTGCGCCTGCGCGAGTCTCTTTACATGCAGGCCGAGCGGTATCGGCGGATGATCCTGCCCGGTGCGCAGGCCAGGCGCGATATTCATGCCGAACACCGGCAGATCGTGGAAAGCACACTTGCACGCGACGCCGACCGGGCCGTGGCGGCGCTGGCGGAACACATGCAGAAGACCACTGATGATCTGTTGGAGGCGGGTCTGGGTGGTCTGGAACAACAAGAGGCGCGCACGACCGCGCGGGAGGAACATCATGGCAAGAACGGCTGAAGGCGGTAGCATCCGCAGCGAAACCTCGGGAACGCAGTGTATCCATCGGTCATTCGCAGTGGTGCGGATGCTGGCAAGCGGATCTGCCGAGGGTGAAAAACTGGTGGATATTGCCGCGACACTCAACCTGTCGCATCCGACGGCGCATCGGATCCTCAAGGCGCTTGAAACCGAGGGGATCGTGGAACGCGCCCGCGGCTCGCGACGCTACCAATTGGGCAGCGAGGCGGCCTGGCTCGGGCTTGCGGCCTTCAACCGCTTTCCAATCACGCGTCTGGCAAGCCCCGTGCTTGACCGGTTGGTTGAGACCGTCGGGGATTCAGTATTCCTGTCGGTCCCCTCCCACAATGACTCAGTCTACGCTGATCGCCGCTTTGGCGCCTATCCGGTTCAGGCGCGTCGCGTTGCGGTGGGTGCGCGCCGTCCGCTTGGCGTATCTGTCGCCGGGCGCACGATCATGGCTTACATGAAGCCCGAACGGCTGGAAGCGGTTCTGCGCGAGAACGCCGACCGCTATGGCGACTGGCGCTGCACGGAATCCCAGATCCTCTGCGGGGCAGAGGGCGCCCGCGAGCAGGGCTTTCTCTGTTCCGACAGTGTGGTGAACAGCGAACGGCGGGTGCTGGCGGTGCCTGTGCGCGACATCGTGGGCCATCCCGTCGCCGCGATCAGCGTGATCGCTGCGCGGCCACGGCTTGGTGGAGAGCGCATCTCGCGCCTTGTGCCGCTCCTGCGCGAGGCCGCGCGCGACATCAGCACCGCATTGCATCGGCAAGCCATCCCGGGCTGACGCCAAATGGCCCCGGTGGGTGCCTGTCCGCGATATGAACAAAAGCCGCCTCCCGCGTTGTCCGCGACACTCCAAGGCGCAAAGCTTGATCAGGCGAAGCAAGGGGCCGCAGCCCCGGGGCGGCAAGGAGGCCGCCCGCCATTGGAGGACCGAATGAAACTTCCCGCACCCATCCTGACACCCCCGTTCAACATCACGCGGGCAAGCCATGTCGTGTTGACCGTCGCTGATCTTGACGCATCGAAGGCCTTCTACACCGATCTTGTGGGTCTGGTGGTCACAGCCGAAGACAGCGAGGCCGTCTATCTGCGTGGCCGTGAAGAAAGCTGCCATCACAGTCTGGTTCTGCGCAAGGGTGCGACCCCAGAATGCCAGCGCATCGGCCTGCGCGTGCTGACCGATGATGACATCCTGAAGGCCAAGGATTATTTCGACAGCATCGGCACCGAGGCCCGGATCGTGGATGTGCCCTATCAGGGCAAGACGCTGCATTTCAACGATGCCATCGGTATGCCGGTAGAGTTGACCGCATCCATGCCGGCCCAGCCGCGGCTGTTCATGTCCTACGACCGTTATCACGGCGCCTCGGCGCAGCGGCTGGATCACTGGCAGATCCAGGCCCAGGACGTACGGCGCGCCTTCAACTTCTGGCATCCGCTGGGGTTCCGTGCCTCGGAATACACCTATTCGATCGACGACGGGGGCGAGAACCTCTGGGGTGTCTGGCTTCAGCGCAAGGGCAACCCGCATGACCTGGTGTTTACCAATGGTCCGGGGCCGCGGCTGCACCATTTCGCCTATCTGCTGCGCGACGCCCACGACCTCGTCCATGCCTGTGACGTTGCGGGCGCGATGGGGCTGGGCCGCCGGCTTGAGCGTGGTCCGGGCCGTCACGGCATCTCGGGTGCGATGTTCATCTACTTCCGCGACCCTGACGGGCACCGGATCGAGCTGTTCAACACCCATTACCAGACAATCGACCTTGAAGACCCGATCGGTTGGGACCTGCAGGACCCGCGCCGCGCCGACCAATGGGGTCTGCCCGCGCAGGCCAAGTGGTTCAACGAGGCGACCACTTTCGCCGGCTCGCCGCCCGCTCTGCCGGATCTGAAGTCGGAACTGCCAACGCTGGAGCGGTTCCTCGGCATGGTCTGAGCGGCCCAGTCCAGGCAGAGGAGAGAAAGGCCCCCGGAGCGTTCCGGGGGCCTTTTTCTCTGGTCGGGCGGCCGGTGAAGATCATGATCGCATCATCCCTTCTTCATATGTGCGTGGATGGAGTTGGTCTTCCACGACCCCTCCGGGTCTGCCTCATCGACATAGAAGGTTATGCCAAGCCCGCGCTGCGCGCTGATCGCGGCGAAATGTGCGACCACCAGTTCATAGGTTGCGCCAAAAAATGCGCGACGCACGTCGAGCGGCCGTCCCGCACCGATGCGGCACACCACATTGACGAAGGCATGATCCGGATTTCCGTCAGCAATGACATAGTCATGGACGGGCAGCGCACGGATGCGCACCCCGCCAAGCGGGAACACATCCGGCGCGCTGCGAAACTGGGCCGCGATCTTGTCCAACAATTCGCGGATTCGGCCATCGGGCTCGAGATTGTCGGAATACTCGACGATGCAATGGGGCACGGGAAGTCCTTGTTCTGGCAGTTGGGGGCAGGGTGGCCCGATTTGATCAGGGCCACCCGCCGCCCACATCGCAAGTGCATCGCGCCGGGTTGTTCACCATGTGAAATGCGCGACGCTCCGTGGCCGATCCACGAGGCAGTTTTCGCTATGTGAACAAATGCATCGCCTCGCCTTGCCGGGGGAGGCGCTTGCCGGAACAGTCGGATCCATGGGTCTTGCACCCGACTTGATATGGAGCTGACGGCAGGAATGGTAACGGTACGCGATCTGGCCTACAGCCACGACGGATGCGAGATGCGGGGGCTGTTCCATGTGCCCCACGGTGCCAGCAATCTTCCGGGAGTGCTGGTCGTGCATGGCGCGCACGGGCTTGGCGATTTCATTCGCGCATCCTCGGAACGCCTTGCGCGCGAAGGCTATGCCGTACTGGCGGTGGACATGTGGGGCGGACGCAAACTTCTGACCGATCCCGCCCTGATCGGCCCGCAGCTTGGGGCCTTTGTGCAGGACCGCGGGATGTGGATGGGCCGACTTGCGGCCGCGCAGGCCGCCCTTGCCACACAGCCGGAGACCGACGCCGCGCGCATCGGGGCGATCGGCTACTGTTTCGGCGGCGCCTCGGTTCTGGAGATGCTGCGCACGGGGGCGGCGCTCGCGGGGGTCGTCAGCCTGCATGGCGGTCTGGATGTCGTCGGCGACGACTGGGCGGGCGCGCAGCCCGGCGAGGCCCTGATCTGCACCGGCGCCGACGATCCGCTGGCCAGCCCGACCGATCTTGCCCGGATCACCGCCGGTATGGGCCGCGCCGCCCTTGACTGGCAGGCCGATGTCTATGGCGGCACCCTGCACGGCTTTACCGAACCCGACGCACCGGGCCGACCACCCTTTGCCCGCTACAACGCCCGGGCGGATCGGCGGTCCTGGGCGGCCACAGTGGGCTTTCTGGCCGAAGTACTTTGCTGAACTGAAGGAATCGAACATGGATCTGGGTATCAAGGGTCGTCGCGCGCTGGTCTGCGCCTCGTCGCAGGGTTTGGGTCTGGCCTGCGCGACTGCCCTGGCAAGAGAGGGCGTGGCCGTCTGGCTGAACGGCCGCGACGCGGCCAGGCTGGCCGCTGCCGCCGATGCCGTGCGGGCCGAGGCGCCGGGTGCCGAGGTGGGCATCATCCCGGCAGACCTGAACTCTGCCGAGGGTCGGGCAGCCATCCTCGCCGAACTGCCCGACGTCGATATCCTTGTGACGAACAACGCGGGCCCGCCGCCTGGCGGGGTAGAGAACTGGGACGAAGCCGCGCTGATCGGTGCCATGGGGGCCAACATGATCCCGGCGGTGCAACTGATCCGCGCCTACCTGCCCGCGATGCGCGCACGCCGCTTTGGGCGTATCGTCAATATCACCTCTGCGATGGTAAAGGCGCCGCATTACATCATGGGTCTGTCCACCTCGGCTCGCGCGGCGCTGACGGCGATTTCCAAGGCGATCTCGCGCGAGGTGGTGGCAGAAAACGTCACCATCAACAACCTTCTGCCAGAGCGGATCGACACCCCCCGGCAGGAATTCATGGCCCAACGCCTGATGAAGCTTGAGGGTATCACGCGCGACGAGGCGCGTGCGCGGGCATCATCGACCATCGCCGCGAAGCGCTTTGGCCGGCCCGAAGAATTCGGCGCCGCCTGCGCCTTCCTCTGCTCTGACCTTGCGGGTTACATCTCGGGCCAGAACCTGCAACTCGACGGCGGCAGCTATGAGGGGGTCGTATGACCGGGGCGCTGCTCCCTGTCGATCCGGCCTCGGCCATGGCGGCCGAACTGCTCGGGTTCGAGGCAGAGCGCCAGCGTGCCCTGGTGGAGCCCGATCTGGTTTCGCTGGAGCGGCTGCTGGCCCCGGATCTGATCCATGTCCACAGCTCGGGTCTGGTCCATGACAAGCCCGCCTTCATCGCCCATGTCGCCCGCATGGGAGGGTTCGTATCGATCGAACGTGGCGTGCTCGATGTTCGGTCAGGCCATGGAGTTGCTCTGATCACGGGGCCTACGGTCAACACCGTCCGCCGGATCGAGAGTGGCGAGCTGGCACGGCTGGAGGGGTTCGGCACCGTGCTGGCCCGGCACACCGCCGACGGCTGGCAGGTCGTTCTGTCGCAGATAACCATCACCAAACACGGCTAAAGGCAAGGAACGTGAATTTATGAAGCTGCTGCGATTCACTGAAAGCGGAACCACCCGCATCGGCAAGCTGGACGGGGGCCGGGTTATCGACCTTTCGGCGGTGGAGGGCGTGGGTCATTCGATGCGTGACCTGATCGAACGTCTTCCGTTGTTGCGTGCGACGCTGGAAGCGGCCAAGGGGCCGGGGTTCACGCTGGAGGACGTCAGGCTTGAGGCACCCTTGCCCGATCCGCGCAAGTTCATGGGCATCGGGATGAACTATGCCAAGCACGCCGAGGAGGCGCGGCAGGCGGGTATTCCAATTCCCACCTCGCAGCTCTGGTTCAACAAGCAGGTCAGCTGCATCATCGGGCCCTATGATCCGGCGGTCAAATGGCAGGCGACCGATGCGATGGATTATGAGGTGGAGCTGGGTGTGGTAATCGGCAAACGCTGCCGCAACGTGCCGGCAGCCGAGGCGCGCGGGGTGATTGCCGGCTACATGATCGTCAACGATGTTTCCGCGCGCGACTGGCTGAAGCGGTCGCCCACCTTCACGCTGGGCAAGAGCTTTGACACCTTTGGCCCCACTGGCCCCTGGATCACCACCGATGACGAGATCGCCGATCCGCTGGCACTGGAGATGAAGCTATGGGTCAACGGCGAATTGCGTCAGGACCATCCGACGGATGACATGATCCACGACATCTGGGCGCAGATCGAGTACCTGAGCCAGGTCATGACGCTGGAGCCCGGCGACATTCTGGCGACCGGTACGCCGTCGGGTATCGGGGCGCCGACCGGGCGCTTTCTCAAGCCCGGCGATGTGATGCGCGCCGAGATATCGGGGCTTGGAGCGATCGAGAATCCCGTTATTGCCGAAGCGGATTGATCCGTTGAAATGCGGCAATGGGGGCGGCCTTAGGCCGCCCCCTTTTTTATGCGGTCTGGCTCGATCGGCAACGCAGCAACAGCCTGCGCCAAGCCTTGGCTCCCTTTCCATATAGTGAACAGATCACGGGGCCTTCCTTGTCGCAAAACGCCTGTTTTCCCACGATCGGGGACGCATTCCCGCAGATGGTTCTGCGGATCACGAGGGAGGACAACCAACTTGAACAGGAAACTCGCATTGCCCGCCGCAGCCATTCTGGCGGTGCTGGCATCAACCCCCGTCATGGCCCAAGACGGCAAGCCGTCCGGCCCGCCCAAAGCCTGGGACAAGTTCGCCCGGACCTTCGGCTCCACCGGCCTGTGGTCGGAACTGGGGCAGGATGAAAGCTATGGCACGGTCCAGACCCGTCAGGCCATGTCGCGCTCTCAGATCGCCGCTGCCTTTGCCGATGGTGACTTTGAGGGTTACGAGGATTCGGCCGAGAAACTGACCGTGCCGGTGACGCTTGCCTTCAGCCTTCCGGATGGCAACTCGGCCGTAAGGCTGAAGGGGACCTGGACCAATACCTGGGCCGACGAGAACAAGACCTACGCCGACAGCCAGGGCCCGTCGGGGCTGCTGCAGTACCTGATGATGCCGTCTGACAACACGCTGCTCGGCTTTGGTCTTGTGCTGGGCGCGACCGATGTCGACATCCGTCACAACGGTGGCACGATCCGCACAGACGCGCGCGGTCTGCGGTTTGACTGGCTGCAGAAGTTCAACGAACAGTGGGGCCTCGCGACCCGCGCGCTTTATACTTGGAACGATTCCAGCACCTCGATCCCGCTGGGTTTTGCCGATCTGGATACCGATCAGGAGAATGAGCAGTTCTACCTCGAGACGACCTTGGTGGGTAACTTCGAGCACGATCACTGGTCCGCGATCCCCGAGGGATGGGTCGTCCGGCCCAAGTTCCGCGCGCTGTATCAAAAGACCTCGTTCGAGACCGTCACCAACAGCCTTGGGGGCGTGAATGAGGGCACGGTCGGGCCTGATGACGAATATGCGACGCTGTCGGCCCGTGTGCGGATCTTGAAGTCGGCGTATAAACCGGGCGACTTTGGCCCCTATCTCGAAGTGGGCTATGAGCGCGAGGTGATCAATGACCTCGATCTCGTTGTCGATGATCCCGATATCCTTGTGACCAAGTTCGGTGCGGTGGCCATCCTGAAGAACGGCGACTATCTGGATGTGTCCTACGGCCGGTTCGACGGGCTTGGCGGTGACCGCAGTGTCGGAACACTGAACATCGCCTATACTCATTCGTTCTGAGCGTAGGGCTGAAACTGATACGGCCGGGACATTGCGTCCCGGCCGTATTTTCCTTCCAAGGGCGTGACGACTGCCGTCAGGCCCCGCGCATCAACCGAACATGGTATTCGGCAGGAACAGTGCGATCTGCGGGAAGATCACGATCAGAAGCAGGCAGATCAACATGGCGAACAGAAAGGGCAGTACCCCTCTGAAGATCGTCGCCATTGGCACATCCGGGGCGATGCCCTTGACGACAAAGACGTTCAGTCCCACAGGCGGCGTGATCATCCCCATCTCGACCACGATCACCGCGACGACACCGAACCAGATCGGATCGAAGCCGTTCTGCATCATGATCGGAAACACGATAGGGATGGTCACCACCAGCATCGACAGCCCGTCGAGGAACATGCCGAGTATCACATAGGCGACCACGATTACGGCCAGCGCGCCATAGGGGCCGAGGCCAAGCCCCGCAAGACCCTCGCCAAGCGTGGTCGGGATATGGGTCATCGCAAGAAAGGGGTTCAGCACGTTGGCCCCGATCACAACCATATAGAGCATGGCCGAGGTCTTGACCGTGTCGAATATCGCCTGCCGGAACTTGGGCGCGGTCAGGCTGCGAGAGACCAGCGCCAGCAGGATCACCAGTGCCGCGCCGATACCCGAAGCTTCAACCGGCGTGAAGACACCCACATAAATCCCGCCGATCGACAGTAAGATCACTGCGACCAGTGGCGCCGCCCCAAGGGCCAGACGGAACTTCTCGGCCATGGGAACTGCAGGGCCACGCGGCCCGGCCGCCGGGTCGATCACCGACATGATCCAGACTGTCGCGATGAACAGGCACATCAGCAGCAGTCCGGGGATCACCCCCGCCATGAACAGCCGCCCGATCGATTCCTCGGTCAGGATGGCATAGATCACGAAGCCGGTCGAAGGCGGGATCAGAAAGCCCAGCGTGCCGCCGGCGGCAACCGCACCAGTCGAGAGAGCCGGGCCATAGCCAAGCCGCTTCATTTCCGGCAGGGCAACCTTGCCGATGGTGACTGCGGTGGCAACCGACGAGCCCGACACCGCCGAGAACATCGCACAGCCGATGACCGAGGCCGATGCCAGTCCGCCGCGGAACCGACCGACCCAGGCAAAGGCCGCGTCATAAAGGCCGCGCGAAAAGCCCGCTGCCGATGCGACATTTCCCAGCAGGATGAACATCGGCACCACGATCAGGGAATAGCCCGATACCGCGGCATAGCTTTCTGTCAGCAGAACACCCCCGGCCGATTTGAAGCCGCTCAGCACCCAGGTGCCAAAGAAGCCGACCAGAAGCATGGCGAATGCCACCGGTGTGCGCAGGATCATCAGGGCAAACAGCCCGCCGATCCCGACAAGTCCCACAATCGTCTCATTCATCGCTTGGTCCCGCCTTCAGGATCAGCACGACCTGCAGCGCCAGCACGACGACGCACAGCGCCATGCCCAATGCGAGGATCGCGTAAAAGGGCCAGATCGGCAGACCCAGCATGTTGGTTGCATCGCCATACTTCGCCGCGTCGATGGCCTTGAGCGCCGAGCGCCAGACGAGCACCGCCAGCGCAAAGCCCGACAGCAGACGCGACATCAGATCGCCGACAAAGCGCCACCGCGCGCCGATTGCGGCGTCCAGAACGTCAACTCGCACATGGGCGCCTTCAGCCGTGGCCCAGGGCAGGGCCAGCATCACCACGGCGACCGAATTCAGCTGAACAATCTCGTTGATGCCCAGGATCGGTGTGGCGAAGGCAAAGCGCAGCACAACGCCGATTGCCACGAGCACGACCATGAACAGAAGGCTCACCCCGGCGGCCATGGCGAGGATGAGGTTGGCCCGGTCGAACCATGTCGACCGGGCCTCGGATACCTGCGCCGCCACTTACTTGGCCCGCAGAGCGTCGATGATCGCCTGGGCGTCACCACCCGTTTCGGCCACAACTGTATCCACCACCGGCGCGGAGAGCGTATTGAAGGCTGCGGCTTCTTCGGGCGTCAGCTTGATCAGCTCCTTGCCCTCGGTTGCGCCAAACTTCTCGATGCCTTTTGCGGCCTCGCTCAGCTGCACCTGATTGCCCAGAACCGAAACCTCGCGGCCCACCGCGTCAACGGCGGCCTGATGCTCGGCCGACAGGCCATCAAACGCATCCCGGTTCATCAGGATGAAGAACGGCGAGATGGCCGTGTCCATGCCCACGGTCAGATAGTTGGCCACTTCGCCCAGCTTGAAGGCCATGGTGGCGGTGCCGTCGATCATGGCGGCGTCGATCACGCCGGTCTGCATGGCGTTGTAGATCTCTGACACCGGCATCGACACGGGAGAGCCGCCCCAGGCCTCCACGATCAGTCCCGCATTGCGCGAGGGGACGCGGATCTTCATGCCCTTGACGTCGTCGGGCGTGCGCACCGGCTTGTCGCGGGTGTAAAGAATGTTCTGGGCATTGGACCACAGCGACACCAGTTTCACCCGCTCGTATTCCGGGCCAAGCAGGTCGATGTTTTTCCACAGGGTCGCGGTGCCATCGGCCTCGGTCAGCACGCCCGGCAGTTCGGTGAGCAAGGTCAGCGGAAAGTTCGCAGCCGTATAGCCCGGCAGCCCAACGGCAAGCTCGGCCACACCATCGACGACGCGCGAATACTGATCTGCCGGGCCTGCGCCCAACTCGCCACCGTTGTAGACCTTGACGGTGACGGCGCCGCCCGTCGCCTCGGCGATCTTTGCGGCAAGCGGGTCGAAGGCGCCCGCGACATAGGGATGGGTCGGCGCCATGTAGTTGGCAAACTTCAGCTCTTGTGCCCCGGCGGCGCCAAGGCCCAGGCCGCAGGCCAGAACGGCACTGGTCAGCAGTTTCATCATCGACATCTTGGCTCCTCCTTGAGTGTCCGGCGCGTGGGTCGCTGCCGTTTCTGTGTGATGTGACGGGGCTCCCCTCCCGCTAAGTCGCTTGTCGTCCGAAAGGGGGGCGTCGGACCATTCAGAAGCGGAAGGTGCGGTATAAGTTCTTGCTAGAGCGATATGGTGGGGCTCTCGAACGCGACTGTTCGCAAATCCTCCAGAAACTCGCCCTGCGCGCGGGTAGGCAACCAGTCGGCGCGATGCGTAAGCCCGATGGGGCGCGTCGTGTCGGCAAGATCGACCGGCACAGGTTCCAGAGCCCCAAGGCGGACCTCGGCTGCAATCTGGGTCTGCGAGATGCATCCCAGGTGGTCAGAGATCTGCAGAAGCTCTCTCATCAGGACCATTGATCCGGTCTCGACCAGGCTGGGCGGGTGACCCGCACGGCCGGTTATCCGGTCGAATGCGGTGCGGGCGGGGGCGCCTTCGGGGCTGACGACAAAAGGATAGGCCATCAGATCGGTCAGTGTGGGGTTGGGCAGATCCAGCGCGGGATGGCCTGATCGGGCGACGATCTGCAAGCGGTCGTCAAACAGCGGCACCTGTACGATATCGCCGATGGGGGCGGGATCGCGCAGGGCGCCGATCAGAAAGTCCACCTCACCGCGTCTCAGGCCAGCGATCATGTCGGCATAGGGGCCATCGAGGGCGCGCACCGGCAGGGTCGGGCGACGCTTTCTGAACCGGGCAATCGCCTGCGGCAACAACGACGACCGCGACAGCGGCATCGCCCCGATCACGATGCGCCCGACCTCGCGGCCCAGCAACTCGGCCAGGTCTGCCTCTGCCTGATCCAGTTCGGCGAAGGCAAGCCGGGCCGCCTGCGCCAATGCCTGTGCGGGGCGGGTGGCGACAAGGCCATGCGCGGTCCGCTCGAAAAGCGCCCGGCCAGCTTCTTGTTCCAGCTGGCTGACGGCGCGATGAACGGTGGGCTGAGCAAGCCCCATGCGACGTGCGGCGAGTGTAAAGTTCTCGGCCTCGCGCGTGGCGATCAGCGCCTGCAGCTGCGCCGAACTCGCGGTCAACGTCAGACGTGGCGCGAGATCAGAGAGCACCGGGTCCAGCAGTGCGAAGGACCGTGCGACACGGGCGGCCAGCACTTCGCCCGCGTGGGTCAGGAACAGCGCCTGTGGTCGGCGCAGAAACAGGGGCTGTCCTGCAAGCCGCTCCAGCTTGGCCAGCGCCTGGGTGACTGCGGGCTGTGAGACATGCGCAGTCTCGGCTGCGCGGGTGACCGATCCCGATTGTGCGACGGACTGGAATACCCGCAAATGGCGAAGGTTCGATTTCATTGCGTTGCCTCGGGTGCCAGCGATGCGAGGATCCGGTCGGCGCGGTCGACCAGATCACCATCCCCACCGGTCAAATGCAGTCCGGCGATGCGGTCCTGCCAGCCGGCGGTTGCCTGCGCCATGGCATCGGGCAGGCCCAGCTCGCGCAGAGTTGCCGCCACCTCGCGCATCTCCGCAGCCCGACGCGCGCCATGAACGATCATGCGTTCCAGATTGTAGGTGCCACGTGCGCGCCAGTTCCAGCCGGGGTCCGAAGCCTGCAACGATGCCAGGACCTCTGTCTCGACCCCTGCGCGGCGGGCGGCGAGCAGACACTCTGCGCTCAGCGCCTCTAACCCCTTGATCATCACCGACCGGAGCATCTTGATCGCAGAAGCATCTCCGATACGTTCGCCCACAACTTGCCAGTCCATGCCAAGCGCCTGACCGAGGGCAAAGGCCGCCGCGGCGTTGGGGCCAGCCAGCAGGCCGGGCGTCCGGTGCAGGCGGGGATACACCGGCGCCATGATCGCCAGATCGACATAGCGTCCGCCAGCACGCTCTATGACCTCCGCCGCGGCGCGCTTGGTGCCCGGCGCACAGGAATTGCCATCAAGCCAGAAAGCCCCTTCGGGCAAATGCGGCGCACAGGCGATCGCGGCCGCCAGGGCCTGATCTGCGGTGACCAGACAGAAGGCGGCCCCGGCATCGGCCAGAGCGGTGGCTGGATCGGTCCCGCATTCCACACCATGCGAGGCGGCCGCATCCTGCATCGCGGGATCGCCCGCGCGCAGGTCGCAGGCGCGGGTCCGTCCGCGTGCCGCATCGCCCCACCCAGTGACGAAAGCCTGCCCGGCCTCGCCAAACCCCACCATTGCCACTCGCGGAAAATCCTTGGTCATCGCTCGTCCTCCTCGGTCGGCAGCTTGCCGCGATCCGCTGCGCTGATCCAGTGGCTATAGCCCAAACTTATCGCCGCGGCCGGGCTTCTGAATTGGCCCGGCCGCCGGCTTGCGCCACAACCTGCACAGAGAATTGCAGGAGGAAATCATGACCACCAAGGACAAGACCGCGCTTGTCATCTCGGCGCATGCCGCCGACTTTGTCTGGCGCTGCGGGGGTGCGATTGCGCTTCATGCCGAGCAGGGGGTCAAGGTCACCGTCGTCTGCCTGTCCTATGGCGAGCGCGGTGAAAGCGCGAAGCTGTGGAAGCAGCCCGGCATTACGCTGGACCGCGTGAAAGAGGTGCGGCGTGCCGAAGCGCAAAAGGCTGCCATGGCCCTTGGTGTGCATGAGTTGATTGAGTTTGACATGGGCGACTACCCGCTGGAATTCACCCGCGCCCACAAGGACCGTCTGGTCGACGTGATGCGCGCGGTCGATCCCGCCTTCATGCTGTCGCACAGCCAATTCGACCCCTATAACACCGACCACATGCTGACCACGCAAGTCGTGCTTGAATGTCGCTCGACCGCGCAGGCATGGGGGCACAATCCGGGCCAGAAGGTTCTGGGCGCGCCGCAGCTTTACCTGTTCGAGCCGCACCAGACCGAGCAGATGGGCTGGAAGCCCGATACCTTCCTCGACATCACCCCTGTCTGGGAAAAGAAATGGGCCGCGATCCAGTGCATGGAGGGGCAGGAGCACCTTTGGCACTTTTACAAGAACGTGGCCGAGAACCGTGCCAATCACTTTACCCGCAATTCCGGCGGTCAGTCTGGCGGGCGAAACTGCAAATACGCAGAAGGCTTCCAGTCGATCTTCCCACGCACGGTCGACAGTCTCTGATCTTTCCGGTTGCCGCAGGCGGAGGACCTGCGGCAGCCTTTCCCCTACAGGGACATGGCGCAAGTCTCGTTACCGCACCCGCGCTAACGGTGGGGCGGGGCGCGTGCCACAGGAGGAACCATGACTATCCCCACGAATCCGTCCTTCGATCTGGCCCATCTGGCCCATGTCGAGATGTTCACCGACAAGTTTGACGAAAGTCTTGACTTCTTCACCCGTGTCTACGGGCTGAAGCTGTCGGGGCAGGACGCAGACAGTGCCTATCTGCGGGCCTGGGACGATTACGAATACTGCTCGCTGAAGTTGACGCGGTCTGACACGACGGGCGTGGGGCATATCGCCTATCGCGCCGCCAGCCCCGAAGCGCTGGAGCGCCGCGTGAAGGCGATCGAGGCGTCTGGCTACAAGGTCCACGGCTGGAACGACGGCGACCCAAGCCATGGCCGCGCCTTCCGGTTCGAGGATCCCTTCGGCCATGTCTTCGAGATCTACTATGACACCGTCTGGTATCAGCCGCAGGACGAGGCCGAGCGCGCCGCGCTGAAGAACACGGCCAGTGCCTTCAGCGGTGCCGCACCCCGCAGGCTCGACCACCTCAATCTGTTGTCCGCGGACGTGACCGAATTCCGCCGCTTTATGGAGACCTGCCTTGGCAGCCGTGTGACGGAGTACATCGAACTCGATAATGGCCGGCTGGGTGGTTGCTGGTTCACCATCAACAACAAGACCTATGACCTTGCCTGCACCGAGGAACATGGTGGCGGTGTGGGGCGTCTGCACCACGTCACCTATGCCACCGACCAGCGCGAGGATATCCTGCGCGCGGCAGACATTTTTCTGCAGAACGGCGTTCACATCGAAACCGGACCGCACAAGCACGCGGTGCAGGGCACCTTCTTCCTCTATGTCTGGGAGCCCGCAGGCAACCGGGTCGAACTTGCCAATTCCGGAGCCCGGCTGATCCTCGCACCGGACTGGCAGCCCGTGAAATGGACGCAGGCCGACCGCATGAAGGGACAGGCCTGGGGTCTCAAGACCATCGAGAGCTTCCACACCCACGGTACGCCGCCGGTGAAGAAGTAATGCGTTGTGGCGGGGCGAAGGTGCCCCGCCCGTTTTCAGATTGGAGAGCATCATGGGTGTCGTCATCCAGAATATTGCCCGTGCCGACGCTGCGGTGATCGACGGACTTGCGAAAGCAGGTGTGGCAACCGTGCATGAAGCGCAGGGCCGCAAAGGGTGTCTGCACAGCTACATGCGCCCGATCTTTGGCGGGGCCCAGGTGGCAGGCTCGGCCGTCACTATCAGCGCGCCGCCCGGCGACAACTGGATGGTGCATGTTGCCATCGAGCAACTGCAGCCCGGCGATCTCTTGGTCCTTGCGCCGACCTCGCCATGCGACAACGGCTATTTCGGCGATCTGCTGGCCACCAGTGCAATGGCGCGCGGCTGCCGTGGACTGATCATCGATGCAGGCGTGCGCGACGTGCGTGACCTCACCGCCATGGGCTTTCCGGTCTGGTCGCGCGCAATCAGCGCCCAAGGCACCGTCAAGGAGACGCTCGGCTCGGTCAATGTGCCGATCGTCTGTGCAGGTCAAGCCATTGATGCCGGTGACATCATCGTGGCCGATGACGACGGAGTTGTCGTGGTGAAGCGTTCAGAGGCTGAGGCTGTTCTTGCCGCAGCCGAAAAGCGTCTTGCCGCCGAAGAGGCCAAACGCCAGCGCCTTGCCGCCGGGGATCTTGGTCTCGATATCTACAACATGCGCCCGACGCTGGAAGCAAAGGGCCTGAAATACATCTGAGAGGTTGCCGTGCGCCTGATCCCTCTTGTCGCCGTCCTGCTGATCGCCGGCCTTGGATCCAGCTGTCCCGCGCGTGCCGCGGAGGATCTGGCCCCGATGGCCGCCGCCACGCCCTGCGCCGGGCTGGCTGCGGTCGATCTGGCCACCATCGGGGGGGCGGGCAGTTCTGTCAGCTCCGCCGAGGAAACGACAAGCGACGGGATCGCGGTCTGCTCGGTCACAGGGACGCTGGCGCCCGAGATCAACTTTCAGGTGCTGCTGCCGGTGCAGACGTGGACGCAGCGCTATCTGCAGGTCGGCTGTGGCGGGCTGTGCGGCACTATCACGCTGCGCTCGGGTGCGTCGAGCGGCTGTCAGGTCCTGAACGATGGCGGCTTTGTCATGGCGGCCACCGACATGGGCCATTCGGGGCAGGGGGCGGCATGGGGGCTCGATCCGCAGCGCTACGCTGATTTCTCGCATCGCGCGCAGCATGTCACGGCGCTTGCGGCCAAGGCCTTGATCCAAGCGTATTATGGTCAGCCTGCCCGCTACAGCTATTTCAACGGCTGCTCGGATGGTGGACGTGAAGCCTTGATGGCTGCCTTGCGCTATCCCGACGATTTCGACGGGATCATTGCCGGTGCGCCCGCCATGCTCTTCCAGGTGCAGAACACGTTGCACCACGGCTGGCTCGCGCGGTCTAACATGGATGCCGAGGGTCGGCCGATCCTGCTATCGCACAAGCTGCCTGCGCTGCATGCGGCAGTAATTGCGGCCTGCGACGCAACAGATGGTCTGGCCGATGGGCTGATCTCGCAGCCGGCGCTCTGCCAGTTCGACGCGGCCACCATTGCCTGTGCGGATGGGCGTGATGATGCCACCTGCCTGACGCCAGCCGAGATCACCGCAGTCCGCAAGATCTACGACGGTCCGCGCGATGCGGCGGGCCTGCCACTGACGCAGGGGCAGTCAACCTTTGGCTCGGAACTGAACTGGCAAGGCGTGTTCGTGCCAGACGAGGTCGATCAGCAGCCCTTCAGCAAGATGATTGCCGAACCCGTGCTGCAGAACCTCGCCTTCGATCCGCCGCGCCCGGAGATGACGCTGCAGGATCTTGAGTTCTCGACCGCCACGCTTGATGCGCTGCGCGCGCGCCATCCGATGATTGACGCGACCAGCCCAGAGCTTTCGGCCTTTGCCGGAATGGGGGGCAAGCTCATCCTCTGGCATGGCCTCGCCGATCCCCATATCGCACCCGCCAACACGCTTGCGCTGCACAAGGCGATGATCGCCACCATGGGGACTGACAAGGTACAGGCGTTCTCTAGGCTCTATCTGTTGCCGGGCATGGGCCATTGCGGCGGCGGGCAGGGTCCGTCGCAACTTGATCTGCTGACCCCGATTCTGGATTGGGTGGAGACCGGCATTGCCCCCGACGCAATCGCCACCGCAACGACCGCCGAAACATCCACCTTCGGCCAACCTGACGGAGTGGAAGGCGGGGGCGGCCATCCACCCGCACGGGATCTGGGCGTGGCGCCGCTGCCCGACATGACCCGCCCTGTGTTCCCATGGCCTGCAACCGCTGTCTTTTCCGGATCGGGCAACCCGCATGACGCCGCAAACTGGACACGCGGCCCTGACGCCGAGATCGTCGCCTTGCGTGACTGGCCCGGTGCCGACCTCTTCACACCGTTTACTCGGAAAGACTGACGACCATGACTGACGGCATCCCTTGCCTCTGGATGCGGGGCGGCACCTCGAAGGGTGCTTACTTCCTTGCCAGCGATCTGCCCGCCGATCCGGCGACTCGCGACGCGGTGCTGCTCCGGATCATGGGCAGCCCCGATCCACGCCAGATTGACGGCATCGGCGGGGCTGATCCGTTGACCTCGAAGGTCGCGATCCTGTCGCCTGCGACGCGGCCTGACGCGGATGTGGACTATCTGTTCCTGCAGGTCTTCGTCGATCAGGCGCTGGTGTCGGATGCACAAGGCTGCGGCAACATCCTCGCGGGCGTCGGTCCCGCCGCGATCGAGCGGGGGCTTATGCCCGCGAAAGATGGCGAAACGCCGGTGCGCATCCACATGCGCAACACCGGTGAGGTGGCGGTGGCCCGTGTGCAGACGCCGGGCGGCCGTGTGAGCTATGCCGGGGACACCTCTATCGACGGTGTTCCGGGCACGGCTGCTGCGATCCCGCTGATGTTCCAGAGCATCGCAGGCTCCATGTGCGGCGCCCTGCTGCCTACGGGGCGTGCGGTGGATGTGATTGACGATGTGGCCTGCACATTGATCGACAACGGCATGCCCATCGTCGTGATGCGGGCCGGGGATTTCGGTCTGACCGGGCAGGAATGCCGCGACGAGATCGAAGCGATGGCCGAGGTCAAGGCGCGCATCGAGGCAATCCGCCTGAAGGCCGGTCCGATGATGAATCTGGGCGATGTCAGCGCTGCTTCGGTCCCGAAGATGACACTGGTCTCCGGGCCGATCCGCGGCGGAGCGATCAGTACCCGCAGCTTCATCCCTCACCGCGTCCATGCCTCGGTCGGGGTCTTTGCGGCTGTCAGTGTTGCGACCGCCTGTCTTTTGCCTGAGAGCCCGGCTGCGGGGTTGGCGGTGGTCCCCCCCGACGGACGCTTCGCCGTGGAGCATCCCACCGGCAGCGCCGAAGTGTTTCTCGACATCGCGCCCGACGGAACGGTGCGCGGCGCAGGAACCATCCGAACAGCCCGGAAACTGATGGATGGGCAGGTCTTTCCGGTATCGGCCTGATGCGTGGTGATCCCTCAGGTATCGGATTGAGTATCTCAACGCCGGCAGGCTTCAGCGGGCTGGGGATCCGATCGGTGAGTGACTTCTTCCTCCTGCATAGGTTCGCGCCATTCGGCCTGACCCGCCCCAGGTTCGCCATCTTGAGCAAGCGAGATCATGTTGGCAAATGGCTGATACAGAGGCGGATCGACCTTAAATCGATGATGCCCGGGAAGTTCTGGGCAGTCTTGTCGTCGCGGTTTTCGACGCGACGGGCGTTCTCCAGCTTTTTTGAAGCAGCAATCGACGCGGTGGCGCAGTCGGTAGAGTTTGCGGTCAGGTGCGACCCGGAGCCTGCGGGACTTGCACATCGGGATGACGATGCACGACGGTGCGCGCCTGCATGGTTTTACGAACCCTGTCAGAGTCATTGCCGCGATGGGCCAGCAGGACGCAAGGCTCTGGCAGGTTGTCGCCCTTGACCAGATTGAAGCCCAGATCGTCAGATGTCTGCTGCGGTGTGATGCCGGGCCTCCTGGCGTGATCCCTCCGCCAACTCGACGCCGACACTACCCTAGGAACGATTCAGCTTGAAACATGCCTCGCGGCAGCAGTTGAGGCCCGCTTGCAGGCGGTCGCCAGATCCTGTCCCTCGGCCAGGGCTGCGCCCAGTGTGCCGGTGAAGCAATCGCCTGCACCATGGGTGCTGACCACAGTTACCTTCTCGGCGGCCAATTGGCCGAACCCATCTTTGCCCGCCCATGCGAGTCCGGCACCGCCAGCGGTTACGACCACGGCTGTGAAGCGTGATGCGAGGGTGGTCGCTGCTTTTGACGCAGTTTCAAGATCGATGACTGGTGCTGCGCCGAACATTTCTGCCTCGACGGCGTTCACCACCAGGACATCGACCAGTGTTGCGAACTCGGTGGAAAGCGGACGTGCCGGGGCTGCGTTCAGAATGACCGGAATGGCCTGGGCACGCGCCAACGCCGCGGCAGCAAGGTTTACGGCCTCTGGCACTTCACTCTGCAGGATCAACGCCCTGAAATCACGCCACGGCAGGTCGGGCATCGTATCTGGGTCAATCATGAGATTGGCGCCCGAGACGATGGTTGCCGCATAGTCGCCCGATGCGTCAGAGATCGCGACACTCATCCCCGAGCCCGCAGGAACAGTGCGTACATGAGAGTCGTCCACGCCCGCAGCCTGCAACGCATCGCGAAGAAAGCGGCCGAAGTCGTCATCCCCCACCGCGCCCGCCAAGGCGACCCTTGCGCCAGCCCTGGCTGCTGCGACGGCCTGATTGCCGCCCTTGCCGCCGAACTTCGGGTACCACCGGCTGCCCACCGCAGTCTCATCGCGGCGGGGCAGGTGGTCGGCCTCGACCATGATGTCATAGTGAAGCGAGCCGACGACGAGGACGGCGGGGGCATCGGTTTGCATCTGAGCCTACTGCTTTCGTTTGAACTGGACGGCCCGCATCGTGCGGGCGAGGTTGGCATCGGCCGTGGCACGATCCTTCTGCGCGACGGCCACGAAGAGCGCATCAAGCAGGTTCAATTGCGCGATGCGTGCCGTCGCATTTTCCCCCAGGAGGGGAGAGTTTTCGGCCGTCGAACACAGCACGACGTCAACCGAATGTGCCAGCGTGCTTTCCGAGTAATTGGTCACTGCGATGGTGCGTGCGCCGTTCTTGCGCGCGAGCTCGACCGCGTCGAGAACAGCAGCGGTCTCGCCCGAATGCGAAAAGGCAATCGCCACGTCGTCCGGCCCAAGAAGGGCCGCTGACATCATCATCATGTGGCTGTCATCAAAGACTGACGACCGGATGCCGATGCGCAAGAATTTGTGACTGACATCGCGTGCGATCTGGGCTGACCCTCCGACACCGTAGAAGTCGCGATGCCGTGCCCGATGCAGATAGTCTGCGGCCCGATCAAATGCCTCAAGGTCTAGGATTGCGAAGGTTTCCTCAAGCGCCTGCATCGCCGTACGGAACACTTTTTGTACGATCACGCCGGGGGTGTCGTCTGGGGTGATTTCGGTGTGCAGCGATGCGCTCTCGGACTGGTAGTATTCGATCAGGCCTTGCCGGAAGTCGCGGAAGCCATCAAAGCCAAGCTTCTTGGCGACTTTCACGACCATGGGCTCCGATACACCCGCGGCCTCGGCGATTTCCCTAAGCGGCGTTGTATCCGTAATATCCTTGCGGGCAAGAATGGCAGCGGCGACCTTACCTTCCAGCGGTGTCAGACTGGGTAGCCTGACCCGGATCTGCGCGCCAACTGCCCTTGCGTCGTTCATCGTGTCACCCCTGCTTGCCGCTGGTCGCCCGGTCGATCAGCATGGCCACGATGATGATGATCCCGGTGGCCAGCAACTGGTAGAAAGCCTGCACATTCATCAGCGTCAACCCGTTGCGCAGCGCGCCAAGGATGATGCAACCGATCAATGTGCCAAAGATCGACCCACGGCCCCCCATGAGCGAGGCCCCGCCGATCGCGGCGGCGGCGATCGCATCAAGCTCCCACAGGGTGCCGAGCGTCGGCTCGGCTGCCCCAAGCCGGCCGATCAGGATCAGTGCAGCCACCGAGGCCATCGCCCCCGAGATCATGTAGGCAGAGAGTTTCGTCAGTGTGACGGGAACGCCGGCGACGCGGGCTGCTTCAGGGTTGCCCCCCACCGCCATGAAGTACTCGCCCAGAGGGGTCTTGTTCAGCACCACCCATGCAGAGACGGCGAGGACTGCGACGATCAGGACGGGGTTGGGGATCCCCATCATGTTGCCGTTGGTGAAGGCGCGGAACTCGGCGGGCAGACCGAAGATGGGTGTGCCTCCGGTATAGATCAGCGCAAGTGCCCGATAGAGCGACAGCCCGCCAAGCGTGACGATGAAGGGTTGCAGGCCGCCCCATGCGATCAGCGCGCCGTTCAGAAATCCGCAGGCCACCCCGATCGCTATGGCGGCCAGAATGGCCAGCGGCACGGGGACACCGGCGACCATCATCGCGGCCCCGAGCACGGCCGAAAGCGCAGCGACCGGACCAACCGACAGGTCAATACCGCCCGAGATGATGACAAGGGTCATACCAAGCGCGATGCAGGCATTGATCGAGGATTGCTGCAGGATGTTCAGCAGATTAGGCACGGTCAGAAAAGTCGGCGTCAAGACGGCAAAGATGGCACAGATCAGGATCAGGCCCAGAACCGTGCCCGCATCGCGGAATCTGATACGGCTCAAGAGTGGCGGGGCGGCGTTGCGCGCGGTGGTGTTCATGGGTTTCTCCCGGGAAAGTCAGGTGGCCGGAATGGCGGCGCGGGCGATGGCTGCCTCGCTGATCTCGCCAGGGCCAAGGTCGGCAGAGATGCGGCCTTCGCGCATGACAAGCACGCGGTCCGACAGGCGGATCACCTCGGTCAGTTCGGATGAGACGACGATGGCCGCACAGCCCTCGCTCGCCAGCTTCTCGATCAGATCATAGATTTCGGCCTTGGCGCCGACATCGATGCCGCGCGTCGGCTCGTCAAAGAGGAAGATCCGGGTGTTTGCAGCCAACCAGCGGCCAATGATCGCCTTTTGCTGGTTGCCGCCGGAAAAGCTGCCGATTGGACGCGTCACGTCGAAGGGGCGCAGGCCCACCTCCTGCATCAGTTCTTCCGTTCTGCGGCGCAGGGCGGTCTTCTGGATCAACCCGAAGCGGCTGAAGTGGTGCATTGCCGCCAGGCCCACATTACTTGTGATCGGGCGGTGTCGGATGATCCCGTCACGTTTGCGTTCTTCGGGCACAAGGCCAAGTCCCGCGCGGATGCGTGTCAGCGGAGAGTGTCCGGGGATTGGCTTGCCCTCAACCTCGACCGTCCCGGCCTCGGCGGCATCCACGCCTGCGATCAGGCGCAACAACTCGGTCCGCCCCGAGCCGACCAGCCCCGCAATGCCCAGAACTTCTCCGGCATGCAGCGTCAGGCTGGCATCACGCACGGCGTTGCTGCGTGTCAATCCTTTGACGCGCATCACGACCCGGTTCGTCGCAAAACTGCGGTGGGCGGCATGGGCAAGCTCCCTGCCCACCATCATCTCGATAACCTTTTCGACCGGGGTCTTGGGCAACTCCACGCGATCGACAAGGCGTCCATCACGCATGATCGTGGCCGAGGTGCAAAGTCGAAACACCTCATCCATCTTGTGAGACACATAGATGATCGACACGCCACGGGCGGTCAGGCCACGGATCACCTCGGTCAGCCGCTCGAATTCGGCCGGGGTCAGGCTCGAAGTTGGCTCGTCCATGGCAATCAGCCGGGCGTTGGCCCGCAGGGCCTTGGCGATCTCGACGATCTGGCGCTGCGCCACACGCAGGGTTTTCACCTTGGCTGTCACGTCGATGCCGGGGTCCAGATCCGCCAGCAGGCGACGCGCCTCGATCTCTTGCGCGCGGGCATCGGTGAACAGGGGCCCCATGCGACGCAGTGAGGCACCCAGAAAAATGTTCTGAGCCACGGTCAACTCAGGCACCTGTTGCAGCTCCTGATGGATCATGGCGATGCCGGCGGCGCTAGCGTCGCGCGGCGAATGGATGCTGGCGGTTTTCCCGTCGATCTCGATCGAGCCGGCGGTCGGATGCAGGACGCCCGACAGTATGTTTAGCAAGGTCGACTTCCCGGCCCCGTTTTCACCCAGAAGTCCATGGACCTCTCCGGGCGCAACGGTCAGCGAGACACCGTGCAGAACGGTAATCGGGCCAAAGGATTTCACGATGCCGTTGAGCGATAGGCGCGGGGTCATGAGAGGGTCCACCTTCGGAAGCTGGGCCTGCCACATCGAGAGCATGGCGGCAGGCCCGAACCTTGTCACTTCGCCAGCAGCGCGGCGCGCAGGGCCTTAAGGTCAGTCGTGGCGTAGGTTTCCACGTTATCCTTGGTGATCAGCGCCTGCGGCGTGGCTACGACACGGGGTAGATCCTGGCCGGCCAGCAGGCGCAGGGCAACTTCCATCGCCACTTCGCCCGTCAGCACCGGGAAGCTGTCCACCGTGCCGGTCAGATCGCCCGCGCGGATCGCGGCATAGGCGTCGGAAACGCCGTCCGTCCCGAAGACCGCAACCTGTTCGGCCTTGCCCGCAGCCTTCACCGCCTCAACCACACCAAGGGCCATGCCGTCATTGTTGGCATAGAAGCCGATCAGATCGGGATGCTGTTGCAGGATCGTCGAGGCGGTGTTGAAGGCCAACTCGCGGCTCCAGTCGGCAGGAACTGACGCAACCACCTCAAATTTGCCTGATGCGTTGATGGTCTCGGTGAAGCCTGCGGTCCGCTGACCCGCGGCGAAAACGCCTGCCTGGCCTTCGATGATGGCGACCTTACCGCCTTCGGGGCGGTTCTCGATGAACCAGTTGGCAACGCGCACACCGTTGTCCTTCTGGACGTTGCCGACGTAATGGGCCACCTGCGGGATGACTGCGTCATTGACGTTGACCACCGGAATACCAGCCGCCGTGGCACTTTCCAGCGCGGGCACAAGGTTTGCGTCGGTCTGGGGGGAGAACAGCAGTGCGTTGAAGCCCTGGCTGATCAGGTTCTCGGCGATCGACAACTGGCCCAGCTGATCGCCCTCGGATTGCGCGGCCTGATACACCACCTCAACCCCATGTGCCGCCGCAAAGCTGGCATAGCCTTCGCCCAACGAGCGCCAGTATTCATTGGTCAGCGTCTTGGATACGCCGCCGACCTTGGTGCCTGCGGCGGGCGCGGCGAAGGCACCGAACTTCGCCTCAAGCTCGGACCAATCCATGCGGTCGGGCTCTGAGTCCGAATTCAGTGGGGGCAGCTCTTGCGCCTGCGCCATGCCCATGCTCAGGGCAAACACGCTGGCGGCCAGCGTGGTTTTAAGGATGTGTTGCATCTGGTTCCTCCCTTGGGTCAACACGATATTAGGTATCGGCTCAGGCTGGATGGCTGCGTCCGTGCAGCGCGAGCTGAGCGATCTCGACGGCGACGACCGCATCCTGTGCGGATTGGGCGTCGGAAAGGCGGTTGTCCTGTCCAAGCCGGTCGATGGCGTCCAGCATCCGCTTGACGCAGCGGATATTGGCGGCGCATTCCGCAACCGGATCGAGCCCCGAGGCATCGGGGAAAGTGTCGAAATAGATCGCGCCGCCAAAACCTGCCTGCTTGCATTCGCGCAGCAGCTCCATGGTTTCCAGCGCATGAACCGCGCCCACCATCAGCCCGTCGTCACGCTTGGAATAGCCGTCGTTCAGGTGCAGGCCCAAAAGCTGCGAGCGTCGAAGGATGTGCGACGCAGCCAGCGCGGGCTGTTCATTGGCATACAGGGAGTGGGCAAAGTCGATGGTCACGCCAAGGTTCGGAGATCCGGCCTCTGAAATCGCCATCAGGGTGGTTGCTGCATCCGGCAGCAAACTGAACGAGCGCGGCTCGTTCGGCTTGTACTCGATAGAGATCAGACAGTCCGGATCATGGTCAGCGACTTCTGCGATCCCCGAAACCTCGTCCGCCCACAGCCGCGCATAGTCGCATTGGAACGAATAGTCCCAGCCGTCCTGCCCCAGCCAAAGGGTCATCATCGGCGCACCCATGGCGCGTGCCGTGTCGATGCCGCGCTTGGTCAGATCAATCGCCTCTCTGCGCACCGCCGGGTCCGGGTTGGTGAAGGCGCCGCGCTTGAACGCCGGGTTGCTATAGTAGCGCATCGCGAGACCGCTGACCTCCAGCCCGGTGTCGCGCACCATCGCGCCAATGGCCCGTGCATCGCCTGCTGCGTGGTCAGGGTAGTTCAGGTCGAGCTCCGTCAGTCCCTCGACCGTGGCGGCCCGGGCGACCATCTGCGCCAGGGTCGGCTTTCCCGCCAGGTCGGGCCAGTAGCTATGCGCGGCCGAGGCAAACGAGTTGATGCGGGTGGCGAAGCGATGTCCGAGCATGTGATTCTCCTAGTTACTTTATGATTTAACATAAAGTTGTGAAGTAACCAAGAGATAACCAGAAGGGCCTTGTTGCAGAACTCTGCACATCAAGGATTCACGTCGTGAATCCTTGCGGTTACATGGGTGCCATGACGAAGCCTGCGCGCGCTAGCGCGCAGCGAACTGTTGCACTCGCGACATGGCACTTCAGAAGCGTGGGTCGCTGCTGATCTGACTGTGCTCGGCCATGACGTCCAGTTGAGCCCGCCAATTCATGTGAAGCCGTTTGCTTAGCCAAAAGATGGGATGGGTAATCCACACCGCTTTAACGGGGCGTGACCGTAGAACTTATGCGGCCATTGTCGGTTTGATGGCGAAGTTGAGCCCGCCCATGCCCACGTCGGAACGTTCGTTGTTGCAGGCCCATAGACATTCAGTGGCGATCTGATGCACATCGATGATCTGGTTCAGTGACCGGACGACCCGCTCGGCAGGCACTAAGAGATCGACCTCGATGCCCAAGCCTTCCCGGTTGACATCGTCCAGCAGGCTCAGCAGCCGGAACTGTCGCCAGTCTGCCTGGCGATCAGCCATGAAGCTTATCGACCAAGCCAGGTTCGGCGGCCTCCGGAGCGTCCAGTTCCTCGGGCTTCTCGCGCTTCAGCCGTCGCCGCGGCGTTCGCGATTGGACCTGAACCAATGGCGTCTCAATAGCTTGCTCCGCAGGTTCAGGTTCCGTTCGCAGTCGATCCGGTGGACCTGCTTCTGGTTCCAGACATGCCCTTTCACCTTCCGAAGGTGCAGGAAACACAGGCCAAAACCACGACTTGTGAACATTGCCCAGCCCGGCCAAAAGATCCGCGATGATCTCGTCCTGGCCATCGCGCTTCGGGCTGTAGCGGAAACAGGTCTCGCTGACACCAAGCGCCCGGCAGGACAGCGCGATGCTGCCCCCTTGGTCGCCACCGCCTTCTCGGCCAGATCGCGGCGCTGATCTGGCCGCGTCACTCTTTCCAATTGCCTCTCGGAGGGGGTCAGCCTGCATGCTGAGATCGGCAAGCATGCGCTTCAGCTGCCGGTTCTCATCCTGGACAATCGTTCGCGGTTCACTTGGACCGGTGGCGTTCGCCGGTCACTCTGGCGCGTCATGGACGCACCATGCCGCGATACTTCGTCCGCGACTCGCAGAAGGTCACACTGCTGAATCCCATGCTCGTGGCAAAGCTGGGGCATGGCCAACCCGCCCTCCGCCTGACGCAGCAGCCCGTGATCTGGGCTTTAGGTAAAACGGCTCTTCTTCATCGGTATGTCCTCGTCGTTCTTGCCGAGGAAATTCGACGTTCGTATCCCCTTGACCATCGGCAGGATTACCGCGACATCCTCGACCCGATCCACCGGATGTCGGGCCTGATCACCTAGAAAACGTCCTGTTCGCTGTCCTTCTGCGGTGAAGAAAAGGCCGGTTTGAATACCGTCAGCATGAACTCTGCCACGCAGGCCGGGCCGTGCTCCGTCCCACCGGCGTGGCCGTGGTCAGCGAGATACGCCTGATCCTGCAAGAAGTCTGTCAGGGGGTCTTTGCCGTCATGTTGGGGCAGATAGTTGAGCAGGCCCTGCTTTTCGGCGGCAACGTAGATGCTTTCCCCCTCCTTCACCGTCTCGGTAACCTTGAGTTGATCGAGCGTTTCCGGGTCCACCGCCGTCGGGTCGGCCGAGAGAATGACAAGATCCGCCAATTTGCCGACCTCAACTGATCCCTTGGTCTTGTCTTCGAAGTGATGATAAGCGGGCCAAATTGTCATGGCCTTGAGCGCGGTCATCACGTCAACACGCTGATCGGGGCCGAGGATATCGCCTGTGCGACTGCGTCTTGTCACCGTCGCATCCAGCACACGCATCGAGTCTGGAAATGCCACAGGCGCGTCGGTATGGCTGGAAAAGATCATCCCACGCTCCACGAGCCAGCCCGTCGGAGAGATGTTGTCCGCAAGGTCGGGACCCACCGTATGATCGCGGTGCCAGTCGCCCCAGTAGAACGTGTGCATGGGAAAGAGTGAGGGGATGACGTGCAGGCGGTTGTAGGCATCCACCTGATCCTCGCGCAGGAACTGGCCATGGATCAGCACCGGGCGCCGGTTCGCGTCATCGCCATGCTTTTGGGTCGCCGCGTCGATGGCTGCAATCAGTATGTCAGACGCCCCCTCACCATTTGCATGGGTGATGATCTGCACATCGTTATCGAAGGCCCAGTCAACCGCGTCGACCACCTGTTCATCTGTGGCGGATGTGTATCCACGGTATCCGGGTGGGTAGTCTCCGACAGGATTGTGATAGGGTCGGTCCCGAAAGGAGGTAAACCCTTGGGGTGAGCCATCGATGGTAAGCTTTGCTCCCGCAAGGCGGAAGCGGCTCTTGTAGTCCGGGCTGGCCTTGGCCTTTATGTAGTCGCGGTCGACCAGCACATCAGCATAGGTCACCACGTCGACCTTGAAGCCTCCCTCCGCTGCGACCTCCTCCATGACCTCGACCTGTGGCTGGATAGACCGGCCCTCCTCTGCAGTGGTATACCCGAAGGAGGCCCAGAGTTCAGATCCCGCCCGCGCGATTGCCTTCATGCCATCCCGGTCGACTGCGGACATCATCTTGATCCAGCCGGCACCGTGAGCGTTTTCTTCCAGAACCCCGGTCGGTTCACCGCTCGCGTCCTTGACGATCACACCGCCGGGAGGGTTCGGGCTGTCACGCGTGATGCCGATGATCTCCAGCGCCTTGGAATTGGCGGCCCCCATGTGCCCTGACTGGTGGATCAGGTAGATGGGATACTCGGTTGAAACGGCATCGAGATCGGCCCGGGTCGGGTCACGCAGTTCCGCAATTGTGGACTTGTCATAGCCAAAGCCCATGACGATCCCGGTCTTCTCCACGGTCCCTTTGTTTTCGGCAATCCAGTCACGCAGGACCTGCTGCAGCGAAGCGATATCTGTGACGTTGCCATCGGGCGGGGCCAGCAGGTTGGCGGTCATAGCCTGAATCCCGCCGATAAAGACGTGTCCATGGGCGTCAAAGAACCCCGGAACCAGCGCGCGGCCGTCAAGTTCGGTGACTTCGGTGCCCTCGGTCTTGAACTTCATGACTTCATCCCGGCTGCCGACGGCGATGATCTTGCCATCTTTCACCGCAACAGCTTCGGCCCGAGGCTGGGCGTCGTTCATGGTCAGAACCGGGCCGCCGACGAAAATCCGATCCGCCGAATCCTGCGCAAAGACGGGCCAAGCCAGAGCCGTGCCCATCATCATTCCGATCGCCATTGCAAGTCGAGGTGTGCGTTGCTTGGACGGGGTCATATCGTCGCTCCTGCGAAAGGTGTCGTGAACTAAATGGCTCAAATGGTGGTATCGATAATCGCCACGGTTTTGGGCACCGCCCCGCCTTCGCACCCATTTGGCACATCAGGCAGGGCGGCGGCTTGCTGCACAACGAGGGTTCCAGCAGCAAGATCGGAACCAAAGCACCCCGCGCCCCCGCGCGAGTGCGTATTCGTGAAAGACAAACTGGCACCACCAACCATTTGAATAGGCGACAGAAAGTTCCAACTGCGACCGATTCATTGACCAATTTCAGAACCGATCCGGATTGATCCTATCAGGCTCCGGCAGGGAAATTGTCGTGATGGCAACAGTCTTGCGAAAATTTTGTTTGTAATCTGCCTCGGGAACCGACCGGGAGCCTGCCGCAATGCCTGAACATATACCTGGAATTGCCTGTCGATTTGCATTTCAGTGGCATCTGGTTGCACCTTTGGTCTTGGTTGCAGCAATTGGAACTGGCGAGGCATTCGGGGAGACCGCAGATCGCCTTCCTTGCGCGAGTTACGGTGGGCTGGCGTTTCTCGGGGCGGATCAGGCCAGAGGGCGCGCATTCTTTCTGACGGTCATCGCCCCACCACCTTACGGCTTTGGCGCGGACCTCAGTCTTCGTCACAGCGCAGTTGGAACCGAAATCGATGCCTTCTCGGTTGCGACCACGCCGGGATTGCACCTGTCGACATCACCCGTTCTGGCGCCGGGCGAAGCCGGTCGGCATACGTTGTACGAGCAAACTCAGGGCGATTGCGCGATTGCGTCGGCAACGCAGGACAACGCCTTGATCGAACTTCCGGACGTCGGCGAAGGGGGCAGCGGAGGGGGCGGAGGAAATGGCGGTGGCGGATCGGGCGGTGGTAGCGGCGGCGGCGGGACGGGCGGCGGCGGATCGGGCGGCGGCGGATCGGGCGGCGGCGGGACGGGGACAACGCATCCAAAGGGCAGCGAGCAGGCGCTGCTCGGGACGACGTCCAGCCCCGCGTTCCAGACGCCCTATCAGATCAGCGAACGTTTGACGGACTGGGGCTTTCTGGATGCAGCAGAGCCGGACCTGCAGAGCCGAACCTGGGTCCAGTTTGACGGTGTGACATTCGACGATGATCGCGCATCGCGTGATGGAGACGGGCATTGGTCGATGACGACACTTGGCTTCGACATGATTGCCGAGACCGACAGCAGGGCCGGCATCGCAATCGGATATGAGGCAGGGCAAGCCCGTGCCTATGGCGGGGCGACCCAGGCGGAATTTACCGGGATTGCAGTCGGCCCCTACGTCGCGCATCGCGCGTCGCCGGATCTGGTGCTGGACCTTTGGCTTGGCTATGCACAGCGCGATGTTGACACCCAGATCCTTGATCTTGCCGCCAACTACGACGTATCGCGGCTTTTCCTTTCAGCAAACGCCACCCATCGGTGGCGCGGAAATGGATTTGAAGGGTTAGGGAAGCTGACATTTTTCGCAGCCCACGATGATCGCGATCGCCACAGCTACCATAGCCCCGGCACGGCGCTGGAGGTTGCCGGTGCCACGGACACATCTGCATTGATTGGTCTTGCTGCCGAAATTCGTAGACCGCTGTCCTCAGGACGCCATGGGACGATCATCACGCCGTCTGCGCGACTTGGCGTGAACGCATGGCTTCAACGCCCGGAGGACGGGGCGGTCTACAACGTGAAGCTGCAACTTGACGAGACAGATGATATCCTTCTCGATGCCGGTGTCGGGCTCTCCATTGCCATGGCAAAGGGTGGTAGGTTCGACCTGACAGTTGACTATTCCGGCTCGGGAGATGGCCTTGATGCGATCTCGGGCCAATTGGCCTATAGGGTGAATTTCTGAACCGCCATGGACAGAGCCGCATCTGAGCGCAAGATCTTGCAGACTGGCTGGCTTGCGGCACAGTCGCCGTCGTTTCAGGCGGCGATCTTCAGGCAGGCGCGGCTGACCTCCTTCCCCATTGGTAGTTTTGTCTATCACCTTGGCGATGATGTCGGCGGCATCTATGGGGTCGTCGACGGGGGAATTGGAATCCACGTTCCGCAGAACGACGGTTCGGCGATGCTTGCGCATATTGCGCGGTGCGGCGTCTGGTTCGGTTATGGGCCGCTGCTGACGCGGCGCAGGCGGGTGCTGGAGTTCTCGGTGCTCGAGCCGTCGCTTCTGTTCCATGTTCCGCTCGCGCAGCTTGAGGCCATCGGCGCAGCATCCGCCGAGAACAAGCGCGCACTCTTCACCATCAGCGAATACGGAATGGACGTGGCCTTTCACACGGTCGCCACACTTCAGATCCGCAATGTCGAACGACGGATTGCGGCAACGCTCTTGCGTGTGGCGCCCTTGATGAATGGCTCTGGTTCCCAGCCCATAGTGGTCGCAGTGACGCAGTCCCAACTTGGCGAGATGGCGAACGCGGCGCGTGATGTGGTGAACCGCAGCCTTGCGCGGCTGGAGGCCCGGGGGTGGGTGTCGGTCGCATATCGTACCGTCACGCTGCTCGACCCGGCGGCGCTTCAGCGATTTGCCGAAGGCAATACAGGCAAGAATTCCTTGGCTGAGGACGCATCCTCCAACGCCGCTGCGCGGTTGAAGACACGGTCAATGCCACCCACGGCATAACAAAGCGCTGGACCGGCCGCTGTCTTCCAACCTATCAATCTTGAAGGACGTCCTTCGTCGCAGCATGGGATCGCAGCGCATAGTGCAGAACCTCCGGATCGTCATGTGCGGAACAGGGTGGCGAGATCTTCTGGTGGCATCTTCTGGCGCCTTGGTTTGCACGGCGACAAACGCCTTTCTCACGGGGGGCATCGGGCCATTCGGGCGCATGGTGGGCCTCGATGAAACTGCTGCGGGCCTGATCCTCGGCGCGGGCTCGCTGGCGGCGGTCGTAGCGGCCCCTACCTTTGGCTACGCGTCCGAACGTTGGGGGCGACGCAAGATGATGCTGCTTGCGATGCTGCCCCTGATTGCCGGGGCATTCATCATGGCGGCCCTGTTTGCAAAGCCGGAAATGGCTGCCGGACCCACGCTTCTGGTTTCGCTTGTCCTGGCCCGAGCGCTGCAAACCGGCGGAGGCACAGGTATGATCCCGCTGACGCAGGCCCTCGCTGCTGACAAAACGACGCAAGACCAGCGGGCCCGAGGGATGGCGATCGTCGGCGCGGCGTTGAGCGCCGGGACCGTAGCGGGGTCGCTGCTGCTTTGGGCGACGGGCCGTCTGGGGGCTGAGATCGGCCTTGCCGCCTTGAGCGCAGGTGGCCTTGTCAGTCTGATCGGCATCGCAACATGCCTGAGTGATCCCCCTCGGTCTGCGCCACTCCAGATCCCGGCACCGACGCTCCGTTGCCTGCGCCGCACGTGGCCCTACCTCGGGGTCACCTTTCTGGGGCTGACCGCCTATCTGACGGTCGTACCGGTGATCGGGCTGCGACTGATTGATGCGTTGGGATTTGAGCCCGGTGACGCGGCATCGACAGCCGGGATCGTCATGACGCTATCATCTGCTGCGATGGTCCTGTCGCAGGCCCAAGTCGCGCTGTTCGGCGCGCGCCGCTTTGGCATGATCCTGACTTTGGGATGCGTGGCGGGGGGCGTTGCGCTTGGCAGTTTAGCACTCGCCGGCAGTCTTCCCGCACTCGTCCTTGCCATGGGCTGTACCGGCGTTTTCCTTGGTCAGGTCGCGCCCGTCAATCACGCAGCGCTAAGCCTTGCCGCCCCGCCGGACTCGCAAGGCAGGGTCGCGGGACTGAATTCATTTCTGCGCAGTCTTGCCATGGTCATCGGTCCATTGCTTGGTTTCTCGCTCTATCAGGCCGGCCCACATCTTCCTTTCGTGGTGGCGATGCTGTGCCTGTTCATTGCGGCGCTGCTACCGCTTGCACGTTATCCCTTGCACGCTTTGACCTGAGCGCGCCTGTCCGCAAGGTAGCGCTCCTCGCCACCGTTCGCGTCACGGGTTCATGAGACGTTGGTGGGACTGTAGCGATCACGACAGACAGCCTTGCCCGACTCTGCAATTCTTTCAGCATCCACTGCGGAGGACCATAGATGCTGATGCGCAAGACCCAATACGCCGCGATCGGGCGGCGGTCGTTTCTGAGGTTGCTTGCCTACCTGAGTGCGAGCGCGGCGCCGGGGGCGTTGTTTGCCGATAGTGGCACCTTGCAGCAAATGGGTTCTACGCTTGTCAGCACGCCGGAAGTCACGATCTTCAAGGCGAAACGCATCTTAACCATGGCAGGGGACAGTGCCAAAGCTGAAGCGGTTGCCGTTGTCGGAGCCCGCATCCTTGCCATCGGCAAGCTGGACGACCTGATCAAGGCAGCCGGAACGCAGTCCTATCGTATCGACAGCCAGTTCGAAGACGATGTCATGATCGCGGGCCTTATCGACCAGCATGTTCACCCCGTGCTTGCAGCACTGACCCTTACGGTCGAGATCATCGCAATCGAGGATTGGGTCTTGCCGGGCGGAACCGCGAAGGCGGCCCTTGATCCGGAAAGCTACCTGCAACGCTTGACGGATGCCGTGGCGGCTGCGCCGGGCGATGCGCCCTTTGTGACCTGGGGGTATCACCACTATTGGCACGGACAGGTGCGCCGACCCGAGCTTGACGCCATAAGCGCGACGCGCCCGATCATCATCTGGCACCGCTCGGCGCATGAGTTCATCCTGAATACCGCCGCGCTTGAGACGTTGGGGATCACGCCTGAGTTCATTTCCACCTTCTCGGATGCCGCAAAGGAGCAGTCGAGCTTTGAGGCTGGGCATTTCTATGAACAGGGCGGCTTTGCTGTCATGCCCAAGCTGGCCGCCGTACTTGCCACGAAGGATCGGCTCGTCGCCGGCCTGAACTTGACCCGCGAGTATCTGCACAGTGCCGGTGTCACATTGGCCTGCGAGCCAGGCGGAATCGTCTCGAAACCCCTGCAGGACGCGCAGAACGTGATCCTCGGCGCGGCGGACAATCCCTTCCGCATGTACTACATGCCCGACGGCAAAACGATGGCCCAGTTGCACATCGATGGCGACATGATTGGCGAGACGAAGGCGGTGCTGGACTGGGGATCGGGACGAACCGCCTATCTGCCCGGTCAGGTCAAGCTGTTTGCCGATGGTGCGATCTACAGCCAGTTGATGCAGGTGACAGAGCCCTACACCGACGGCCACAAGGGCGAATGGATCATGGAGCCCGAGTTGTTCGACAGGGCTTTTGACGCCTACTGGGACGCGGGCTATCATATCCACATTCACCAGAATGGCGACGGCGGGCTGGATCTGGTTCTGGACGCACTGGAACGCAGCATGCGTCGAAACCCGCGGGCGAACCATCGTACAACGATCGTCCACTTCGGGTTTGCGCGTGAGGATCAGGTTCAGCGCATTCAGGCCCTCGGCGCGATCGTCAGCGCGAATCCCTACTATGTGACCGCGCTTTCGGATCGCTACGCAGAAATTGGCCTCGGCCCTGACCGTGCCAATCGGCTTGTGCCGGTTGGTGATGCGGCGAAGCGGGGTATTTCGATCTCGTTCCATTCCGACATGCCCATGGCACCGGGCCAGCCGCTGTTTCTTGTCTGGGCCGCGGTAAACCGAACGACGTCATCGGGGCGCGTTGCCGGTCCGGATCAGCGGCTGAGCGTTGAACAGGCGCTGCGCGCCGTCACCATCGACGCGGCCTACTCCATCGAAATGGAGACCGATGTCGGCAGCATAGAGCCGGGGAAGCTCGCGAATTTCACCATCCTTGATGCCGACCCGTTTGAGGTTGCGCCGGAAGCCATCAAGGACATCAAGGTACTGGCGACCGTGTCGGAAGGCGTGGCTTTCCCGGTCCTGCCGCCCGCGCTGAAGAAGGCATCTCTAGACACGTCTTTCCGCATCGCAGGAATTCCACCTCTCGGTGAACTGCTTGCCGCCAAAGGGATCGCCGAGCGCGGGTTGAGACAGGGATGCAGCTGCTGCCAGCCAGCCCAGACCTCGTCCTGCCAACCCGGCGCATTGACCGCCTCATCAGCCGGATGCTGTTCGACAAACGCCCTCGGATGGTCCGTAGCGGCCCTGTGGTCGACGCGACTGTCGCAGGCGACCTGACCGCGCTGACGGTACAGGACGGCCCGCCGCAGATCTGGATATGGTCGCGCGCGATAAGGCGCAACCGCGAGGGTCATTCGGAGGATTACCCGTGGAAAACCAGTACGACGAAGCCTCGGCATCAGGATATAGCAGGGCAGCGCGGATCCTGCTGGTTGGATGGGGGGTCCTGTGCTGTGCTTGGAACGCCTATGGTGCCGCACAGATTGCGAGCGGAAGACCGGCGCTTGGCCCGACCGCCACGTTTGCCGGCGCCGGGGTTGCACTGGTGTTGGCGATCCTGTTTGTCGTGACATTCAACAGATGGCCGCGGGTCTACAAGACCCTCGCCATTCTTGCAGCACTTCTCGCAGTTGTCACAATCTGGAATGCCTTCATGCTTGATCCATCGCTGTGGATTTCCGAGGCTTGGCGATGGGCAGGCGTGCTGTTGAATGCGATCGGCGCAATCGCCGCGACGACCGCCGTAGTCGCGTCAAGTCACGAGACCAAAGTCACCTGAAGTCAGGAGTCGTTCTGGCATCATAGCCAGCACACGACAGTTGCGGCGCGCGACGGCCGAGAGGCAGATCCTTGGGCACCTGTCGTGCAGCAAGCTGCCGGGCAGATCGGCGGCACCTGTGTAATCGCTGAGCTTGCTTGCCGTCATGCAGAACCGGATTGGGCGAGCATCGAGCACCGACGCGCGGCTTACCTTGGCTTTTGGGATAACAACGGTTTCAGCCGCGCCCTTTGCGCGTCCTTCAGCCAGTAAAGGCTGCTCGTCGGTCAGTCTCCTTGCGGCCCTGCATCCCGGCGGTGCTTCCGAAGGCGGTGCAAGTGATAGAGTGTGGGCGCAAGGACATGGTCGTAGGCGGCTGAGGCGACCTGCCGCATGCCTCGGGCCCCCACAATCCGCGCGAGCCAGCGATAGCGAGGCATCTGTGCCCAGTGCACCAGAAAGGCCGTCACCCCCGTCACCAGATGACCCTGATGCAGGACATGAAGTCGCCGCTGCAGGCCTGACCTCGCAGCCTAGCCCCACAATCAGCACGCCGCCGAAATTGGGGTGGTCGCGGTAACCCTTGAGCACCCTCACCAGCGCAGCAATCCCTTCGCGTGAACTCGCCATGCCGCAGCCCTGATCGTGGACGATGGGGGCGAAGCCGTCGATGTTCGGAAAGCGCGGCAACAGCATGCGGCTCGCCTTGTCGGCAATCGCGTTGCAGATGGTGGAGGAACAGTTGACCGAAGCCATGATGCCGATGAAGTTGTGGGTGCCGACCCGGCCGTCGGGGCGAAGATAACCCTGAAAGCTGGTCTTGGCGGGCGGGGCATGGATGACGCCTGCATTGCTGGCCTGATCGGAATGGCTGTCGGCCACAGCAGCGTTATGGCTCTGAACGTGGTCGCCCGTGCCATATCCACGGTGGCCACCGCTATTACCTGCCTATACTTCACCACCGGCGCGCAGAGTGACTCCCGGCACCAGTTCCCCTGCAGCCAGCGGGCGCAGTACGATGTCCACCGTATCTTAAGGGCTCAGATGCATGAAGGATGGGCGGCTTGCGGTCATGCGCGGGCTCTTTTCAATATGGCATGCAGTTCGGGCAGGGCAGGGCCTTCCGGCCCGACCCAATCGAGAAAGGCCGCGATACGGCGTTCTGCCTTCTGGCCGTGGTTCTGGGCGATATCGCTGATGCGGTGATCAAGGAACGGGTTTGCAAACCTGTCCACCGTGGTGGCGAGATAGGCTTGCGCCTCGGCGCCACGACCCTTGTGGGCGAACCCGGGTAACACCTCGGCCTGATAGAGCGCCAGAAGGGCTACGCCCTCTGGTCCGGCCATCAGCTCGCGCACCAATGCGCCATCGCGCGCGCCGGTTCCGCGCCAGAAATCCACCAGTGCGGTATGGCCAAGGTTCAGGATATGCAGCTTCAGCCGTTCGATCTCCTCAAGATCTTGCACGATCTGCACGGCGGGATGATCGCAGGGCGCCACCACGCCCGGCGCCGCCTCGATCGCCCAGAGCGCATAGGGTTCGGCCACAGCCCCAGCGGGTTCCAGAGGTTCCGATACGATGCGATCCACCAGGCTGTTGGCAAAGGGCAGGGCGGTGATCCAGGCCAGAAGCGCCGGATCGGCGCCATTGCCTGCGCCGATCTCCAGCAGCCGGGCCTTCAGCACCTTGCCGTTTTCCGGCACCAGTTCCATCGGCATCACCAGCAGCGGTTCAGCCCCCGCCGCAAAGCGGGCTGCAAGCAAATGGAACAGCTTGGCCGGAAAACTCATGCCCTGGGAAGGGCTGGCGTCCAGATCGGCGGGGCGCGGCAGATAGCCCGCATCGCCAGTGTTCGAGATGACCACCTCTGCCTCGGTGCAAAAGATCCGGGCCAGATCAGCCCAGTCCGTCGCTGTGGACAGCGTGCGCTTGACGGATGTCACGCGGGTTTCCGCATCCATCTGCTTCCCGTCCTGCAAGCCGCGCACCCGCACGGGATAGCCTTCGGGCAGCGCGAGCGCCGCCAGCCGCCCCGCCCGCGCCGCATCGCCCGAGCTTTGCGCCACGGTGACAGCACGGGGGATAGCCGCTTCGGAAAAGAACAGGTCTGCATGGGCCTGCAAAAAGCGCGAGGTTCCAAATTGCACAATAGGGGTGCGGATCTCAGACACGGATGATCGCCTTGATCAGCGTGCCACGATCTTCGGCCCAGAGCGGCAGGTTGGTCACCGCATCTTCAAAGCTCGTGCCGTGGGTTGCCAGCGCATCGACCGGCACGCGACCCGCGCGCATCATCGCGATGACATGTTCGAAATCGGCTCTCAGCGCGTTGCGGCTGGCGATCAGCGTGCATTCGCGCTTGTGGAATTCCGGGTCGGCAAAGACAAGATCGCCCTTCACCACCGAAAGCAGCACGTAGGCGCCGCCATGCGCCACCCATTGCAGGCCCCCATTCATGGCGTGGATGTTGCCCGTGGCATCGAACACCGTTTCGTAGGCGCCGGGTGCCGCTTCGCCCACCAGTTCGAACCGCGCCTCGGGCAGCACCTTGCGCGCAAGCTCCAGCCGCGAGGCCGATGTGTCGCGCAGTGTCACCTCGGCCCCGTCGATGGTGGCGAACAGCGCGGCACCGATGCCGATCGGGCCCGCGCCCACGATCAGCGCCCGCGATCCTGGCTGCATCTGGGCGCGCCGCACGCCATGCGCGCCGATGGCCAGAAACTCCACCATCGCGGCGGCTTGTTCGCTCAGCCCCTGGGCGGGATAGATGTTGGCCTCGGGCACAACGATTTCCTGGCACATCCCGCCATCGGTATGCACGCCGAGCACCGCGATGTTTTCACAGCAATTGGGCTTGCCGATCTGGCAGGCATGACACCTGCCGCAGGTCAGGTAGGGGTTGATCACCACCAGATCGCCTGCCGCAATCCGGCCATCGGCCAAGGCATCGACCGCGCGGCCGGAAAGCTCGTGCCCCATGACGCGGGGATAGGCGAGGAAGGGCTGATGCCCGCCATAGATGTGATAATCGGTGCCGCAGATACCGATATGGCCGATGCGCACCCTGACATGCCCCGGCTTGGCTTCGGGGCGCGGGCGTTCCGTCAGCTCAAAACGGCCGGGTTCGACACAGACGAGGGTTTTCATCAGGCTCATGGAATAACTTTCGCTTGGCATCTGTCGTTGCGGAATGCCCGCTAGTGTTGTTTTTTATTTAATAAGTACCGTCGTCGTCAAATGAATTCCTGCGTGTCGCCAGAACTGGAGACCAACCGCACCACGGCCCGTGCGGTGCTGGCGAATCTGATAGAGGCGGGCATTCTGTCTTGGGACAGGCAGCAGAAGCTGTTGCTGCGCACCACGCGCCCCGAGGCAACGCTTCGATGCCGAAGGATCCCGGCCGCGGCAGGAGCACGTGGACGGCCCGTTCCTCGACTGGCCGGGCACTGGCCTAACTGCGCGCGAACTTCGCCCCGCGGTGCCTGCACTGCGCGACGAACACTTGGCGCTGAAGCAGGGGCCTGATGCCGAGCCCGGGTAATCCTCCCCATTTTAGCGGGGCACGACCGTAGAACTCACGCGGCCATTTTCAGTTTCATGGCGGGTGTAACGCCGCCGATGCCCATGTTGGGGCGTTCGTTGTTGTAGGTCCACAGCCATTCG
>NZ_VOAK01000004.1 GCF_007859075.1 Gemmobacter aquaticus
ATGCTCGGCACCGGCATGCCGGCAATCGAAAGGAACTGGTCATGGGGCATCACAGGACTGGGCATGCGAAAGCCCTCCTCTTCATTGGGTATGTCGATGTGGGGAAAGTCGTCAGCTGCCGGCGCGGGAAGAGGCGGGGGCAGGGCGGGCGCGGGTCAGGCGTCGAAAGGTTGGGGCGCCGCAAACTCGGCGGGCAGGGGCGCCGGAACATGGTCCGGCGCATAGTCCGGCAGCGTCAGAAGCCGGAGGAACTGCTTGCGGAACGCCCGCAGCAGCGCGCGCGACCGCTCGGCCCGCGGCCCCGGACCCGGCACAGTCCAGAACAGGCGCTCACGCAGCAAGCCGAGCGCGAGCCGGTTGTAGCGACCGCCGTCATCCGTCAGCAGCAGCGCCTCGAAATTGAGCGCGACACCGCGAAAGCGCAGATCCGCAGGCGTCTCCGTCCAGGCGAGGATCACCGCCTCTGCCGCCGCCATGGCCGCCTCCCGCGCCAGCTCAGCCTCGGAAAGCCAGGCATCAAACGCAGGATCGCCATCCGGCAGCCCCACCACGTCCCGCTCCGCCGCACAGAGTTCACCAAGGCGCGCGAGGAGGACGGTGAAGGCGGCTTCGGCAGGGCTGTGCCCTTCCGAAACAAAGATCGAGATGCTATCTCCGAAATTAGTCATGCCGGTCTCCCTGTAGATTGGCGTGATAGACCGGGGTGAGAGTTGCAGCTCTTGCCCCGGTTGCCCCAATGTAGTTTAATGCCATTACGATGTCAACATCATAATGGTAAATTGCAGATGGCACCCCCCAAGAAAGATACAGAAGCGCTTACACTGAGGCTATCGCGCGACCTCATAGATGCAATCGATCAGCGGCGCCGCGAGGCCGCCGACTTGCCCACTAGACCTGAAATGATACGCCGAGCGCTCGTCGAATGGCTCAAACTGACGAAGAAAGGCTGAACCCAGCAGCTCGGTGAGCATGCCATTGGCTCCGCTCGGAGTGAAGTGACGGGTCACATCTCTGGTCGAAGATCAAGCTTCGGAGACAGCCAGGAAGTCTGCTGGCTGCGACGAACCCGAACGTCGATGCGGGCCCTGAGCGGCCGGTCAGCAGCCCGAAGTGCTGGATGGCCGCATTCTGCAAAGCTGTCATCCAGGCGCAGTGCGGCGCGCGGTCGGGCTCGATCATTATCCTGCCACTCTACGTCTAGCCGCTATTCACTCCCCTGTCAGACCCCACACAAACCAGCTAACAAGTATCTGTTCAGGCACGGGAAGGGCATGGAATGCGCAAGGCTGTTGTGCTGGGGGGATACGGGCTGATCGGTGCAGCCTGTATGCGGGCTCTGGCTGCGGATGGCTTTGCCGTTAGCGGCATCGGACGGTCGCGACGCTCGGCGCTTGCTTCGAACCCGGAAGCTAACTGGGTGATCCGCGACATTCCCCTGATCGACGTTGCCGAATGGAAAGAGCTGCTTGCCGATGCGGATGTTGTCGTGAATGCCGCAGGCGCCTTGCAAGACGGCGGGCGCGACGATCTGGAGGCGATCCATGTCACAGTGTTGTCCCGGCTTGTTGAGGCGACAAGGGACTTGCCGATGCGCATCGTGCAGATCTCGGCGGCAGGGGTTAGTCCCGGGGCATCTACGGAATTCTTCCGATCCAAAGCCCGTGGCGATGCGATTCTGTCGGAGGGCGCGCAGAACTGGGTGATCCTTCGGCCGGTGCTGGTTCTCTCGCCTGAGGCCTATGGCGGCACGGCGCTGCTGCGAGGAGTGGCGGGTCTGCCGTTGATCCTGCCGCGCGTTCTGCCCGAGGCGCAGGTGCAGACTGTCCATATCGACGATCTTGCCGCGGCCGTCGTCGCGGCGGCGAGAGGGGAGGTGCCGTCCGGCCTTGTCGCCGATCTTTGCGAGCCGGATGAGCAGAGTTTCGCAATGCTCCTTGACCGGATCAGACTTTGGCAAGGTTTCCCGGCACCGTGTTTCCGCCCGGCATTCCCCGATGCGATGCTGCGTTTGGTTGGATGGTGTGCCGATGTCCTGGGGCATCTGGGGTGGCGCTCGCCGCTGCGCAGTACAGCCCTGCGAGCGCTGTCGGACGGGGTCCGGGGTGATCCTGCCGCTTGGCATGGGGCTGGGGGTAAGCCCTGCCGGCCTCTTGCGGCGACATTGGAAAGCCTGCCTGCAAACCGCCAAGAGAGGCTCTTCGCCCGGTTCTATTTCCTTTTGCCGCTGGCCATTGCCATGCTGGCCCTGTTCTGGTGCGCCTCGGGGGCGATCACCTTGATAGACCCGGCCCGCGCCATGATGATCCTTGGGGGGCGAGATATCCAGGCATGGATCGCGGTACCGACGGTGCTCGGCGGGGCGCTGGCCGATATCCTGCTTGGGGTGATGATCCTGTGGCGCCCGAGCGCAAGGATGGCGGCGATTGGGATGATCGGGCTGTCGGTGGTCTATCTTATCGGTAGCCTGATGGTGGCACCCGATCTCTGGCTGGACCCGCTGGGACCGATGGTGAAGGTGATCCCCAGCGTGGTGCTGGCGGCCATGGTCGCGCTTACGCTGGAGGAGCGATGAGCTATTACGAGATCCTGCGCTTCCTGCACGTGATCGGGGCGACGGTGCTTCTGGGCACTGGCGCGGGCATCGCATTTTTCATGGTCATCTCGAACCGCTCGGGCGATCCGCGCCTGATCGCGCATGTTGCAGGCATCGTGGTTCTGGCCGACACGGTCTTTACCGCGACCGCCGCGACCATCCAACCGATTACCGGCTATCTGCTGGCGCGTGATGTGGGCTGGCCGTTGCTGTCCGGCTGGGTTTCATTGTCGCTGACCCTCTATGTCTTTGTTGGGCTGTTCTGGCTACCCGTGGTCTGGATGCAGATCCGTCTGCGCGATATGGCGCGCCTCGCCGCCGCGCAGCGCGAGCCACTGCCAGAGGCCTATCACCGGCTTTATCGCTGGTGGTTGACCTTCGGCTTTCCGGCCTTCGCCGCAGTGCTGGCAATCATCTGGTTGATGCTGACAAAGCCGTCATTCTGATGACGTGAGCGGCCCTTTGCAGTCGGTCGGCCACGCTCCATGCTACACGGCAGCGTCGCCTAAATCTGACATTCGGCTGGCATCGCAGCAAAGCACCGGTAACCACTGCACCGTCCTGATTAGTCAGATGGGGTATTCGGCTTGTGCCCCGTTCACTGCGATGGCGTTCATGCAGGTGCTGCGCTTCGAACTGATGGCAAACGTGGTCTGCGTTGAATCTGCCACAAGTATCAGGGAGGAAGTGTGGGCCATGAAACACTATGACGGGTTGGATGTTTCGGTGAAAGAGACGGCCATCTGCATCGTCGAAGAGAGGGGGCGGATTTGCCGGGAGCCCCGTTACTGAAGTCCTGATCCCAGCGTAACGGCATGCTTGGGAATACTGCGATACTACCCATCAGTCACCAAAATGCTTAGATTTTCTAAGTGTTCATAGTGATATTCTAAATTGAGCTAATCAATCCCTCGCCGTAACCTTCATCAAGGCCGCATGGGAGGCGGCCGCGAGAGGTCGCAGCCGGGCTGCGGACCCTGGGGGAACAAAGGACAGCTACATGCCACAGACCTACGGAGCGATCCGTGGGGCGGAGGCGGACTGTTCCGGTGTGACCCGGGCCGCAATGACGGATGCCAGGTCAAGGATACGAAACATGAACCTTTACACCCTACTGCAAAAGCGCGCCGAGCAGGGGCGGCCCGTCCGCGTCGGGTTGATCGGGGCCGGGAAATTCGGCTCTATGGTGCTGGCACAGGCGCAGCGCATTCACGGGATGCATATGGTCGGCGTGGCCGACCTGAATATCGGCAAGGCGCGCGAGTCGCTGAACCGCGTGGGTTGGCCCGCCGAACGCTACTCGGCCCGCAACTGCGGCGAGGCGTTGAAGCAGGGCACCACCTTTGTCACCGGCAGCGCACAGGATCTGTTCGACTGCGACGAGATCGACTGCATCATCGAGGCGACGGGACACCCGCTGTTCGGCACCCGCCACGCGCTTGGCGCGCTGGACAGCAACAAGCATGTGATCATGGTCAACGTCGAGGCTGACGTGATGGTCGGCCCGCTCCTGGCGCAGATGGCGCGGGAAAAGGGGCTGATCTATTCGATGGCTTACGGCGACCAACCCGCGCTGATCTGCGAACTTGTGGATTGGGCGCGCGCGTCCGGGTTTGAGGTGACGTCAGCGGGCAAAGGCATGAACTTCGAGCCGCGCTATCGCTACTCAACTCCGGATACCGTATGGGGCTTTTTCGGCTGGAGCGAAGAGTTCGTGGCCAAGGGCGACTTCAATCCCAAGATGTATAACTCCTTCACCGATGGCACCAAGGCCGCGATCGAGATGGCGGCTGTTGCCAACGGTACCGGCCTTGATTGCCCCGATGATGGTCTGGCCTTCCCTCCCGCCGGTCTGCACGATCTGGCCCGCGTGTTCCGCCCGGCCGCGGATGGCGGGCGGATGTCGCGCAGCGGTCTGGTCGACATTGCCGCCAGCCAGGAACCCGATGGCCGTGAGGTGGTCAACAACATCAGATATGGTGTGTTCGTCACCTTCAAGGCGCACAATGACTATGCCCGCGAATGCTTCAAACAATATGGACTGCTGACAGATCCGTCGGGTTGGTATGCTTCGATGTGGCGGCCGTTCCATATCATCGGCCTGGAAACCTCGGTCAGTGTATTGTCGGCGGTGCTGCGCAACGAACCCACCGGCACATCCAAGGAATTCCGCGGCGATGCGGTGGCGGTCGCCAAGAAGGATATGCAGCCGGGCGAGATGCTGGACGGTGAGGGTGGTTATGCTGTTTGGGCCAATGCGATCCCAGCCTCGCGAAGCCTCGAACTGCGCGCTCTGCCGATGGGGCTGGCGCATAACGTGAAGCTGAAACGTGCGATCAAGAAGGACCAGATCGTCAGCTATGACGATGTTGAGATGGTCGACGATCTGGATGTGCTGGCGGTGCGACGCAAGATGGAAGACACCTTCCGTCCCGCCTCCATCGTTGCGGCCTGACCGAGGGCGCCATGACCAGCCCCGCCTTTGTTGTCATCGCGGAATTCCGCGTAAAGCCCGACCGCATCGAGGCTTTCCTTGCCGCCGCGCAGGATGATGCCGCCCATTCCGTCGCGGATGAACCGGGCTGCCGTCAGTTCGATGTCATCCGCCCGGATGCCGAAGCCAATGTCGTGGTGTTCTATGAGGTGTATGACAGCCGCGCTGCCTTTGACGCGCATCTGGAGACGCCCCATCTGGCCCGGTTCCGTGCCGCCTTTCCGGCACTGATTACGGAGGAGCGGCCTGTCCGCTTCTTTTCTCGGGTCTGCCCATGACGGAGGGCGCGCGTGTCACCGTCCTTGGCACCGGCATCATGGGGGCGCCGATGGCGGCCCGGCTGGCCGATGCAGGGATGACGGTCACCACATGGAACCGTACGGCCGCCAAGGCTGCCGTTCCGGGCACCATCTCGGCGTCGGACGCGATTGCCGCCGTCCGAGTTGCCGATGTGGTGGTCTGCATGCTTAGTTCCGGTCCGGTCTGCGATGCGGTCCTGCTGGGGAATGCGGGCGTCATCGCCGCCATGCAATCAGGCGCGGTTCTGGTGGTGATGAGCTCGATCCCCGTCGAAACCGCCCGCGCCCAGGCCGAAGCAGCCCGTGCCTGCGGCGTCGATTACGTCGATGCTCCGGTTTCGGGCGGCGAGGCGGGGGCCAAGGCCGGAACCCTGTCGATCATGGCGGGGGGCGATACGGCGGTGGTGGAACGCTTGATGCCGGTGTTCACGGCCTTGGGGCGCCCCACCCATGTCGGCCCGGTCGGCTGCGGACAATTGGCCAAGCTGGCCAATCAGTTGATTGTGGCCACCACAATCTGCGCCGTGGCCGAGGCTTTGACCCTGGCTGCCGCAGGCGGTGCCGATCCGGGCAAAGTGCGGGAGGCACTTCTGGGCGGATTTGCAGATTCAACCATCCTTAAACTGCATGGTTTGCGGATGGTTGAGCGACGGTTTGCGCCGGGTGGTCCGGCGCGATATCAGCTGAAGGACACGTCAACCGCCCTGGGCCTTGCCCGGGATCTGGGATTGACGCTGCCCGTCGCTGCGCAGGTCGATCAGCTCTTCGGGGCCATGGTCGAATACGGGGATGGCGACCTGGATCACAGCGCCGTCATCCTGGAGCTTGCCCGGCTCAACCAGCGCGTTGAGGAGCGCGCCTGAGCCGGAACGACAACGAAATCAAGGGAGGATGAAATGAATCAATATTCCATGCGCGGCCTGATCGCAGCAGCTGCAATGATAACAACCAGCCTTGTTGGCAGCCTTGTGGTTGCCGAGACACTGACCCTGTCCACCCCCGATCCGGACAATTCCGAAATCACCGTGGCAGCCAACCACTTTGCCGAACTGGTGGCGGAAAAAACGGGGGGCGAACTGGAGATCAAAGTATTCCCGAACGGCACGCTTTATGGTGGCGACCCCTCGGGCGCGGTCAAGCAGCTGGCGGGAGGATCGATGGACATGCTGGTGCTTGCAACCTCGCTCTATGCCAACTTCAACCCGAAATTCTCGGCCATCTCGGTGCCTTACCTGTTCGACGATACCGAACAACTGCGTAGCTATCTGGCGGGTGAGCCGGGGCAGGAACTGATCGCCGATCTGGATGGCATCGGGGTGAAGGGGCTGTCACTGTGGCCGCGTCCGTTCCGGCAGATGACCAACTCCAAGCTGGCGATCGAGAAGCCTGCCGACCTTCAGGGCCTGAAGTTCCGCGTGCCGAACAACCCCCTTTGGGTGGAATTCTTCGGCAAGATGGGCGCCGCCCCCACCCCGATGGCTTTTGCCGAGGTGTATAACGCCCTGCAACTGAAGGTGGTCGATGGTCAAGAAAACCCGATCAATGTTCCCCTCAGCGCAAAGTTCTACGAGGTACAAAGCCACGTCTCGATCACCAACCACATGGCCGACGGCTGGGTGGTGGGGATCAACCCGGCCAGATTCGCCGGTCTGAGCGAGGCACACCAGAAGGCGCTGACCGAAGCTGCGGTCGAGACCGAAGCGTGGAAGGCCGAGAATGATGCGGCGTCGGCCGAGGCGACCATTGCCGAACTGGAGAAGAACGGCATGAAGGTGAACCGCCTGACGCCCGAACAGCAGGCAGCCTTCGTTGCGGTGTCGAAAGAGCTTTACGGCGTCTTTGCCGGGCTGGTGAAGGATCAGGAATTCTTTGACAAGACGGTTGCCTTCGTCGGCAAGCAGTAAATCCTGCCATGGGGGCGGCCCCGGATGGTCCGCCCCTGTGCCTGCCGGAAAGGGAATGCCATGAAACCCCACGATACGATCTTGGACCGGATCGCTCGCCTGTTCACCGATGTGGCCGCCGGGCTAGCTGCCTTTGCCATCCTCGTGGTCGTCCTTTTGCAGGTCAGCAGCCGCCTTCTGGGCCACCCTGTCCCCTGGACCGAGGAAGCCACGCGCTATCTGTTCGTCTGGATGATCTTCTTAGGCCTTGCGGGAGGCTTCCGCAACGCCGAGGCCGCGCGCGTCACCGTGATGATTTCGGCGCTGCCCGAGGTTCTGCGGCGGCTGGCACTGGGGGTCTATGTGCTATCCTCGGTGCTGTTCTTCGCGCTGATGGGCTGGACCGGCCTTGGCCTTGTGCGCCTGCAGTTCATGATGAACGAGACCGCCGCCACGCTGATCGTTCCCATGTGGGTGATGGGCACCATCATGCCACTAAGTGCGGCACTGGCGATCCTGTGCGTCTTTCTGTCGCTGCGCACACACCGCGACGTGATCTCCCCCTCTTATCCCGTGGCCGCGCCGCATGAGGCGCCAGAGCCTTGGAGCCCTAAATGAGCCTGACCCTTCTTGCCTTGTTCCTGATCCTGGGGGCCATCGGTGTGCCGCTGGCGGCCGCCCTTGGTCTGGCCAGCGTGGCGGCAATCGTACTCTACACCTCGACACCCATCGACCTGCTGGCGCAAAGCATGTTCTCCGCCATGAACTCGTTCCTTCTGGTGGCGGTGCCGCTGTTCATCCTTGTCGGTGTTCTGATGGAGCGCGGGAAGGTTGCCGAAAAGCTGTTCGACTTTGCCGAGGCGATGGTGGGCTGGCTGCCCGGCGGTCTGGGCCACGTGAACGTCGCCTCCTCGGTGATCTTCGGCGGCGTTTCGGGATCGTCGGTCGCCGACATCGCCTCCATCGGGGCCATCGAGATCAAGGCGATGGAGCGACATGGTTTCCCCAAGGGCTACGCAGTGGGAATGACGCTTTGCACATCCACGCTGTCGTCAATCATCCCGCCGTCGATCCTGATCGTGATCGCCGGGTCCATCGCCAGTGCCTCGATCGGGACGCTTCTGGTGGCGGGGCTGGTGCCGGGGCTGTTCATCGCCTTCCTGTTCATGGTGTTCAACCACTTCTACGCCGTGCATTATGGCTTCAACCCACCCACGCCGATCAACCTTCGCCGCATCGTCACCACCGGTCTGGCTGCCATCCTGCCGATGTTGACGCCGGTAATCATGCTGATCGGGATCGTCGACGGCTTCTTTACACCGACCGAGGCTGCTGGGATTGCGGTGCTGTATACCCTGTTCCTGTCGGTGATCCTGTATCGCACGATCCGGCCCGGCGAACTGCCGGGCATCTTCATCGAAACCGCCCGCACCTCCGGCACCATCCTGTTCATCGCAGCCACGGCCAAGCTGGCGGCATGGGTTTTTACCTATGACGGGCTGCCTACCCAGGTGGCGGAGTTTCTGGGCGCGATTGCCACAGGGCCGACGATGGTCCTTCTGTTGATCTTCTTCTTCCTGATCATCGTCGGCATGTTCATGGATGCGATTGCCGCCATGTTCATCCTGATCCCGGTGCTGCTGCCGCCTGCCGTCTCGCTGGGTGTGGATCCGATCCACTTCCTGATCGTGCTGGTCATCACCCTGACCCTCGGCCTGATCACGCCGCCCGTCGGTATCTGCCTGTTTGCCGTGGCACAGGTGGCGAAAATGCCCATCGAGCAAGTGATCCGCGGATCTCTGGTCCCCATGACCATCCTTGTGCTGGCCATCCTTGCGCTGGTGCTGTTCCCCGTGCTGACGCTAGGCCCGGTGCGCCTGCTGGGGATGTATTGATGCCTAGCCGCTGCGTTCTGGTGATGGGGGTGGCAGGCAGTGGGAAGTCTGCGGTGGCCGGGCGTTTGGCGCAGGCAATCGGCGGCAGCTTTGTCGAGGCGGATGACCATCACCCCGCTGCCAACGTCGCCCGGATGGCGGCGGGCCTACCGCTGACCGACGAAATGCGCTGGCCATGGTTGGAAGCCGTGGCCAGCGCTGCCCTTGCCGCCCCGCCGGGTCCTGTGGTGGTGGCCTGCTCGGCCCTGCGTCGCAGCTACCGCGACCTGCTGCGCGAAAGGCTTGGCGCCCTGCCTATCCTGCACCTGCACGGCACCTCCGCGTTGCTTGCCGAACGACTGCAATCCCGCCAGGGCCATTTCGCCGGGGTGGGTCTGCTGGACAGCCAGCTCGCCACACTGGAGCCGCCCGGTGTGGATGAAAAGGCGTTGGTTCTGGACATTGCCTTGCACCCTGACACGCTTTGCCATCTGGCCCATTCGCATCTGCAAACACTCGCCACGGCAGGGCAGGCGATGCTATGACCAAGGGCAGGCGGCCCGAGGATGATCAGCGAAACCCGGCGTCCGCCGTTCAGGAAGCGCGCGCCATGCAACTGCCGATCAAGGCGATCTGGGTCTTTCACACCGCCGCCCGCGCTGGCAGCGTTGCCCGTGCCGCCGAACAACTCAGCGTCACGCCCTCCGCCGTCAGCCAGCAGATTCAGGCGCTTGAGGTGCAGCTGGGTGTCACATTGGTCAACCGCGTCGGCCGAGGCCTTGCTCTGACCGAGGCAGGAGAGCGGTATTTCGCCATGATCGGCGATGAGCTGGAGCGGGTGGCCGAGGCCACCAGCATCATCCGCGGCCAGCGCGCGATCACCAGCCTGAAGGTGCGGGCGACGCCTACCCTTTCGAACAAATGGCTGCTGCCCCGGCTGGGCCGCTTCCTTGACACCCATCCCGAACTGGAGGTGCGGCTGGACGGGACTAACGAGCCCACCGATTTCAACCGCGAACTGGTCGATGTCGAGATCCGCCACGGCGATGGCCGTTGGCCCGGCCTGTTCGTCGAGGGGCTGGGGCCGGAGAACTTCGTGCCGGTCTGTGCCCCGTCACTGGCCGCCCCGGCCAGCCTGACGCCTGAGCAGGTGATGCAGTTCCGCCTGATCCGGTCCGTCAAGTCACAGGCGCAATGGCCGCGCTGGCTGTCGGACGCCGGGGTGCAGCATGATTTCGACTGGAAGGCAGTGCTGTTCGACCGCAGTCACATGGCCATCGACGCCGCCTGCGACGGCATGGGCATCGCGCTGGAAAGCAACCTAATGATGTGGCGCGAACTGCGCGACGGCCTGCTGGTGAACCCGGTCCGGGGCGCGCCCGGCATCCGGCTGACGACACAGTGGATCGTCTGCCCCACCGACCATCTACGGCTGAAACGGGTGCGCGTCTTCTTGGACTGGTTGCGCGAGGAATACCGTCGCTGGTCCGAGACCGAAGCAATCCTGCCCTGAGACGAACATCCTCAGCGTCCTGCGATGGTGGGGCGGATCGGCACGCAGGGACGCTCCGTGATCGAAACCGGCAAGGCGGTCTGGATGCGGAACGGCGGTCCGCCCGAAGAGTGCCCACGAAGCTACGGCGGGGTTTTTTACCGGTAGGATGTTCGGGTGCCTACGGCGGCCTGCGTGTCGATGATGCTATCGAGGAGGCATTGCTGCGGGTGGTCGAACCCGGAGCTATCGCTGCCGCCACGGAGGCCGAGGCGCAGGCTGCCAGCCGCCGAGATCAAGTTCGCGAAGCCCTGATGCGCGATCTCGAGGCTACCCGCTACCATGCCGATCGGGCATTCCGGTAATACGATGCCGCCGATCCTGCGAACAGGCTGGTGGCCGGAGAGTTGGAGACGCGGTGGAACCGTGCCCTCACGCAAGCTGCAACGGTCGAGGCCAGGATTGCGGAGCACGATGCCGCCGCCCCAGGATCATCTTCCCTGGCGGCACTCGACACCACCAAAATTGGGACGAACCTACGGGCGGTCTGGGCTGCACCGACGACGGATGCCCGGCTCAAGAAGCGAATCGTCCGCACCGTTATCCAGGAGGTGGTTGCCGATCTCGACGACACAGCCTCCGAGATCGTTCTGCTGGTCCACTGGATCGGCGGTGCGCATACAGAGCTTCGCCTGACGAAGCGACGCCGGGGTCAGCGTAACAGCACCGCTTCCGAGACCATCGCCGCGGTGCGCCAGCTGGTGCTCATTGCCTCCGACGATCTGATTGCCGGCATCCTCAACCGAAACGGCCTGCTGACAGGCCATGGCAACCGCTGGACACGCGAGCGGGTCACGTCCCTCCGCTCGCATCACAAGATCCCGGTCTTCCGCCCGGCTCCCGATGGTATCGAACCGTGGCTCAATCTAACCGACGCTGCGCGCCTGCTCGGCGTATCGGCGAAGAACTTGAGGATCGCGGCCGAGACCCGAGTGGTCAAAGGCGATCATCCCCTTCCTGACGGACCGTGGCTCTTCAGTCGGTCCGAACTTGCCCCACCACAGGCACAACACGTCGCTTTCGAGGCCAAGCAAAGGGCAAAACACCCCGCAGGACCGTATCCCGACCAGAAGAGCCTATTCCCCTCAACAACACAGAGAGATGGGTGTTATGCAGCAGCGTTGTAGTTGCGGCGCCATTTCTCGATGAGGATTTGGGCTTTGCGCAAGGAGTAGAAGACTTCGCTGTCGAGGAGCTCATCGCGGGAGCGGGCGTTGAAGCTTTCGCAGTAGCCATTCTCCCAGGGTGAGCCGGGCTCGAAGAAGGCAGTCCTTGAACTGATGGGGTGGATAGCGGAACACGGGGACACTGGCCACGATGAGAGCAGGGCAGCGGCTGATGTAAGTGCCGATCCAGGGGGAGGGACCTTTGATCGGCGCGATATGATCGACGCACCCGGCCCTATGCGGACACTCGCCGGTCTGACTTGCTGCAGAGCAGCGGCTGGCGAAGCGGCCGCTGATCCTCAGCGCAGCATTTCCTTCCAACGACGGTAGAAGGGTGCCTCACTCCGCTTATTCAGTTTGACGCTTCAAGAGCCACGGTTGCATCGAAGCACTCGGGCCGACTAGTATCTTACCGCCAGTTGAACTGCTGCGAGGGACCATGAGCGACGATGTATTGATCAAGAGTATTCTGGGTAAGAATAAGCCCCGCTATGGTGCCAACCTCAGCGATGCCGATGCGTTCGAATATTTTTGCGCCGAGACGGTACTGAGGAGGTTTGCGCTGACATTCGACCAGATCGACAAGGGCGTGGTCGACGGGAAGAACGACGGCGGCATAGACAGCGTGTATTTCTTCGTAAACCGCTCGCTGATCGAGATCGACACCGAGATGGACACGTTTAAGTCGCCAGTGATCGTCGACCTGTTCATCATCCAGTCGAAGATCGAAGGCGGATTCTCCGAGACCGCCATGACGAAGCTGCTGACCTCAGTTCCGGAGTTGATCAGGCTCGATGCCGACACCGCGACGCTTGCAACGCTGTACAACAGCAACGTCCTCGAAATCTTCGAGAAGTATCGCGACGGCCTGCGCGAACTCGCCGCTCAGTTCCCTACGGTCAACGTGCACGTCATTTACGCCACCTTGGCGGCTGTCGGTAATGCCAAGGTCGATGCCATGAGATCGGGCTTGAGCAATGCGATTGCAAATCGATTCCCGAAATCGACCTGCAACGTCGAGCTCTGGAACGCGGCCAAGCTCTACGAAGAAGCGCAGAAGCAGAATGTTCTGGTCAAGCAACTCCCGTTCGTGAAGTCGGCCATCTCGCATGGCAAGGGTTACGTGCTGCTGTCGAAGCTCAAGGACTACTACGAATTCATCACGGATGACGGGCAGATAATTGACGCCCTTTTTGAGTTCAATGTCCGCGACTACCAGACCAGCGCTTCGGTCAACAAGGATATTGCAGCAACGTTGCAAGCTGCCGAGGACGAGGCGGATTTCTGGTGGCTGAACAACGGCGTCACGATCCTAGCCGAGGAAGCTCAGTCTCAAGACAACAAGCTCACAGTCAAGAACCCGCTGGTGGTGAATGGCTTGCAAACCTCGCATGAGATCCACCGCTTCTTTTCTGGAGGTGGTGTCGATGCGAAGGAGCGTTCCGTCCAGGTTCGGGTGCTCGAGATCGACGACGAGGCTCGTCGCGACCGCGTAATCAAGGCGACAAATTCTCAGACCAGCATCAAGCCGGCATCGCTGTATGCGACGGAACCATTCCAGCGCAAGATCGAGGATTACCTAGTCCAGCTCGAGATGTTCTACGATCGGCGCAAGGATTATTGGCGAAACAAGGGCAAGCCTTCGGACAAGATCATCGGCATCGAGCGATTGGCGCAGGCAGTCATCGCCATCGGCTTGGAGCGACCTCATGACGCGCGCGCACGTCCGACGACGATCATGAAGGACGATGCCATGTACCAGTCGCTATTCTCCGAGATGACCGATCTCAAGATCTATGAGGTGTGCGCCGGCCTCTATTTCGCCGTCGACGCATATTTCCGGAAGGAAAGTGCCAACATCGACTCAAAGTATCGGAACAACCTTCGCTACCATATGATGATGCAGCTGGCTTGGAAGCTTAACGGTTCGCGTCCGGTTCACACTGCGGCATTGCGAGGCCTGAAGGTGGCCAATCTGACAGATGCTGACATTAAGACCGTGCTCGACCATACGATAGAGATCTTCGATGCTGAGGGCGCGCGGGACAAGGTCGCCAAGGGTGAGGCGTTCACCAGCACATTGAAGCAGAAATCTCTCGTTGTCAGCTCCACTCTGGCCACGCCGACCACCATGGCATCCGTAGCCGCTGCTGCACCGGTGCCGGCGGCTATCGCCGCGCCAGTACCCGGGGGCCACTGATCGTTTGTTCGCGGCTGAACGTTGACGAACCCCGCAGCAGGGCTGGAAGTCAGCGGTGAACCATGCATAATGAAACGAAACATAAACGACCTTCGGGTATGATGCATGCTAGTGTAACGGGGGTCAGATGACCGAAACCGGCAAGACGACATTCTACGAGTTCTTCGCTGGTGGGGGCATGGCACGCGCAGGCCTCGGCTCCAGTTGGCGGTGTGTCTTCGCGAACGACTTCGATTTCAAGAAGGGCGTCGCGTATCAGACCAACTGGGACAAGGACGGCCAGACCGTTCTGAAGGTCGGCGACATACGAAAAGTTGAAACCATCGAACTGCCGGGAGCGGCTGATCTCGCATGGGCATCATTTCCATGCCAGGATCTCTCTCTTGCTGGTGGTGGCGCAGGCCTGCGCGGCGAGCGTTCGGGCACGTTCTATCCGTTCTGGGACATTGTGAAGCTGCTGATCGCGGAGGGACGTGCCCCACGAGTCGTCGCACTTGAGAACGTCACCGGCACGCTGACCAGCCATGGCGGCAAGGACTTCGAGGCAATTTGCCAGACCTTCGCCGAGAACGGGTACAAGTACGGCGCACTGGTGATCGACGCAGCGCTCTTTGTTCCGCATTCCCGGCCGCGATTGTTCGTGGTTGGTGTGCGCGATGACATCCACGTCGAGGGCGCCATGGTGTCCCCAGGTCCCATCGAGCCGTTCCACACTCGTGGTCTGCAGGCGGCCTATGATCGCATCAACGACGATGCCAAGGCTAAATGGCTGTGGTGGAATATGCCGACGCCGCCCCACCGGAATACCGTCTTCGCCGATCTGATTGAGGACGAGCCGGACAGCGTGAATTGGCACACCGCAGCCGAGACGGCTAAGCTGCTCGGGCAGATGTCGCCTATCAATTTGGCAAAGGTCGAAGCCGCCAAGCGCGCTGGCCGTCGTATGGTTGGCGCCGTCTACAAGCGCACCCGCATCGAGGAAGGGGTGAAACACCAGCGCGCAGAGGTGAGGTTCGACGACCTTGCCGGTTGCCTTCGTACGCCAGCGGGTGGTTCGTCGCGCCAGGTGATCGTCGTCGTCGACGGCAACCGCATCCGCTCGCGCCTGATCTCGTCGCGAGAGACTGCGCGTCTCATGGGCCTCAGCGAAGACTACATCCTGCCGAAAAACTACAACGAGGCTTACCACCTCACCGGTGACGGCGTGGTCGTGCCGGTGGTTCGGCATTTGGCCCAACACGTCATTGAGCCGTTGCTCGAGCGCCTGATGGCGAAGGACGCCGCTGCGGCATGAGCGTCGTACCTTGCGAGCAGAATGCTGGTCTGCGCGATCAAATCGAGAAGTTCGCAGAGGTGCTCAAAACCCAAGCCCATCTTCTTGGTGATCATGGCCTCGACGAGAGAGAGTTCTACAACTCCGGCCTGTTCAGAGGCACGATCGAACGAATCCGCGGGCAGTACTCGGCGACGCTTCGGCCGAAGCGCGAATTCGTGCAGCACGTCCTCAATCACATGGAGGACGCCAAGTTCATAGAAGGTTGGGACCTGACCGAGGCCGCCGAGCGCAGCGACTACTGGGTGCGGCTACCCCAAGGTCGAAATGCCGTCATCGCATTAACGGGTGCCATGGACGGCAACAATGTCACGCTGTTCGAACGCCCGGACACGGCCGACGAATTTATCATCTGGTCCATCATGACCAACGCTGCAGGTGACCCGCGACGCAACGCATGGTCTGGCATCCACACACGGCTATCGGCCGAGATGATCGCTCGCGACCAGCAGATCGACGGCGTGATTGTCTGGGATATGGTGTGCAGCACGGTTGGGCGACCATGCCCCAAGATTGTAAATGAAGACGGGCATAGGCTGACTGACGTTGGCCCGTTCCGGGTGCCGCCGCCGTGCATTTACATGTTCCCCGCTATTGTGCCTGGCAGCGCCGTGACCAAGGCGGTGGCGCAGCAGATTGGTGACGTGACGCTGCTGCAGGCGTTCTATGCCTGTTTCCGCGGACGCGAAGACGAGGTCAATTATGTGGACTTCGAGATCCAACTCGTCGGCGTAGAGACGTTGCGAATGACCACGATCAGGCGAGGCGGTATAGTCCAGGTCGAATCGGAGATGACGCCGATCCGGAGGGGCTGAATGGCGGGAGAGAACAAGCCGGACGATATCAACGTCCCGCCATTCGAGACAGAAGACCTACGACGAAACCTCGTTACCTTCCTCGACAGCGATTTTTTCGATCCAATTGTAGGCGGGAAACGTCGCGTCGGCAATTTCCGCTGGGGCGTCTATATTTTCTACGACTATGATGGAGAGCCGATCTACGTCGGACAGACCAACGAAATGCTCCGCACACGCATCCGGCGGCATCTCACGAACCAGCGCACCGACGCGGTGGCGATGAGCGTGCTCGACCCATTCGAGGTCTACGAGATCGAGGTTTTTCCACTGCCTCAGTTCCAAGCCATCAGCAGTGCCGCTGATCGCGCTGCCGCCCGTGCGTATCTCAATGCTCTGGAGCACGCGGTCTACGGCAAGGCCATCGCTGGAAGCCAGTTCAAGGCAATTCTCAACGAGAAGGATCCGCCAGCGCCTGTAGCCAACATCGAGATCCCGCCATCGTTTCGCATGTGCGTTGTCTCGGACGAGGTCGCTAAGATCCGTTCACACCCCGACTTCCGAATTGCCCGCCGGTCGCTTATCATTTCCCGTCTTGCGCAGGTGATATCGGAGCGCAAGGTTCAGGGTGGCTTGAGACGCGTCCTGTTGACCCAAGCCAAACGCCTGCAGTGGCTCGCCGATCGGCGCTACCAGGCTCTCGGCGGTGCCGCGTCCGTCGAGACCGAGACTGGCGATGAAAGCGACAACGACTGATCCTGTCCGTAGCGCGACGATGCGGGCGGTCAAGTCCAAGGACACGACGCCCGAGATGAAAGTGCGCCGGTTGGTCCATGGTCTCGGCTGTCGGTACCGGCTCCATCGCAAGGATCTCCCGGGAAAGCCTGATCTGGTGTTCGGCAGCCGTCGCAAGGTTATCATGGTCAACGGTTGTTTTTGGCACGGCCACGATTGCGCCCGTGGCGCTCGACAGCCCAAATCCAATAGCGACTACTGGAAGCCGAAGATTGGCCGCAACGTCGCGCGCGATGCCACCAACTTGGCCGCCCTACAAGATGCCGGATGGGATGTGCTTACCATCTGGGAGTGCGAGACCAAGGCCGCTGACAGGCCTGCTCTCGAGAAGCGGCTGCGCGAGTTTCTCACGGCGGCCTAATCGCCTTGGTCGACGTTTCCTGGCGGCCGGCCCAGAGCAGTCGTTCTTCCTAGCAGGTACCTCGCTCGCCGCGCGCTGCATGAGCGACCGCTTTGCCAATGTCGCCGCGTTTATCATGCTGCACCGCCGTCCGGCCGCTCACTGCCCTTAGCGTCACGCATACCCGTTGTTGTCGCGCATCAATCTCCTGATACGATTTCTGCAAGCCTGCGGGTATCTTGAATGCTGATTTCTCCATATCGAAGCGCGCAGATCCCATCGGACACAAACTCTCCCAATGCTTGGTTGACGGTTTGGCGCGACATGCAGCTGGTCAGCGCAAGTTCGTCTTGCGAAATCGGAATGCTGACCGAGACCGGCGGCGGCTGGCGCACTCGACGTCCCGCGAACGTCAGGAGGCGGGAACACATCCGTTTTCTCGGGTTTTGTATCAGCAGATCAAGGCCATGCAGCATGTGCTCTTCCGTGTTGTTGGCCATCAGGTCAAACAGAGACGTCGCTACCTGAGGCAGGTTCTTCAACTCCTCGACCACGGCAGTGAAGGATACTGCGACAAGGGTGCTGCTCTTGCGCGCCAAGACACTTCCAAGTCGGGGACGCTGGCTCAGGGCGGCCGGCTCGCCAAACCATTGACCCGGATGATTGACCTGCCCGTGGACAGCGCCAACCAGAGGATGAACGCCTGATGTGATCAGGACACCTGCAGCAACAAAGAAGAAGTCGTCGGCCTTGTCTCCGACATGGAAGAGTTACTCATTGAAGACCCTTGGCGATAGATGTTCGCCCGCCACCGTACATTGGAAGCCTCACTGCGCATCTGACACCACAAGTATCGTTAAATTTTGTAGGGAAAAGGGGGGCGTCAGCCCCCCAGTATCAGATCAGGCAAGAAGGTGACGAAGCCGGGGAAGATCGCCAAGAAGATTACAAAGCCCATCATGATCAAGAGATAGGGAAATGTAACTTTCGCGATATAGCCCGTGCTGCGCCCCGTGATGTTCTGGATAACCGCGAAGTTGAAGGCGACGGGCGGCGTGATCTGAGCCATCTCGACGACCAGTACCATGAAGATGCCGAACCAGACCTTGTCGAACCCGGCCGCCTCGACGATCGGCAGCACGACGGGCAGCGTTGTCGCGATCATCGAGAACCCCTCAAGAGCGGTACCAAGGATCAGATAGAGCAGCATCAGCGCAATGATCAGCGCGACAGGCGAAAGGTTCCAGTCCGACACAATGCCGGCCACGGCATCCGGAACGCCCAGCACCGCCGTCACGTTACCCAGAACCGAGGCGCCAAAGATGATGATCCCCATCACCGAGCAGGTCTGGACGGTGCCCAGCAGAACGTCGCGGATGATCTGGCGGTTCAATGCCTTCTGGCTTGCCGCGACAATGAAGGCGCCGACAACACCGAGGGCCGCAGCCTCGGACGGCGTGGCGAGGCCGCCATACATGGAGCCCAGTACGCAGACGATCAGAAAGAGCGCCGGCCAAAGATCGCCAAGGGCGGCAAAGCGTTGTGCGAGTGGCATATGGCGCAGTGCCCGCTCGCTTTCCGGCACCAGATCACGGCGGATCGTGGTGTGGATCATGATCCAAGCACTGAAGACACCAGCCAGCATCACCCCAGGCAAGAAGCCTGCCGTGAACAGCCGCAGGACCGACTCTTCCGCCAGCACGCCATAGATGATCATCACGGTCGAGGGCGGGATGAGAAAGCCCAGTGTGCCGGCGCCCGCGAGGCTGCCAATGGCGACATCCGGCGAGTAACCCCGGCGCAGCAACTCTTTGAGGGTCATGCGCCCCACAACCTGGGTCGTCGCCGCCGAAGAGCCCGAAATCGCGGCGAATATCGAACAGCCAATGACGTTGACATGCAGAAGGCGACCCGGAATCAAACCTGCCCAGGGGGCAAGCCCATTGAAAAGCGCAGCAGAAAGCTTGGTGCGGAACAGGAATTCGCCCATCAGCACAAAAAGCGGCAGAGCGACCAGATCGGGCGTGGTCAGGATGTTGAAGGCATACTGGCCCAACAACCTTTCCATAGGTAGCGATGTGAACATGAGGCCAAGCAAGACCGCCACCGCCAGAAGGGCGACGCCGATCCACACTCCGACCGAGAGGAATGCAAAGAGAAGGCCGAACAGGCCACCAAAGATCGCGGACATGTCAGGCTCCGATCAAAACGAGGGAAGGGACGGGCGATGTGGGAGCAAGGCTAGGTCTGGCCAGCACATGCACATCACCCTTCGATTGCGGTTGCGGCGCCAAGTTCCGGACGTTCGGCCGGCTGCCGAAGCAGATTGGCAAGCATGCGTACGACCATCTGCAAGGCCAGAAGGCACGCTCCTAGGGCAAGACCCGCCTGTGGTACCCAAAGCGGCGTAAGGCTGTCCTGCGACACCTCGCCATGTCCATAGGTGCGAATTGTCAGGCTGATCATTGCCACCGCGAGGTAGATCGTGGTGGCTGCCCCGGCAACGCTCGAGAGCGTGTCGAACAGGGCGTGAAAGCGCCCGCCCCAGGCCCGCAGAAGAAGTTCGACGCGGATTTGCTGCCCGGCTCGCAGCGTCATGCCCGCGCCAAGCATGAAGGCGCCACCCATCAGATATGCGCTGTACTCCCATGCGATCCCGATGCCCGATGGCATCAACGGAATGATCCTTGCCAGCATGGCGACGGCAATCTCTGCAAGGATAAGTCCTGTCAGCAAGATCACGCAGAGCGCGGCGAGATAGCCGGCCAGAAGGGACAGACCGTCCGCAATGCCTTCCAGCATTGCGAACAGGCCATTCTTGCGGGACCCTTCCGAAGTTTGAGGTCCGCCGGTCATCTTATTTGGCCGCCTTGAAGGCTTCGACGATCGGGGCGGCCGCAGGGACACGCGTTACGAAGTCGGCTTGCAACGGCATGGCCCGTTCGACCATCGCGGCACGGAGCGTTTCGGGGATTTCGACCACGGTCATTCCCTGGTCGGCCATAGCCTTGATGCTGGCGACGTCACCATCGCGCGAGACATCCCAGAACTCGGGCTCAAGCCGCGCGGCGGTCTCTTCGATGGCCTTTTGCTGCTCGGAGGTCAGCGTGTTCCAAACATCTAGGTTCACGGTCACCATGTTCGACCCCCAAGTGTGGTTGGTCGGGTAGATGTAGTCCATGAACTCCCAGAATTTTCCGTCGACGCCAGAGGTCGCGGATGTGGCCACACCCTTGACACGACCCGACGCCAGCGCCGGGATCAACTCACCCCAGGGCATCGCCACGCCAGCCATGCCCATGGCAGTGACTACGTCCACGGTGTTCTTGTCCGCCCCGCGCACAGGGATGCCCTTGAGGTCTTCGATATCGTCGGCGAGCACGTTCAGATAAAGGTACTGCGCGGGCGAAGGTACCACATAGAGGATCTTCTGGTTGTTCTTGGCGGCAAGCTCTTCATAGACCGGCCGAACGAAGCCGTGATACTTCTTCAGCTCATCCATCGATGACACGAGGAAGGGAATACCTTCGACGCCGAACAAAGGGTCGACCCCGACCTGTTGGCTGATGTTGATATCGGCCATTTCGACCAGACCGTCGCGCACTGCCGTCAGCTGATCTGGGCCCTTGAAGCCCATCGATCCGCCGGCCTTGACTGCGATCACAACCTCGCCATTGGTTGCAGCCTTAACTTCTTCGGCAAAGCGCATGGCATTTGCGACCATAAAGTTCGACTCCGGCAACACATCCGAGAGGTTGAGCGTGGTCTGGGCCATCACGGGCACCGCGGAGAGCGTCGCGACAGACATCGCGGCACCGACCAGGACAGCGTTGAGACGTTGGTGGATTGCACAGAGCATTTCTGTTCCTTTCCCATTGGTTGATTGTGGCAAGGGGTTATGTGTCCCCTGTCTTTTTTGCGCCGGGATCTCAGGCCGAACCGCCGAGGAGAACCCGCAGGAATTTCAGCCTGCCGTCATACTGCTGTTTCAGACTACGCAGCACCTACACCCACGGACAAACAGCAGTTACGTCTGATGTAATCGGCAATTCTTATGGATTGCGGCAGATAGCCGCCCGTAGGCGGCTTACTTGTTCCCGGTCAGGATAACGTCGTCACCAACGCGTTTGGCCGTGCGCAGACCTCCAGGGACCTGCAAGGTCGGGAGCAGTTCGATCAGGCCGATGTTCACGTATTGCGGCGCCCCGATCGCATATTCGACAGCATCAGCGATATCAGAGGTTTGCGGCATTTCGAAACCGTCGAAGTACTTGCGCTTGGCTTCGGCTGGATCGATCTTTTCGACATGAGCGAAGATGTCGGTCTCTACCCGGCCGGGGCTGATCTCGGTCACGCGCACCCTACGTCCAAAGGCATCGACGCGCAGCTGCCGTGATACTGTGTGCATGGCAGCCTTGGTGGCGTGATAGGCGATATGCCCCCCGAATTCATAGTGACCGGCCATCGACGTGATGTTGACGATATGGCCGCGATCGCGCTGCATCATGCCGGGAAGCACAAGGCGTGACAGGTGCAGGGCCGCCCGCAGGTTCACATCGATCTGTTCGTCAATGTCGAAGGCGTCGGACGTAAGCAGGCTGCCGGGTCGTGACACACCCGCATTGTTGACAAGGACGTCAATCTCCAGATCGGCCAGCAAGGCCGTCACGGCGCCGGTATCGGTCACGTCGATGGCATGGGGCACCGCGCCACAAGCCGCCTGCAGCTCGGCGAGTTTTGACGCGTTTCGTGCCAGTGCGTGGACCGTCAATCCCTTGGCACAGAGCCGTTCGGCGATGGCTCGTCCCATGCCACCGGATGCGCCGGTGACAAGTGCATTCCGGTAATCGGCGAATGCCATGTGTCTAATCCTTTTTGTCTGGCTTGCAGTCGCGTGTCAGATGTGACGCGAAATCGGTGTCGGAGAGATGCCCTCGGCGATGAGGGCAGCCTTAAGCTGCTGTGCCAGGGTCAATGCCCCGGCAGTATCGGAATGGATGAGGACTGACTGCACCGGCATCGCGATGTCGGGGCCGTCAAGCGTCTCGATGCGCGCATCTCGCAGTACACGCAGGACGCGCGCGATCACCGCGCCGACGTCATGGATCACGGCACCAGGCTGTCCACGCGGGGCAAGCTGGCCATTCGAGAGGTAGCCACGGTCCGCAAGAAACAAGCGCACCACGCGGCCGCCACGGTCCTTGACCGCACGCTCCAGCGCACTGCCGGGGAGAACCAGAAAGGCAAGCGACGGATCAAACGCCATGGTTGCTGATGCGACTGCCTCGGCGGTTGCAGGGTCGCTGCTGGCAAGGTTGCCCAGGGCGCCGTGCGGGTTCATGTGGGTGATGCGATGGCCGGCCCGGCGGGCAAGACCCTCAAGCGCCCCAAGTTGATAAAGGACATGCGCCTCGATCTCGGCCATCGGCATGTCGATCTTGCGTCTGCCGAAACCCATCCGGTCTGGAAAGCTGACATGGGCCCCCAGATCGACGCCATGATCGCGAGCGAGCCGGATGGTTCGGTCCATGATCAGGGGATCGCCCGCGTGATACCCGCAAGCGACATTTGCCGAAGTGACATGCGCCATCAGTGCGGCATCATCGGCAATCACATAGGGCCCGAAGCCTTCACCCATGTCGGAGTTGATATCAATGTTCATAGCGTGTTCCGGATTTGGAGGACGGGATCGCCATGACCAAGCAAGGTATCCTCATCAGGCCCGAGGTCGACCAATTCGCCATCCGCTGGCGCGGCGACTGGCCAAAGCACCAGGGCGTGCTGCACATACCCCAGGATCTCACCCGCCATGACGCTGTCGCCGACCGAGAGGGGGGAGAGCCCGTCTCCCAGTCCACGTCTTTGCCAAAAGCCGATGGCCGGGCTGCGGGCGACGTCAACAGCGGTGGGGGGGATCGGGGCGCCTTCCGCGCGAACAGGAAGGGGTGCAAGTCCGAATTCGAGCAGATCGGACCCCGATGTGACCCGAAGTTCGGTGGTACCGGTCGCGCGCATCGCGTCGAGCAGCCGGTCAAGATCGGTGTGCGACAGCATGATCCCCCCATTTCTCATGTAGTTCAGAGGCGTGTCTTAGTGCCGTCCGCAGGTTGTCGATCTCGTTATCTGCCTTACGCTCGGCTTCTGCGGCCTGAGCCAGGTCAACCCGGACGAAGCGCAGACGATCACCGGGTCGGGCCTGTGCGACGCGCCATAGATCAGCCTCGATGACAGCTGCGATCTTCGGGTATCCGCCCATGGTCGCGCTGTCAGCCAGCTGGATGATTGGCTGCCCCCCGCCTGGCACTTGCACGATGCCGGGCACAATGCCGTGCGAGCGCAGCTCGCCGGTCGTTGCCCGCTCCAGCGTCGGCCCTGAAAGCCGATACCCCATGCGGTTCACTTCCCGGCTAACCTCCCATTCTGAAGACCAGAATTCGGTGCGGGAGGCTTCGGTAAAGCCCGGCTCTTCCGCAGAGGGCAGGGCGCGCAGCTGGATTGCGGTTTCACCGATTTCTCGCAGTGGTGGAATAACAATGCTCAACCCTGCCGCTGGCAGGGCGAGGGCATCTCTGCGGGCTCCGCACAGGATATCGCCCGGAGCCAGTACCCGCCCGTCATATCCACCAAATGCCTCACGCAACTGGGTGCTGTGCGAGCCGAGTACCTTCGGCACGTCCATACCGCCGGGAAGCGCCAGATAGACCAGTGCGCCCGTCGTCATGCTGCCAAGCTCCAGCAGCGCATCCTCTTCGGCAAACCCGACCCAGACCGCGGGCAGAGGGCGGCCCGAAAGGCGTGCGCAACAGGCGGCACCCACCAGGGCAAAGGCTGTACGCTTCGTGAAGCGGAGCCGCGCCGGTGTCAGTGGGATCTCCAGCGCGGGCGCGTTTGGCGCGTTGCCAAGCAGAAGATTTGAGATGGCGAGTGCGCGCCGGTCCATCGCTCCGGCACGGCCAAGCCCCTGCGACCAGTAGCCTTCGCGCCCAAGATCCTGCACGGTCGCCAGCGGCGGTATTGCGAGAATTTCGATCATGCCAAGACCTCGACAGGACGGAACCGGATGCGATCACCCGGCTTCAGCAGGGCAGCCGGTTGCCGGCCAGGGTCGAAAAAGACCACATCTGCCTTTCCAATGGTGTTCCAGCCACTCGGCCCCGCCGAGGCGGAAACCCCAGTCTGCAAACCCGCGAGTGACAACGACCCCCCCGGCAGCCTTGTCAGCGGCACCTTGCGCCGCGGCGTCTGCAACCGGGGGTCCAGACCGCCCAGATAGCAATAGCCGGCGTGGCTGCCGACGGCATAGACAGTGTACTCGGGCGCGGTGTGAAGGTTGATCACCTTGTCAATCGATAGGTCGGTCATCGCGGCAACCTCGGCCAGATGCGGCCCGCCTGCACCGCCGAATGTGACGTCGACCAGCAGAAGTTGCCCGTCGATCTCTTGCCGCCGACCCGAATGCCAGAGAGCGGCCAGCGCTTGCCAGAGGCGGTTCAGATCTGTCGGCACCTGATCAAGAAGCAGAGTCAGGTTGGTCATTCCCGGTACAGCCTCACGAACCCCTGTCCATGTTGCTGCTTCGGTCGCCATGGCCCAGAACCTTTGCTGATGATCCAGATCAAAGGGGCAATTCGCCTCGAACAGAACTGCTCTGCTGCCGATGATTGAAAGCCTGGTGTCAGACATCCTGCGCCTCGCGTGCTTTCAGCCAGTGTTCCAGATGGTGAATGCTGACACCGCCGCCGACGAAGCCATGTTCGGCAAGCATCTGACGATGCAGGGGGATGTTGGTCTTGATCCCTTCCACACACAATTCCTGTAGCGCTGTTCGAAGCCGCGAAAGTGCCTCGGCCCGTGTCGCGCCATGGGCGATGACCTTTGCGATCATCGAGTCGTAGTGCGGAGGGATGGTGTAGCCCGGCACAACATGGCTGTCGACGCGGATGCCCGGCCCACCCGGCAGGTGGAGCGCGGTGATCTGGCCCGGATGCGGGGCAAAGTTCTCCGGGTCTTCAGCATTGATCCGGCACTCGATCGCGTGACCCGCGAGGCCGACTTCAGATTGGAGCAGGGCGAGCGATGCCCCGCGCGCGACGTCAATCTGCAAGGCGACAATGTCGAGCCCTGTCACCAGCTCGGTGACAGGGTGTTCGACCTGAATGCGGGTGTTCATCTCGATGAAATAGAACTGGCCGTCTTCGTAGAGAAATTCGAAGGTGCCCGCCCCCACATAGCCGATCTCGCGGCAGGCAGCCGCGCAGCGTTCACCCACCGCCGCAATCAATGCGCGATCGATACCGGGGGCTGGGGCTTCCTCGATCAGTTTCTGGTGGCGGCGCTGCATCGAGCAGTCCCGGTCGCCCAGCCACAGTGCATTCCCATGGCTGTCGGCGATGATCTGGATTTCGACGTGCCGCGGGCGTTCCAGGAACTTTTCCATGTAGATGTCGGGATTGCCGAAAAAGCGGGATGCCTCTTGCCGGGTCAGCAGAAAGGCCTCGTCCAGATCTGTCCTCTGACGCACGACCCGCATCCCGCGCCCGCCGCCACCGCCTGCGGCCTTCAGTATCACCGGATACCCGATCGCCTCGGCCGCATTGGCAACGGCCTGTGGATCGTCGGGCAAGACCGAGTCTGGCCCCGGCACGCAAGGAACCCCCGCGCGGAGCAACGCCTTCTTTGCCTCGACCTTGTCACCCATCTTGCGCATTACATCCGCGCGCGGGCCGATAAGACGCAATCCGGCCTCGGCCACCGCGGCCGCGAACTCTGCGCGCTCGGACAGGAAACCATAGCCTGGGTGGATCAGATCTGCTCCGGTTGCCTTTGCTGCGGCAAGGATTGCTGGGATGTGGAGATAGCTTGCCTGCGCTGGGGCAGGGCCGATGCAGAGGGCGCTATCCGCAAGTGCAAGCCAGGGAGCACCACGGTCTGCCTCGGAGTGAACGCAGATTGCGCGCAGGCCAAGCCTACGACAGGCACGGATGATCCGCAGTGCAATCTCGCCGCGGTTGGCGATCAGGACAGTTTCTTGTATCATGCGCGCATCCTGAAAAGCGGCGTTCCGGCCTCGACCATTGTGCCGTCGCCGACTAGGACTGCATCGATCACGCCCGCTTCGGCGGCGGTAACAGATGTCATCACCTTCATCGCCTCAATCAGGCAAAGAGTCTGCCCGGCTGCCACGGTCATGCCGGGTTCGGCAAATGGGGCGGCGCCGGGGGCCGACGCCAACTGGCAGAGACCTGCAAGTGGCGCATCGATGGTTGTTGCCTTTGGAGCAGGGACGCGTTGGTGTGATGCCAAGGGTATGTCCTGGGTCGCGCATGGCGCTGCGTTAATCGCGTCTTCCCCGGTTCCGCGCACCAGCGAGAGCCGGAAGGTGTCGGTGGCAACGGCGAAGGTGCTCAGGCCCCGCGCTGCCGCCCATTCTAGTCTCGCTATGATCTGATCAACATCGATGGTCATACCGGCATGGATCCCACTTTCATCCTGACCTTTGGAAAAGCCTAGCATCTGCAAAACCTGATGATGTCAGAGCGGTTTCGGATGATATGTGCCCGCCGCGCAATCGCCTGCGCAGCCATTGTGAAAGCCGATTACGTCAGATGGATCGGCTGTTATCCCCGTCCTGAAGGCCAGCCTATGATTGTCGCCAATCCCCAGTGATCGCGAGCAGGTCAAAACTTGCCGCGCAAACCGAGAGCGAGAGGCCGACATGCCCCATATTATAACCAGAATCGCCCGCGCTGCTGCCGAGGATGTGGCCGAACTGGCCCGTTTTGGCTCGGCCACAATCCATGAGGCGCAGGGGCGTCTCGGCGCAGTCAGCTCGCGCATCAAACCGATCGACCGTGCCATGTCGGTCTGCGGTCCGGCCTTTACTGTGCAAAGCGCGCCCCGCGACAACATCATGCTGCAACTGGCGATCAATTACGCCCAAAAGGGCGATGTCATCGTGGTATCTGCCGGGGAATATGAAGAGGCGGGCAGCTTTGGCGACGTTTTGGGCAATGCCTGTCTTGCCAAGGGCATCGCGGGCGTGGTCACAGACACCGGTGTGCGCGACACGCTGGAGCTGATAAAGCTGGGCCTGCCGGTCTTTTCGCTCAGCGTCTGCATCAAGGGCACCGTCAAGGAGACTCTCGGGCAGATCAATGGCGACATCGTCTTTGGTGGGCAGCTGGTACGTCCGGGCGACGTAATCCGTGGCGATGCGGATGGACTTGTGGTGGTGCGCCGCGAGGATGCAGCGGCGGTTGCCGCGAAGTCGGCGGCGCGTGAAGAGGCCGAGGCCGGCTACATCACGGCCTACAAGTCGGGCCGCAGTGTGATTGACGTCAGCAACCTTGAAGCGGTGCTGAAGGCCAAGGGCCTGACGACCGACCTTTGATCTGAAACACCGCAACCCACCAGAATCGGACTTCGTCATGACCAGCCTCAAACTTGCCCGTCGCGTCACCGACATCCGCGTCTCTCCCAGCACTGCCGCCGCGCAACGGGCGCGCGACCTGCGGGCACAGGGGCGCGACATCGTCGACTTGACGGTTGGAGAGCCTGATTTCGATACGCCGGACCCGATCAAGGAGGTGGCGATTGCCGCGATCCGTTCGGGCGACACCAAATACACCCCGGTGAACGGGACGCCCGCATTGCGGAAGGCGATCCGGCAGGATTATGCCACGCGCCTCTCGATCGATTGCGCAGACGACCAGATTTGCGTCGGCGGCGGCGCCAAGCAGATCATCTTCCTCGGCCTTATGGCGACGGTAGAGCCCGGGGATGAAGTCATCATCCCGGCGCCCTATTGGGTATCTTACCCAGATATGGTGATCGCAAACGGTGGAACCCCGGTCATCGTTCCCTGCGTAGAGGCCGACCGGTTCAAACTGACCCCGGCATCGCTTGAAGCAGCGATCACACCGGCAACCCGGTGGCTGGTACTCAACTCTCCCTCCAACCCGACCGGGGTTGCCTATACGGCGGATGAGCTGCGCGGACTTGCGGACGTTTTGCGCCGCCATCCGCAGGTCTTTGTTCTGAGCGACGAGATCTACGACCGGATCTGGTATGCGGATTTTTCCGCAGCCAGCATCGCGACCGTTGCCCCGGATCTAGCGGACCGAACCCTTGTTGTGAACGGTGTGTCGAAATCCTACGCGATGACAGGGTGGCGGATCGGCTATGCGGTGGGTCCGAAAGCTTTGATCGCCGCAATCAACAAGCTGCAGTCGCAGATGTCATCCTGTCCGTCCTCGATCAGCCAGGCGGCGGCTGCCTTTGCGTTGACGGCCGATCAGTCGCAGGTTGCGGAAACCGTCAAGGTCTATCGCGCCCGCTGCGAGGCGACCTGCGCCAGCCTGAACGCCATTCCCGGCATCAGCTGTCTGCAGCCGGATGGGGCCTTCTACCTCTATCCAAACATCTCGGGCCTGATCGGAAAAAGGACACCCGCAGGAAAGCAGATTACATGTGATCTGGATTTCGTCCTCTATCTGCTCGACTCCGAAGGGGTTGCGGCCATCCACGGGGCGGCCTACGGGCTCGAGCCACATTTCCGTATCTCTACCGCCACCTCCATGGAAATTCTGGAGGATGCCTGCATCCGGATCGCCCGCGCCTGCGGGAATCTGACATGATTGATTGATAGGGCGTGACGCAACCAACTCTAGAATTCCCTGTGCCAGAGTGGTGTGATGAGGTGCGGTAAATCCAGGGAATGGGGGTGATGCATGGACGTCAAGCGGCTTCATGCCTTTGTCCGGGTCGTTGACATCGGCAGCATCACACGCGCCTCGACCATGTTGCGCATTGCTCAGCCTGCACTCAGTCAACAGATCACCGCGCTCGAGCAGCACTTTGGCAAGCCGCTGCTCTTGCGCTCCAAGCGCGGGGTGGTTCCAACCGAGGCGGGGCGGATCCTTTACACGCACTGTCAGCGCATCCTGAAGCAGATGGAGCAGGCCGAGCTTGACATCTCGGCCACCTCGGAAGCTGTGACTGGGTTCGTCTCGGTTGCGCTCGCACCGCTGAGCCTTGGCTCGCTCATTGCCGTGCAGCTTATGGCTGCGATCCGCAGCCGCTATCCGGGCATCGTTCTGCACATCAACGAAAATGTCGGCGGCGTCATCAGTGAGCAGGTAATGACCGGCAAGACCGATGTCGCACTTATCTTCGATCCGGGGAACGTCCCGAGCCTGTCATTCCAACCTGTCACAACCGAAGAGCTCTACTTTGTGAAGCGAGGGGGCGATGGCGTCCAGATGCCGGACGGAAGGGAAGCAGAGGTAACCTTTGCCGAAGCGGTTGCCGGCCCGCTTGTCCTGCCTCGCCGGATCCACACCATCCGGCAGGTGATTGACACAACGCTCTCCCGTGCCGGGTTAAGCGCGACGGTCATCGTTGAGACAGAGTCGATTTCGCTTCTCGCCGGGGCTCTTGCAGAGGGTCTGGGCGCGACGATCCTGCCGCGCTCGGCTGCGTTCGCCGTTCTTCGTCGAGTCCCCGACGCAAAGCTTATGCGGATCCGCAAGCCCAACATGAAGATCAGCATGGCGATCTGCGTGTCGGGCCAACTTCCGCTCTCAGAACCGGCTGCCGTGGTTCGCGATCACCTGATGCGTCTGGCGCAAGAGTTCACCCAACGCGATTGACACTAGCTCTGAATACCGATCGCCTTTTCAATCTGCCACGACCGTTTCCAAACGTTTGCTTGAGGTGCTCACTTCAATGACGCCGTCCGCAGACTTACAAGACCTCGACCTCCGAATGTCATCTCTGCCCAAGCTCATCCTGTGTCCGGCGCCGTATCGAGATGGAACTGTCGGGACTGGCCCGCGAGGCCCTTACCATCAGTGACTGAACCCATGGAGAAGGACTTGAAAATGACAAGCCAACTTCTTACCGCACCGACCTTGACCGCGTCGAAAGGGGCGTGGCCCCTGATGGACAGCTTTGCGGGCTTCTTGGCGCGTCGCCAGACCGCGCGCGACATTGGCCGGCTCGATCCGCGCCTTTTGCGTGACGTCGGCCTACCTGAGGATCTCGCGCATCTGGCGCCCGCAGACTTGCGGGATTGGCTGAAGGAGGAAGGGCAATGACGGTCCGCTCCGAACGCTTGGCACGGTGGGCGCAAGGCATGATAGCGGCACCTTTCCTGATCCTTGGCAGCTGGTGCCTGCTCTTTCCCGGTCAGGTCGAGGCCTTGGGCTTCTTGCCAGAGCACTATATCGGTACCCAGGCCTCGCGGATCCTGATGGGCTGCTTCGGCGCACAGGCCATTCTCTCTGGCATCTTCGCTACATTCAGTCGGTTCACACGGGCGACCTTCCTCGCCTATGGCCTCGCGCTCTTGCCGTTCTTCTGGTTCAACGCCCAGTTCACGTTGATAGAGCCTGTCTTCAGCAGGCTTATGCTGATCGACTTTCTCGCAAACGTCGTGATGCTCGGCTTCTGCATGGTCGGATGGTGGGCACTTTCGCCGTGCAAGACCAATCGCTGAGCCAAATGCAGCGCAAATGACCGCCCGAGGCCGCTTGATCGGGCGATCAACCGACAATCACCGGATTGGACAAGATGAACCAAAGCCTTCCGATCATTGGCCTGCTTTTCGTCTCGGCATGTTGGACCTGTCGCGTATTTGTGCCGCTGGCCATCTGTAGCTCCGCGACATCGCTGCCGAGCTGACAGCAAGCGGAATTCGAACCCGACGTGGCGGGAGGTGACAGGTCTCGAATGTGAAGGCGCTGCTGGAGAGGGGGAAGGGGTGAGGTGCCACTGACGTTGCCCGACCGGCTGTGTTGACGCAGGGCAAGCCCCTTACTACTCTTTCCACAGCGAGGGCGATCATCGATCGCATTGAGAGAGCCGAAGGCCGATCAAGTCTGCAGCAGTCAAGCGGCAGGTTTCGTTACCCGGACTGCGAAGCCACGAAGCATCGGGCCTCGCGCGAGCAGAGAGCTTCCCGCCGGGGGGAGTGCGACCCACTGGGGCACTGCGCATTCGCTTCTCACGAAGTCGAATGGAGTATGTGTGCCATGAAAGCACTGAAGAAGATCCGTCATCGGAAAATGCTCGCACAGGAGGGCCGCTGCTACTACTGCGGACTGCCGATGTGGGATGAAGCCAATGGTTATTCCCTGCTGGCCGCTGGTCGTAAAGGCAGGCCGCCGAGGGCCTTGCAATGCACCGCCGAGCACCTGCTGCCGCGCTCGGAGGGCGGTGCGGATACTTCCGAGAACATTGTTGCCGCTTGCCTTTTCTGCAACAACGCACGGCATCGACGGAAGCAGCCGCCGTCACCAGAGATATACCGTATGCATGTGCAGCGACGGATGGCGGCAGGGCGTTGGTTGGCGGCGTACCTGCCTGGAACAGGGCAGGGGGGATCTCGCTAGAGACTGCTACTCGGCAGGCCTAGCCTCAGGAACCCTTTCTGCGCCGCAGCTTCGCATCGGCAGTGCGTACACCCTCGACTTCTTTGCCTTCCCGGTACAGGTCGGATATCGGACGCAGCCGAGGAACTTGCCAAAGCTGCCGCTGCGTTCGACCAGCCAGCCATCTTCGCATTCGGGGCATGTCGGATAGCTGGCCCCGCACCTGCGGCGGAGAAACAGGGCGAGCCGGACCAGAAATACCAGCGCCGGAACCTCAACCAAGTGGCCAATCACAGCAGCAAAGGATACAGGCGAGTCCAGCCTGAACGAGGCGATGGCGACGGCCAGTTCAAAATTGCTGCCTGCCGCGTGAAGGCTTCGGCGGTAGTTCGCCGATAGTCGGCTGCAAATATCCACCCCATCAGGAAGCTGAGGCCGAACTGGAGGATGAAGCGCAGTGCAAGCGGAATGGCGATGCGGAGGGCAAGAACGATCAAGTTGAGACCGATCATATACTTGGGCTGATCACGCAGGAAGACCAAGGCGAGCGCGAACATAAACACCGGGCCCATCAGCCAGTTCTGTACCAGGGACAATGCCAGTACCCGGCGGTCGGCGAGCACACGCGGCAGTTCCTCGTACCGCACCTTGGCCAGCGGCAGGTACATCATGACAAGCAAGCCAATGGCGATGGGCAGGTTGGTGGTTCCGACGGACAGTGAATCCAGCGCGGCAGGCAGGCCAGTAATGACGGAGCCAAGCAGGATCCCAGGCGCCATCGTGGCGAAGATCCACAGTGTCAGTCAGCGATCGAGAAACGACAGGTGGGTCGGATGGGCACAAGCGGGATTAGGTCAGCTGTCCGTGGAGGGTGTCGCGGGCTTCGGGACCCAGCAGGCATCGGATGGCGCTGCGTCAGAGAGGCGCAACGCGAATTAGGCAAGGGGGCAGAGGGCATCCGGGTTCAGGGCATAGCAGACGCTGGCGCCGTCGAACTCTCCGCGGATAGCCTTGGCAGATCTAAGGATGCGCAGGTGTTCGGAAACGGTCGATTGCGCCAATCCGACCGCTTCGACGAATCGCCACCAATGCATCCGGGTGTGATATGCAGAAGCAGCAGGATTCGCAGTCGCGCCTGATCGCCAAGCGCCTCGGCCATAGCAGCTAAAGCCACTTCTACGTCGGGGAAAATTTGTGGCATGGCGGATACATCGACGTTTGACGATATGCGCCGTCAAGGCATCCGCATTCGTTAACCTTCCGGGTTGATTGTCAGAAGAGAAGGAACCTATTCTGTCCGCGGGGAGTGACTATGGACCGACGCCGCTTTTTAGGCCTTGCGGCTGCCTTCACGGCAGCGCCAGCCCTGCTGAGCGGGGCAGAGCCGATCCGACTAGGTCTGACCCCTGTGTTCCTTGACAACGAAGCCGAGGTCATCACCCGCCTGCGAGACGCCGTCGGGCAGGGAACCGGACGCCCGATCGACTTGATCCAACGCCGTACGTACCAAGAGGTCACGGGCCTATTGCTGGAAGGCGGCGTGGATGCTGCTTGGCTCTGTGGCTTTCCCTTCCTGCAGCACGAGGCAGCGCTTGCGCTTCTTGGGGTACCTGTTTGGCGGGGCGCGCCGCTCTACCGGTCCTATCTTATCGTAGCGGCGGAAGAAAATGCGACCGATCTTGCCGGGCTTGAGGGCGGGACCCACGCGTTTTCAGACCCAGACAGCAATTCAGGCTGGCTGGTCACCGCCTCGGATCTGGCGCGAATGGGGCGGAAACCGGAGACCTTTTTCCAGCGCGCGCTGTTCACTTATGGGCACCGGAACGTGGTGCGGGCCGTCGCGGGCGGGCTGACGCGGTCGGGCAGCGTTGACGGCTATGTCTGGGAGGCACTAGCGCAGGTGGAACCGGAGCTGAGCGCGCGCACGAAGGTCATCGCCCGGTCGGAGCAACTGGGCTTTCCACCCTTCGTCGCGCGCCGCGAACGGATAGGCGACGAGACGATGCTTGCCCTGCAAACAGCACTTCTGTCGCTGTCCGCCACCCCGCCGGGCCGGGCTGCACTGAATCTTCTGCAATTGGATGGCATCATCCCTGGCGACCTCACGCTATTCGACGGCATCCGCCAGCGTATGCGGGATGTGACGGGATGACCCGGCCGACAAGTCTGCCGCTTTCCCTGCGCGTGCCGCTGATCACAGCCGGGATGATGGTTCTTGTGGGCATCGTCGCCTCGCAACAGGTGATGGCAACCCTCGGGGCCGTGCAGGAGGAAAGGCTGCGCGAACTGGCTCGGCTACATGTGGATGGGCTGACAGTGGCACTTGGCCCGGCAGTCCTGCGCCGCGATGTGTGGGAAGTCTACGACACACTGGACCGCGCCAAGCAGGCGATGGCGGGACAACGTCTGGTGTTGACCGTTGTCGCCGATGAAGCCGGGCAGGTCATTGCCGCCTCCAACCCGTTACGCGCACCGGTGGACAGCCTGATCGAACCGCTCCGCCAAGGCGCACAGCCCGTCGAGACGATCCGCCTGACAGGAGAAGAGCCCCATGTGCGGGTACTGTCGGGCCTTGTCTTTCAGGGACGGGAAGTCGGAACGATCCTGTCCGAACTCGATGTATCGGACCTCGTGGCCGAACGGCGCCGGGTGCTCCTTTGGCTTCTGGCTGGGAACGCGGCAGCAACGCTGATCCTTGCCCTCGGCGGCTATATTGCGGTGCGGCGGATGCTGCACCCGGTGGCTGAACTGGCAGCCCACATGGCGCGGGCTGACGGTGCGCCCGAGGCGATCCCGGAGCACCGGATTCCAGCGGGGGACACCGAACTGGCGCGGCTGTTCCAGACGTACAACGCCATGATTGGCGCCGCTGCCGCCAAGGCCGAGGCGGAACGCCGACTGGCCGAGCGGGAGCGATTCGTCAGCCTTGGCCGCCTGTCATCCTCGCTGGCGCACGAGATCAACAATCCGTTGGGCGGGCTTCTGAATGCGGCGGACACCATCCGCACCTATGCCGACCGGCCCGAGGTGGTGCGGGACTCGGTCGACCTGCTCGATCGCGGATTGCGCCATTTGCGCGACGTGACCCGTGCCACGCTGGAGCAGAACCGGTTGGACCGGCACGGCCTGCCGCTGAAGCCCGAGGATTTCGACGACCTGAAGCTGCTCTTTGCGCCCGAGACAGCGCGGCTTCGCCAGACGCTGGACTGGCAGGTCGATGCCGCTGCCGCCGCGCTTGCGACCCTTTCTGCGGCATCCGTCCGCCAGATCGCGCTGAACCTGCTTCTCAATGCCTCGACCGCAGCAGGCGAAGGCGGGGCGGTCGGCTGCACGGTAGAATTTCGACCCGAGGGCCTGTGCATTGCCGTCTCGGACAGCGGCCCAGGCTTGCCCCCCGAGGCGCGAAGGCGGCTGCTGTCGGATGATGCGCTCCTGCCCGGTACCGGTGTCGGGCTGCGGCTGGTGCGCGACCTTGTCGCCGGCCTGAGAGGGCGGATCGATTACTCCCGAATGCCCAACCGATCTGTCGTGCAGGTGACGCTGCCGATTGGGGGTGACACATGCTGACGGGCCGCCGGATTGCTCTGGTCGAGGATGACGAGATCATGGGCAGCTCGATCGAACAGCGGCTTCGGCTTGAGGGGGCCGAGGTGGTCTGGCTCAAACTGATGCAGCGTGCGGTGGGCGCCCTGCGCACGCCCCGTGCGCCGATCGACGCAGTGGTCTGTGACATCCGTCTGCCGGACGGCACTGGCGAAGAGCTGTTCGCTACGCTCTGCCGCACCACCTCGCCACCGCCGTTTCTGTTCATCACTGGCCAAGGGGGGATCGAGCAGGCCGTGCGGCTTTTGCAGGCCGGGGCGGCAGACTATGTGACCAAGCCCTTCGAGATGGGGCAGTTTCTTCACCGCCTCGCGCATCTACTGCGGCCAAAGGGAACTGCCGTTGATCAGCCCTTTGGCATCTCACCCGCCGCACGCCGGATCGGTAATCTTGTGACGCAGGCCGCAGGAATGGACCGCCCCGTTTTGGTGCGCGGCGAGGCGGGCACCGGAAAGGCGCTGGTCGCCCGGCGCATCCATGCGCTGTCCGACCGCTCTGCCGCCCCATTTGTCGTCGTCGCCCTGTCGCGAGCCGAAAGCATGGCCGAGCTGGAACGCGGGTTGACCGAAGTCGGGGAAGGTACGCTCTTCCTCGACGCGTTGGAACGGCTACCGCCCGAGGGTCAGGACTTCCTGATGGAATGGCTAGACGGCGCCCCCCCTCCCAGGCTGATTGCCGCCTGCAGCACCGACATGACCGAGGCCCTGCGCAACGGCAGTTTCCGGTCCGACCTATTCTACCGGCTCGACCTTTTCGCAGTGCCGATCCCGCCCCTGTCCGAACGCCCCGAAGACGCGCTCTGGCTGTTCCACCGCCTGTTCGAGGCCATGAATGCCCGCCGGACACCGCCGTTGCGCGGTGTGTCTGCCCTGACTGAGCAGGTGGTGCGCGATTACGACTGGCCCGGAAACGGACGCGAACTGCGCGCGAGGCTCGTTCAGGCGATGGCGACGGTCGAGGGTGAAACGCTGTTCCCTGCGGACCTCTTTCCCGAACGCCGGGCCGAGGCAGATGGCAAGCTGCCCTCGCTAGCCGAGGCGCGCGATTCCGCTGAACGGGCCCATATCCTGCGTGCGTTGGAACGTTCAAGCGGACAGATCAGCGAGGCGGCAAAGCTCTTGCAGGTTTCTCGTACCACCTTGTGGGAAAAGATGCAGAAGCTGGGCCTTTGAAACCCCTGCGTCGTGTTCGGATTTCCGAACGCGCAAAAAACCCCATTCAGACCAACGCTTAGCCGCGCCGCGGCGACGGTCAGGAGCCGGTCGAAACCACTGGCCCGATGGCCTTACCCTTGATCCAGAGCACAGCAAGGGGAGGAGCCCAGCCATGAAATGCAACCGTCTGGTCGATGTGGGCCGACGCCAGTTCCTGCGCGGGGGTGTACTCGGTGCGGCAGGAGCAGCTGCGGCGACTGTTCTGCCCGCAGGGCAGGTGCAGGCACAGGCACTGGCCCGGGTGGAGTTTCCAGCCAACCGGCTGGCCAATGTCGGGGACTTGAAGGTAAACGAGCCCTTCGACGTGGCCTATCCTGACGCCGACAGCCCCGGCGTCCTTCTTAAACTCGGCACGACCGTTCATGGCGGTGTTGGCGCGGACGGAGATATAGTGGCATTTTCGGTCCTGTGCCCGCACAAGGGTTGGCCGCTGTCCTATAACGCCGGGGACAAGACGCTAAACTGCCCTGGCCATTTCAGCCGCTTCGACTGTGAAGCGGGCGGCCAGCAGATCTGGGGACATGCGACCCAGAATCTGCCGCAGTTCAAGCTGCGCGTGGACGACAAGGGTGACATCTATGCCGATGGTGTGGACGAGCTGATCTACGGCCGTCTTTCCAACGTTCTGTCGGCCTAAGGGGGGTGAAAGATGGCTTTCAAACGTCAGGTCGACCGTTTGCCGATCATTCCGGCCAACGCACGGGTACACAACGCCACTTGCCACTACTGCATCGTCGGATGCGGCTACAAGGCCTACACTTGGCCCGTCAATCAGCAGGGCACCTTTGCCGAAAACTGGTCAGGCCAAGACTTGTCCAAGCAACAACCGATGGAGACCGATGCGTGGTATGCACCGTCGATGTATAACGTGGTGCATCAGGACGGGCGGCCCGTACATCTGGTTTTAAAGCCGGATGTCGACTGCGTGGTGAACAGCGGCCTCGGTTCCGTCCGCGGGGCGCGCATGGCCGAAAACCGGCGCTCCGACATCACCGGCACACAGACGCAGCGACTGACCGAACCGATGGTCTGGCGCTATGGCACCTGGCAGCCGACGAGTTGGGACGATGCACTGGACCTCGTGGCCCGCGTCACGGCGCGCGTGATCGACAAGGACGACGAGAACGATCTCTACGTCTCGATGTTTGACCACGGCGGCTCAGCCGGCGGGTATGAAAACACTTGGGGCACCGGCAAGCTCTATTTCGGCTCGATGAAGGTGAAGCACTGCCGAATCCACAACCGCCCCGCCTACAACTCCGAGGTCCATTCCACCCGCGACATGGGCGTGGACGAGCTGAACTACTGCTACGAGGACTACCAGCTCACCGACACGATCATGCTGGTCGGCACCAACCCAATGGAATGTCAGACCAACCTGTTCCTGAACCACATGGTAAAAGGGATGCAGAACGGGGCGAAAGTGGTTATTGTCGACCCACGCCGCACCGTCACGGTGGACGCCTGCGAGCAGGTGGCGAGCGCCGAGAACGTGCTGCACCTGCAGATCGCCAGTGGCTCGGACCTTGCGCTGTTCAACACCCTCTTCACCTACATTGCGGATCAGGGCTGGGTGGATGCCGACTTCATCGCCAAATCGACCTTTCAGGGTGATGTCGCGGTTGCCGAAGATGCGGCACATCCGGCATCGCTCGGCTCGTATGAGGCTGCACGCGCGGCCTGCAAGATGAGCCTTGCCGAAGGGGCCGCCGTCACTGGACTGACCGAGGCGCAAATCATTCAGGCCGCGGAGTGGATCGCCAAGCCCAAGGACGACGGCAGCCGTCGCAAGACGGTGACCGGCTATGAGAAAGGCATCATCTGGGGCAATGACAACTACCGTGTCATCGGTGCCCTGGTGAACATCGGCCTTGCCACCGGCAACATCGGCCGCGACGGCGGTGGCGTCTGTCGTCTGGGCGGGCACCAGGAAGGCTACTTCCGTCCCTCGGACGCCCATGTCGGCCGCCCAGCCCCCTATATCGACCAGCTGATCATCTCTGGCGGTGGCAAGGTCCACCATATCTGGGCCAACGATCACTACAAGACCACGCTTAACGCTGCCGAATTCAAGCGCGTCTACAACCGCCGTTCGAACATGGTGAAAGAAGCGATGGACGCCCGTGCCGGGGCCACGCGTGAGGAACTGGTGGAAGCCATCGTCGGTGCGATCAACGCAGGCGGCATCTTCAGTGTCTGCGTCGACATCATCCACAGTCAGATCGGCCAGGCCGCACACGTGATCCTGCCGGCGGTGGAATCGGGCGAGATGAACCTGACCTCGATGAACGGCGAGCGGCGGCTGCGGCTGGTCGAAAAGTACATGGACGCCCCTGGCTCGGCCCAGCCCGACTGCATCATCGCGGCCCGACTGGCCAACCACATGGAACGTGTACTGCGTGAGGAGGGTCGCGCCGAATATGCCGACCAGTTCAAGGGGTTCGACTGGACGACCGAGGAAGACGCCTTCATGGACGGTTACAATTCCGGCAATCCAGAACTGACCTATGAACGCCTCCGCGCTGCCGGGAACAACGGCGTGCAGGAGCCAGTGAAGGGGTATGATAACGGCATCCTCGTTGGCACCAAACGGCTGTACGAGGACGGCGTCTTCACCCGCCACGGTCGCGAGGACGGCAAAGCACTTTTCTGCATGGGCGCTTGGCGCGGGCTGCAGGCCCCCGGCAAGGCCCAGCAGCGGGCGAATCACCGCTTCCTGATCAATAACGGGCGCGCCAACCTGAACTGGCAGAACTGGTTCCTTGACCAGAAAAACGACTTTGTCATGGATCGCCTGCCGGTGCCCTTCATCCAGATCCACCCTGACGACATGGCCGACCTGGGGCTGAAGCCGGGTGACATGGTCGAAGTCTTCAATGACGTCGGCGCAACGCAGGCGCTGGCCTATCCCGAACCGACCGCCCGCCGTAACGAGACCTTCATGGTCTTCGGTGCCCCGAACGGGGCGCAGGGGAACGTGATCAATGCGGGCACAAACGAACTGATCCTGCCGAACTACAAGCAGACTTGGGCGAACATCCGCAAGATCTCGGACGCCACCCCGGCGGCGGCGCGGGTGTCATTCAAATCCTGGGAAGTCGAACTGTAAGACACTGGCCCGCCCAGATGCACTGAGCGGGCCCCTGGTTTAGTGAGGGAAGTGATGCGCATTGCCTATGTCAGCCTGCAGGGACGCGGCCAGACGGACGCTCTTATCGCCGAGGTGGCGGGCCGCCTTGCCGTGCTCGGGATGCGGCTGGCGGGAACAGTGCAATCCAACCACGAGCGTCCTGACCGCCGCAAATGCGACATGGACCTACGCGTCCTGCCCGACGGCCCCACCCTGCGCATCAGCGAAGACCGGGGTGATCTGGCGCGCGGCTGCACCTTGGACAGCGGCGCGCTGGAACAGGCGGTGTTCGAGGTGGAGCGCCGCCTCGACGGGGCCGACATCCTGCTTGTCAATAAGTACGGCAAGCGTGAGGCCGAGGGCCGCGGTCTCGTCCCCATCATTGCAGAGGCGCTGCATCGCGGAATACCGGTACTGGTCGGGGTAAACGGACTAAATCTTGCGGCCCTTCTCGCCTTTGCCGGAGAAGCGATAGAGGGCCTGCCAACCAATGCCGAAGTCGTCGCCAACTGGTGCGTCGCGGCGATCCAGCCCCAGTTCGCCTGAAGCGCATCAGGTCAGCGCCAACAGCCTCGGAATGCCAACGGGCGGCTCGGCCGCAAACGGCAGAAGATACATCCTCTGTGCCAATCCACCCTTGATGCGGGCGATCTGCGCCGCCTCTCCGGCGATGCGGCGCAGCAACAGGGGATCGCGCGTCACTGTCTGCGCCAGCGACCTGTTCACCACCCAGGCCCATGGTTCGATCTGCGCCCGGCGGAGATCCTCCTGCAGGCTGGCTGCCTCAGAGACCGGCGTCGTCTCGGGCAGCGCCACAAGGATAATCCGGGTATAGTCCGGGTCCTGCAATCGCATCAGTGGCGTGATGATCCGCCCCTGTACCTTGCCCATGTCCTGCGCCATCTGCCGGTGATAGGCTCCGGTCGCATCCAGAAGGAGCAGTGTGTGCCCGGTGGGCGCGGTGTCCATGACGACAAAGGCCGCCCGCGCCTCGGCCACGATGCGCGAGAAGGCGTGGAACACGGCTACCTCCTCGGTGCAGGGCGAGGCGAGGTCTTCGCGCAGCAGAGCCCGGTCGGCCTCGTCCATGTCGCGGCCCTTGGTGGCGATGACCTTCTCGACATAGCGCGCGGTTTCCGTGGCCGGGTCGATCCGGTCGACCACCAGTCCCTCAAGGCTGCCATCCACCACCAGTGCAACATGGGCCGCCGGGTCGGTTGTCGTCAGATGCACTTTGTGGCCGCGCTTCACCAGACCCACTGCCACGGCAGCGGCTACTGTTGTCTTACCGACACCGCCCTTGCCCATCAGCATGATCAATCCGCGCCCGGCCTTGGCCAAGTCATCGACCATTGCGTCCAGCCCCGCGACTTCGATCGCTTGCGGTCTCTCGATGGCCGCCGCCGGGACCTCGTCACAGAACAGCGCCCGCAGCGCCGGAAGGCCTACCATATCAAAGGACCGGAGCGGCACCTCGTCCCGCAGCAGGTCGGCCAAGCTCTCCGGCAAGGCCGCAATCACTGCCGCATGGTCACGCGCAAGACCCTCGGCTACCGGGTCGCCAGCAACAGAGGCACGGAAGACCCCGTTGATGACCAGCCGCTGATTCCCCAGCCCAAGGCTGCGCAGCTCGTCAGAAGTCCGCGCCGCCTCGCGCACGGCGCCGCGATCGGCCCGTGTTACCAGGACAATCGAGGTCTGATCGGGATCAGCCAGCGCGCGCAATGCCGCGCGGAACCGCTCCTCCTGCATCTTCAGTCCAGAGTGCGGGCCCAGACAAGAGGCACCCCGGTCATTGCCCTGCAGGAACCCCGTCCAGGCCCGAGGCAGGCTCAAGAGCCGAAGGGTGTGGCCGGTCGGCGCCGTGTCGAAAATCACATGGTCAAAGCCATCCGCATCCCCTACCAGAAGCCCCACGAACTCATCAAACGCCGCAATCTCGCTGGTGCAGGCGCCCGACAGTTGCTCACGCACCGTGGCTCGCTCCGCTTCATCAGCAGCGGATCCAAGCTGGTCGATCACGCGTAGTCGATAGTCTTCGGCTGATTTGTCCGGATCAATGTTCAGCGCAAAGAGGCCAGGAGCGCCCGGTATCGCGGTCGGTTGATCGCAAAGTGCAACGGCGAGCATCTCGTCCAGATTCGAGGCCGGGTCGGTGCTGACCAGAAGAACGCGTTTGCCGCTATCCGCCAGCGAAACGGCAACCGCGCAGCTGAGCGACGTCTTCCCGACCCCGCCCTTGCCCGTGAAGAACAAGTAGTGTGTCGGATCATGCATCAGACTGAAATTCATAACAGCCCTTCCCAAATGGCTATGGCACAGCTCGCACAAAGGCGGCAGCGCATCGATGACTTGGATCAATACCCGGATTAATTTCTGAAGTCGTGTCTACCGGCGTCGGGGGGGCAGCTTCGAAACCACACGAAACTAAGCGACCGCGCGGCCGGTAGGCTGGCCAGTCCCAAAGCGCCTGTTCGGTGCAATTGACTGAAGAGCACATCCTACGCGGCCCGCCGACCGTCCGTTCTCCGCCCCTTGCGCTGGTGGAGCTCACTTCGACGCACCCCGGCCCATTGCTGCCTCTCGCGTCAGTAATTGCCGCCCTCCGAAGCGGCCATCAAGTCTGATGTCCGGGAAAGTGAAGAGTGATAGATGACCAAATAGGCCATGTTCCGATGTTCCCCGCACTCGCGGGGATGAACCCTCGACGCCAATTTCTTCAGATTTACCGGGGTCTCGGGTCTATATCAGTTCTGGCGCTCAGCCGATCGCCCTTTGCACGTCAGAATCCCGGCCCATCCATGTCACGGGCTGCCGCGATGCGGCTCAAACGTGCGATCTGGTCGGGATTGAGGCTGTCGCGCAGGTTCGCCAGAAACGCGGCATCATCGGCGATTGCGCGACGCTCTTTCCTGACCATTGCTTCGAGAGCCGCTGAAACGGTGTCGGCAAAGCGCTTCAAGAGGGGCAGCACCGGATTGAGGCGCGCCTCATTCCGGTGCTGCTGCGGCAAGTCCCTTGCTCGCGCCGTCCAGACCAGCCTGAGGTTGCTGCCGGTTTCGTTGTCCGCAAAAGTAAACATCCCCTCTGCGAACAAGCGGAGACCCAGGGTCAGGCTCCCCACGATTCCCTTGGCTTTTGCCTGTGCCTCCCGGGCGGCGGCGTTGGCGAGGCGGTATCGCTTCACCGCCTGATCGGCATCTTCTTTCGCCTCGGCGGCCCGACCCCGCTCAGCGTCGGCGCTTTTCCGGAGGTGGAGCAACGCCGCGTCCTGCGCCGCCCTCTCGGATTTGAGCCGCCCGATCTGTGCGAGGGTCGCAGCAAGCCGACGCTGCGCCTCGTCACCATCGCGGGCAAGTTCCGCGGCAGACCTCCGCGCCGCATCAACAATGCCTGCCGCCTTTGCCTCTGCTGCCGAAACGAGCCGCTGCGCCTCGGCTCGACCTCGGGCGATCTCGGCCTGCCGATACTGCGATGGTGGCACGTGGCGCCGTGGTTCAGGCGCGGGCCGACCTGCAGCCCTGGCGGCGCGGCGCTGTTCGGCGCGGTGCGCGCCGCGACGGATGCCAAGATGGTGGAAGGCCGCGCCAACCAGATCTTGCGCATACTCGTACCGGGCCAGCAACGGGTTCGCCGAGGCCTGCAGCAGGATCTGACGCCCTCGATTCAGGGTGGTGCGGACCGTCCAGACGAGGACGATGAAGTGGATGTGAAACGCTTCTTCATCGCGGTGTGCGCTGGCATAACACAGCTGATCGCCCGGAAAGTACGTTCTCAGGAAGGTCAGGGCGGTCCGGGTGAACGCCTTGATCCTCTCTGGATCCCAGAGCGATTGACCCGCTCCCCCGAACCAGGCCTTGTTGACGGTCAGAAGGCCTTCCCGCATCGGGCCACCCTTGCAGGGCCACCATGGATCACGGGGGCCTGCGGCCTCCACCTCGGCAGCCTCCCTCTGGCGGGATTTCGCTTTCAGAGCGGCGATGTGTTCCTTGTAGTTGGTCGCGCGGGCAGCCCGTATCTTCTCCCGGACGGTGTCGATCCACTGCGGCCCACCATGCAGAACCTCATTCATCGCGCTCAGCCGGGTGTTAATATGGGAGAGGTCGCCGCCCCGCCGCTTATCGTGCATGGCGAACTTGCCCAGGTCCTTCGGATGCAGGCCTTTGAAGTTCAGCACTGCGGGGTGCTGGGTCTGAATTGCAGATGCAGCGGTATCGAAGGTCGGAAGGGTGGACATGGGGAAACCTGAAGATCTTGTCGTCTCGCATCAGGATGCAGGACGACCAGGAAAACCCCGGTACGGGTTTGGCAAGATTCTTGGTGTGCGCCTCGGTTTTTTGCAGGACGAATACTCATTAGGGTATCTGCAGATTTCCGATGTTTGGCCCCGCCGTCGTGACCGCGGCCGGAGGGGTGACACCGCCGGCATTTGGTCTCTTGCAGCGCCGGAATCTCGGATTTCAGGATTGGCGGTTTGGATTTTCTTCAGCTTCGGCAAGACTTTGTCGAGGCAGGAGATCTCGATGGACACCACCACAACATCCGCTCTTTTCGATGATATCGCCCTGGCGGATCGCTATGCGCCGCTGTGTGATGGCCGGATTGGAACGCGGACGCCAAGCGGAGAGGCGGTTCTCTTCGATGACATTCAGGCGTTTGGCCCTGTCGCCGGGATGCGACCTGACGCCGACTGCAATGCTGTTTCAACCCCCGCGAAGGACAGCGGATCCGAACCGATCGATCGGGACCCGCAGCGGAGCGATGGTCAAGAGCGCCGGCCTCCTTGTCGCGCGGGCGCACGGCCGGGGCAGGGCGGTAACAGTATCCGCGGCTCGCGGATATCTGCTCGGAACCTGTTTGCAACGGCCAGGGTGGTGATCGACTGGCGCGCCATCGGATGCACGCCTCGTGCCGGTCCGGCCCGCCTGCAGCTTGTGCGACTCCGTACACACGCCGCCCCCTGCCGTGGGCCACCCGCAAGACCGCGCAGGCCGATCCCAAATCTAGCCATGCGATTGGGGTCATCAGGAACTGGGACGCGCTCGTGCGTCCTTTGACACACTGCAATCCTGGACTGACGCTGCACCGTCTACATCCCGCGGCCTGAGCGGGCGTGCGTCAGCATGGCCGGGTCCGCCGCGCAGAGTTCCCAGTTGAGTCCGGCCAAGAACGCCAGCCCCTCTCTGGCAATGGGGCTCGGCAGATGTTCATTCGGTGCGTGCTGGGAACAGGCGGCATAGGAATGTAGCACCCATATCGTCGGCAGGGCCGGCACCTCGGAGAATGCATCATTCGGCCATTCAACGCCGAGGCGGGGCGGGATGGCCGGCATTTGGCCTGAGGTCCGCGCGATCGAGGTTGCGCACCAGTGAACCCAAGGGTCGTCCGGATCGAGCCGCGTCGCCCGAAACATTTAGCCGAGTGCGGGCGCGATCCGGACCTGCGCAAAACCACGTTCATCGAGATGTCGACGCAGCGCTGGCATGATGGCCTCCTCTGCCAAACCGACGACGAATAGCAATTGTCAGCGCGCCCATGCCCGGTGCGGAATGCCCGACTGCCCAGGCTGCTGGCAGCATGACGATGAGAAGCCGCGTCAGGCACGCATGCCGTATGCGCCCAAGGACCGAAAACAAACGCAGCCGGTTGCGCCGAACGAAAACCGTTCCGTCCCGCAGACTTCTTCAGCACCCTGTTAGAGGCATCAAGCTGCACGTTGCCTCTCGAAAGCCGCAGGGCATGCGGTAAGGTAGGGGCTCAGTAGCCGTAAGGCCCTGCATTCCTTGCGAATGCCCGGGATTCGCGGTCATTTGCGGGGACGCCGTATGAAACTGATAAGAAACAGTGGGCAAGAGCGCGTGATTGACGCTCTGCGGGAATGGATATCGCCCGGCTCAGCTGTCGATATGATGACGTCGGGCTTCTCGATCCATGCATTCGGCGAGTCACGCGACGTGCTGTCGAAAGTCGAGAAGTGCCGTGTTATTCTAGGTGCTTCATCCGCCGATCCGCTTGCGCTGTCCGGAGGCGAAAGTGATCGGGTTTTCCGTAGCAGGCTTCAGGGGCGTTGGCTTTCGAAGCAGGCGGCGGACTGGATGGCACGAAGTGTCGAGGTGCGCTTCACACCTTTGGAGCCGCCACAAAGCTTGGTGCTTGCCGCAAATGGCACGAAGCGTCGCTCACTTTCTGGAACCTGCGCCTTTACAACGTCAGGCTTGGGGATAACACCGTCTGGGCAGCTGGGCCTCGTGCAACTTTCAGACACTGAAGATGAGGTGCAAGCGTTCTCGGATTGGTTTGCTGCGAATTGGAACGCCCTGCGATCCGATGACCAAAAGAGTGACGGCCTCCTGCAGAAGCTTGCATCTATGGCGGCGCATCGGCCGCCTTCGCAGCTCTACTTCCAGACGCTCTACCAGCTCTTCAAGGACCTTGGTGATGAGTTGGACGAGGAAAAGATCGTCAAATCCGCCACCGGGATTAGAAGATCGGTGGTTTGGAACAAGCTGTTCAAGTTCCAGCGCGACGGCGTTGTTGGCGCGATCGACAAGCTGGAAAGGATCGGCGGCTGCATCATCGCGGATAGCGTTGGCCTCGGCAAAACCTTTGAGGCTTTGGCGGTCATCAAGTATTACGAGCTACGGAACGATCGTGTGCTGGTGCTTTGCCCTAAGCGCCTCAGAGACAACTGGACCCTCTATAAGGCGAACGATCGCCGAAATATTCTCGCCACCGACCGCTTCAATTATGACGTCTTGAACCACACCGACCTGTCACGAGACGGGGGGCATTCAGGGGATATCGATCTTTCGCACGTGAACTGGGGGAATTACGACCTCGTTGTGATCGACGAGTCGCACAACTTTCGAAACAAGGCGACGCACCGGGATCGCGACACCCGGTACGACCAGCTGATGAACAAGATCATCCGTGCCGGGGTGAAGACCAAGGTGCTGATGTTGTCGGCCACCCCAGTCAACAATCGTCTGGCCGACCTGAAGAACCAGATCGCCTTCATGACGGAAGGTGACGATTTCGCGCTGGCGAAGTATGGGATTTCCAGCATCGAGGCCACGATCCGCAAGGCGCAGGGCCAGTTCAACCGCTGGCTCGAACTGCCAGATCAGCAGCGCCGCCCAGCGCGCCTCATGGACATGCTTGGGTTCGACTACTTCAAGCTTCTGGATTTGTTGACGATTGCGCGGTCGCGTAAGCACGTCGAACGCTACTATGGCACGGCTGAGACGGGCCACTTTCCCGACCGGCTGAAGCCCGCGAACATCAAGGCCGATGTTGATCTGCTCGGTGAGTTCCGCCCGATCCGGGAAATCAACAACGAAATCAGGCGCCTGAAACTTGGTGCCTATGCGCCACTCCGATATGTGCTGCCGCACAAGCAGCGAGCCTATGACGAAAAATACAGCACCAAGGTGCGCGGCGGGGAGAGCATATTCCGCCAGGTCGATCGCGAAGAGAGCCTCATCCACCTGCTTCGGGTCAACATCTTGAAACGAATGGAAAGTTCGGTTGCATCCTTTGCGTTGACGATCAAGCGACAGCTCGAGGATGTCGATGCGATCCTCGGCAAGATCGACGCTCATGCCGACGGCATAGAGGAGCTGGGGATCGACGATGTTGACATCGATGATCCGGCCTCCGAGCCGCTCATGGTTGGTCGCAAGGTCCGCGTGCTTCTCCAGGACGTCGATCGGGTGAAGTGGCGGCAAGACCTCGTCGAAGACCGTAACCGGCTTGCGACGCTTCTATCAGCCGCACGTGCGGTTAGTGCCGATCGAGATGCGAAACTGGAACGGCTGAAGGAAGTCATCGCGGCGAAGGTCGCCAACCCGATTAACCCTGAGAACAAAAAGGTGCTCCTCTTCACGGCCTTCGCCGATACCGCCGAATACCTCTATCGGGAACTGGCGCGCTGGGCGCAGGAAACGCTGGGTATATACGCCGCGCTTGTCACCGGTGGGGGCACGAACAAGTCGACCCTCGGCGGCCTGCGTGGCGACATGAGCACGATCCTGAGCGCCTTCTCGCCCCGTTCGAAAGAACGGCCGCAGGAACTGCGTGAGGAGGGCGAGATCGACCTCCTGATTGCGACCGACTGTATCTCCGAAGGCCAGAACCTTCAGGACTGCGACTTCCTGATCAACTATGACATCCACTGGAACCCGGTGCGCATTATCCAGCGGTTTGGCCGCGTGGACCGGATCGGCTCGCCAAACGAACGCATCCAGTTGGTCAATTTCTGGCCCAATATGGAACTGGACGAATACCTCGACCTCGAAAGCCGGGTCAGCGGCCGGATGGTTCTTCTCGATGTTTCTGCAACCGGCGAAGAAAACGTCATCGAGTTCCAGGCGAACAACCAGATGAACGACCTCGAGTATCGCCGGGCGCAGCTGCAAAAGCTGCAAGACACGGTGATCGATCTTGAAGACCTATCGAACGGGGTGTCGATCGCGGACTTGACCCTGAACGACTTCAGGATCGATCTCTCTGGCTATCTTCATGAAAACAGGGAGGCACTGGACCAGCTTCCCTTCGCGACCTACGCGGTCACGTCAGCGCCGCCGGACCACGGCGACAATGGCATCCCCCCCGGCGCGATCTTCTGCCTTCGCGCGGTGGGTGAGGCGGCGGAGAAGGCGGCAGAGCCTGGCTATCCGCTGGCACCGCACTTTATCGTCCATGTGGGAGACGATGGCGAAGTCCTGCTGCCCTATACGCAGGCCAAGCAAGTGCTGGATCGGCTCAAGAAGCTCTGCATCGGCAAGGACCTGCCTGACGCAGAGGCCTGCCAGCGCTTTGACAAGGCCACCAAGGGCGGCAGGGACATGGAGCCCTATCAGAAGCTCCTAGCCCGCGCGATTTCGTCGATCGTCGGCAAAAGCGAGGAGCGGGCCGTCGCCAGCCTCTTCTCCCCCGGCGGCACTCATGCCCGAAAGGGGGAGTTCGCCGGGGCCAATGACTTCGAGGTGGTGGCCTTCATCATCGTCTTGCCCAACACCGAGGGCGCTGCATGACGGCAGGCGCCGATTTCGAAACCGTTGTCCAGGTGCTGGGCCTGCCGCCTGAAGCCCGCGTGGAAATGCGGGTGCCGAAGAAGCTGCTGATCGAACAAGGCGCGCCGACGGCGGCCGACAAGCGGGTGATCGGCGATGGGATCGAGGAGCTGCAATGGTTCGCGACCTGCAAGCCCACGACCATTGGTGTGCCCGATTATCGAGACGAGGTCCGTGAATACCTCGAAATTGCAGTTGTCGGTTGCGACCTCCGGCCGGGCGCCAAGGCCCAGCGCCTGACCGAATTGATCCACCGCGCCATACCCTATCCCGTGCTTCTGATCACCCGTGATCCGGGCGGCCTTGCCCTGTCGCTTGCCCACAAGCGCTGGGCGGAACGTGAGGCGGGCAGGATCGTGATCGAGGATGTCGAAGCCACCGGCCCCCTGACAAAAGCTGTCGTGGATCAAGCATTTATCCACGACCTTTCGCTTGCGAACCTGCCGCACCGTAGCCTATTCACGGTCTATCAGGGCTGGATAACCCGGGTTCAGGCGTTACACGCCGCGCGATTGTCGGGCGCTTACGCCGCAACCGATGAACAATCCGTGCTGGACCGGCGGCGAGCGGCACTGGACACCATTTACCGGCTGACGCGCGAAGGGGCGACCTTGCGGGCGAAGGCTGCCAAAGAGAAACAGTTGAACCGGCGAGTCGATCTGAACTTGCAGATCCAGCGCCTGGAAGCCGCCTTGGATGCGGCACGTAAAGACCTTTGAAGGTGAGACAGACATGACCGAGATCGAAAAGCTGAATGCAGGCCACCCCGATACCCAAAGCGTCGATATCGTCGCGGGCAATATCGAGGCGCTGCGGGCGCTGTTCCCCGAAGCCTTCACCGAGGGAAAGATCGATTTCGAGGTTTTGAAGCAGTGCCTTGGCGGCACGGTGGAGGAGCGGGAAGAGAAGTATGGCCTGAACTGGCACGGCAAGCGCCGGGCACGGCAGATCGCGCTGACGCCGTCGACCGGAACGCTGCTGCCTTGCCCCGAGGACAGCGTCGACTGGGACACGACGCAGAACTTGATGATCGAGGGGGATAACCTTGAGGTGCTGAAGCTCCTCAAGAAAAGCTATGCCCGAAAGATTAAACTGATTTATATCGATCCGCCCTACAACACGGGGAGTGACTTTATTTATTCCGACAAGTTTTCCGACGGCTTGGAGACATATCTTGAGGCCACTGGACAACTGGAGAACGGTGTAAGGCGGACTTCTAATCCTGAGACGTCGGGTCGCTACCACACTGCTTGGTTGTCGATGATGTATCCTCGATTGAAACTTGCCAGAGACCTTTTGTCAGATGAGGGGCTGATTTTCATTAGTATTGATGATCATGAGCTACACAATCTGATCCAGATCGGCGATGAGATTTTTGGACAAGAGAATAGGATTGAAGTGTTCTGCTGGCAAAAGACGACAACGCCTGCAAATCTGTCTAACAGCACAAAGAAGTCGATTGAATATATCGTCTGCTATGCACGAAATAGGACCTTGCCTCTTGTTGGCGCATCAAAGCCTAGCGTTAGCACAAATGGGTTAATGAACCAACCAAATGCGGTTGGAACGCTACACTTTCCGCGCGGTGTGGTTAGGACATCTCTTCCCGATGGCGTGTATGCCGCAGGAAAATATGGAACAGCAGCATATGATATCCAGCTTCTTGCAGACACGGAAGTAAAGGGCGGAATATTTGTCAACGAAGTCGTTTTGTCTGGGCGGTTTAAGTGGGCGCAGCCATACCTTAATGAGCAAATCAATTCTGGCGTAAAGATATACATAAAGACAAAAGCGTTCTCGCCTTCATACGAAAAAGAAGAGTATGATCCGGAAAAACCTTGGAACATTATCAACAAGTCTTACGATGTTGGGACAAATGAAAACGCTTCTTCAGAGCTGGATGCACTGTTTTCACCAAATTTTTCTGAGAATATTTATCCGAAGCCTACTAGTCTGCTGAAGTTTGTTATCTCGATGTCAGTGGATGACGGGGACATGATTCTCGATTTTTTCGCTGGTAGCGGTTCCTTTGGACATGCCGCGATGCTCCATTCTGTTGAGAAAGGAAAGAAGGTCCGATGGGCGCTTGTGCAGTTGCCAGAAGAGATTCCTGAAGACTTCAACGCGAGGAAAGCAGGATTCAAAACCATATCCGCACTTGCCGCAGAAAGGCTCAAACGCGTTCGCGTCGCTCTTGGGGCAAGACCGGAGTTAGACACGGGCTTTAGATTTTTCAAATTGGCGCCCTCAAACGTCAGAGCGTGGGAACCAAGCGTCGCTGACCTCGAAGGCACACTCCTCGCCCACGCCGAACACCTCGTCCCCGGCCGCTCCGAAGCCGATATCCTGACCGAGCTTCTTCTGAAGCTGGGCCTCGACCTCTGCGTGCCGATCGAGACGAAGGACATCGCAGGCAAGTCCGTGCATTCCGTTGGCGCAGGCGCGCTGATCGTCTGCCTGTCTGATGGCATCACCCGCGAGACGGTTGAAGGTCTGGCAAAAGGCATCATCGCATGGTGGCAGGCCCTCGCCCCCGCTGGCGACACGCGCGTTGTCTTCAAGGATTCCGCCTTCGCCGATGACGTCGCCAAGACCAACATGGCCGCGATCCTGAACCAGGCTGGCATCAAAGACATGCGGAGCCTGTGATGGTCAGTGATCATATTGTCACCTTCGCCTACGGTTCCAACATGCCGACTTCCCGCATTCGCGAGCGCTGTCCTTCTGCGACGGCGATGGGAGTTGCTGAATTGCGTGGGTACGAAGTTCGCTGGCACAAGGCGAGCAAAGATGGCTCGGGCAAGGCTGACATCGTCCAAAGTGACAAGCCCGGCAGTTCTGTCTTTGGTGTTCTTTACAGGATTGCTCTCGGTGAGAAACCTGCCCTCGATCGTGCTGAAGGCCTGGGCCATGGCTACAAGGAAGTGCAGTTGACCGTGCTTTTGCATGGTCAAGACGTGTCCGTAACAGCTTACAAGGCAACGGATATCGATCCGCAGCTGACGCCGTACTCTTGGTACAAGGCACTGGCTGTTGCAGGTGCAAAACAGCACAAACTTCCCGTTGCCTACATCGAACAACTGGAAGCAGCACCAGCAATCGAGGACCCGGATACAGAGCGTCACAAGACGAACATGGCGCTCGTGGACGCGACGGCAGGTTCAACCCCGATCACGGCCTCTCCGCGGAGACCTGGCGTCGTATCAAGCCAAGGCATGCGGCTCCATTTCGAACCCGACCTCGACTATCAGCAACAGGCGATCGAGGCCGTCTGCGACCTCTTCCGCGGGCAGGAAATCAATCGCACCGAGTTCACCGTGACCCGCGCCGCCGCCGGTGGCGGTCAAGGTGAGCTGGGGCTGGAAGAGAATGCCCTCGGCATCGGCAACCGGCTGACCCTGCTGGACGACGAGATCGTATCGAACCTGCGCGACATTCAGTTGCGCAACGGCCTGCCGCCCTCGGCCACCGTTTCCTCCGGCGATTTCACGGTGGAAATGGAGACGGGGACGGGCAAGACCTATGTCTATCTGAGGACGATCTTCGAGCTGAACAAGCGGTTCGGCTTCACCAAGTTCATGATTGTCGTACCTTCGGTCGCGATCAAGGAAGGCGTCTACAAGACGCTGGAAATCACCGAGGCGCATTTCAAGAGCCTCTATTCCGGCCAGCCCTTCGACTATTTCCTTTATGATTCCAGCAAGCCGGGGGACATCCGTAGCTTCGCGACCAGTTCGACAATCCAGATCATGGTCGTCACTGTCGGTGCAATCAACAAGAAGGACGTCAACAACCTCTATAAGCCGAACGAAAAGGTCGGAGGTGAAATGCCGGTTGATTTGATCCGCGCAACCCGGCCGGTGCTGATCGTGGACGAGCCGCAAAGCGTGGACGGCGGCCTGGAAGGTCAAGGGAAGAAGGCGCTGGATGCTATGCACCCGCTTTGCACGCTGCGCTATTCGGCGACCCATGTGGACAAGCACAACATGGTCTACCGCCTGGACGCGGTGGATGCCTATGAGCGCAAGCTGGTGAAGCAGATCGAGGTTGCCTCGATGGAGGTGGAGGGCGGCCACAACAAGGCGTTCGTCCGCTTCCTGTCGGCCAGTAACACGCGCGGATCGATCACCGCGAAGGTGGAACTGGACGTACAGCGGAACGGCAAGGTCAGGCGGGAAACTGTCACGGTGCAGGATGGCGACCACTTGGAGGAAACGACCGGACGCGAGATCTATCGTGACGTCCGGATCGGCGAAATCCGGGTGGGGGGTGACGCGTTGCTGGAAGTAAAGACACCGGGTTCCGAGGAGTTCCTGCGCCCAGGCCAGGCAATCGGTGACGTGGACCCGGACGGCATCAAGCGCCTGATGATCCGCAAGACCATCATCGAACATCTGGAAAAGGAAAAGCGGCTGGCTCCGCTGGGGATCAAGGTGCTCAGCCTGTTCTTCATCGACGCCGTGCAGCACTACCGGTCCTATGACGAGGACGGAAACCCCGTGAAGGGCAAGTATGCCCTTATGTTCGAAGAGGAATACCGGCGGGCGGCCAAGCTGCCGGACTTCAAGAGCCTGTTTGAGGGGATCGATCTGATCTCCGACGCGGAAGAAGTCCATGACGGGTATTTCTCGATCGACAAGAGCCGCCGGTGGACAGACACGGCCGAGAACAACCAGGCCAACCGTGACAATGCCGAGCGCGCTTACAACTTGATCATGAAGGAGAAGGAGAAGCTGCTGAGCTTCGATAAGAAGCTGAAGTTCATCTTCTCGCACTCGGCCCTGAAGGAGGGCTGGGACAATCCGAACGTGTTTCAGATTTGCACCCTGCGTGACATCGGCACAGAGCGTGAGCGGCGGCAGACGATCGGCCGCGGCCTGCGCCTGGCCGTGAAGTCAAAGGGCGAAGACAAGGGGCACCGGGTCAGGGGCTTCGAGATCAACACGCTTACGGTGATCGCCACAGAGAGCTACGAAGAGTTCGCCGAGAACCTGCAAAAGGAGATCGAAAAGGACACCGGTATCCGTTTCGGTATTGTCGAAAAGCATCAGTTCGCTTCTATCCCGATCACCAAAGAGGATGGTTCCACGGCGCAACTGGGCTTTGAAGAGTCTGCTGCGATTTTCCAGCATCTTGAGGCCAAAGGCTATGTCGACGCCAAGGGCCAGGTCCAAGACGCGCTGAAGACAGCGCTGAAGTCAGGCAAGGTTGAGTTGCCGGAAGCGTTCCAGGCGCAGCACGTGGCCATCAAGGACATTCTCCGCAAGCTGGCGGGCAAACTGGATATCAAGAATGCAGCAGAGCGGGTGAAGGTGAACACTCGAGCCGCTGTGTTGTCCGGCGACGAGTTCAGATCGCTTTGGGATCGGATCAAGCACAAGACGACTTATCGGGTTCAGTTCGACAACGAAAAGCTGATCCAGGACTGCACGAAGGCCATCTCCGAAGCCGCCCCCATCAGCAAGGCGCGGATTCGTATTCGTAAGGCTGGTCTATCCATTGGGCAAAGCGGCGTCGAAGCCAAAGAGCGTGACAAGAACAGCAGTTCGATCGTGACGATCGAGGAGGGCGACATCGTCCTTCCGGACGTTATCACAGACCTTCAGGATCGAACGCAGCTGACCCGTCGGAGCATCGTGGAAATTCTGCGCAAATCGAACCGATTGGCCGACTTCAAACGCAATCCGCAAGCCTTCATCGAATTGGTGGGCGAAACCATAAACCGGACCAAGCGCCAGGCGCTTGTCGACGGCATTAGGTATCAGCGCATCGGTGAGGAAGCTTACTATGCCCAAGAGCTTTTCGAACAAGAGGAGCTTATGGGCTACATGAAGAACATGGTGACCGATACGACCAAGTCCGTTTACGAGCATGTTGTCTATGACTCGGGCGTGGAGCGGACCTTCGCTGAGCAGCTTGAAAAGAACACCGCAGTGAAGGTGTTCGCAAAGCTACCGGGCTGGTTCAAGGTGCCGACGCCTCTGGGCTCATACAACCCGGATTGGGCGATCCTTGTGGAGGAAGAGGGTGCCGAAAGGCTTTACTTCGTGGTTGAGACCAAAGACAGCCTGTTCACCGACGATCTTCGCAGCAGCGAAGCCGCGAAGATCGACTGCGGGAAGGCGCACTTCCGGGCCCTTTCTGAAGGCAACGATGGCGTGCGCTACATCAAGGCTAGGACGGTCGACAATATCTTCGAAGGGGCAAACTGAGAACGGGTCAACAATAGGTCAAACTGCGGATCTACCTCGTTCACCGTTTAGGCTACAGCCGCATCTGCCTGTTGCGGTTGAGAGCGGTAAGGTAATCAAGAGAGATCAATGGGTTGGCGCGTCAGTTGTGGAAATCCAAGGGTCGGGCGTTCTCCTTTTGGTCTAGTTCATAACCTGAAGGCCGCAAGTTAGACAGCGCAGCGGAGTTCAGGTAGGCTACGGCGGTTTTGTGCCCCCGCAACCAATATTGCGACGGCACCATGACCGTCACGATTACGATCCAAAGCGACCGGCTTCCAGCGATCACCATGGATCGCAGTGCCGCGCGGGCGGGGCAGAGGCCGAATGTCACAGTTCGACCGACCCGAAATTGATACGAACTGTTCGAGGAATATCGGTAAGATGGTCTACGATTTTGATCGTCTCTTGCCACACATAGTGCTACACATCTTGCTCGTTGAGCTCAAGTTAACTGTCTGTATATAAAGCGATATTCTATTTTACTATCCATGTATGGCGGACACCGCGTCCGCCAGTGCCGACTGCTTCGCGAAAGACCTCGCCCCCGTCCTCGCCGCTGAACTGACAGCGCGCGGGATCCGGACACGGCGCGGTAGAAGGTGGAGGGCGGGTAATCCTCCCCATGGTTAAGGGGATGCGGAAGTAGAATTTTCTCGGCCGGATGGACGAGGAGATTCCGATGAAGAAGAGCCGTTTCACCGAAGCCCAGATCATGGGCGTGCTGCGTCAGGCGGAGGGCGGGATGCCTGTTCCCGAGCTGTGCCGCGAGCACGGCATCAGCAGTGC
>NZ_VOAK01000005.1 GCF_007859075.1 Gemmobacter aquaticus
AGCGCATCCCCGCCGGTCGCTGGGGCCGACCCGAGGATATCGCCGGAACCGCCGTCTACCTCTGCTCAAACGCCGCAGCCTATGTCCACGGCGCTGTCCTCAATGTCGATGGCGGATGGATGGCGCGGTGAGGGTCTTTTGTATCGACGAGGCAGCGGGAGACGTCGCGCAGACCAATTACTTGCCGGCGCAGGCGGCGATGTGCTCAACACCGTCGTCGAACGCTTTGGTCTGGTGGCGCCATATGCCTTTGTCAGCCATTTCGCAGACGACCGTTTCGGCCAGATATCATTGATGCGCTGTCGATCCAGCGCGCCCGGCACGGGGGGCGGAAATCTCCTGACTGTCCGGCGACAACGAGACGGGGTTTTCCGCCAGATGAGCCTCGCCTCCAAACCTTGGCGGTCCAGCGCGGCAGGGCTGGCAGGACATAGAGTTCGGCCAAGATGCCACGGAGGGTGTCCGGTATCCCTGTGCGAAGTCGCGGGTCGGGCCATTGCTGATATCGGGCAAAAGCACCCGTACCGTCGCCTTGGGCAAGGTGAGCATTGCAAGGATACTGGTCACCTGGCCCGCGGGCGGAGGAATTCGCGGCCTGCCCCGGATGCACCCAGAAAGGAGGGTCCGTCGAAGACGCTGCAATCACTGAAAGCGACGAGGTGACAGGGGAAGCCAGCCTGCAGACGAAATGGGGGCGACGATCAGTGGGGCCGCCCGATCCACTCTGTTGATCGCAGGCCAAGTTTACGACCACATGTGAGCGGCGGCCCCTCTGGGCGGTCTGCCGAGGGCGGAAGGGTTCAGAGAAGCTCTGAAAGAAAAAGGGACAAAGCCTGCGTTCTGGACCGGCCGCCGCGCGGGAAAGCCGTCCGCTGCGACAAGCGACCCCGGCGATGCCGCAATGGCATCGAGATCATGTTCTGCCTTTGGCGATCATTGTGCCCGAAGTCTGGGGCACGCCTTTCTTTGCGAGCCGAAGGCGAAATGAAATAAACAGTCAATCGACAGTGTTTACATCACGCCAGAGACTTGGTCATCTTGCCGATTATGGAGTTTCTGAATGTAAACCACAGCCCCGGTCTCGTGGCGATGTCTTGTGTGCTGGCGTTCGTGGCTGGCTTCACGGGCCTATCTCTGACACGTGAACTTGCCCTTGCATCGATGCTGCAGAAGAAGACTTCGGTTGCTTTGGCATCTGTAGCCCTGGGCGGCGGCATCTGGGCCATGCATTTCGTGGCGATGCTGGGCCTGCAACTGCCCATCCTGTTCTACTACGATGCGGCAATCACACTTGTATCGGCCCTGTCAGCGATCCTCTTGGTCGGCGCCGCCCTGATCCTTCTGCATTTTACCGAACGGACCCCGCTGATCATCTCGCTTGCCGGCGGCATCGTCGGTGTGGGCGTTCTGGTCATGCATTACATCGGCATGAGCGGGCTGGAGCTTTGCAGTGCGGTCTATAGTGTGTCCGGGGTGGTCCTGTCTTCACTGGTCGCCATAGTGCTTTGCGTTCTGGCGATATGGATTGCCTACGGGCGCCGCACCAAGCGGAATATCGTTCTGGGCACCCTGTGCTTTGCCATCGCCGTTTGTTCCGTGCATTTCCTTGCCATCGCTGAAACCAACTTTGTCGAAGAGCCAATGGTGTCCGAGTTTGGTTCGGCCATCAGCAACCAGACGCTGGCACTGGGTGTGATCTTCTTCAGTTTCGTGATCTTCGGGGCGTTTCTGTGGGTCGGTGTGACCTACCTTGAACCCGCTCAGACCGCCAAACCCATGACGCCAGAGGAGCCACTGCCACCCGCACCGCCGATGGCGCCGGCACCCGCCGACCTGCGTATTCCTTGTGCGCGGGACGGGATCACGGTCTTCGTCCGAGCGGCAGATGTTCGGTTTGTGCGGGCTTATGGGCATTACACCCAAGTCTTCACCAAGGATGAGCAATTCTTCTGCGCCTGGCCCGTGGCCGAGGCTTCGAGGCGGTTGCTGGCTGTCGGTTTTCTGCAAACGCACCGCAGCTATCTGGTGAATCCCGCATGGGTGACGCGCTTTGAGCGGACGAAGGATGCGGGTCGATGCATGTTTGACGGCAGCGATCTGCCATCGGCGCCTGTCAGCCGATCAAAGCTGAAGGTGATACAGGACATCTTGGCTTCGCAGGTCAGCGCAACTCGTGCCTAGTCGTGCGCAACTCGTGCAAATGGCCCGTGCTTCGTTGATTTTCTAGTGCCAAGGCATGCGCGTGTATGCAGCCTCCCCCCTAGCCAGAACATTTGCTTTAGGGAGGAGAAAGCCGATGATTCCAGCGGCATTTGACTATCACAGACCCAAGGACATTGCCGGGGTCCTGGCACTGCTTGCGGAACACGGAGATACTGCCCGTGTGATGGCGGGCGGTCACAGCCTGATCCCAATGATGAAGCTGCGCATGACCGATGTGCAGCATCTGATCGACCTGCAGGATGTGGGCGGACTGTCCGGAATTGAGATCGGCAGCACCAGCATCCGGATCGGGGCTTTGGTCACCCAGGCCGAGTTGATCGACCATGCGCGGCTTGCCATTGCCGCACCGATCCTGCGCGAGGCCGCCCTGCAGATCGCCGATCCGCAAGTGCGCTATATGGGAACAATTGGCGGAAACGTTGCAAATGGCGATCCCGGCAACGACATGCCGGGGCTGATGCAGTGCCTGAATGCGAGCTTCACCTTGGCAGGCCCGGATGGTGAGCGGCAGGTTGCGGCGCGAGAGTTCTACGAGGCCGCCTATGTAACAGCCCGCTCGGATGATGAGGTCCTGACGGCGGTGACGATCCCGATGCCGGCCGGTGGCCATGCCTACGAAAAGCAAAAGCGCAAGATCGGTGACTATGCGACGGCAGCGGCAGCGGTGCAAATTGTCAACAGCGGCGGCACTTGCTCCAGCGCCGCGATCGCAATGACGAACCTTTCGGACACGCCGGTCTTTTCGGAAGCCGCTGGAGCCGCCCTTGTCGGCAGTTCAGTCGATAATGCAGCGCTGAATGCCGCAGTTGCCGCAATGCTGGAGGATATCGACCCGACTGAAGACAACCGCGGACCCGTTGCCTTCAAGAAACATGCAGCAGGCGTGATCCTGCGCCGCGCCATTGAGCGTGCCTGGTCGCGGGCCTGAGGGGGGAAAGCACATGGCAAAGAAGATGCACATCAAGCTGAAGGTCAACGGCAAGGAGGAGGAATTCCTCGCCGAGCCACGTGAACTTCTGATCTATACGCTGCGCGAGCGGCTGAATATCACCGGACCGCATATTGGGTGTGAAACCTCGCATTGCGGGGCCTGCACCGTGACGATCAACGGCAAATCGGTGAAGTCCTGCACCATGTTCGTGGCGCAAGCCGATGGGGCTGACATCACCACGATCGAAGGTATCGGTGCGGCGGGTAACCTTCACCCGTTGCAAGAGGCCTTCAAGGAACATCACGGGCTTCAGTGTGGCTACTGCACGCCCGGGATGATCACCCGCGCGGCGAAGTTGCTGGAAGAAATTCCAAGCCCGACCGAGGAACAGATCCGTTTTGGCATGGCTGGGAACATCTGCCGATGCACGGGCTATCAGAACATCGTGAAATCCATTCAGGCCGCCGCGGCCCAGATGAATGCAGCCAGGGAGGCGGCGGAATGAAGGACGAGATCTCACGCGATGACCGCGTCGCCAACCTCAAAGGCATGGGCTGCTCGCGCAAGCGGGTTGAGGATGCGCGCTTTACCCAGGGCAAGGGAAACTATGTCGACGACATCAAGCTGGACGGGATGCTCTTTGGCGATTTCGTTCGCTCCCCCTATGCCCATGCCCGGGTCACGAACATCGATACATCGGCAGCCCTGAAGGTGCCGGGCGTTCTGGCCGTTCTGACGGCTGCCGATCTGGCGCCCCTGGGCCTGCACTGGATGCCCACCCTTGCCGGTGACAAACAGATGGTTCTGGCCGACGGAAAGGTTCTGTTCCAGGGCCAGGAAGTGGCCTTTGTCGTGGCCGTTGACCGCTATGCCGCTGCGGACGGCATCGATGCTGTGGTCGTCGACTACGAAGAGCTGCCGGTCATTGTGGACCCGTTTGAATCGCAGCAATCCGATGTGGTCCTGCGTGAAGATCTGGTGGCGCTGGATGGCTCGATCCCGCCGGGTGCGCATGGCCCGCGCAAGCACCACAACCACATCTTCACCTGGAGCGCCGGTGACAAGGACCCGACGCTGGAGGTCATCGCCAATGCCGAGGTGGTTGCCGAAGCCAGCATGTATTACCACCGGACGCATCCCTGCCCGTTGGAAACCTGCGGCTGCGTCGCCTCCATGGACAAGGTGAATGGCAAGCTGACGCTTTGGGGCACGTTCCAGGCCCCGCATGCAATCCGGACCGTTGTTTCGCTGATCTCAGGAATTGAAGAGCACAACATTCGCGTGATCTCGCCTGATATCGGGGGCGGTTTCGGCAACAAGGTCGGGGCATATTCGGGATATGTATGCTCGGTCGTCGCCTCCATTGTAACCGGCAAGCCGGTCAAGTGGATCGAAGACCGGATGGACAACCTTATGACCACCGCCTTTGCCCGCGACTATCACATGACCGGAAAGATCGCGGCCACCCCGGAGGGCCGGATCACCGGCCTGTGGTGTCATGTGACTGCCGATCATGGTGCGTTTGATGCCTGCGCCGACCCGAGCAAGTTCCCGGCCGGTTTCATGAACATATGCACAGGATCCTATGACATCCCGACCGCTTTTCTGGAGGTCGACGGCGTGTACACCAACAAGGCCCCGGGCGGAGTCAGCTACCGCTGCTCGTTCCGGGTGACCGAAGCCGTCTACTTCATCGAACGGATGATCGAGGTTCTGGCGATCAAGCTGAACATGGATGCGGCGGAACTGCGCCGGATCAACTTTATCCGCAAGGAGCAGTTCCCGTACAAGGCAGCGCTTGGCTGGGAGTACGACTCGGGCGACTACCACACCGCCTGGGACAAGGCGCTGGCGACTGTCGACTACGCAGGCCTCAGGGCCGAGCAAGCGCAGCGCGTGGCGGATTTCAAGGCCGGAAAGACCCGCAAGATCATGGGGATCGGGCTGTCCTTCTTCACCGAGATCGTGGGGGCAGGTCCGGTGAAGAACTGCGACATCCTTGGTCTGGGTATGTTCGACAGCTGCGAAATCCGTATCCACCCCACCGGGTCGGCTATTGCGCGGCTCGGTACGATCTCGCAGGGCCAGGGCCACGCAACCACCTTCGCGCAGATCCTTGCCTCGGAGATCGGCCTGCCTGCCGACAGCATCACCATCGAGGAAGGGGATACCGATACCGCGCCCTACGGTCTTGGTACCTATGGCTCACGCTCGACGCCGGTCGCAGGGGCCGCAACTGCGATGGCTGGCCGCAAGATCCGTGCCAAGGCGCAGATGATCGCGGCGTGGCTGCTGGAAGTCCACGACAACGACGTGGAATTCGATGTGGATCGATTTGTCGTGAAGGGCTCGCCCGAGCGGTTCAAGACAATGAAGGAGATCGCCTTCGCCGCCTACAACCAGGCAATTCCGGGGCTCGAACCAGGTCTGGAGGCGGTCAGCTACTATGATCCGCCAAACATGACCTATCCCTTTGGGGCCTATGTCTGCGTCATGGACATCGACGTCGATACAGGTGTCACCGAGATCCGCCGCTTCTATGCACTGGACGATTGCGGCACGCGCATCAACCCGATGATCATCGAAGGTCAGGTGCATGGCGGCCTGACCGAGGCGCTGGCGGTGGCATTGGGGCAGGAGATTGCCTATGACAAGATGGGCAACGTGAAGACCGGCACACTGATGGACTTCTTCCTTCCAACGGCTTGGGAAGTTCCAAACTATGAGACCGACTTCACCGTGACGCCCAGCCCGCACCATCCGATTGGTGCCAAAGGGGTGGGCGAAAGCCCGCATGTTGGCGGTGTGCCCTGTTTCTCGAATGCGGTGCAGGATGCCTTCCGACCCTTCGGGAACATCCACACCAACATGCCGCACGATCATTGGCGGATCTGGCAGATGGCCAACAAGCTTGGTCTTCACGGCTAAGGGATAGTGTCGGGCGGGGCGCGTCCCCGTCCGACACGCACAGAACATGACCTGGACCTCTCTCAAATCCCGTCTGGCTGGCGCTGGCTATGTTGCATCGGATGACCTCGCCGTCGCCTTGCAACTGGCCCTGACGCTTGGACGACCACTTTTGCTGGAAGGTGCCGCAGGCGTCGGCAAGACCGAGATTGCGCGAACCCTTTCGATGATCGAGGACACCCGGCTGATCCGGCTGCAATGCTATGAAGGCCTGGACGCCTCACAGGCCATCTATGAATGGAACTATCAGCGCCAGCTTCTGTCGATCCGCGCCGCCGCAGAAAGTGGCGAGACGGGCAAGGCGGTGGAAGATCGCATCTTCTCTCGCAGTTTTCTGCTGGAACGGCCCTTGCTGGCTGCGATCACGCAGGCCAAGGCCCCGGTCCTGCTGATCGACGAGATTGACCGCGCGGATGAGGAGTTTGAGGCCTTCCTGCTGGAAATCCTGTCAGACTTTCAGGTCTCTATCCCCGAACTTGGCACAATCTCAGCCGTGACACGACCCATCGTGATCCTGACCTCGAATGGCACGCGCGATCTGTCCGATGCCCTGCGACGCCGTTGCCTTTATACTTACGTCGAATACCCCGACCGGACAACGGAATTGGCCATCCTCAAGGCCCGTTGCCCGGAGGTAGAGGCACGGCTTGCCAACCAGATTGTCGGCTTTGTGCAGAAACTTCGGGAAGAAGAACTGGAAAAGACCCCCGGCGTCGCGGAGATGCTGGATTTTGCTGCGGCGCTCATGGGTCTTGGTATCGCGGACCTGACGGATGACCCGGCGGTCTTGCACTCAACACTGACAACTCTCCTGAAGACCAGAACCGATCAGGCGCAGATCACCAGGGAAGTCGCCAGTCGCCTTGCGGGAAAAGCCGCATGAGCCGGGTGACCAAATTCGCCGCCCGCGACCCCGGCCCTGCAGCACGGGTCGCGGGCTTCATTGCCCATTTGCGGCAGAACGGTCTGCGCCTCGGTGTTGCCGAAGCGGAACTTGCGATGGCGGCCTTGGTCGAGGTTGACGCCAGTCGCCCCGAAGACTGCCGCCGCGCCTTGCAGGCCGTATGCACGGGCTGCAAGGAAGAAGCGGAACGCTTTGGCGATCTCTTCAACAGCTATTGGATGGATATGGGCCGGGTCCGGCAGAAGGTGATCCCCGCGCTGTCGCAAAAGTCAAACGAAGACGTCCATTCCACACGCGATGCGAAGGGGCAGGATCTTGGCACTGCCGGCAGGGCCACCGCGCCAGATGACAAGGGCGATGAGGCTGAGAGCGAAGGCACCGGCAGACTGATCGCGACCAAGCAGCGCAACTTCAAACGCCGCGATTTGCGGGATCTCGTTCGCCCGGAGGAGATTGCCGAGGCCCAGGAAATCGCTCGACGTCTGGGTGCGGCGCTGCGTGACAGGCGCTCGCGCCGCCGGGTTGCCGCACAACGCGGAGACCGGCTGCATTTTCGCAAGATCATCCGTCAGAGCCTGTCTACCGGGGGTGAGCCCTTGCGCCTTTTTCGCAAGCGTCGCCCGGACCGACCCCGGAAAATCGCGGCGCTGTGCGACGTGTCCGGTTCAATGACGGTCTACTCGAAGGTTTTTCTGGCTTTTCTCGCGGGTTTGATGCGCGCCGACACTGCCGCCGACGCCTATCTTTTCCACACGCGTCTTGTGCGAATCACCGAGGCCCTGCGCGACAAGGATGCGATGCGCGCCATTGGACGAATGTCGCTGATGGCGGATGGGTTTGGCGGCGGCTCGAAGATTGGACCATCGCTGCAGCGCTTTGCCAATACCTATGCCAAGCGCTTCGTCGATGGCCGGTCCGTCGTGCTGATCCTGTCGGATGGTTACGATACCGAGGCCGCTGAAGTCTTGTCCGACGCCTTGGCCAAGATCCGCAAGCGCGGCTGCAAGATCATCTGGCTGAACCCGCTCAAGGGTTGGACAGACTATGCACCTGTGGCCGCAGGAATGGCGATGGCTTTGCCATATCTGGATTTGTTTAAGGCAGCCAACACCTTGGGTGATCTTGCGACACTGGAACAGGAGTTTGCAGCGCTATGACCCCGGCTGAAGTCCTTCGTGATGACTTTGCAGAAACCGCGCGAGAGTTGCGCGCCAAAGGCGAGCCCTTTGCCTTTGCGACGATCGTTCGAACAGCAGGGTCGACAGCTGCCAAGCCAGGAGCAAAGGCGCTCCTCAGTGCTGACGGCACGATCTTGCAAGGTTTTCTCGGCGGAGGTTGCACGCGGGGTGCGGTGAAGCGGGCGGCGCTTCAGGCCCTGCAGGAAGGTGTGCCGCAGCTCGTATCGGTCGCACCCGAGGATTTGCTGGCAGAGAAAGGTGTCGCTGCGGGCGATGAAGTTGACGGGGTGAGGTTCGCGCGCAATGGCTGCCCGTCACGCGGCACTGTCGACATCTTCATCGAACCCTGTCTTCCTCTGCCAAGGCTGGTGGTCATGGGCGCTTCCCCTGTGGCACAGGCCCTGGTTGCAGTGGCGCCGCAGTTTCATTGGTCAGTCGTTGTTGAGCCGACGTCGGATAGACCTGACCAGCAGAGCTTTGTCGTCGTGGCTACGCAGGGCCAAGGCGATCTTGACGCTCTGAAATCAGCGCTGAGCATGAACACGTCGTACATCGCCTTCGTCGGAAGCCGCCGAAAGTTTGCAACCTTATCAGAGAAGCTGCTTGCTGCGGGTCTCGATCAGGCCAGCATCGCCCGCATCCATGCCCCGGCTGGCCTCGATATCGGCGCCGTGACGCCTGAGGAAATCGCACTCTCGATCCTGGCACAAATGGTGAGGGGGCGGCGGACGGCGATGAGGCGAACCGATGCGTGACGTCACAGCAATCATACTTGCCGCAGGTTTTTCCCGGCGCATGGGTGACCAGAACAAATTACTGTTGCCCATTAACGGCATCCCGATGATCCGGCACGTTGTCGAGGTTTATGGCGCCATATCGACCCGACCGGTTCTGGTGGTAACCGGGCACGAGGCAGAAGATGTCGCAGCCGCCATTGCACAGAGCAACGCCATCCCGGTATTCAACCCAGCCTACGCCCAAGGGCAACCGACCTCCGTCGCGTGCGGGCTAAGGGCGGCGGACGATGGCTGCGATCTATTGGTTGGTCTTGGCGACCAGCCGCTTCTCACGCCCAAGGATTTGCGCGACCTGCTGGATGCCCATGCCGCAGCAAATGTGGAACGCATTTCGATTCCTGTCCGGGGTGAGGAGCGAGGCAACCCGATCGTCATCCCGTCTGCCTTGCGGGCGCGCCTCCTCGCGGACCCGCACTCACCCGGCTGCAAGAAGTTTACCCGAGCCAATCCTGACCATGTCCAATTCCACACACTAACGGCCACAGGGTTCTTCACAGATGTGGACACGCCCGAGGCCTATTCGTCGCTCATCAACAGCACCATGGAGGCGGCCCAATGAAGACCCTGAAACGATTAGTCGCGCACTTGCGCCGCAGACTGGCACTCACGCCCGAACAGGCCGAGCAATTGGCCAGAATCAAACACCCCTGCTGCTGAGAAGGAAACTGCATGGAACTTGAAGACGAAGTCATCATCAATGCGCCCATCGAAAAGGTCTATGCCGCATTGAATGATCCTGCGGTCCTGCAGCAGTGCATCCCCGGTTGCGAAGAACTGATCAAGCACTCCGACACCGAACTGGAAGCCAAGGTTGTCTTGAAGGTCGGACCGGTCAAAGCCCGGTTCAGTGGCAATGTGCAGTTGGACACCCTGGGCGCGCCGGAAGCGTTCTCGCTGACAGGACAAGGTAATGGCGGTGTAGCTGGGCATGCTAAAGGTGGGGCTGACGTTACACTGACGGCGGATGGGCCCGACAAGACAATCCTGCGATACACTGCCAAGGCCGAGATCAACGGAAAGCTCGCCCAGTTGGGCAGCCGTCTGATCGTCAGCACTGCGAAAAAGCTTGCGGCCCAGTTCTTCCAGTCTTTCGCCGATGTCGTGAACGAAAACCAAACCGCCTAACCCTCCCTCCTGCGCCGACCATCCGTCAGAGATCATCGATTTCTGCGCGGCGCAGTTCGCGTGGCAGCGCTTCCTTTGGTTGCCTCGCTGGGCATCAAAGGGAGCGCTGACAGAGATGTTGGCTTGCTTGCCTTTCAGGTAAGTGCATCGATCATGACAGTCTCCCTCTCGGTGGCTGCGGCGGCCGTGCCCGCCATGATCCGGGCAAAGGCACCCATGCCGCACCAGCGCTTCTGTCGGTTGTAGTGCGTCTTCGGCAGGCCAAGTTCGGCAGGGGCCTCGCACCAACGCAACCCATTGCGAATGAGAATGATGATGCCGCTCAAGACGCGCCGATCATCCCCCCCTCGGACGACCATGACTCTTGGGGGAAATGGGCGAAGACGGTCCATTTGTGCTGCAGTCAGCCAATACAGGTTGCCTATCGATCACGTCCCCAGGCGATGCCTGAAGCAGGGCTGAACTGGATGATCACCAGGCCCTGAACCGAGCTGTCGGGCGCATTAGCGGAGTGCATGGCCAAAGCACTCCGCCGATGGCGTCACGACATGATCAAACCGCCATCCACGTTGATCGTCTGTCCAGTGATATAAGCCGCGTCTTCCGAGGCGAGGAAGGCGACGAGGGCTGCCACCTCGGCCGGAGTTCCGGCGCGGCCCATTGGGATACCCTCGACCCATTCGGCCATCAGTTCGCCTGGGCCGTATTCCCCAAGCATTTTTCCCCAGACACGGTCGTTGTAATCCCACATCTCGGTATGGATGATGCCGGGACAGATTGCGTTGGCAGTTATGCCCTCGCGCGCCAGTTCCTTGGCGAGGCTTTGCGTCAGTCCGACAACGCCGAACTTCGACGCAGCGTAATGCGGCGTATAGATGAAGCCCTGCCGTGCCTGACCCGAGGCGGTGTTGATCAGCCGTCCCCTTGTGCCGCTGGCGCGGAAACGGCGTATCGCTTCCTGGCAGCAGAGGAACACGCCCTTTGTGTTGACGTCGAGGTTCATGTCCCATTCGCGTTCGGTCAGGTCTTCGACCTTCGCGATGGTGATGACGCCCGCGTTCTGGACCGAGATAGAGACGGCCCCAAGTTTGGCTTCGGTTTCGGCAAAGACTGCCTTGATCGCAGCGGCGTCGGTCACGTCGAGCGGGAAGCCCAGAACGATGCTACCGGTTTCGTCGGCAATGGCGCGGGCGGCTTCGGCGGTGTCTTTTTCGATGGCGGCTATCGCGACATTTGCGCCTTCAGAGGCAAAACGCGTGGCTATGCCGCGTCCAATCCCCTTGTTTCCACCCGTGACCACCACGGTCTGACCTGCGAAGCGTTTCATGTCGTCTCTCCATGTGACGCAGCAAGCCTGATCCCGCCTGTTGACGGGTTCACTCGGTTAGGCGTGCTGCCGTGAATTTGTCGGTTACAAGAACGTCAATCAGCCCGAGACGCAGCGCGCCCGCGATTGCAGCAGTCTTCGCCTCACCACCCGCCAGAGCCATCACCCGATCTGCCTTCTTCAGATCGTCGAGTGATATGCCAAGCACCCGTTCATTGAGCGGGCTTTCGACAAGGCGCCCTTCCTTGTCGAAGAAACGGAAGGACAACTCTCCCACAGCGCCCGCTTCATCAAGCTGCGCCAATTCATGCTTGGAAAAGACATTGCCTGATCGCGCCAGAAGTTCGGAGGGTTCGACCGCACCGATCCCGACTATGGCAAGGGTCAGCCGATCAAACAGGTTCATCGTCTCGCGCACGGCCGGGTCGGCGAGCATGATGAGCTTTGCTTCGCGCGACGATGCGACGCCCTGCACAAGCAAAAGCCGCGCCTCCCCGCCCGTCAGCTTCGCAAGGCGGGCGATGAGTTGCGTGGCATGGGTCTGGACCGAGGCGTCGCCCATCCCGCCCAGCATCTGCACGATATATTTGGCCTTGGCGGCCTTGAGCGGGTGGATGTTGTCCACCATCCGCAGGATTGTCTGGCTCCAACTGGATACCCCGATCACTTCACCTGGTTGGAGAGTGACTTCGAGGAAATGCGCCGCAGCCTCGCCAATACGGGCCATGATCGCCCCGTCGCGGTCTTCGGAGCAGTCAACGACGATGGCTTCGGTCAGGCCATACCTCTCGCGCAGTGCTGTTTCCAACTCTGCGAAGGTGCCCTGCGGCGGGATGATCGTCGTTCGCACGATATCTTCCTGCTCGGCGCGTTTCAGCATCCGTGACACAGTTGCCTGCGACATGCGGAGACTTTCCGCGATTTCAGCCTGTCGCCTGCCCTCGATGTGATACATCTGGGCGACCCTTGCGATCAGCCGAAGTTCGTTGACGCGACCCATGACACCTCACATGTGAATTTTTATTCACCCTTAATTCAGGAGGTCCGAACCGTCGAGCGTTTAATGGCGTCTTGCCAGACTGCGAGGCGGGCAAGCACATCGGTCTTCTGTGGTGAGAGTGTCTTGCGCCCACGGGGCAGCGCTTCGATCGCGTCCAGATCAGGCCATATCCCCAGAGACAGACCCGCAAGATAGGCCGCGCCAAGTGCCGAGGCTTCCGGCGCATCGCATTGGATCAGCGGGTGCTCGAGCGTATCGGCGACACATTGCATCAGGAAGTCGTTCTTGCTCGGCCCGCCATCTGCGTAAAGCTTGCCAAGCGGTGCTGGCGATTGGGCTGACATGACAGCAAACACATCATGCGCTTGAAACGCCATCGAGTCTGTCACCGCCCGCGCCATCTGTGCGCGGGTTGTGTTGAACGTAATGCCGCAAAACAGGGCGCGGGCATCCGAATGCCAATAGGGTGCGCCCAGACCGACGAAAGCGGGCACAAAGCCCGGACCATCCGGTGCGGCCGTTGCGGCAAGATCGGTCAAGGCCTGAACATCCGGCAGGGCCAGCATGTCGACCATCCACGGCAGCGCGGCCGCAGACACAAGGATGTTGCCTTCAAACGCATAGGTCGGTTTGCCGCCGATGGACCAAGCGATGGTCGTGGTGATCCCGTCCTGAGGCGCGATGTATCCGGGCAATGTCGTCATGATCGATGATCCAGTGCCGAAAGTCACCTTGCCATCGCCCGGGTTGAAGGCGCCGTGGCCGAACAGCGCGGCATGGCTGTCGCCAATTGCCGATGCAACCGGGATGCCATCGGGCAGTCCTGTCACGCCGCGCGTGCTTCCGAAATTTGATGCACTGTCACGCACATCGGGCAAGCTGGACTTGTCGACGCCAAAGAGCGCGCAGAGTTCATCGCTCCAGACCTGGCGCTTCAGGTCGTAAAACTGGCTGCGGGCTGCGTTCGATGCATCGCAAGCATGCACGGCGCCGCCGGTGAAGCAATGGATCAGCCACGCGTCTACCGTGCCGAGGCGAACCTTACGGCCAGCGGGGACGCGGTCGAGCAACCACCGCATCTTTGGCCCCGGAAACATCGGATCGATGGGCAGACCCGTCAATTCCTGCACGCGCGGCGCGTGTCCGGCGGCGATGAGCTCGGCACAAACCGGAGCGGAGCGGCGACATTGCCAACTGACCAGTGGCCCGAGCGGTTCCCCGCTGTTCGCGTCCCAAGCGGTGACAGATTCACGCTGGTTCGAGATGGCGACGCCAAGGATGTCGACCTGCGCCGCACGTGCCAGACAGGCGGAAATCGCTTCTTCGACCGAGGCCCAGATACGGCGAGGGTCCTGTTCGACCCAACCGGGCTGTGGATGTTCGATCCCCACGGGGGAAGACCCGCGGGCGAGGATTTCGCCAGTTTCGGAAACAAGCACTGCTTTCGAGTTGGTGGTGCCTTGGTCAATGGCAAGTATGGCGCGTGTCATGCTGTCTCCGACAATAAGATTAAGGGGCGTGGGCAGGGAGGAGGACCACGCCCCTTGGCTCCATTGCGCTTATGCGCGACCGGATTTGCGCGAGATGAGTGCCTTTGCAGCTTCGGCGACGGCTGACGGAGCCATGCCAAACTGATCGAGCAGGAACTCTGCCGAGCCAGTCGGGGCAAAGATCCCGGGAACGCCGAGTATCTCCATCGGAACCGGCGCTTCCGCGACGATGACTTCGGCGATGGCAGAGCCAAGGCCGCCAAAGGTTGAATGTTCCTCTGCCGTCAGGATCGCACCGGTATCCCGCGCAGCGGCCACGACGGCGTCCACATCGATGGGGCGAACCGTTGCCATGTTCAGGACACGCGCTTCAATGCCTTCGGCTGCAAGAAGTTCGGCTGCCTTCATCAGGCGATGCGTCAATGTGCCATTGGCAATCAGAGTCACGGCATCGCCGTCACGCAGCAGGTTAGCCTTGCCAAGCTGGAATTTGTGCCCTGCGGGCAGAAGGTCGGGCACGCCAACGCGCGACAGGCGCAGGAAAACGGGGCCTTCGTAAGCCGCAGCCCATTCAACTGCCGCAGCCGTTTCGATGGAATCGCAAGGCGCGATGACCGGCAGGTTCGGCAAAACGCGGGTCCATGCGAAGTCTTCAATCGAATGGTGGGTCGGCCCAAGTTCGCCATAAGCCATGCCCGACGAGATGCCGACGAGCTTCACGTTCGCGTTGGAATAAGCGATGTCAGCCTTGATCTGTTCGAGCGAACGACCGGTCAAGAAGCAGGATGCGCCGCAGACGAAGGGAAGAAGCCCGCCATTGGCGAGGCCGGCGCCGACGCCGACCATGTTCTGCTCGGCGATACCGACATTCACCAGGCGCTCAGGGAACTTCGACTTGAAGCCGCCCAGCTTGGATGATCCGACCGAGTCGTTGCAGACAGCGACGATGTCGGGGTTTTCCGCGCCCAGACGTTCCAGCACAAAGACGAACGCATCCCGGCAATCGTGCAGTTTGGGGGTGATGTCAGCAGCGTTCATCACAGGGTCTCCGACAGTTCAGCGACAGCGATCTTGTATTGTTCGGCATTCGGCACCTTGTGATGCCAGTCCACGGTGTCCTGCATGAACGAAATGCCCTGACCTTTATTGGTATGGGCTACGATGCAGTGCGGCGCGGCGGTGCGCTTCTCCAGAGCCGGGACGATCTCGGACATGTCATTTCCGTTGATCTCGGTGACATCCCAACCGAACGAAGCCAGCTTGCTGCCGAAGGGCGCAAGATTGTTCGTATCCTTGAGCGCAGCACCCTGCTGGAAGCGGTTGTGGTCGATGATCAGTGTCAGGTTGTTCAAGCCGAACTGAGCCGCAGAGCTGATCGCTTCCCAGTTCGATCCTTCCTGCATTTCGCCGTCGCCGGTCATGACATAGGTGTGGTAGCCCGCGCCGCGGATCTTGGCCGCCTTGGCCATGCCGACCGCCACGGGCAGCCCATGGCCGAGCGGACCGGTATTGGTTTCGACGCCCGGCACTTTGTTGCAGTTCGGGTGCCCGTTCAGGCGGGAGAGCGGCTTCAGGAAGGTCGATATCTCATCCTCAGGGAAGAAGCCGCGCTTTGCGAGCGTCACGTAGAACGCCAAGGCGACATGCCCTTTGGACAAGACAAATCTGTCCCGCTCAGGATGTTTGGGCTGGTCGGGCCAGATACGCAGCACACGAAAATACAGAGCGGTGAGGACATCGATTGACGACATCTCGCCCCCAATGTGCCCTGCACCCGCTTCGAAGACGGCTTGGAGGTCGCGCAGACGAATCTGCTTTGCAATGCGATTGAGGTCGTCGGGCTGCATGTCTTCCTCGGCGTGAATAAATATCCAGTTGCCGATATAATTGCATTCATGCTGTGCAAGTCAAGCAAAAAAGCCTGCTTTATGGGTGCCAAGATTCAGCTTGACACCTCGCCAAGCGATCCGATACGAATTTACAGCCGACAATGAATATTTATGCTAACATGACATTGGCGGCAGTCACGAAGGGAGGACTTCATGCTGACGCAAACGAAGGAGCAGGCGGCTCCGGCTCGGGCGCAACTCTTGGGATCTATGAAGGGTGCAACCGGACCGCTGATCGGCCTCGTCCTGCTTTGCCTGTTCCTGACCCTTTGGACCGACACTTTCTTTTCGGTCCGCAACTTCCTCAACATCCTCGACCAGATCACCGTTCTGGGGATCATGGCGGTCGGTATGACGCTGGTCATCCTGATCGGCGGCATCGATCTTGCTGTTGGTTCGGTCATGGCATTGACCATGATGGTGCTCGGGTATCTCAATGTGGAATTGGGCGTGCCGATGGGGATCGCCATTGCGGTGGCTCTTGGTGCGGCAGCGTTGAACGGGCTCGTTGCGGGGCTCTTGATCACGCGCTTCAATGTCCCCGCCTTCATTGCGACACTGGCCATGATGTCCATCACGCGTGGTCTTGCGAACATGATCACGAATGGCCAGCAGATCATTGGTTTTCCGAGCTGGTTTAACATGGCCGCGATCGTTCGCTACGGCGGCTTCCTGACCATGACGGTCGCGCTGATGCTCGTCGTGTTTCTGCTCGGCATACTCTACCAGCGTTACCGCTACGGAGGCCGCGCGCTCTACGCCATTGGCGGCAATCCGGAAGTGGCGCGCCTTGCCGGGATCAACGTCAAATTCATGACGGTGATGGTCTATATCGTGTGCAGCGTGCTGGCGGGTCTTTCGGGCATCGTTCTGGGCGCGCGGCTGGACTCTGTGCAACCTTCGTCAGGTGTGGGCTACGAGCTTGATGCGATCGCAGCGGTCGTGATTGGCGGAACCTCACTTTCCGGCGGAACGGGCGGGATCGGCGGCACAGTCGTCGGCGTCCTGATCATCGGGGTGCTCCGGAACGGGCTCAACCTGCTCAGCGTCTCGCCCTTCATGCAGCAGGTGGTGATCGGCGCGGTGATCGTGCTCGCCGTGACGGCCGAGACCTTCCGCAAGCGTAAGTAATTGCCTTCCCAGGCGTCGACGTCGCCGCCTGGTTTGCAAGACGATGGGCGATAATGCCCGTCGAACAGGGAGGGGCCTCCCAAAAAAGAGACCGGACGCCCCAATGTCATGTCGGAGGAGAGACACATGAAACTCAAGAAAGCACTGTTGGCGGCGACCGCTGTCATGGCCCTCGCAGTTCCTTTTGGCGCGTCGGCCAAGGACGTGAAAAAGATCGGCCTCGCTGTCCCGAACCTGCAGGCAGACTTCTTCAATCAGATCAAGCTGGGCGTGGAGAACTACGCCAAGGAAAAGGGCATCGAGGTCGTTACGGTTGACGCCAAGAACGACACCGCGACTCAGGTCAGCCAGGTGCAGGACTTGATGACGCAGAACATCGACGCCTTCATCTACATCCCGGCTGGTGCCGCCGCTGCCGCCGTTCCCACGCGTCTGGCCCGCGAAGCCGGCATTCCGGTCATCAACGTTGACCGTTTCCCCGAAGGCGAACCGGGAGACACCTTCATCGGTGGCGAAGGCGTGAACTCGTCCTACCAAGTCTGCAGCGAGATCATCAAACGCGCTGGCGGCGCGGGCAAGATGGTCATCATCCACGGTCAGAAAGGCACCACGCCGGAAATCGACCGCACCGAGGGCTGCATGAAAGCCATCGGTGAAAACTCGGGCGTCGAACTGGTCGATGAACAGTGGACCGAGCGCTGGTCGGCTGACGAAGGCTTCGCCATCGCCCAGAACATGCTGACCGCACATCCCGACATCACCATGATCTTCGGTCAGGCTGACGGCATCGCGATGGGTGCAGCCAAGGCTGTCGACGTGGCCAACCTGTCGGACAAGGTCGTCATCGGCGGCTATGACGGCGACGGCTCGGCTCTGGAGTACCTTGCCAAGTGCGAAGGTCCCTTCGTCGTGACGGCGACCCAGTCCACCCGTCGCATGGGCCGACTGGCGGTTGACTCGGCACTCGCCGTTGCGGCTGGCGAAAAGGTAGAAGAGCGTCAGGTTTCCGAGGCCGTTCTGACCACCTGTGACAACGCCGCTGAGTTCGTCGCGGACCACCCGTAATCCCGCTCGAGGTAGCATCGTCATGACCACGCCTTCGCCGATCCTGTCGCTTCGTGACATCCGGAAATCCTACGGACAGATCAAGGTTCTGCATGGTGTCGATCTGGATATCTATCCGGGCGAAGTCGTGGCGCTGCTTGGCGAAAACGGTGCCGGAAAATCTACGCTTTCAAACGTGATTTCCGGGACTGTCATGCCCACCTCTGGTGAAATGAAATGGCTCGGGGCGGCGTACGCCCCGACCACTCCACGTGAGGCGATGGATGCAGGCGTGGGCATGATCCATCAGGAACTGAAGCTTCTTCCGCAATTGTCGATTGCGGAGAACGTCTTCGTCGGGCGCTATCTGATGAAGGGTGGCCGTGTCGATCGCAAGGCGATGGAAGAGCGGGCGCAGGCCGGCCTTAAACGTCTTGGCCTGGACATTCCGCCTTCGCGGCAGGTCGAGGGTCTTTCGACCGCGAACCAGCAATTGATCGAGATCGCCAAGGCGTTGACGCTGAACGCACGCTTGTTGATCCTTGACGAGCCGACCGCCGCCTTGGGCGGCGACGAGACACAACTCTTGTTCCGCCAGATCGAGCGCTTGAAAGCCGATGGCGTGGGTATCATCTACATTTCTCACCGTCTGGAGGAGATCCGTCAGATCGCCGACCGCATCGTCGTGATGCGCGACGGTGCCAAGGTGCAGGAATTCGACCGGGGCGATGTGCCGGTCCGCACGATCGTCGAGGCGATGGTGGGACGGTCGCTCGAGCGGATGTTCCCGGCCATTCCCGTCCCTGCCGAGGACGTCACGCTTGAGGTGGAGGGCCTGACGGCGCCGGACGACAGCTTCCGAAACATCAGCTTTGCAGTGAAGAAAGGCGAGGTTTTCGGCATTGCCGGGCTGATGGGTGCAGGCCGGACCGAGCTTGTGCGTGCCCTGACGGGTGCCGATCCGATCGCGAGCGGCAGGGTCCGGCTCAACGGTCAGGACATCACCCCACGCTCGCCGGCGGAGGCGATCCGCAACGGCATAGTGCTGGTGCCCGAGGACCGTAAATTGCAAGGCGTGGTGCTGCATCATTCCATCGCCGAGAACATCGGTTACGCAAACCTCGACGAACTGACCAGCAATGGCTGGATTACGTCCAAGAAGTTGCACGCCTTCGCCGATGACTTCATCAAGAAGTTCGGGGTCAAGGGGAAAGCCGGCCAGAATGCCGGCGAACTGTCCGGCGGAAATCAACAGAAGGTCGTGCTCGCGAAATGGCTCGCCCGCAATCCACGGGTGGTCGTTCTGGATGAGCCGACGCGCGGGATCGACGTCGGTGCGCGATCGTCGATCTATGCATTGATCATGGATCTGGCGCGCAACGGCGTTTCGGTCATCGTCGTCAGTTCAGACCTCGAAGAGGTCTTGGGTGTGTCGAACCGGATCATGGTGATGGCACAGGGAAAACAGGCCGGTATTCTGGACCGCAAAGATGCGAATGACGTCTCGGTCATGGAACTGGCAACGCTTTAACGGGGAAATGGGGAAGATGTCCGATATCACTTTGAACGCGCCGAAGATGTTTGATCTCTCTGGCAATGTCGCCTTGGTGACCGGAGCCGGAAGTGGCATCGGCCAGCGCATCGCGATGGGGCTGGCACAATGTGGCGCCGATGTTGCGCTTTTGGACCGCCGCACGGATGACGGAGTGGCCCGCACCGCTGAATTCATTGCGACCGCGGGCCGCCGCAGCATCCAGATTGCGGCCGATGTGACGAGCGGCGCCGCTCTGAACGACGCCGTGGCTCGCACCGAGTCCGAGCTCGGTGCCTTGACTTTGGCGGTCAACGCGGCGGGCATCGCGAATGCCAATCCGGCCGAGGAAATGGAAGAAGCCCAGTTCCAGCAGATGATGGATATCAACCTGAAGGGCGTTTTCCTGTCCTGTCAGGCCGAGTCCCGTGCGATGTTGAAAAACGGGCGGGGGTCCATCATCAACATCGCCTCGATGTCGGGCGTGATCGTGAACCGTGGGCTGATGCAGTGCCATTACAATGCGTCGAAAGCTGGCGTGATCCACATGTCCAAGTCCATGGCGATGGAATGGGTCGGTCGTGGGATACGCGTCAATACCATCAGCCCGGGCTATACTGCGACGCCGATGAACACGCGCCCCGAGATGGTGCATCAGACCAAGCTGTTCGAGGAACAGACACCGATGCAGCGCATGGCGACGGTGGACGAGATGGTGGGGCCTGCCGTCTTTTTGCTGTCCGACGCAGCAAGTTTCGTGACGGGCGTCGACCTTCTGGTCGATGGCGGCTTCTGTTGCTGGTAAGTCCATGACGCGTCGCACACTGGCGGCAGGAAACTGGAAAATGAACGGCAACTGTTCCGATCTTTCTGAAGTTACTGCTCTGTATTGACCTGGCCGACTCTGCCCAGGTCATGCCGCCAGTCTGAATGCCTCGGCTGGTGTCCGCATGGCAGGCGGCCGAGGCGGGCGACGGCCGTGGTTGCCTTGCCGGTGCGCGACAGGTGCCCGCCCAGAAGTTCGCGCCTGTGGCAATCGATGTTCAGCGCCGAGTTGCGCTTGGCCGCCCGCCTTCCGACGACGTCTTCCAATGGTCCACCCATTGCTACGTCTCGATCCGTGTAGCATGAGCAGATTCTCACTGGATCCATGCAAGCCGCGAGTTGTTCCCGGCCCCTCGATGCCCACGACATTCGGGGGCGTCATGCAGGTGAAAATCACGGATTTGAGGAACCAGCACCTCGGGCGGGTTTCTCTGGATCTTCAGGTCCACCGGCCCCGAAAACGGGCCGATGGACAAACTTCAGGAGCCTCTACACTGGTGAGCGTACAGGCATTTTTTGTCCATTGCCCTCTCGCAAGCCATTGATTTCATTGGCATGGATTTTGGGATGTACAGCCAGTTTGTCCATTTCAGCAGGCAAAATTTGTCCACTGAGAGATTCTGCATTGAAATCAATGGGATCCCCCGAGGGTGAAAACCCCATTCCGGCTGACATCCGCGGCGGGCCTGATTACGCCGCTTTCGCCGTGCGTCGTCTGGAATCTCGAGGCGCTGATCGATCGCTATCGCCCCTATCTCTGGGTCTTCGGCCATACCCATCGGCAGACCGAGCTCCAGATGCCGGGCGGCCCCTGCTGCGCAATGTCTCGGTCGGCTACGAACACGAGTTCCGGCTTGGCGATGTCCGCGCGCGGGTCCGGCGCGGGCTGATCGACCTCGATCAGATTAGGGAGGGGGTGTGAGCGCCATGACAAGGGGCAAGGGCACACAAGGCGTCCGCCCTCTGGTGCCGAGGCGGGGATGCCTGAGCAATGTCAACGGGCGCGTGGCAGGGCGAGGGTTCGCTCTGCCCAAAGCGCATCGAGAAAACGCGCCCAACCAGCCAATCGCGATCAAGAAGAAGTTGGCTTGAGCGGGCGCCCGCTTCCCGATCAAACCCGCTGTCAAAGATGCTGTTCCAAGGGAGGCCTCGGCCGGGATCAGCGCTGCCGTTTCAACTGGCCTTCGAGTTGCGCGCCAGGCTCAATGGCAATCCGCTCATGCGTGACATCGGCGCGGACAATAGCGGTTGAGGAGAGCATGACGTTCTGCGCCTCGATCGTGCCGCTGACCTGACCCTGGATGGTCAGATCGTAGGCCGTCGCCGCCCCCGTGATCGCGCCGGTCGGGGCGATGAGAATATCCGGCGCTCGGACCTGCCCGGTGACGGTCCCCCGCAGGTCGACCGGGCCAAGCGACGTGATCTCCCCATCGACCACCAGGTCCTGCGCCAGGACGCTAGGCTTCGCGCCCGCCTGCGCCGGTTCCGGCAAATGTACCGTGACTGCCGTGCCGCCCGCCATCTTGCTCCATCCCGCTTGAGTTACCCGGCTATTCAACAGCATCGCAGCCTATCGGCCAACGCCCGTGCTTGCGCCTCAGCGGCGATCAGCCGAGCGCAGGCGTCCAGCAACCTAGCCGAGACAGCCGCCTGCGTTGTCGACTGAGGGCGGAAAGCGGACAGTCGTTGCGGTCAGCATCAATGGCTGCTTGGCGTCTGGTTGGTGTTCGGCGTGGCCGGCGGGAAGTGACTTTCCGCAGATCGTGTGATGCGCTCAGCGTCGGCATCTCGATCATCGAGCAGGAGTTGCCCCAGGTTCCGGCGAGGTCCGTTGCCGAGAACATCGTCTTCGGACGCGAGCCGCTGGCCGGGTTTAGCCGGATCAACTCTAGCCGCATTATACTAGGGCAGAAGTGCGCACGAAAACGTTGGCCCGCGCCGCCCTTCTAACCCAGTAGAGAGAACCATTCGCCACCTGATTGATAGCAGGGTTCAGGAGAACGGAGGCTGGATCGAATTGGTCAGATAGCACTCCCGCGCGACAGTTTGGGCCAGCAAAGAAATGACTGGTTTAAAATTTTCGCTTGGACTTCATAGCTGCTACAAGTTCACGCCCCGCAGTCAGAATGTGATCACGAAGATATGGGATGGCCTGTTCCACATCCCGGGCACGGCACAATACTAGCAACTGCTGATGTTCAAGGGCAGCTGTTTCAAAGGCTTCGGTCAGCAAAAGCTGCAAGCGTACGAAACGTTCGACCTGAAGGTTTATCCCGCCAAGAATCAAAATGGATTGACCTCTTTCTGCGGGGCTCAGCAGGCGCCGGTGGAAAGCGGCGTTTAGGGAACCCCACCTTGCCATTTCCCGTTCAGTATAGACCCTCTCCAGTTCGCCCAAGATTTCTTGACAGGCGATGAAGTCCGCCGCTGTCATTTTTGGAATCGCATGGAGCAGTAAGTCACACTCGATCAAGGCGCGAAGCTCGAACAGTTCCATCACCTCGTCCGGAGAAATTGACGAGACAAAAGCCCCTTTGTGAACCTTCGTTTCGATCAAGCCCTCTGCCTCCAACTGGCGAAAGGCCTCGCGAACGGGCATCCGGCTACATTCATATTCGGCGGCAAGCGCCTCTTGAACCAGCGCTTCGCCGGGCTGAAACTCGCCGTTCAAGATGCGTTCGCGCAGCGATGCGGCCAGGGCTTCTGGCAGGCTGAGGCGCTGCAGCTTGTGCTTTTCAGAGGGATTTCCGACTGTTGTCATTTCGCGCCACATTGGATCCAATCAACATTTTCACCATAGCTTTCATTGGCTGGCGGGGGCAAGGCGAGCGACAGCGGATCATCCACTTTGTTATGGGCCGTCATGACTTTGCGCGAAGCTGGTTTGGAAGCCGCGCCAAAGGCATATCCTGACAACAGACCGGCCAGAAAAATCGCTGGATCGCAAGGCTACCAACCGAAGTGCTGCGGCCGTCCGACATAGCCGGGAACGGACCGCGATGAACGACTGCATGGGCCACTACGACACCCGTGCCGAATCCGTTCACAATCTGCCTGCCCGCTTTGTCTTTGAGATAGGGTAATAGCCGGGTTGCAGCGTCATGATCGAGGGAAGCAATGTGAACTGAGGCGTTAAGCTGTCATTCAAATGCCTGAGTAATCTGGGCGCTTTGCGGTCGTGCGGCAGGGCCACCAATGACCCTGCCACCACCGTTCGACGTCAGAGCGTTTTCAGGTCTGCAACTGCCTTTGTGATCGTGGCAATGACGTGCTGACGTTCAGCGCCGACAAGGGGAAGGCGCGGTGCGCGTGTCCACTCGGGGGCGCCATAGACGAGGCTCTCCCCCATTTTGATGTACTGGACGAGTTTGACATGCGTATCGAGATGAAACGACGGCGTGAGAACCCGATAGATCTTGCGCGCTTCCGGATATTTGTTTGCCTGGCAGAGAGCGAACAGGTTGACGCATTCCTTCGGCCAGACGTTCGTCATGCCAGACACCCAGCCGGTCACGCCAAGAGCGCAGCTTTCGACAATAAGATCATCTACGCCGCAAAAAATGCTGAAGCGATCGCCGAACGCCACATACATGTCTGTCACGCGACGGATGTCGCCGGTTTCTTCCTTGATGCAGACGATCTCCGGCGTGTCGACCAGTTCCTTCAGCACCTCTACCGTGCAGTCGACCCCGTATGCGATCGGATTGTTGTAGATCATGATGGGAAGCGATGAGGCCGATGCGATGCCCTTATACCATTCAACCGTTTCGCGCGGGTCTGTCTTGTATCCAAGGCTTGGGAACACCATCAAACCTTGCGCTCCAAAGGACTCGTAAGCCTTGGCGTTTGCCTTGGCGCGATCAAGGGTGATCTCGGCCAGACCCGATAGGACAGGCACGCGGCCCTTGGCCGTCTTGACTGCCGCCCGAATGATCATTTCCCGTTCGACCATGTCCATTGAGGCATTCTCGCCCAGCATCGGCAGAACGATAACGCCATCGACGCCCGCCTCGATCAGTCGCTCGATACTGGCCGTGGTGGCAGCCAGATCGACGCTGCCGTCCTGGTGCAGCTTGGTGGTAACGGCGGGAAAAACGCCCTTCCAGATTGCCATTGTGGTGTCCTTTCTTGATTGCAGATGTTTCTTGGGGTGTTTTCTCAGTGCAGCACGCGTTGCAGAAACTGCTGCGTGCGCTCTTTGTTTGGGGCTGTGATGACCTGTCGCGCATCGCCGATTTCACAGATCACACCGCCATCAAAAAAGGCGACCCGGTCAGCACTTTCGCGGGCGAATGCAATGTCGTGGGTGACCATGATCATGGTCATGCCATTGGTCCGAAGCTTACGGATCGTGTCGAGCACTTCACCGACCAGTTCCGGGTCGAGCGCGGAAGTTACCTCGTCGAACAACATGTAGTCTGGCTTCATCGCCAGAGCCCGCGCGATGGCCAATCGTTGCTGCTGTCCCCCCGACAGGCTTGTAGGGTATTGTTCCGCCTGGGCTGAAAGGCCGACATAATCGAGGTGTTCCCGAGCAATCTCCAAGGCGTCTTTCGGGCGCATTTTCCTGACGATGCGCGGCGCAAGCGCAACGTTTTCCAGCGCATTGAGATGCGGAAATGCGTTGTACTGCTGAAAAACGATCCCAAGCTTCTGGCGCAATAGATTGAGGTCAGTGCTTTTGGCATGAACAGAGATGCCATCGACAAGGATCTCTCCTGCCTGGATCGGCTCCAGCCCGTTGATGCATTGCAGCATCGTCGATTTTCCTGAACCACTGGCCCCGATAAGGCATAGCACTTCGCCTTTCTTCACCTCCAGCGAAACACCCTTGATGACTTCATGGTTCCCAAAGGATTTCCGGACATTGCGGATTTCAATCATGGTTCATGGCCTTTTCCAGACGGCGGCAGTAGCGCGAGATCGGATAGCAGATGAGAAAGTAAAACAGGCCAGCCCCGGTCAGGATCAGAAGGGCCTCATTGGTGCGATTGATCAGGATCTGCGTGGCGCGCATCAGTTCGACATAGCCAAGGACGCCAACAAGCGCGGTATCCTTGGTCAGCGCGATCAGCGTGCCGACCCAGCCGGGAAACACGGCTCGCAATGCAAGCGGGGCCGAAACATGCCGCAACTCTTGCCAGTAGCTCATGCCAAGGGACCGCGCCGCTCGACGAAGGGTAATGTGAACTGACGCCAGCCCCGCGCGCACCAGCTCGGACGTTAGGACGCCCATGTAGAGGCTGAGCACGACGCAACCAGCCACAAGCGGAGAAGCCTCCCCCCCGGCCATAGCGAAAAAGCTGCTGGCCAGAATAAGCTGAATGATCAGGGGAACACTACGGACCACATTGATGATCGGTGCAAACGCCCAGCGGGCCGTTTTACTTTCGCCCCGCGCCCAACCCAAGGCGAGCCCGATGATTGTTCCTATCGTTGCGGCGATGACCGTCAGCAGAACGGTATTGCCGATGCCCTGCAGGACGAACCAGAGATCGGACCACTGCAGACCTGAATAGGGGAGTGTGATTTTCATGGGTCACGTCCGGAAAAGGCGCCGGAAAATCAGCCGGGCCGACACTTCGACGATTTTTGACAGGAGAAAATAGATGGCTGCGGCGACCAGAAAGAACTCAAAGGTGCGGAATGATTCAGATTGGGCCGCTTGAGTCGCACCAGTCAGTTCCCGCAAGCCGATGATCATGCCAAGCGAACTGTTTAGAAGGGCCCAGTTCAATTGGTTGACGTAGGGAAAGAACACTGTCTTGAACACCTGCGGAAAGACTACCCGCGCGTAGCTTTGGCCGACGGTCATGCCCAGCGAACGCGCCGCCGACATCTGGGTCTTGGGGACTGAGCTCAAGCCGCCGCGAAAGACCTCGGCCAGATAGCCCGCGTTGTTGAAGGTCAGCGCAGCCACCATCGCAACGTAACTGCTCAGATGGATGCCAAAGGCCCCCAGACCGAAATAGACCATGTAGATCTGGAAGAGGGCCGGTGTGTTCCTTGCCAGTTCGACCCAAGCAGTCGAAAGTCGCAAGCCAAGACCGCGACCCTGCCGGCCGATCGCCAATGCCGCCCCAAAGGCGGTGCCCAGGATCATGGAAAGCACCGTGATCTGCAGGGTCAGGGCTGCACCTGCCGCAAGCTCGGGCAGTTTCTGCCAGACGATCGACCAGTAGAACGTGTAGCCGAACATGACCAGTTCACCTTCTAGGTTTGGGCGAAGACTGAACCGCCTTCGCCCCTGTTCTTGTTCAGTATTCAACCATCGGGGCGGCAAGCGCCGGAGGTTCACCTGCGCCGAAGTAGAGACCGTAGAGCTCGGCATAGCGGCCGGACGTCACCTGCGACCAAACGAAGGTCCTGACAAACTGAAGCAAGTCCTGATCGGCTTTGCGCACCGCTATGCCAGCCAGATCCGGCGGTGTCGGCGCATCGCCCGCAACCTTGAGGTTCGTGAACTGCCCGCTCTGGATCAGGGCCGCGGCGGCAGCATTGCCCACGATGAGGCCATCGATTTTGCCTTGGCTAAGCGCAAGATAGCTTTCCGCCTCGCTGCCATAGCCGGTATAGCTACCTGCCGGATCAGCCCATTGGTCGAAGGCGGACTTCAGATCCTTTTCGGTCGTCGTACCGGTCACGCCACCAATCGCGCGGCCCTTCATCTCGTCAAAAGAAGTGATGTTCGTGTCGTCCCGGGTCAGAACAACATTGATGTAGTTTACGTAGGGCTGCGAGAACGCAACCGACAGGGCGCGTGCTGGCGTGATCGAAGTTGATGCAATCAAGACATCGATCCGATTGGATTGCAGCGCCGGGATCCGCTCTGCCGACGGGGTTTCCACGATCTCGGCCTCGACGCCAAGGGCTGCTGCCATGTCCTTGCAGTAAGCGACGTCGTAGCCTTCAGGTTCGTTCTGTTCGTTGCGGAAACCGGCGGGCGGGTAGTCGAGTTGGACGCCGCAGCGCAGTTTTCCTGACGCAATGATGTTGTCAATCGACGGGTCCGCCGTTGCAGTCCCCGCCAGGCAAAGCGCCATCGGCACGGCAATCGCTGCCGCGAGTAGCTTCTTCATTATGACCTCCAATGTTGGACGACCGCGAATCCAGCGGGTCGGCGTTATTGTTTAACTGGATCCAATCGACAGTTGTCAATTGAAAGATTCTGTCCTAGACAGATCCGCAGAACCATCAGGCGGAAGGGCCCCGGAATGTCTGGCAGGAATGTCTTGATCGTTGGGGGCGGCATCATCGGACTCGCCATCGCGCATCACCTGCTTGGGCGTGGTCACACGGTCACCATTCTTGACCGGGACCCCGAAGGAGATCGTGCATCTTATGGCAACGCGGGCGGGATTGCCGTGTCCGAAGTCATTCCCGCTTCAGCGCCGGGCGTCTTTCTCAAGGTGCCGGGGTGGTTGCTCGACCCATTGGGTCCTTTGGCCGTTCGATGGCGTCATCTACCATCATTGATCCCTTGGCTGCTCCGGTTCTCTCATGCATCGAGCCGGACCGAAATGCTCCGAGGGGCAAAGGCACTCGCCAGCCTGAACAACCGCACCTATGACGACCTGCTGCCGATGTTGGCTGCAAACGGGTTGCAGAACGAATTGCACTGCAAGGGTGCGCTTTCGGTCTATGAAACCGAACGGGCTTTTCAGGCCGATGCCGGAACGTGGGATCTGAGGCGGCTTCACGGTATCACTTGTGATGACCTCAGTGGAGATCAAGCGCGGGAGATGGAGCCGGCCCTTGGCCCCATTGTCCGGCGGGCTGTCGCAACCCCGCAATGGTCCCATGTCTCTGACCCACGGACCCTGCATTCGGCGCTCTTGACCTCACTTCGCCAGCGCGGCTTGACGGTGATCCGCGGTTCTGCTGTGGGCCTGACGCCAACGGAAAGTGCAGTCACGGTGGACACCTCGGATGCCGGGCCTCTAGCGGCGGAAGACGTGGTGATCGCAGCCGGTGCCTGGTCGGGCTTTCTGGCTGCGACCATCGGCGATCGGGTTCTCTTGGAAAGCGAACGGGGGTATAACACGACCATCGCGGCGCCGGGCATTCAACTCGGGCGCGAGATCATTTTCGCTGAACGACAGTTCGTGGCAACACCGCTGTCTTGTGGTTTGCGCATCGGCGGTGCCGCTGAATTTGGTGGGCTTGACGCCAAACCCAACTTCAAAAGATCGAATGCGCTGGTCAGCCTTGCCCGCCGGTACTTCCCCGATCTGGTCGAAACCCATGGCACAATGTGGTCGGGCCATCGACCGGCAACCCCGGACAGCCTGCCCGTCATTGGTCGGTCAAGCCGGAACCGGCGGGTTATTCATGCCTTCGGGCACGGGCATCTGGGGCTGACCCAAGCGGCAACCACGGGCCGGCTGGTGGCTGATCTGATTGACGGCGCCACGCCTGTCGTCGACCTTTTGCCTTTTTCTGTAGATCGCTTCTGAAGCTGGAGTTCCCAAATGCGCCACACCTTCTTTTGCATCGACGCCCATACCTGTGGAAACCCTGTCCGCGTCGTGGCCGCAGGTGCGCCGCAGTTGCCGAATGTGTCGATGGCCGAAAAGCGGGTTCTGTTCCAAAGGGATCATGATTGGGTCAGAACGGCCCTTATGTTCGAACCCCGTGGCCATGATGTCATGTCAGGAACGATCCTCTACCCGTCTTCGCGGACGGATTGCGACATTGGCGTTCTTTTCATCGAAGTCAGCGGCTGTCTGCCGATGTGCGGGCATGGCACAATCGGCACTGTGACGGCTGCTCTGGAAGCAGGGCTCGTTACTCCCCGCGTTCCGGGGCGCCTCTCCATCGAGGCTCCTGCGGGCCGCATAGATGTTGAATACCAGATGGAGGGCCCTCATGTCCGTCATGTAAGGCTCTTCAACGTCGCCAGCTATCTTCACGCCCGCGACGTTGCCATCGTTGTGCCAGGCTTGGGCGAGATCACCGTCGACTTGTCATATGGTGGTAACTTTTATGCGATCATCGAACCACAGGTGAACTGGCCCGGGCTAGATCGAATGTCGGCGGGCGACATCGTTCAACTGAGCCCGATTGTTCGCGCTGCGGTTCAAGAGGCAGTCGCACCCGTCCACCCTGAGGACACGCGCATTGCAGGGGTCAGTCACGTCATGTGGTGCGACGAACCCCGGCACCCTGAAGCGACGGCGAGAAATGCAGTCTTCTACGGTGCGAAGGCAATTGATCGGTCCCCGTGCGGAACGGGATCGTCAGCACGGATGGCTCAGTTACACGCCAGGGGGCGGCTGAAGGTCGGTGAAAACTTCATCCATGAAAGCATCATTCGGACTCTTTTTAATTGCCGCATTGAAAGCGAAACAGACGTTGGCGGAAACCCTGCGATCCGACCGAGCGTGGCCGGTTGGGCACAGATCATCGGGCACAATACAATTTTCGTCGATGATCGTGATCCCCTGATGAAGGGCTTCCAGATAGCTTGAAGATCAGACGACGGAATCGTTCGAAAACAGGGTAAGCCTTTTGAACGAAGCCGATACCTACCAAGGGTTCAGCTTTGTTCGGGAGTTGTGGTGTTGTCAGCAGCACTGGGCTTTAAACGACCTCGCCGCCCAGCCAGCCTTTCGAGATGACCGGACGCTCCCCTTTCCCCTATTTCAAGACCAGCCCCAAGGTCTTCCACCTTGCGACGCTGATGGACATCCGGGATCCGTAATAGCGACGAAATCTCTATGACTTGCAGTGCGCGCGGGGTATCTCTCCCAACCATGAAGTAGAGGCACATCTCGCTGGAATTGATGCCTCTAGATGAGTTACCAAATGGGGAAGGTTGGATCGCAGCAGCTTTGCCTTCTGCACTCTACCTGGTGTCTCAACTGGACCGTCAGCGCGTTGAGATTTGGAAAGCTGCCCTTCGCAGGGGCACTTTGGAATGGCAGCTATGGGCCGTCACGAACCCTTGCGCCCCCGGCCGGGCGTCTCGCCAAGTTTGTACCGGAAGGCATGGCGGAACGCGCTTTCCGAGGAATGGCCCATGCGATCGGCCACCTGAGCGACGGGCGCGCCTTGGCGCAACGCCTGAGCATGCTGTTCAGCGCCTAATGACGAACGACGATATTGGAAAGGCTGTTTTGGCAGCTCAGATTGTCGTCGTTGTAGACGATCGCCTTTTGGTTTGAGCTTGGGCTGAGAGGCTGTTACGCCCCCGGACCCATGACAACGCCGCCCGGAACCTGGGCGGCGTAACTCTTTGATTTTACTCATAATGGACAAATTATACCAGTATGTCATGCCCCGAATGGACAAAAATTGCCTGTCGGGACAACACAGGTACGCCGCTCGCACGGCTCAGCCGCATTTGGAATGACCGCAGTCGAGGCAGGTCATGCAGCCTTCTTTCATCTGCATCGCGAAGGATCCGCAAGACGGGCAGGCCTTGCCCTTGGGGGTGCCGCCTACGACCATCACTTCGGCCTTGGGGTCGGATTTCAGACCCATGCCCTCGCCTTCGATGAAGCCGATGTTGATCAGGTGGCGTTCGATCACTCCGCCGATGGCGGCGAGGATCGAAGGGATGTAGCGGCCTTCCATCCAGGCGCCGCCGCGCGGATCGAACACTGCCTTCAGCTCTTCCACGACGAAAGACACATCGCCGCCACGGCGGAACACGGCGCTGATCATGCGGGTCAGCGCCACGGTCCAGGCGAAGTGCTCCATGTTCTTCGAGTTGATGAAGACCTCAAACGGGCGGCGGTGGCCGGCGATGACGATATCGTTGATGGTAATGTAGAGCGCATGTTCGCTGCCCGGCCATTTCACCTTGTAGGTATGGCCCTCCAGCGCGGCAGGGCGGTCCAGAGGCTCGGACAGGTAGACGACCTCGCCGCCTTGCGCGGGCGCAGGGGCATGGGCCTCGGCCGGGGTCTTCTCGCTCGACTCCGAGACGGTCAGAACCGAGCCCGTGACCGCATTGGGGCGATAGGTGGTGCAGCCCTTGCAGCCCTGATCCCAGGCAGCCATGTATACTTCCTTGAAGTCATCAAAGCTGATGTCTTCCGGGCAGTTGATGGTCTTGGAAATCGACGAGTCGATCCATTTCTGCGCAGCGGCCTGCATGCGGACATGGTCCAGCGGCGGCAGGGTCTGCGCGTTCACGAAATAGTCGGGCAGGGGGGCGTCACCCTTCAGGTCGCGCCACAGCCGCACGGCATAATCGACCACCTCTTCCTCGGTGCGCGAGCCGTCCTTTTGCAGCACCTTGCGCGTATAGGCATAGGCGAAGACAGGCTCGATACCCGACGAGACATTGCCCGCATAAAGGCTGATGGTGCCGGTCGGCGCGATTGAGGTCAGCAGTGCGTTGCGGATACCGTGCTTGCGGATCGCGTCGCGCACGTCGGGGTCCATCTGCATCATGTTGCCGGTTGCGAGATAGGCCTCGGCATCGAACAGCGGGAAGGGCCCCTTCTCCTTGGCCAGATCGACCGAGGCCAGATAGGCAGCGCGGGCGATGGCGTGCATCCAGACTTCGGTCTGCCGGGCTGCCTCGGCCGAGCCATAGCGCAGGCCAAGCATCAGAAGCGCGTCGGCAAGGCCGGTAACGCCCAGACCGATGCGGCGCTTGTTCTGCGCCTCGGCTTCTTGCTGGGGCAGGGGGAAGCGGCTGGCGTCAACCACATTGTCCATCATCCGGACCGACAGGCGCACCAGATCATCCAGTGCCTTGGGGTCAAGCAGGGCCTGGGGCGTGAACGGATCGCTGACCAGCGTCGCAAGGTTCACCGAGCCCAGAAGGCAGGCGCCATAGGGCGGCAGGGGCTGCTCGCCGCAGGGGTTGGTGGCGGCGATCGTCTCGACATAGCCCAGATTGTTCATCGCGTTGATGCGGTCGATGAAGATCACGCCGGGCTCGGCGAAGTCATAGGTGTTGCGCATGATGCGGTTCCACAGGTCGCGCGCCTGCACGGTCTTGAAGACCTTGCCGCCGAACTGCAATTCCCACGGCCCATCAGCCTTCACCGCATCCATGAACGGATCGGTGACAAGGACTGACAGGTTGAACATCCGCAGGCGGGCCGGGTCTTTCTTGGCCTCGATGAAGGCCTCGACGTCGGGATGGTCGCAGCGCATGGTGGCCATCATCGCGCCACGGCGCGAGCCTGCCGACATGATGGTGCGGCACATCGCATCCCAGACATCCATGAAGGACAAGGGGCCCGAGGCATCGGCGGCGACGCCTTTCACCTCGGCGCCGCGCGGGCGGATGGTTGAAAAGTCATAGCCGATGCCGCCACCCTGCTGCATGGTCAGCGCGGCCTCTTTCAGCGCGTCGAAAATGCCGCCCATGCTGTCGGGGATGGTGCCCATGACAAAGCAGTTGAACAGCGTGACGTTCCGCCCGGTGCCCGCCCCGGCCGTAATGCGCCCGGCGGGCAGATACTTGAACCCTTCCAGAGCCTTGTAGAACTCCGCCTCCCAATGGGCGGGGTCCTTCTCCACCTCGGCCAGCGACCGGGCGATGCGCCGCCAGGTATCCTCGACGGTGCCATCGATCGGCGTGCCCTCGGCATCTTTCAGGCGGTATTTCATGTCCCAGATTTGCTCGGCAATTGGGGCGGCGAATCGAGACATGGGGGAATCCTTCATATGGTGGTCTGCGGGCCGAGGCCCTACAGGATACGCCCATCGGGGGGAAGGGTCAAAGCCTTGCCGACCCCCTGTGCGCGGTCTATCTGTTGCAGGGAAACCGGGTGGTGGAATGGCCGATCATATCAACCTGCTGAAGCTTTGCGTGGGCGCCGAGTCCGTCGAGGACCTTGAGGACTGGCAGACCTCGCAGGCGCACCGCTGGCCTGCGGGGCGTGCGGTGCATGTGACCCGCATGTGGCCCAAGCGCGAGGCCGAACTGCTGGCGGGCGGCTCGCTCTACTGGATCATCAAAGGGCAGGTTCTGGCGCGTCAGCGCATCCTCGGGCTTGAGCGGGTGACGGGCGGTGATGGCATCGACCGCTGCGCCCTTCTGATGGATACCGAGGTGATCCGCACGCAGGCCGCGCCCCGACGCCCCTTTCAGGGCTGGCGCTATCTCGCGCCCGAGGACAGCCCGCGCGATCTGCCGAAAGGGCGCGCACAGGAAGAGCCGCTGCCCGAAGAGCTTGCCCGAGCCCTGGCCGAAATCGGTCTGCGTTAAAGCGCAGGCAGATCGAGCCCGAGCTTTGTCGCCAATGCAGCAAGCGTCGCACGTTCGGGCGCGGCCCAGTCGGCGCGGCGCGCGAGAAACAGCGTTGCCTGACTGCGATGAACAACCGAATCCGCAAGGATTTTCAGGTGGTTAGCGCGCAGTGTCTCGCCGGTTGATGTGATATCGGCAATCGCTTCTGCCGTTAGGTTCTTCACCGTGCCTTCGGTCGCGCCCTGGCTGTCGACGAGTTGATAGTCGGCGATATCGTTTGCGGTCAGAAAGTCGCGTACGAGGCGGTGGTACTTGGTGGCGATCCGCAGGCGAAAGCCGTGACGCGTCCGAAAGGCCGCGGCCGCTGCGTCAAGGTCGTCAAGGCTGTCCACGTCAATCCAGGCCGAGGGGACCGCGATGATCAGATCGGCATGGCCAAAGCCCAGGGTCGCCAGCTCTGCCACTTGGGTATTCCAGTCGGCCAGCTTGTCGCGCACAAGGTCTGATCCGGTGACGCCCAGATGGATGCGACCGGCGGAAAGCTCGCGCGGGATCTCGCCCGCCGAGAGCATGACAAGCTCCACCCCGTCAATCCCGTCGACCGCGCCCGAGTATTCGCGCTCGGCCCCGGTCTGGCGCATGGTCACACCGCGCGCGCCGAACCAGTCAAAGGTCTTTTCCATGAGCCGCCCCTTGGACGGCACGCCGATTTTCAGGCTCATGCGTCGACCCCTTTCAGCGTGGCGACGAGGGCGGGCCGGATGATGCCACCCACGGCCGGAATCGACCGGCCCTGACCAAGGATCGCGGTCAGGGCATCATAGCGACCGCCCGAGGCGATAGGGGGTTCGGCCCCGTCAACACCCCCGTCAACGGCCGCGCTGCCATTGCGGTGGAAGGAAAAGACGAAGCCGTCGTAATATTCCAGCGTGCTGCGGCCGTGGCTTGCCTCGAAGGGCAGCGATGCGGTGTCGACACCGTGCTGGCGCATCGCGATCAGGCGTGCTTCGAACCGGTCCACTGCCGGTGCGATGGCGGGCATCAGCGGTTGGATGCCGCGCAGATGGGCGAGCGCGGCGTCACAGGGCGCGGCAAGTCCCAGCAGGTCATAGAGCAGCGCCGCCTCGGGCGCGGCGAGGGTCGGGGTCTCGGCATCTTCCACAAGCGCTCGGGCGCGCTCGGCGATGTCTTCGGCAGACCTCAGGCCGATCTGCGGACCGGCGGCGGCGATCAGGGCTTCGGGGGTGTCACTGCGCAGATGGTTCAGCAGATGCAGCCGTCCTTCCGGCATCGGCGCGCGTCCGGCAAAGCGGTCAAGCAGCGCCCGAAAGCGGCGCGGGCGCCAGACATGGCGGCGCAGGGCGGCCTTGCGGCGGGGCGTCGTGGTCAGCCCTTCGATGGCGGCAAGCAGGATGCCGATGTCGCCGGTCAAAGCCTTGAGTCCGATAGGGGAGAGCAGCCGCGCGAAAAGCGCGAACACCTCGGCATCGGCCTTGGGGGCATCGCGGTCAAAGACCTCGAACCCGACCTGAAGGTATTCGCTGGCGCGCGGGCCAAGGTGATCCTGTTTGCGGAACACTTCGCCCATATAGCAATAGCGCGCAGGCTCCGCCCCATCCGCCATATGCGCCTGCACCACCGGTACGGTGAAATCAGGACGCAGCACCATCTCGCCGCGCAGCGGGTCTTGCGTGACATAGGCGCGGGCGCGGATGTCCTCGCCGTAAAGATCGAGCAGCGTTCCGGCAGGTTGCAGCACATCGGCCTCGACCGGTGCGGCACCCGTGGCGCGGAAGGCGGCAAACAGCGCCTCGGCCTCGGCGCGGGCTTCAGGGGTGATGGTCATTGATCCAGCATCCGGCGCACGGCGCTGACCAGATCGCTGCGGGCAACCTCGACCTGCGCGGGGCGATCCTTCCATTCCTCAAGCGTGGCGCTTTGGGCGATCTTTGCGCCAAGCACCAGATCCTTCAGAATGATCGTGCCCTTGGCTGCCTCATCCCCGCCCTGGATCACGGCGACCGGGCTTTCGCGCTTGTCGGCGTATTTCAGCTGGTTACCAAAGTTCTTGGGGTTGCCCAGATACATCTCGGCCCGGATGCCGGCGCGGCGCAACTCGCCCACCATCGCCATGTAATCGGCCATGCGGTCACGGTCCATGACGGTGACGATCACCGGCCCTGCCGTGGCCCCACCGACGCGACCCTTGGCGCGAAGCGCGGCCAGCAGACGGTCCACCCCGATCGAGACGCCGGTCGCAGGCACGGCCTGTCCGGTGAAGCGCTTGACCAGATCATCATACCGCCCGCCGCCCGAGACAGAGCCGAACTGGCGCTTGCGGCCTTTCTCGTCGAGAATCTCAAAGGTCAGCTCCGCCTCGAACACCGGGCCGGTGTAGTAGCCAAGACCCCGGACGACACCCGGATCCAGCACGATGCGATCCGGCCCATAGCCTTGGGCGTCCAGCAGTTCGGCCATGGTTTCCAGCTCTTGCACACCTTCAAGGCCGATGGCCGAGCCACCAACAAGCTCGCGCAGACGCGACGCCGTTGCGACACCTGTATCGCGTTTGGCGGCCATGAAGGCCATGACGACCTCGGCCTGCTCGGCCCCCAGTCCCGCACCCTTGGTGAAGTCGCCGCTTTCATCCTTGCGGCCGGCACCCAGCAGGGCGCGCACGCCGTCCTCGCCCAGACGGTCGATCTTGTCGATGGCGCGCAGCACGATGCCGCGTTCGGCTTCAAAGCGCGCAGGATCGGACGGGTCCAGTACGCCCGCAACCTCCATCACGCCGTTCAGCACCTTGCGGTTGTTCACCCGCACGATGTAGTCGCCGCGCGGAATGCCCACGACCTCAAGCGCGTCGGACAGCATGGCGCAGATCTCGGCGTCGGCGGCAACGGTCGGGCTGCCAACCGTATCGGCGTCGCACTGATAGAACTGGCGGAAGCGCCCCGGCCCCGGCTTTTCATTGCGCCAGACTGGCCCCATCGCATAGCGGCGATAGGGCGAGGGCAGGTCGTTGCGGAACTGCGCGGCAACGCGCGCCAGCGGCGCGGTCAGGTCATAGCGCAGCGCAAGCCATTGGTCGTCCTCGTCCTGCCAGCCGAACACGCCCTCGTTCGGGCGGTCGACATCGGGCAGGAACTTGCCAAGCGCCTCGACCGTCTCTACCGCGCTGGTTTCCAGCGGATCAAAGCCGTAGGCATGGTAAACCCCGGCGATCTGATCCAGCATCGCCTTGCGCTCGGTGACTTCGGCACCAAAATAGTCGCGAAAGCCCTTGGGCGGTTCGGCCTTGGGGCGACGGGCGGGTTTTTCCTTCGTCATGGGCTCGGCCTCGCTTGCAATCGGGCCTGCCTTAGCGGATGGGGCGTTTCAGAACAAGTGGAGGTGCGGATGAGCAGCATGATGGAACTGGAAGAACGCATTGCCCATCTGATCCGCGCGGTGGATGAGCTGTCCGACGTCGTCGCCCGTCAGGCGGGTGAGATCGACACCCTGACTCGCCGAGTCGCAATGCTGCTTCTGCGAGAGGCGGAACGCGAGGCGCAGGAAGGTGAAGGGCTTGGGGCGATTCCCTTGGCCGATCAAAAACCGCCACATTGGTAGGCGCATCAAGGCCCTGTCGCCCGACAATGGGGCAATAAAAATGCCGGCATGCCCCCTTTCGCGCAAGGTTTCGCCGATGGGTGTTTGCTGCACTGCAACAGGCGGGCAGATTCACGCTCAGGCGGTAACGCAACAGCGAGGTGATCTTGCAAAAAGCATCTGCTCACAGATATAGCAGCGCGAAAGAGGGTGCGCCAAAGCGCGCCGCGTAAGTATCGGAAAATACATCATGCCCGTCGGCCGTGTTGCCGTTCCTTCCCTGTCCCGCCGTGCGCTGATTCTGGCGGCAACCTCGTCAGCAGCGCTTTCCCTGTCCGGGGCGCGGTTCGGCATCGCACATGCGCAAGAGGCTGTCGCCCCGACACCTGCTGCGCCGCAGCAATTCTCATTTGATCTGCTGACCCAGCAGATGCGCGACAAGGCGGCCCAGCCCTTTGCTGCGCCCGACAAGATTTCCGGCTTCTTTGCGGGTCTGAAGTATGACGACTACCGGCTCGTAAGCTTCAATCCTGACCGTGCCCGCTGGCGCGACGACAAGGACGGGCAGTTCCAGCTGCACGCCTTCCCGATGGGGTGGCTCTTTGCCGAGCCGGTGCAGCTTTACGAGGTGAAGGACGGTCAGGCGTCTGAGATGGCGTTCTCGACTGACGACTTCCGTTTCCTGAACGAACTGGCCGCAAAGGTTCCGGCAGGTGAAAAGATGCCGGGTGTCGCGGGCTTCCGTCTGCACTATCCGCTCAATCGCCTTGACGTAATGGACGAAGTGGTGGCCTTCCTCGGCGCTTCTTACTTCCGTGCATTGGGGCAGGGGTCGGGCTACGGGCTTTCCGCCCGCGGTCTTGCGTTGAACACCGCGACCGACACGGCCGAAGAATTCCCGCGCTTCTCGGCGTTCTGGGTGGAGCGGCCCGGCCCGGGTGCGCGCGAGGCTGTGGTCCATGCCGCGCTCGAATCGCCTTCGGTGACGGGTGCCTACCGCTTTGTCATCCGCCCCGGCGAAGAGACGATCATGGACGTGACCGCCCGGCTGTTCTTCCGGGCCGATGTCGTGCAGCTTGGCATCGCGCCGCTGACCTCGATGTATCTCTTCTCGGAGCGCAACCGGCACGCCTTTGACGATTATCGCCCGCAGGTGCATGACAGCGACGGTCTGCGCATCACCCGCGCCGATGGCGATGTTCTGTGGCGTCCGCTGAGCAACCCGCCACGTCTGGCTGGCGCCTACTTTGGCGAACAGAGCCCGCGCGCCTTCGGTCTGCACCAGCGCGACCGCGAGTTCATGAACTATCAGGACTCCGAGGCGCATTACGAGCGCCGCCCCTCGCTTGAGGTGGAGCCGATTGGCGATTGGGGCAAGGGCGTGATCCGTCTGGTCGAGATCCCCTCGGATCTGGAAGTGAACGACAACATCGTTGCCTTCTGGACGCCGGAAGGTGCCATCAAGGCCGGCGACACGCGTGAGTTTTCGTATCGCTTGCGGTGGGGCAGCCTGCCGATCGAGGATCGTACAGACCTTGCCCATGTGCTTGAGACCCGCTCGGGTGTCGGCGGGGTGTCGGGTGTCGAAAGCGCCGAGAACGTCCGCAAGTTCGTGGTCGATTTCACCGGTGGGCCGCTTGACCCGCTGCCAGCTGATTCCGAAGTCGAACCGATCGTCACCGTTCACGGTGGTGAGGTCGTGTCGCAAAGCTTCCAGCGTGTCTGGGGCAGCGACATCTGGCGGCTTGCGCTGGACATCAAGGCCGAGAACGGCGCCACCGTCGAGATGGTGGCCCATGTGGCGGGCTTTGGCCGCAAACTTTCTGAAACCTGGCTCTATCAGTGGATCAATGCATGATGACCAACATTGCTGACATGACTGCTGTTGAGATCGAAACCCGCGTGCGCGACCTCGGCACCTTGCCGCAAGCGCCGCTGGTTATGCCCAAGCAGGTTCTGGAGGCGGCGGAGCCGCTCTCGATCCGTCGCGGATTGCGCGCTATTCTTGCTGCGCTTCATCTGGGATCGGCCTCGCGCCAGGAGATGTAATACATGACGACACCCGTGGCGCGCGGCCCTTCGGCGCCTGACCGTGCCGCGCGCGACCGGCCCGCCGTGCCGCGGGCCGTGGCGATTGTGCTCAGCCTCGTTGCCGGGGCCGGGGCGTTCATGCTGTTTCTGCAGTTCGGTGCATCTGACGGGCTCGATTTCATCGATGTCCTCAGATCGGTGCTGATCCTGATTTCTACCTGGTGGCTGGCCTGGGGGGCGGTGCAGGGCCTTCTTGGTCTGACAACGCATGCCGCCCCGCCGTTGCGCAAGCTGGACGGGCCGCTGACCGAACGGTGTGTCGTGATCGTGCCGGTCTATAACGAGGACCCGGTCACCACTTTTTCGCGCATTGCCGCGATGGATGAAAGCCTGCAGGCGACGGGGCAGGGGCACCTCTTCCATTTCGCGATTCTCTCTGACAGCCGGAACGACGCCATCGCTGCCCGTGAGCGGTTGTGGTTCCTGCGTCTGATCGAGGACCGCAAAGCCGAAGGAAGGATGTTCTATCGCCGGCGCACCGACAACAAGGGCAAGAAGGCTGGCAACGTAGAGGATTTCATCATGAAATCCGGCGGGGCCTATGATCTTGCGCTGATCCTTGATGCCGACAGCCTGATGGAGGGCGCTACCATCGTCGAGATGGCACGCCGCATGCAGGCAGAGCCTGACATTGGTCTGCTGCAGACCCTGCCGGTGGTGACACGGGCCGAAACGCGGTTTGGCCGCGCAATGCAGTTTTCCGCGGCCTTCCATTCGCCGGTCTTCGCGCGGGGGCTGGCGATGATGCAGGGGCGCACCGGACCGTTCTGGGGGCACAACGCCATCGTCCGCGTGCGTGCCTTCGCTGAAAGCTGCGGTCTGCCGGAGCTGCGGGGCAAGCCTCCGTTCGGCGGCCATATCATGAGCCATGACTATGTCGAGGCAGCACTTCTGGCCCGTGCCGGCTGGCGCGTGCGGCTGGATGACGATCTGGGCGGCTCGTTCGAGGAAGGCCCCGAGAATCTTGTGGACCACGCCAAGCGTGACCGGCGCTGGTGCCAGGGGAACCTGCAGCACGTCCGCCTGCTGAATGCGCCGGGCCTGAAGCCCTGGAGCCGCTTCGTCTTCTTTCAGGGGATCATGGCCTATATCTCGCCGCTGTTCTGGATCGGGTTCATGCTCGCCTCTATCGCAGCGCCGTTCTATGCACCCCCGCCAGACTACTTCCCGGAGCCCTACTGGCCTTTCCCGATCTTTCCGCAGGCAGAGACATCAAAGGCGATCGGTCTGGCGATCGGGGTATTCGGCCTGCTGATCCTGCCAAAGTTTGCCGTGGCCCTGCATGCTGCAATGAGCGGTCGGGCAAAGCAGTTCGGCGGGGCACTGCGTGCCTTTGCCTCAATGATGGCAGAGCTGCTCTTTTCGTCGCTCGCAGCCCCGGTGCTGCTGGCCTACCAGACGCGCAGCGTGTTTCAGGTGTTCATGGGGCGCGATGGCGGCTGGCCCACCAACAATCGCGGCGATGCGCGACTGAGTGTGGGCGAGGCTTTCGCGGCCAGTCACTGGATCGTGTCGACGGGCCTCTTGGGGCTGGCGATCACATGGTATCTGGCGCCTGGCCTTGTGGTCTGGATGCTGCCCGTGCTGGTACCGATGATGTTGGCGCCCGTCATCATCAGCTGGTCGTCGCGCCCTGCACGCAGCGGCCTGTTTGCCACGCCAACCGACCTGAACGAAGCCCCGGTGATGAGCCGCCAGCGCGAGATTCTGGGGGTATGGGAGTCCGAGATGATCGCCATGAAAGACGTCTCGATCCTGCTGGAGGCAACACGTGCAAGCGCCTAAGCCGCGGACCGAACGCGACCCGCGGCTGGATGTGTTCCGTGGGCTCGCGTTGATCACCATCTTCATCAACCACACGCCCGGCACGATCTTCGAGAACTGGACGACGCGGAACTTCGGCTTTTCCGATGCTGCCGAAGGCTTTGTCCTGATGTCGGGGATTGCCGCGGGCATGGCCTATGGCAAGTATTTCGCTGGTGCCGGCCCCTATTGGGCGGGCGTATCCAAGATCTGGCGCCGGGTCTGGACGCTTTATCAGGTTCATATCGTCACGACGGTCATTGCCCTTGGCATCGCCGCCGTGACCGCCCGCTACTTCGGCGGGTTCGAGATGATGCAGAAGAACGTGATCCACGTTCTGTACCGCGACCCGCTGGGCTTTCTGATCGGCGTGCCGCTGCTCACCCATCAGCTGGGCTATGCAAACATTCTGCCACTCTATTCCGTGCTTCTGTTCGTGGCGCCCGCGACACTTTGGGCCGGGTATCGGTGGCCCTACCGGGTCTTGGGCTTTGCGATCCTGCTGTGGCTCGCGGCTGCGATCCTGTATTTCAACTTTCCCAACTACCCCAACCGGGGGGGCTGGTTCTTCAACCCATTCAGTTGGCAGTTGCTGTTCACGCTCGGGCTCTTGACCGGTCTTGCGATGCGCGAGGGGCGGCGGTTCGTTCCGGTGCGGCCCTGGCTGGTGGTCATCTGCGCGGCATGGCTGATCTTCGCGCTGCTTGCGGCGCGTGTGCAGGTGGTGTCGGATGCCTTTGGCCATACGCTTTTCCTGATCACTGAATACCTGCACCTGCCGTGGCTATTTACCGCCTTTGACAAGACCTTCCTTTCGGTGCCGCGTCTCAGCCACGCGTTGGCGCTCGCCTATGTGCTGAGCGTCTGGCCGGCGGTGAGAACCGCCTGTGCCAGCCGGTTTGCCGCGCCCTTTGCGCTTCTGGGGCGGCACGGGCTCGCGGTGTTCGGACTGGGGGTGGTGCTCTGCTATGCCGCAAATGGGATCAAGACGGTTGCTCCGCCAAGCGCGCTGCTGGATGTCGTGCTGATCTTCGGGGGTATCGGCCTGATGCTTGCCTTTGCCTGGTCAAAAGAGGCCTGGCGGCGCGCCGAAATCCGCGCCGCTGCCTGACGTATCGTCAACTTGATCGCGAAATGCGGATTCGGCTTGCAAGAATCGCGTGATTTCAGCAGTGAATGAACATTCATTCCGACGCATCGGACAGGCGTGGAGGTTCATTCGTGGCTGTGATGCTGGCAACCCCGACAATCCGCGGGGCCTATGACTTTCGTGAACAGCGCGAGGCCGAAATCCTCGACCGCATCCGTCAGACATTTGCCGACAAGGGGTTTGATGGGGCCTCGATGCAGGATCTGGCCCGTGCGGCCGGAATGAGCGTCGGGAACTTCTACCGGTACTTCCCGTCGAAAGCCGCAATGGTGCAGGCGATCGTGCGGCGCGAGCTTGCCGAGCTTGAGCAGAACTTCGCGATGGTTCTGGGTGCGCCTGATCCGTTCGTGGCGTTGCGCGCCGGTCTGCATCAGCGGATCGAGCAGGACAGCCGGGGCTGTTCGGAAGGCACTCTGTGGTGCGAAATCACCGCTGCTGCCGCGCGCAAGCCCGAGATCGCACAGATCGTGCTCGACATGGAGCACGAGATTACCCGATATTTCATACTGGCGTTCCAGCGCATTACCGGCCTTTGCGCCGAAGAGGCAGAGCGTCGGTTTGAGGCACATGCGATTTTGGCAGTGACATTGATCAAGGCCGTTGCCATGCGCGGCGGTCACGGTTTTGAGACGGGTTCGAACGATCTGTTGGCCTTGGTGAAACGTATGACCGATGTGCTCTTGAATGAGGTCGCGTCGGCACGGTCTATTGGATGAACTTCATGCATTCCCTGATACGCGCAATCCTTGTCGCACAGACCCTGGCGCTGGCTGGGGTTTCGGTCGCTTCTGCCGAGGCCGCCGAGGCAGCAAAATCGGCATCCGTTCCCGCGATCTCAGTCACCGAGGTTACCGTCCGTGATGTTCGCCACCGGGTCATTGCCGGTGGTCTGGTTGGTGCCGTTGATGAGGTGCTGGTGCAGCCTTTGGTCGAGGGCCATCCGATCGAGTCGCTGGAAGCCGACGTCGGAGATTATGTCGACGCCGGGCAGACTCTGGCGACGCTGTCGACCACGTCGCTGGAATTGCAGCGCAGCCAGTTGAAGGCGGCACTCGCAATGGCGCGGGCGACGGTCGCCCAGGCCGAGGCCGGTGTGCTTGAGGCACGGGCATCGTCTGATGAAAGTGCGCGCGTGGCTGAACGTGCCAAGTCACTGAACAAGTCTGGCAACACCAGCCAGGCCGCCCTGGATCAGGCCATGGCTGCCGCCACCGCCGCCGAAGCGCGCGCCGAGGCATCGCTTCAGACGCTGGAATCGGCGCATGCGCAGGTGGAAAGCGCCGAGGCACAACTGGCCAATGTCGAGCTGAACCTGACCCGGACCAAGGTGGTCGCCCCGGTTTCGGGCGAGGTGCTGGCCCGCAATGCCCAGGTCGGTGCGATTGCCAGCGCGCAGGGACAGCCCATGTTCATCCTGATGCGCGATGGCGCGCTTGAGGTGAAGGCAGAGGTTGCCGAAGCCGATCTCGTCAAGTTGCAGCCCGGAATGCCTGTGCTGATCCGCACCGTCGCCTCGGACGAGCCGCTGCGCGGGTCGGTCCGGTTGGTTGAACCCGGTGTCAGTGCAACGACCCGGCTGGGCATGGCGCGTATCGAGATCGAAAATGCCCGCATCGTCCGTGCGGGCATGTATGCCGAGGCCGAGATTCTGGTGGCCGAACGCGCCACGCTTGCCGTGCCGATTTCGGCAGTGGGTGAGAGCGCCGCCGGCGCGATCGTCCGCAAGGTGACGGGCGGGGTGGTCAGCGAAGTGCCGGTCAAGACCGGCATCCGCGACGGCCAGTGGGTTGAGATTGTCGAAGGGCTCGCCGCCGGCGACCGTATCGTGACAAAGGCCGGTGCCTTTGTGCGTGACGGCGACACGGTGAACCCGGTCCTGACCACGCAATGAGGTCAAACAGATGAACTTTTCTGCCTGGTCGATCCGAAATCCTGTCGCGCCGCTTCTGGCGTTCTTCATGCTCATGTTCCTGGGCTGGCAAAGCTTCAACAGCCTGCCCATCACGCGCTTTCCGAACATTGATGTCCCGCTGGTCGCCGTTGTCGTGACGCAGAGCGGCGCGGCGCCGGCCGAACTGGAAACCCAGGTCGCAAAAGAGGTCGAGGATGCGGTGGCCGGTATTGCCGGCGTCAAGGAGGTGACGACCAAGATCACCGACGGCCAGAGCCAGACCCTTGTCGAGTTCAACATGGATGTGCCGACCGACAAGGCGGTTCAGGATGTGAAGGACGCGATCGACAAGATCCGCGGCGATCTGCCGGCAGATGTCGACGAGCCGATCATCAGCCGTATCGACGTCGAGGGCCAGGCGATCATGACCTTTGCGGTCGCGGCCCCCGACATGACGATGGAAGAGCTGTCGTGGTTTGTCGATGACACGATCACCCGTGCACTGCAGGGGCGCCCGGGTGTTGGCCGCGTTGACCGCTACGGCGGTGCCGACCGCGAGATCCGTATCGAGCTGGATCAGGTGAAGCTTGGTTCCTGGGGCATCACCGCGCAGGCGGTAAGCGCACAACTTCGCGCGACGAATGCCAATATCGGTTCGGGCCGGGCAGAGCTGGGCGTCAACGAACAGGCGATCCGCACGCTGGGCAATGCCAGCACGGTGGAAACGCTGTCGCAGACCATGATCGCGACCGGCGACGGTCGGCACGTTCGTCTGGGCGACCTTGGCACGATCAACGACACATATGAAGAATTGCGCAGCTTTGTGCGCTTCAACGGCGAACCCGCCGTGACCTTTGCCGTTTTCCGCTCCAAGGGGGCCTCCGAGGTCTCGGTGGCCGAAACGGTGGAGACGGCGCTGGACGAGATCCGCGCGGCCTATCCGAATGTCGAGATCGAGCTGGTCGACGACACGGTGTTCTACACCTACGGCAACTATGAAAGCGCGCTGCATACCCTGATCGAAGGCGCGATCCTAGCCGTGCTTGTCGTGCTGGCATTCCTGAAGAACTGGCGCGCGACCTTGATTGCGGCAGTAGCGCTGCCGCTTTCTGCGGTCCCCACGTTCTACATCATGGATCTGCTGGGCTTCTCTCTGAACCTTGTGTCGTTCCTCGCCATCACGCTGGCCACCGGCATTCTGGTCGATGACGCCATCGTCGAGATCGAGAACATCGCCCGGCATATCCGAATGGGCAAGACCCCCTACCGCGCGGCCATCGAGGCCGCGGACGAAATCGGTCTTGCGGTGATTGCCACGACCTTCACCATCATCGCCGTCTTTGTGCCGGTCAGCTTCATGCCGGGTATTCCGGGGCAGTACTTCCGGCAGTTCGGCATGACCGTGGCGATTGCGGTTGCCTTCTCTTTGCTGGTCGCGCGTCTGATCACGCCGATGATGGCCGCCTACCTTATGAGTGCGAAGGACGCCGAGGGCCATGGCGATCAGAAAGACGGCTGGGCCATGCGCAACTACCTGCGCCTTGTCTCTGTCACCTCGCGGTTCCGCTACCTGACGCTGCTCGGCGCCTTTGTCGCACTTGGCATCTCGGTCTTCTTCATGCTGCAGGTTCCGGGCAGCTTCATGCCACCCGAGGATGTCAGCCGCATCTCGATCAGCGTTGAACTTCCTCCCGGCTCGACACTGGCCGAGACCGAGGCCGTGACCGACGAGATGTTTGCCCGTATCCGCGACGTCGAGGGGGTGGAGCGCATCCTGATCGTGGGTGGTACCTCGCCCACGGGGGATCTGGACCTGCGGCGCGCATCGATCGCGGTGATGCTGGAAAAGCTGGACCATTCGCTGCTGCACAAGCTGGCGCAGATCGGAAACTCGATCCCTGTGGTGCGGGCCGTGGTGCCTGACCTGCAGGGCGAAGGGCGGCAACGTCCGCAGAACGAGATCGAGGCCGAGATCTTTGCCATTCTGCACGACGTACCGGATTCTCGTGTAACCAAGCTGAACGACCGGGGTGAGCGGGACATCTCTTTCTCGATCCTGTCGGACAACGAAGAGGACCTGAACCTTGCCGTTGCAAGGCTTGAGGCGGCGCTCTCGGGCGATCCGCTTCTGGCAAACGTGGCCTCAGAGGGTGCGCTGCCGCGACCCGAACTGCACATCAAGCCGCGGCTTGATGAGGCCGCCCGCCTTGGCGTGACCACCGCTGCGATTGCCGATGTGCTGCGCGTTGCCACCATCGGGGATTACGATGGCGCGCTGGCGAAGCTCACGATCGACAATCGCCAGATCCCGGTCCGGGTGCGCCTGAACGACGAGACCCGCGCAGATGTGGCCCGGATCGGCGTTCTGCGGGTGCCGACGATCAATGGCGGTTCGGTCCCGCTGAATTCAGTTGTCAGCGTCACGATTTCGCAGGGGCCCTCGATGATCGAGCGGCTGAACCGCGAGCGCAAGGCGACCATCGGGGCCAACCTGCCTGTCGGCGTGGCGCTGGATACATCGACCAACCGCTTTAACGAGATCGTCGCGGGTGTGGATCTGCCGGACTCGATCCGCATTGCCAAATCAGGCGACGCCGAGATCCAGGCCGAATTGATGCAGAGTTTCGGCAACGCCATGCTGATGGGGCTGATGCTGGTGCTGACGGTGCTCATCCTGCTGTTCCGCTCGGTCATTCAACCCTTCACCATCCTCTTCTCGTTGCCGCTGGCAATTGGCGGCGTGGCGGCTGCGCTGATCCTGACCAATTCGGCGCTGTCGATGCCGGTGCTGATCGGTATCCTGATGCTGATGGGGATCGTGACCAAGAACGCAATTCTGCTTGTCGATTTCGCGATCGAGATGCAGGCGCGTGGCATGGACCGGATGCAGGCGGTGATCGAGGCCGGCCACAAGCGCGCCCAGCCGATCGTCATGACCTCGATCGCCATGTCGGCGGGGATGCTTCCTTCGGCGCTTGGCGTGGGCGAAGGCGGGGCCTTCCGGGCGCCGATGGCCACGGCGGTGATCGGCGGCATCATCATGTCGACCGTGCTGAGCCTTGTGGTGGTTCCGGCCTTCTACCTGATCATGGACGATCTCTCGCGTCTGCTGGCCCGGCTGGCGCGGGGCTGGATCGGTCCGAAAGAGGCAGAGCCCGAAGTTCTGCCACCCGAAGAGGTGACGCGCGAGCTTTCCGAGCTTGAGGCGCGGGTGGCACAGCTGGAATCGCGACCGCCGCCGACCGGTGGCAAGCCCAAATTGATCGTGGCCGAGTGAGCCAGACATCCAGAAGCGCCCCGCCGATCCCCGACGGGGCGCTTTGCCATTTCCGGCTTGCGGCCCGGACGGCGGCACCGCAGAATCACGGTGAAACTACGGAGGCGAGAATGGGCAATCTGACGGCAGCACTGGCCGCAATCGATGACGCAAATGCCGCGGACCCCACGCTTGAGGGTGGTCGACCCGCGGCACTGGTCTACGGCGAACGGATGAGTGCAGAACTGGCCCGCCTTTTCCCCGATGCCTCCGAGGTGCTGCAGATTGCGGCACGTGGCCAGCATGTCGAGCGCTGGCTGCTTCCGCGCGCGGACTATCCCGAAGGCAAGGCGGGTTATTTCGCCTGGCGCAAAGAGCAAGGTCGCCGCCACGGTGAGCGCGTCGCCGGGATCATGGCGGACGCTGGCTATGACGCATCTGCACAGGAGCGGGTGGGGGTGCTTCTGCGCAAGGAAGGGATCAAGCGCGATCCTGATGTGCAAGCGCTGGAAGATGTGATCTGCTTTGTCTTCATCCGCCACTACTTTGCCGGTTTCGCGGCCTCTCATCCCGATGACGACATGGTCGACATCGTGGCCAAAACCGCGCGGAAGATGTCTGCCGAGGCGCGTGCACGGGTCTTGGAGGAGTTTGATCTGCCGGCGCCGCTGGCTGATGCGGTACGCGGGGCGGCGGCCTGATCGAAGGGGGGCTGTCTGCCCCCCATGTCCCTGCGGGACATTCCCCCCGAGGATATTTTCCAAAGGAAAGTGTCGGGTCAGCGCGGCGCTTGCCAAAGGGGGCGGCGCTTTTCAAGGAAGGCAGCGGTGCCTTCGGCCGTATCTGACCAGAGCGCGTTTTCGCACATCTCGACCGACGCAAGCCGGTAGGCCTCGGCCAGATCAAGCCCGCGTTGTTGGTGGAAGGCCTGTTTGCCCAGTGCAATGGCGGCGGGCAGCTTGGCCGCAACGGTTTGGGCCAAGGCCAGTGTCGCCTCGGAAAGCTCGGCCCCCGGCACGACGCGATTGATCAGTCCCAGTTCGCAGGCCCGTTGTGCCTCGATAAAGGCACCGGTCGTCAACATCTCGAAGGCGGCCTTCGGTGGGATCGCGCGGGTCAGGGCAACCATAGGCGTTGTGCAAAAAAGCCCAATGTCGATGCCGTTCACGCCAAAGCGTGTGCCCTCTGCCGCAACGCCCATGTCACATGTCGCAACCAGTTGGCAGCCCGCCGCCGTGGCGATGCCATGTGCCTCGGCGATCACCGGCTGGGGGAGGGAGGTGATCCGCTGCATCATCTCGGCACAAGCGGTGAAGAGCGTATTGAAATGCGCCGCACCCGCATCGGGTGCCTGACGGGCGGCCTGCATCTCTTTCAGGTCGTGCCCGGCGCAGAAGGCCCGGCCCGCCCCGCGCAGGATCACGACGCGGATCTGTCTGTCTTGTGCAATCCGGTCGAACGTCGCCGACAGTTCGGTGATCATCGCCATCGAAAGGGCATTGAAATTCTCGGGGCTGTTCAGCGTCAGCCGTGCGACATGGCCGATGCTCTCATTCAGGATAAGGTCAGTCATCTGGTCATTCCTCCCTCGGCGGTGCAGGCTACGCGGGTGCATGTCGAGGGGAAAGCATGAAACTGGAAGAGCTGCAGGCATTTCTTCGGCAAGAGTTTCCGCAGGTGGCCGAAGAGTTCCGTGTCGAGGAGGCTGGCGAAGAACTGGCCTTGCGTCTGATCGTGGCCGAGCGGCATCTGCGGCCCGGTGGCACGGTGTCAGGCCCGGCGATGTTCGGGCTGGCGGATGTTGCCTTCTATCTGGCGCTGTTGCAGCGGATCGGGCCGGTCGCGCTTGCCGTGACCACGAATTGCAGCATCGATTTCCTGCGAAAACCGGCGGCAGGATGTGATCTGATCGCGCGGGCGCGTATGCTGAAGCTGGGCAGGGTACTGGCGGTCGGAGATGTGCTGATCTGGTCAGAGGGCATGGACCAGCCGGTCGCCCATGCCTCGCTGACCTATTCGATCCCGCCGCGTTAGGCTTTGGGGCGGCTGAAGCGACCTTCGATCTCGGCCCCGTTCTCGATCGTGACCGCGCTATAGTTGATGTCGGCCTCGACCCGTGCGGTCGAGCGCAGGGTCAGTGTCGCGCAGGTGACTTTGCCCGTGATATTGCCGCGCAAGTCCACGGATTCGGCGGCGATGCTGCCCTTTATACGCCCTTCGGCGCCGACGATCACCGTGCGCGCCGAGATCTTGCCCTCGACGGCGCCCAGAATTTCAACCGTGCCGTCAGAGCCGATGTCGCCAGTAATGGTCACGTCGGCGGCGATCAGAGAGCGACCGGCCGGGGCGGCGGGGCGTGGCGATTCGGAAGGCAGGGTCATGTGTGCGGGTCCTGAACAGGTTTCGCCCCGATAGAGGCGCAGGGGGCGCCCCCGGTCAAGGCCTCGGGCACGCAAGCGCGCAAGAAATGTCGTTTTCTGGCGTGACTTCGCCGAGGTGCGATGCTTGACTGCGGGAAAATGATCAAATTCAGGGGGCGATATGTCAGACGGGTTCTTCACGCCGGTTTCGGGTTTTGATCTGCCGCGCTTTGCGGGTGTGCCCACGTTCATGCGCCTGCCGCATGTCGGGCTTGATCATCCCCGGATCGGAGAGGTGCAGGTCGGGCTGATTGGTGCGCCTTGGGATGGCGGAACCACGAACCGCCCCGGACCGAGGCACGGGCCGCGCCAGCTCCGTGACGCCTCGACGATGATCCGGGCGCAGAACGGTGTGACCGGGATCCGCCCCTTCGAAATGGTGCGCTGCGCGGATCTGGGTGATGTGGGTCCCAATCCGGCCGATGTGCTGGACAGCCTGAAGCGGATGGAAGCCTTTTACACGCAGGTCAAAGCCAAAGGCATTGTGCCGCTGACGGCAGGGGGCGATCATCTCTGCAGCCTGCCGATCCTGCGCGCGCTGGCCAGAGAGCGTCCGCTTGGGATGATCCACTTTGATAGCCACACCGACCTGTTCCACAGCTATTTCGGCGGTACGATGTACACCCACGGCACGCCCTTCCGCCGCGCGGTGGAAGAGGGGCTCTTGGACCCCGAGCGCGTGACCATGATCGGGATCCGGGGCACCGCCTATGACAGCGAGGACCGCGACTTTGCCTCGTCTGTCGGCATCCGCGTGATCCCGATCGAGGAGTTTCATCAGCGTGGCGTCGAGGATGTGATGGCCGAAGCGCGCAGCCGCGCCGGTGATCGCGACACCTATGTCAGCTATGACATCGATTTCGTTGACCCTGCCTATGCGCCCGGCACCGGAACGCCCGAAGTGGGCGGCCCGACAAGCTGGCAGGCCTTGCAGGTGGCGATGGGTCTGCGCGGGGTCAGGATCGTGGGGGCTGATCTGGTCGAGGTATCACCGCCATTCGATCCGTCGGGCGGCACGGCATTTCTGGGCGTGTCGATCATGTTCGAGATGCTCTGCGCCATTGCCGAAGGGTTGGCGCGCTAGGTCCCTGAAGATTGGGGATGCGGAAATCGAGGAAAGAGCAAGACATGCAGGCAGATCTAATCGTAACCAACGCGCGGGTGTTGACCATGGACGCCGGACGTCCACGGGCCGAGGCTGTGGCGATCCGTGCAGGTCGCATTCAGGCGGTGGGAACGGCCGCCGGTATCGCTGCGCTGACAGGCCCGCAGACGCGTGTGATCGACGCGGGTGGGCGCACAGTTCTGCCGGGTTTTGTCGAAAGCCACCTGCATCTGGTTCTGGGCGGGGCAGAGCTGACACAACTGCAACTCGGCGGCCTGCACGGGATGGATGCGTTGAAGGCGGCCTTCGCGGGCTATGCTGGAAAGCACCCCGATGCGCCCGTCCTGCTTGCCCAAGGGGCTGAATACGGGATCCTTGATCATCCGGTGACCCGGCATGACCTTGATGCTGTGATTGCCGAACGGCCGATCGCCATGATGGCGCCCGATCATCACACCGTATGGGCCAACACGGCAGCACTGCGCGCTGCGGGACTCCTCCACGGCGCCGCGATGCCGCATGGCCATGTGGTTGTGATGGGCGATGATGGCCTCGCGACGGGCGAGTTGCGCGAATTCGAGGCCTTTGGTCCGGTTCTGGCCCTCGGCGGCGAGGCGCATCTGCAGTTGGGAATTGCGACCGGGGGCGAGCCTGATCCGTGGCCCGATGCTGCGCAGCGCGAATCCGACAAGCGCAAGGTGGCGGCGGGGCTTGCGCATTGTGCCGCTCATGGCATCACCGCAATGGTAAACATGGATGGCAACCGCTACACCCTTGCCCTGCTGGCAGAGATGGAGGCCGAAGGCCGCCTGACGGCGCGGGTCAAGGTTCCGTTCCACTTCAAGCCGCATATGGACATGTCGGAGCTGGACCGCGCAGAAGCGCTTCGGTCAGAGTTCCACTCTGACATGCTGCGATCAGGCTTCGTGAAGATGTTCATGGATGGCGTCATCGACAGCCGCACGGCTTTTATGCTGACCGACTATCCCGACGCTCCCGGAGAGCGGGGAGAACCCCTGTTCGAGGCGGATCGGTTCAAGGCGATCTGTGCCGAGATTGACCGTCGCGGCCTGCAGATTGCCGTGCACGCCATCGGAGACGGGGCGGTACGCCAGACGATCGACGGATATGAGGCTGCTCAACGGGCAAACGGACGAGCCGATGCCCGCCATCGCATCGAACATATCGAGCTTATCGATCGGGCGGATGTGCCGCGCCTTGGCGCGCTTGGCATCACGGCAAGCGTACAGCCGCCGCATCCGCCCGGGGTGATGGACTTCCCGTTGGAGCCGACAATGAGCGTGGGCTTCGCGCCAGAGCGCCGCCGCGACGCCTATCTGTGGAAGACATTGAAGGATCATGGCGCGCCGGTGGCCTATGCCTCGGACTGGCCGGTGACAGATGTCAGCGTGATGCGCGGCCTGCAGGGCGCACTGACGCGTCAGCCCTATGACGGCGCAGGGGATGAGCGGCTGGATCTGATGGAATCTCTACACGCCTACACCGCAGGCGGGGCCCGGGCCGGGCATCTTGAGGATATCTGCGGTGCGCTGGTTCCCGGACTTGGCGGCGATCTTGTGGTGATCGATGGCGATATCGAGGCGATTCCGCCCGAACGGATTGGCCAGACCGGAATCGCCCTGACGATCTGCGCGGGCCGGATCACCCACGACGGGGGTGTCCTAGGCCTCTGACCCGAGGGCAACTCGTCGTATTCCAGCCTTTGAAACAAGGGCTTGAGGGGCGGCGCGACGATTTTTTCGCGCGGCCCTGCTTTTTTGCTCTTGCGGCTGTCGGCGGGTCTGCCTAAAAGCCCCCTCACCGAAGCGGCGGCGACGCAGCGACGGGATGCGGAAGCGAAAGCCGAAGCAAAAAATCGAAGACAAGCCGGTTCGCATGGCTGAGAAATCAGCGGCGTTTTGGCGTGTTTTCACGCTCTTTGACATTGATAGAAACTGAAGAGATATGTGGGCGGTTTGGTCGTTTCGACGATTGGATGCTTGCATATCGGCCTACTAGCTTCGGCGATGATGTAGGTTACAGCTTCACTGTTTTGCGGCT
>NZ_VOAK01000006.1 GCF_007859075.1 Gemmobacter aquaticus
ACCAACCAAAACCCGCAAGAGGAAAATGCACCAAAACACCAAAATTCTTCACATCACCGTCGCACTTCCCTTGTTTCCTTGGCAACCCGCACAAACCACAAGCAACAAGAAAACACCCCTAGATCCCACCCTAGCCTCTCCCGAAAACCCCAACCCAACGGAATCACCCACGAATCCACAACACGATTCCCAACAACCACACACAGCACCCCACCAAACACATGAAAAAAGCCCGCCATAACAGCGGGCTTCCGATTCTTCCGGGATTACTGCGAGGCTTACTCGGGCAGCACCCGCACCGCCCCCTTGTCCGCCGAGGAGGCGAACTGGGCATAGACCTTCAGCGCGGTCGAGACCTGGCGCTTGCGCGGGGCCTCGGGCTTCCAGCCTTTTGCATCCTGCTCGGCCCGGCGGGCAGCCAGCTCGGCGTCAGACACAGCCAGGTTGATCGTGCGGTTCGGGATGTCGATCTCGATCACATCCCCTTCGCGCACGAGGCCAATGACGCCGCCGGCGGCGGCCTCAGGGCTGGCGTGGCCGATGGAAAGGCCCGAGGTCCCGCCCGAGAAGCGGCCATCGGTGATCAGGGCGCAGGCTTTGCCCAGACCTTTCGATTTCAGGTAGCTGGTCGGATAGAGCATCTCTTGCATGCCCGGCCCGCCCTTCGGCCCCTCATAGCGGATCACCACCACGTCGCCGGCCTCGACCCCGCCATTCAGGATGCCGTAGACCGCCGCGTCCTGGCTCTCAAAGACCTTGGCCTTGCCGGTGAAGACAAGGATCGATTCGTCCACGCCCGCGGTTTTCACGATGCAGCCGTCCACGGCGATATTGCCCTTCAGCACGGCCAGCCCGCCATCCTTGGAGAACGGGGTCTTGGCCGAGCGGATGATGCCCTTTTCGCGGTCGGTATCGAGGCTGGCCCATTTCGACGACTGGCTGAAGGCCACCTGCGTCGGCACGCCGCCGGGGGCGGCGAGGAACAGCTCGCGCGCCTCGGGGTTGTTCGACTTCGCAATATCCCACTGGTCAATCGCGGCGCCCAGGGTGGGGGCATGGACGGTCGGGCAGTCGCGGTGGATCAGGCCTGCGCGATCCAGCTCGCCCAGAATGCCCATGATGCCGCCGGCGCGGTGGACATCCTCGATATGCACATCGGCCTTGTTGGGCGCCACCTTGCACAGGCACGGCACCTTGCGCGACAGCCGGTCAATATCGTCCATCGTGAAATCCACCCCGCCTTCCTGCGCGGCGGCAAGGATGTGCAGCACGGTGTTGGTGGACCCGCCCATCGCGATATCCAGCGCCATGGCGTTTTCGAAAGCGGCCTTGGTCGCGATGTTGCGCGGCAGGACGGATGCGTCCTCCTGCTCGTAATAGCGTTTGCAGAGGTCGACCGCGCGGCGCCCGGCTTCAAGGAACAGGGCCTTGCGGTAGGCATGGGTTGCCAGGGTCGAGCCGTTGCCGGGCAGCGAAAAGCCAAGCGCCTCGGTCAGGCAGTTCATCGAGTTGGCGGTGAACATGCCCGAGCACGACCCGCAGGTCGGGCAGGCTGCCTGTTCGATGGCGGCCAGATCGGCATCCGACACCTTGTCATCGGCCGCGGCCACCATGGCATCCACCAGGTCGATCGCGATGGTGCGCCCATCGCCCAGCGTGACCTTGCCCGCCTCCATCGGCCCGCCCGACACGAAAACCGCCGGAATGTTCAGCCGCATCGCCGCCATCAGCATGCCGGGGGTGATCTTGTCGCAGTTCGAGATGCAGACCATCGCGTCGGCGCAATGGGCATTCACCATGTATTCAACCGAATCCGCGATCAGCTCGCGCGAGGGCAGCGAATACAGCATCCCGTCATGGCCCATGGCGATGCCGTCATCCACCGCGATGGTGTTGAACTCTTTCGCGATGCCGCCGGCCGCCTCGACCTCGCGGGCGACCATCTGTCCCAGATCCTTGAGGTGGACGTGGCCGGGCACGAACTGGGTGAATGAGTTGACGATGGCGATGATCGGCTTGCCGAAGTCGCCATCCTTCACCCCGGTCGCACGCCAGAGGCCGCGGGCCCCTGCCATGTTGCGGCCATGTGTGGAGGTGCGGGAACGGTATGCGGGCATGATATTCATCCGAGGCTGGCTGTCGGGGCAGATGAGTGCGCCTTCGGGCGACAAAAATCAACCGCTCTCGGCCCGGTTTTGCAAAACACCCGCCCTGTTTCGCACACCGGGATACGGTCGGGCGCGCGGCCTCAGACCTGGACGATCGGTGGACGGAAGCTCCAGCCCTTGAGGATCGCGCCAAAGATGCGGCGGCGGATCGACCATGGCACATTGCCGCGCTTCATTTCGGTCCGGACCCGGTTGGCAAAGCCCAGAACACCGACGATCCCGCGCTCGCGCCGGTGGAACGAGGTTTCGTTGCGGGCGCCATAGGCGAATTTCCACAGGCTCTTTTCCGTGACAAGGCTGTAGTTCACACCCTTGTTTTCCGGCGTGTCATGGGTGACGCGGCTTTCGGGCACGAAGATCCCCGGATAGGACCGCGCGATGCGCCGGGTGTATTCGGCATCGTCGAACCAGATGAAATAGTCGGCGATCGGCAGGCCATGCTCCTTGACCGCCCAGCGGGGGATCAGCACCGACACGAAGGAACACGACACCACCAGCGCATAGAGCGAATCCGCCCGCAGGAAGCGCGGCCAGTCCCAGACCGGCATCGGCGTGTTCATCTCGCAGAGCGTGCCGTCGATCCATTCCACCCGCGAACAGGCAAAGCTCGGCCGCCATTTGTGGCGCGTCTCGAAATCCTGGATGCCGTCCAGCAACTTCTCCAGAGCGTCGGGTTCGGGATAGGCGTCGTCGTCGGAAATCCAGAGGTAGTTCGCCCCCTGTTCGTAGGCGATCTTCATCCCCTCGTGAAAGCCCCCTGCCCCGCCCACGTTCTTCGGCAGCTTCACATAGCGCACCGAGGGCATGGCCTTGGCCGCCACCACCGCCTCGGTATCGTCGGTCGAGGCGTTGTCGATCACATAGATCGTGTCGGGCTTTAGCGTCTGCGCGGCCAGCGCATCGAGCACCCGCGCCAGCTTGGCCGAGCGGTTGAAGGTCACGATGACGGCGGCGGTATTGGTCAGGACGGACATGTCACCTCAGAGAATGTCATCGAGGGCGGGCGCGCCCGTGGCGGCGGCCCGGTAGATCGGCATCAGCACCTCTTCAGCGGTCGGGTCCGCTGCAAGGCGGCGATAGCAGGCCTGCATGGCCGCCCCCTGTTCGGCAAGGAAGGTCCCGTCGCGCCACAGACGGTTCACGATCGCCACGCTGCGGCGCACGGCCGCGCCGGGGTCATGCGGCACCAGCAGGCCCGACGGCACGATCTCGCGCTGCGAACCGACATCGGTGGAAATCGGGATGCAGCCCTGCTCGATCGCCTCATAGCAGACAAGCGCCAGCCCCTCGTTGTTCGAGGGCAGAAGCAGGATGTCCGACTTGCGCAGAAGCCCCGGCACATCGGCCGAGGCGCTGAGAAACTCGACCGCATCACCCAGGCCATAGCTGCGCACCAGCTGTTCGACCTCGCGCCGGAACGGCCCCTCGCCCACCAGCGTGGCGCGCAACTCCACCCCGTTGCGGCGGGCCCAGCGGGCCAGCGCGCCAAGGGTGCGGGCCATCACGATGGGGCGCTTCTGATAGTAATACCGCCCGATGAAGGCCACCCGCAGCACCTTGGCACCCACCGTCATGTTCAGCGCGGGCAAGGCCACCTCGCCGTCATGGCGCGTCAGCATGCGGCCCAGTTTCACCCTGTGGGGCACATGGAACCGGTCGCGGTAAAAGTCCACCAGCTCGCCACTGATGACATGATGCAGGTCGATGTAGTTCGACCAGACCCCGGACATCCGCGGATAGCCGCCATCGACATATTCCACGATATGGGTGGAATCGAGCACCCGGATCCACGGCACCGAAACCCGCAGATGCGCCAGCGACGCGTAAAGATGCGAGCAATGGTGGATATGGATGAGGCGGATGTTCTCCTCGATCGCCAGCCGCTCCAGATAGAGCGGCCACAGGCGCGGCGGCAGATAGCGGTCCAGCCGGATGAAGGTCACATCGGGGTGGTCGGGTAGACGGTCGGCCAGACGCTGGATCGAGGGGACAGAGGCCACGACAAAGACCCGCAGGCCCGCCGCCAAGGCCCAGTTCACCGTATCGAAGGCCATCTTCTCGGCCCCGCCCACCTCAAGCCAGTGAAACCCGATCAGGATCGCGGGCCGGGCCGCGGCATCGGGCTGGACCGATGGCACAAGGATCGGTGAGCCCTTGCCGAAGGGCAGCTTCTTCCAGTTATGACGGCGAATGCGACCCGCGCGAAAGCGCTCGGCCGTATAGCGTATGTATTCATAAGCCCCCGGCGCCACGCGAAACAGCGGGCGCAGCACGCGCGGGGCCCGCCAGGGGGCCTCGGCATTGGCAATCTCGCCCTTGGTCGGGGTGCGCGGAATGCGCAGGACTGCCCGGATCACCGGTGCATCCGGATGCGGGCCCGGCAGGTCGATCCGACCCAGATATTGCGACGACAGATGCTGCGCCTGCACAGCCTGTCCGGCATCCAGCACGACCGGGTCGGTCCTGGCCGGGTCATCACCCTCTTCCACCACCAGTTGGAGCGCATGGCCGGGGAAACACCGCCGATAGATCGCGCTGATCTCGGCGACTTCCTTCTGCAGATAGGCCTGCCGCTCCATGATATGGGGCTTCACGGTCGTGCTGTCCTGCATGTCACGTCCTGTGTTGTCGCGGTGCGGCGGATTTAGACGACCGGCGCGGAAATGGAAAGCCGCATGGGGTCATGCGGCCCACCCTGCGTGGATCACTTGGCGAAACCCGGCCCCTGCGCCCATTTCCAGGCATCGCCGATCATCTGCCGCAGGGTGGATCGCTGCGGCTCCCATCCCAGTTCCTCGGCCGCGCGGGCCGACCCCGAAACCAGCGCCACCGCATCGCCCGCCCGCCGGCTGCCCTCGATGATCGGCACCTCCTGGTTGGTGACGGCGCGACTGGCCTCGATCACCTCGCGCACGGTGAATCCGGTTCCCGTCCCAAGGTTGAAGACGCGGTTTCCCTTGCCCTCCAAAAGCCATTTCAGGCCCAGCACATGCGCCTCGACCAGATCCATCACATGCACATAGTCGCGCACGCAGGTGCCATCACGCGTGGGATAGTCAGAGCCAAAGACCGTCAGCGCCGGCCGCTTGCCCGCCACCGCATCCAGCATCAGCGGAATCAGATGGGTCTCGGGGGTGTGCTGCTCGCCCACCTCGCCATCAGGATCGCAGCCCGCCACGTTGAAGTAGCGGAAGATCACGTGATTGAGGCCATGGCTTGCGCTAAAGTTGCGCAGCATGTCCTCGATCGCGCGTTTCGACGCGCCATAGGAGTTGATCGGCAGCTGCACCGAGTTTTCATCGAGCAGCACCCCGTCCTGATCGCCATAGGTGGCGCAGGTCGAGGAGAAGACGAAGTTCCGGCAGCCCGCCGCCAGCGCGCCCTCGATCAGGTTGAGCGCGCCCATCACATTGACCCGCCAGTATTTGCCGGGGTCGGTCATGCTTTCGCCGACAAGGGAGAGGGCCGCGAAATGCAGGACCGCCACGGGCTTGTACTGCGCGAAGGCCGCATCGACATCGGCGCGGTTCATCAGGTCGCCCTTGAAGAAGGGGCCGAACTTCACCGCCTCTTCCCAGCCGGTGTTCAGGTTGTCGAAGGTCACCGGGGTGAACCCCGCCCGCGCCAGCACCTTGCAGGCATGCGCCCCGATATAGCCCGCGCCACCCGTTACCAGAACCGTATCCGACATGATCAATCCCATTCCCAGCAATCCCCCTTCTGCTACGGGCTTGGCCTCAGCTTTACAACGGGGGAAGGGCTGCTAGAGAGGGGCGGGCGCAACTTTCCGCGGAGCATTTTCCCATGACCGACCCCAAGACCGGCCCCAAGACCAGACATTGCCTGATGGTGGGCGCGGGCCTCAGCGGCGCGGTGATCGGCCGGATGCTGGCCGAGGCGGGCCACAAGGTGACGGTGCTTGACGCCCGCGACCATATCGCCGGGAACTGCCACACCCTGCGCGACGCGGGCACCGGCGTCATGGTCCATGTCTATGGCCCCCACATCTTTCACACCGACGATGCCGAGGTCTGGGACTATGTGAACCGGTATGAGACGTTCCAGCCCTACAAGAACCGGGTGAAGACCACCTCGCAGGGCGCGGTCTACTCTCTCCCCGTCAACCTGCACACGATCAACCAGTTCTTCGGCCAGACCTTGCGGCCCGACGAGGCGAAGACCTTCCTTGAGGGCAAGGCCGATACCTCGATCTCTGATCCGCAGACCTTCGAGGATCAGGCGCTGCGCTTTGTGGGCCGCGATCTCTATGAGGCCTTCTTCAAGGGCTATACGATCAAGCAATGGGGCTGCTCGCCCACCGAACTGCCGGCAAGCATCCTCAAGCGGCTGCCGGTGCGCTTCAACTATGACGACAACTACTTCTTCCACAAATTCCAGGGCATGCCGGAAAACGGCTATACCGCGATGGTGGAGCGTATCCTCGACCATCCGGGGATCACGGTGACGCTTGGCACCACCGTGACGCGCGATCAGGCGGCCGACTACGATCACGTCTTCTATTCCGGCCCGATCGACGGCTGGTTCGGCTATGACCTTGGCCGCCTCGGCTATCGCACGCTGGATTTCGAGCGCTTTGAATATCAGGGCGACTGGCAGGGCTGCGCGGTGATGAACTACGGCGATGTGGACGTCCCCTACACCCGCATCACCGAACACAAGCACTTTGCCCCCTGGGAAAGCCACGAAGGGTCGGTGCTGTACAAGGAATACTCGCGCGCCTGCGGGCCTGAGGACATCCCCTATTACCCGATCCGCCAGGTGGCCGAGAAAACCCTGCTGGCCGAATATGTCGACAAGGCCCGCGCCGAGGACAATGTCACCTTCGTGGGCCGGCTTGGCACCTATCGCTATCTCGACATGGACGTGACCATCCGCGAGGCGCTGGACTGCGGCCGCCGTTATCTGGCCACGCTGGAGACGGGCGAGAAGATGCCGGCCTTCACCGTGAACCCGCTTTAAGGGAAACGCGGGGGCCAAAAAAACGGGGGCTGTCTGCCCCCGCCTCCGGCCCGTGCCGGGCATTCGGCGCTGAAAACCATCCCCCGGATGGTTTTCCGGGTGCGCCTCATCCCCGAGGATATTTTTGAAAAGAAGAACTGGAGTGTTTCGCGCGCGAAACATTCAGGCCTGATTGCGCAGCCAGGCCTCCAGCCGGGCGCGGAAGGCGGCGTCGACCCCTGCCCCTTCAAGCACCAGACGATGGCCCTTCAGTGCGGAAAGGCTGATGCCGGGGGCGATATCCGCGGCCGAAACAGTCTCTGACACGGCCAAATCCGGGGTTTTGGGCGGGGGTGCCATCAGGCGGGCCAGCAGCACCTGTTCGGCGGCAGGATCGGGTGGGCTGGCGTCTGCAAGAGCCGCGCGCATCCGGGGGCCGAGGCCCGCATCGCCCTCCAGCGCCTGCGCCAGTTGCAGGCCCAGCCGTTCGCCGATCGCCTCGGGGAAGCGCAGGGCGCCATCCAGCGCGCGCACCACCGTCAGGAACGAGCCGATCTTTGACCGCTTGGGCCGCGAGGCGGTGGCGAAGAGTGCACGCAGGGCCGCGCGGTCATCCGGATAAACCCCGGCCTCGACCGCCTTCAGCGCGATGCGGGCGCGTTCATAGAACGACAGGCCCACGCGGATCTCATTTTCCTCGACCATCGCGACATAGGCATCCGAGGCCTGTTCGGGCCTGCGCTGCAGGGCGAGGACATGGCCGAAGCGCGCCTCGCCGGTCTCGGCCTGCAGGCTGGCCAGCGCCCGCAGCCGCCGCCAGCCAGAGATCAGCCCGTAGCGGTCCGGGCCGATCTGGGTGACCTCGATCGGGGTCTGCTGGCCACGGGCGCGCAAGCTCTCGGTCAGGGCCGCCATTTCCTCGGGGTCTGTCGCGAGGCGGTCGCGCACCAGATAGCCGGCCTCGACCTGATCCAGCGACAGCTGCAGCACCATCCGGCCATTCTCGCGGGCGCGGCGCAGGGTCTCGGCCATCTCCTCCATCGCGGCGGTGGCGGCGGCGGCACCGGCCATATCGGCAATCGGGGCCGGACGCCCCTCAGGCCGGGTATAGGTATGCCCGCCGGCATAGCCCATGGGGTAGGTCGGAAAGGATTTGGTTTCCAGAACCGGCATCTCGTCACCGGCATCCAGGGCGGTTTCGGGGGCGCCGAAGGCAGACAGGCGTTTGCGTTTGGCCATGGATCAGCTCCGCTTGAGGGGGCGACAGAATGGGGCAGGGGGCATGAACGCATCCCTGCGTGGGCGGACGGTGATGTTTCGCGCGCGAAACGCACAGGCGAAAACAGTCCCCAAATACATCCTCAAAAACGTCACTGTGCGGCCTCTTTCGCAAGATCCAGCTCATCCCGCCGCCAGCTGCCGAGGATCAGCGCCTTCACCGCGGCCCAGGTCTCGTCAAAGGTCTCGCGGCCGCGGGCATAGGTCTCGCGGTTGAAGTCGCGATAGTCGGCCTCGTAGATCCCGCGCACCTGCTCGCCCGCCTGGCCGATCAGCGCGGTAAAGTCCTGCCGGTGCGGCGACAGCGTCTTGCCCATCCAGCCCTGCATCAGCGCCGCAAGCTCGGCCTGCTGGGCCCCGTCATAGCGGGTGATCAGCGCGCGTACCGCGTCCCATTCAAAGTTCAGCTCAGGCCGGCCAAGCGCGCGAGCGGCCATGTTCTCGCCCTCCTCGATCGAGCGGAAGGTCGAATGCAGCATGTCGAAGAAGCGGCCCGTGCTGTCGAATTCCAGAAACGAGGCCCCCATCGGCACCAGAAGGATATCCGCCGCCGCAAGGCCGTTGATCGTCAGGTAGCCAAGCGCGGGCGGGGTATCGAGGAAGATCACGTCATACTGGTCAAGCACGCCGTCGGCGGCCAGAACCTCGGTCAGGGCATCCCACAGCTTCCAGCCGCGCGACTGCATGCGCCAGACCGGGATCTGGAATTCGGCCCAGTAGAGGTTCAGCTGTGCCCCGATCAGGTCGATGTTGGGCCAGTGGGTTTTCTGGATCAGGCTCTCGGCCTTGACCGTCAGCGCCTCGGTTAGCGTCTCGTCCAACGGGATCGGCGCATCGCCCCGGTCAAGCCTGCGCTGGTTGTCCAGCCGCAGATGCTGGGCGTAATGGCGGGCCAGCATCGGGAAGACGGTCTGCCATTCATCCTCGACCCGCCCGCCGAAGATCGAGGTCATCGACCCCTGGCTGTCGAGGTCGATCACCAGCACCCGGTAGCCATCGAGCGCGGCTGACATCGCCAGATGCGCGCAGGTCGAGGTCTTGCCGACCCCGCCCTTGAAGTTCGCAACCGCCAGCATCTTGGCCGGCAGCCCTTTGGGGCGCCAGGGCAGGTAGGGCTTGGCCTTTGACCCCTCGGCCGCAAAGAAAGCGCGCAGCCGCAGAACCTCATCCAGCGTGAACCACTTGGCCCCGCCATCGGTTTCGGACGCGCCCTGCGGCAGGTCGGGGTTTTGCTTCAGCACGCGCCGGAAATGCGCCTGCCCGACCGGGATCAGGTAGCGCGTGATCTCCCATGTGGAGAAGAGACGCAGCCGCCGACTGCCGGTCTCATCAAGCCCGCGCCCCGCAAGATCGGCCCGACCGGTTTCGCAGGCCCGCGCGATCTGGCCAAAGCTCTCGGTCGTGGTGGGGGCTCCAAGTGCCGCCAGCGCCGCATCGGGGTCGATGGCGAAATAGGGGGGAAGGGGTGCTGCTGCCTCGGGCTTCATCTGCGCCTCATGTGCTGTGTTTTTCTCATCATACCGCAAAACGTGGCATATGGAAGAAAAGACATCACACGGCAGGATTTTCTCAGCTGATTCTGTGGCTTGGGCTGGGTGACCCCATAGGGCAGGGGGTGCTTATGGACGCAAGCTTGCCATCCTCCGCAAGTCATGTGCGGATTTTTTTTGTTAGAGCGATGTTATCTTATTTGTTACGGGAGCCAAGGCTTTCCTGCAGCGTCTTGTTTTCATTGGTCAAATGCGGGTGCCTTTCTGCTGCACCGACTCTGATCCCCCGATCCTGCGACTCTGATCCGCCGCTGAGGTGACTCTGATCCGCCAATCGGCGTGCTGGACGCGGCCTGTGGATAATTCTAGGCTGGGTGTCACTGAAACCCCGATAGAAAACGGGGGCGGACATCGAGGCAGTCATGGCGGGACAGGCGGTGGCGGGGGGCATCCCCGTCCGCAGACCGGGTATCGGTCGGGGGGGCGTATCCACCCCCGCGGCGATCGGCGATCTTTTCATCTGTGACGTCTTCGGGGCGAGCCCGAAGGACGATCTGGGCACGATGGAACATCCGATCTTTTCGCTCTCTACCAAGCCCGACCGGCGCATCCTGAAATACGAACACAACGGCACGCAGGTCGAGGTCATCCCCTCGGTCAAGGGACGGGCCACGATCCATGACAAGGACATCCTGATCTATTGCATCAGCCAGCTGATGGCGGGGCTGAACGCGGGCCGCGAGGTCAGCCGCACCCTGCAGCTCAAGGCGCATGACCTGCTGCTGGCCACGCGCCGCGACACCGGGGGTGACAGCTATCTGCGGCTGCGCGAGGCCTTCGAGCGTCTGGCCGGCACCCGCATCACCACCAATATCGTGACAGGGGGCATCGAGGCCACCAGCGGCTTCGGCCTGATCGAAAGCTGGGAGATCCTGCGCAAGACGCGGGGCGGACGGATGATCTCGGTCATGGTCACGCTTTCGGAATGGCTGTTCCGCGCGGTTCTGGGCCGGTCGGTGCTGACGCTCTCGCCCGAGTATTTCGGGCTCAGGAAACCGCTGGAGCGGCGGGTCTATGAACTGGCGCGCAAACATTGCGGGCGGCAACCGGAATGGCGGATCTCGGTCGGCACGCTGCACAAGAAGTCCGGCTCTGCCGCGCCCGTGCGGGTGTTCCGCGCCGCGATCCGCAAGATGATCGAAGAGGCACCCTTGCCCGATTATGCCATGACCGAGGAGCCGGGCGACATGATCCGCTTCACCCGCGCCGGCGTGATCGAGGAGGACGGCCCCGACTTCAGCGCCCCCCGCATGGACCCCGGCGCCCTCGATGCCGCCCGCGCGCTGGCCCCCGGTGCCGATGTCTATGCGCTCGAGGCCGAATGGCGCGCCTTCTGGGTCGCTTCGGGGCGGCCACGGCTGTCGGCGCCCGACCGGGCCTTCCTTGGCTGGGTGCGGGCACGGATGCTGCCAAAGGGTTAAGGGCGCGCGCGCGGGCTAGGGGGGGCCTTAACCGCGCCTGCGGATGGTCGGGCCGACCGCATCCCGCAGGAGCCCCGCAATGCCCGATACCTCGCCGAACCTCGTTCTGCCCTATCTGATGCCCAGTCAGGCGCAGAAGCACGTGACCCATAACGAGGCGCTGCAGCTGCTGGATGCCGTCGTGCAGCTGACGGTCGAGGCCTTTGGCGCCACGACGCCGCCCGCCAGCCCCGCCGCCGGGCAGGTCTGGGCGCTTGGGCCCTCGCCCGGCGGGGCATGGGCAGGGCAGGGGCGCAGGCTTGCCGCGCGGATCGGCGGGGACTGGGTTTTCATCGACCCGCTGGAGGGCTGGCGGGCCTGGGGCCGGGCCGAGGCCGAGCTGCGCGTCTGGCGTGGCACCCTATGGGACCGCCTGCCGCTGCAGAACCTCGATGGTCTGGGCATTGCCAGTGTCTATGACACCACCAACCGGCTGTCGGTGGCCAGCCCCGCCACGCTGCTGACCCATGCGGGCGGGGGGCATCAGCTGAAGATCAACAAGGCGGGGCCGGGCCAGACCGCCTCTCTGCTCTATCAGACCGACTGGTCGGGCCGGGCCGAGATGGGGCTCGCGGGGGGTGACAACTTTTCGGTCAAGGTCAGCGCCGATGGTGTCACTTGGGCCGAGGCGCTGGTGGCGGATCGCACGACCGGCCGGCTGCGCCTGCCCGGCGGCGCGCGCCTGCCCGATGGCGATGCGGAAACCCCCGCGCTGGCCTTTGACAATGGCAGTGGCGTGGGTCTTTTCCGCCCGGCTTCGGGGCAGATGGGCTTTGCGACAGGCGGGGTGCAGCGCGCGCTTCTCGGCGGCACGGCGCTGCAGCTTGACGTGCCGCTGACCGGCGCCGCAGTGACGGCAAGTGCGACGGATACAACGGCGGGCCGGGTGCTGCGGGTGGGGGCGGGCTGGCCGCAGCTCGATGCCACGCTCTACCGGCAGGGGAACCTTCTGGGCACGGTCAGCCAGAGCGCGGGCGCCCCCACCGGCGCGGTGATCGAGCGCGGCAGCAACGGGGGTGGCGACTATGTCCGCTTTGCCGATGGTACGCAGATCTGCACCGCAACCCTGACGGGCTCGACCTCGGCCGCGGTCGGCTGGACCTATCCCATGGCCTTTGCCGCCGCCCCTTGTGTCACCGGCACGGCGCAGGCTGCGGTCCTTGCCTGTGTCATGCTGGACAGCGCCCCCTCGGCCTCGGCCGCCAGTCTTTCGGTGCGCGACAAGCTGGATGCCCGCCGGGCCGATCCCATGCGGCTGATGGCCGTGGGGCGCTGGTTCTGATCAGCGGTCGAGCAGCGCGGCCAGATAGCTGCCGTAGGCGGTCTTGCCAAAAAGCCGCGCCCGCGCTGCCAGTTGGTCGGGCGTGATCCAGCCTTGGGCAAAGGCGATCTCTTCGGGGCTGCCCACCTGCTGGCCCTGCCGCTCGGTCAGCGTGCGCACAAAGTTCCCGGCATCCAGCAGGCTGGCATGGGTGCCGGTATCGAGCCAGGCAAAGCCGCGACCCATCTGCTCGACCGAGAGCAGCCCTTCGGCCAGATACATCTCCAGAAGCGTCGTGATCTCCAGCTCGCCGCGGGGCGAGGGCTGAACCTCGCGCGCCCGGGCAGATGCGGTGCCGTCGAGGAAATAAAGCCCGGTCACCGCGTAATGCGAGGGCGGCTTGGCGGGCTTTTCAACGATGCGGTTCACCCGGCCGTCCGCGTCAAAGCCCACCACGCCATAGCGCTCCGGGTCCACCACGCGATAGCCGAAGACCGTGCCCCCCGTGGCGCGGGCGTCGGCGCGGGCCAGCATCTCGGGCAGGCCATGGCCGAAGAAGATATTGTCGCCCAGCACCATGGCCGAGGGCGCGCCGGCCAGGAAATCTTCGGCCAGCAGATAGGCCTGCGCCAGACCATCGGGCGAGGGCTGCTCGATATAGCTGAGGTGTAGCCCCCACTGGCTGCCATCGCCCAGCGTGCGGCGGAACTGGTCCTGATCCTGAGGGGTGGTGATGATCGCGATCTCGCGGATGCCCGACAGCATCAGCACCGAAAGCGGGTAGTAGATCATCGGCTTGTCATAGATCGGCAGCAGCTGCTTTGAGACGCCGATGGTGATCGGATAAAGCCGTGTGCCCGATCCGCCTGCCAGGATGATGCCCTTGCGTGCCGTCATGTCAAATGCCCTTCAGTTCTGAAATCACCCGGGCCAGGCCGGCCCGCCAGTCCGGTTGCGTAATCCCGAAATCCGCCGCCAATGCGGAGCAATCGAGGCGGGAATTGAGCGGGCGGCGCGCCGGTGTGGGATAGGCTGCCGAGGGAATATCCTCGACCGTGACCGCCATCCCGGCCTGCGCGAATGTTTCGCGCGCGAAACCGGCCCAGCTGGTCTCTGGCGCGCCTGCGTAGTGATGTGTGCCGCCCGTGGCGCCGTCGCGCAAGGCGCGGGCCAGCGCAAGGCAGGTCGCTGCGATATCGGCCGCAGGCGTCGGCCCGCCGATCTGGTCGGCCACGACGCGCAAGGTAGGGCGGTCAGCGCCAAGCCGCAGCATGGTCTTCACGAAATTCGCACCATGGCTTGAGAACACCCATGAGGTGCGCAGGATCACATGGGATCCCCCTGCGGTCCGCACCGCCGCTTCGCCTGCAAGCTTCGTGCGGCCATAGGCGCCAAGCGGGGCGGTCGGGTCATCGGGGGCCCAGGGACGGCTGCCCGATCCGTCGAACACATAATCGGTGGAGATATGGACGATCGGTGCGCCCAGATCGGCGCAGGCCCGGGCCATGGCGCCGGGGGCCTGCCCGTTCACCAGAGCCGCCGCATCCTCTTCGGTCTCGGCCCGGTCCACCGCCGTCCAGGCGGCGGCGTTGATCACCGCATCGGGGCGGTGCGTCCGGATCGCCGCGGCGCAGGTGTCGGGGCTGGCAAGGTCTGCCTGATCGCGCCCCAGAAAGATCGCCTGCGGGGCAAGGCGCTGCAGTTCCGTCGCCACTTGGCCGGTGCGGCCGAAGACCAGCACCCTCATGCCGAGGTTCCCAGCCGTTCGCCCACGCCCTTGCGCGCCAGCAGGGGCTGCCACCAGTCGGCATTGTCGAGATACCATTGCACCGTGCGCTCCAGCCCCTCTTCCACCGTCACGCTGGGCTGCCAGCCCAGCTCGGCGCGGATGCGGCTTGGGTCGATGGCATAGCGCGCGTCATGGCCGGGGCGGTCGGTCACGAAGGTGATCTGGTCGGCATAAGAGCCCGTGTTCTTTGGCCGCTTCGCATCAAGGATCGCGCAGAGCGTCTGCACCAGCTCAAGGTTCGTCCGCTCGTTCTCGCCGCCGATGTTGTAGCTGCGGCCCAGGGCGCCCTTTTCCAGCACCAGAAGCAGCGCATCGGCATGATCCTCGACATAAAGCCAGTCGCGGATGTTCGACCCGTCGCCATAGATCGGCAGCGGTTTTCCGGCCAGCGCATTGAGGATGATCACCGGGATCAGCTTTTCGGGGAAATGGTAGGGCCCGTAATTGTTGGAGCAGTTGGTCAGCACCACCGGCAGGCCATAGGTCTCGGCCCAGGCCCGGACCAGATGGTCCGAGGCCGCCTTCGAGGCCGAATAGGGACTGCGCGGGTCATAGGGGGTGGTTTCGGTGAACTTCACCGACGGGTCGGCCGGCAGGGACCCGAAGACCTCGTCGGTCGAGATGTGGTGAAAGCGGAACCCGACCGGCTTGCCCGCGCGTGTCCAATGGGCGCGCGCGGCCTCGAGCATGTTGTAGGTGCCGTTCACATTGGTCTCGATGAAGGCGCCCGGCGCGTCGATCGAGCGGTCCACATGGCTCTCGGCGGCCAGATGCATCACCGCATCCGGTTTATGCGCGGCAAAGATCCGGTCCAGTGCCGCCCGGTCACGGATATCGGCGCGCTCGAATGCATAAAGCGGGCTCGACGCCACGCTTGCCACGTTTTCAAGGCAGGCGGCATAGGTCAGGCAATCGACATTGACCACATGATGGCCCCGCGCCACTGCCTGCCGCACCACGGCCGAACCGATGAAGCCCGCCCCCCCGGTCACCAGAATCTTCATCTCTCAGCCCTCGCAGACAAACGGCGTGACAAAATCGGCCAGGGCCGGCGCCGCGGCATCCTTGGCCGAGAGCACCGGCTCGCCCGTCAGCCCCCAGTCGATCCCGACCGAGTTCCAGGCCACCGCCCCGTCACAGTCGGGCGCATAGTAATCGCTGCACTTGTAGACGATCTCGGTATCGTCGGCCCGTGTGACAAATCCGTGCAGGAAGCCCGCCGGGATCAGCAGTTGCCGGCCGTTCTCGGCCGAAAGCTCGACCCCCACCCACTGGCCATAGGTGGCAGAGCCGCGGCGGATATCCACCGCCACATCGTACAGCGCGCCGCGCCCGCAGCGCACCAGCTTGGCCTGGGCATGGGGGGGGGACTGGAAGTGCAGCCCCCGCAGGGTACCCGCCCGCGCCGAGACCGAATGGTTGTCCTGCACGAAATCGATGTCGATGCCGGCCTCTGCCAGACGCCGGCGACTCCAGCTTTCGGAAAAGAAGCCGCGCGCATCGCCGAAACGTGCGGGCGTCAGGATCACCACGCCGGGAAGGGAGGTCTGCTCGATCTGCAAGAAAAGGGCCTTTCTGAAACACGGATCACAGGAGGAGGGAAAGGGTCACGGCTGTGCCGCCACCAAGAACCGCCGCCGCTCAGTCGTCAAGGATCTCGCGGTGGAAGCGGCGCAGCAGCAGCAGCCCGAAGGCCAGAAGCGCCATCGACAGCAGCAGAACATAGACGAGGCTGACGTAATTGGCGTCATACATCGGATAAAAGCCGCTCCGCATCTCGCCCACGATATGCAGCAGGGGATTCCACCACAGGATGTCCTGCAATGTGTTGGGCGCATGCTCATACAGCAGCAGGATGCCAGAGACGATGAAGAGCGGGCGGGTGATGATCGCCCAGATCGACTCCCATGTGGGATAGAACCCCATCAGCACCGCATTCACGCTCCCCACCCCAAGGCCCAGAAGGGCTGCAAGGCTCATCGCCGTCAGCACCGGCCAGATATCGACGACACTCCGGCTGCCGCCGAAGATCAGGATTGCGCTGAGCAGGATGTAGCTGACTGTCACCCCGGTCAGCGTGTTCAACAGAAACCGCGCCAGCAGCGCGTCGATCCAGCTGACTGCCGGATAGGCCAGAAGCTGCCGCGAAAAGCGCAACGATTTCGCGGTGGTCATGCTGACTTTACGAAACAGGTCGAACGGCATCAGGCCGGTGGCGTAGAACAATATGAAGCTGGTGCCGAGTGGCGGGCTGCGCACCAGCAGCGAAAAGCCGATGGAGAGGATCAAAATCCCGCCCAGGGGTTCCAGCAGGGCCCATATATAGCCCCCGGGCGTGCGGCCATAGCTGGTCGACATCTCGCGCAGCATCAGCGCCAGGATCACCCGTCCCGAGGCGAAGCGCCGCCGATGCGGCCGCGCCGTCCGGGGCGGATCGGCGGGCAAGGCGGGCAGGGGGCTTTCAGGCATGGGCGGTCCGGACTGGCATTCAACCCGCCCATTATGTAGAAACGCGGGCAGGATATCAAACGGCTGTGCGCCGAGGAGCCAAAGTGACGGATCAGACCGGCCCTAGCATGGAGGACGCGCAACCCGCAGTTTCGCAGCCGGCCGCGCCCAAGCGGGGCCGCAAGCCGGGCGGTGCCCGCGCCAAGCTGGCCGCCGAAGGGCCCTCCAGCACGCTTCCGCCCCTTCCGCCACTGGCTGCGCCCGCGCAGGTGCGTGCACGCCATCGCGGGCTGGTCTGGGCCTTCGTTCTGGTGGTTGTGCTACCGGTCCTGACCTCGGCCGTCTATCTGTGGGGCTTTGCCAAGGATCAGTATGCCTCGACCGTGGGCTTCACCGTCCGGCGCGAAGAGGCAAGCTCGGCCACCGACATCCTGGGTGGGCTGACCCGCATCACCGGTGGCGGTGGCTCGATGGAAACCGATATCCTCTATGAATTCATCCGCAGCCAGGAAATCGTCACCGCCATTGACGAGCGCATCGGCCTGGCAGACATCTACTCGCAGAACTGGCCTGCCGATCCGGCTTTTGCCTTGTGGCCCAACCCTTCGACCGAGGCTCTGCACGGCCATTGGGAGCGGATGGTGCGCATCTCGTATGACAGCGCGACCCAGTTGATCGAGTTGCGCGTGCTGGCCTTTGCGCCTGATCAGGCCCAGCGGATCGCGCAAGAGATCCTGGCCGAGAGCCAGAAGATGATCAATAACCTCAACCAGGCGGCGCGTGAGGACATCATGCGCTATGCCAACGAGGATGTGGACAAGACTATCGTTCGCCTGAAGGAGGCGCGCGAGGCGCTGAGCCGTTTCCGGACCCGCACCCAGATCGTCGATCCGGCCGCCGATATCCAGGGCCGCATGGGGGTTCTGGCAAACCTGCAGCAGCAGCTGGCCGAGGCGCTGATCGAGAATGACATCGTTCTGGGCACCACGCTGGAAAACGATCCCCGGCGTGAACAGACCGACCGCCGCATCGCGGTGATCCGTGACCGCATCGCCTCGGAACGGGCAACCTTTGCCACCACCGAGGGTGGTGCTGCGGGCGAGAACTACCCCGAGCTTCTGGCCGAGTTCGAGCGCCTGACCGTCGATCTGCAATATGCCGAGGAAACCTATCGCCTGGCGCTCGCCGCACAGGACAGCGCGCGCGAACAGGCGGCCCGGCAGACCGTCTATCTGGCGCCCTATGTCCGCCCGACCCTGCCGCAGACCGCCGAATACCCGCAGCGCGCCATCCTGACCGGCATGATCGCGCTGTTCCTGACCTTCGCCTGGGCGATCGGTGCGCTGATCTTCTACAGCGTGCGCGACCGGCGCTGATGGCACCGGGGCAGGGCGCATGATCCGGTTCGAACATCTGACGAAAAGCTACCCCACCCCCTGGGGGCGCAAGGTGGTGATCGATGACCTGAGCCTCGAGCTGCCCTCGGGCAAGGCGCTTGGGCTACTGGGCCGCAACGGGGCGGGCAAGTCGACGCTGATGCAGATCGTGGCGGGCACGCTGCCCCCCGACAGCGGGCGCGTCATCTCGGACGGTACGATCTCCTGGCCCATCGGTCTGGGCGGGGCGCTGCACCCCGACATGACCGGGGCGCAGAACGTGCGCTTCATCGCCCGCATCTATGGCATCGACAGCGACAGTCTGTGTGCCTTCGTGCAGGACTTTGCCGAGCTGGGCGCGCATTTCCAGATGCCCCTGCGCAGCTATTCCTCGGGCATGCGATCCCGTCTGGCCTTCGGGGCCTCGATGGGCATCCCCTTTGACACCTATCTGGTCGATGAGGTCACATCCGTGGGCGACGCGCGCTTCCGGGCCAAGAGCAAGGCGATCTTCCGCGAGCGGATGAAGACCTCGGGCGCGATCATGGTCAGCCACAACATGAAGGAACTGCAGGAGTTCTGCGACGCCGGCCTCGTGCTGGAAAACGGGCGGATGTATTACTTCGAACGTCTGGATGCCGCGATCCGGCTGCACAAGCGCTTGATGGAGCAGTAGGCGCCATCAGCGCTTTACAAGGCGGCGCGCCGCCCGTGCGACCCGTCGGGCCTGATGCTCCAGACGTTCAAACAGCGGCGCAGGCTGGTGCGAGATCGGCCTCTGTGGGCCAGCGCCCGCCTGTTGTATGACCTGCTTGGGACGGGGCATGCGGGTTTCGACCACAAGCCCGTGTGCGGCCATCGCAGCAGAGAATTCGGTGTGGCGCTGCCGGTAGCGGCGCTTCATCCTGTTCAGGACATCGTCGTTCAGGCACTCATCCAGAGTTTTGGCGAGCCCCCAACGGGCAAAACGGTTGATTGACACTGCAGGCAGGCCGAAATGCTCGGTAAGCTCGGCGACGCGGTTGTCTTCTTTCAGGAAGATGGCCGGACGCCCCGCCTGCAAGACCGCAACCCCACCATGGAACCGGTCACCAATGAAGACATCATGGCGCAAGGCGGCCTGGCGCCATGACCCGGCCTCGGTGAAATAGTAGTATCGGCGGAAATCGACAGGCATACCGCAGAGCCGGCTGAGCCAGCTATTCAGCGGGCCGGCTGCACATTCATTGCTGCCTTCATTGTAGAGGAAAGCCTGATTGGGCAAATCGCCATAGGCAAAGATTTCGTCCTGGAACACATAAGAGGCATCAATGCCGCTGAAGGCCCGCGCCAGTTCGATCCCGCGTGAGACAATCCGTTTGTCATGAACGCTCAGGTGGCCGGCGGTCATCACGTCGGCGGCCGCTCCCTTGGCCCGCGCCGCGCTTCCGTCAATCGACAGGATGGACTGCGGATAGGCATAAAGGCTGGGGCAGCCGAGCACCGTGGCATTGGTAAAGCCATTTGTGCTTAGCCATTCTGCCGTCCGGTTGCCGCGCACCCCGAACAGCGCCGCCCTCTCGTTCATGATCGCGATCAGGTCGCGGTTGCTGGGCATCATGGCCGACAGCGGGTGGTTCCCCTGCAATCCTGCGCCAAGGACAATGATCTTCACGGCGCCGTCCAATGCATTGATTGCATTGAATAGTGCCGCACCATCATGATCCGGGCGGATGAAATTGGCCATTGAAATGACAATGATGTCGAAGTTTTCGGCCATTTCCTCGCGGAAACGCGGTGCCAGTGCCTTGCTCAGAGCTGCCAGGTTTCCATAAGCCGAATGTGTGTAATCCTTGCGCAGGATCTTCACTGGGGCTTCGGCATGGATGATGTTGCCACGATTGCCCGTCAGTTTGTGCGTAGCCTGCAGACCGCCCAGCGTATCTGTCGCCGTCGCCTGCACCCCAAGAAGGCGCGGCATCTGCATTTCGGGGCGAAAGGCAGCGAGGCCAGGGGCATGAAATAGGATGCGCATCTGTGGCTTTGTGTCCCGCTCGGTTCAGTTGGTTGCATAAAGCCGCATCAGCAGGCTGTGCAGCTTTCGGTCATTGTGGCAGCGCGCCTCGATGTGCTTGATCAGGTCGGCGGGTGGTGCTTCGTCCTCTGACGCCTTGCCGATGTTCTCGCGGAACTCTTGTGGCTTGGGCAGCCCGTGTGACCGGGCCAGATGGGCGAGCGAAGCTGAGAGATGTTCGGTCACCCCAAGGAAGGTATAGTGATTTATCAGCTTGGTCAGGACGTTCTCGAACGAACACACCATGCCAAGTGCCTGCGTGACCTGCACATCGTACGGAATCTGCTGCACATAGGCATCAAGGGTCGGGAACCGGTTGCGGAACCCTTCGTTGTCGGGATGGGCGGCCGAGCAGTTGTAGTGGTAATTGGAAATCGTTCGCGCCACCGGATCGCGCAGGATCGTGCCGCATTTCATCGGCATCTCGTGGTTGCGCCAGACCTGCAGCTCGGGCCAGCCGTAATGGCCCATGATCACCTGCCGCGCCCGGCCCTGTGATTGCAGATAGATCGCCTCGCGCGTCTGATTGCGGAAGGATTTGACGACGTCCTGCCAGTGCACGCCGCGGAATATGTCAAAGGTTTCCTGAAAGCTGCGTCCGACAGACATGCCGGCCGTCTTGGGGATATGCACGAACAACATGGTATCGGCATCGGCGCGGAAGCTATCCGGGGCAACGAGCTTCGGCGAGAACCGGTTGACGAAGCGTTCCATCAGGGCATGCGGAACGTCAAATTCCTCGGCGAGGGCACGGCTATCCTGGGTCATATCGGTCACGGCTTCACTGGCTGCAGGGCGGACGCGATCAATTGACCGCATCCGCTGGGTAATCCAGTCGCAACGCAAGGGCAAGTCCCGCTCCCCGCCGCATCACCCCGCGAGGATCGCCTGCACGATGCGCTCGGCGGCTTCTTCGGCGGTCAGCTCGACCGTGTTCACGGTGAGCTCGGCCAGTTCGGGGGCCTCGTAGGGGCTGTCGATGCCGGTGAAGTTCTTCAGCTGGCCCGACCGCGCCTTCTTGTACAGGCCCTTCACGTCGCGGGCCTCGGCCACCTCGAGCGGCGTGTTGACCCAGACCTCCATGAACTCGCCCGGCGCCATCAGGTCGCGCACCATCCGCCGTTCCGACCGGAAGGGCGAGATGAAGGCGGTGAGCACGATCAGGCCCGCGTCGGTCATGAGCTTGGCCACCTCGCCCACGCGGCGGATGTTCTCCACCCGGTCGGCATCGGTAAAGCCGAGGTCGCGGTTCAGCCCGTGGCGCACGTTGTCGCCATCCAGCAGGAAGGTGTGCTTGCCCAAGGCATGCAGCTTCTTTTCCACCAGGTTGGCGATGGTCGACTTGCCCGAGCCCGAGAGACCCGTGAACCAGACGACGCGCGCCTTCTGGTTTTTCAGCGCGGCATGTGCCTCACGGTTCACGTCGACGGCCTGCCAGTGGATGTTCTGGCTGCGGCGCAGGGCGAAGTGGATCATGCCGGCGGCGACCGTCGCGTTGGTCATCCGGTCGATCAGGATGAAGCCGCCAAGGTCGGGGTTCGTGGCATAGGCTTCAAACGGGATCGCCCGGTCGGTCGAGATGTTCACGACGCCGATCGCATTCAGCCCAAGGGTCTTGGACGCCAGATGTTCCAGCGTGTTGACGTTCACCTCATACTTGGGTTCGGTCACCGTCGCGGTCACGGTCTGCGTGCCGATCTTCAGAAGGTAGGGACGGCCCGGCAGCATGGCATGCTCGTCCATCCAGACGACGGTCGCCTCGAACTGATCGGCGACCTCGCAGGGGGCATCGGCCTGCACGATCACATCCCCGCGCGAGCAGTCGATCTCGTCGGCAAAGGTCAGCGTGACCGACTGGCCCGCGATGGCCTGATCCAGATCGCCGTCAAAGGTGGGGATCGACTTGACCGTGGTGGTCTTGCCCGAGGGCAGGACCCGGATCGCATCGCCCGGCCGCACCACGCCCGCCCCGATCTGGCCGGCAAAGCCGCGGAAGTCGAGGTTCGGGCGGTTCACCCATTGCACCGCCATGCGGAAGGACTGGTCCAGCATCCGCGTGTCGTTGATGGGGGCCTCCTCCAGGTGCTGCAGAAGGGTAGGGCCTTGATACCATGACATTTCATGGCTCTTGGTCGCGATGTTGTCACCCTTCAGGCCAGAAATCGGAATGGGCAGGAAAGCCTCCATCCCGATCTGCTTGGCGAAATGTGAATAATCCTTCACAATCTCGTAGAAGCGTTCCTGCGAATAGCCCACAAGGTCCATCTTGTTGATGGCCAGCACGACATTGCGGATGCCTAGAAGCTGCACCAGATAGCTGTGCCGCCGCGTCTGCGTCAGCACGCCCTGCCGCGCGTCGATCAGGATCACCGCGAGGTCGGCGGTCGAGGCGCCGGTCACCATGTTGCGGGTATACTGTTCATGGCCGGGGGTATCGGCCACGATGAACTTGCGCTTTTCGGTGGCGAAGAAGCGGTAGGCCACATCGATGGTGATGCCCTGTTCGCGCTCGGCCGCAAGGCCATCGACCAGCAGCGCAAAGTCGATCTCGCCGCCCTGCGTGCCCACGGCCTTGCTGTCTTTCTCAAGGCTTGCCAGCTGATCTTCAAAGATCATCTTGGTGTCGTAGAGAAGTCGCCCGATCAGCGTCGACTTGCCGTCATCCACCGACCCGCAGGTGATGAAGCGCAGCATGGTCTTGTGCTGGTGTTTCAGAAGATAGGCGTCGATGTCCTCGGCGATCAGGGCGTCGGTGACATAGACCGGGTTTTGTGTGCCAGCGTTCATTTCGGTGGTCATCAGAAATACCCCTCCTGCTTCTTCTTCTCCATCGAGGCCGACTGGTCATGGTCGATGGCGCGGCCCTGGCGTTCCGAGGTCGTGGTCAGCAGCATTTCCTGAATGACTTCGGGAAGGGTGCGGGCATTCGACTCCACCGCGCCGGTCAGCGGATAGCAGCCCAGCGTGCGGAACCGGATCGAGCGCATCTCGGGCGTCTCGCCGGGCAGAAGCGGGAAGCGCTCGTCATCGACCATCAGCAGAAGGCCATTGCGTTCCACCGTGGGGCGCGGCTCGCTGAAGTAAAGCGGCACGATCTCGATGCCTTCCAGATGGATGTACTGCCAGATGTCAAGCTCGGTCCAGTTCGAGATCGGGAAGACCCGGATGCTCTCACCCTTGGACTTGCGGGTATTGTACAGCTTCCACAGCTCGGGGCGCTGGTTCTTGGGGTCCCAGCGGTGGTTGGCCGAGCGGAACGAGAACACCCGCTCTTTCGCGCGGGATTTTTCCTCGTCGCGGCGCGCGCCACCGAAGGCCACGTCGAAATCGTATTTCGTCAGGGCCTGCTTCAGCCCCTCGGTCTTCCACATGTCGGTGTGCAGCGGGCCGTGGTCAAAGGGATTGATGCCCTTTTCCAGCGCTTCGGGGTTGTGGTGGACGATCAGGTCCATCCCGGCGTCCTTGGCGGCCTTGTCGCGCAGGTCATACATCGCCCGGAACTTCCAGGTGGTGTCGACATGCAGAAGCGGGAAGGGCGGCGGCGCCGGGTAGAAGGCCTTCTTCGCCAGATGCAGCATGCAGGCGCTGTCCTTGCCCACCGAATAAAGCATGACGGGGTTTTCGGCATTGGCCACCACCTCGCGCATGATGTGGATGCTTTCGGCCTCAAGCCGTTGCAGGTGGGTCAGCGTGGCCTGGCTGATCCCGGCCGTGGCGCTGCTCGTCGTCATGGAGGACCCCTTCAAAATTGGCTGCTGGCGCTTTGGCAAATTTTTCGCTCTGCTCCAAGGGGCAGAGGGGTGTTTCGCTCGGGTTGTGGCGAAAAAAGCCTCTTTTCTACGCAGGCGGGCCTTTGTCGCCGTCCTGCCGAAGGGGCGTGCCGGGGATCAATCTCCGCAGCGGGCGGCAGCGCATGGAACATGGTTCTTATTTCAGGCTGCGCGCGCATATGTAACATAATCTTCATTCTGGGTGATTTTCGGGGCGCGTGGCGGGCGCAACCCTCGCCCTTTACGCGTCAGGCCCCGCCGATTAGACAGACCTCGTCAGAATGCATTGGAAAAGATCATGAAGATTGCGGTTGCCGGTATCGGGTATGTCGGGCTTTCCATGGCTGTCTTGCTGGCCGAGCGGCATGAGGTCGTGGCGCTTGATGTGAACGAGGCCCGCGTGGCGCAACTGAATGCCCGCCGCTCGCCGATCCAGGATGCCGAGATCGAGAGGTTCCTGGCCGAAAAGCCGCTGCGGCTGAGTGCCACCACCGATGCGGCCACAGCCATGGCGGGGGCCGATTTCGTGGTGATCGCGACGCCCACCTCGTATGACCCGCAGAGCAACCGTTTCGATACCGCCTCGGTCGAGGCGGTGGCCGAGGCTGCGCTGACACTTGCACCGGGGGCGGCGATCATCATCAAGTCCACCATTCCCGTGGGCTTTACCGATGCGCTGAACGCCCGCCTTGGCACCGACCGCATCATCTTTTCCCCCGAATTCCTGCGCGAGGGCCGTGCGCTTTACGACAACCTGCACCCTTCGCGCATCGTGGTGGGCGCAACCACGCCCGCGGCCGAGCGATTTGCAGGCCTTCTGCGCGAATCCTCGCTCGATCCGGTCGAGGTGCTCTTGTGCGGGGCGAAAGAGGCCGAGGCGATCAAGCTCTTCGCCAATACCTACCTTGCGCTGCGGGTGGCCTATTTCAATGAACTCGACAGCTATGCGCTGGCCCATGGTCTCGACAGCCGCCAGATCATCGAAGGCGTCAGCCTCGACCCGCGCATCGGGCGGCATTACAACAACCCCTCCTTCGGCTATGGCGGCTATTGCCTGCCCAAGGACACCAAGCAGCTTCTGGCCAATTACGACGCCGTGCCGCAGAACCTGATCCGCGCCGTGGTCGAGGCCAATTCGACCCGCAAGGACTTTATCGCCGACCGCATCATCGCGCTGAACCCGGCCCGTGTCGGGATCTACCGGCTGGTGATGAAGGCAGGGTCCGACAATTTCCGCGACAGCTCTATCCAGGGCATCATGAAGCGGGTGAAGGCCAAGGGCATTCCGGTGACGGTCTATGAACCGCAGCTGACCGAGGACCACTTCTTCAACTCGCCGGTGGAGCGCGACCTCGCCAGCTTCAAGGCGACAAGCGACGTGATCATCGCCAACCGCATGGTCCCCGAGCTGCAGGACGTCGCCGCCAAGGTCTTTACCCGAGACCTTTTTGGCGCGGATTGATCGGGTCCGGGCGAGTGGGAGCGGGTCTTTACATCCGGTATATGCTGCCCCACAACATTTCACGATATTCGGTATTTATCTACTCTGACGGGAATCGGTATGAGCATGCCACCCAAAGCCATCATCGGCAAAGATGGCTGGATTTTTCTTACGAATGATACCAATCGCACTTGGGACCAGTATGAGGGTCGCCTGCTATTGAGCGACGGCGACGTAGCTGAATGGCGGCAAGAGCTGGCGCAGCGTGGCGCCTTCATGCGGAAAAACAACATCCATTACAGGTTTATCGTCGCCCCGAACAAGGAGTGTATCGCCCCGGACAAGGTTCCGTCCGAGATGCGGAAGGCTCCTTTCCGGCTGGTTCATCAGGTTGAAGACGCCGCAAAGGGTAACGTGCACGGGATGTTCCTAGAGCGGTTCATTCTTGGGCAGGCTGCGCGCTTGTCATTCTATGACAAGGGGGACACACACTGGAACGCCTATGGTGCATGGCATGTAGTAAACCACATCATGAAAGGGCTGGAGATTCCTGGAGGGATCAGGCCAATTTCGGAGGATGAGGTCCATTTCCGCCAAGCGGAAACGCATGTTGGTGACCTGTCGATCAAGTTCGATCAAGCCGTTAGCACTGGCAGCCCCAGGGTGAGCCTCCGTAATACGCTTGCCCGCTGCACATTTGATAACCGGATTACAAATCACGGACATGTTAGTATCTGGGAAGGGGGGAATCCGGACGGCCCGTCTATCCTGCTTTTCGGCGACAGTTTCGCGGGCGCACTTGTAAGATATCTGGCGCATAGGGCGCGGCGCCTCGTCCGTCTGCATACCAACTCCATCGACAGAGAGATTGTGTTTCGCGAAAGACCGGAAATCGTGCTTTCGGTTACGATAGAGCGATTCTTGAGGTCGGTCCCTACGCGGATTCACGAGTATTCTTACAGGACCGATTTGCGGAAGAAGCTGCAAATGCTTGACGAGGAAGCACGACAAAGAACCATTGTGGATTTGGGCAAACGGCAATCTGCTGCAAATGCGGCCTATGCAGCAGATGCCTTGTGTTCGATGGAACCTGCGTGATACTTGTTCCGGCCTGAACAACTCTGAAGCTATTGATTTCATGCACGGAACTGGCGGCTCAGAGACGGATCTGCGCTTCGGGCTTCGCAACATGCCACTGGCATGTCGCGCCGGGCTAACGCCCGTCAACCCTCACCCCTTCGCGCCCTGGCCGCGGGAATAGACGTCCTCGTAGCGCACGATGTCATCCTCGCCCAGATAGGCACCTGTCTGCACCTCGATCAGCACCATGGGCACGCGGCCGGGGTTCTCCATCCGGTGTTTGGCGCCGAGCGGGATATAGACCGACTGGTTTTCCGTCACGAGTTGCACCGTGTCATCGATCGTCACCCGCGCGGTGCCCGAGACGACGATCCAGTGCTCTGACCGGTGGAAGTGGCTTTGCAGCGACAGCGCGGCGCCGGGATGCACCACGATGCGCTTGACCTGGAACCGGTCGGCCAGCGCCAGCGTCTCGAACCAGCCCCAGGGGCGGTGGTCGCGGGGGAAGGCCTCGGCCTGTTTGGCGCCTTTGGCGCGCAAGATCTCTACCGCCTGTTTCACATCCTGCGCGCGGGTCCGGTCGGCCACCAGCACCGCGTCGTTCATGGCGACCGCGATGATGTTGGAAAGCCCGATGCCGACCAGCTCCACCCCCTCGCTGTCAGACCGCAGCAGCGTTTGGGCGCAGTCGATGGCCGTCACAGCCCCGGCGGTGGAAACGCCTGCCGCATCCGCCCCCATTTCGCGCGCGACGGCATCCCACCCGCCCAGATCGTTCCATCCCGCATCATAGGCCACGACCGAGAGGTTCCCTGCCCGCTCCATCACCGCATAGTCGATCGAGATCGAGGCCGCCTTCGACCAGGCGCCGGGGTCAAGCCGCAGGAAGCCCAGATCCGGGCGCGCCTGCTCCAGCGCCGCCCGCACAGGGGGCAGAAGATCGGGCGCATGGGCGGTAAAGGCCGCCAGCATTGACCGGGCGGAAAACAGGAAGATGCCTGCGTTCCACAGGTAGTTTCCGGCCGCCAGCATCGCCTCGGCCCGCGCGGCGTCGGGCTTTTCGACAAAGCGGGTCAGTGGCACCGGATCCGTCCCGGCGGCCCCGGCCAGTTCCAGCCAGCCATACCCCGTTTCAGGGTGGGTGGGCGTGATGCCGAAGGTCACGATCCGCCCGGCCTGCGCTGCGGGCACCCCGCGCGCGACGGCCGCGCGAAAGGCCGCCGGGTCAGAGATCGCATGATCCGAGGGCGCGACAAGGATCAGCGCATCCAGATCCTGCGCCGCCACATGCAGGGTGGCCGCCAGCACGGCGGGGGCGGTATTCCGCCCCTCGGGCTCGATCAGGATGGCACCGGGATCGACGCCGGCCTGCATCAGTTGTTCGGTGACGATGAAGCGGAAGTCCGACCCCGTCACCACCACCGGCGGCGCGTAATCAGGCCCCGACAGCCGCTCGGCCGAGGCGGTGAACAGGCTTTTCTCGCCGGTCAGCGGCACGAATTGCTTGGGATAGCTCTTGCGCGAGATCGGCCAGAGCCTTGTGCCAGAGCCGCCGCACAGCAGGACGGGGGTAATCATCATCGGCTCTCCTCTGCAGGGCGTAGTTCGGCGGCCAGTCGCGCAAGCCCGCGCGCCAGCATGTCGTCGGCAAGGCTTCGGCTTTCGGCTTCGGCGTAAAGCCGGAACTCGGGCGCATTGCCCGAGGGGCGCATGTGCAGCACCCGGCCAAGGGTGGTGGTCATGCGCAGCCCGTCGGTGCGGTCGATACCGGCCAGACGCTCGCCAAACGTCTCTATGAAGGCGGAAATGCGGATTTCATCATCGTTCAGACCGGCAATGAACCCCGCCGAAACCGCCGTCGGGATCTCTTCCAGACGGTCGGTGGCGGTAAAGCGGGCGGGCTCGGCGGCAAGGCGTGCGCCAAGGCCGCCGGCGCGCTGTGCCTCGGTCAGCGTGGCGACCATGGGCAGCAGGCTGTCGCGGGTCATGAGCGCAGGCAAGGGACCGGCGGCACCTTGCGCGGTAAAGCCCAGAAGGAAGCCGCCATTCGCCTCATAGCCCACCACGCGACCGCCCGCCGCCTCCATCCCGGCAATCACGAAGGGAGAGCCGATCCGCGTGCGGATCACCCGCGCGAACCGCCCGCCAGCTTCCGCACCGGTGTTGGAGCTGACGGGCGTGACCACGGTATCGGCCCCAAGGGCAGCGGCGGTGATCTGGCCCAGCACATCGCCCGGCACCAGCCGTCCCTGACCGTCGGCCAGCAGCGGCCGGTCACCATCGCCATCGGTAGAGACCAGCGCATCGAGCCGGTGCTCGGCCACCCAGGCGGCGATCTGCGCGCGGGCCTCGGGCGCTACGGCCTCGGTATCCACGGGGATGAACTGGTCAGAGCGACCAAGCTCCAGCACCTCGGCGCCAAGGGCGCGGAAGGCCGCAAGCAGCAGATCGCGGCTGACCGCGCTATGGCTCCAGACGCCCACGCGCAGACCTGCCAGCGCCTGCGCGCCAAAGCCTGTCACATAGCGCGCCACCCAATCGGCGCCCGCGGTTGCGCAGGTCGCCCGCGCCGCCGTCTTGCCCGCCCGTGGCTGCCCCAGATGGGCCAGGATCGCGGCTTCGTCCGCCTTGGTGATCTCGCCCGAGGGTGTGTAGAACTTGAGCCCGTTGCGATCAGCCGGGATATGGCTGCCGGTCACCATGACCGAGGCCGCCCCCGCCTGCATCGCGGCTAGTGCCAGCGCAGGCGTCGGCACCGCGCCGCAATCGGTGACGGGGACGCCTGCATCCCCTGCGGCTGCGATGACCGCCTCGGCGATGTCGGGCGACGAGGGGCGCAGGTCGCGCCCGACCCACAGCCCCGAACCCACAGGAGAGGCCCCCAGAAAGGCCCGGACGTGATCGGCGACCAGATCCGCCGTCAACTCCACCACAAGGCCGCGCAGCCCGCTGGTTCCGAACTTCGGTGCCATGTCAGCCCCGGCAGCAGACGGCGTTAAAGGCAAACGGGGGCACGGGGCACTCTCCTTGGAAAATCGCGCTCTGAAACTTCGGCTGACTATGCGGAACCATGCCCCAAGTCTCAAGCCGAAACGGCGGCGTGGAAAAACCGTTTCCACCCGCGCATCCATCGCAGCGGGGCGGGGTCAGATCGGGGCCGGCGGGTCCTCGGCGTCGAGGCCTGCCATATCCTCCAGCAGGGCAGGCTGCAGGATCTGCACGGCAGCCGGATCAAGGATGCGGATCGCGCCCTCTGCCTCCAGCTGGTGGAAGGCGCGGCTCAGGGTTTCCTTGCGCGTGCCCAGATAGCTGGCCAGATCTGCCCGCCGGAAGGGAATATGCAGCACCCCGTCGCCGGGCATGAGTTCACGCCCCAGCATCATGAGAAACCCCGCCAACCGGTCGGTGACCTTGGGCTGGGCGAGCAGGCGCAGCCAGTCGCGCGCGGCCTCGGCCTCATCCAGCACCTGCGCGATCAGCCGCTGTTCCAGATCGGGCAGCGTCTGCAAGAGGTCGCAGAAGAGGCCCCGATCCAGCAGCGCCAGCTCGCAAGGCTCCAGTGCGGTGATGTCATAGCCGTTGGTCGCGGCACCATTCCCGGCCCCTGCAGTCCAGCCCAGAACCGCCCCCGCCCCTGGCAGACCCACGATATGGCCCCGCCCGTCGGGCATCGGCTTCAATACGGCAAGCCGCCCCGACAGCAGGCAGGCCACGTCAACGCCATCTGGCAAGGGCGCCCCTGCGGCAATCTGCATCAGGCGCGACGAATCGATCAGCGCGGCCCGTTTCGACGCAGGCAGGGCCAGACATTCCGGCATATGGCGCAAGACCCCTGCACCAGGGTGCGCCATTGCCCCCAATGGATGATCGCGATCTGCCATGCCACAACCTGAACGGGATAAAATGTCGCAAATCAGCAGGTTCTGAAAAGTCGTCGCCAGTTGCCGGCACTTCCGGCAGAATGAAGGCTACCGGGGCAAGCCTGACACCGCATTGATAGCTGTCAATGACAGGGTCGGGGATGCCAGCCGAAAGTGATTGTGATTTTTGAGGAGAGCCGGCCTCAGGGTGGTGTCTGTACAGGGGGCCGGGTCGTCATTTCTGTTTTCAGGTGTCGGGACGGCGGGTGTTTTCAAGGCCCGCGTGGATCGTTGCGGCGCATATGGGGCCGGTTTTGGCCAGACCACGGTTTCGCCCCCGGCATTGCCCGACGGGCGGGGCCAATGATTTGATGAGTGATTTTGACCCGGGATGCCGTCCTGGGCCCCGCCCGAAAGGTGCGGCTGCAGACGGCCCCCAAAGGACCGGAGGAACAGATGACTTCCGCATATGTCCCGGAGGGCGGACCGTTTTCGCCCGCAGCCCCATCCGCCCTGCTTGGCGCCTTTGTCGACAGCCTTGCGCGCGAACTGCCCGAAACCAGCCTGAAGCGACTTGCCGCGATCTGCAGCCTGCAGGTGGTGCCGGCTGGCCGGGTGATCTGGCGCGCGGGTGACCGGCCGGGGCCGATCGGCTTTGTCATCTCGGGCTATCTGCGGCTGCAATGCCATGGGCGCGACGGTCACCGACAGATCCTGTCCTTGCTGCGCGCGGGCGATCTGGTGGGCGAGTTGCCCGGACGCGTTGCCCGTCACACGCTGGAGGCCAGCACCGAAACCCGTCTCTGCCGGGTGACCGAGCGCGGCTTTGCCACCCTGATGCAGGAAGACGCCGACCTGCGCCGGCTGGTGCACCGGCAGTGCATCGCCCGGCGCGACCAGTTGCGCTGGCTGACATGGGCCGTGGGCGCGCTGGATGCCGAAGAGCGGATCTGCGCGCTTTTGCTGGCCGCGCTGGACTATATGCCGGTCAGCCCCCTGCCCGACGGCACGCTGATGCTGACGATCGATCTGCCGCGGACCGATATCGCCGATCTGCTGGGAACCTCGGTCGAAACCATCAGCCGCGTGACCAACCGCCTCGCGGCCTGCGGCATCATCGAGATCATCAACGCCCGCCAGTTCCGCATCCGCGATCTGGACCGGCTGGGCCAGAAGGGTTGCCAGGTCGGTCACCCCACCTCGGCTGCTGCCCTGCCCATAGCGCTGCAGGATGCCGCGCGACGGATCGAGGCAACCTTGGTGGGGGAGAGGCGCGCGCCGGAACGGGCCTCCCTGCCACGCCTGCGCGGCACCGGGGCCGCCATCACGCCCGTGCGGCTTGCGCTGAACTGATTTCGCCCATCGGAAACAGATATCCGGTCTGCCCCTGCAAGAAGGGCGGGCCTTTCCTTTTCCTGCAGGCGAAAAGGCGAAACATCGCTGAAATATCTGGGCGATAATTCGCCGCCAGTGATAATCATCAATGAATCCCGGTTCGAATCCGAAGAACATGCCTTTGTCCCTTGGGGTGGGACATGTTTTCTGAAGGAGGCATGGGGCGCAGGTGCTGCATCAAGCGGCGCCGTCGGGTGGTGGATCTGAACAGGGCCACCCGCATATTTTTATTCATCGCATTTCAATTCCAGGGTGCCGCCTTTTCATGGCGCCACAAGTTCTGAGTCTTTTCAAAAATTGTCAGCTCCCTGCCCCGGCTAAAACCAGGGCAGGGACTGAAGGATTTATCGATCTGGCCGGGAGGCCTGAATGAACATCCAGAGCATGTCTGTTACAAGTTTCCCGGTTCGGCATTCGCCGGTTCTGGGGCGCATTCTCTCGGCAGTGGCGCCCCGGGCCCTCGCCCTGCTGGATTGCCCACACCATCCCCGACTGCTGGCAGGGTTCGATCTCCCCCTACCGGTCGCTGCACTACCGGACGCCGCACTGGCGCCTGCGCTGCGGGGGCTGGCACAGGCGATGGCGCCCGAGGCCATGCAGGCCGAACCCCGGACGGCACAGCGCACCGCCCGCGCCGAGGTGGCCCCCTTGCCCGTCGCAGCCCTGCCCCAGGCCGAGCTTGACCGGCTGCTGCCTGCCGGGCCCGCCGAGGGCGGCTGGCACGGCTTTCGCTGCCGTCTTGAGTGCGGCACGACGGATCTGGTGCTGGTGCATCTTCCCGCAACCCGCTTTCATGCCCGCGCCGTCGCAGCCCTGCTCCGGCTGATCTGGCCTGCCCTGCGCAGCGAGACCGACGAGGAGGCCGAGCCCTGCCACGGCGAGGATCACTGCGACGAGGCGCTGCTGTGGCTGATGCGGGCGCGCATCGATATCGGGGCGCTGGTGGTCAATCCGCGGGGGCTGATCCTGCGGATGAACAGCACCGCGCGCCGCATGATGGCCGAGGGGCGCGTGCTGATGCGCGGGCACGGTGGCCTGCATGCCAGATGCCCTGAACAGACCCGAAAATTGCGAGAAGCGATAAGCCTTTGCGCCCGTGGCCCGATCGGCCGGGATGGGCGGATCCTTTTCCTGCGACCCGAGGGCGACGGCCCGGCCGTGCCGGTCACGCTTGCGCGCTATGTGCATGACGGGGCGCCCACCGATCTTGTCACCCTGCTGCTGCCAGAGCCGCCCGAACCCGCACGGGTTGAACGCATCGCCCGCGAACTGGGCCTGACCGCCGCCGAGGCGCGGGTCGCGGCCATGTTGCAGACGGGGCTGTCCAACCGGGCCGCCGCGACCAGTCTGGGGCTGACCGAGCAATCCTTCTCGACCTACGCCAAGCGCGTGCTTGGCAAGCTGAACGTCCGGTCACGTGCCGAAATGGCCCAGATGCTGACCTGGCAGACCCACGGGGGAACCGAGCCATGAACCAGACCTTCCAGCCCGGCACGGCCGAGAGCGTCGACGACAAGACCCTGCCCCTGCCGCCACCCCTTGCCACGCGGCGCGATATCGAGGCGCTGGCCAATGCGCTGATCAAGGGCGAAAACGCGGTGGTGCGCCGGCGCGATCTGGCCGAGCTCATGCGCAGGTTGACTGCGGCCCTGGATGACCGCGCAGCCGCCACAGACGCCGCGCAAGAAGCCCGGACCGCGCGCCTTGACCGGCGGCTCGACTCGGTCGAGGGGGCCTTGCGGATCGAGCTGGCCCCGATGATCGGAAAGATCGTCGCCCAAGAGATCGCGGCGGCACCCCCTGCCCGTCCGGGTCTGGCACGCGGGCTGGTTCTTGGCCTTTCGATCCCGCTGGCCTTTGCCCTGGGTGTGGCGGCATCAGTATTTTATGAATCTGGAACATATGATTTTAGTGCGATAAATTCTATTTTTGCAGGATCATCCGGCGATATTGCGCCAATTTCGCCCCCGAATGGGGGCAGCGAAGCCCGTGGGAATCACCTCAAATGACCAAGGCTGCGGAAATTTCATTCCGCACCTCCCGAATTCCCGGGGCGAAAACGGGCCAGATATTTCACGGCCCATCCGATAGGAGGAAATCACTATGGCAACCAGATTTGTTGAATGGGACGAATGTGAAGTGCCCAAATGCGACGTGGATCTTTCCAGGGCCGGCGGCAACAACCAGGTCACCGGAACGGGTACCGTAGGGGACGATCAGGTCGACCTGCGGCTGCGGGGCTCGGCCGACAATTACAACGGCCGCGAAGGCGATGACTTCATCATCGGCAATGGCGACAACAACAAGCTTCTCGGCTCGGACGGTTGCGACACCCTCTTTGGCATGGGCGGCGGCGACAAGATCAAGGGCGGCAATGACAAGGACCTGATCTATGGCGATGACGGCCATGGCAGCAATAGCGAAGGCAACGACTGCCTCGATGGCGACGCGGGCAACGACACCATATTTGGTGAAGGCTACAACGACCGCATCGACGGTGGCACCGAAAACGACCTGATCTATGGCGACTATGATCCGGCCGATACCAACAGCCCCAACCGTGTCGAAGGCAATGACGGCATCCTGGGTGGTGAAGGCGACGACACCGTCTTTGGCGGTGGCGGCAATGACGTGATCATCGGCGACGACGCCGACGCGTACTCGCTCGATGACGGCCATGACAAGCTTTACGGCGGTGCAGGCAATGACTGCATGGCAGGCGAGGCCGGCAATGACTGCATGTGGGGCGAAGACGGCGACGACACCATGTATGGCAACGAAGGCAATGACGGCATGTCCGGCGGCGCCGGAAATGACCGCATGTCGGGCGGCCTCGACCATGACTTCATGGATGGCGGCGATGGCGATGACGAGATGTTCGGCGACCTGCGTCAGGGCCGGGCGACCGACCTCGACATCGGCTCGGATACCTGGACCGGTGGCACGCAGTTCGAGTTTGCGGGCGGGTCGGACATCATGTTCGGCGGCACCGGCGGCGACTATATGGACGGTGGTGCGGCGACCGACCTCCTCTATGGGGAATCCGGTGAAGACCGCATGTTCGGTGGCCGTGGCGCCGACTATCTGTCGGGTGGCGCGGACGACGACTCCATGATGGGCGACGAGGCGGGCGATCTGATGCGCGGTGGCTCGGGCGATGACTGGATGCGCGGCGGCGCTGGCGACGACGTCATCTTCGGCGATCAGGGCACCTCGGCGGAACGCCGCGCGCGGCTTGTCGAGGTTGACAATGAAACCTGCGTGCGCGCCTCGGAAGACGAGGATGGCGGCCCGGATGGCGACGACCTGATCCTTGGCGGAGACGGCAACGATCTGATCTACGGCCAGGGTGGCCATGACGAGATCTATGGCGGCAAGGCCCAGGACACGATCTTCGGCAACGATGGCGACGATCAGATCGATGGCGATGCTGGCAATGACCTGATCGAAGGCAACGACGGCAACGACACGATCCACGGCGGCACCGGCAACGACACCGCCGAAGGCAACGACGGCAATGACGCCATCTATGGCGACGACGGCAATGACCTGCTGTCGGGCAACGATGGCAACGACTGGATGTCGGGCGGCAATGGCGATGACACCATGGACGGCGGAACCGGCAATGATGTCATGTATGGCGATGCCGGCAACGACACCATGTATGGCCATACCGGCAACGACTGGATGTCGGGTGGCACCGGCAACGACTGGATGTCGGGTGGTGCTGGCAATGACACCATCTATGGCGACGACGGCAATGACCTCCAGTATGGTGATGACGGCAACGACTGGATGTCGGGCGGCAACGGCAACGACACCGTGAACGGCGACGCCGGTGATGACGTGATGTTCGGCGATGCGGGCCATGACGTGCTGAACGGTGGCGGCGGTGCCGATACGATCAGCGGCGGAACCGGAAGCGACGATCTGAACGGCGGCGGCGGCGATGACGTGCTGAACGGCAATAACGGAGAGGACTTCCTGCATGGCGGTGCCGGCGACGACAAGCTGACCGGCGGCGACGGCAAGGACGTCTTCGAGGTGCACCTGACCTGGGATGGCAAGGGCTTCACCTCCTCCGATGGCAGCGACGTGGTCTATGATTTCGACATGGATCATGACGCCGATGTCGTCACCTTCGTCATTGACGGCGCGGATGGTGTTTCGGCAACGGCACTGTTCAATGCCCTGAATGCGGCGGCGACGGTCACCGACAATGGCACCAACACCACCATCTCGGTCGGCGGGGCCTCGTTGCGGTTGCTAAATGTCTCGGCGAACCATCCGTTCAACTTCGACTCGCTGGAAGGCATCAACGACTTCAGCGATGGCAACTATCTCTATGAAGCCATCGACATCGTGATCGTCTGAACGCGAAGACACAGGATCGCCCGGCCCCGTGATACCGCGGGGCCGGGCCCCCCTTGCCGGAAGGGGGCGATTTCCCCCGGCCCGGCCCCGCTTTCATGAAGGGGCGTTTGATGAGCATTCATTCTGTTTTTCAGGGCCAACGCGGCCTGGTATTTGCAATCTTCCTGGCCAGCCTGTTCGTGAACGCGCTGATCCTGACCACCCCGCTTTACATGACGCAGTTGTTTACGCATGTGATGGCCTCGGGCAATGTGGCCACGCTGATCGCGCTGACCATCGGGGCGGGTCTGTGCCTTCTGTTCTTCCTGGCCTTCGATGCGCTGCGCCAGCGGCTGGCCAGCCGCCTTGGCACCCGGCTTGAGGCCGCCCTTGGCCCCACGGTGATGACCGCGCTGGTCGAGGACGTGACGCTGCGCGAGCAGATGGGCGTACAGCCCCTGCGCGACATTCAGGATCTGCGCAATTTCGTCAGCGGCAGCTTCTTCACCGCGCTTCTGGATGCGCCCTGGTCGATCGTCTTCGTGGGCGTCATCTTCCTCTTCCACGTCGATCTGGGGCTGATCGCGCTGGCCGGTGTGCTGGCGCTGTTCGTTCTGGGCGTTCTGTCGGAAATCCTCGGCCGCAAGCCCAACCGGGCATCACAGCAGGCGACGCAGAAGGTGAACCGTTTGGCCGAAGAGGCCCTGCGCAACGCCGACCTGCTGCATGCCATGGGGGGAAGCCCCGCGATGGTGCGGCGCTGGCAGGGGCGGTCGCTGGTCGCGATGGTACAGGGCACGCTCGCCTCTGACCGGATCGGCACGCTGGCCTCGATCGCGCGTTTCCTGCGGCTGGCGCTGCAGATCGCCATGCTGGGATGGGGCGCGCTGCTGGTCATGAACAACGAACTGGCGCCCGGCCTGATGATGGCCGCCTCGATCCTGCTGGGACGGGCGGCCGCGCCGGTCGAGCAGTCGATTGCCGGCTGGCGGATGCTTCTGTCGGCCCGCGCCTCGGTGCAGCGGCTGCAGACGGTGCTGGATCGCCACCATGCGGCGGCGGCCCGGATGGAGCTGCCAGCCCCCCTTGGCCATCTGGCACTGGACGAGGTGTCGGTCATCCTGCCCGACCGCCCACAGCCCCTGCTCTTCGGCATCAGCCTCGATCTGCCGCCCGGCGCCTCGCTTGGGGTGATCGGGCCGTCGGGGGCGGGCAAGACCACGCTGGCCCGCGCGCTGGTCGGGTTGCAGCCGCTCGCACGCGGCGCCGTGCGCATCGACGATTCCGCCCTGACCGACTGGCCCGCCCAGCAGATCGGGCGCCACATCGGTTTCCTGCCGCAGCGGGTAGAGCTGTTCGCCGGCACGGTCGCGGAAAACATCGCCCTGATGGATGACGAGGCTGCGCCCTCGGCCATCGTCGAGGCCGCCCGCCGCGCCGAGGTGCATGAGCTGATCCTTACCCTGCCCCAGGGCTACAACACCGAGGTCGGCCAGATGGGCGAGCGGCTCTCGGCAGGGCAACGCCAGCGTATCGGACTTGCGCGCGCCTTTTACGGCGAGCGGCGCCTGATCGTGCTGGATGAGCCCAACGCCAATCTCGACCCCGAAGGCGAAGAGGCGCTGGCCCGCGCTGTCGAGGCCGCCAATGCCCGCGGCGTAACCGTGGTCATCGTGACCCATCGCATGAACATCCTGCGGCGCGTCAGCCATGTCGCAGTGCTGGATCAGGGCCGGCTGGCCCGGTTCGGCCGCGCCGCCGAAATCCTGCAACCCGGTGGCGTGCAGCCCATGGCCGGACGCACGACACCCGCCGATTCCGCTGGCGCAGAGACGATTCAGGTCGTCCGCGCCCCCCGCCCGCAACCGCCCGGGGCCGCGCCCCGGACCGGAGGTGCCGCATGACCGGACATGAGCTTTCCCCCCGCCGCGCGCTGGAGCCGATGGTGCTGGCCGACCGCCTGCCCGCCACCGCCCTGCCGGCAACACCCCCGCAGGGCACCCGCAGCCTGATGCTGTGGCTGTTCTTCCTTGGGGTTGCCTTTTTCGGTGTGCTGGGCACCTGGGCCGCCACCGCATCCATGCGCAGCGCGGTCATCGCCTCGGGCCTCTTTCGCGTGCAGGGTGAAAACCTGGCAGTGCAGCATCTCGAAGGCGGCATCGTGCACGAGATCGCGGTAAAAGAGGGCCAGATCGTCCAGAAGGGCGACCTTCTGTTCCGGCTGGATGACACCCGCGCCCGCGCGGGCCTCGACATCCTGCTGAACCAGCTGGCCGGGGCACTGGCAACTGAGGCGCGGCTTCTGGCCGAGATGGAGCGCGCCGAGTCCATCAGGGTTCCGGACGAGTTGCAGGCGATGATCGCGGCCGAGCCCTCGTTCGGGGCTGCACTCAAGACCCAGATCGAGGTCTTTGACGCCGGGCGCCAGCTGGATATCGGACAGGTGCAGATCCTGCATGACCGGGTCCGGCAGCTGAACGAACAGGCCCAGGGCCTGCGCCATCGCGTCGCCACGCTGTCTGCGCAGCACAAGCTGCTCAGCGACGAGCTGGGCTCGCAACAGACCCTCTATGGCAAGGGGCTGGCCACCAAGGCCCAGTACTTCGCCCTGCAACGCGACGAGGCGGCGATTGCCGGCGATATCGCGGTGACGGGCACGCAGTTGCAGACCACCCTGCAGCAGATCGCCGAGGTCGAGGCCCGCAAGCTGCAGGTCCGCCGTGACCGGCTGAACAAGATCGCCGAGGCACGCGATGCTGTACAGGAACAGATCTTCGACCTGCGCCAGCGCATCGCGGCCGCGCAGGATACGCTGGATCGCACGCGGATCACCGCGCCCACCTCGGGCCGGGTGATGGGGCTGCAGGTCAACACCCCTGGCGCCGTTCTGGGTGAGGGGCAGGTTCTGGCCGGGATCGTCCCTGCCGACAGCCCGCTGGTGGTCGAGGTCAAGGTCAGCCCGGCCGACATCAATCAGGTGCATCAGGGTGGCGAGGCCCGGGTGCGGCTGACGGCCTACAACTATCGCACAACGCCCATGGTGCGCGGATGGCTTACCCATGTCTCGCCCGATATCTTCAGCGATCCCAAGACCGGCGCCCCCTTCTACCGGGCCGAGATCACGCTGGATGCCGCCGAGATGACCCACCTGCCCGGCGTCGAGATGCTGGCCGGAATGCCGGCGCAGGTGATGATTGCCACGGGAGAGCAGACGTTGGCCGACTATCTGCTGCGCCCGGTTTTGGGGGGCATCGAGGTCGCGCTGAGCGAGAACGAATGACGGGATCCGGCGCGCGCCTCATGGGCGCCCGCCCCCGCAAAGCCTGGCGTCCGAGCCCGACGGAATCCGGTTCCATGGTGCCCTCGTTCCATTCCGGAAACCCCGCCGTTGACCAGCCCCCTCGCCAGGCCGGTGTCGACGGAGCCGCGCAATCGCCCCTGCGCTGGTTCCGTCGGCACCACCCTTCATAGGCCGGTCATCGGCAGATCCACGCCGATCGCCCCTTCACCTCCCACATTGTTTCCGTATTCGATGAGAAGCATCAATGCCGCCCCGGACTTGCTGCGATAGCGTCAACAATAGATGAAGCGCGACCGCCTGCCCCCGATTCACAGCCACCCACCAGTCAGGGCCACCACACTGCGGACATGCGCTTCTCTGCCCCGGGCGATCCGGGATGCGCCACAGGGTTGAACGATCCGCCGCAGGGGAGCCGCATCAGGCCCGATGCAGGACGGCGCACAACCGGCGCCAAGTGAAAGGGGTCGCCCCAGGGCGGCCCCTTTCATGGGTGGAGCGCCAGTCCCGGCGCGGCAGTCAAAGTGTGGAACAGAAATTCCCGCCTGATATCTGACACTGAGCGCCACCATGATACATGGCGCCAGGAAGAGGCCAGATCACCGCGTCTCCACGCGAAGATAGGGAAGAATCCTATCGTCGCAACCGTTACCCGTAGAACACCTACTGCACCCTTATGACGATGTTGCGGGGAATGATCATTGCGACCGTAGGGGTAAAATGAGATTCTGACCACCAAGTCAGCCCCGCCTTACACCAGCGAGGCAGCGAACGGAAAGCAAAGGGAAGTCCATGAAGCTCGTTGTTCATATCGGGGAAATCAAGACCGGAAGCACCTCGATACAGACAGCACTCGCCGCAGGTACGGTACCGAAAACGGGACTGACACTGCATTATCCCTGCGATTCCCTGAACCATAACTCTCTTGAACCTCTATTCCGTGCAGGGGCAACCGCCGATGCCCTGAGAATCAAGAAGATTCGTAGATCCATGAAGAAACATTCGACTGCAGATATAAGCGTCATCTCTGCAGAAAGGTTTTCGACAATACCTCCGGAATCAATAGAGCGCACACTATCGAATTGCTTTGGCGATCTTGTTTCCGAGATCTCTATAATTCACTATATAAGGCCACATTTTGGCCGCGCGGTCTCGGCCTATGCCGAGCAAGTGAAGATAGGATCCACAGATCTATCATTGCCTGAATTTCTGGATGCTGCCATTCAGGAAAAGCGATACCATTCTGCGCGCAGGATCCAGAAATGGAGGGACGTATTCGGCCCAGCCTATAACGTACGGATAATGTCCAGGAATGTACTCGTAAATCAGGACGTTGTCGCAGACTTTTTTACAGCAACACTGGGCACTATCCCCGCAAATTGGTCATCTCCATCACAAGTCAATGCGTCGCTTTGCGCAGAAGGAACCACGTATGTCCGAACGTTACAGTCTCATCTGACTGGCAGGCTTCGCGCACTCCGGCACGCGCTTGGATATGAGTTCGAGTATCTTTATAACAAAGCGATTCCAACAGCCAAGCGCACCAAGCTTACAATAGACAGAACAAAGGCTTCAGAATTTTATGAGGCGCATGTCAGCGATGCGATCGAAGTTGATCGCATCCTTGGAGGCGACAATTTCAAAAATGAACTGGATATAGATTACAATGCCGCGCTCTCAAGGCAGGATTCTCCGATAGACATGTCAAACCACGATACCGCAAGAAAGATAATAGCTGATCTTCTCGAGGTGGCATCATATGATGACGATCGAACGCTGGCCATGTGTATCCGCAACGCCCGATTTGATCGAATGATCAAGGAATACAAGCTTGCAATGTCGGCCTGTTGATGACCTTCTGGAAGGCAGAAATGCCAGATTCTGGAGTCTCCTAAAACATTAATCTCTGTCAGGAGATAGTATAATGGCCCAGGCTCAGGCACTGTCTGTGTTCAAGCGTGCTCTCTGCACGCAATAGGTACGAATTGGAATGGGTCGTCCTGGGACGATCCATTCCAGGGTCTCACTCAAATCGCATAGCGCAAGACCACAGCAAGGGCGCCGCCGCCGGGGATGTCATCGTGCCGTGCGGCTATGACACGTGCGCCAGATTTCAGGGCGCGGGCGGCGATTTCATCGACGATGCCGTAATTTCCGGCATCCGCGACCTCGGCAAAGCTGACCGCGCCGTCGCTGTCGGCCACTGTGCCCGGGATCACCGCGTCGATGTCCACAATCATCGTGTCCACCGCGCCGAAGGTTGCGGCGCGGGCAGCCTGGGCGATATCAGAAGTTGCCCTGCCCTGAGCCTCACGTTCCGCATACAGATCCGCAAAAGCCGCAATTTCGGCCGTATAGAGACGATCCAGTACAGCACGGGTCGCTGCGGCGAGTTCGTGATCAGGGGTATGGTCGGCTGAACCCGCAATGACTTCGTCAGCCGTATGGGGATAGCTCGAGACCGCACGGTAGACCGAGGCCATTGGTTCGGCCGCTGCGATGATGAGCGGCCGCTCATGCCCCGAGAGCACGGGGCGCAGTGCCTGATCGACTTTTCTGGCGTATCGCGTCATGAGGGCATGTTCGCTTGTGCTTTCACCGCTTTGCCCTGCACCTGTGCGCTCTGTATGGCTACGCCGGCCGAGCGCGCTGGCCATGTCTTTTGGCAGATCCGGGACGATTACCGGATGCGGAGGCAGGTCAGGGGAGATCTCGATCAACCGCACGGCGCCCATGCCGATTGCAAGGACATAGGCATCCTGCGGGAAGGTGAGCGCGCGCAAGAGCGGTTTGATGTGGAAGCGGTCAGAGACCTCCACCATGCTTGTAAGACGGTTTGGCAGGCGGAAGCTGCGCAGGCTGTCCGGGGTCAGGAACAAGGCCAGGCTGTTTGCCTGATGGGCCCAGAAGGCATCATCCCCTTCGATCTCTGCCACGGCGGCCTCAATGGGCCAGATGCTGCGCTTTTCGACGCCTGCAGCCGAAAGCTGGTCCACGGCCTCTTTGGCGAGGCTGCGCAAGGCGAGCCTGTCTTTCTGCGCGGCCTCCGTGAGGGGGGGTGTGGCGAGATAGATGGACACGCAAGGCCCGCCTCGCGTTTGCAGCAGTTTCAGGATCTCGGATCGGGTCGGCAGGTCGATATGCAGCATGGCAGCTCTCCTCTGGCGCCGGGCGATGTTGGCCCGGGCACGAGGCTAGCTGGCCCTTTGGGTTCGATCCAGCGGGAAGGGATGGCTGCGACAAGAGGTCTGGGAAGACCCCGGCGCTGCAAATGCAGGAAGCGCCCCGTAGGGCGCTGCGCAAGTAGCTGATACATTTTGCATTTTTTGGTTGCGGGGGCAGGATTTGAACCTGCGGCCTTCAGGTTATGAGCCTGACGAGCTACCG
>NZ_VOAK01000007.1 GCF_007859075.1 Gemmobacter aquaticus
ATGCTCGGCACCGGCATGCCGGCAATCGAAAGGAACTGGTCATGGGGCATCACAGGACTGGGCATGCGAAAGCCCTCCTCTTCATTGGGTATGTCGATGTGGGGAAAGTCGTCAGCTGCCGGCGCGGATAAAGGCGGGCAGGGGAATGAGGTGGCAAAGGGACAGTAGATCAGCTCACATCTTGTAGGAAACAAGGAAGGCCAGAGTGATGCGTTCGAGATTGGCTTGGTGGCGGCTCCAGTTTGCCGCTTGGTGCCGCAATAGGGCGCCCTTGCTGTCGTCCCTACGTGTGTATCGACGTCGGCTGTGGCAGCACGGAAGGGCTACCACTCCGCCTCTGAGCGTTGGAAACCAACTTCCCTTATCTGAGACCCGGCTAGTAGGAGAGTTCATCCTTAAACTCGACGGCCCGTTCCATGCTCTCAAAAGCAACGCGAAGGCGGTCAATTGCGCGGTGGACCATGGCAGCGGCCTGACGTGCAGTCGTTCCCTGCGCCGGTGCGATGAAGATCGGTGCCGCAGACGTCAACGTCGACGCGAACTGAGCGCGCTCAACAGCAGATGTGCAGCCAAGGGCATAGCGGATGAAATGCGCTGCTGCGACCAAGCTACGGTCGGATGCGTGGACGATCTTCAGTCCCATAACCTGATCGGCTGCATGCGCAGCTGCGGCCAATGCCTGAACATCTGCCGCATAGATCAATTCGAGCGCGGGGTCCCAGCTTGCGGGCTCTTCCATACGTTCAACTGCAGCGGCGGCCTCGGCAAGAGCATCGCTCAGGCAGGAGAATGCCTCAAAGACCGCGGAATGCCGAACCTGCAGAGGTTCGGAAAAAAAGCGCGAAGCTTTGACGCCGCCCGCCAGAGTGATATTGGAAACAGTAGCCATTTCTGATCTCCTAAGGATCGGGTTGGTCAGGTTCGGGGAGGTGTTCGTAGCACCTCCTCGATCCGCATATTGAGCATATGCTTTATGATTTTGGTTGTCAATATGTAATATATTTGGCATATATGAAATATGTCCAAGGAAACCGTTTACCACATCAAAAAACTCGTCAATCTGACGGAAGAGCAGGCCAAGCGGATATCCGATTTCCGCTTCGCAATGAGGTTGAACTCAGAGAATGAGGCAATTCGCCAGCTCATCGAAATGGGTCTCGATGCTTCTGAGCGGGGCGTTGAGGGTTCCTAGATCACAGTCAGCCGGACGCGGCGGGGGAGCTCGGTTACTGCATCGCTCATCCGATATCATTCAGTGTTGCCGCTTCGCCTGGCGACCGGAACGAGATAAAGCCGCGATTTCCCAACCGCCAATGGATTGATGTCAGTGTCCGCCTCATTGTTCAGCCGATAAATGCTTGTAAGGCTCCACACCCCACCGCGGGGCAACAATCCCACGCACTGACAGATGGGCGCGCGGTGCGTTGATCGAGCGCGTCTACTTGAGTGCAATCGGGTTGCGGGCTCGAAACACTTTCGCGCCTGCCCGCTGCTTGGCTGCCTGAACCAACGGCTTATGGTCAGGACTTCGGTAGCGGGGCTGTCCTAGTCAAGCGGTTTTGGGCATGCAAGGCTGGCCGCCGGGGAGCGGTTTCGACATCTGGTGATTTGTACCGCCCTGCCTTCGTTGCCGCCTTCTTCTTAGATCGCCCACGGGTGCATGCTTCGGTCCGTGGTCGGCGCATTGGCCGGCAATATGGTGCTGGTTCAATGCAATTCCGATGTGCCCATCTCATTGGCGTGCTCCATATGGATCGGCAACACTCCTGACTATGGCATCATCGGAACCGCGTCCCTAGGGGACCTCGACGGCCCGCGATCAGGCAGGCAACGGGTGTGCGTTCGGGGTGTCAGGCTGCATGCGGGACCGGAATGTCTGACCGGAAGTTGGTGTCATCGCCCCACATCCGGTGAAGGATCACGCTGATACGTCGCGGCAAGGCAACCATGGCACGCTTGGCTCCGCGACGGCGAGCAAGCTGAGCGGCCCATGTTCTCAGCCATGACGAGCGCCCGCGGTTCATCATAACGGTCGCAGCCTGACAGAGCGCGCACCGAAGATTGACGTCGCCAGCCTTGGTGATCCCGCCCGAGACATCGCGTTCGCCAGATTGGTTTCGCGACGCCGTGAGGCCTACCCACGGCCCAACCTTCTTCGAGGAGGTGACCGGTTCACCCGGGCCATCGCGAGCGATGATCGCCTGTCGGAGATCGCCGGTGTTCTCCGTTTGATCCCGGGCAACGGCCCGGTTGCCAGCACAATGCTGATCGCCAAAATGCCCGAGATCGGCACCGTCACCGGCGCACAGGCTGCTGCACTCACTGGATTGGCCCCGGTCGCGCACGACAGCGGAACCCTTCGCGGGAAACGGGCCATCGCTGGAGGTCGCCATGCCCTGCGGCACGTGATGTTCCAGGCGGCACTGGTCACGGCACATCACAACGCAAGCATGAAAACCTTCGCAGATCGCCTTCGCAAGGCCGGAAAACCGCACAAGGCCATTATCACCGCCGTCGCCAGAAAGCTCGTCACCATCGCGAACGCCCTATGCAAGAGCCGTCAGAAATGGATCGCCGCGACGGCCTGAGAGATACCGTTGCTAGAACCTTGTTTTCCTCAGGCGTGAGAAGTTCATGAAGGCGCATGAGGAGAACGAGGTAGTGATCTGCTCGACAACGGCGAAGGGGTTCGAGACGGCGCCGGGACAGATTGCATTCCCGATCTTGCCGACTTGCGCCCGAAACGGACTGGTCAGCGTGGCGCTGAATCTCTCCTTGAGCTTAGCTGAGTGAGCCTTGGGCGCGGGCGCCACGCAACAGGGTAGCCCGCGCTCGCCCATGGCCGACCCACCACGAATTGGCCGCTGGCGCGGACGTCGGCGTCGCTTTGCCTTAGCTCGCGCGTGGCCACTGCTGCAGCACTTCGCAAGCGACGACTCGGCAGCTTCGCCCCTGATCCGCGCATCCTGTCTTCGAGCAGGCTCACATAACCTGACGGAAGAAAATTCCCGGTGAGAGACCCGGCACAGGTGTCACGCCCCGCGTAGCAGACACAATAGAGAACCAAAAACACGACAAAGTAAGTAGACTTAAATACGCCGAGAGATGGAGATATGAAGTTGACTTACGCCGCCCCTGCTCCCCCCCGTCGCGCACGCCGCCAAGACTCGACCTTCGACCTTGGAGCTACCGAAGCGGCGACTATCGATTTCTCTGTTCCGAAAGGTGGCATCCTGCCCCATCCTTACGAAGTCGCAGAGGCTTTGATGTTTCATCGCGCCCCCCGGGTGACGGCGCAGGGCGCTTATGCTGGCCTGATCCTGGAGCTGTTGGCAAATAGCCCGACGCTTGCACCTGCCGAAATCGTTCTGATCGATCCCGAACTCGCCACAGTCCCCGACCTCAGCTCACTGCGCGGGCAGGCACGGATCACGCTTGTTTTGAGCGAAACCGCGACGCGTTCAGTTCGCGCGCGTGTCTGTCAGCTGGAGAACAGGCTGCATTGCCGCGTGATTGACAGAGGTCCTCGTACGAACCTGACCGAGACGCTGATGGCGATTTGGCGGCAGTTCGCACCACAGCGCATGGTGGGCACTACGTATTGATGCTCTGTCTCAGCACATCACGCCATTCTCTCTACGTTGCTGCCCGGCGATGCCGGGCAGCCGTTTCGTTTGATACCAAAGGGCTCCAGCATGTTTGTCGATCGTAAGGATACTTCCGCCACCACATCCAAACCCGTGATCGCGATCGTCGGCGGGGGCTATAGCGGCGCAGCTGTCGCCCTGCATTTGGCACGAAACGACTGCGACGCGCAGGTTGTCGTGTTCGAACCACGGACCGAAATCGGACGCGGCCTCGCCTACTCCACCCCCGACCCGGATCATCGGCTGAATGTGCCGGATCATCGCATGACGCTGATCAGTGAAGACCCCAACCATTTCAAGAACTGGCTCGGCTCGGCCGAGGCTCCCATCTTGCCAGGCGGCAGCGCCACGCTGGCAGGCGAGATCTTTGCGCCTCGAGCCGTGTTTGGCCAATACGTCGCGGCCTGTCTGGCAGATCTGGTCACCGCTGGCAGGATCATCCATCGGAAGGAGACCGTGATACGTATCGATGCCGAGGCTCGGGGTTACTTTGTCTACGGATCGCAAGGGGCCCCCTTGCGGGCTGACGTGGTCGTGCTGGCGGCATCCCATCCCGCGCCCGCCTTGCCCGTTGAACTCAATGCGCTCGCACACGACATAGCGCTCATAGCGGATGCTTCCGCACCCGGCGCGCTCGACCAGATTGCGCCGCAAGAAAGGGTCCTGATCGTAGGCTCCGGCCTCACCGCTGCCGATATCCTCGCGACGTTGGCACGGCAGGGTCAGCGCGCGCCGGTTCATGTGCTCTCGCGCCACGGATGGCGATCGCAGCCGCACGGGCCGAAGCAACCCGAAGCGCAGGCGGATTTTGCGACCAACCCTTCTGCAACTGCCCTTTCTCTTTTCCGCCGGGTGCGCCTTGCCCTGGATGCCGAGGCGGCGCGCGGTGTGACCTGGCATGCTGTCTTCGACAAACTGCGCGCCCAGGGCCCGGCGATTTGGGCCGCCCTTTCACTGCCAGAGCGGCAGCGGTTCCTGCGGCACTTGCGGGCGTTGTGGGACATCCACCGCTTTCGCATCGCTCCTCAGACGCATGCAACACTCGTGCAGGCCGAACGGCAGAAAAGTGCGATCTTTCACGCTGCACGAATTCTTGCTGTGCAGCGCTTACCCGGCGGAATAGAAATCAGCATCCGCCCGCGCGGACGACGCGATACCTCGACTCTGGTGGTTGACCGGGTGATCCTTGCAACCGGTCCGGCACATGGGCAGGTGATTGCGGACAATCCCGCCTTGGCGTCTCTGGCAAAGCAGGGTCTTGTACAACCAGACCCACTCAAACTGGGCATAGCGACAGGAACTGACGCGCGCGCCATTGGGGTGAGCGGGCCTGTACATGGGCTGTACGTTGCGGGCCCCTTGGCACGTGGCACTGTGGGCGAGCTTATGGGGGTCCCCGAGGTGACAGCCTGGGCCGAGCATGTCGCAGGTCGGATTCGGCAATCCTTGCCCGTTCATGCACGACCGGAAGCGGCAGAGTGATTTTCTGCTGCTGATGCGGTGAAGGGGGAAAATCGTTACTTCGCACATGCAGAAATATGGAATGGCCGATACCGGGGTGCGCGGCATAGATTAAAACGACCAATCTGGTCGTGATGCCAACTGGCCGCGCCCCAACTGAAGGAATTTTGCCATGTCCCTGAAATCACTTGGCCTTGCTGCAGTACTCGCACTTGCGACAGCTATGCCCGCTGTCTCCGAGGCACTGAAGATCGGCGTCGTTCCCGGCGCCTATGCTGACGCAGTGGGCGTCGCGGCCGAAGAAGCCAAAGCGCAAGGGTTGGAGATCGAGGTGATCGAGTTTTCCGACTGGAACACCCCGAACCTTGCGCTGGACGCCAAAGATATCGACGTGAACTTCTTCCAGCACCAGCCATTCATGGAGAATACCGAGGCTGAAAAAGGCTATGATTTCAGCGTCGTCGCGCCGGGTATCCTGCAAAACTTCGGCTTCTTTTCGCTCAAGCACAAATCGCTGGACGAGATCCCCGAGGGCGGCTCGGTCGCGGTGGCCAATGACCCGGTAAACCAGGGTCGCGGCTTGCTGCTGCTGCAAAAGGCCGGGCTGATCACGCTCAAAGAGGGTGTGGGCTACAAAGGCACGCTCGATGACATCACCGCCAATCCGAAGAACCTCAAGTTCACCGAGGTCGAGGGGCCGCAGCTGGTACATGTGACGCCGGATGTCGATCTGGCGCAGGGCTATCCGCATTTCATCGTGGCGTCCGGTGCGTTTGATCCGACTTCGGGCCTGATTTACTCAGGGGTCGAAGACAAGATCTTCAATGTCAGCTTCGTGTCGCGCGCGGGCGAGGAGAATGACCCCCGTATCCAGCAATTTGTGTCGCTCTTCCACAGCTCGCAGGCGGTCAAGGACCAGATCCATGAATCCTTTGCCGGCAGCGACAAGCTGTATGTTCTGGCCTGGCTGCTCAAATGACCGGCGCGGCCGTCATCAGATTGCCGCAAGCAGGGGCGCATGCCGCCCCTGCTTCACAGGCGGCGCAGGCCAGGCGCCCAGCCGGATCCGTGCGGTTTCAGGGCTTGGGAAAGACCTATGTTTCGTCAGCGGGTGAGGTTCAGGCACTACAAGGTATCAACCTTGATATCGAACCCGGTGAAATCTTCGGCATCATTGGGCGTTCGGGCGCCGGAAAATCCAGCCTGCTGCGCAGCATCAATCGACTGGAGCGCCCGTCCGAAGGGCGCGTACTGGTGGATGGCGAGGACATCGCAGGACTGGGCGAGGCCGAACTGATCCGGTTGCGTCGCCGGATCGGGATGATCTTTCAGCATTTCAACCTGCTGGCGGCCAAGACCGTGCGCGAAAACGTGGCGCTCCCCTTGCGCATCGCTGGCGTCCCGCAGGACGAGGCACGGGCACGGGTGGCCGAGGTGCTACGGCTGGTAGGTCTGGAGGGGAAGGAAGATACCTACCCCTCCCGCCTGTCGGGCGGGCAGAAGCAGCGCGTGGGCATCGCCCGGGCGCTGGTCATGCGCCCCGAAATTCTGCTGTGTGACGAGGCGACCTCGGCGTTAGACCCGGAAACAACCTTGTCAATCCTGCGCCTGCTGCGGGACATCAATCGACGGCTTGGGCTGACCATTGTCCTGATCACCCATGAGATGAGCGTAATCCGCGAGATATGTCATCGCGTTGTGGTGCTTGAGCATGGCCGGATCGCGGAAACGGGGCCGGTCTGGCAAGTGTTTGCCCAGCCCCAGCATGCCGCGACGCAGGCGCTGCTGGCACCATTGACCCGCGCGCTGCCCGAAGATCTGTCAGCCCGACTGCGTGATCGCGCAGAGCCCGGCGATTGGCAGGTGATCGAACTGCCCTTCACGGGTGAGGCGGCACCGGATCTGGCGGTATTGGCGCAGGGCGTGCGTCTGGTGCAGGCGCAGGTTGATCCGATTGATGGTCACGCCGTTGGTCGATTGGTGCTTTTGGCGCCGCCAGAGCTTGATCCGGCGTCGCTCTCCCCCAATGCAAGGAGGCTTGGCCATGTCGCCACAAATGATTGACCGATTGATCGGCGCCTTTCTTGATACCTTGCTGATGGTTTCGGCCTCGGCAGGTATTGCCCTTTTGGCGGGCATCCCGCTTGCTGTGTTCCTGGTGACCTCCGGGCCGGGCGGGTTCTTTCCGGCGCCACGGCTGAACCGCGCGCTTGGCGCGCTGGTCAACGGCTTCCGTGCCGTACCCTTTATTGTGCTTCTGGTGGCGCTGATCCCCTTTACCCGCCTGGTGACGGGCACGACGATCGGCGTTTGGGCCGCCGTGGTCCCGCTGTCGATCTCGGCAACGCCGTTCTTTGCGCGCATCGCTGAGGTAAGCTTGCGTGAGGTCGATCCGGGACTGGTTGAAGCCGCGCAATCCATCGGCGCGAGCCGCTGGCATATCGTGCGCCATGTCCTGCTGCCCGAGGCGCTGCCGGGCATCATCGGTGGCTTCACGATCACGGTGGTGTCGATGATTGGGGCCTCGGCCATGGCGGGGGCCGTTGGCGCAGGCGGCCTCGGCGATGTGGCGATCCGTTACGGCTATCAGCGCTTTGACACGACGGTAATGGTCGCTGTCATCGTCATTCTGGTGGCGCTTGTATCAGTGGTTCAAGTCACCGGAGACAGGGCGGTGCGCCGGTTGCGGGCACGGTGAGACCAAAGGGCCGGGGGATTACCCCGGCCCTTTGCCGTTACAGTTTCAGCAACCGCGCCGCGTTGTCGTGGAATACTTTCTCCAGAACCGCGTCTTTCAAGCCAAGCGCCTGAAAATCGTCGATGCTCTGACGGATCGGGCGGAATGGGTAGGAGGAGCCGAAGAGCAACTGATCCGACAGAAACCCGTTTGCGGCCTCGACGTAAAGCTGGCTGCCCGGCTGGAACACATACATGTCAGGGATCAGAAACACATTCTCATGCCGGAATGCCACGCCCACAATTCCCGCCACGTTGGGCCAGAAGCCGTGATAGGCGGCGATCTTCAGGTGAGGGAAGGCACGGGCGACGTTGGCCACCGGGGCCGGATCGTTGTATCGCGGGTCAGGAGTGGTTGGGCCGCTCATCAGGTAAAGTGGGACATCGAGGGCCTGCAAAAGCTCATAGAGCGGGAAGAAGGCAGGATCGTCTGCATGCCGGGCCGGGTTGCCAAAGCCCGGCTCCACGTCGATGCCTTTCAGGCCCAGCGTCAGGATTGCGCGCTCGGCCTCATCCAGCGCCGTCTGCCGACCCTGGCTGATGATATCGACCGAACCGATCCCCTCGAGCAGGGGCGAGGCACTGGTAATCGCGTGAATCGTATCATTGGGCAGATGTTGCCCCGGCGTATGACGGCCGACAACCACGGCCTTTGTCAGCCCGGCACCTTCAACCTCAGCCAAGAAGCCCTCGGGCGTGGCAGAGCGGGTAAAATGCTCCACATCCCCGCGCGTGCCGACGCGGGCATTCAGCCACTTCACCACCTCGTAATCCTGCCCGCCCGGTGTCTTGCCGAAGAAATCGTGCAAATAGGCCGGTCGGCAACGCATATCTATGATTTTCATGCCTTATCCTCAGCTTGCCGCACTCTGGCGGCGGATGTCGAAAGCGCCGCCGGTTTGGCTGCTCCCCTGCAGCGTCACTGGCGTCTTGCCCAGAAGAGGAAAGACCAACTCGGCCACGCGAAGCGACTCCTCGAGATGCGGGTAGCCCGACAGCACGAAGGTATCGACGCCAAGCGCCTGATACTCCCGCAGCCGCTCTGCAACCTGTTCAGGCGATCCCACCAGTGCCGTGCCCGCCCCGCCCCGCACAAGGCCGACCCCGGCCCAGAGGTTCGGCGACACCACCAGCCGGTCGCGGCGCCCGCCATGCAGCGCGGCCATACGGGCCTGGCCCACAGAGTCCATCTTGGCATAGCCCGCCTGCGCCGCCGCTATATCGGCATCTGTCAGACGGGATATCAGCCGATCAGCTTCGGACCATGCTTCTGCTTCCGTCTCGCGCACGATGACATGCAGGCGCAGGCCGTAGCGCAGCGTCCGACCCTGCCGCGCTGCGCGCGCGCGCACATCGGCGATCTTTTCGGCCACCTGCGCCGGAGGCTCTCCCCATGTGAGGTAAGCATCCACATGCTTTGCCGCCAGATCATGCGCGGCGTCGGACGAGCCGCCAAAATAGAGTGGTGGATAGGGGCGTTGCGCCGGCGGGTGATAGTTCTTTGCGCCCTCGACGCGGACATGCTTGCCCGCGAAATCCACTGTCTCGCCGGACAGCAGGCGCCGCCAGACGGTCAGGAATTCGTCCGCGTTTTCGTACCGGCCTGCATGGCTGAAGAAAGCGCCATCGGCAGCCAACTCGGTCGCATCTCCCCCCGGAACCACGTTCAAGAGGAGCCTCCCGCCCAATGCCTGATCCAGTGTCGCCGCTTGCCGAGCCGAGGCCGTGGGCCCCGAGATCGACGTGCGCAGCGCCACCAGCAGCTTGATGCGCTGCGTGGCGTGGATCAGACTGGCTGCCACAACCCAAGGGTCCTGGCATGAGGCGCCAGTCGGGATCAGAAGCCCGTCATAGCCTAGCCGGTCCGCGGTCACCGCAATGTCGCGAAGGTAGTTCAGTGTCGGCGCGCGGCCACTGTCCGAGGTGCCCAGATACCGCGTATCGCCGGAGCTCGGCAAGAACCAGAAGATGTCAGGTGTTGGAAGGTGAGTCATTCTGCAGCTCCAAGCAGGGATCCACCAATGCGGAAGCCCTGTGCTGTATGAGTGGCGGGCAGGCGGTCACCCTGTCCGAAGATGCGGTGGCGCAATGAGCCTTCGCCATAGGCGGTCTTGTAACTGCCGCGGGTTTGCAGCTCCGGCACGACCAGATCGGCGAAGTCAGTGTAGCTCTCAGGTGTGACTATTCGGGTCAGGTTGAAGCCGTCGATCTCGCCCTCGCGAACCCAGGCTTCCAGCTCGTCCGCCACCTGCACGGGCGTGCCCACGGCAATGGGATAGCGCCCGCCAAGGGCCAACTGATCCAGCAAGGCACGCTTGGTGTAGCCCCGGCTCTCGGCGATCTTCGCGGCCGACTGGATCGCATTCGACTGACCGAAGGGGATCGGGTCATCCAACCCAAATCGGGCAAAATCAATTCCGACAGAGGCGGAGTAATGGGCAAGTCCCGCCTCGGGGCTTGAGGCGGCCCGGTATTCGGCCAGTTTCTCATGGGCGCCGGCCTCGCTATGATCGGCGATCACCGCAATTCCGGCAAGGATGCGCACGTCCGACGGGTTGCGCCCGGCTGCGGCGACCGCCGCGCGCACCGCGCGCGAGGCCGCGCGGGCGGCCGCCTTGTCGGGCACCGAAATAAACACACATTCGGCATGGCGCGCGGCGAAGACCTGGCCCCGGCCTGAAGTGCCGGCCTGAAACAGCACGGGCGTGCGCTGGCGCGACGGTTCTGAAAGGTGATAGCCGTCAACCTGATAGAACTGTCCGTGGTGATGGACCGGATGAATGCGCGCGGGATCGGCATAGACCCGCGAGGCGCGATCGCCGCGAACCGCGCCTTCCTCCCACGAGCCCTCCCAAAGCTTGTAGAGCACCTCCAGATACTCGTCAGCCTGATCGTAGCGCAGGTCGTGCCTGATCTGGTCCGATCGCCCGACTGCACGGGCGGCGCTGTCGAGATAGCCGGTCACGATGTTCCAGCCGATCCGGCCATCGGTCAGATGATCGAGCGTCGAGATGCGGCGGGCAAAAGTGTACGGCGCCTCGTTGTTCACATTCACGGTGACACCAAATCCGAGGTGCCGTGTGACCGAGGCCATTGCCGAGACCAGCACCAGCGGATCATTCACCGGAAGCTGCACGGCCTCGCGTGCGGTGACATCGATGCCAGCACCGTAGACGTCATAGACCCCCAGGATATCTGCCAGAAACACTGCATCGAAAAGCCCGCGCTCCAGCGTTTTCGCCAGATCGGTCCAGTAGTCCAGCCGCTTGTAATTTACCGAGGTGTCACGAGGATGCACCCATTGGCCATGATTGATATGGCCGATGCTGTTCATGTTGAAGGCATTGACCAGTATATGTTTTCCAAGCCGTTCGGCCATCAGTTCGCCCTCATGTCAGATTGCCCCGTGCCGGGGAGGGTTTACGCCGTTCAGGGCAAAGTTCCCGATGGCGTGGTATTTCCACCGCACCGGATCGTGCAGCGTATGGGTGCGGACGTTGCGCCAATAGAGGTCAAGGTTGTCGTCCGCGAAGGTGGCCGAGGTGCCGGTAAACTCGAAGAGTTTTGAGGCTGCCAGCAGGCCCGCCCGGGTCGTCAACACTTTGGCTTCGGCCACCGCGACCGAGGCTCCCGCAACCGTATTCTCTGTGGGCTCGGTAATCGCGGCATCAACGGCTGCTCCGGCACGGTGGAGCAACGCCTCGGCCGCCGAAAGGCGCAGCGCGACCTCGCCCAGACCCGCGAGGGTCAACGGGTCTTCCGCTGCAGTCGCCACTCTCGCATCGATCCAGGGCCGGGCGCGATCGCGGATGAAGGGCAGCGTCGCTGTGAATGCGCTCTGCCCGATGCCAAGGTCGATCGCGGCATGGATGAGTTGCGCCACTGGACCGATGGGGGTCGGACGCTCGAAACTGGTCTGGAACGGCACCACCCATTCCGGCTGAACCTGCACCTGATCAAAGGCGACCGACCCCGAGCCGGTGACGCGCTGCCCGAAACCATCCCAGTCATCGGTAATGCTGACACCTGGCGCACGGCGTGGAATGAAGACCAGCTGCTGCACGTCTTCGTCATCGACGGCAAGAGTGGGTATCCAGTGGGCATAGATGGCGCCGGTGCAATAGAATTTCTGGCCCTGCAGCAAAAGACCTCCGGGCGTGCGCACCAGCCGTGTTCGGCGCTTGAAATCGCGGTGGCTGATCTCGGCCAGCGCATTGCCGAAGCGCAGGCCACGCAACGCCTTCTGAAAGAAGAACCGCTGCTGGTCCTCCCGCGCGCCCGAGCGCAGCACCTCCAGCGCGTAAAAATGGTTCTGCGGTATCTGCGACAATGACCCGTCGGCTGCAGCTATGATCGCTGTCACCCGCGCCAGCGTGACCATCGACACCCCCGCCCCGCCGTGCGCGCGGGGCACCGTGATGCCCCACAGACCCGACGCAGAAAAGGCATCCAGCTCTGCCCAGGGCAGGATACGCTCGCGGTCACGATCAACCGCACCGGGGGCAAAGCTCTCGGCCAACGCCCGCGCGACCTCCAACGCCTCGGCGTCAGTGCGAATGATATGGGCCTCAGGCGGCGGGCTGGCAGGATTCGTCATGGTTCAGTTCCATTGATGGCGGGCAGGCAGGGCACCGTTCAGGTGCCAGTTGCCCAGAAGATGCAGCTTCCAGCGCAGAGGATCGTGAAGCGTATGCACACGGGCATTGCGCCAGTGCCGACCAAGGTTGGGACGAGCGCGGGTGGCGGCACTGCCGGCCAGCTCAAACAACTTTTCCGATGCCTCGAGAGCGATTTCCGAGGTCAGCACCTTGGCCTCGGCTACGGCGACCGAGGCGCGGGCGCTGCTTTCGGCCGTGACGGGTGCAGCGGCTATTTCATCCAGCAGGCGGGCAGCACGGCGAAGGACGGCCTGTGCCGCGTGAATGCCGATCTGCAACTGCCCAACCTCAGCAATGACATATGGATCATCGACCGCACGCGCGACGCCGCTGTCGACCCAAGGACGCGAGCGGGAGCGCAGAAACTCCAGCGTGTCGGCAAAGGCGGCCAAGGCGATGCCACTGTCGATGGCAGCCTGGATCAGTTGCGACACAGGCCCCGCGAGGCCCGGGATATCGACGCGCTGCCAGACCGGAATGATCTGATCATCGGCGATGGGCACATCGTCAAAGATCACCGTGCCGGAAGCGGTCGTGCGCTGCCCGAATGAGTCCCAGTCGTCAACGATCCGCACACCCGGCGCATCGCGCGGCACCCAGACCTGAACCGGGCGACCCTGCGGATCGTTGGCACGGGTGGGGATCCAATGCGCAAAGATTGCACCGGTAGAGTAAAAGCGCTGCCCCGAAAGACGCAGCCCCTTGGGCGTGTCGCGCAGGCCGGTGGTGTTGTGGGTCACGACCGCACGACTTTTCTCGGGTCCGGCATTGCCAATGCGGTGTCCTGCCAGCACATCGCCAAAGAAGCGGCGCTTCTGGGCCTCGGTCCCGGCCTCGGTCAGCAGTTGCAGCACACCAAAATGGTTCTGTGGAATCTGCCCGACCGAGCTGTCGGCGGTGCAGATTATTTCGAACACCTGCGCCAGCGTCTCGTACCCCAGACCAGAGCCGCCATAGGCGCGCGGGACCAGAATCGAGCCTAGCCCCAAGGCGGTAAAGGCCTCGATCTCGCGCCAGGGCAGGATGCGGTCGCGGTCCCGTTCCGCGGCAAGGGGGGCGATATGATCCGCCAGCGCACGTGCGGCGGCCAACGCGGCTGTGGCGTCGGGCAGAACCGGCGGGCGATTGGGCGCAAGCGGTCCGATCTGTGCGCTGGAGGCGGAGGGCCGATGGATCGTCATAGGGTTTCCCGCACGAATTAAAACGATTTCTTCAGTCGTGATTATGGGTGCAAAGGGCGCGCGCGGCGATTCCAAAGCATGGCGAGAAAAGGGATCGTCGTTCCCCGAATGACCTGCAAAAGGAAAGAAACTCAGCCTCTGCCTTTCCATGGCACAAGGCGCGCCTCAGCCCAACGCATCAGGATATCAATGGCATAGCCGATGATGCCGATGAGGATGATGCCCATGACCACGATATCGGTCAGCTGGAACTTTGACGCGACAAGGATCATCATGCCGGCACCTTTTTCGGCCGCGACCAGCTCGGCTGCGACGACGGTTCCCCAGCAGACGCCAAGCGCCACGCGCAGTCCGGTGAAGATCTCTGGCAGCGAATTGGGGATCAGGATATGCCGCAAAACCTGCATACGGCTGGCCCCCAACGAATAGGCGGCATGAACCTTTGAAAGCCTGACGGCAGATGCACCCGAGCGCGCGGCGATAACCATGATCCACAGCGCGGCCAGAAACAGCAGAACGATCTTGCCGCTTTCCCATATGCCGAACCAGATAATGATGAGCGGGATCAGCGCCAACGGCGGTACCGGACGCATGAACTCTACAATCGGGTCGAACCAACCACGGAACCAGCCCGACAGCGCCATCGCGTAGCCCAGGGGGATTCCGACCAATGCGCCCAGAACGAGACCGGCGAGCACGCGCAGCAATGAATAGCCAAGATGCTCCCACAGCGCCGTGTTCTGGTATCCGTTCCGGGCGATCTCCCAGAAACGCGCTGCCACTGCCTCGGGCGCGGGCAGCCAGATCGGTTCCATTTGCCAGCCGGGATCGGGGGTGAATGAGAGCGCCCCCTTTGGCGTCAGAACCACATGACCATGTGGAACCGGCGCAGATTGGCCGGGAGAAATCGGCAGCCCTTCGACCGTTACGATCTGCGTACCCGGCGTGTCTTTGTCTGTCGGCCGGATCAGGGTGGATCGCCATGCGGGGGTCGCAAAGACAGTCTTGCCGACTGGCAGAGACAATGGGTCGGGCTTGTCCTCTGGACGATGCACGATGATCGTCACTCGGCCTTCAGCGGCGCCATCAGGACCGTTAGTGCCATAGTCAAAGCCGGTCTGTCCCAGAAACGGGCCGGGCACATGCAGCGGCACCAGACGCGAGCCGGTAAAGCCCCCCCAGATTGCCAACACGGCGATGATCGACAGCAACTGCGCCCAGCGATTTGGCCGTATCGCGGCGATATCACCGAACACAGGGCGCGGCTTCCGTGGTGACAACAGGCGCAGCACGGACCAACTACCCAGGAACAGCCCCAGATAGGTCAACAGAACAATCACTCGGCGGCCTCCGGTCGGCCCATGATCTCTTCCTCGAGGCCCCAGATCGTCGAGAGAATCTCCTCGCGGCGGGACTGGAAGGCGCGCGATTGCTTGACGGCGCGCAGATCGCCCCCTGCGGCCATCCGCGCAAAAGGCAGGCGCAGGTCTTGCAGAATTCGACCCGGACGCGGCGCCATGACAATCAAACGCTCGCCCAGAAGCAGGGCCTCATCAACGGAGTGCGTGATCAGAATGATGGTCTTGCCTGTGTCTTGCCACAGGTCCAGCACAAGGCTTTGCATCTTTTCCCGCGTCAATGCGTCGAGTGCGCCAAGCGGCTCGTCCATCAGGATAAGGTCAGGATCGCCGGCAAGGCAGCGTGCCAGCGCCACACGTTGCTGCATGCCGCCAGACAATTGCCAGACCGCCTTGTCGGCGTACCCCTGCAGACCCACCTGCGCCAGAAGGCGGCGAACCAGCGCCTCGCGCGAGGCACGCGGGGCACCGCCCATACGCGGCCCGAAATCGACATTGCGCGCGACGCTCATCCATTCAAACAGCGCGCCTTGCTGGAACACGATGCCCCGGTCGCGGCCCGGCCCGGCAATCGGGCGACCATTCAGCAAGGCCTGGCCGGAAGACTGACGCTGAAACCCCGCAAGGATTGACAACAGCGTAGTCTTGCCGCAGCCCGAAGGCCCGACAATGGCCACCAGCTCTCCCTTGCCGATCGACAGGCTGATATCGCAAAGCGCCAATGTCTCGCGGCCCTCGGGCGTGGGAAAGCGCATCGACAGGTCGTGAAGGCTGAGCAGGGTCATGGGGTCAATCTTTTCAATGAACGCGGCGCAGACCCGAGGGGAAGGTCTGCGCCGCGCATGAACCGCGTCTGCGTCAGAGCTTCGATGCCGCAACAAGGAAGCTCGGATCGACTGCGGCGTCATAGGACTCCAGCGAGGCCGGGATATTGCCCGTGCTCACAAAGAAATCTGCCACCGATTTCAGATAGGCCTGCACTCCACCCCCCAGCCAGTCAGCTGACAGGCGATCCTCGACCGAAAGCAGAGTAAAGGTCGCCAGCGATTCAGAGGTGGCTTGCTCATCCAGCCCGGAGTCCTTGGCCAGCACAGGCACGAAGTCGGTCGGCGCGGCCAGATAGGCGGCATTCTGATCGTTCACTACCTTCAGAAACTTCGCCAGCAGATCCGGGTTCTCCGCAGCAAATGCGCCAGTGGTTGAGATGACGTCAAAGACGCGAATTCCCGCCGCCTCTTTCTCAGCCCCGGTCAGCAGGACATTGCCATGTTCGAGATTGCGGCGCAGCGAGCCCCCCCACCCGCAGACCCAATCCAGATTGCCTTGCGCAAAGGCAGCGGCACCCTCTGGGGGGGCCAGATCGACGATGTCGAGCGACTTCAGGTCGATGCCGAAATGTTCGACCTGCTTAAGGAACCCGTAGTGTGCCGCTGTGCCGATCGGCACGCCAACCGTTGTTCCGTTAAGCTCTTGCGCATTGTCTTTGGTGATCTCCAGATCACTGCGCACAACGCAATTGTCATTCTCGGAATACGTGACGGCGACGTCGACCACCTTCAGATCCTGCCCGGCCGAAGCGGCGGTGATGAAGGGCGGCACGCCTTGGCTGACCGAGATTTGCACGTCACCGGCCGCCATCGCCGCCGACATGGCGACCCCGGTGTCAAAGCTCCGCCAGTTAACCTTGACGCCAAGCTCTTGATCGAACAGGCCCTCTACCTTGGCCTTCTCGAACGGAAGTGGCCATTCGAGGAAATAGGCAACGGTTATCTCGGCGGGCTGAGCATGGGAACTGGTGGCAGTCAGCAGAGCGGCCAGCGGGCCGAGGGAAGACAGCAGGCGGCGGGTCATCAGTCTCTCCGGAGGAAGGGTCGAAAATAATCGACTCAAGTTATCGTTATTCAGGAGGGAACAGGATTTGCGGGCCGGTGACCATTCCAAAGGCGTGGGACAAAAGGCGATGAACCTGCTGGCAAGTCAGCACCCAACACAAGATAATTCTCTCACAGACCGGACTGCGCCACATCCAGAAGAGGTTTGGCCTGTGTGACTGTAGATCCGGGTGCGACGGAATGCGTAAGCCAGACGCCGCCGCCGATGGAGCTGCCGCGCCCCACCGTCACGCGACCAAGCACAGTTGCGCCAGCGTAGATGACCACATCATCCTCCAGCACCGGATGGCGCGGCTGCCCCTTGACCAGCGCGCCGGTCTCGTCAACCTCAAAGCGTTTGGCGCCGAGTGTGACGTGCTGATATAGGCGCACATTGCGCCCGATCACCGTCGTCTCGCCGATCACCACGCCGGTGCCGTGATCTACGAAGAATGCAGGTCCGATCTTCGCGCCAGGGTGAATGTCGATCCCGGTAAGCGAGTGCGACAGTTCAGCCATGATGCGCGCCGTCATGGTGGCGCCGTGGCGATGTAACTCGTGCGCCAGCCGATGCCGCAAGATGGCAGCAAGGCCCGGAAAGCAGAACACCACCTCGTCAAGGCTCTTCGCAGAAGGATCGCCCGCAAACGCGGCAGAGATATCGGTGTCATGCACGTCGCGCACCCGCACCAGTGCAGACAAATAGGCGTCAGCGATGGCATGGGCGCGGGCGGCCGCACCCTCGCTATCAGAGCCCTCGGCCAGCATGAACTCCAGCCTCAATTGCACCGCAAGCCGCGAACGGACCGAGATCAGCATTCGCGCCACATGGGCATCGGTGGCCTCAGCTGTCAGCCCCGCCGGGCCGAAATGGCGTGGATAGAGCAAGCCCACTGTATCGATCTGAATCTGCGCGATTTCCGCACGAGAGGGCAGTTGCGGCAACACCCTGCCCGGATAGCGTCGCTGTTGTGAAACCAGCCGGATAAGCCGCAGCTGTTCGGTGATGGCGGAAATGTCAGAAAGTGGGGTCTGATCGGTCACGGCGCTGCCCAGGAGCGGAACGAGAGGCGGCAGGGCTATCGGATGCCGCCCACCTTGCCAAGAGATGAGACCTTTTGAATTTTGGTCCGAAACAGTTGTGCCATTCCTCAAGGGATCAGACCGAAGCCCCACCCAGATAGCTGTCGCGGATGTCGCTGCGCGCGGCCAGATCGGCAGCACGACCCTGCAGCACGCTGCGGCCGTTCTCGATGACCGTCGCGTTATGGGCATGTTTCAGCGCAACGGCCGAGTTCTGCTCGGCCACCAGAAGGGTAAGGCCTGTTTCGACGTTGAGCCGGGTGAGCGCCTCAAAGATTTCGGTCACCACAAGGGGGGCCAATCCCATCGAGGGCTCATCCAGAACAAAGAGCCTCGGCCGAGCCATCAGCCCGCGACCGATCGCCGCCATCTGCTGCTCACCGCCCGAGGTCAGGCCGGCGGCCACTTTGCGGCGCTCCTTCAGCCGAGGGAACAGATCATAGACCTGCTCCAGCCCTTGCGCGATGGATGTACGACGCAGACCGCGACCGATGGCGCCAGTAATCAGGTTCTCTTCGATCGTCAGGTTCTTGAAGCAACGCCGCCCCTCCAGCACCGGAACGAGGCCCCGTCGCAAGTGGTCGCCTGGATCATGTGCCGTCACATCTTGCCCGTCGAACAGGATATGCCCGGCGGAGATGCGCCCGCGTTCAGCAGGCAAGAGGTTCGATGCCGCTTTCAGCAGCGTCGTCTTGCCTGCGCCGTTCGCACCCAGAAGCGCCGCGAATTCGCCCTCGGCCAAGCTCAGGCTGACGCCATGCAGCGCGGCAATCGCCCCTCCATAGCTGGCCTCGACATCACGAAACTCCAACAAGACCGACATACTGGCCCCCTTTTCCCGGAAGATGTGGCGCCCGCGCCCGGGCGCCACGCTGACTTCAGTTGCTGACGGTGCCCTCGGCATCCGCTTCTGTGCGGATGGGCAACCCCTTTTCCTTGGCATAGGCCTCGGACGACTTTTCAATGATGGGGCGCAACAGCGACCAGTCCGGAGCGATCCAGTCGCTGACCACGTTCCATTTCTGGCCATCCCATTGCTGGAAGGTGACGTAGCCTTCGCCCTCGTGGTTGTCGTAGGTCACGTTGATCGAATGGAACAGGTTCTCGGCCCCTAGTTCCTTCACCCGATCCGTCGAAAGCTGCAGGTGTTCGAAGCCCCAGCGAACTTCGTCGCCGGTCAATGTGCGGTTGCCGAACTTGGCTTGCGCGATCCGCACCGCTTCAACGTTCAGGATGCCGTTCACGATGCCGAGGTTATGGTAGACCGATCCAATACGGGCCGGATCTGACAGGTTGCCCCGCCCTTCGTCATAGACCGTCTTGATGATTTCCTGCAGCACCGGATACTGGTTGCCCGAAGCCTGGGTGGTGATGGCGGTGTAGCCGATGGCGGCATCACCTGCCGGGCGCACGTCCTCTTCCGAGTTGGACCAGACGTTGCCGATGATACGGTCCACCGGAAAGCCATTGCGCTGCGCCGTGGTCAGCGCCACCGGGTTCATCACGCCCCAGCCCCGCAGCACAACATAGTCGGGCCGCTCGCGCCGGATCTGCAGCCATTGCGCGCCCTGTTCATTGCCCGGATGCGGCACCTCGATCTGCACCAGATCGAAGCCGTATTTCTCGGCCAGCAGCTCGTAGATCGGGATCGTCTCCTTACCATACGGCGAGCCGTGATAGAGGACCGCGATCTTCTTGCCCTTCAGGGCCTCATGCCCGCCTTCCTTGCCGGCGATATAGTTCACGATGCCCGAGGTTTCCGAATAAGGGTTCAGCAGCAGCGGGAAGACATAGGGGAAGACGCGCCCGTCGGTCGTATCCGTGCGGCCATGGTTGATGGTGATCAGCGGCACCTTGTCAGCAGTGACGCCATCGATCATTGCATAGGCAATGCCCACAGAAAGCGGGTTCCAGGCTGCGATGCCGGGGTTCGACTTCAGCCGCTGATAGACCTCTACACCCTTTTCGACCTCGTATTCGGTCTCGCCCTCGGACCAGGTGAGTTTAACCCCGTTCACCCCACCGTCGCGGGTGTTGATTAGGTTGAGGTAGTCGATGAACCCGCCGAAGAACCCCGTGCCACCGGCGGCATAGGGGCCGACCCGGTAGGATTGCAGCGGAAAGTGCTGCTCGTCCGAGAGTGCGGGGCTGGCGAGGAAGGCCGCCGCCAGCAGTGCAGGCGCGACGCGTTTGAGGAAAGACATGGAAAAGCTCCTGTTTGTGGGGATGGGTCAGCCGCGTCGGACCAGCGCGCGCAGGCGGGCTGACAGGCGGGAGAGGATGGCCGAAAGCCCGTTGGGCTCGGCGATGAGGAATAGGATGATGGTGCCGCCCAGCACGATGCGCTCGATCAGCTTGATCAGGCCCGCATCGATCAGACCGTCGAAGGCAAAGGCGGACAGACGGCCCAGCAGCAGCGGAAACACCACGATCAGCCCAGCGCCAAGAAAGGTGCCGCGAATTGTGGCAAGCCCGCCGATGATGACGATGAACAGGATCTGGAATGATCGGTCGAGGTTGAAGCCCGCAGGCTCTACCGTGCGTAGATAGGTGAAGGCCCAGAGCACCCCTGCGATGCCGATGATTCCCGACGACAGCGCGAAGGCCACCAGCTTTGTGCGCAGGACCGGAACACCGATGACCTTGGCGGCGGTCTCATTGTCGCGCACGGCAATCAGGTTCACCCCTTCCGGCCCCGAGACGATACGATGCACCAGCAGCGTGATTGCGGTCACTATGGTAAGCGAAAAGAGGTAGCGCCCCACCGCACTGTCCAGGCGCAGCCCCGCCAGTTCGATCACCGGGGCGGCGATGATGCCCGAGGGACTGCCATTGGAAAACCAGCTGAATTTCGTCAACGCCCACTGCACGAAGAACTGCGCGGCCAGCGTAGAGACCGCGAGATAGAAGCCGCGCAGCCGCAGACTCGGCAGGCCGAAGACCAGCCCGATGACGGCGGCGGTCAGCGCGGCCAGCACGATCGACACCGGGATCGGCAGGCCGGTTCGTAGATCAAAGTTGTAGGCGGCGAAGGCACCCACGGCCATGAAGGCCGCCGATCCAAGTGAGACCTGCCCGCAGTAGCCGGTCAGCAAGTTAAGCCCCAGCCCGGCAAGCGACAGGGCAAGGAAGGGCAGAAGGATCGCCTCAAGCACATAGGGGCTGGCGGTCAGAGGCACGGCCACGAAGCCCAGGCTGAGCACCACCAGCACAGGCAGCGAGAACCCGGTGGCCAGACGCGCCCCGGTGACGGATGCAGAGAAGACGGACATGTCAGTATCTTTCCACGCGTTTTTGGCCAAACAGTCCCGACGGCCGCACGAGCAGGACAATCAGCGCCACGGCATAGGCGAACCAACCCTCGATGCCGCCGCCGAAGAACGGGCCGATATAGACCTCGGCCAGCTTCTCGGTCGCACCGATCACCAGGCCTGCCACGATGGCACCGAGGATGGAGTCGAAGCCACCCAGCACCAGCACCGGCAACGCCTTCAGCACGATCAGCGACAGTGAAAACTGTACCCCCAGCCGTGCGCCCCACAAGAGACCCGCGACCAGCGCCACCACCCCGGCGGCAGCCCAGACGGTGGCCCAGATCCGGTCCAACCGCAGGCCCACGGCCAATGCAGCAAACTGGTCATCGGCCACGGCGCGGAAAGCAAGCCCAGTATGGGTAAAGCGGAAGAACGCCGTCAGAGCCGCCACCAAGGCCGCCGCAATCGCCGCGGCCACCAGATCGAAGGTCGAGATGAAGATGCCCCAGACCTCGAACGGCGCATTTGAGATGCCCAGATCCAGCCGATGCACCTGCGTGCCCCAGATGAGCTGGGCTGCGCCCTCGATGACATAGGACAGGCCGAGCGTGGCCATGAACAGCGTCATGGGTGAGCGGTTGGCCAAAGGGCGCAGCACCGTGCGTTCAATCCCGAAGCCAAGTGCCGTCATCGCGGCCAAAGTCACTGCCACCGACACCCAGAACGGCACACCGCGCTCGACGAGGTTGACAAAGGTCAGCGCGGCGAACAGCACCATCGCGCCCTGTGCAAAGTTCAGCACGCCCGAGGTCTTGTAGATCAGCACAAAGCCAATCGCGACCAGCGCATACATGACGCCTGACAGCAACCCGCCCACGGCGACCTCGGCGGCGAACAAAAGCTCGAACCAGTCCATCACGCCGCCTCCGCACCCAGATATGCCCGGATCACATCGGGGTCGCGGCGCACCTCTGGCGGGGTGCCATCCGCGATCTTTACGCCGTGATCGAGTACCGCGATACGATCGGAAAGGCCCATGACAACGCCGATGTCATGCTCGATCAGGATTGTGGCAAGACCCAGCCGATCGCGGGCAGAACGCACATGAGCCGCCATCTCGGCCTTTTCGGTGGCGGTCATCCCGGCCATCGGCTCGTCCAGCAATAGCACTTTCGGTGACGCGACGAGCGCGCGCGCCAGTTCCACCTGCTTTTGCAGACCATACGGTAGGGTGGATACCAGCCGGTGCAGATGCGCCGTGATTCCAAGAAACCCTGCCACATCCCGAACTCTGTCCGCCACCTCTGCCGCCTCTGCCCGCGCGCCTGGCAGGCCCGCGAGCTGCGCCAGCAGGCCGTGACGGCGGCGGAACACCAGCCCGGCGGCGACGTTCTGCTCCACGGTCAGGCCAGGGAACAACGCGAGGTTCTGGAAGGTGCGCGCAACGCCCAACTTTGGCAGCGCCTCAGGGCGCAGATGCCTCAGGCGCCGCCCGCCCAGATGGATATATCCGGCGTCGGCCTGATAAAGCCCGCTGATCACGTTGACCAACGAGGACTTGCCCGCCCCGTTCGGCCCGATGACCGCCCGGATCTCGCCCGGACGCAGGTCAAAGGATACATCGCGCAGCGCATGGATGCCTCCGAAGCTGAGGCTGACCCCCTCCAGCGCAAGCGCGCTGTGCGGCGCATGGATGCTCTCTGGCGCCAGCTCTGGCACGCGCGCGGCAATCGGTGGCTGCGCCAGTCGCGCAGCCTCCAACCCGCCCGTCAGGACGCTCAACATTTCAGTCTCCGATCCGGTGAAAGGGCGGCCTTACTCGGCAGCCACCAGTTCCTTGGCACGCTGCGCCTCTAGCTGGCGCACCAGCGGGATCACATGCTTGCCGAAATATTCGACCTCTTCCTGGAAGTGCAGGAAACCAAGCAAGACAAGGTCGGCGCCCGCATCCTTTAGCGCTATGATGCGCTCGGCCACTTGCTCGGGGGTGCCGATCAGGTTCGACCGGAAGCCATCGTTGTATTGCACCAGATCAGCGAAGCTCGATTTCGCCCAGTTGCCCTCGCCTTCAGGGCTGGCCTTGCCTGCGTTTTTCACCTCATGGGCAAAGCCCTGCACTGCCTCAGGGTTGGCCTTCGCGACGATCTCGTCCACCACGGAGCGCGCGGCCTGTTCGCTGTCGCGTACCACGGCAAAGGCGTTGATGCCGATCTTCACCTTGTTGCCGGTTTCCGTAGCTTTGGCCCGGATATCATCGACCTGCGCGCGCAGCCCCTCTGGAGTGTTGCCGTTGGTGAAGTACCAGTCTGACACCCGCGCGGCCATATCCCGAGCGGCGCGACTGGATCCGCCCTGGAACACTTCGGGCAGCGGTTGCAGGGGCTTGGGTTTCATTGTGTAGTTGGAGAAGCGGTAGAAATCGCCGCGGAAGGTGAAATCGTCCTGCGTCCAGATACCTTTCAGCGCGCGGATGAACTCCTCCGACCGGCAATAGCGTTCGTCATGGTCCAGCCACAGCTCGCCAATGGCCGAGAACTCGCCACGGAACCAGCCAGACACGATATTGACCGCGATGCGGGCATCGGTAAGGTGGCTGATTGTTGCGACCTGCTTGGCCACCACCGCCGGGTTCCACGGCCCGGGAAGGATTGCGGCAATCACCTTGAGCCGCGTTGTATGGGCCAGCAGATCATGGCTGAACGCCACCGACTCATGCTGGTTGTCGGCGCCATAGCCGGCGGTAAACCGGATCTGGCTCAGCGCATAATCAAACCCCGCTGCCTCTGCGATCTGGGCAAGCTTGCGATTGTATTCGGGAGTCCAACTGGTGCGCTGTTCGATGTTCGAAATAACAAGGCCGCCCGAGACGTTGGGCACCCAATAGGCGAACTTGATCGGATCTTTCGTCATTTCAGGTTCCTTTGCGGGATCATTCGGCAGCTCTGGCCAGCCGGAGATAAGAAGGGAAGAAAGCGTCAAACTGCGTCACAGCCCGGGCGAGGCGTTCCAGAGTGGCGTCACCGGTCAGCGCCCCATCGGTGAAATCCTTGTCAGAGGCATGCACTGCCGTCGCGAGGCTTTGCGCTTCGAAGAAACCCAGCAGCGGCCTAAGCTGGTGCTCGACAACCAGCGCATGCTTCTCGCCACCGCCGGTCGCCGCCAGAAGCACCGGCCGCCCGGACAGGGAGGCCGGGTCGAGCAGGTCAATGAGATGCTTGAACAACCCCGGATACGTCGCCTTGTAGATCGGGGTCGCAATCAGCAGACCGTCAGCCGAAAGCAATCTGTCGATCTTTGCACGTGCATCGGGCGCAAGATCATTCAGCTTTCGTGCGGCGCCCAACCCGGACCCGAAATCGTTGATTTCAAGAAGATCCGTCTCGACATCCAGTCGTGCGGATACCAATTCAAGCGCCGTTGAGACAAGCGCGCGGGTTTTTGATGGTGCGGTAATATTGCCGGATAGACCGACGATGAGGGGCTTTGTCATTCTTGCATCCTGAATCACGACTAATTCAATAGATTTAAGTCTGTTCCCCTGCCTTTTCCCATTCCAAAGACCGGCACGCTTCGACGGGTTTCAACTCTATTTGCGATCCCGGAGAGGCAATTCTTTCCGAAGCGCCAAAACTTCAGCCACGCCGCCAAACGCTGGAGGAGGTGAGGCCACTGGCATCCAGATGGCTGCGCTCGACCGGTCGACCAAAGCCACCTGATCAGCATCAAGGCGGCTCAGATAGATCTCCTCCCAATGACGACCGAACCCGTCAATGCCGCCAAGGTTGCGGCGTAGACGATCTGCCCAGGCCCTGATGCAAGGCAGGCCATGCAAAAGGAAGGTTGCGCGCTCACGATCCAGCAGGTCCAGACGCCAAAGGGCGGGAAGCGCCAGAAGATCGGGGAGTTCTGTCACATTCCGGTCGAGCCAACGCTCGATCCGAAACAAGATGTCACGCAGACAATACACTGCGATGTCCAGGTCAACAGGATCACGCGCAACTTCGACCCGCGACACCGCCGGCATAAGTGCAGCAACCCACCTGCAGAACTCGCAATCGCGCACCGCCGTTGCGGGAACAGGCTGATGCAACCTCCCGGCAGCTTTCGTCCTCTGAGTGTCGGGGTGCAGAGGATCGGGAGCGCAGTGCCTCATGGGATACGCTGAACCGGCAGCGCCGCACCCTTGTCGATCCAACGCAGGATCGCCATCTGGCGGACAAACGCGACCACTCCATCGATCTCGGCGACCCCCTCTGGCGACCATCCCATTGCCAGAAGTTCACCAGCATCTGTCGGTAGATCAGGGTCCATCAGACTTTGATGCGCATAGACAAGCGCCGCAGCCATACGCGGACCGATCTGGGCCAGCAACGCTGGGTCCACATGCCAGGTGGCTCCATTGCGCTCTGCGCGGCAGGCAGAAAATCCCGGCAAAGAGCCATAGGGATCGGGACGCGCGGCCTGTTCGGCTGCGTCCGAGATCCGGATCGCAAGATCCAGCGCAGTTTCAGACAGCCATTCGCCGAACAGCGCCACACAATGCGGCTCGCCCAGATATTCCGCCGTGAAGGCGCTGATCATCTGACGCTCCAACTTCGTCAGGACCATCGGACGGACCGGGGTCATGATCTGGCGCACGCCAGCCGCAACGGCTCGGCGCAACATGGCGTTCTGCTCGCTCCAGTTCCATGGCGGACCTTCCCGCGGGACGAGAACATTCATCCGAGACCTCCTTTCGCTCTGCAACGTGCGGTCAGGCATTAGTCTGCCCGTCCCGCGCAATAATTACGACAATACAAAGCGTGTTTTCTTTTGCCCCTTCATAGAAGAAACACCCTCTGATCCGGCATAGCGCAGCAGAGCGTCCGCCGGCCGATGGGCCGCCACCCGGGCTCCGAAAGAAACCACCTGTGCATGTCCCTCACGGGACGGCAGGAATTTTACGGGAATGCCAGTGCGCAGAACGATTCATCTGCCAGCTGATTCCAACCACCCACGAAACACCTCCGAAACATGTCACCCCACCGAAGATCATGGTGCCCAGACCCGCCTCTGACAGTAGCGCCACGCCACGCAAGCCACTGAATTTGAAAAGTGGTTCTGTCGCATCGACCTGTCGAAGGCGTTAGCCTTTGGACCATCCTCGGACGAACCGAAGGCCAATCACATGCCCCCTATCCTGCAGGAGACAAAATGACCAAGCATGACCGTTGGACCGAAGTGCCAACCACCGACGAACTGAAATCCCGGTTCCAGCCGGTGTTCGACCGCATCGCTGCCGGAGCGGTCAAGCGGGAACGAGACCGCATTCTCCCACATGATGAAATCGGCTGGCTTAAAGAGGCCGGCTTCACCGCATTGCGCGTTCCGGTGGAATTCGGCGGCATCGGTGCTTCGCTTGTCCAACAGTTTGATCTTCTGATCGACCTTGCCACTGCTGACACCAACGTTGCCCAAGCCTTGCGCAGTCATCTGGCCCTGGTCGAGGACCGGCTTGTCGCACCCCGCGCAGAAGGCGAAGTCTGGCTGCGCCGTTTCGGCAAGGGCGAGATTGCCGGCAATGGCTGGACCGAGATCGGCTCGGTGAAGATCGGCGATACGATCACAAAGGTCACACCCGACGATCAAGGTTTCCGCGTCGATGGCGAGAAGTACTATTCCACGGGAACCATATTCGCCGAGTGGATCGACACCTATGCCACACGCAGCGACACCGGCGCCCCGGTCATTGCGATCATCAGGCTGGATCAGCCAGGTGTAACCATCCGCGACGATTGGTCCGGCTTTGGACAGCGCCTGACAGGTACTGGCACGACAACCTTTAGTGGGGCAAGGCTGGAACCGGAAGGGCTCGTCCCATTCGAGCGCCGTTTCCGGTATCAGACTGCGTTCTATCAGCTGGTGCTGAACGCGGTTCTGACGGGCGCGGCGCTCGCTGCAGTGCGCGACGTGGCGCAACTTGTGGCGGCGCGCAAACGCACTTTCTCGCATGGCGCAGGCGGCGCGGGCGGTCTGGTCCGGCATGATGCCCAAATCCTGCAGGTACTCGGCCGAGCACGCGCACAGGCCTACGCGGCGCGCGCGACCACGCTGGAAGCCGCACGCGCGGCACAGCGTGCATACGAGACGTCACAAGGCAGTGATCGCACCGCTGACGATGCCGCAAACGTGGACGCAGAGCTGGCATCCGGCGCAGCTCAATCGGCCGTTGTCGATTTGGCACTCCGGGCAGTGAGCGACGTGTTCAACGCCCTGGGCGCCTCGTCAAGCGACACGGCACTCGCACTTGATCGGCACTGGCGCAATGCCCGGACGGCCGCGAGCCATAATCCGGTCATCTACAAGGAGCGCATCCTGGGGGATCACCTCGTGAACGGAACCGAGCCCACCTTTGTCTGGCAGATCGGTGCCGTTGCAAGTTGACGTGGCGCGCTCATCCCGCACAGTGGACAACTCTGCCATGTTGCGCGGCCGGAGGTCGGCTTTGAACGACCTCCGGATTCCAAGCGAGAGGGACTTTGTGGATACAGCTTTTTGCCATCGGCTGAGTGAAGCAAATCGTAAGCGGTGCGTCGGCCACGTGGTTTCGGCCTGATGCTGTATCGGGCATGCCGTCGTGCAACTGAGTTTGCAGGGGGGGCACCAAAATGAGCACCGGATGGAGGTGCGTGGGTCGAATGGAGTGTCGCGGATCGAGATCCTTGATGGTCCGACCGGGCGGCGGCGATGACCGCAAGATCTCAAGGCGCGGAATATGGCCGAGAGTTTTCAGCTGGCGCGCGCGTCTACGATGTTGCGGTGAAGTATGGGTTGATTGCCCGGTCGGACATCTCGAACACTGATCTTCTTCTGTCCCGGGTTTCCCGGGACAGGTCATGCGAATGCAAACCGGGTGTCGGCGCGACACCCGGGCCTTCGCCATTGGTCGCGATCAAAAGGCCCGGAACCGCCCAATCTGGGCGTAACACGCTCAATGCGCGGACCCAAGTTGCAGCCTCCCACCCGATGTCTCCGCGCGGTTCACGGCAATCGAATCGGAGACTGAGAAGCGCGAATTCGGCTGCGGCCGTCGAGGCGGCAGGAAAAAATCTTCGCCGCGAGGTGAGATTATAGGGCGGATATACCGCTTACCATGTTCCGCTGTTCCCCGCACTCGCGGGGATGAACCCTCGACGCCAATTTCTTCAGATTTACCGGGGTCCCCGGTCTCTATCAGTTCCCGCGATCGGCCGATCTTGTTTCCGTCCTTTGCACGTCAGAACCCCGGCCCATCCATGTCACGGGCTGCCGCGATGCGGGTCAAACGTGCGATCTGGTCGGGATTGAGGCTGTCGCGCAGGTTCGCCAGAAACGCGGCATCATCGGCGATTGTGTGACGCTCTTTCCCGACCATTGCTTCTAGAGCTGCCGAAACGGTGTCGGCAAAGCGCTTCAAGAGGGGCAGCACCGGATTGAGGCGCGCCTCATTCCGGTGCTGCTGCGGCAAGTCCCTTGCTCGCGCCGTCCAGACCAGCCTGAGGTTGCTGCCGGTTTCGCTGTCCAAAAAAGTAAACATCCCCTCTGCGAACAGGCGGAGACCCAGGGTCAGGTTCTCCACGATCCCCTCGGCCTTCACCTCTGCCTCCCGGGCGGCGGCGTTGGCGAGGCGGCATCGCTTCACCGCCTGATTTGCGTCTTCTTTTGCCACGGCGGCCCGATCCCGTTCAACATCGGCGCTTTTCCGGAGGTGAAGCAACGCCGCGTCCTGCGCCGCCCTCTCGGATTTGAGCCGCCCGATCTGTGCGAGGATCGCCGCGTGCTGAAGCTGCGCCTCGTCACCATCGCGGGCAATTTCCGCAGCAGACCTCCGCGCCGCATCAACAATGCCTGCCGCCTTTGCCTCTGCTGCCGAAACGAGCCGCTGCGCCTCGGCTCGACCTCGGGCGATCTCGGCCTGCCGATACTGCGATGGTGGCACGTGGCGCCGTGGTTTAGGCGCGGGCCGACCTGCAGCCCTGGCGGCGCGGCGCTGTTCGGCGCGGGGCGCGCCGCGACAGATGCCAAGATGGTGGAAGGCCGCGCCAACCAGATCTTGCGCATACTCGTACCGGGCCAGCAACGGGTTCGCCGAGGCCTGCAGCAGGATCTGACGCCCTCGATTCAGGGTGGTGCGGACCGTCCAGACGAGGACGATGAAGTGGATGTGAAACGCTTCTTCATCGCGGTGTGCGCTGGCATAACACAGCTGATCGCCCGGAAAGTACGTTCTCAGGAAGGTCAGGGCGGTCCGGGTGAACGCCTTGATCCTCTCTGGATCCCAGAGCGATTGACCCGTTCCCCCGAACCAGGCCTTGTTGACGGTCAGAAGGCCTTCCCGCATCGGGCCACCCTTGCAGGACCGCCATGGATCACGGGGGCCTGCGGCCTCCACCTCGGCAGCCTCCCTCTGCCGGGATTTTGCTTTCAGAGCGGCGATGTGTTCCTTGTAATTGGTCGCGCGGGCAGCCCGTATCTTCTCCCGGACGGTGTCAATCCACTGCGGCCCACCATGCAGAACCTCATTCATCGCGCTCAGCCGGGTGTTAATATGGGAGAGGTCGCCGCCCCGCCGCTTATCGTGCATGGCGAACTTGCCCAGGTCCTTCGGATGCAGGCCTTTGAAGTTCAGCACTGCGGGGTGCGGGGTCTGAATTGCAGATGCAGCGCTATCGAAGGTCGGATGGGTGGACATGGAGAAACCTGATGATCTTGTCGTCTCGCATCAGGATGCAGGACGACCAGGAAAACCCCGGTACGGGTTTGGCAAGATTCTTGGTGTGCGCCTCGGTTTTTTTGCAGGACGAATACTCAGTAGTGAATCTGCAGAATTCCTATGTTTGGCCCCGCCGTCGTGACCGCGGCCGGAGGGGTGACATCGCCGGCATTCGGTCTCTTGCAGCGCTGGAATCTCGGATTTCAGGATCGGCGGTTTGGATTTTCTTCAGCTTCGGCAAAACTTTGTCGAGGCAGGAGATCTCGATGGACATCACCACAACATCCGCCCTTTTCGATGATATCGCCCTGGCGGATCGCTATGCGCCGCTGTGTGATGGCCGGATTGGAACGCGGACGCCAAGCGGAGAGGCGGTTCTCTTCGATGACATTCAGGCGCTTGGCCCTGTCGCCGGGATGCGACCTGACGCCGACTGCAATGCTGTTTCAACCCCCGCGAAGGACAGCGGATCCGAACCGATCGATCGGGACCCGCAGCAGAGCGCTGGTCAAGAGCGCCGGCCGCCATGTCGCGCGGGCGCACGGCCGGGGCAGGGCGGTAACAGTATCCGCGGCTCGCGGATATGTGCTCGGAACCTGTTTGCGACGGCCAGGGTGGTGATCGACTGGCGCGCCATCGGATGCACGCCTCGTGCCGGTCCGGCCCCCCTGCAGCTTGTGCGACTCCGTACCCACGCCGCCCCCTGCCGTGGGCCACCTGAAAGGCAGCGCAGGCCGATCTTAGATCAAGCCATGCACCCCCGGGGCCATTGGGGGCCGGGACGTGCTGGTGCGTCCTTTGACGCGCTGCAATCCTGAACCGACGCCGCACTGGCGATTTCGCGCGGCCTCAGCGGGCGTGCGTCAGCATGGTCGTGTCCGCCTCGCCGAGATCCCAGTAGAGTCCGGCCATGATTGCCAGCCCCTCTCTGGCAATGGGGATCGGCAGATGTTCATTCGGTGCGTGCTGGGAACAGGCGGCATAGGAATGTAGCACCCATATCGTCGGCAGAGCCAGCACCTTGGTCTGCCCTCTGACAAGTTCTCTAATCGCACTGGTCAAGACTTCTTCTTTGGGTCTGCGCCTTCGCTGGGTTCAGGGTTCTCTCCTGAGTCGATCGCACTTGGGGTCGCTGCATATTGGCGTCAGATTAGGGATCGGCCGAAGTGGTCCTCGCGGTCATCATCCCTGCGTCTTTTGGAGGCGCCGCGTTTCAGAGGATCGGCCTGATCCTGGCAACGCGTCCCGGCAGGACACGTGCGAGAAGTCAGCCAGCCGTGCTCCTTGGTTGTCATGCATCGAGTTGGCTCCAGGGGAACGGGGTGTTTGTCTTCCACATGGCGTGGACGATGACGGCCAGCTTGCGGGCAACGGCTATCCTGACTGCGTTAGCCGTGGTGTTGGCATCTATTCCGCTGACCCATTTGGTGTTCTGGGGGGCCATGACCATGAGCCGGGATGCGCGGTTCAGGCAGCAGTTGCGGTCGGAGGGCTTGATCCCGAGCGTCTCGAGCGCTGGCGCAAACTTGGGGACGAGAACCGGATCAACACCCCTGTCCAGTCCGGGCCTCGCGGGAGCAAGCAGACGAAATCCAGTGTCAAACGACGCTGACCACCCAGACGCTGGCCACCCAAAAGAGACGTCGGCCCATATCTGACGTTTACCCTCGACAGTGTCCGTTTGATCATTTCCTCCGAAGCAGAGGTTGGCCCGTAGCGAAGCATTCGCGTGCCGCGGGTCCACGCCCGGCGGGTAGAGGAAGGCGTTCTTCGCTTTGCCGCCTTCCGCCCTGGCAGTCAGCTTGCGAATTCTTGATGGTGGCCGAAGCTCAAATCGTCGTCCTGACGACTGACCTTGGACTCGGTCGCCGGGCAAGTTAGGGTTCTGCCTTCCCAGCGATGAGGATTCCATGCCGTCGATTGTTTCGGTCCGCAATTTGACCAAGACCTACAGTTCCGGCTTTCAGGCGCTGAAATCTGTAGATCTAGCGATTGAAGAAGGTGAGATTCTTGCGCTTCTTGGCCCGAACGGGGCGGGGAAGACGACGCTGATTTCCACAATTTGCGGCATCGTGCAGCCAACGTCGGGCAGCGTGACTGTGGGCGGGCATGATGTGGTCAAGAATTTCCGTGCTTCGCGTGAACTGATTGGGCTGGTGCCGCAGGAAATCAGCCTCGAGCCTTTTGAGAAGGTGTTCAATGCGGTCAGCTTCTCGCGCGGCCTTTTTGGCAAGGCACCGGACCCCGCCTATGTCGAACGCGTGCTGAGACAGTTGTCGCTGTGGGACAAGCAGGACAGCGCGATCATGCCGCTGTCCGGCGGGATGAAGCGACGCGTGCTGATCGCCAAGGCGCTGGCCCACCAGCCACGGGTCCTGTTTCTGGATGAGCCGTCAGCGGGCGTGGATGTGGAATTGCGCAAGGACATGTGGTCGGTCGTCGGTGACCTCAAGGCCGCGGGCGTGACGATCATTCTGACCACGCACTACATCGAAGAGGCCGAAGCGATCGCCGATCGGGTAGGCGTGATCAACAAGGGCGAGATTCTGCTCGTCGAGGACAAGGCCGCGCTGATGCAGCGGATGGGGCAAAAGCAGCTGCATATCGAACTGGCCGCGCCGCTGACAGCATTGCCCGCCTCGCTGGCGCACTATCCGCTTGAACTTGGGTCAAATCAACAGAGCCTGGTCTACACCTATGACACCAAAGGCGAACGGACTGGGATCGTGACCCTGCTCAACGATCTGCGCGCTGCGGGATTGCAGTTGACCGACCTGCAAACCCGTCAGAGCAGCCTTGAAGACATTTTCGTCGGACTGCTGAGGGAACAGGCATGAACGTCCACGCCATACGGGTGATCTTCCAACGCGAAATGGCGCGGTTCTACCGCACAATCATGGAATCACTGATCTCTCCGGTGATCTCGACCTCGCTTTACTTCGTCGTGTTCGGGGCAGCGATCGGCAGCCGGATCGAAACGGTGGAAGGTGTCACTTATGGCGCGTTCATCGTGCCGGGGCTGATCATGCTTACAGTGATCACACAATCGGTCTCCAACGCGTCCTTCGCGATCCATTTCCCGAAGTTCATCGGATCGATCTACGAACTTTTGTCCGCGCCCGTCAGCTATCTTGAAATCGTGATCGGCTATGTCGGCGCGGCGGCGGTGAAGTCGATTCTGATCGGGCTCGTGATCCTTGGAACGGCCTACATATTCGTTGACCTGCCCATCGCGCACCCCTTCGCAATGTTCGCCCTGCTGTCGGTGACAAGCTTCAGCTTTTCGATCTTTGGATTCATCATCGGCATCTGGGCCAAGGATTTCCAGCAGTTGCAGCTGATCCCTTTGTTGGTGCTGACGCCTCTGATCTTCCTGGGCGGCAGTTTCTACAGCGTCGACATGCTGCCGGGCGTTTGGCGCACCATCGCGCTGTTCAACCCGGTCGTGTACCTGATGTCGGTGTTCCGCTGGTCGTTCTTCGACACAGCGGATGTGCCGATTGCCATCAGCTTGGCAGCGATTGTCCTGTTCACAACGATCTGCATGGGGGTGGTGTGGTGGATTTTCCGGACCGGTTGGCGCATTCGTCAATAGGGCGGCGGGTCGAACGTTGACTGTTGCTGCCCACCGGATGCAGTTCCTTTGGCTTTGCAAAAGGTTGATCAACATGCTCACCGGTAGCCTCAGGCGCGCCCTGCCACTTCGACTGCACCAGCCTTTTCAGCATGTACTGCGAGGAACATAGGCAAACGCTGTGGGGCCGCACCTGAGTTTGCCCGTGACGTCTCTGACCCGGAGCGCAACGCAATCGGCCCATTCCGGTCATGTGATCAACGCGCAGCGAACGGACACTCCTCGTGCGTTCGCTGCGCTGCCGTCCTGTGCCTCAAGTGGGCTCGTCTCGCCGGGTCCGTGGGCGATAGCAAGCTTGGCGA
>NZ_VOAK01000008.1 GCF_007859075.1 Gemmobacter aquaticus
TCGCGCAGGTCCTGCGTCAGGCTCTCGGCGCGCGCGTGGACGCGGCCGGGATCGAGGCGCTGGCCCGAAGGCTTCTGGGCGCGAGCCTCGCCGCCGTCGATGCGCTGGTCCGCTCGGCAAAATCCGCCGCCCGACAGGGTGCTCGGGATCTGGCGCTCGCCGATCTGGAGGGCAGCATCCCCGGCCCGCGACCGAACCCGGCTGCCGAATGGCGGATTGCCGTGCATGAGGCCGGTCATGCGGTGGTCGCGCATCTTCTGCGCCGCAGTGAGGTGACGCGGCTCTCCATGGGGCCGGAGGGCGGGCTCACCGAGCGGGCGCTGCGCGATTGGGAGGGTCTGGAGACCGAGTTCGACGATCATCTGGCGACCGATCTGGCCGGTCGCGCAGCAGAGCGTGTGGTGCTGGGCACGGTCTCTGGCGGTGCGGGCGGCACGCGGCACTCCGACCTCGCGCAGGCCACCCGGCTCGCGCTCAGGCTCGAGACGCAGATGGGCCTTGGCGCCCTCGGCCCGGTCTGGGTCGAGGAGACCGGCTATCGCGATCCGGACCTCTACCGCCGCATCCGGGCGCGGCTCGAGACGGCGGAGGCACGGGCGGCCAGCCTGATCACCGCGCACCTTCCCGCACTGCTGGCGCTGGCCCGCGCGCTTCTGGCCGAGCGGGAGCTCGCGGGCGCAGGCCTCTCGGCGCTGCTTGCCGCGCTTGATGCACCGGACGGCTCCACCGCCTGCGCGCGGGCGGGATGAGGGCGGCGCGCCGCGCGCCGATGGACCAGCACAAAAGGAGACACCCGTGATGTCCGCTATCGCCCAGCCGCTGATCAGCGCCCGGATCGCCCTCGCCCTGTCGCAGGTCGAATACCAGCGCCTGCCGTCTGGGCTGATCAAGCAGTGGGGTGTCGGCACCACGGACAGTGGTGGAACGGTCGCGATCACCTTCCCGATCGCTTTTCCGACCGCGCTCCGGCAGGTGGTGGCCACTGACCAGTCTGCAGCGGCGACCGCAAACAACGCTCACATCGTGTCGACCATGAACCGCACCTCGAGCGGCTTCACTGCGATTACCTGTCGGTACGACGGCACGCTGAACTCCTCAGCTTTCTCCTACATCGCGATCGGGAACTGACATGACCAAGTTTTTCACCGCTTCCCCATTGGCCTTGTATGCCCCAGAGATTCACGGCGCGGCAATTCCAGCTGGTGCCGTGGAGATCTCTGACGAGGAACATGCAGCCCTCATTGAGGGGCAGGCAGCGGGTCGGATTATCGCGGCCGGTTCAGATGGACGGCCGGTGCTGCAGGATCGTCCCACGCTGACGGGAGCGGAGTTGCTGGCCATCGAGCGCCAAGGCATGCGGTGCTCGCGTTTTCAAGCGCGCGCCGCCCTTCACAACGCGGGGCATCTGCCCACCATCGAGGCGGCCGTCGCAGCCGCGCCCGCGCTGGTGCAGATCGCCTGGGCAGATGCGACCGAATTCCGCCGCGACAGCCCGACGATCGCCGCGCTCGCAGCTGGGCTCGGGATGAGCGAAGCGGACATCGATGACCTGTTCAGGACTGCGATGCAGATCACTGCTTCAAGTCGGCCCGTCCAACTGCCCTGTCAGGTTGCCACGGATGCCTAGGGGCATGCCAAAACAGGAGACTTCCAGTTGCTACTAGTGGCAGTCGCTCACGGTAGCCACCATCGCTTCGTTTTCTCAAAGAAGGAGATCGACAACCTTAATAGTTGCATCTCCAATATAGATTTGGAAGTCAGCTACTAGATCTCCATCGATGTCGCCCTCCAATAGACCCTTGGAAAGGCGCAGCTCACCGTTCGCTCCGGAAAACTTTGTCGATCCAACAAACCTAAAGTCTTGATCGCCAGGTCTAATCAAGTTTGCATCAATAGATCGAAGATTAATCACATCAACCCCTGACTGAAAATCTGTGATCCGATCGACTGAGCAACCAAGGGTAGACGCCATGCGTTCCCCAAAAACAAAAACGTCGCTGCCAGCACCTCCTGTCAGTAAATCGTCCTTCATGCCCCCGACGAGTGTATCTGCGCCATTGCCGCCGAAAAGCGAATCATTCCCATATCCACCCAATAAAAGGTCGTTGCCACGCTGTCCAGCCAGTACATCTAGACCGCTGCCACCGATACAAGTGTCGTCTCCTGCGCCACCATAAATTCTGTCGTTTCGACTAAACCCCGACACTAAATCTCTTCCATCGAGGGAAAAGACTACGTCATCTCGATCCGAAAGATGCATTAAATCTCCCTTCCGTGATCCTTTCAGATTAACACCCTCATCTCCCTTTAGAATAGTGATCTCTGCAGTCTCCCATGGTTTTAGCTCTAGACTCACTCTTCCCTTTCTGAGTAGATCCCCGATGGGCATCAACACAACCGCTTCTGCGTTTGGGTCAAGTGGATCGCAACCTTCTGCAACACCGACGATCCTGACAAAGGCATGGTGGGCCCCTTCACTCAAACCCCGGACATCAAAAGTCTCTTTGATCGTGTGAGCTGTACGGTTCGACGCGTATATTACGTCTTTCGTTGCGCTACCAAAGGTCTCAACAAACATCTCACGATCACGATCGCCAGTAAGATATCTGCTCACCGCGGATGACTTCACTAATTGCAAGCCAATTGTTGACTCTGAAAGCATACGGAACATCTCTCCATTTATGCTTAGCCCCTCCCAGGTACTACCGGGCAACCCATTCGACACTGCAAGATTCTGTGGATTGTTCTGGAGGACGGCGTAAAATGATGCATTCGATACACCGGCTTCTATCATCTCTGCGAACAGCCAAACAATTGAAGAAGCCGAACGTAGGCCCGCTTCATAAATGTTATCACCTTTCACATTCCATTCTGTAACATATTCGACGAACGTCTGGTCTGCGTCATAGCGTCTTGCCCAATTTGTCCAAACATCGAATGCACCGTAGAAGGTGCGATCAATGCCTTCCTTTTCGCCAAAATGCGCGGTATCACTTAGGAATCTGTGTGTAGTCAATCCATCTACAGCGCGCAATTCGCGTGTATTAAATTCCTGTAGGATTCGTATCGTTTCTATCTCGGATTCCCCTCGATGTCCGACTTGTACAACTATATTCGGCTCCTCCCAAGAAGCTCCAACGGAATTCTGGGAGCGGAATTCGTTGATTGCATTTTGCACAATGAGAGACAAGCGACTCGCTACTCGACCATACTCAAACGGGTCCAAGCCTGTATAATACCATTCATTTCCTATTTCGAATGCATCGATGGTTGCACCCGTAGCTTCAGCTTTCTTCAACGTCTGAGTAATAAAATTCCTGACAATTTTATCGTCTACGATCAAGTGCCGCATTAAGTTCGCGTCGGGCTCCGACAGAAATCGTTTAGTGGGTATAACAATTACTGCATCGATCTTTCGGCTACCGCAAAACTCGAGAAAGCTATCCAATGGTGCAACTTGGGCACCGTTTTGTATTGGTCGGTTGGGGTGTTCGATGTCGAAGTAGTCCTCGGTAATCGCGCCGCCCGGGTAACGGAGGAGCTTCAATCCGAGTTCATCTACCGCATTTATGTATGCGCCACCCCCACTTCCTATGTCCTCCGGAGAAACAGAGTCTCTCGTGAACAAGAAGTTTGCCCCAAAATGCGAAGAAGTTACCTCGCTTCCTTTGTAGCTCCAGTTGCCCTCATAGGTCAGTACCATCTGTATACCTCCAGATAAACTCATGACACTGTGGAGGAGGTGGGTGAAGACTAGGTTAAGGGACCTTCGTCGTGTCTGCTAAAGGTTCGAGGCGTCGGGCGGATGTTCAGGACGATTTCGGACTTCTGAATCTTGCGGTATTGGAGGATCAAAGTGTGCTCTTGTATGATTCCACTAGATCAAGCATGGAAAGCCAAGTAGGGAAAGTTCTGTGGCGACTGTGTGGCCAATCCGATCGCCGAGGGAGCTGGGTGAGTATTGCAAGCGTAAAGTTTTTAAGGGGGAGTAGGTTTCCTCCTTCAAATTTCATCACAAGCGCAGGCCTGAATTCCCCAGTAGCTCAAGAGATAGTCGTTGAACGCGACAAAAATGCTTCGAATCCTAGAGAATAGCTCTGCGCCTATCTGTTCCGTGTGGCCAGTTTGCAGATGCTCCTCGCAAATATCGCAAATTTCAAACTTGCATTCGTTTAACGTCAGCAATAAACCTGACGGGTCTGCGATAAGTGTATGCCAAGTCAGACTTTCCTCATCCAGTGCAGAAACCACTGAAGCAACAAGATCTGCAATTTCCACCGCGCATTGTTCTTGCGCTGAGTGGGTGCCGATTTCCCTTACGGTGCTCTTGGTCTCGTGCATCAGTATGTCGAAAATGTTTGGCCAGCGATATTTGGATTGGATGTGGCCTGCAATGGATATGCTCTTACTGACTTCAGAGTAGATTCGTTCAGCTTCTTTTTCGGATGTTATTCCGAGAAGATTGGAGATTGCCTGTTGATCGATTGGGACGTCGATCACTGATAGGTAGCAGAGGGAGTCGGCGGTCAATTCTATTCTTCCTGTTTAGTCGCGTTGTTTCTTGCGTTTCGCGTGTCAGTGTTGGGTTGATAGGTTTATTGGGCTATCGCCAGGGTTGATTTCATATGTAATTGGTTAAGGAGCCGTTACTTTTCAATGGTTTGAATTTCGACGTGGTTTCCAAAAGAGATACAATATCCGATTGAGGTCGCTTATGTTGCCTACCTTAACTCGTTTTCATGCGCTGACTGGCAAAGGGATGGTGAACACCGCGTGCCGGCTCGGTGTGTCTTGCAATGTTTGAGCATCGCGTCCCAACGATCATGATTCGTAATGTGGAAATCGCGCCAGAGGATAGGGCGGGGCGCTGTCGCCATTCTGCGGGCAGAGATTTGAAACCCCGTATGTGAGGCACCCATGCCCACTCCCGCCCTCGCTCTATCCCGACCTTCCCCTGATCGAGGACTGGCTCTGTCTGCAGGACGGTCTCCTCTTGCGCGTTCATGGCCAGATCCATGAGGGTGAGGTTCCTCCGCGTCACCGCCTCAGCGCCGCCGTCATCGCGGTGGAGACCGCCCCCGGACGCATCATTCGCTGCGTCGATGGCGACTACCGCCTGGGCCAGCCCCGCGCGCTGCCCGCAGAGATGCCGCCCGATGGACCCACGCACCCCCGGCGACCGATCAGCTGGGAGCGGTTCTGCCGCCGCGTGGACCTGGTGCAGGCCCTGCTGCAGCGGCAGATCGAGGGGACCGGATAAGCCCTCGTCCCCTGCGCCACCGCCGTTTCCCCCGACAAAGGCGCGCGCCATCACCATTCTGCGCGCCCCACCACCAGACCCGAAGGAGATTTCCAATGTCTGTTCTTGTTATCGCCGATCTGCATCTGGATCGCTGGCTTCAGGCCGGGAGGGACCCGCTCGCGGCGCTGCCGCGCGACCTCTTCGATGAACTCGACGGACTGATCGTCGCCGGCGATCTCACCAACAACCCTGGGGTCCGCTGGCCGCGGATGATCCGGCTTCTCGCAAGCTACCTGCCGCCTGGGCGCATCCATCTGCTGCCCGGCAACCACGACTACTATGATTGCATGCTCGATGGCGAGGATCGTCTGACCACGATCTGTGCCGAAGAGGGTGCCCACTTCCTGCAGAAGTCGGAACTGGTGCTCAGCGGCATACGCTTCCTCTGCGCCACGCTCTGGACGGATTTCGCTCTGAAGGGCGATCCGGCCCGGGCGATGAGGATCGCCGAGCGCGGCATGAACGACTATGCCTGTATCCGGCTTGGTGCGGGTGACGCCCGACAGATCCGGCCTGAGGACACGGCGCTGATTCATGCCGATCATCGTACCTGGCTGGAGGCGCGACTGGCGCAACCATTCGCGGGGCGCACCATCGTGGTCACCCACCATTGCCCGCATCCAGATCTCGTTGGCGCGTGGCGGAGCGAGCTCGATCCGGCTTATGCCGCCAATCTGTTGCCGCTGATCGAGCGCGCCCAGCCGGATGCATGGCTGTTCGGTCATACCCATCACCCCATCGAGGGCATCGTCGGCCGAACGCTGGTCCGCAATGTCTCGCTTGGCTACCCCTACCAGGTAAGTCGTGGCGCGGAGGCCGGGCTGCTGATGCGCGGGCTGATCCGGCGCACGGATCACGCCGGGCAGCAGGCGATGCAGGTCCGTGCCGCGCGCGCAGACCCGGCGGCGGCCCGCGCCATCCTCAAGCCGTCAGTGCCGGATTTGCCGCCAGATGACGGCGAGACGCGATGACCAGCGCCTCATCAATGTCCGGGCAGCCTCGGCCTCCCGGACGCCCTCCCGATCCTTCGACCCGAAAGGTATGCTAATGAAGCTCCTTGTTCTCGCAGACCTCCACCTTGACGAGATCAGCGACCGCGACCTCCTCGACCAGCTTGGCGATGAGATCCGGGATGCGGCCACGGGCGTCGAGGCGCTGATCATCGCCGGCGATCTGGCCGAGGTCGCAACCCGCAAATGGCCCCATGCGCTCCGCTGGCTCGGGTCGCTGGTCCCCGCTGCGCGCACGGTCCTCATCCCCGGCAACCACGACTACTATGGCGAGAATCTCTCGACCGTCGACGCCGAGCTGGACCGGATCTGCAGTGAGGCGGGCTGCCGCTTCGGTCAGTGCCAACAGCTGGAGATTGGCGATGTGCGTATCCTGATGACGACGCTCTGGACCGACATGCGTCTCTTCGCCGCCGCCGGTGACGCGGCCGTCGCCGAGGCGCTCTGGAACGCCCGGAAGATGCCGGACTATGGCTATGGGTCCATCGTCATTGGCAGCCCGGAGCGCGAGCTGAAGCCGCAGGATACCGTGCTTGTCCATCAGACCCAGCTTGGCTGGCTGACCGCGGAACTTGCCCGGCCCTGGGTCGGCAAGACCGTTGTCGTCACCCATCATGCGCCGTCCGGGTCGGTCGCAGGCCCCATCACACCGCTCTCGCCCTGCTTTGCCTCCGATCTCGACGCGCTGATTGATCGCTACCGCCCGGATCTCTGGGCCTTCGGCCATACCCATCGATGGGCCGAGGTCCGGATGCCGGGCGGCACGCTGCTGCGCAATGTCTCTTTCGGCTACGAACACGAATTCCGCCTTGGCGATATCCGCGAACGGGTGCGGCGCGGGCTGATCGACCTCGATCAGATCAGGGCGGGGATGTGAGCATCATGGCGCGCAGAGACAGGCGGGCGCTCGACGATCATCGAACGGTCCTGCGCGTCCCCCGCTTTTTTGCCCGTCGGGCCTGCCAATGCCCTTCCGTGAAGACCTTGCCGTCGCACAGCC
>NZ_VOAK01000009.1:0-2500 GCF_007859075.1 Gemmobacter aquaticus
TTTTGGTTGCGGGGGCAGGATTTGAACCTGCGGCCTTCAGGTTATGAGCCTGACGAGCTACCGGGCTGCTCCACCCCGCGCCGGGATATCTTTTTGTGTTTTGATTTGTATTGTTCGTTTTGAGAGTATTTGGGTAATTTCTAGGTTTGGCGGTGACCTACTCTCCCACGTCTTGAGACGCAGTACCATTGGCGTGAGTGCCCTTATCGGCCGAGTTCGGGAAGGGATCGGGAGTTTAGCACGCGCTATGACCACCAAACCGAGGAATTACCCAAGTTGTGTCAACATCAGCCGCTGTTATTGCGGTTGTTCAAGTCTATGCTTTTGATTTGTGAGTAACTGTCATGCTGTTACTGGATCAAATCAAGCCTATCGAGCAATTAGTACCAGTCAGCTGAATGCATTGCTGCACTTACACCTCTGGCCTATCGACGTGGTGGTCTTCCACGGCTCTCAAGGGAGACCTTGTTTTGAAGGGGGCTTCCCGCTTAGATGCCTTCAGCGGTTATCCTGTCCGTTCATAGCTACCCAGCACTGCCGTTGGCACGACAACTGGTCCACCAGTGGAACGTTCACCCCGGTCCTCTCGTACTAGGGGCAACTCTTCTCAAGTCTCCTACACCCACGGCAGATAGGGACCGAACTGTCTCACGACGTTCTAAACCCAGCTCACGTACCTCTTTAAATGGCGAACAGCCATACCCTTGGGACCTGCTCCAGCCCCAGGATGAGATGAGCCGACATCGAGGTGCCAAACGATGCCGTCGATATGGACTCTTGGGCATCATCAGCCTGTTATCCCCAGAGTACCTTTTATCCGTTGAGCGATGGCCCTCCCACTTGGGACCACCGGATCACTATGGCCGACTTTCGTCTCTGCTCGACTTGTCAGTCTTGCAGTCAGGCTGGCTTCTGCCATTGCACTCAACGAGCGATTTCCGACCGCTCTGAGCCAACCTTCGCGCGCCTCCGTTACTGTTTGGGAGGCGACCGCCCCAGTCAAACTCCCCACCATGCATGGTCCCGGACCCGGATAACGGGCCGCGGTTAGACATCAAGAGTGCGAAGGGTGGTATCTCAAGGGAGGCTCCACAGAAACTGGCGTCTCTGCTTCGATGCCTACCACCTATCCTGCACATCACAATCCTGATGCCAGTGCAAAGCTGGAGTAAAGGTTCATGGGGTCTTTCCGTCTAACCGCGGGAAGTGTGCATCTTGACACACAGTTCAATTTCGCTGAGTCCACATCAGAGACAGCGGGGAGATCGTTACGCCATTCGTGCAGGTCGGAACTTACCCGACAAGGAATTTCGCTACCTTAGGACCGTTATAGTTACGGCCGCCGTTTACTGGGGCTTCAATTCAGAGCTTGCACCCCTCCTTTTAACCTTCCAGCACCGGGCAGGCGTCAGACTGTATACGTCGCCTTACGGCTTCGCACAGCCCTGTGTTTTAAGTAAACAGTCGCCACCCCCTGGTTTGTGCCCCCCGCCCATAGTTGCCTACAGACGGGGCTCCCTTCTCGCGAACTTACGGGAGCATTTTGCCGAGTTCCTTTGATGTGGTTCTCTCAAGCGCCTTGGTATTCTCTACCAGTCCACCTGTGTCGGTTTGGGGTACGGTCTTGTGGAGGGCTATTTCCAGGAACCTCTAAGCGGCCCACCCAATCCGATAAGGGCAGACAACCTTCGAGATCCGTCACATCCTCCTGGCCCAGGAATATTAACCTGGTTCCCATCGACTACGCCTTTCGGCCTCGCCTTAGGGGCCGGCTTACCCTGCTCAGATTAGCTTTAAGCAGGAACCCTTGGACTTTCGGCGACAGGGTCTCTCACCCTGTTTGTCGCTACTCATGTCAACATTCTCGCTTCCGATCTCTCCACCGGATCGCTTACGCGCCGGCTTCACAGAAAGCTCCTCGCCTCCATGCTTCCCCGAGAGGAAGACAAGAGGCATGGAGCTATATCACGGAACGCTCCGCTACCACGCACATTGCTGTGCATCCTGAGCTTCGGCTCGTGGCTTGAGCCCCGTTACATCTTCGCCGCAGGACGTCTTGACTAGACCAGTGAGCTGTTACGCTATCTTTAAAGGATGGCTGCTTCTAAGCCAACCTCCTGGTTGTTTTGGACGTCCCACATGCTTTCCCACTTAGCCACGAATTAGGGGCCTTAGCTGCAGGTCAGGGTTGTTTCCCTCTTCACGACGGACGTTAGCACCCGCCGTGTGTCTCCCGGATAGTACTCTCGGGTATTCGGAGTTTGCTTAGGCTCAGTAAGTCTGTGGGACCCCATCACCCATGCAGTGCTCTACCCCCCGAGGTATTCGTCCGAGGCGCTACCTAAATAGCTTTCGCGGAGAACCAGCTATCTCCAGGTTTGATTGGCCTTTCACCCCTAGCCACAAGTCATCCAGACCCTTTTCAACGGGTGTTGGTTCGGACCTCCAGTACGTGTTACCGTACCTTCATCCTGCTCATGGCTAGATCACCTGGTTTCGG
>NZ_VOAK01000010.1 GCF_007859075.1 Gemmobacter aquaticus
GCGGATTTTGCCGAGCGGACCAGCGCATCGACGGCGGCGAGGCTCGCGCCCAGAAGCCTTCGGGCCAGCGCCTCGATCCCGGCCGCGTCCACGCGCGCGCCGAGAGCCTGACGCAGGACCTGCGCGATGGCGGCGCGGTCGGGCAGCGGGACCTCGACATGGCGGTCGAACCTTCCGGGCCGCAGGATCGCGGGATCGAGCGTAGCGGGGTCGTTGCAGGCGCCAATCAGGATGACCCCGCCGGCCAGGTTCAGCTGATCGACGGCCAGAAGGAAGCCGTTCATCACCTGCCTTCGATAAGAGACCCCGTGCGTATCACCGCCAAACCGCGATCCGGCCGCGTCGATCTCGTCGATGAAGAGGACGCAAGGCGCGGCCGCCATCGCCTCGGCAAAGCAGGCCGACATGGCCTTGAGCATGTCACCGAGATGCCCCGCGGCCTGCCATTCCGAGAAACTGCCGCAGACAAAGCGCACGCCGGGTGCAGAGGCCATCGCCCGCGCGATGTAGCTTTTGCCGGTGCCCGCAGGCCCGGAGAGGAGCAGCGAATGCGGGATCTCGTCCCAGGTCGCACGCCCCTCGCGCCAGGCGGCAAGATCGGCGATGAGCGCGCGCGCCGCCCGGGCCGCCGGCGTGTCGGGCAGGTCATCAAGCCTGGGTCCGTCGAACCTGTCCTGGCGATCGGCGAGGTGTCGCGCCGCTACGCGCGGGTCGGGATGGCGCAGTGCCGCCAGCAGTGCAAGCTCCGGAATTGCTGCCAGCCGGTCATCGGGCGGCAGGGTGGCGGCGATCGTCTTTGCGTGGCGGCGGGTTTTGGCGGGGTGTGTCGCGGTGAAGAGCCGGAGCAGCATCGCCCGGTCGAGTGGCGGCACGACAAGGCGCGCGGGCGCCACGGCGAGCAGCCCCGGCGGCGGCATCGTGCCAGCCGGCAGAAGCACCAGCACCGGCGCCGCGCCGTCGATGACCTCCGCGAGCTTGCGCTCGAGCCGCGCCACGTCGCCCCGGACGATCTCGCCGTCCGAGATGTGCGGGGTGAGGATCTGCGGTGCCTGCGCCGGGTCAGGGGGCTGATTGGCGGGCGCGCTGCGGCCCTGCGCCAGCGGCAGCAGGTCGGCGGTGAGGATCCGGGTCACTTCGGCGAGGCTGGCGGCGGGGAGGCCTTCGATCAGGGTGATTGCCCCCGGTCGGATCATCTCGGCCGCGCGCGCAAGGGTGACAAGACCTGCGCAGAGGCGCAGCAGGGCCAGGCGCGTGCTGGCCCGGAGCCGGCGCAGCGGACCTTCGTCGCCGTCGCGCGCGGCCATCGGCTCCGGCGGCGCATCATCGACGAGGAGCCAGGCCGCCAGCTCATCCGGGCTCATGTCGCAGGGCGCGGTCGCGGTCATGACCTGCGCCATCAGGGCCAGCGGCGAGACCTCGCCCGGCTTCATCGGCTGCGGGCCATCGAGACCGGCAAAGAGCAGCGCGGCAAGTCCCAACCACTGTGGCCGCAGCACCGCGTCGAGGTCGGGTGGCGGGGCAGGGGCTGAGGTGGTGGCCGGGGCGGACGGGGTGTTGGGATGCGGCATGGGCGTTCTCCGGACAGGACAGCGATGACAGCAAAGCGGGCGGCAGACCGGTCGCGCGCGGGCGACCGGTGCAGGCGGGTCAGGCGAGGGGTCGACGAGGGTCAGGCGGTCCGGCGGGGCGTGCCGCGTGCGGCGCTGCGGCGGGGGCGCCGGTTGGCCAGACGCGCGACTTCCGTATCGAGCAGCGCATGGATGCGGGCTGCCGCAACAGGCCAGTAGATCTCGGTCTTCACCTTCAGCACGCCCGCGAAAGTCGCGATCGGCACCCGGGCCTGCGGCAGTTCTGCGGCAAGGATCCCGTGCAGACGCTTCTCGCGCCGCAGCGCGACCAGGCCAGAGGGCATCGGCACGACCCGGACCACCCGAGCTGAGATCGTCTTGTCGAGGAGGATCTGATGGAAGAGCCGCGAATGGGCATCGCGCGAGAAGCCGAGCTTCACCAGCGCCGTGCCATTCGGCAGCGTGAACTCCAGAAGATAGATGCTGCTCGGCGCAGTCAGCCAACCCTCATCGCAGGTATGGCAGGTGAAGCGGCCGGTCTGCATATTGGCACGCGCCACCACCTGTTCGGCGCCGCAGCCCTCGGCGTGGCGGTAGAGGCGATACCCCAGCCGTCCGGCAGGGTCAGGCCCGACGAGCTGCCAGCCCCGTGCCGCCGCCTCTGCGGCGTCCCGCGCCGAGAGACAGATGTCGCAGCGCAGCTCCACCTCACCACGCGCCACGCGCTCGACAAAGCCGAATTGCCTGCGCTGTTCATGGCCGCAGGCGGCGCGGTAGTGGGCGTAGTGACGATTCAACGGGCAGCGCGCGACCAACACCAGACCCGCAGCTCGCGCCACCTCGGCCTGACGACGCGCAAGGCAAGGCGCGCAGGTCGGCTGATTGTTCATCAACACGAAAACCTTGGTCCGGGTCAGTTCCCCGCAGGCGTCACAGCAGAGCGCGAGATGATAGCGATCGACAACGCGCCCGGCGATGCGGAACCCCTTGGCACGGGCCGCTGCCTGCCACCGCTCAGGGATCTCCGCCGCGATGCTCGGCACCGGCATGCCGGCAATCGAAAGGAACTGGTCATGGGGCATCACAGGACTGGGCATGCGAAAGCCCTCCTCTTCATTGGGTATGTCGATGTGGGGAAAGTCGTCAGCTGCCGGCGCGG